>JBHGBD010000014.1:0-108405 GCA_041946825.1 Terriglobia bacterium | reverse complement strand
TCCATCATTCTCGCCGCCGGTTTCTCTGTGTTCTCTGCGTCTCTGCGGTGGACTTATCCAGTTTTCTGCATATGACATTTTGTAGATTCAAGACCGGAGTTGCCAACTAACTTAACAATGCCATTTATTTTCAACGAGTTGTGTTAGCAAACAAAAGCTCTGCGTTGGCCTGTCCATTGCAAAGCGCCATACTGGACTCTTGCCATGGGGGCAAGAAGTCGGAATTTTTCTTGACAAGTGTAGGCCCGTTGTATACATTTCGTCCGCCTCGACAGCCCTCATACCTCGGGCTGAGAAAAAAGTTCCGAAGTGATCCTTAGGGACGTATTCAATTGTTAGAGAGTCAGGGGTTACCATTCCGAGCGGGATGTCGCGCGAGTGGTATTGGTGTAGGTTCATGCGCCCCTCAGAAGATCGCTCTAATCTTCCATCATCACCCGCCATCGAAATTCAGTTCAGCCCAGAAGGGAGAAACAAATGGGTAGGACCATTTGGAATCGGCTTGCCGCAGGTTTGCTAGTTTCAGCGTGCCTCGTGTTCCTTTCGACGGGTACACTCTTCGGCCAAGGGACGGCCGGAACGGTTACCGGTGTGGTATCCGACCCCAGCGGCGCAGTGGTTCCGGGCGCCGTGGTTGCCTTACTCAACCAGGCGACGGGCGTCGATTTCCACCAGGAGACGAACCCCGCCGGAGTCTATTCTTTCACTGCACTGCTTCCCGGGGAATACACTCTGACGGTTTCGGCCAAGGGATTCAAGACGTACGTCAACAAGGACTTGGGATTGACCGTCAACCAGGTTCTGCGCATCGACTCGGTCTTGGAGGTCGGCTCCGAATCCCAGACCATCACCGTGGAATCGGCGGCCCCCCTGGTGAACACTGAAGAAGGGCGGATGTCAGCGGTCGTCTCGGGCACGCAGATCGAGAACATGCCGCTGAATGGCCGGAACATTTACGAGTTAATGCAACTCGTGCCGGGCGCCATCAATGCCACAGGCGTGAATCTGGAAAATGCGGATTCCGGCGGTCTCTCGACCAACGTCAACGGAACGCGGCTGAATTTCAACGGCTTCCTGCTGGACGGAGTCGCGAATAAGGGGCTGACGGGCGGCTCCAATGCCCAACCCTCCCCGGATTTCGTGCAGGAATTCCGCATCATGACCAACAACATTCCCGCGGAGTTCGGCAATGCCGCCGGGTCGGTGACCGACGTCAGCATCAAATCCGGTTCCAACAGCTTTCACGGCGACGCGTGGGAATACTTCCGCAACGACAAGCTGAATTCGCGAAACTTCTTTGACGGCAGCCAGAAACAGCTCTGGCGGCAGAACCAGTTTGGATTCGATATCGGCGGACCCATCAAGAAGGACCGCCTCTTCTTCTTCGGCGGGTACGAAGGCGAACGATTCCGCACCGAAGTTCCCGCTCAGTACACCGTCGAGACTGCCCAGTTCCGCCAGGCCGTTCAGACCGCGATGCCCAATTCGGTGGCTGCGCTGCTCTTCAAGGACTTCCCGGCGCCCACCCCCGATAGTGGAGTCTCAACGGTTGATGAGTACCTGAGCGGACACGTCCCGAGATACTATGCAATCGATCTCGGCGAATTCTACGGCGCCGACGCGGGCGGCAATGATGCGGGATCTTTGACGACATACAACATGGCCTATACGGACCCCTGCTTCCTGGCAACTTACAACGGTGTTGGGACCAGTGCCTTTTCGGGCGGCCCCAACTGGGGTAACCCCCAAACGGCTGCCAATTCCCTGGCGGCGCTGCTAGGCGTGACCGCGGCAGAGCAGACGCAGATCCAGAACAACATCAACACCGTCGATGGTTGCGCGGGCTTGACGGCTCCTGCCGTGCAAGCGGGGTCGCTGCCGGGGTCCGCTCCCATGTTCGGTCTGGTCAACGCCAAATACGCCACGCGGAACACGGGCGTGTTCTATAACGGCGATCAGTGGACCGCGCGCCTCGACTATCAAGGCGACAAGACACGCATCTTCGGGCGTTTCTTCTACTCCAACAACAAGGATCCCAATGGCAACACGCTCAGTTCGGTGATTCGCGGCTTCACGGTTCCCATCGAGCGCGGCTATCCCAGTGGGGCCTTCAGCATCGTGCGGAGTTTCACCCCGACGATTGTCAATGAGTTTCGCTTCGGGTACACCCGCAACTTGTTTACAGCCATCCCCGACTCCGCCCAGTTCGGCGTGCCGCAGGTCAGTTTCGATGGCGGTGAAGCGAACTTCGGCGCTTACAACGGCTACCCGCAGTTCTTTATCGAGAACATCTACCAGTATTCGGACATGGTGAGCATCGTTAAGGGAAAGCACAACATGAAGATGGGCGGGGAGGTCCGGTTCAACCAGGAAAACAGCGAATTCGACGTGGGCCGGCCCAGCTACTACTTCTTCGACATGCTTTATTACACTGTCGACCTGCCTTACTACCAGGCGGCGGGGGTCAATCCGGAACTCGCCAGCGGCGGGCTTGGGCATTTGGACACAAACATTCGTGGCTGGCGCAATCACGAATTGGGATTTTTCTTCCAGGATGACTGGAAAATCCACAAGAACCTGACGCTGAATTTCGGCCTGCGCTGGGACTATGACTCCCCCCATACCGAGAAGTATGGAACAGTCACCAACTTCCTCCAGCCGCCGGAGGGATTGGGTGCCGTAAACTGCGGCGCGATCGTGGACGGGAGCTGTGCATATCCGGCGGGTGATACCAACACCCCCAATGGCGGGTTTATTGGCGCCGACCGTCTGAATCCTCCTGACAAGAACAATTTCGCCCCGCGCTTCGGGTTCTCCTGGGATCCCTTTGGGACCGGCCGGACGGCGATTCGCGGCGGATTCGCCATCACCTATGAGACGAATATCTTCAACAGCCTCTCCAACTCGCGCTGGAACCTGCCGTACTACTCTTTCAATCTCACCATGCCCATCTACGGGTACCCAGGGCTGCCCGTTTACGGCCCCACAAATGCCGATGGCACCCCGAATACCAGCGCGACACCGACCTACGGTGGCGCTCCCGACAATCCGGGCCAGGGCCCGGCGGGTCTCGGGTTCCAGGGCAACATCATGGGGTGGTATCCCACCAGTCCCAACCTGGCCTACCTGACGGGGATTGCCGACCCCTCCGGGCTTCGAAATCCCTACATGGAGAGCGCGTTTTTCGGCATCCAGCACGAGCTCAGCCCCACCACCGTATTGGAGGTCAACTGGGTGGGAACGTTCGGCAAGAAGCTTTTCTGGGCGGAAAACCCCAACCGGGTGGTTAACGGCTATGCGCGGTCTTCCCTGATCGATCCCTGCACGGGGACCGACTATTCGGATGGCGCCGGCGGCGTCACGACGGCGCTTCTGAATCCCTGCTTCGGGGCGATGCGAACCTGGAAGAATAGCGTGACTTCCAACTACAACGCCATGCAAGTTTCGTTGAATCGCAAGATGAGCCGGGGGCTGGCTTTCCTGACTTCCTACTCCTGGAGTCACGCGATTGACTTCCGGTCCGATTGGCACGCCTTGACGAGCGGCGGAAGCGCCGACTGGCTGAACTCCTATGGCAGTTCGGGGTACTCGCTCGATCCCAATGCCATCTTTCTGGAACGCGGTAACTCCAACTTCGACATCCGGCAGCGCCTCTCGGCGTCGATCGTTTGGGAGTTGCCCTTCCTGAAGGACCAGCATGGCGTGGTTGGAAAGGTCTTGGGGGGCTGGCAGACCAACTATAACATCAGCCTCCAGTCAGGTTTCCCGTTCACGGTCGGGACAAAGCAAGACCTGAACCAGGACGGCACCCCCAGCGACCGGCCCAACATTCCGAGCTTCGGGAACCACTATTCCTTTACGAACGAACAGTTCCTTTCCGGGTCGGGAGCGAACGGCGGGAGCTTTATGACCGACCTGTTCACTAGCGCGACAGAGCTCGCGAACATGACAAACGTTGCTCCCGGCCAAAACGGCAACTTGGGCCGGAATACTTTCTTTGGTCCGGGAATCGCCACCGTCGACTTCTCGCTCTTCAAAAAGATCCCCATCACCGAGAAGGTCCGGATGGAGTTCCGATCGGAGTTCTTTAACTTGTTCAACCGGGTTAACCTCTATCCGCCCCAAGCCCGGCTCGATAACTCCAGCTTCGGCCTGTCGCAACAGGCCTTTGACCCACGGGTCATTCAGTTTGGGTTGAGGATGACTTTCTAGCCCAAGCCTGGCTGAAATCTTCGCGGAGGGGGACGAGAAATCGTCCCCCTTTTTGTTTTGCTGTAGCGGCGGTGTCTCCGAACTCGGGAGTCCGATGGACTCCATCGGAGTCCAAAAGTCGGACCTCACCACCGCCCGCCCGGGTCGGCGAGGCGGAATCGGACCTCGCGATTTCGCCGCCGTGCGATACGCTCTCGATATAGGCTATGCATGCGCCGAAAGTCCGCAAGTGTGGCATTCTGCCCCACTCGCGCGAATCCCCTGGTGACTCTTCGCAATCTATTAACTCCTTTTTTATCAGCGTGTTACATTTTGGCCGCCGGGTCTGTCGGCGCGGATTTTGAGACCAGTGAGACGGATGAGACTTTTGCGGGTAGAGTCACTCAAACCGGCTGCGATACTGCTGGCAGAGCGCGGGGCTCTGCTGGCAGAGGATGCGAAACTCGCGGGTGGCGCTGGCGCGGTCGCCGAGCTTCAAATAGGCAAAGGCCAGATTGAGTCGCGCGGGTGCAAGGTCGCTCTTCATCTTTAGCGCGCGTTGGTAGGCCGCAATGGCTTCTTTCAGCCGGCCCGTGTTCGCGTAAGCGGTTCCCAAGTAGTTGGCGAGTACGGCATTCTCGGGGCCAAGCTCCGCGGCGCGCGTGAGCGGCCCCAGCGCTTCTGCGTAACGCTGCATCTCCACCAAAACGATTCCGAGTTCTTCTTGCGACGGCGCGTAGTCGGGTTTCTCCTCGATTGCCCTGGAGAATTGCCTTCGCGCCTCTTCCAAATCCCTCTTCTGGTGCGCCACGAGACCCAGGCCGTGGTAGGCGAGGAAACTGTGCGGGTTCTCATGAACCGCGAGTTCAAGCCACGGGCGGGCTTTCTCGGCTTCCCCTTGCGCCAAGTAGGATCGCGCCAGGCCCATGACGGCCTGCTGGAAAGAGGGATTGAGTTTCAGGCACGCCAGGAATTGCTTCTCGGCTTCGGGCCACTGACTGCGGCGCGCGGAATTCTCCGCCAGCATGAACGGGATCAGATAGAGCTTGGGCTCTTCCGGTGCGAGAGACTTCAGCAAGGCGTTCGACGCGTCCAACTGACCAAGCGAGGCAAGATCCGTGGCGCGCAGGATGGACTTGAAAACCTTCAGCCGGTCCTTGGGATCAGCCAGGCCCCCGGCCGACGGAGCCGGGGATGCCGGCGCAGTGTAAGCGACGTACCCGAGTGACTTCAACTTCTCCAGCGTCTCGGGAGCGAGCGGCGGCCCTTTGTCCGGAGAGCTTTTCGCCGTGTATTGCCGCTCGAAATTCAGCAACTGATTCCGCAACGCACCCGCGATGGTTCGCTGCTGCTCGTTGAGGTTATGCGTTTCAGCAGGGTCGATGGACAGGTCGTAGATTTCCGGCCGCGGAGCTTCGATGAAATGGTAGCGCCGCGTGGTGATTGAGCGCAGGGGACTCCAGCCGAAAGAATCACGCGGATAGTAGGTTTCTGCATAGACCGGTCGCTCCGTCGGGCCTTTACCCTGAATCATCGAAGCCAGGCTGGATCCCTGGAATTGTCTGCTGATGGGGTCCCGAATCTGCGCGAGGTCGAGGATCGTGGGGGCGAGGTCCACTGTTCCTACGGGGGTTCGCACCACGCGGGCCGCTGCCGGCCGCCCCTGCGGTTTGAAAATCATCGGCACGCGCAGCGTTGAGTTGTAGATGAAATACCCGTGTTCATCCTCGCCGTGCTCGCCGAGTGATTCGCCGTGGTCGCTGAGCAGAATGATCAAGGTTCGTTCGTAGAGCCGCGTTTCTTTAAGGTAGGCGAACAGCCGTGCGAGCTGGCTGTCCACGTACGCCACTTCACCGTCATAGAGGCGCCCGGCGTATTGAGTCCGATACGGCTCGGGAGGGTTGTAGTCACTGTGCGGATCGTATAGATGGAGCCATAAGAAGAAAGGTCTTGCTGTTGCGTCAGTGGGATTCGAACGGAGCCAGGCGAGAAGATGATTCACCGTCTGATCAGCGCGACGCTGGACGTTGCCGGGGTTCTGGGTTTCGAATTGACGCGGGTCGAAATGGTCGTCGTAGGTCGCGAAGCCGCGGCCGAATCCCCAGGTGGAGTCCAGGACGAAGGCGCTGACAAAAGCCGCCGTCGAATATCCCTGGCGATTAAACGCTTCGGCCAGCAATCCCACATGGGAGGGAATCCCGCGGCTGGTGAAATCGCGCACGCCATTAAACATGGGGTAGGTCCCACTCAGGATTACCGCGTGGGATGGCAGGGTAATCGGGACCTGCGCGAGCGCGTTCTCAAAACGTACGCCGTCGGCCGCCAATGAATCCATGGCAGGCGTTCGCACGCGCATTGCGCCGTAACAGCCAAGTCGGTCGGCACGCAGAGTATCAACGGTAATCAGCAACACGGGAGTCTTCGCGGATGGAGGGTTTTGTCCTTGGGTCGAGCTTGCGCAAAGAGACTGGCAAGCGAAAAGGACTAAGCCTAACTGATAACGGAGTCTGACCATGTTGCGGGTTCTGACTGCGGTATTCAGGCCGCCGCCTTACTTTACCCAGCTGCCACCCTTCATTTATCTCGCGAGGTCAAATTCTTTCTGTGCCTCCGCCGTTCTGCCCAAGGCTTGGTATGCTCGTCCGAGGTTCTGATGAGCTTTGGCGGAGGCAGGCCGGAGTTCCACTGCCCGCTCGAGTGAGCGAGCCGCGTCTGCCGGCCTTTTCAGATACAAGTAGAGCTCGCCCAGCGCTTCGTGGCCCAGCGCGTAATCCGGGTTGATTTCGACAGCGCGCTGAAACTGGCGCATGGCATCTTCGACGCGATTCCTTTTCAGATACGCAGCGCCCAGATTGTAAGCGGCGGAAAAATTTGTCGGGTCGAGCTCCAGAGTACGCGAGAATGAAACGGTTGCGCCCTCAATATCCCCTTTCTGAATCTGCGTCAAACCCAGGTAATAGGTCGCCAGTGCGAATTTGGGATCAATCTCCAGAGTGGTTGTGAACTCCTCCTGGGCATGGCTGAAATCCCTCAGCCGAAAATAGTTGAGCGCCGCCAGGTAGTGGATCGTTACGGACTTCGGCTCGACTTTCGCGGCTTCACGGAGCTTGCTGAGCGATTCCGTGTACCGGCCCCGCTGTCCATCCGCCATGGCTACGGAGACCAGTTCGTAGACTTGGACCCGGTCTTTGGGGTCGGGAAGCGGTTCGCCGCTGGCCTCGGCAAACGTCCCGGCGGAAACCGCCACGTATCCCAAAGACTTGAGGCGCTCAAGAAGAGCGGGGTCTGTCAACTCCTTGTCCCCTTCCGCCTTGCCGGTGGGAGTGAGGCGGCGAATCAGCGTGTTCAGACGGCCCCTCATCTCGTGGCCCAGCGTCTGGCGAGTCGTGTAAAGGTTCTTTGCCTCCCTGGGATCGGCTCGCGTGTCATATATCTCCGGACGGGGCGCGTCGATGAATTTCATCCCGCGCGACTGCAGGCCGCGAAGCTGGCTCCATCGAAAATGCAATAAGGGGAGGTAGGTTTCCGCATAGAGATTAGACTGTCCGGCGCCAGAACGCCCTTGGACCTGGCCCAATAAACTTCGTCCTTGGACGCTGGGGGGAATCGGAATCTTCAGCGCATGAAGGATGGTGGGCATCACATCCACGAGTGAAACCTCATCCTCAACTACCCGCGGGGCGGCACCAGGAACCCTGACCACCAGCGGGACATGGAGGGTTGAGTTATAAATAAAGAAGCCGTGAGTCTTCTCCCCGTGTTCTCCCAGCCCCTCTCCGTGGTCGCCGGCCAGAACAACTACCGTGTTGTCGAACAGGCGCAATTCTTTTAGCGCCGAAACGAGGCGGCCCACTTGACTGTCATCAAAAGCAATTTCGCCGTCATAGGGCTGAGCGCGATAGCGGCTGGCGTAGGGTTCGGGAGGCGTATAAGGATGGTGCGGGTCGTATAAGTGTACCCATAACAGAAAAGGCTGGCGGGAAGAACGCGTCAACCAGTGAAGCGTTTCATCCATTACCTGGTCGCCGCGACGCTCCATTTGGTCGAGGTTTGTTTCCAGCAGGCGGCTGAAATCAAAGTGATCGAAATAGGTTTCAAATCCCTGGTTCAATCCGAAGCGTGAGTCCAAAACTGCCGAGCCAACAAAGGCTGCCGTTGAATATCCCTGGGCTTTCAGAACGCCGGCGAGAGTTGCGCTGTTTGCGGGTAGTTTATTACCGCTGAAGTCGTGCATCCCGGTCGCCATCGGGAAACTACCAGTCAAAATCGTCGAGTGGGCCGGCAGGGTGATCGGTACCGGCGTGAAAGCGTGCGTAAATCGCGCGCCGGAACGCGCAAGCTGGTCGATTTCCGGAGTCTGAATCGACGCGTAGCCATAAACCCCGAGGTGGTCGGCCCGTAACGTGTCAATTGTTATTAAGACGACGTTCGGCTTCGGCTCACTCGCCGCCGCGGAGGTGAGACTGGCGCCGACTCGCGCCACGACGAGCAGGGCCAGCAATCCCCAGGCGATTATGGCGAGAATGATCCGTTGGGTCGGCAGTTTCACCGGGTGGCTTTGGCTGCTCCTATGACTTCCCGCACGCGCTCGAGAATGATGGAAGCCATCAGGGGGTGTCCCTCCAACGACTGGGTCACCTCGAGTGAGATCGCAGGATATTTCTGTTTGAGCGGCGTGATGAGACTCGGCAGGTCACGGCGCAAATGGATTCCCATCGTCAGGAAATGGGGGACAATGATCAGGTGGCGAAATCCCGCTTGGACTGCCTCCGCGACAGCCTCTGCCAAATCGGGGTGAGCCAAGTCCAGAAATGTTGCGCGGACGTATCGAAACGGCCCCAGGGCCTGAACCTGCCTCGCCAGTTCACGCACTCCCTCGTTCGCCTCTTCCACACTGCTACCGTGGGCGAACAAAAGGATCCCCGTAGCTTGAGGTTCCTGTGACATTCACCTTGTCCCTGGATCAAAAGATCTATTCTACAGCGCACGACCTTGCTTGGGTAGGGTGGGCTGCTCGAGGTCGGGTGAAGACGAAGCTTGCCTCATAAGATGAGCGCCACATTCACGCTTAAGCCGCGGCCGCCAGTCCCCACTTGACGCGAATCCGGCTTTCCAGCCTCTCAAAGACCAGGCGGTCAACAATCTGGCCAATGGCCATGATTACCGCCATGATCGCCAGAACCTGACTCATATCGTTCAGATCGCGTCCCATCATCAGCAGGTGGCCGAGACCCAGACTCACGAAAATCATTTCGCCGGAAATCAGTGACCGCCAGGCGAACGCCCAGCCTTGCTTCAAACCCGAAACCAAGTGAGGGAGGCTCGCCGGCAGGAGGACATGCGCGAACAGGCGCGTTCCCTCCGCCCCCAGGTTCCGCCCCGCCATCAGGTAGATCTTCGGAACGTGCCGCACGCCAGCCTGCGTGTTGATGGTGACAGCCAGGAACGACCCCATCACCACGACAAATACGATCGCTTTTTCGCTCAGCCCGAACCACAGGACGGCAAGAGGCAGCCAGCAGAGACTGGGTAGACTCTGCAGACTCAGGACCAGCCCGCCCAAGGTCGCCTCCAGGAACTCATTGGCAGCGATCAAGAATCCCAGTCCTATTCCGAGCACTACCGACAGGCCATAGCCAAGGGCAATGCGCTTCATGCTGATGCCGATACCGATTATGATGCTGCGGTCGTCAAAGCCCGTCTGGAGGGCTTCGAGGACGCTCCCGGGTGATGGAAACAGGTAGGGCGGCCAGATCTTCAGATCGCACGTCACTTGCCAGATGGCGATCACCCAGAGATAGAACGCAAGCTGTCTAATGATCCTCTTCATGGCGAAATTCTTCCTCGACGGCTTTTTCGATTTCTTCTTTCAGTTGGGCCAGGACTTCACGCGCCGTCAGAGCCAGCGCAGGGTCTTCGAGGTGGCGGGGCCGCGGAAGGTTGATGTTGAACTGGCTTTTTATCTGCCCGGGTCGGAAGGTCATCAACATAACGCGGTTTCCCAGCCGAACCGCCTCGCGCACGTTGTGGGTGACAAAGACGATGGTCTTGCCGGTCTGTGACCAGATGCGCTCCAACTCCTCATGCAACAGGTCACGTGTCTGCGCGTCGAGCGCGGCAAAAGGCTCATCCATCAGGAGCACATCCGGTTCTGTAACGAGTGACCTTGCCAGCGCCACGCGTTGCTTCATACCCCCGGAAAGCTGGTGCACATAATTCGCCTCGAAGCGCGAGAGATGGACAAGCCGCAAGAAATGCTGGCTTCGCTCCCGCCGCTCCTGCTTCGCAACCCCGCGCATCCGCAACCCGAATTCAACGTTCTCCTGCACGGTCAGCCACGGGAACAGCCCCAACTCCTGGAAGATGACAATTCGGTCGGTCCCCGGGCCTTCAACCCGGCGGCCATCCATCCAGATCTCTCCCGCGGTGGGCTGGTCGAGCCCGGCCATGAGGTTCAGCAGCGTTGACTTCCCGCATCCCGACGGGCCAAGAATGCAGAGGAATTCCCGCTCCCCCACCTCGAGATCGATCCCTTCGAGAGCCGACAGCGTGCCGCGCGGCGAGCGAAATGACTTCGACACACCTTTAAGATGAAGTTTGGCTTTGGGTATGCATGCGTTTTGAGGAGCCTCAGACATGGAATGCCCTTTCGCGAACGCGCGGCCCCCTGTCACGGGATTGGCGTTGTGCCTTTCTCCTTCAGCACTTCATTCAATACCGAAAGATCGTAGATGCCCGAGAGGTCGGGTCGCTGGCGACCCAGGAATCCCGCCTCAAACGCCCAGCGCGCTGAAGTGAACAGCGAGGATCGCACGGGATCGTACGTGACCAGCAGGCGCGAGAGCGAATCGTCGAGCACGCGCTGAGGCAGAGCCTTTCCCGTCTCTTTCTTGATCTCGCCATTTAGAACCCGCTTCGCCTCGGGGAGATTCTTATTGATCCATTCAGTCAACTCCACATGGGCCTCGACCCATTTCTTGACGAGGGCGCGATGCTCTTTGAGGAACTTCGTGCTCACAATCAGGTGAGTCGTCACGAACCGGCCATTGGGCCACAGATCGCGCTCGTCAAGCAGCAGCCGGCCGTTCGCTTCATGGATCAGTCGCGAGGCCCAGGGTTCCGGCGCCCAGGCGCCATCGATTTCCTTCTTTATGAAAAGCGTGAGCTGGTCGGGATTGGCGATGGGGATTACCTGCACGTCGCCGCCCTTCTCGCGCAACCTGAGCCCGTGTGCGTTCAGCCAGCCGCGCAACGCCACGTCCTGGGTGTTGCCGAGCTGCGGCGAGGCGATCTTCTTTCCGCGGAAGTCTTCGGGCTTTTGAATCCCAGAATCGGCGCGCACCACGAGCGCCGCCCCGCCGCTCGTTGCACCCGCGATGATCCGCAGAGCTTCTCCATGCGAGCGTACGTACCCGTTGATGGCAGGATTAGGACCGATGTAGGTCAAATCAATCGCGCCCGCGAACAGTGCCTCAATCGCCGAAGGCCCGGCGTTGAAGATTTTCCAATCCACTCGAGCCTGAGGAGCAAGCGCCTTCTCGAACCAGCCGTTGGCCTGGCCGATCACGCCCTGGGAATGCGTGATGTTAGGGAAATGCCCGGCACGAATCACTGTCTGGGCATACAACGGGAAACTCGCCACCAAATACACGGTTATAAGCGTGGCGGGCAGGGTAAAGCGGGGGAGCTTCAAACTAAACATCGATTCCTCGGCGAGAACACCCGAAAGACGGAGTTCCGTCTTGCCTGAAAAGCGGCGGAGCCAGCGCCACAGTCAGTTGCGACCACAGACGTCCGCGAGGGTCGTATGGTCCACGATTCGAGAAGCAGCGTTCCGGACATCCAGAAAAAGCTGAAAAAGAGCGCGATGCTTTTTGTCCCTTGCTACCAGACGACGGAGCGATTTCGCGTCTCCAAAGGGGGCGAGGGGGCCATCAATTGTCCTGATGATTTCACCCAGATAGATCCGGCGGGGAGAGCGTTTCAACCGGTAGCCACCCTTGGCGCCCCGCTCACTGTCGACAAAGCCGGCTCTCTTGAGCTCAAAGAGAATCAGCTCCAGGAATTTCTCAGGTATTCGCTCGGAGGATGCGATATTGCGAATCCGGATGGTCTGCTTCGGGTAGTGTTTTCCCAGGGCAATCATCGCTTCCAGAGCGTAGAGACCCTTTTTTGAGATTCTCATGCGCGTATTAAGTCTATCGATTTGATAGACTAACTCTGGAAACGACGTCCTGTCAAGCCGACTTTGCTGACTAATTGAGCGTTGCACTGCGGACGATCAAGCAACTATTCCCGGAAGGTCCAACGCAGTTTGACGGCAAGGAATTCGTTGTCCGGGAGCAATTGGAGGTCGGGGCTCAGCAGGATATGTCGCCAGCCGCGGTTCCAGACGACGAAGAGGTCCCTGCCCGGCTTAATGGTCCACCGCAGCCGCGTGTTGGCGCCCACAGTCTGGGAGTCCGTGTCGTATTGGATGAAGCTCGTGAGGATGAGGTTGGGATTCCAGGCCCAGCTTACTCTTGATTGCCACAGGCGTTGAACAAGGTTTCCTTCCCGCAGGTGGCCGAAGACGCTCTCGGTTTCCAGGCTGGCGCGAAGGTGTCCGCGTGGCGAGGTCCAACTCACGTAGTTGTTCCACTGCGTCAGCCGCCCACTATAGAACGTCCCGAACCAAGTCGCGGAGCCCGCTCCCCACGAGCGGTGGTGGCTCGTTTCTCCTTCCACCCGCCAGAGAGTGAAGCGGTAGGGCCCCGGGGTGATCGACAGGCCCCGCGCAATCTCGAAGGGCGCCGGCAGGAGTTCATATTGCGCGATGATGTCAACTTCGAGTCGCTCTCCGGACTCAAGCTGGGCGTTAATCGGGGTGAAGAGGTACTGCCACGATTCATTTTCACCGCGGATGTTATCAACACGCGTGTAGTAATTTTGGAACGCTTCCTGCCGGACCCATCCGAACGGCCCATCCTTGGCGGGCCGCGGCTTATAGGAGCAGCCTCCCTGGTATTGACGCGTCCCTGGACGCGGTAGGAAACCCAGCGCGGGATCGAGCGCGTCCCCGAACTCGCGCGTAATGACATAGCAGTCCCAGAGATCATTGGGGTAATCGACTTTGAATCCCCATCCAGTTCGGCGTCCTTTGGGAATGTCACCGGCGCTGAAAGCGGTCCACCCGCCCACGAGGAAGTTCTTGTTGCCGCGAAACGTTGAGGTCCTCCACACCGCATCGAAACCGGCGAGGGTGTTCTGTCCCTGGCCCGTCGGATCACCATTGGTCACAATCGTGCCGACTCGGAATTTCTTCGTTAGATCGTACGAGATTCTTCCGGCAAAGAGGTTGACCCCCGGAGCCAAGCTCGATTCGCGGGTCTGTACGTCCAATACGCCGACGTTCCAGTTTCCCGCGCGCCCATTGAGCTTGATTCCACCATTGAGCGGAACTTGCTGGCCTTCCAGAAGGCCGATGCGACGACTGAAGAATGGAATGAAGTCCTCCCCTAGACCAAGTCCGAAGTCAAATTGATTTGACCCCTCGAGGAAGAACTGCCGTTTTTCGGGGAAAAAGAGAGGAAAACGGGTGAGATTGATCTGGCGCGCGTCCACCTCGGTTTCGGCAAAATCCGTGTTGGCCGTAAATACGGCGGCCAATTCGGGCGTCATATGCCAGGTGAAGTCAAATCCTCCCGTCCCCTGCCATGCGCGAGGTGATTGACCGAAGAAGTCTTTCATCCTTCCGATGACGTACGGGCTGAACTCCAATCCGCGGCCTTGTTTCAACTTCTCTGTGCCCTCCATCGTTCCTGCCCGGCTCAAGTCATAAATGAAGGAGTCGAGCGTGGGCGAAACCCATCGCAGAGTAAGGCGCTCGCGAGCTACAAATCGTTCGATATTCAGGCCCCAGCGTTTCAAGCCAGGCGTGAAATTAAGGGTGCGCGTGGGAATCTCGATTTCCGCCGTCCAACCATCTGCCGACCGCGCGGTTCGGGCGTCCCAGATGCCGTCCCAGTCAAGCGACGGGTGCTCGGGGTCGGAGATGAGTCCGTCGGAGCGGGCTCCGGCGGCGTTGATCCGGAAGAAGTACCCGGTCCGTTTGTCGCCGTAAGTGTCGAGGACAATGGTGACCGAATCGTCGCCGGGGTCGTCGCCGTCGCGGGCCATTGAGTGAATGGCGATTTTCGCGGGCTGAGGATCGATGCATCGGAACCCGAAGTAGAGGGTGTCTCCGATGATGAGGACACGGAATTCGGTTTTGAAGGCCGAGGGCTCGCCCGGCCGCGGCGATTGCTGGATGAGTTCAGCGGCCACGCTGGCCGATTGCCAGGAAGGTTCGTCGAGATGCCCGTCGAGCTTGATCTCACCGCCTGCGCTAGGAGCATTCACGGTGCCAGAGGTAGGTGGAGATTGGGCATCTGCCCATCCTGCCAAAACCAGGAAAAATATGGCCAACCTGAGAGTGGGGGAGTGCGCTATTCGGACTATCATTAACAGGGGGTCTTCCACCGGCCTTATGCTCAAATGCGGACTATACCCCAATTAATATCGGTTTGGGCAGAAATTACTTACCAGATAACTCTGCCGGTGTTACGGTTCGGCTCCTCAGAGATTTTCCCCCGGCAGGAACAGGCTGGCGGCGCCGAAGACACCAACGTTGGTTTGCAGCTTGGCGGGTAGAAGAGGCGTCTTCTTTGCGAAGCGGCGGTTGATGGTGTAAAGCGGAATCGTCTCCCGAATCTTATCGAACAACGGCTTGCCGATTCTGGCCACGCCTCCGCCGATGACGATCGCCTCCGGGTCGAATAAGGTAATCATCCCCGCCAGCCAGACACCCAAATAGAAACCCGTTTCGTCGAGAATTGCTTTAGCAACGAGGTCGCCTTTGCGTGCTGCCTCTTCGATCATCTTGGGAGTAATGCGGCTGAGGTGGCCTTGCGTGAGGTCGCGAAGAAGGCTCGGGGCCGTGTGTTCTTGCTCAAGATAAACGCGCGCACGGCGCGCCATGCCGGGCCCCGCGGCCAGTGCCTCGATGCAGCCTTGCGTCCCGCACCCGCAGCGATAGGGGCTGCGGTAATCGATCGAGACGTGGCCGCCTTCGCCCGCCACACCGTTCTTGCCATGGTAGATCTTCTTGTTGATGATGATACCCGTCCCGATTCCTGTGCTCACGGTGACGTAAAAGATGTCGCGGTAACCGACCGCGGCGCCGAAGAGCACTTCCGCCAATCCGGCGGCATTGGCGTCGTTCTCAACTTTCGCGGGCAGTCCGAATTTCCTTTCAACGCGACGCCCTAACTGAATATTCCGCCAGCCGGGAAGATTGGGCGGATTGATGACCAGGCCCGTTTTGGGGTTGAGGGGGCCCGGCGCGCAGATGCCAATCCCCGCAACCCTCTGCTTGCCTCCTGCGTGGCCGATCAAATCCTCAATCGCAGACAGCACCTGCCCAAAACTGGCTTCGAATCCCTCCGCCGCGCGAGTTGGCGCGACGATCGACCTGACCAGGTGTCCCTTCAGGTTGACCAGGCCCCCGGCGACTTTGGTTCCCCCGATATCAATCCCGACAATCAGCTTTTGCATTGTTTACTCCGCGAATTGCCTAACGTTCGAACTTTGCGCGGCCGAGCATGGCCAATCCGAAAACATAGGCGAAGCATGCCGCTGGCACCATCATCGCCGCGCGCATGCCGAAGTGATCGCCTACCAGTCCCACGAGAGGCGGCATGATGGCGCCTCCCACGCACGCCGTGCACAGCAGACCCGAAATCGCCCCGTGGTTTTCATCGAAACTGTTGATGGTTCCGCTGAAAATCAAAGTGAAGAGGACGGAAGTAAAGAACCCGCAGGCGGCAAATCCGGTGGCGGTCATGTTGCGCGAGCCCCAGGTGGCGACGAGCAGCGAGGCCAGTGCAAGAAATGAATAGAGGCGCAGAATACGCCGGCTTCCGAAGCGGTTCAAGACCGCGCCACTCACCAGGCGCCCGGTTCCCTGCAATCCCCAGAAGAGTGCCACCACCAGGGCTGGCAGGGTGGGAAGGACTTTGCGGAGGAGGCTCGTGGCCTCAGCGCTCGAAACATCTCCGCTCACACCGTGCACGCGCTCAAAAAACTTCACGATCCATGATGCCGATCCGACTTCCCCTCCCACGTAGAAGAAGATTCCTAGGCTGTAGAAGAGGACGATAGGATTCAGCAGCAACTTCCAGTGCGAGACACTCCCTTCCGCCGCAGTTGCGGCGCGACGCTCTGGAAATCGGGAAATCCAGAGGAGAATCAGCAGCACCAGCGACAGGACCGCAAAGAACAAATAGAGCGTCTGCCACGGTCGGCCCGTCCCCGTAAAGAACGCCAGAATGAATGGCCCCAGAAATGCCCCGATTCCACAGAATCCGATCGTCAGCGTCAAGTTGCGGTGGTAATTTTCCATGCGGTCCAGGTGCTGGATGAGGGGGTTCCCCGCGGTCTGCAGGACCGTTACGCCGACGCCCACAGCGAAAATCATGGCGACCATCAAGGGGTAGCTGCGCGCCTGCGCCACCACCAGGCAGCCGAGCGACATCAGGAAGACTCCCGCCAGCACCATGGGCCGCGCGCCCCAGCGGTCCATCAGCAGCCCGGCTGGGATCGAGCAAATCCCGTAGGCGACGAAAAACGCGAAGGCCAGGAAGCCGGCAGCAAACAGGCTCAGCTGGTATTCCTTGATGACCTCTGGAATCACCACGCCGAGGACGTTCGTGATCATCCCAAACGTGAAATAGGCCAGAAAGAGAACCCAGAGTAGCGGGCTGGGGCGGTCAGGCATGATACGTCTTTCGTACCTAGAATTGGAGCCGTCCGAGGGCTTGGCTCCGCGAAGTCGGAGAGTATACCTCAGCCCTGATGACGGGCGACATCACATTGTAAGTATGGAAACGGGCGCAAGCCGGGAACCGCAACTTGGCGATGGCGGCGCTTGACGCTTATAGGACACTTCTCTAAGATGGCTGGGAGCGAACCCCTGGCCGTGAACGAGGATCGATGTCCCGAAGTCGCCCCTCACGCGCAAACCGCGAGACCCAAGCCTCCCTCGCAGACGTATCCGTTCCGAGCAAACTCTACTTTCGTATTGGCGAGGTCAGCGAACTGACTCAGACCAAGTCGTACGTCCTGCGCTACTGGGAAACCGAATTCCCCACTCTCAAGCCTGTCAAAAGCCGCACCGGGCATCGCCTCTACCGTCGCGAGGATGTGCAAACGGTACTGGAGATCAAGCGCCTGCTCTACGATCGAGGCTTCACCATCGAGGGCGCCCGCAAGCAACTTGCGGGAGATTCCGCCGGCCCCGAACACCAGAAAGAACTCTTTCGCTCGACCGTAGATGGCGCGCAACTCCAGACCATCCGGCGCGACCTGGAGAGCGTCTTGACAATACTTTCGCGGAAGTGCTAGCGTCAAAAGGACGGCAATAAGTAATGAGGGACGGGTTGCGAGCATGGGGAAGAGCATGCCTGCCACTCGTGTGTGACCTTTGGCTTCATGATGCCGGGACGTAGCGCAGCCTGGTAGCGCACTTGCTTGGGGTGCAAGTGGTCGCCGGTTCAAATCCGGCCGTCCCGACCAGAACTGCCGTGGTTCGTGGCAAGTGACGAGTGACAAGCCGGAACTCGGGACTTTGCTCGCCACTTGCCACCCGCAACTTGTCGCTGTTTTTGATGCCGGGGCGTAGCGTAGCCTGGTAGCGCGCTTGGTTCGGGACCAAGAGGCCGGGAGTTCAAATCTCCCCGCCCCGACCAGTAACTTCAGTTGTTTCAGTGGTTTTCAGCCATTTCTCAAACCACATTGAAACGGTGCGGACCTCTTGGCGAGAAACCAAGCGCCGGTAGCTTTTTGATGCTGAAATCACCGAGCTGGGGCACGAGCACCTGCCTAGAGGCAAGTGTTCGGACGTTCGAATCACTTAAGCACCACGGGCAATATCCGCAGTTATGAGAGGAGAATTCGGGGGCTTTTGTAGTATTCCAGGTTTCCCTGTCCGCGAAGGAGGATTTCGAGTTTCCATAGGCACACGCGCGTGTGAACACGGACCCGCGACTTTACCACGCATTCAGTTCGTGCTTCCGATCCAATACGGAGGCGGGCTTTTCCGACACAAACGGGTCGAGCCGGTCGGCCTGCTTTGTCGCCCACTCGATCCATGCCATGTATTGCGGCTGCTTCTCGGCAGGCCACGAACGAGATTTTTCGGCATAAGCTGAAATGAATCGACGCAGCCGCTCTGCCTGTTCAAACAGATCAACCCACTTGTTGAACTGCTCCAGCTTTTTCTCCTCTTCCTGGATGTCTTTCTGGAGCTGCGCCCTCTCCTGTGCACGTTTCTGCTGCTCAGCCTCGCGCTTTTTGCGCTCGTCCTCTTGACGTCGAATCGCAACAGCGGTTCGCATCAGCCCGGCCACGAAATCCGGGACGAGGTTCTCAATCCTCTGGACCTTTGCATCAGTCCACCTTGCTCGTTGTACGTATTGTCCCCATGTCGACGCGTAAATGACGAGTGCGAGCTTTCCCCCGGGGGCATGGGTCACAACTTTGTCGTAGTCCCATTGATCGGTTGGATTGGGCACTCGCGGCTTCTGTGTAACAACTCTCCGAACTGGCTCCTCGATCCCGAAGGACACGTGCTCACCATTGATCAAGGCCGTTGTGCAACCTTCCTCCGAGACTTCGAGGCTGGCACCCTGCCGTTCCAACACGGCCAAAACCTGAGCCATTACCCGACAGGCGCGTTCCAGCGTTCCTTCGCTCACCTTCACGTCAAGGCCACCCGCTTCACATGGCAGGAGGATGCCGTTTTCATCCTTGCGGCTGCGGCTTCGCAAGAGGCTCGCGGTGTGCCGAATGAGCGGATGTGGTCGTGCAGAGTCATCGAATGGCGGTGGGTTGAGCGCGCCTGAAGAGAGTAGCTGATTAATTGCGGAGAATTCAGGGTCATTCTGATCGGGGGTTGCCGGCTTCTTCCGCACTACAGGAAATCGATAGATCACCGGAATCTTGTCCAGCTTTAGTAGTGGAGGCTTCTTGGCTCCCTCTTTCCCGTGAGCCAGCTTCGCCCAATGGCCCCGCCCTGGGACCGGCACAGATAATTTTCGGCAAGTCTTGCCGAGCGCGACCGACGATACACCATACTCCTCGGCCACCTTCAACATAGGCTGTTCCCAGACTTTTCGATAGAGTTCTTCACGATCGTAGGGCTGCAACATAGTGTCCTCCCACATGCCGATTATCACTTTTCCTGGTTGTGATGGTTATCAGCGACGGTATTGCGCCCGGCTTCGCAATCACTGCCCGCTGGCTTTCTTGCCGGCGTCTAAATGGATTCCGAGGCGCAACAGGGCATTCATTGCGGGCTTCAGGTGATCCTTCATTCGAGGCGTTCCCAGAAGCCTATGAACCCGCTCTGCTGGGCAGGCATTGTGTTTGTGCAGCAATTGGAGAAGTTCAATGGTTACATCCGGCTCACATTCGAGAAGTGTGCGACGAAGCGAATTCAGTTCAAATGCATCTTCTGGATTCCAGATCGCCCCGTGAGCAAGCAGCACGCCCACACAGTCAAGAGATTGCGAAACGTCATACTTCGACTTCAGCCTCTTCCTGTTGTAGGCATCGAAGCCAACGAAATTGAGGTGCTGCAGAACGGTGTCGAGCGCGGACGATCCGCCGTTGGCCTTATCGTTTGGGTTTGCGCCCATCTCCAGCAAGTATTCGAGCGTCTCCTTCCGGCCCCAAATCGCAGCGCGGTCCAGTAACTCGGTGAGGTTATCCCGGCTAGGATCTGGCTTCAGTTTCTTCAATACATCGAGGTCTTCTGAACGGCAAGCCTCTTCCAACCCTGTGGTGTAACACGCTGGGTCTTCTGTGTAATCCTTCTCTAGGGATGGACCGCGGGAGCGAGGATCGCCACCTGCCCACATAAGAAGGCTTGCCCATTTCAAATCTCCCTCACCGCAGAAATGGCGAAGGGCACAATCCAGCTGCTCCTGCAATGCCGCTGTGCATTCCGGATGTGCCCGTTTGTATTCAACAAAGGGACGGAGTGCGGTTCGGACTTTTGCGCCGAACGCTTCCGCAAAAGGTCGTCCCTCGACGGGATCGGCACCGCGCTCGAGAAAGAACCGAATCAGCGTTGGTTCCCAGGTGAGCAGAACGTCCGCAAGTGGAATCGACTTAGTTTCAGCGCCGTTGGCCAGCAGCAATTCCACTAGATCCAACCTGCGCGATGACACTGCATCACGCAAAGCGGTGTTTTTCGCTGACTGGCTGGTCTCGTGTTTCGCAATAAGCTCGACAATGCTGTGGAACCCGGTCTCGACCGCAATCTGAAGGAGGCTCTGCTGTCTTCCCCGTTTGGCCCCGGCAGTCTTCTCCAGTGACTTGCCGTTGTTAATCCATCTTTCAATTTCGTACAGTCTTCCCTGGCGGCACAACCGAACAAGTTCCTTTGCCTGATTGTCCACAGCATTCGGAGGATGCGCCTTGTCCATCGGTATCCAGTTCTAGGTCCATCTCCATGTAATAGGGTCCCACCTAGGGTGAGCTTTGCCCACGAGGACGGGGTTCAAGAATTGCGCCGCAGCTTCTGCACCTTCTTCAATGGTTGGCCAAGAGAGATCCATGTCACGTGCGAGCTGTCTGTAGGATGTGCTGATACGTCTGGGTGGTTTGGGTATCTCCCCTGGTATGGCGTGAGTTGCTCTGGCCTGGAACGTGGCGTCAATGGCCTGCCTCAGCTTCTTACTGTTGAATTGCTCCAGCGAGGCCGCGAGAAGAATATCCACAAGATCCCGCGCGCGGCTCGTCTCTCCACTCGCATACGACCGTGTGTAGGCATGCAACTTCTCTGCAATCTGAGTTGTCAAAGGGTAGCAGCGTACTGTTGCCGACGCTATATCAGCAAACGCGAGAAAGTTTGGGCCCGAGACCAGGTCAGGGGCATCAAGAACCGGGTCACCGTGTCCGACGTCCAAATGGAAATTCTCAAACCGGCGGCCGTCGAGAAGGCAGTGAATTGGGAATCGCAAGCCCTGTCCAGGCGCTCCAGTCGCTGCTTCTGCGGGTGCACCTACCTCGAACTCAAACCAGTCACCAAGGGTGAGGGACGCGACCGCTCGGAGATGGGCGGCCGTCTCTTCACGGGTCCAGCGGTTGATTGCCGAGACGTCGATGTCTTTGGTCGTCCGGGCCCGAGTACCGAGCCGCAGTTGCAGAGCTAACCCACCCTTGACGATCCATACCTCAGATTCTTTGTCTGCCAGCCGAGCCAGGAAGCGGTCAAAAGCGACCATCTTCCTCAGCCGCACCAAGGACTGTCCACCTTCGAGGCTCTGTTGCCGAAGCCGTTCTTCCAAGGCACGACGGAATGCCGCCCCTGATTTGTATTTCACGAGTGACCTTTCGATGGGCTCGAGTAAGACTTGATTAGACGTGCGGCCCGCCCTCCACGGCGCTTCGCTTCGGCCAGGAGCGCTTGGCTCGTGGTGAGTCCCCGTTCCAGCGCCTCCCGGATTGCGCGGGCGACATGATCTTCAGAAAGCCCTGCTTTAGACACATCGGCTATAGTGCGCGGAACTGAAGTAACCCGCAGCCCTTCGCGCTTCACCACATTTTTGGGCGAGAGGCGATTCGTGTGCAGACGAATTCCCTTTCGTCTGCGCGAGGCGGTTCGGGGAACGGTAACATGAACTTCCTCAGGGAGGACGTCAGACAGGTCGTAGAGGGCGAGAGCGCTTCCGTGCGAGATGGCAGACTTCGGTCCGCACCTAAGCCAAGCCACAAAGAGATCCTCGAATCGGGAAGAAGGAAACTGAGTCAAGCGATAGACTCCATGAGCAACCCTCTGGAACCGCCCATTCTTCGAACCGTCGGTCAGGCGCTCTCCAGAGAATCCCGCCCTTGCTGCCTGACGAGCCGTAAAATATCCAGCCTGCTGCTCCGCAAGGTGATAGAGAGCGTCGTGATTGGGAGTTTTATTGACCATGGCCTTAATGTGTGCAGATCATTAGGAGATACCTAATGATCTGCACACATTATTTCTCACAAACCCAGACCCGTCAAGACCGAATCAGGCGCTGGGCAAATTTGATTCCAACTGAAATTCTCCCGTGGCCTCCGGTCCAGCAAACGCCCTTCGTAGCGCTGGAGGAAGTATTTTTTCCGCAAAGCCGATGCCGGGACATTTAAGACCTACTCGTTCTTCCTGAAAGCGTGAAAGCATTTTTGTCGGAAGCAAAGCGGACAGGAACGCTGAGTAGCGGCTTGCGTCACTTTGGGCGGCTTATTCCATGGCCGGGATGCTGCGCTGCTGTGGTGCATAAGAACCTCGTCGGTCTGGCTTGTCTCTCAAGAAGCGCACCTTGCTTGAAATCGATGTTTCCATCTGCCCGGCTCAGGCCACATCTAGGCCACAAAACGTGTACCGTGCACCACCGTGAAGCTAAGCGTAGGAAAAGACAATACGAGCCAACATGGTGCTATGTTTTGATTTGGTTCGGGACCAAGAGGTCCCCAGTTCAAATCTGGGCGCCCCGACCATACCTTTTCTTTTAATTCCAGCAAGTTACCCCATCCATAGCGGGAAGCGATTGCCCCACAAGGCAGCAGACTTTCTGTCTACTTTCCGTTTTTCCCTCATTAGACCCGCCCCGAATCGGGCTCCTGCCCCGCGCCTTCCACAACTCGTGCGCGCTAGCCCGGCGGGGCATTTTTCCGGAAACTAACCTTCAATGCCGGGTCAGGGAATGGGGAGCCGCTCATCAAAACCTCCAATTCATTTCCGCGTAGCCAAACTGACCTCTTGCACCTTCGGGATAGGTCTTCTCAATCACCGTCCTGCCCGTCGCCACGGCGTAGTATCCGGCGAGAGTCAGGTGGGCGTTCAACTGGTAATCGACGCTGACGTCGAAAACGTTGGACAGGCTCTGACTGCCGCCGCTGGGGCGACCAGCATAGCCAAAGCTTGTCTGTTGAAAGGCTCCTCCGCCCGAGTACCAGAGGTCATGCCAATCGGTCAGTCGCAACGCGTGGGCGTCGGCGCGAATCGTCCACTTCGGATGCGGCCGAAGAATCAGCTCCATGAACGCGTCTTGGTTGTTCATCAGGTTGTAGAAGGGAAATCGCGCGTAGATGCGCGGGGTGGGCAGGACTTGGAAGAAGGTCTGGTGGGTCTCGTCGGCGGGATCTCCGTCACCGGTACTGTAGAAATACCCCGACCGCAACCACGGCTTGAGTTTCAGCCTCGGCTGGAACCCGAATTCAGCGGTGATCGCGCCCGCCCGGTGGTCGAGAATTCCCCAGTGTCCGAACTGCCCCACACCCCAGAACAGCACATCGAACTTTCCCGGGCCGGCGGTGAAGGTCTGGAGGTAGTGGCCGCCCACGCTGGTGATCCGAATGTTGTTTCGGTCTGCGGCGCGCGCTGCGGCCGGACGGTTGTCGGTCTTCAGCAGGTTGCGGCCATCGTGATAACTGAGAACCAACACGCGCCACTCGCCCGGAGACTTCTTGCCGACCGGGCCGGTAAGGGCGCCATAGAGAATATCGCTGTCGATTTCTCCCCAGCCATTGACTTGAAAAACTCCAGCGGTAGCACGCGCGGCGACCAAAGAGATATTCGTTCCGGACGTCCCCCGTACGTATTGAACGCCGTCAAAGCTACGGCCAACGTGGGAAAAAGCGAAATTGCCGACCAGGCGGTGGGCGATTCGATCACGCTTTAACGCGGCCAACGTAGGGTCTTTGGGAATCATTTCCGTGCCGTCGATAAACTCGAAACGACCCACCCGGAAACTGCTCGGCGCGTCTCCCAGGAATCCCTTCACACGGACAAAGCCCTGCTTGAGAAACAAATTCAGAGGCGTCCTACTCAGGTTCGCGGCGTAGTAGCTGGCTCCGAGGCCGAGTTGCCCTTGGGGCGCCGGAGCGATGGCATTGTCGGGAAGATTCGCGAGGAGCGGCTGGGCGAATTCTGCCTGCCAATCCCACTTCCTCTTCTCCTGGTTCAAGCTGATACGGAGCAAGGAAGCAAAAAAGGTGTAGTTGGGATCGGCCGAAGATGCATCAAACCAGCCCCAGCTTTCACTCCGCACTCGCAGGCTACCCGAAATGCGGACCCCTCCAATAGTAAAGGGAGTGGGAGGCTGGACTTGGGCAGACAGGCCTAATGGCAGAATCAGGATAAGAAGGAACCGTTGGGAGCGCATTAAGGCACGCATTTGCATCGGGATCCAATTTAGTTAGCAATCGGTTTTCCTGATTGCCTTACCCTTTTGTCGCCGCAGACCCTTTTGTGATCAACTGAGAAGTACGTTGACGGCGTCAAGGTTTATCGATTGGCTGAACTCAATAAGGAGCTCTTGCTGAGAACAAAGGACTTGCTGGCTTCGAATTTCCGATTTCACAATCGACTCGCTAAGACAGGGCCCAACCCCTGGGCTCCACCAGGTTGAGAGTTCGGCTCGCCAAAACGCGCACCCGATTTCCAGCTTTGCGTTGTCGGCATTTCGCGTCAAAACCTGCGCTGGTTTTCGTGCCTACTCCTCGCCGGCCAAGGCCGGTAACAAGCGGGACAAGTTGGGATTAACGGCGAAGAAGCAAAGGGTCTTGCCATTACGTTTATCGCGGGCAAGCGATGCCCCGAGGAAGTTTTCCGGGCGGTCAAATGCCGGCAGATAGGACCACTCATCCAACCGCTTCCCTTCGACATTTCTCAAGACAACGCTCGGCTCCAGCCGTGCCGCTTCCAGCCCTCCATTAGCCAGGAGGATATCAGTCCACCCATCGCCGTCGAAATCACCGGCGACTGCCTGCATCGTGCCGTAGGCGCGGTGTAATCCGGCTTTGTCGGTTATTTCCTCGAAATGCCCTCCCAGATTGCGGAAGAGGCGCGGGGAGTAGTGGGACACTCCGGCATCGGGCTGGAGAGTTGACCGCACTACTTCTTCAGCCGGCGCTTGCGCACTCACCAATAAGTCGAGCCGACCGTCCTTGTCGAAATCGAAGGAAGTCGCACTGAAGCTGCTTCCTCCCACGCCCGCGAGTCCTGATGCTGCCGTGACGTCCTCGAAGCGGCCGCCACCACGGTTGGCGTAGAGGACGGCTGGCGCTCTCCAATACAGGATAAAAAGGTCTGGTTGTCCATCTTTGTTGAAATCGCCTACCACGCAGTCCACGGCCGTGCCGCGCTCGGCGAATGCAGGAATCGCCTCTTTCACAAATCGCGATCCAGAATTGCGGTAAAGGCGGACAGAACCTTCTCCGCCACGGGGCGCGCCGACCTCAACCAAATCCATCGTACCGTCGCCGTCGATGTCAGCGAAGCAGGCTCGCACGGTTGATCGCTTTCCTGCCAAGCCGACCTTCTCCGTCACATCGGTGAACCGGCCATGGCCGTCGTTTGCCCAGAGTTGATTCTGTCCTTCGCCTACGTACCCAGAGCGGATTACATAGAGATCAAGACTTCCGTTACCGTCAAAGTCCACCCACACTGCGTCCCAGCCATCCCGCAGCCCGACAAGTCCCGTGGCGGCGGTTGAATCAACGAGCCGGCCGTCCCCATTTCGATACAGCCTGATGGAGCGCCCTGCAACGACGAGGTCAGGGTCTCCGTCTCCGTCGAAATCGCCCCAAGCGCCGCGACCAATCGCGCTCACAGCCGGCGTCGAAACGATGTGTAGCAGTGGCTTCTTGGCGGGAGACTCGGGAGGCGAATGGAGCGCGGCCGGCTGTATTCGCATTTCCTTCGTCACTTGGGCGGGATACCCACCCTGCCGCCTTGCAGTCCAGTAGAGAAACAATAGGGACTTCAGGCCGACCCGATCGAGCGCGGTGAGTGGCTTTCCCGGCTTGGGAAGCACATCGCCTTCGGAGAACACGCCCCTCGCCGCCACTTTACGTTCGCGTGAATACTGTTCGAGCGCCTTGGTAAAGAATCGTGTGGCCTCATCGTCGCGCTGGAGCAAGTAGCAGGTATATCCGGCCCAGAACAGCCCTTCCGGCGAGCCGAAGCCTGCGGCCGTGCGGAAATGCTCCAGAGCCTCAGGGGTCTTGCCGTAGTTAAGTTCGAGCAGCCCGAGCCGCATAAACGGCCCCGCCTCCTCGCGGTTGATTTCGATGCTCTTCAGATATGCCTGGCGCGCTGTGTCGAAGTCCGGCACGGCGCCGGGGGCAAGCGTGGCGAGCGCGTTGCCCAGTTGTGACTGCGCCCGGCTGCTGGAGGGATTCAGAGCGATGAGCTTGCGCAGGACTTCCGCGGCTTCCGCGTACCTGCCCAGTTCCTGAAGGCTCGTGCCGAGGTAGTAGAGAGAATCTTCGTGCCGGGGATTCAGTTCGGCGCACTTACGATAGAGCGCGGCCGCCTCGGCGAACCTCCCCTCCGTGCGGAGCGTGCTCGCGCGGTTGTACGCGGCCCAGAATTCCCGTACTCCCCGGCGCTCGGCGCTTTCAGCCGCGGCGTTGTCGCCGTATCCATCGTTCGCGCTTCGTCGTTGCAGCGAGATGAGGACTAAGGCAGCGAGCGCCAGGCCAGCAACAATCGCGACAGTCCGCTTCATCGTGCCGTCTCTTCGATGGAAAGGATTTGATTCGCGGGCACACCTGTCAATTCGCGCACCGCGCCGCCGGGGAATCGCACGGCGAGGCGATGGACTTCTTTCTCCGTCCCCAGCCCGAAGTGCGCTTCGAGTGCGTTTCCGGAAAGGTACGACGGCTGGCTTCCGATTTCCTGGTACTGCACCCCTTCCGCGGTTTCGACCTCGACGCGAGCTCCGAAGCCCGAGCGATTGCTCCTGCTCCCACGAACTCGCACGGTGAGCCAGGCGCGGCCGGGAATGCCCTCGTTGCGTAACAGCGTCGGCGGGGCGCTATGGTTCATGATCAACACGTCCACATTGCCGTCGTTGTCGAAGTCAGCGAAAGCCGCGCCACGGCCGACATGTTCCTGTCGGAAGGCTTCGCCGCTCACTTCGCCAACCTCAAAGAAACCCTCCTCGGGACCGGCATTCCAGAAAAGGAAGTTCTTCATGGGAACGAGGCGGGTGGGGTCGGTTTCATCCTGAAACGTGCTGCCGTTCACCGCAAGCAGGTCGGGACGGCCGTCGTTGTCGAAATCGAAGAACGACGTACCCCACCCGATGACGCTGAGCGCGATTTGTCCCAGACCGTTCATGTCGGCAACATCCTGAAAGTGCAACGGAGGGCGTGAGCCTAGGTGGCCTCGTTTCCTTACTCCCGGCGGAGAGGCTGAAACCATCCTGACCGCATTTTGACTGCCCTCGGTTGCTGCGAAAGCTGCAGAGCCCGGCGTGATCAGAAGGTTCGAGTAAAGGGCGTTTTCCTGCGCCATCCAATGCGTGACGAAGACATCCGTATCGCCATCGTTGTCCCAGTCGGCGACCGCCAATCCCATCGCGCCGCGGTAATCGGACACCCAAGCAGGGTGCGAAACGTCTTTAAATCGGCCGTTTCCGAGGTTGAGGTACATGACGTTGTCAGAAATATCGTTCGCCACATAAAGGTCGGGCCAGCCGTCGCCATCGTAGTCGGCCCAGGCGGCGTCCAGGCTTCGGCCTGTCGGGTTCTCCACTCCCGCCCGCGTTGCAACGTCGGTGAAGGTCCCGTCGCCGTTGTTGTGGAGAAGGAGATTTCGTTCCGGCTCATACGAAGAAGGGTTGAGCATGAAGGGCACAGTGGCCGTAAACTGCCGCGAGGCGCTTCCCACGGACTCTGGCTTGAAGACGTACTTGACGTAGCCGCAGATGTAAACGTCGGCGTAGCCGTCGTGGTCGTAGTCGGCCCAGGAAGCGCCTGCCCAGAAGCCGCGGAACTTGTCGAGGCCGGCTGCGCGTGTCATGTCCTCGAACGTTCCGTCGCCGCGATTGTGGTAGAGGACCAGCCGATCGAAGCTCGTGACGATCAGGTCGAGTCGGCCATCATTATCGTAGTCAGCCCAGGCGGCTCCCATGCCCACACCTTTGAAGCCGACGCCCGCTGTGTTGGTGACGTCCTCGAAAGTTCCATTGCCGCGATTTCGATAGAGCCGGTTGCCGCCCGACGACGCCGCGACTTCTTCCGGCTTCGCCGTAAGGGGTGCCGCGATGTCGCAGAGGTATAGATCGAGCCATCCGTCGCCGTTGTAATCCCCCCAGGCCGCGCCCGAGCCCATGTCCTCGGGCAACTGTGTCGAGCGTTTCCCGTGGAAGTGGCTGAAGTCGATTCCCGCTTTCCGCGTGACGTCGGTGAAGCGTACGGGCTGGTAGCCGGGAGGAATCTTGCGGGCGAGTTCGCTGGTGATGCCCTCGACCGCTTCGCCGGGTGTATAGGATTTCGGGCGGCTGCGCAGGATGAAAATGATCGCCACGCTCGTGGCCACGAGCGAGAGACTAATCAGCGTGTGCTTGATGATCAGCCTTCGGCGGCGCGACGGCGCGCGCGTAAGAAGTCCACTTGCTCCCATGAATCACCTCGAGATCGGCAGCCTCAGGATCGAAGCCTTTCAGAGCTTCGCTCAGCCGCCCAGTCTCCGTTCGGGTCCCGAAATCTCGATCACACGTTCTTGAGTGGCGATGTCCGTAATGGGAGAGGTCAGGTGCTTCTCCTCGCCGAACATGAAATTCAGGAGGAATTGATCGATCTTCCGATAACGGAGCCGCGCCTGGATTCGCAACGCATGAGTTCCGGCCGGGGCTGAAACGGGGACCGACATCTCGTGCGGCAACGGCGCCCTCTTCACCTCGACGAGGGACGGACAATAGAAGGCAAATTCTGTCGTGTCGGAGAAACCCGGGAAAAGTGCGCGACGGTGACGCACGCCCACCATTTCCCAAAGGTTGTGGCGATCAATCAGGTTCCCGTACTGGTCGACGGGCTCCGCCTTGAACATGAAAGTCCCGGGCTTGATAAATCCGCGATCGTTCACGGTACCCGTCTCGTAAATCACTTTGCCCGTCTCGTCCTTCACTACGAATTCGACCCAGGACTGGATGATGTCGAGCGGTCCGGTGGGGAAGTCGTGCCCCACCTTGTTGGAAGTGATGACGAGCTTCACATTGAGCGTTTCGCCCGGTTTTGCCCGCTCCGGCGCGATCATTTCCAACGCCACCGCCGGGCCCCGCCGCCACTTTTGTTCGATCTCGGGGATGGGGAACTCGCCCTTCAGCCATTGCTCGGTGAGTTGCGCCTGTTTCTCGTGCCCGGGCAAATCGAGCAAGGAAGGCATGAGTTGGTTGGCGGCGATAAACCGGTGGCTGCGGTGTTTCTGGTCGTTCGGTGACCGGTTGTAGTCAGTCGAGTCTCCAGCCGCGGGATCTCGCGAGTCCACGAGCGGCATGTGGCACTCGCGGCATTCGATGGTTTTCCTCGGGTCGCCGGGCTTGTTCCAGTGGCTTTGGCGCCAGTTGTCGTATTGGTTCTGGAGCTGCACCCAGCCAACGTTGTTGATTTCCTTGTCGATAAACTGCTTGTGGCAGCCGGCACAGTATTCGGGAGTTTTGAAGAGGCGCTTCGACAAGCCCTGAACGTGTTGGCGCGGGTAGGAGCGGATGAGGAAGTCGCGCATTACCCGCTTGAACTCCGTCGGTTTCTCGTCGTATTCCATCTCGAACAGATATCGGACCGGTTGAGCGACGCTGTAGTTCGCGTTGCCCTTTACGTCCACCTGACGGACGGCGTGGCACCCCAGGCAGGAAACACCCTCCTGGAAGCCGTGGAGCGAAGTCAGTTCCTTCTCGGCAATGAAGAGGTTCTTCGTCCCTGAGAAAAGCGATATGGGATCGTGACAGCCGCCGCAGTAGCGTGTCGACTCCGGCCCGTTCTGCTTCGCCATGTTCATTTGGATGGCCTGAAAACCCGTGTCCATGGCGGCATATCGGTGGGCGCTGGGTTCCCACTCCTTGACGATCTGCTCATGACAGCCCGAGGTTCCGCAGGAGCGCGAGCCCGAGAGCAGCCGTACGTCCATGGCCCGGTCGGATGCCGTGCGCGCCAGGCTGGGCGCGAACGGCCGGTTCTTCCCGAATGGATAGGTGTAATCGGCGGGAAAATCACGCTGCAGCTTCGGTCCGTGATAAGCGTAGGCCGCGAGGGCCACGATCGCCGCTCCCGCCAGCGTCCAGACCAGCGCGCCTTTGCCATAGTGCGCGGCGGCTCGCGCTTGCTCGGCGCCGGCCCCGTGCAGCGCGGCTTTTCGGTCGCGGACGACAATCAGAATCAGATGTGGCAACCCGAAGGCCAGCGTCGCGAAGGTGGTGATGATGTGGACGAGATCCCAGGAGTAGTTGATGCGAATTCCGTAGACGGACTCCCACGTCAGCATAAGGCCCGAGACCAAGCAAAGGAGAACCGCCGCGGCTGCAACGTAACCGAGCAACTGGATGTGACTGAGCGGGTCCCGCCAGTAGCGCCGCCAGTGCCGCAATAGATACCAACCGCAGGGAATCAGAAACGCCAGCCCGGCCAGAGTGTGAACCACGACCGACCACTGGTTGGGAACACTGAAAGGCAGAAGCCAGATTGCCAGTCCGCTTAGCACCGAGAACAAAAGGAACCCGGCAACCAGCACCGCGAGCCGAGAGCGCCACTCGCGCGCCCGCTCCTGCCAACGCGCGTCGGCGGCCTTGGAGGATTCGTTGTTTGAGTCCTTTGCATTTGAGCCAGGGTGAGCGTTGTTCATCGAGCCCTCCTTTGATATTTCCAATCTCAATTTCCTGCGTGGCGCAAAGCCGTCCGCGCATCGGAAAAACATCCAGGATTTCAGATTTCAAAAAACAAAGCGGGCGTAACCGAATCGTTCCGCCTCGCGCTTTTTCCGTACTCCGCGCGTGATGGCGAGAACTAATCCTGTTACGCCCGCACTTATCCGACCTTAAGTCGGATCCGTCAGACGTCCCTGGTTTTTCGACTCATTACCCGACTAAGACTTCCAGGGTTCGCGAGGGCTATCTTCGATCAGTATCGCTTCGAGCTTCCGGCGCAAATCTTCCAGTTGACGCGACTTGAATGAGCGGCGCGTTTCATCCAGAACTCTGACCGCGTCCTGAACTGCGATGCGATACCGCTGTCGTGCTCGGCAGTCCACGAGCGGGCAAAAGTCAATCGACTTGGCCCGAGTTTCCGGTTCGGTGGCTAACTGCTCGACCACGGCACTCAAGTGGGTGAGCCGCTCTGTCACTTCGCGCGAGACTTCCGCAACGTATTCATGGAGGCTTAGGTTCAGCGGACTGCCATTGTGTCCCATGGAGAAACCTCGGGTGCGACTTTATTTCCACTAATCACAGGCGTCAATCATCTCAACCGATTACTAGCACAACTTTGGCAGATGATGGTCATGCGGCGATATGACATTTATCACGGTGAACTGAGACAATTTGTCTGACTCGGCGAGCTGTTTGCTGAGCCGGGCAGGGAATACAACGGCCTTCAGATTAGCCCCCGGCGCGTGGCGTGTACGACGGCCTCCAGCCGGTTGCGGGTTCGAAGCTTACGGTTGGCATGCGAGATGTGATTGCGCAGGGTGCGTGGCGTGACGCCTAACTCGCGAGCCACGTCGGCCGGGCGCTTGCCCTTGGCAAGGAGCCTCAATACTCGCTTCTCCTGTTCTGTCAGAGGCGAGACGGGCGCCTGGGGCGACGTAACTTCGCCACGGGACATGAGCTGTTTGGCTGCCTCGACGAGCTTCTGCGTAAGTTCTTCTGTCCTCTTCCGCTCTGTGATGTCGCGGGCCAAGTGGACCACCAACCGCCGCCCCGTTCGCGGGTCCGAGAAGACAAGAATGGAAATGTTGACCCAGAGGGTCCGCCCGCCGCGCGCGTTGACCTCCAGATCGTAATTCGTGACCTCTCGCCCTGCGACTGCGCAATCCAGAACGTCGCACGTGTCCGAGCACACGGGGGCTCCGAGTGTGCCGCGTCCTTGGAAGAGACTGGCGCAAGGTTGTTGGAGGACTTCCGAAGCAGGAAAGCCGAAGAGGCGCTCCGCGGCTCGATTCCACGAGCAAATCAACCCCTGCGTGTCGACTGAAAAAGCGGGGTCGGCCGTCCCCTCGAGGAGGCGAAAAAGTTCTCTTTCCAGCATCTCGAACTCCCGTGACAGATGTCACTTGCGAGGGGACATCGGACCTATTGCTCGAGATGGCCAACAACGGATATTTCAGACATGAAGATACGTTAGTCCGTTAAGGGTGTCAATTGTGATTTTTTCGCGAGCTACTTCGTACGCAATTCGGGCGCTCACTTATCTAGCAACGCAGCCGCCGGGGAAACTGACGGGGGTTCGTGAAATCTCCGATCACGTCCGAATCCCCAGCCCTTATCTCTCAAAAGTCCTGCTGGAACTTCGGCGCGGGCGCCTGTTGCGTTCATACAAAGGAATCGGAGGCGGCTATGAGCTGGCGCAGCCTCCGAATAAGATTTGTCTTTTCAATGTTATCGAGTGTATTGATGGCACTCCTTTTGGTACCTGCATCCTCGAAGACCGCGAATGTTCGGCTGGCCATACGTGCGCGATGCATGACAGTTGGGACCCGGTTCGCACCCAACTGCTTCGCTTCTTGCAGGCCATCACACTCGAGCAATTGGTCGAGCAGCTTTCAGTCCCGCTGCCGTCGGAGGCGAGCCCACGGCACATTCACGGGCTAACCGGCTCAGCGGACTAGAAGACCGGGTTGTGTGATTTGCCTGATTTCTGAGGACAACTGAACGCCAGAGGTAGGCAGAAATGAACTTCATCCACAGGCTGAAATGGGACCAGAGGACACTGATGCGTGCCTTCATTGGGCTCCTCCGACCAGCCGAAAAAGTAGTTCCTATGAGCTTGGTCGCGGTCCTTGCAATTTTGGCTGTCTCGCCGGCGATGATGGTCGCCCAAGATGACGCTGCGTTCTTCCGCCGCAACTGCCACAGCTGCCATACGATCGGAGGCGGCCGATTGACGGGACCGGACCTGAAAGATGTCACCCAGCGCAAGGACCGCGCCTGGCTTGAGCGCTTCATCCCCAATCCCAAGGCCGTGATCGACGCGGGCGATCCCTATGCCCAACAGCTCGTACAAGAAGCGCGGGGCGTCGTGATGCCTACTGTCTCTGGCGTCACCCCAGACCGCGCTCGCACTTTGATCGATCTGATCGAGGCGGAATCCAAACTGCCTAAGTCGCAGTTTGTTGGTCTTCAGATCAGTGATCGTCCCTTCACTCCGCAGGAAGTCGCCGCAGGCTGGGCGCTGTTTCGAGGCGAAACCAGGCTAGCGGGTGGCGGTGCTGCTTGCGTGTCGTGTCACACGGTTAAGGGCGCGGGTGGTTTAGGAGGCGGGAAGATCGGTCCCGACCTCTCCCGAGTCTTCGAGCGCTTACAGGGGCGCAAAGGTCTGGCGGCATGGCTCGCCGCGCCGGCCACACCCACGATGCAGGCGACCTTCCGCAATAAAGCCTTTCAAAACGAAGAAATCCTCCCGCTCGTCGCCCTCTTTGAAGATCGCGCCAAGAGCGGCGGAGACGACTCGGGCGCCACGCAATTGAACTTTCTTCTGATGGGCCTCGGTGGCATGGCGCTGATGATGGTGGCGTTCGACGCGATCTGGAAGGGTCGCTTTCGCGGGGTGCGGCGGGCGTTAGTTCGCGGCGAGGAGACGAGGTGAACGATGGCGAAACCGAACGGTTCCAACGCCTGGATCAAAGATGAGGCAGACCCCAAGCTGCGCGCTTGGGAGGAGTTCTACCGCAACCGCTGGCAGCACGACAAGATCGTCCGCTCCACCCACGGAGTCAACTGCACGGGAAGCTGCTCCTGGCAAATCTATGTCAAAGACGGAATCGTAACGTGGGAAATGCAGGCGCTCGATTATCCCTCGCTGGTCGCCGGGCTGCCGCCCTATGAGCCACGCGGCTGCCAGCGCGGGATTTCATTTTCCTGGTATCTCTACAGCCCGCTGCGGGTGAAGTATCCCTACATGCGCGGCGCGCTGCTCGATCTTTGGAGGAGAGAGCGCTCGGCGCACGAAGATCCGGTGGAAACCTGGAAGGCGCTCGTCGAGAACTCCGAGACGCGCAGCCGTTGGCAGCGCGCCCGCGGCAAGGGAGGATTCCGGCGCGTCGACTGGGAGACGGCGCTTGAGCTCATTGCGGCCTCGCTCATCTACACCATTAAGAAGCACGGGCCGGACCGCATCGCCGGCTTTTCCCCGATCCCCGCGATGTCCATGATCAGCTACGCCAGCGGCTCGCGCCTGATGCAGCTCCTCGGCGGTGTCTCCCTGTCCTTTTACGATTGGTATTGCGACCTCCCGCCTGCCTCGCCGGAAACGTGGGGCGAGCAGACCGACGTTCATGAGTCGGCCGACTGGTACAACGCCAAGCTGCTCGCCGTCATGGGCTCGAACCTCAACATGACGCGCACGCCGGATTGCCACTTTGCCGCCGAAGCGCGCCACAACGGCTCGAAGATGTGGGTTTTCTCGCCCGACTTCAGCCAGGTGTCGAAATACGCCGACGAGTGGGTGGCGCTCAATGCCGGCCAGGACGGCGCCTGGTGGATGGCCGTCAATCACGTTCTTCTCAAGGAATTTCATCACGACCGCCCCGTGCCGTACTTCACGGAATACACCAAGAAATACACCGACGCCCCGTATCTGGTGGAACTCCACGCCGACGGCGATGGCTACAAGGCCGGACAACTGCTTCGCGCCAATCGCTTGCAGGGTTACGAGTCCGTCGAAAACGGCGAGTGGAAATTCCTGATGTGGGACGCGAAGGACGCGCGGCCCAAGATGCCGATGGGAAGCTCGGGCTTCCGTTGGGGCAAGGAAAAGGGGAAGTGGAATCTGTTGCTGAAGGACGGCGTGGATGGGACGGAGATCGATCCAGCCCTGACATTTCTGAATTCAAGTGACGAAGTCGTCCAAGTCAAGCTTGATGACTTTGGCGAGGCGCGGGCGCTCGCGCGCGGCGTGCCGGCAAAGCGTATCACGACGGCTTCCGGCGAGACGGTTCTGGTTGCCACCATCTATGACCTGCTGATGGCGCAATACGGCGTACCGCGCGGGCTCACGGGAGATTATCCCCAGGACTACAACGACGAGAACGCGCCCTACACTCCGGCCTGGAGTGAAAAGTACACGGGCATGGGCCGCGAGGTTCTGATTCGTTTCGCGCGCGAGTGGGGGCGGACGGCCGAGCTTACGGGCGGGAAATGCATCATCATCATCGGCGCCGGCGTCAACCACTGGTACCACAACAACCTGATGTACCGCGCGGGGATTCACGCGCTGATGTTCTGTGGATGTGTGGGCGTGAACGGCGGAGGCCTGGCCCATTACGTTGGCCAGGAGAAGCTTGCGCCGATGGAGTCATGGTCTTCGATCGCATTTGCGCGCGACTGGCTGCCGGCGGTGCGACTTCAAAACGCACCGAGCTGGCACTACGTGCACACCGACCAGTGGCGGTACGAGAAGAGTTTCCGCGACTACCACACACTCCCGCCCGATGGCCAGCCCGGTTCGCTCGCGACCGGCCACACCGTGGACATCCAATCGCGCGCCGTGCGCTCCGGCTGGCTGCCGTTTTATCCGCAATTCAGTAAGAACCCAATCGACGTCGTCCGCGAAGCCGAGGCCGCGGGGGCGAAATCCCCGGAAGCGGTGATTCAATCGGCTGTCCAGCAGCTCAAGGAAGGCAAGCTGAAGTTCTCGGTCGAGGATCCGGACGCGCCGGAAAACTGGCCGCGAGTTTGGTTCATCTGGCGCGGCAACGCGCTGATGGCCAGCGCCAAAGGGCACGAATACTTCCTCAAGCACTATCTCGGTACGCACACCAACGCCATCGCCGAGGAATTGGCGCAGGATTCCGTGCGCGAGGTCGCTTGGCACGAGCATGCCCCACAGGGGAAGATGGACCTCGTCGTCGATCTCAACTTCCGCATGGACACTTCGGCGCTTTACTCGGACATTGTCCTGCCCGCCGCCACCTGGTACGAAAAAGCCGACCTCAATTCCACGGATATGCACAGCTTCATTCATCCACTCTCAGCGGCGGTTCCGCCTTGCTGGGAGTCGAAAAGCGACTGGCAGATTTTCCGTTCCGTGGCGCGGAAATTCTCGGAGCTTGCCGCGAAGCACTTCCCGGGGCCGGTGAAAGATCTGGTGGCCTCACCGCTCGCGCATGACACACCGGCGGAAATAGCCCAGCCCACGCTTGCCGACTGGAAGACCGGCGAAATCGAACCGATCCCCGGCAAGACGATGTCCGGATTGCGCGTTGTGGAGCGCGACTACAAGAACGTTTACAACCAGTTCATTTCCTACGGCCCGTTAGTGCGGCAGAACGGGCTTGGCGCGCACGGAACGGCCTACTCCGTCGAAGACGTATACGACGCGACGCTGCTCGACCACCCCCGAGTGAGCTGGGAGGGCAAGGATTGCCCATCGCTCTTCGAGGACCAGCAAGTGTGCGATTTGATTCTGCGCTTTGCGACCGTGACGAACGGCGAACTCGCCTATCGCTCCTACAAGAACATGGAGGAAAAAGTTGGGCTGCCGCTCGCCCAGCTCGCCGAGAACAACCGCGATGTGCGGATGAACTACAAAGGCCTGCAGACGAAAGTGGAGCGGCTGGTCAACAGCCCCATGTGGTCGGGCCTGCTCGACCATGGCCGCGCTTACTCGCCCTTCACATACAACGTCGAATGCCTGGTGCCGTGGCGGACGCTGACCGGACGCCAACATTTCTATCTCGATCATCCGGGCTACATCCAGTACGGCGAGCACCTGCCGACCTACAAGCCGAAGCCCTCGCCGGTCCAGTATTCGGACCTGATGTTTTCGAAAGAAGTCGGCCCGACCAAGATGCTCAATTTCCTGACGCCGCATGGGAAGTGGCACATCCACTCGACCTACGGCGACAACCAGCGCATGACGACGCTTTCGCGCGGCGTCGAGCCTTTCTGGATCAATCCCAAAGACGCCGAGGACATTGGCGTGCGCGATAACGATTGGGTCGAGGTGCACAACGATCATGGTGTGGTGGTGACACGCGCCGCGGTCAGCGCGCGAATCCCGCGCGGCATCTGCATCCAGTACCACTCACCCGAACGCACGTACTCGGTTCCGGTTTCGCCGTTGCGCGGCTACCGGCGCGCGGGCGGGCACAACAGCCTGACCCGCGTCCGCCTGAAGCCCAACCTGATGGTCGGCGGATACGGCCAGTTCACCTATCACTTCAACTATTGGGGACCGACGGGCGTCAATCGTGACACCCATGTTTTGGTACGCAAGCTGCCGGAATTGAAGTGGTGAGGGAACTCCCCTCACCCGTCCCGACAAGTCGGGACACCCTCTCCCTGAGGGAGAGGGTCGGGCGAAGTGGTTTTTGATCTTGGCCCTCTCCACGGGGGAGAGGGCGGCGCGAAGTGCCGGGTGAGGGCAAGTGCCCGGCAAGGAAGGAACAACGATGGACGTTCGAATGCAAATCTCGATGGTCTTCCACCTCGACAAGTGTATTGGTTGCCACACGTGCAGCATCGCGTGCAAGAACATCTGGACAGACCGCAAGGGCGCCGAGTACATGTGGTGGAACAACGTCGAGACCAAGCCCGGGACGGGATTTCCGACGAAGTGGGAAGACCAGAACAAGTACCAGGGCGGCTGGGAAGTCCGCGACGGCAAACTGCGCCTGCGCTCCACGAGCAAGGGCAAAACTGTCTTCAACATCTTCCATCATCCTTACCAGCCGACGATGGACGACTACTACGAGCCGTGGACGTACGACTATCAGAATTTGTTCAACGCGCCAGAAGGCGCGGACCAACCTACAGCGCGGCCGCTTTCCATGGTGACCGGCAAACCCATCGACGTCGAGGCCGGGCCGAATTGGGACGACGACCTTGGCGGCTCGCCCGTTTACGCCGCCAACGATCCCAACCTCGAGGGCCTGACGCCCGAGCAGCGGCAACAGCTCTCGTCCGTCGAGCGACTGGTCTTTTTCTATTTTCCGCGCATCTGTAATCACTGCCTGAATCCCTCCTGCGTCGCGGCTTGCCCATCCGGCGCGCTCTATAAGCGCGGCGAGGACGGGATCGTGCTCCTCGACCAGAAGCGCTGCCGCGCCTGGCGCAACTGCATCGCGGCCTGCCCATATAAGAAGACGTTCTATAACTGGTTCACCGGGAAGTCGGAGAAATGCATTCTCTGCTACCCGCGACTGGAGACCGGCCAGGCGCCGGCGTGCTTCCACTCCTGTGTGGGACGTATCCGCTACCTCGGCGTGCTGCTCTACGACGCGGAGCGAATCGAAGATGTCGCGAAAAGCCCCAACGAAGCGCTGATCGACGCGCATCGCTCCATCGTCCTCGATCCCTTCGACCCTGAGGTTCTGAGCCAGGCGCGGCGTTGCGGAATCCATGATTCCGTGCTCGACTCCGCGCAGCGCTCGCCCGTCTATCAGTTCGTCAAAGCCTGGAAGATCGCACTGCCGCCGCACATCGAGTTTCGTACACTCCCCATGCTGTTCTACGTCCCCCCGATGTCTCCAGTCATGGCGAGCAAGACGGAGGACACGATTCAGCACACGTCCGAGGATCTCTTCCACGACATTGATCAGGCGCGTGTGCCTATGAAATTTCTGGCCAATTTGTTTGGCGCGGGCCATGAAGCCAAGGTTCGCTACGCGCTGCGGAAGCAGAAGGCGGTCCGCTGGTATCGTCGCGCGCTGACGGTGGGAGACGTTGAGATGTCCGTCGCGGAACAGATGTTGCGCGAAGCCGACTGCTCTCCGGCGGAAGCCGAAGCCATTTACAAGCTGACCTCCCTCTGCACGTTCGAGGAGCGCTTCGTCATTCCGCCCATGCACCGCGAAGAGGCTCTGCAAATGCTCCGGGACCCCATGGAGCACAAACAAGCCGCCGGCTTCGGATTTGTGGACGCGCCCGAAAGGGGGCTGTGATGGGCTACGCTCACCTTTACGAGCATTTTGCCAAGCTGCTCTGCTATCCGGACGAAGACTACATCGCGACGGGGCGACTCTGCCGTGACGCTGCAAAGGAGTGTTGTGAGGAGGCCAAGCAAAAGGTCGGCGAATTCCTTTCGCGAATGGAGGGGCGTCCAACGGAAAAGCTCCAAGAGCTCTTTGTCCAGACGTTTGACCTGAATCCCGTTTGTGTGTTGGAAGTCGGCTGGCACCTCTATGGTGACAACTACGATCGTGGCGCATTTCTGGTCAGGACCCGCGAGCGACTTCGACGCCACAATGTTCAGGAATCGAGCGAGCTGCCCGACCACTTGACGCATATCCTCGCGCTATTGGCGCGAATGGAGGCGGATGAAGCCAGCTCGTTCGCAAATGAAAGTGTGGCTCCGGCACTCGACAAGATGCTGGCCGGAATTGCGGGCAAGGAAAGCCCTTACGAATTCCTCCTGACGGCGCTGCGCGAAACCCTGGCTTTCGCACATGCGCCGGCCCTTCAAGGGGTGAAACATGACTAATGTGTTGGCCTATCTTGATCCCCTGCTGTTTTCCGTACTTCCGTACGCGGTCTTTTTGAGTTTCTTCATTTTGACCATCCATCGTTACCGTGCGGAGACGTTCACCTACTCGAGCCTCTCCTCACAGTTCCTCGAGAACCGGACCCATTTCTGGGGGCTGGCGCCACTCCACTTTGGTCTCATCATCGTGTTGTTCGGGCACCTTGTGGCCTTCCTGATTCCTCGCCAGATCCTGCTGTGGAACAGCCGGCCGCTGCGGCTTTACGTTCTGGAAGTCACGGCGCTGGTTTTTGGCCTGCTGGCGGTGATCGGCCTGGCAGGCGCTATGGTTCGCCGGTTTTCGGATCCGAAGGTTCTGGTTGTCACCAGCTTGCTTGACTGGATCATGGAAGCTTTGCTCCTTCTGCAGACAGTGACCGGAGTTTACGTGGCGGTGTTCCATCCCTGGGGATCCTCGTGGTTCGCGGCTGCAGTCGCGCCGTATTTGTGGTCGCTCTTGAAATTCAATCCGGATATCACCTTTATCGTCGCCATGCCTTTCGTGGTGAAGTTGCACATCGTGAACTTCTATCTTTTGATCGGCCTCTTCCCCTTTACGCGGCTGGTTCACATCCTGGTGATTCCGAATCCCTACTTGTGGCGAAAGCCGCAGGTGGTCCGCTGGCACGGCGGGGTGCGTGGACTGGCAGGGGAAAAGCCCGGAACAGGAGTCTTGTCGTGAGTGCCATTCAAGGGACGCCCCGCCAGGGGCTCTTCGGGGCCACGGCGGGATTCTTCGTGGGTTTTGCGGCCGTTGCTCTCTACGGACCGACCGCCGCGCGTTTCCGGGAAGTCATGGATCTGGGCCCGATGATGGTGGCTTTCCTCGTGGCCATGCCCGCGCTTTCGGGTTCGCTCCTCCGCATTCCATTTTCCGCCTGGGTGGACACCACCGGAGGGCGCAAGCCCTTCCTCGTTCTCCTCTCGCTTTCGGTGATGGGAATGATTGGGTTGACGCTGGTGATCTACTTTCTCTATCCCGACCGCCTGACGACGGGCGTGTATCCGCTGCTGTTGCTGCTCGGCCTGCTTTGCGGTTGCGGGATCGCGACGTTTTCGGTAGGCATCAGCCAGGTTTCCTACTGGTTCCCACAGAAACAGCAGGGCCGCGCATTGGCGATTTTCGCCGGCATTGGCAACCTGGCTCCCGGACTCTTCTCGGTTTTGCTCCCCATCGCTCTGGTGGCATTGGGTCTTGCGGGGTCATACCTCGCATGGCTGTTGTTTCTCGCGGCGGGCCTGATCATGTATGCGCTCTTCGGTCGCAACGCCTGGTTCTTCCAGTTCCGCGCCCAGGGCGTTGACCCGCAGGAAGCGCGCGCCAAAGCGATCGAGCAAGGGCAAACGCTTTTCCCCGCCGGCAGCCTCATGGACAGCTTGAAGATCTCCGCGCGTGTCTGGCGCACCTGGGCCCTGGTATGGATTTATTTCACGACATTTGGTGGCTTCATCGCGCTGACGGCGTGGTTGCCGACTTACTGGCAATCGTTCTACGGCATGACGGCGCTCAAGGCGGGCCTGCTTACGGCTTTATATTCGCTCCTGACTTCAGTGATTCGTATCGGGGGCGGGTTGCTTTCCGACCAGTTGCGCGAAGGAGGGGAGAACACCGCGATCCTGTCGCTCTTCATCATGATGGCGGGCGGTTTGGTGATGACCACCGCGTCCCAGTACGAACTGGCTATTCCCGGCGTGGTGCTGCTTGCCTTTGGCATGGGTATCTGCAATGCCGCAGTCTTCAAGCTGGTTCCGCAGGAGGTTCCCCAGGCCGTAGGCGGCGCGGCGGGGTGGGTGGGAGGATTGGGCGCACTCGGCGGATTTGTGATTCCACCCGCATTGGGTTTTGCGGTTCGTGATCTTGGCCAGCGCGGCTACGCCATCGGATTCATTGTGTTCGTCTTTCTGGCCCTGTTCTCGCTCTCGATGGCGTGGATCCTGAAGTACACGCGCGAAGCGCCCCTCACCTCGGTTCCGGAAGTGGCGCCACGCGCTGCGGGGCGGGAGTCATGAACGCGGTGGCGACTATAACGATGCGCGTCAAGTCCAGCGTCGAGAATCTACATCCGGCTTATTTCGCCATGGTGATGGCGACAGGCGTCGTGGCGATCGCCGCGAACTGGTTTCAACTGCGCTGGATTGCCGTGCCTCTGGGCCTGCTGAACATTGTCACGTTTGCCGTGCTCGCCATAATGACCATCGCGCGAGTGCTGTTCTACTCCTCCGCCTTCTGGCGCGACTTGACCGACCACACGCGCGGCGTGGGATTCTTCACCATCGTTGCCGGAACGGGAATCCTGGGGACGGAACTCATTCTGATCTTCGATCATTACACAATGGCGGCCGTGCTCTGGTTCGCCTCGATCATTTTCTGGACGGGATTTACGTACGCCATCTTCACCAGCTTTACGGTCAAAGAGGAAAAGCCGTCGTTGGCCGACGGCATCAATGGTGGCTGGCTGATCGCCGTTGTCGCCACGCAGGCGGTGGCCAATCTCGGTACATGGCTGCTTCCGGAATTCGCTGGATATGCCGACCCGATTTTGTTCCTTTCGCTCGCCCTGTGGTTGTGCGGCGGAATGCTGTACATCTGGATGATTTCTCTGATTTTCTATCGCTACACATTCTTCCGCTTTCAGCCCTCCGACCTGATGCCGCCCTACTGGATCAACATGGGCGCGATGGCGATTTCGACGCTCGTTGGTGCGAACCTCGTCAAGCACGCGGGCATGGCTCCCTTCATGGAAGGTTTCGTTCCCTTCCTGAAGGGCTTCACGGTTCTCTTCTGGGCGACGGCGACATGGTGGATTCCCATGTTGCTCATCCTTGCGCTGTGGCGGCACGTCTATAAGAGGTTCAAGTTCGTGTATGACCCGCTTTACTGGGGCGCGGTGTTTCCTCTGGGGATGTATACGGTGGCGACCCTGCGTTTGTCGGAAGCGATGCGCCTGCCGTTTCTCTCCGCGATTTCCGGAATCTTTATCTACTTCGCCGTGACGGCCTGGTTTCTCACCTTCGCGGGCCTGGTGGGCTCGTTGGCAGGAACCCTGCGAGGCGAGGCGGGGATGGAAGGCCTAGCATGAACAGTCGGACGGCGACAATCGTGCTGCTGGTAGCGTTGGCATTCAGCGCCATGGCGCTCTCGCCGAAGTTCGGTGCGCTCCACTTGCCGGGAAACCAGCAGGGCTACGAGCCCGCGCAGCCGATTGATTTCTCACACCGCCTGCACGCGGGCGAACTGCAGATAGCATGCCTTTATTGTCACTCGGGCGCGGAAAAAAGCCGGTACGCCGGCGTTCCCGCCGCGAGTGTGTGCATGAACTGCCACCGCTTTGTGACGGCGCCGCTCGGCGCGGTACGGGCCGAAGATGAATTGGCAAAAAAGGAGCTGCGTGCTCCGCGAAAGATTGTTTCCCCTCAACTCGCCAAACTTTACGCAGCGCTGGGTCTCGGCGACGACATGAGACCCTCGGCTGCGCATCCACCCCGGCCGATCGAATGGGTCCGAATTCATAACCTTCCCGACTTCGCGCATTTCGATCATCGTGCGCATGTCACTGCGGGCGTGACCTGCCAGACGTGTCACGGGGCCGTCGAGACGATGGAGCGCGTTCGCCAGATTCCGGACCTCTCAATGGGATGGTGTGTTAATTGCCACCGTACCGCGAACCAGACGGGCATCGCCGGCAAAGCCGTGCAAGCTTCGGTCGATTGCTCGGTGTGTCACTTTTGAAATGTAAGGACTGATGATGTTCGCTGACGATCCAAAGCGATATTGGAAGAACTGGAGAGAACGCGAGATAACTCTCCCGCCTGCAGGCGATGAGTTCCCGGACCCACCTGACGAAATCGAGTCGCAACTCGCCCGGCGCGACTTCCTGAAGGCGGCCGGATTCGCCTTCGCGGGTGCGATGCTGAGCGGCTGTGCACGCGCGCCCGTGGAAAAAGCGATTCCTTACTTGATCCAGCCGGAAGAAATCGTTCCTGGCCGCGCCTCCTACTATGCATCGACTTGCGCGGGGTGCAGCGCGGGCTGCGGCCTGCTGGTCAAGACGCGCGACGGGCGCCCCGTGAAGCTGGAAGGGAATCCCGAACATCCGTGGTCGCGAGGCGGACTGTGCGCGGTGGGGCAAGCGTCATTGCTGGGATTATACGATTCGCATCGGCTGAAGAATCCGGTGCTAAACGGCAGGGAAACCAGGTGGGAAGATGTTGACCGGTTCGTTGCAGCGGGCCTTGCCACATCTCGTACGAGCGGCGCCGTCCGATTCCTCTCCGGCACCGTAACCAGTCCCACGCTTACCACCTCGATCCAGCGCTTCCTCGCGGGCTTCAAGGACGCGCGACACGTCATTTACGATCCGCTCTCAAGTTCGGCTATCCTCGACGCCCACGAGCGGACACACGGCGTGCGCGCCTTACCGCGTTATCACTTCGACCGCGTGGAGACGATTGTCAGTCTCGATGCCGATTTCCTCGGCACGTGGATTTCCCCCGTCGAGTTCACGCGTGACTATATCGCCGGGCGGAACGCCAATGTCGCCTCGCCGCGCTTTTCCTATCACGCCCAATTCGAATCGCGGTTGTCGCTGACCGGCGCGAAGGCCGACCGTCGCGTGGCCATCGCGCCCGGAGAAGCAGGGATGGTCCTCACAGCCCTGGCTGCGCGGGTGGCGAAGCAAGCTGGAGCCGCTTCCCGGGGCATCGATCAGGGGGGCGATGCCGTCCCGTCGCGGTTCCTGGACGAACTCGCCTCCCGCCTTTGGGAAAATCGCGGGCGAAGTCTGGTGGTTTCCGGCTCGCAGGACCTCGACGTACAAATCCTCTGCAATTTCTTGAACCAACTGCTTGAAAACTACGGCCAGACACTCGACCTTGAGCAGCCTTCATTTCAAAAGCAAGGCAACGACCGGGAACTGCAAGCGCTCCTCGGCGAGTTGAACGAGGGCAAGATCGCTGCGCTCTTCGTTCAAGGCGTCAATCCTGTTTACGACCTGCCCGAGGGCGAAGCGTTCGGGCGGGCGCTTGAGCGAGTTCCGCTCGTCGTGAGCTTTGCGGAGCGGCTTGATGAGACGGCCTCCGCGGCGCGCGTCGTCGCCCCTGACCATCACCCGCTCGAAAGCTGGGGCGACGCGGAAGCGGTCTCAGGAATCGTGAGTTTGCTTCAACCCGCCGTTAATCCCCTCGGGAACACGCGCTCGGTAATTGAGAGTCTCGCCCTGTGGAGCGGCTCGCCGAAGCCCGCTTACGACATCGTTCGCGAGCACTGGCAGGCGCTGATCTTCCCGCGCCAGAAGCGGGAAAAGACATTCCAGGATTTCTGGGATCATTCGCTGCAGGACGGATTCGCCGAGGTCGAGCCGATGCACCTGCGGCCGAAGGCGTTCAACTCGGCCGCCGTGCAGCCTGTAACGCCACAGCCAACCGCCGCCGGCACGTTTGCCTTGGTGCTCTACCCCAAGGTGGCGATGTTCGATGGCCGCCACGCGCACAACGCCTGGCTGCACGAGTTGCCCGACCCCATCAGCAAGGTCACGTGGGACAACTACGCGTGCCTTTCGCCTGCCGCGGCGGCGCGGCTGGGCGTTCGCGACGGAGATGTGGTGCGTATCGAAGTGAAAGACGGCTCAGCAACAAAGTCGCTGGAGCTGCCAACTCTCGTCCAACCCGGCCAGCACGACAGTGTCGTGGCTGTCGCTCTCGGCTATGGGCGAAAGGGCACCGAACGTTTCGCCAACGTCGGTCCGCGGTGGCTATTTGGGCGCGCGAGCGTCGGCCCGGATGGCCGTGTCGGGAAAAACGCCGCACCTTTCACGACGGTGACCGAAGGCCTGATCCGTCACGAGCGCGCAGGCGTGAGAATTACGAAGACCGGGGCGAAGCGCGAGCTCGCCTCGACGCAGGAACATCACTCCCTCTCCGCGCCTCGCAACGTCGCGCCGAGGCAGACGGAGCCGCGGCCAATCGTTCAGGAGACGACGCTCGCGGCGCTCCTGAGCGGCCGCAGCGAAAACAAATCGGGGGGTGAGCACGGCCCCAAGACTGACTTGTGGCCTGACGATCATCCTTACGCCGGTCACCGCTGGGCGATGGCGATTGACCTCTCCTCGTGCACGGGCTGCTCGGCGTGCGTCGTCGCGTGCCAGGCTGAGAACAACATTCCCGTCGTCGGTAAAGACGAAGTGCGCCGCCATCGCGAAATGCACTGGCTGCGCATCGATCGCTACTACGCCGAGCGCGCAGGCGCCGTCGACGTCGCCTTCCAACCCATGATGTGCCAGCAATGCGACACCGCGCCGTGCGAAACCGTCTGCCCGGTGCTCGCCACGGTGCATAGCGAGGAGGGCCTGAACCAGCAGATTTACAACCGCTGCGTCGGGACGCGCTATTGCGCGAACAATTGCCCTTACAAAGTCAGGCGATTCAATTGGTTTGATTATCACCGTGAAGACCGGCTTCAGAACCTGGCGCTTAATCCCGATGTCACCGTGCGCTCGCGCGGCGTCATGGAGAAATGTACGTTCTGCGTGCAACGGATTCAGGAGGCGAAGCTCGAGGCGAAGCGCACGGGAGAGAAGTTTGCGGACGGCGCCGTCCGAACCGCCTGCGAACAATCCTGCCCGGCGGGCGCCATCGTTTTTGGCGACTTGAACGACCCGCAGAGCCGGGTTGCCAAGCTCGCCGCCAGCGGCCGGGCTTATCGCGTGCTCGAAGAGTTCAACTTCCGGCCGGGAGTCCACTACCTGAACATCGTCCGCAATCGATTGCAGGAAGAAGAGGAAAAGCAACATGGCTGAGGTCCATGCGGCGCTGCGCGAGCCTGCCATCGCCGGCAACAAAATCCCCGCTGACGTCACCCGCGAAATTTGTGCCGTCCTCGACCGCAAGCCGAGCGGACTGTGGTGGGCGGGATTGCTGTTCGCGATGAGCCTGCTCCTGGCCGGAGCGGGCGCGATTGCCTACGAAGTCAGCACCGGCATCGGCACGTGGGGGCTCAACCGCACCGTCGGATGGGCGTTCGACATTACGGATTTCGTCTTCTGGATCGGCATCGGCCACGCTGGGACGCTGATTTCGGCAATCCTCTTTCTCTTCAGGCAGCGCTGGCGGACGTCGGTGAACCGTTCGGCCGAAGCGATGACGATTTTCGCCGTGACCTGCGCCGGGCTGTTTCCGATCATTCATATGGGCCGGCCGTGGCTTGGCTATTGGATTTTCCCCTATCCGAACTTCCGCGGGCCGCTGTGGATCAATTTCCGCTCGCCGCTTGCCTGGGATGCTTTCGCCATCGGAACGTACTTCACGATTTCACTCACCTTCTGGTATCTCGGCATGTTGCCGGACCTGGCCACGGTGCGCGACCGCGCGACGGGATTGAAGAGGGCCCTGACGGGGTTCCTGAGCCTGGGCTGGAACGGCTCCGTCCGCACCTGGCAGCGCTACGAAACGGTTTACCTGCTGCTGGCGGGACTCGCGACGCCGCTCGTCATTTCGGTCCACACGATTGTCAGTTGGGATTTCGCGACGGCGGTTATTCCCGGATGGCACGCGACGATCTTTCCACCCTACTTCGTCGCCGGCGCCATTTTCTCCGGCATGGCGATGGTCCTGACGTTGATGATCGTGGCGCGCAAGACCATGCGCCTGGAGGATTACATCACTCTTCGCCACGTGGACGTAATGGCCAAACTGGTTCTGGCTACGGGCGGAATGGTCGCGGTCGCTTACCTGACGGAAATCTTCACGGCTTTTTATTCCGGCAATCCCTATGAGCAATTCGTCATTCTCAACCGCATGCGCGGGCCTTTCGCGTGGGCGTTCTGGACGATGTTCAGTTGCAACGTCCTGGTGCCGCAGGCGCTCTGGTTCCGGCGCGTGCGGTCGAACCTGGGAGCGGTCTTCGCGATTTCGATCCTCGTCAACGTCGGGATGTGGTTCGAGCGCTTCGTCATCATTGTTACCTCGCTCCATCGCGATTACCTGCCTTCGAGCTGGGGAAGCTACGCGCCGACGCTGATCGAAATTCTTACGCTCGCCGGAAGTTTCGGGCTGTTTTTCACGCTTTTCCTGCTTTTCATCCGATTCGTCCCGGTCATCGCGATCGCGGAAGTCAAGGGTACGCTGAGTCACGCGCGGGATCACGGCGACACCGCGCGGGACAGCAGGCCGGGCTTCCCGCACCCACGCGAGGCCGAAACCGTTTTGGGAGGGGCCCGGACGTGAGCCGCCGCTTGCTGATCGGAGTCTTTGAACGCGAAGAGGACATCCTCAATGCCACGCGCGCCTCGCGCACGATGGGCTACAAACTTGTGGACGCATACGCGCCGTATGCGGTGCACGGCCTCGATGAGGCGATGGGCTTGGCGCCCTCGCGCCTGCCGTGGGTCTGTTTTGCGCTGGGGTTGGCGGGCGCGGCGTTCAAAGTGTGGTTCGAGTTCTGGACGACCTCCGTCAACTGGCCTGTCAACGTGGGTGGCAAGCCGTGGAATTCACTCCCCGCTTTTGTCCCCATCACCTTCGAGGTTATGGTTCTGACGGCCGGGGTGAGCACGGTGCTGGCATTTCTCGGGGTGGCGCGATTGCTGCCGGGCCGAAGGGCGAAGCTGCCTCCCGCGCGTGTGACGGACGATGAATTTGCCCTGGTCCTCGAGGAATCGGACGCGGCGTTTGATGTGGCGCGCGTCCGCAGGCTGCTGGGCGGCTTCAATGCAGTCCGCGTCGAAGAGCGTGTAGAGGAGGCGTGATGTCCCTGCGGTTCATCAACACGTTGCTGCTGGTGATTCTCCTCGCGACTGTGGCGCTCAACTGGGCGGTGCGCGCCGAGCGCGAGCGCCCGAACTTCGAGGTCCTGCCGGAGATGGTGCGTTCGGTGGCAGCCGAAAGTTTCGCAGCCAATTCAGTCTTCGCCGATGGCAAAACTGAGCAGAATCCTCCTGCGGGCACAATTCCGCGCGGGTTGCATCCGATGCACTACCAACCGACGCCCGAAGACGCTCGCCGGGCGGGGGAAGAGCTGACCAACCCGTATTCCCCTGATGACAAGCAGGCCCTCGATCGCGGCGCGTTTGTGTACATGAATTTCTGCATGGCTTGTCACGGGCCGACGCGCGCCGGGGACGGACCCGTGGCCCGGCGCGGTTATCCCCCGCCTCCTGCATCTCCCCCGCCGATCAAGGATGGCGAGATGTTTCACATCATCACTTACGGCCGCGCCAACATGCCGAGCCACGCGACGCAGCTTTCGCGCGAGGATCGTTGGAAGGTCATCCTCTATATTCGCTCGCTGCAAGCGAAGATGGCAGCGCAGGTCGCCGGAGGCCGACCATGAATTTCGATTCGACTCAACCGCGCCTGCCGGAAAGCACGGAGCGGCTGCTTCGCGCGCTGGCGGGCATTGGTGCGCTGACGATTGTCGCGGGAATGATCTTCGCTTCTGAACGCCTCTGGCCGAACCTCCTGCTCGCCACCTATTTCCTGATGAGCACGGCCCTCGCGGGGGCATTCTTCGTGGCGCTCCAATACGTGACAGGTTCCAGTTGGAGCGTGGCGTTACGCCGAGTCCCCGAGACTTTGGCGCTACTTCTGCCCGCCGCGGGGGCGGCTCTCCTCGTGGTGCTGGTCGTTCGGCCGTCGCTCTATCCCTGGGCCGTTCCGAGTTCCGGACAGGAAGCGCTCGAAGGCTTCAAAGCGTTCTGGCTGAGCCGACCTTTCTTTCTGGCGCGTGCCCTGATCTACCTCGCGCTTTGGGTCGTCCTCGCGCTCGCCATCGTGCGCGGCTCGCGCCGGCAGGACTCCGATGGCGCCGTTAAGCGCACACTTCACAACCAGAAACTCTCCGCCGGTTTTATCGTGGTCTTTGCGCTGACGTTCTGGTTGGCGGCCTTTGACTGGATCATGTCGCGCGAACCGCATTGGTCGAGCACGATTTTTGGCGTCTACAACTTCGCCGGGATGTTTCTCGGAGGCCTTGCGACGATCATCGTGCTGGCGGTTTGGCTCAAACGGCTCGGCCCCCTGCACGGCATCCTGAGTGAGGAGCATCTGCACGACCTTGGGCGGCTACTGTTCGCTTTCAGCACTTTCTGGGCCTATATCTGGTTCAGCCAGTACATGCTGATCTGGTATGCCAATTTCCCCGAGGAGACCGTCTATTATGCCCACCGGCTCCAGGGCGCGTGGCAACCCCTGTTCCTCCTCAATTTCTTCCTGAATTGGGTAATACCGTTCTTCATCTTACTCATGCGGTCGAGCAAGCGCAGCGCCACCACGCTCGTGCGCGTCGCGGTCCTGGTGCTCGCCGGGCGTTGGCTCGATCTCTACCTGATGATCGTTCCAACGCAGGCGCCTGGCCAGCCGTCCTTCGGCGTGTGGGAGATTGGGCCTATCGTCGCGGTCGTCGCCCTCGGGCTGCTGGGGTTCTTCCACTACTTGCGCCAGGCCTCCATTGTTCCTGTCCGCGATCCCCGGCTCGCCGAGAGCCTCGGCCACGGTCACGCTCCCCATACGCTGCACTCCCCACAAGAGTCTCTCACGACAAGATAGGTTGTTCGGGACACACCCGGAGCATTCCGCACAAGGACCCGAGTCAGGTCATTCCGTGCCGAAGCTGCCGGGTGTACACTCTGACCAACCCGAAGTCCTTGTCGCGAGCCGAGGAGGCGAGCGATGAAGGACAGGCTCTCCATTTGCAGCCGGCGCGAATTCATTCGGCTGGCTGTAGGCGCGCCGCTGGCGTTCACGGCGGGGTGCGGTTCGGGGACGGTCGAGACACCGCCGGTAATTCCGCCTCCTCCCAATCGCGCGGACGCCATCGTGGCGATCGCCTCCTCGCTCACCTATGACACGGATATGGTCACAGCCATGGAGCAATCGATTGACCTTTTGGGCGGGATCCATGCGCTCGTCAACGGGAAGACTGTCACCGTGAAGGTCAACCTGACCTGTTCGGGATATTTCGAGAATCAATTCGGCCGGCCACCGGGTGAGACGTACATAACGCACGGCGCGACAGCGATGGCCCTCACATCACTCCTGTTGGCGGAAGGCGCGCGGCGAGTGCGGATTGTGGATTCCGTGCCGATCCTGGAACCGATGGAGCAGGTTCTCACGCTGGCGGGGTGGGACGTGCCGGCTCTGCTCGCTCTCGGGAACGTCGAGGTGGAGAACACACGAAATCTGGGCTTGGGACAAAGCTATATGCAGCTCCCGGTGCCCACCGGCGGATATTTGTTTTCCTCCTTTGAGCTGAACCATTCTTACGTGGATACGGACGTCTTTATTTCATTAGCCAAAATGAAGCGGCACACCACGGCGGGAGTCACGCTCTCGATGAAAAATCTCTTTGGGATTACGCCCAACTCTCTTTACGGGAGTGAGGCTGGGGCCGAAGATGCGCTGGGCTGGCGTTCGCCGCTGCACAGCGACGGAAGCGGCGAGTGGAATCCCTTCACTCCGCCCGGAGCGCGCGCCGACCGCGACCCGGGAAGTGACGACTTTAATGTCCCGCGAATTGTCGCCGACGAGTGCGCCGCTCGGCCGGTGGATCTGGCCATCATCGACGGGATCACTGCCATGAGTGGAGGTGAAGGCCCGTGGTCGCCCAATCCCCAGTTGACGACGCCTGGAATTCTCATCGCCGGGCTGAATCCGGTTTCGACGGACGCTGTGAGCGTGGCCGTGATGGGCTACTCAAATCCTCGCGCTCCACGCGGCACGCCGCCGTTTCAGAGCTGCGACAACCACCTGCTCCTCGCCGAGACCACGGGTCTGGGCTTGGCCGATTTGTCTCGCATCGAAGTGCGTGGCATGACGATCGCCCAGGCCCGCTATCCTTACCCGCTATAGAAATCAGACTTCCGTTCGGCCCCGACCTGTGGCGCCGCCGTCTCGGGGGCCCGGGAAAGTCACCGCGCCCGCCTACCCCGGGAGTATCACCGCGCCCGGCCTCGCCGGCTGCACTCGGCTTACTCGTTGAACACAATCGCGCGGTTCGTTCCGCCCACCCGGATCTCATTAATGACGCGCGAGCCGTCCGCCCGCTCCGTGTAGACAACCATATTCTTGCGGAACCGGCTGCTCCTTTCTTCCATTTTTCCCTGCACCGTGGCGACGACTTTTTTCGCCTGGGCCACAGTGACGGTGAGCGCGGGGCTATGCGCCTGCCAGGTGATGTTGTATTGCCCGGCAGCCAGAGGGGTGCCATTGAGGGTGCCGGCAGTGGGGAAGTTGACTTGGCATGAATTGCTGCTCGAGTAGGCTGGACTGCTGGCTGTCAGGACAACTGCCACCGCCAGAAGTGCAGTCATTAGGACGTTATTCCTGGTCATACACATCCTCCTCATCGAAGATTCACTTCGTGCGCGCCTGCCAGCGATGTTCCCGCCCGATACTGCAAGGTCGGACCGTGTGTCACGCTGCCTCCCTCCGCTAGCATGGTCAGCCCCACTCTCAGACAAAGATGGTTGAGCGTCAATGCACGGCGTCTTACATCGGGGTCATAACTGGCTGAGGCGCCAATCCAATCAGGGGGAGGGGTTTACGGCTGCAAGTCACACGCTGCTGCCGGCTTTGAACCCGTCGGTCCGAAGTGGTAACCTATCGCCCGGGATGAGTCTGCGATGCCAGGAACGTCTCCCACACCCCGGGTTGCTCGCTTCGGAAGCTTCGAACTGGATCTGCACGTCGGCGAATTGCGCAGGCAGGGCCTGAGGATTCGGCTTCAGGACCAGCCCTTCCAGATCCTGGCCATGCTGCTTGAGGGGCGGGGGGAACTCGTCACCCGCGAAGCCATTCGCGAGAAGCTCTGGCCTCGCGATACCGTCGTCGAGTTCGACCACAGCATCAACACGGCAGTCAAGCGGCTCCGCGATGCCTTGGGTGATTCCGCCGAGCATCCCCGTTTCATCGAAACACTGGCCAAGCGTGGTTACCGATTCCTCCCATCCGTCGAGTGGATTTCGGTCACTCCCCCCCATGGCGAGCCTGTGGTCGAAGTTCTGCCAGCCACCATTCCGAGGGAACATTCCGAAAAGCTGGGCGGAATGAGGGTCTCCCACTACCGGATTCTGCACGAGTTGGGGCGCGGCGGCATGGGGGCCGTTTACAAGGCGGAGGACTTGAGTTTAGGCCGCCTGGTCGCACTCAAGTTCTTGTCGGAAGACCTTGTCCAGGATGCGCTGGCACTGGAGCGTTTCCAACGCGAGGCCCGAGCCGCTTCCTCACTGGACCACTCGAATATCTGCACCATCTACGAAGTCGGCACGCACGAGAAACAACCTTTCATCGTCATGCAGCTCCTGGAGGGCCACACCCTCAAACAGCGGATCGGCACAAAGCCTCTGAATCCGGATGAATGCCTCCACCTCGCCCTGCAGATTGGAGAGGCGCTCGAGGCTGCTCACGCCCGGGGCATTGTCCATCGCGATATCAAGCCTGCCAATGTCTTCATCACACAGCATGGCCAGGTGAAAGTGCTGGACTTCGGGCTGGCCAAACTGCTGCCCCGGCGACCGAGACCATCGAGGGATTCAGCGGCCCCGCACTCCACGGATGAAATGACCGCCGACGAACCTGTGACCAGCCCGGGCGTGGCTGTCGGGACGGTCGCTTACATGTCGCCGGAGCAGTTGCGGGGCGAAGCGGTGGACGCGCGCAGCGACATCTTCTCATTTGGAGCGCTACTTTTCGAATGCCTCACCGGCAAGTTGCCCTTTGGCGGCGAGACTCCCATTGACGTTCAGTATGCGATTCTGCGCAAGCCGCCGCCCTCGTTGCGGAGGCTTGTTCCGGACATCTCGCCGGAATGGGAGCAGCTCGTCGAGCGCTGTCTTGCGAAGCAACCCGGGCAGCGTTTCGGCTCGATGGCCGAGGTCCGGGAGGCGTTGCAGCGTCTGGCAACGCCGGCTCATCCGGAAAGGTCGCTGGCCGTCCTCTACTTTGAGAATCTGAGCGGCGCGAAAGAGGACGAGTACTTCCGGGACGGCATCACCGAGGACATCATCATCGAGTTGTCGAAGATTGGCGAGCTTTGGATATTGTCGCGCTCCTCGGTGCTAGCCTATCGAGACAAGCCGGCGACGGCCGCGCAGGTCGGCCAGCAGCTCGGAGCGTCCTACGTGCTGGAAGGCAGCCTGCGTCGGGCCGGCAATCGCCTGCGCATCACCGCTCAACTGGTGGAGACCCGCACCGGCCGCACCGTCTGGGCTGAGCGCTACGACCGCCAGTTGGAGGATGTTTTCGCCATCCAGGACGAGATCGCCAAGAATTTGGCGGGCGCGCTCCAAGTCATGCTGAGCGACAAAGAAAAGCGGGCCATTGAGAAGGTTCCCACCGCGGATGTCAAAGCCTACGATTACTACCTGCGCGGCCGCCAGTTCTTCCACCAGTTTCGAGGCAAGTCCTTCGGATTTGCGCGCGAGATGTTTACGCGTGCCATCGAAACCGACCCGAATTACGCGCGCGCTCACGCGGGCATCGCGGATTGCTGTTCGTTCCTCTACATGTATTTCGAATCGACGGAAGGCAATCTGCGTGGCGCCGACGCGGCCAGCTGCCGGGCGTTGGAACTCGATCCCGACCTAGCGGAAGCGCACGCCGCGCGCGGCCTGGCCGTGGCCCTGAACAAGCAGTATGACGAGGCGGCCAGGGAATTCGAGACCGCCATCCGCCTCAACCCCCGCTTATTCGAAGCCTACTACTTCTATGGCCGTGCCCTGCACGGACAGGGCAACATGGAGAAGGCGGCGGAGATGTTCTGCAAGGCGTGCGAAGTGAATCCCGACGACTATACAACGCCTCACTTTCTGGCGATGGCGCTCAGGGCGCTAAACCGCTGTGAGGACGCCAAAGCTGCCGACCTGCGCGGCTTGCGCGTGGTGGAGCGACACGTCCAGATGCATCCGGATGATTCCCGCGCGCTGCTCTTCGGCGCCACCCAGCAATTGCAGGCCGGCAACCGCTCGAAATGTCTGGAATGGGTAGACCGGGCCCTGGCGATCATGCCGGATGAGCCCATCACCTTCTACAACGCCGCCTGCAACTACTCCCTCGCCGGGGAAGTGGATAAGGCCATCGGCTGCCTGGAAAAAGCGATTACTTCGGGGATGGCACAAAGGGATTGGATCGCGCATGATTCTGACCTCGACCCGCTCCGCCGGCATCCCCGCTTTCAGGATCTCCTGCGCCGCATGGAAGTGCAAACGTAGGGGAGGGCTTTGCCCGCCCGCTCAGACTTCCTCCGGAACAACGTACGGCGCGCGGTAGCCGCGGTCACCGTCGCGCAGGAGCAAGTTCGCCTCGTCGTCGTTGATGGCCTTCTCGGTTGCCGGGTCGAAGTTGATCGTCCGCCCCAGGCGGTAAGACGCGTTCGCGAGGTGGACCAGAACGCATGAAAGGTGACCCTCCTCGATCGGCGCGTTCAGGTTTTCCTTTTTCCTGCTGATGACGCAGTCGATGAAATTCGCGTAATGATCCCCGGCCTGCTGCATGCGCGGCCCGGGTTCCTGATTCTCGCCCATCCAGGTCATGTATCCGCACACGTCCTCGTCGCCGGTGGCGAGATAGCCCTTCGATCCATAGAAAATATCGCCGATCGTGTTGCGGTCCCCCTGAATCGGGCCGCCCATGCCGGTGGTGGGAATCGGGCCCTGCGGTTTGCCGAACGCCGCGCTGCCGATTTCGGCTTCGCGGTTGGTGATCCAGTGGCGAACCTCGAACTCGAGCATTTTCCGCTTGCCGTCCGGGAGGTCGTACTGGAAGGCAATGTTCAAGGTATTCGGCGTCTGCTGATCGTCGTCGAACATGAAGTGTCCGCCGATGGCCGAAGCCTTGTTGGGAAGCTTAACCCCCAGTCCCCAGCGCGCCACGTCAAGCTGATGGCTTCCCTGGTTGCCAAGGTCGCCGTTGCCCGTGTCCCAGATCCAGTGCCAGTTGTAGTGGAAGCGGTTCTTTGTGAACGGCTTCAGCGGCGCCGGGCCCGTCCACATATCGTAGTTCACACCCGCGGGCACCGGTTCGACGGGAGTGTGCCCGATCGATTTCCGCCACTTGAAACAGAGGCCGCGCGCGAGGTAGACCTCGCCCAGGAATCCATCGTGGATCTTCTGGATTCCATCCTTGAGCGCGGGTGAAGACCTGATCTGCGTTCCCTGTTGAACCATGCGGTTGTATTTCTCCGCCGCGCGTACCAATTGACGGCCTTCCCACACGCTGTGCGAGCAGGGCTTCTCGACATAGACGTCTTTGCCCGCCTGGCAGGCCCAGATGCCCATCAGCGAATGCCAATGGTTGGGCGTGGCGATGGAAACGGCATCGATCGTCTTGTCTTCCAGAAGCTTGCGAACATCGGTGAAAGTCCGCGGCTTGGGTTTCCCCATCTTCTCCAATTGCCCCAGGCGCTTTTGTAGCACGCTGTCGTCCACGTCGCAGAGCGCCGCCACTTCCGCGTTTTTCAGATTCAGGAAGCCTTCGACGTGATCCCAGCCGCGCCCATGGACGCCGCAGACCGCCACGCGCACTCGGCCGCTCGCGCCAAACACCCTCTCCGGATGAGTAAGAAATGTGATTCCGTTCAGTGCTGCCAACCCTGCCGTTGTCTTCGCTCCTGATTTCAGAAAATCCCGGCGGGTGACTTCCGACTCGTTCGCCATGTCATCCTCCTTCGCTGAGTTCGGCGGTTATCTTACCGCTTCCCCGCCGCCGCTTAAAGGGCGCTGTTTCTCTGGGGCAGGGCAACCCGGCCCGCGGCGTTGGGCGGAACCGTCTCGGCGATTGACTGGACATGGTTCGCGATTCTGTTGTGCGTCTCAAATAGATTGACCGTCGCGCCACCTGTGGCACGGCCATCCTGGCCGTGTTCGCGCGCGGGCGACACGCCCGTGCCGCATCGCAGCACCGTAAAGAACCGTGTGGCGCACGACACCAGATTGCGCAATTGCAAAGCGCCCGTACACACGATGCCCGCGTGCTATTATGAGAATGTCGGCGCGTTTCGTTGACGCGCCGCCGGGTTTGTTTCCCACAATGGCCAAGCGAATTCTGATTACCAATGACGATGGTATCTACGCCCCGGGCCTGAAGGCCCTGGAGGCGAGCCTGGCGTCGGTGGGCGAAGTGACGGTCGTCGCTCCCGACCGCGAGATGAGCGCCACGAGCCAGGCGATCAGCGTGCATTTTCCCTTGCGCGTGCACGCGCTCGACCCGCGCCACTACGCGGTGACCGGCACCCCGGCGGACGCGGTGATTCTGGCCATCTATCGCGTCATGCCCGCCCGGCCCCACCTGGTGGTGTCCGGAATCAACCCGGGCGGGAATCTCGGGGAGAACGTCGTCTATTCGGGGACGGTGGCGGGAGCGATGGAAGCGACTCTGCATGGCGTTCCGTCGTTCGCCATCTCGCTCGCCTCCCGCAAGCAGCAGGATTTCTCGAGCGCCGCGAACTTTGCCGCGCAACTGGCGGAGAAGATTCTTGCCGAAGGTTTGCCCCCCGGTGTCATGCTCAATGTCAACGTCCCGCGCGGCGAGGTGCGAGGCGTGCGGTTCACTCATCAGAGCCAGAAGATTTCTCAGAATGTCGTGCATGAAAAATCCGACCCGCGCGGGCGCCCTTATTACTGGCTCGACGAGACCATGCGACTGGAAACCGCTGAGCCGGAGTCGGACTACGCCGCCATTCGCGCTCATGAGATTTCCATTACGCCCCTGCAGGTCGATCGTACGGATTACGTCAGCCTGAAGCGGCTGGCCGACTGGGCGCTGGCCCTGCAACCCGCGCCCGCCAAGTAACGATGGCTTCGCCCTGCGGCGGGCATTTTGTCCCTTGACTTTTTCAAAAGTTGTGGTACAATGATAGCCTATTGTATGAGAGAGCGGGGCGCTGATGGAAGGGTGGCCCGGTGCGAGGGTCCGGCTCGAAGGGAAGGGCAAGCGTTCGAGGCTATCCAGTGGCGGAGTTTGGCCCATCGAAGCCCGGGGCCCCATACAGTGCAATGAGGCAAAGCTGTTAAAGAATTGAAAACACGGGAGTTGTACAAAATGTCCGGTAAAACGAAGCTGCCGCGTAAAGGCCTTTTATAATGAGCGAGTTAGGATAGATTTTCGCCTCTTTCCTACGTAAGATTCGCATGCCGATTAGAGGCATTAAAACCGCAACCCGCCATCCGCGGAATCAGGTGCCGCGGCCATGACCACTCCTCCCCGCGTGCGTTTCGCTCCCAGCCCCACTGGCCAGATTCACGTCGGCAACGCGCGCACGGCGCTCTTCAACTGGCTCTTCGCCCGGCATCACGGCGGCGTGTTCGTGCTGCGCATCGAGGACACCGACGTCGAGCGCTCGCGCGAGGAATACGAGCGGCAACTTCTGGAAGATCTTCGCTGGTTCGGCCTGGATTGGGACGAGGGCCCGGATGTGGGAGGTCCGTTCGGCCCCTATCGCCAGTCGGAGCGCCTGGAGACCTATCGCCGCCACGCGATGCACTTGATCGACGCGGGCCACGCATACTTTTGCTTCTGCTCCGCCGAGCAGCTTGAAGCGGAGCGCCAGGCGGCCCTCAAGTCTGGCCAGCAGCCGCGCTACTCGGGGCGCTGCCGCGCGCGACCGCGTGAAGAATCGGCCCGCAAAGTCGCCGAGGGCGAGCCGGCGGCAATTCGCCTCAAGATCACCGAGGGCGAGTTCAGTTGGACCGACCTAGTGCACGGCCCGACGAGCTTCGCGAGCGAAGTGATCGGCGACCCGATTCTGGTTCGCTCTGATGGCACTCCCGCCTACAACTACGCTGTAGTGATTGACGATCACCTGATGGAAATCACGCACGTGATTCGCGGCGACGATCACATTTCGAACACCCCGCGCCAGCTCGCGCTTTACCAGGCGTTGGGGTGGCGGCCGCCGGAGTTCGCGCACCTCTCGACAATTCTCGGTCCCGACCGCGCGCGGCTCTCGAAGCGTCACGGCGCAACGTCGCTCGGCAATTTCCGCGAGATGGGAATCCTTCCCGAGGCGCTGCGCAATTATCTCGCGCTCCTCGGCTGGTCGCCCGCCGATGGCGTGACGGAACTATTGAGTCGCGAGCAGCTCATCGCGCAGTTCACGCTCGACCACATCAACAAGGCGCCGGCGGTTTTCGACCAGGAAAAACTGAACTGGATGAACCGGCACTACATGAAGGAATCGCCGCCGCGCCGCCTGGCGGAGCTGAGCGTGCCGTTCTTGGCCCGCGCAGGATACATCAGGGAGCCTGCCGACGGCGCGGCGCTCGCCTGGCTCGAGCGCCTGCTTGACGCGGTGCTCAAGAATCTCGATCACCTCAGTCGCCTTACTGAGGCGGTGAAGCTGATTTTCGAGTACGACGCGGGAAGTATCACACGCAACGAAGAGACTCGGCATGTTGTGGACGACGCCGCGTCGCGACAGGTCCTTGCGGCGTTCATTCCCAGGGTGCTGGAAGTGCCGCCCGCTCCAGTCGGGGGCGGGGGGCTGACTTACGAGCGCTTCCGCGAAATCGCCAAGGCGGTGCAGAAAGAGACGGGAAAGAAGGGGAAAGACTTGTTTCATCCGATTCGCGTGGCGCTCACTGGGGCGGTCTCCGGCCCCGAGCTTGAGAAATTGATTCCCATCTTCGAGGAAGGCTCGAAGGTCCCGCTCGCGAAGCATGTCAAGAGCGTCGCCGAGCGGCTGCGCGAATTCGCGGTCGCGGCGAAGTTGTAGCGGCGCTCTGTGAGCGCCGACTCTCGCTCAAGAGGAAGTGCGGCGATCATAGATCGCCGCTACAGAAGAAATGTCCAGGCGCGGTTTCGAGGTTGCGACCAACGCCCTCTACGGCATCAACGCGGTGCGCGAAGCGGTCGGCGCGCGGCCGGTGGAATACGTTCTCATCGCGCAGGGCTCGCACGGCCGGCGTGTGCAGGAAATCATCGAGGCTTGTCGCACCCGCGGGATTTCGATTCGCTTTGCGCCGCGCTCGGCGCTTGACCGCGAGGCGGGCACGGCGCAGCACCAGGACGTCGTGGCCATCTGCTCGGCGAAGTCCTACGACGACCTCCATACACTCGTGGCATCACGCGAAAAACCTCTGCTCGTGATTCTTGACGGCGTGGAAGATCCCGGGAATCTCGGCGCGATTGTGCGCACGGCGGTGGCGGCGGGCGCGGACGGGATGGTGATTCCTGAGCGGCGCGCGGCGGGACTTTCGCCGGCCGTGGCGCGCGCCGCGGCGGGCGCGCTGGAACACATGAAGATCGCGCGCGTGACCAACCTCGTGCGCTCCCTTCTGGAACTGAAGGAACACGGCGTATGGGTGTTCGGATTCGAGTCAGCGGCGCCGAAATCCTATCTCGATCTTGATTATTCCGGCTCGTGCGCGCTGGTGCTGGGCGGCGAGGGGCGAGGGCTGCACCGACTGGTGCGCGAGGCATGCGACGACCTGGGGCGTATTCCCCTCTACGGGCCCGTCGAGTCGCTGAACGTTTCCGTGGCCGCGGCGGTGGTGCTGTATGAGGCCGCGAGGCAGAGAAGAACGTCAAAAGTTCAAAGTTGAAAGTCGAATGGTGAAAAGTTGAAGGTTGAAGGATTGAAGGGCGCATCGCAAGCGCACGCTTTGACCCAAGAGTTCGCGCGGGCGGCAACGCCTCCGCGCTCCCCGACATCCTACCTAGAGTAGTAGGAGGTCGATGCTGAAGAGACTGGCCCCCATTCTCGTCGGTCTGGCGCTCCTGGCTCCTGGCGGAGCCGCGGCACAGGAGGGCGTCGTCGGCGCAAAACCGGAATTTTCGGCGCCGCCCGCGCCACCAGAAAGTCCGCAAAAGCCTCCCACGGTCATTCGCGTGCCTTCCAACCTGGTTGTGACGGCGGTTACGGTCATTGACCCCAAGGGCGAATTCGTTTACGACCTCGCGGAGTCGGAATTCGAAGTCCTCGACAATGGGGCTGCGCAGAAGATCGTGAGTTTCGAATCGGAGGCGCGCCCCCTGGCGGTGGTCATTGTCGTGCAGACGAGCCGGCGCATCGAGGAACTGCTGGGCGACGTGCGGCCGCTCGCGCCGATATTTTCTTCGCTCCTGCTCGGCGAGCAGGGGCAGGCGGCGGTCATCACTTTCAGCGACCGCGTGCGCGTAGCGCAGGACTTCTCCAACGACAGCGATCAGTTGCAGTCGACTTTTCAGGGCATCATCGGGCAAGGAGTTGACGCGCGGCTGAACGATGCGTTGATGCGCGGTGTGGCGCTTCTCGAGAGGCGCCCTAAGACCGAGCGGCGCGTGATCGTTGCCTTCTCGGACGGGTACGATTCGGGAAGCGAGACCAAAGGCGAGGAAGTCGTCAAACGCGCTACGGGGAGCGAGGTCGCCATCTACGGCCTTGGCTTCAACCCCGGACGCGCGCTCCTGTCCAAACGGCCCGAATTGCCGCCCCCCGGGCCGCTCGATACCAATGTCACGCGGCCGACGCCGCCCGGGACGGTTCCCACGCCCACGACGTCCACCAACGTGTACGACACGCCGGTTCCCATCGTCGACATCATGGTGGCGACCGGGGAAATCATCCGCTCGACCGTGGCGTCGAGTCTGCTCGAATACTACGCGGGGTACACCGGCGGTGTCTTCTATCCTCACTGGAAAAAGAAGGTGGTGGAAGAACAGTTGGCCCGCATCGGCACGGAGATCCACAGCCAGTACGAATTGGCCTACGCCCCCGACGCGACCGCGGAAGGCGGCTTCCATCGCATCCAAGTGAAGGTGAAGAGGCCGGGATTAAAGGTGCGAGCGCGGGCGGGGTACTTCTTTCAGCCGGCGGTCGCCAAGCGGCAGTAACGGGAACAGTTCAAAGTTGAAAGTCGAAAGCCAAAGGTCGAAAGTCGAAAAGTCAAAAGTGGAAAGTTGAAAGAACAAAGGACCAAAGACTAAGGAGGGCAACTAACAACTCCCCACCGACAGCCCTCAATATTCCTCGTAACTCTCAACCTCGACGCGCCGCTGGGCCTTGAGGTCGATTTCCGCCAGGTAAGGACGCATGGCTTCGGGTTGAACGCGCAGGACCATGACATGAGTCGCTCCGCCCGCCCGAAACACCACTGTGAAGAAGCGATTGCGTTTTCCCCCCAACAGAGGCGTTACGTAATCCGGCCGGATCGTCCACTTGACCTTCATCTTCCGGACTTTGTTGCTGACGTCGGAGCGGTACTGCATCAGGGAGATGGAGGCGTAAGGAGCGGATACGGATCCGCCGAGGCACTTGAAGGTCAGGCCGTCCACTCCGATTTCGAGGTTTCCTTGGCAACCCTGGGAGAGGCTTTCGGTGCCTGCCGCGTATTTGAACTGAGGCCTGGGCAGTTCCTCGCGCGCTGAAAGTATGCCGGCCAGCAGCAGCGCCGCCACTGTCCACCCGATTTTGACCCTTCCCGCCATGAGTTGCGGCCTTCTTCCCGCCAGCAATACTCCCTTGTCCTATTCTAGCCGGAGGGCAGCAATTTCCACAACCTCCCACCCGGTCATTTCTTTTACCTCTGGAGGATTAGATGCTGGATCGGCACCCGTGCGTCGCCGTGGGCAAGGGAACGGCTGGAGGATTACTGGCCACCCGGGTCGGCGGCGGTTCGGGCGGTCCTCCAGCCTCGAACCGGAACATCCACGTCGAAGTACCAGGGGACGGGCAGAGTGCCCCAGTAGGCGGGTCGAAACTTCCAGTGCGAAACACTTTCCCGTGCTTCGCCAAGGTTCGCAGCCCGGGGAGCAAGGGATGTGGCGTCTACCACTGAACCTTCAGCCCCGACGAGGAGCCGCACGCGGAGGGTCGCGTCGGCGTCCGGATCAACGGATTTCTCCACCAATTGCGGAGGTCGAATCTGCCTCAAAAGATCGCGCTCTGGCTCCTGGGGAAACTGTTCCAGTTTCTTTGAGCGGAGAGCGAAGCTTACATCCAGATAAGTCTGAAACTCCGCGGGACCTTGTCGCGTGGTGGCCGGACGAAACAGCCATTTCCGAATCGCCTCCAAGGCCGCCACCGCAAGGAAGGGATGGCCGACTACGACATGGGCCTCCCTGATCTCGCCGTCCGGGCTGACTTTCACCAGCATGCGGACCGGCCCCTGGATGTAGTTCACCTTCGCCACGGCGGGATACTCGGGCGCTTCCCGCTTGACGATAAGCTTCAAGGCTTTCTTCGGGTCCATGGTCTCGAGGCCTTCGCCGGAGGCAGGGCGGCTCTGGGCCACGGCCGGGAGAGCCCCGAGAAGACAGCACGCCAGAAGAGCGAAGGCGGCTGGGACGCGCGCTCCTTGAGAAGTGCTTCTAGCCATTGGATTCGAAAATGACCTGCGCCACCACGTATCGGTCGGAGTGGGAGAGCGACACCGCGGTGCGCTCCACACCCAACTGATGTGCGACTTCCGCCGCCCGCCCGGTTAGCGCCAGTTCGGGCTTGCCGCTCGGCTGGTGAGTGACTTCGACGTCCAGCCAGCGCACGCCGTTTCGCCAACCGGTCCCCAGAGCTTTGAAGGCCGCTTCCTTGGCGGCGAATCGCGCCGCGTACCGCTCCGCCTTGTTCTTAAATTGCTCGCAGTACGCGATCTCGCCCGCGGTGAAAACCCGCTTCGCGAAACGTTCGCCGTGGCGCTCGAGAGCCTGCTCGATCCGTGCAGTCTCCGTAATGTCCACGCCTGTGCCCACAATCATGAAGCGAACTTCAATGCCTGGCCAGGAGGCGGCTCTCGAGACGCGGGCGGCGTTCGAGCGTCCACACCCCTGCGCCGCTCCGCCGCGCCGTACCCGAGAATACGCACGGAAAACATGCCCCCATTCGGTCCCTTTAGATTACAGCCCTCTGATAAGCTAACCATAACAAATGGCAAATGGAAATTCAACGGCGAAAAAAAGCGGACGGCCAAGCGTGTGCTATAGTGCCGCTTTGGGGCGGCACGGCTACAACATTGTTTCCCGGGGTGGGCTCGTGTGGGTCGAGAGTCGCGCCTTGGCGGATTTCCCGTGGCTCCTCCACGCCTTCAGCACGCGGAGCGGCGGATTCAGCAAAGGGACCGCGCGGGGACTGAACCTGGGTTTCATTGCAGCGGATTCCCGGGCCCATGTTCTTAGGAATCGCCGGGAGTTTCTCTCGCGGCTGGGCGCGGCCGAATATGTCCTGGCTTCGTTGCGGCAGACTCATTCCGTTCACATCTACCAGGTGGCGAAAAAGCGGAAAACCGAATACCGTCCCTCCGGCTATGCCCTCCCCGAACCCCCTCCAGACCATGCGACCGTGGGCGATGCCCTCGTCACCGATGAACCGGAAATACTCCTCTCTGTCCGAGTGGCGGACTGCCTTCCCATCCTGCTTGTAGACCCGCGAAGGCGCGCGGTGGCTGCCGTCCACGCCGGCTGGCGCGGCACTCTGGCGCGCATCGCGGAGAAGACCGTGGCAGTGATGCGCCTGATTTTCGGCTCCGATCCGCGCGACCTGCACGCCGCAATCGGGCCGGGGATCCGGTCCTGCTGTTATGCGGTCGGAGAAGAAGTCGTGGCCGCTTTCTGCGGACGGTTCGTCAATGGGGAACAGTACTTTCACGCGCCTCCGCCACGAGATCCGGCTGACTCGCTGGCCACGAAATATCCGCTGCTTTTCCTTGCCAGGCGGCCGCCGGGGCATCTGGACAATCCAATTCCCGCCGCCCATCTTGACCTGGTCGCGGCAACGACGGATCAGCTTCAGACCGCCGGCTTGCGGGCTTCCAGGATCCACGCCGCGGAGTACTGCACGGCCTGCCGCACAGACCTGTTCTTTTCGCATCGCCGGGAAGGCGCGCACACGGGAAGGAGCATGGCGGTGATCGGAATCAGGCCAGGGAAAGACTGAGTTGTCCGCACGCGGCTCGCACGTCCTGGCCGCGTGAGATGCGGATGTAGGTGGGAATCCCGCGAGCCATGAGGACTTCCTGGAACGCAATCACGCGCTTGAGCGGCGAAGGCCGAAACTCCAGCTCCGAACCGGAATTGTAGGGAATCAGGTTCACCTTCGCGCGCAGGCCGCTCAGAAGCTGGCAGACGCGTGCGGCATCGGCGTCAGAATCATTGACGCCATCGAGCATGACGTATTCGAAAGTCAAATGCTCGCGCGGGCGCAGGGGATAAGTACGGCAGGCCGCCAGCAATTGACGCAGCGGGTACTTGCGGTTCAAGGGCATCAGAACGTCCCGCTGCTCGTCGGTTGAGGCATTGAGGGAAACTGCCAGCTTGGGGCGTACCGGCTCCCGCGCCAGGTCGGGGATGCGCGGCACGACGCCCGCCGTCGAAATTGTGATACGGCGCGCCGGGAGGCCCACGCCATGGGGGTCAGCCAGGATTCCGACCGACGTCATGACGGCGGTGAAGTTCAAAAGCGGCTCACCCATCCCCATGAACACGACGTTCAGTCGTGCACGGGGCGGAATGCGCTGAGCTTTGATGATGGCTAAGACTTGCCCGACGATTTCGCCCGGTGTCAGATTCCTCTGCAGGCCGAGGAGGGCCGTGAAACAGAACTTGCAGTCGACAGCGCAGCCTGCCTGGCTGGAAATGCAAAGGGTGGTACGGGCTTCCTCGGGCATGTAGACGGCTTCAACGGACTTGCCGTCTTCCAGACGGAGGAGGTAGCGAACCGCGCTATCGCGCGATACGAACTCGCGCTCGATTTCAGGGTAGGCGACACGGTACTTGCGCGCCAGCCGCTCGCGAAAAGCCTTGCTCAAACCGGTGACACCGTCAAAGGTTCCCGCGCGATGGGAGTAAATCGCTCGGTAGAGCTGGCGGCCGTGGAAGGGGGCTTGGTCGTGCTCCGCTGCCAGTTGTTCGAGCTCCTCGCAGGTTGAGCCTAGGAGGTTGCCGGTGGTCGTTTCCTGGCGCGCCATGGGTTTCTGGCCCATCGTAGCATTTCCGAGCCGGCCCTTTCAATCGCCCGCGATTGCCAGGCTGGCAAGAGTAGGCCGGGCGACAACCAAAGTAGGCCTGAGCGATTGTTGCAGAAACCCATTGACAATAAAGGCAGAATCATAATAATCCGTCCAGACTGTTTTATAAAACGGGGGGCCTATGAGTCCACGCCGTGCTGATCCGATACTGACTGGCCGTCGCCGAGAGGCGCTCATTCGCGCTGGGTATGCAGAAATCCTGGATAAAGGGATCCACGGTATGACGCTCGATTCCGTTGTGGCGCGGGCGGGATCGAGCAAAGGCGGCGCGCTCTACTATTTCCATACAAAGGACGATCTGCTTTACGCCGTCCTCCACTGGCTATTCGACCAACTCGAGCGGACGCTCAACGAAGTCGCACGGAGCGGTGACTCCCCGCGCGGCCGGCTTGCCGCCGAACTCGAAGTTCTCTTTCACAGCGCCGAGGTGAACCGCAAGCTTTATGTCGTCCTCTTCGACTATGTCGCCTTGGGAACGCGAGCTGAACGCTTCAAATCTCTGTTTGCGGATTTCTTCGAACATTGCCGAAAGCGCGATGTGGCGGTCGTGGAAGAGGGAATTCGGGAGCAGCAGTTCCGGCGGGTTCGTCCCGAAGACGCGGCGGCAACGATCCGCGCTCTCGTTGATGGCTACTGCCTGCAGTGGCTGATGGGGCCGGAAACAGTTCCAATTGAGACCCACCGTGACCGCTGCCGGGCGGTCCTGGGAGCCTACCTCTTGCGCTAGGCAGGTTTCTGGTTCTTGACGCAAGTCATAGACGGTGCGACACTACGCGCATCTCGAAACCTGGAAAGTCATCTGACGAGTCCTCCTCGGTCCTGCACAGCGGTCGTATCGCCCCGCGTGCAAGAGGAGCCAGGAGACGGAGAAAATGGAATCCGACAGGGTCGGGCTGATCTTCAAGGGCCGGACCGTGACCGTCAACCGTCTGAATCTTCGCCAGCGGCTACCCAGGTTCGTGCTGGGAATTGGTTTCGCGATGCTCTTCGCCGGCTCGGCTCATGCGGCGCAAATCCCGCTGCGCGAGGGCACGTTGATCCGCCTCAAGCTCCTTTACAACGTGACAACCGAAAACGTCGTGAAAGGCGACCGCGTCGAATTCGATGTGGCCGAAAACGTGGTCGTAAACGAGCGCGTCGTCATTCGAAAGGGAGCGGCTGCGTGGGGGCAGGTGACGGAAGTCAAGGGAGCGGGAAACAGAAAAGCCAAAGACGCCCAGGTGACTTTCCGCTTCATGGCGGTAAAGACCGTGGACAACCAGCAGATTGCCCTCCGTGCCCTCCCGACCAAGCCCCGAAAACCGGATTCACACGACAATGAAATCGAGGAGAACTCCCTGGTCCAGGGCATGGCGGACCGCATCATTGGCGCGGAAAAGGGCAAGGACTACGCCGCGTACATCGACGCAGAGGCTGTCGTGAGCGCGCCGGAGATCTCGGCCGCTGATCAAACCGGGGACGCGACGGCGGCCGCATCCAAGTCGCCCGGAAAGATTGAGCCTGCCCCGCCACCTCCCCCTGAGGAGGCCTATGTTGATTTCAACAGCCATCCCTCAGGCGGGGATTTGAACATTGATGGGAAATTCTACGGAAATACTCCCACGCGGCTTTCTCTCCCGCCGGGAAAGCATCTGATCGAGATCCGGCTGGCAGGCCATCGTACGTGGATTCGGAACATGGTCGTGGACCCTGGATCGAAGCCCTCGGTCCGAGCGACCCTGGACCAGGAATGAAGGTTCTGTCATCGCGCTTATCTTGCCACGCATCCTGCCCTGTGGATTCGAGGCCGGGGAGGGAGAAATGAGTGACTGGCGCGTGTGGCTTCTGGCCGTGGTGGGCGCCATCACGGTGATGCCGACATGGGCGGCAAGCGTCCGCGTTCCCGACGGCACGCCAGTTCCGTTGCAGCTGAAGGCTGAACTTTCGAGCGGGCGTGCGGAAGTCGGCCAGCGCGTGGACTTCGCGGTGGCGCACGCCGTGAACATCGGGGGTGTTGTGGCCATTCCCGAGGGTTCGATTGCGTGGGGGGCCGTGCAAAGCGTCAAGAGGGGCAAGGAGGTTAAATTCGACGTGCAGGGGCTGAGACTGCCGAACCTGCGCGAAATGAAGCTCCGCTCGGTGCGGGAGAAGACTTCGAATCCGGCCAAGGACCAGATCAAGATCGAGACGCGATTGGGGGACGGGGTTGGAGCGGCCGTCGGGACGGAGTTCACTGCCTACATCGACGGAGACGTTGACGTCGAAGCGGCGGGGGCCCCGACGACCGTGCCGAGTGCGCTCCCGGCCACGAGTCCGCCTCCCGAGACCAAGCCCGCGGCACACCCTCCGCCACAGCCCGTGACTGTTCCGGCAGTCTCCGCGCCAACGCGTTCCCCTTCGCAGACCGCTCCAGCGCCGTCTTCGCCTGCTTCGGCCGCGACGCAAGCTTCTCGACCGCCGGCACAATCTACTGCTGCAGTCAAATCGGTTCAGACCCCTCAGGCTTCGGCTCCAGTCCCGAAGGCCGCTTCGACGCCCGCGGCGCAGGAAACTGCGGTCGGAGCCGACCGCGTGACGGTGGAATGTTTCTCGGACCCCACAGGCGCGGAAATCATGTTGAACGACGAGTACTACGGCAACACGCCGTCGATCTTGAAGTTGCTGCCAGCCGTGCGTCGTCTGGACCTCAAGATGCCGGGCTACAAAACCGACAGCCAAACGCTGGACTTGACCCAGGGGGGCGCCTTCCGCACCGTGCGGGGCACACTCGAAAAGAAGGAGTAAAGGATTTCGACGGCGCGGTGATTCCAGGGCCTCCTTTATGCTCGGCAAACTCGTAGAGATCCTTTTTGCAGTCCTGCTCGTCGCCGGAGTCCCCGTCCTTTCGTTTGTCACCGCGCGGCGCGCCGACCTCCGTCTTCTCCCTCGTCTGGATCTATATCTTTCGGCGGCCCTCTCTCAGTGGCTCCTGGCGTCGCTCGGAGTCCTGGTTGTGGTGACGGTCGGGCCGGGTCTTCGTGCCATCGGCTTCGGTGCGGTGGGGTTTGGGCCGATGGTCCGCTGGGCCGTCGTCCTGACCGTCGTCTCGCTTGCTGCCTTGGGATTGGTTGTGTCTCTGGAGCGGCGCAACTGGCTGCCTGACGAAGCCGACCTTGTGCGCCTGCTCATCCCGCGAACACCGCGTGAGCGGCTGCTCGCTGTCCTGTTCCTGGCTCCCACAGCGGCACTCTGCGAGGAGTTTCTCTATCGCGGCTTTCTTCTCCGGGAAATACTGGGGTGGTGGGGTTCACCCTCCCTGGCTTGGGTGGTCTCCTCATTAGCTTTCGGATTGGCGCACGCTTACCAGGGTTCGAGTGGGATGGCCAGGGCAGCTTTGCTGGGCGCCTTTCTGGCCCTTCCTGTCGTTCGCCTGGGAAGCCTCTACCCGTCAATTGTGGCGCATTTTCTCATCGATGTCGTGGCGCTCGCGTGGCTTGGGCCGTGGCTGCTTAGGCACGACGTTCACCGCGTTGGGGGAGGCGGACCTTGAATAGTGAATGCCGGATGGTGAATTAACGCCTGGATATTTGAGGTCCCAGAATCGCCCCTGGGAGGATTCATGATGCGGAGACTCTACTTGGGCACGATTGCACTCGCCTCTTTCTTCGCGATGGGGAGTTCCCACGGGTGGTGTCAATTTGGCCCTGCGATGCAAGATGCCTCACCGGGCACAGATCGGAATCGCGTGGTCGCCATTCGGGCCGGGCGGCTGTTCGACGGTAAGTCGGACCGGCTGCTGACGAACCAGGTTGTAGTGGTTCAGGGTGATCGAATCATGGAGGTCGGACCGAGCGATCGCGTCAGGATTCCGGCGGGCGCGGAGATCATTGACCTCAGCCGCGCTACCGTCCTCCCCGGTTTGATCGACGCGCACACGCATTTGTTCCTGACCGGGGAATCCAATGGGCGGTACGACGAACAGCTCTTGAAGGAATCCTGGCAGTATCGAACTATCGAAGCGGTGGTGAATGCGAAGAAGGACCTCGAGGCGGGCTTCACCACAATGCGCGACCTGGAAACCGAGGGCGCGATGTACAGCGACGTGGACGTTCGCAACGCCATCAATCGCGGGCTCATCCCCGGCCCGCGCCTTCAGGTGGTGACTCGCGCTATCTCAACCACAGGCGGCTACCCACTTGAAGGGTACTCGCCGGAGGTCACGGTGCCAACGGGCGTGCAGATTGTCGACACGCCCGACGAGGCCCGCAAGGCCGTCCGAGAACAAATCAAGTACGGCGCCGACCTCATCAAGATCTACTCCACTCACCGCTTCTACTTCACGTCGGAAGGAAAGTTGGTCAGCATTCCCACGCTGACGCTGGACGAGACGAAAGCGATCGTCGATGAGGCGCACCGCGAAGGCGTGAAGGTAGCGTGCCATTCGTATGGCGGCGAGGGCTTGCGCAACTGCCTCGAGGCGGGAGTGGACTCCATTGAACACGGCCTTGACCTTGATGACGCCTCGGTCGAAAAGATGGTCGCGAAGGGAATCTATCTGGTCGCGACGCTCCTCCCGTATGAACTCGAGCCGGATGAGGACTTGCGCGCTACGGGCGGGAAAACCAGCCGGGCGCGCATTCACGAGGCGAGTTTTCGCAAGGCATTGGCCCGCAGGGTCAAGATCGCATTCGGGACCGACGTGGGCCCCTACCCGCACGGGACGCAGGCGCGCGAATTTGCTTACATGGTGAAATTCGGAATGACGCCCGCGCAAGCGCTGCGCGCGGCGACGTCGGTGGCGGCGGAATTGATGAGCTGGCAGGATCGCGTCGGGTCGATCGAGGAAGGGAAGTTCGCCGACCTCGTTGCCGTCTCGGGCGATCCCCTTGCCGATATCACCGAACTTGAGCGCGTGAAGTTGGTGATGAAGGGCGGGGTGGTGATACGAAACGACCTGAAATAGAGCGCTGGTCAAAGTCACGAATGTTTCTGAGGAGAAATTCATGAACATGTCTCGCCAAGAATTTCTGAAGCTTACAACCGGCGCGGTCGCGTCAGCGGCGGGCGGATTCTTCTCATTTCTCGACGCGCCAGCGAGTTTTGCGGAAGACGTTCTGCGCTCCGAGCGTGTGCGCAAGATTCATGACCACATCGCGAAGAACAAAGACCGTCATATCGCGCGCGTGCAGGAATACCTGCGCCAGCCGAGCGTCTCGAGCTGGGGATTGGGCATTCAGGAATGCGCCGGCCTTTTGATGAGCTACTTCAAGCGGCTGGGCTGCAAGGAAGTGGAGCTGGTCAAGACCGACGGCCACCCGGGCGTTTGGGCTTACTACGACGCGGGAGCGCCCAAGACCCTTTCCTTCTACATCATGTACGACACGCAGCCGTTTGACGAGAAGGAATGGAGTTCGCCGCCGCTGGCCGCGAACGTCGTCAAGCTCGCTCCCTTTGGCGACGTCATCATGGCGCGGGGCGCGGTGAATGACAAGGGCGCGGACGCTATGGTCTTCAACGCCATGGATTCCATTCTCGAACTCGAGGGCAAGCTGCCCGTCAACATCATGTTCACTTGCGACGGCGAGGAGGAGCAGGGGAGCACGCACTTCCATCAGGTACTCGCGCCCTACCGCGACCGGCTGAAGAAGTGCAACGCCCACCTGACGCTGGGACCATCGCAGGATGCCGAAGGTAACATCCGCATGGGGCTGGGCGGGAAAGGAATCTGTTCGGTGGAGTTGGTCTGCTCGGGCAAGGCGTGGGGCCGCGGGCCGCAGAACCGTCCCATTCATAGCAGCCGCAAAGCCATCCTCGACAGCCCCACCTGGCGGCTCATCAAGGCGCTCAACACCATGGTCAAGGCCGACGGGAATCAGATTCTCATCGACGGCCTCTCTGACACGATCCGCCCGCCCAACCAGGAAGAGCTGGAGCTTTACAACACATTGCTTCAGAAGTTTCCCGAGCGGCTGCTGGTGGGAGAAAAACAAAACTCTAAGGTTTGGATCAACAACTGGACGGACGCAGAAGCTGTGCGCCATTTGATCTTCGACACGTCACTGAATATTGACGGCCTCTGGTCGGGTTACACGGGCCCCGGAATGGCAACCATTCTTCCAGACCGCGCCGCGGCCAAGCTCGATTGCCGGCTCGTCCCCAACCAGGAAATCAAGCCGACGCAGGAATTGATTCGCCGCCACCTCGACAAACACGGCTATTCCGACATCGAAATCATCCCCATCGGTGGAGGTGACGAGTGGAGCCAGACTTCCGTGAAGGCGCCCGTGGTTCAGTCGGTGATCAGCGTGTACAAGGAGTACGGAATCGAACCGGCGATCTGGCCGCGCGAGGCGGGCTCGAGCCCTCAGGCGCAATACACGCGGCCGCCCCTTAACCTTCCTGCCGTGGACGGCGGACTTGGCCACGGCGACCGCGCTCATAGCCACGACGAGTACATTGTCATCGAGGGAAACGACAAGGTCGCCGGAATCGTCCGGGCCGAACAGTCGTACGTCGATATCCTGTACGCGTTTGCGAACTGGCCGGGATAGTTGCAAAGAGGAAGCAAGGAGCCAGAAGGTTAGAATCAAAAACACCGTCAGCCCAGTTTGATCGAGGGCTGCCGGAAATTCAGCCTACTCGTCACTCGTCACTTGCCACTCGTCACCGCACTCAATCGCCGCCGTCCGAAACCGGAGTTGTCTTGTAGCAAATCTCGGCGAGATCGAGCAGATCGTCTGCGACCTTGGTGCAGGCGTAGCGAATGCAAGCCACGTCCGGGCACTTCGGACAATGGACGATGATGCGGTCAAATATGAATTCGGCTAATTCTTGCTCGGAGAAGGGAACGGCCATGGGGATCGTCTCCGTACGACAAGAGTGGCGAGGGCGCAGGGCTTAAGAGATTCCGGGACCATTATACGCGCATGGCCGGATGCAAGGTAGCCTTCCGGCCGGATAAGGATTAGAATAGCGACCCTATGGATGAGCGTGACTTTTATAACGAGACGGAAACCCATAAGCCCGCAACTCTCTCCTGCCTGCATTGCCGCCAAACCGATACTTACGAGATCCGTTGGCTCGTACGTACGAAGAAGCAGTCGCTCCCGCGCGGCGCCGACGAGCGTGATCGAGCGAAGTTCGCGAAGGCGCAGTCTTACATGATCCGCCGCGACGACCTCGTCATGTGCAAGAATGTGCGCTGCCGCAAACGCTTCGAAATTTCCGGCGTCCAGTCGGTCGTCTTCATTTAGCTCGGAGCTTGAATCTGACGGTGTTCTTGCGGCTCGACGCCCGCTTGCCACGCGCCATTCTTCGTGGGGCTTGCCGACTCCAACACCTAGTCCATCAATACCTGGCCTTTTTTATCGATGTCGGCCGACTTCCCCTGGAGTTTCACTCGCGCCCGGCCACTTCGGAAACTCTCCACCTCGTCAAACCGGGCGGGGATGACCGGATGTCCGTTACGGTCGATAAAGCCCCACTTGCCGCCTCGTAGAGCGCTGTGTTCATCATTCACTCGGACTTCTTTGCACCCCTCACAGAAACCCGCCAGCCCCTCGGAGAACGGCCAGACAAAATCAAACTTTGCCGCGATGACGATTCGACCCGCTGAATCGAAGAATCCGATTTTTCCCTGCAGTTGGAAACGTGCAAGCCCTTCATTGAAGTAGTCAGGGCCGTTGTCGACGACCAGGGGCCGAACCAGGACTTCCCCGTGCGTGTTGATGTAGGCCCAACCTTCGCCGTCAACGACCGCGGCGATGCCATTTGAGAACTCCTGGGCGATCTCAAACCTGGGCGGGATCACGACGACTCCGCGGTCGTCCCGGTAACCCCACTTGGCGTTGTCCTCGAAGGCGGTTAAATGCGCCGGCGGCTGGCGCTGCTGGCAGGCGACTGCACAGGTCAGGAAGAACATGACAACATGAAGCCGTGCGACCATTGGGCCGACTCCCTCCACCGGAAAGGCAAGTTCACAGGTGCGGACATGCGGAGAGTATACCGCTCTCTCCTCGATGTTTCCTGGCCAAAAGCCTTTGGCGCCTGCCTGTGGTAGGATGGGCCCTTCGATTCCGCGCGGTGGAATCGAAAATCCAAACTCGCAAATCCAAATCGCCATGATTCCCCGTTACACGCGCAAGGAAATGGGCCGCATCTGGAGCGACCAGAACAAATTCCAGCGCTGGCTCGACGTCGAGATTGCCACCGCCGAGGCGGAAGCCGAAATCGGCATGATTCCCGCCGAAGCCGCACGCGCCATTCGTGAGAAGGCCGCGTTCAACGTCGAGCGTATCCTTGAAATCGAGAAGCAGGTCAAGCACGACGTGATCGCCTTTACCACCAACGTCGCGGAGAGCATCGGCGCGGAAGCGCGCTACCTGCACTACGGCCTGACGTCGAACGACGTCGTGGACACCGCGCAGGCGCTGCAGATTCGCGACGCTTCGGAGATTCTGCTCAAGGGCCTGGAAGGGCTGCGCGAGGTGCTGAAGAAGCGCGCGCACGAATTCAAGCACACGCCGATGATGGGCCGCACGCACGGCATCCACGCGGAGCCCATCACTTTCGGCTGCAAGATCGCGATCTGGTACGCCGAGTGCCGGCGGAATCTCGAGCGCTTCCAGTTCGCCGCCGAGCAGTTGCGCGTGGGAAAAATCTCCGGCGCCGTCGGCATGTACGGCCACTCGACGCCGGAGCTCGAAGAACGCATCTGCGCGAAGCTGGGCCTCGCGCCCGCGCCCATCACCAACCAGGTGATCCAGCGCGACCGGCACGCGTTTTACGTCTGCACGCTGGCGGTGATCGCGGCGTCGCTCGAAAAGATCGCGCTGGAAGTGCGCGGCCTGCAGCGCACCGAAGTGCGCGAGGCGGAAGAATACTTTTCCGCCGGGCAAAAAGGTTCATCGGCGATGCCGCACAAACGCAATCCTGTGACTTCCGAGCAAATCTGTGGCTTGGCGCGCGTGGTGCGAGCCAACGCCCAGGCGGCGCTCGAAAACGTGGCCCTCTGGCACGAGCGCGACATCTCCCACTCCTCCGTTGAGCGAGTTATCCTGCCGGATTCAACTATTCTCGTTGATTACCTCCTCGACAAAACCACGAGGCTTGTCGAGCAGATGTTCGTCTACCCCGAGCGCATGATCGAGAATTTGAACATGATGAAAGGGTTGATTTACTCCGGCCAGTTACTTCTCGATTTGGCGAATAAGGGCGCGGCGCGCGAGGACGCCTACCGCTGGGTGCAGCGCAACGCCATGAAGGTCTGGGAAACGCGCGAAGATTTTCGCGCCCTGGTCGAGCGGGACGAAGATATCCGCAAGTTCCTTTCGCTGGAGGAAATCGTCGCCGTCTTCAACGTCGAACGCTACCTCGGCCACGTGGATGCGATGTTCAAACGCGTGTTTGGAGAATGACGCCCTCACCCCCGCCCCTCACCCAGCGGGGGAGGGGAGCAAGGTTTTTTGACTTCAGCCCTCTCCCTCGGGGAGAGGGTGTCCGTCGGCCGACGGACGGGTGAGGGTATTCATCAAAGGCATTCCTTAGGAGGACATCTCAATGAGGAGAATATTCTGGGTTGTCTTCGGTCTCATCGTCTCCGGCGCGCTGCTCGTCGAAGCGCAGGAGCAGAAATCGGATTACAACGGATTGAATCTGGGCTTGGGAAATCTATCGCGCCTGTCGCGCGCCAAAACGCGCTCCATCAGCCCGGAGAATTTCACGGGTGAAAAAGGCAAGGGCGGCATGTCCACCGACGGCCCGGCGCTTAAGGCCGCGCGCGATCTCGGCCAGGGCTGGAAAGTTTCCCCCTACGTGCGTGTCGAGCCGAAAACGACTTTCACGCTGGCCGAGATTCAGGGCCCCGGCGCCATCCAGCACATCTGGATGACTCCCACCGGCCACTTCCGCTACTCCATTCTGCGCATTTACTGGGATGGAGAGACCACGCCTTCGGTCGAAACTCCCGTCGGCGATTTCTTCGCCTGCGGCTGGGGCAAGTACGCGCAGATTTCCTCGCTCGCCATCTGCGTCAACCCCGGCAGCGCGTTCAATTCCTACTGGGAAATGCCCTTCCGCAAATCCGCCCGGCTCACGCTGGAAAATCTCGACGCCGAGCGGATGACCATCTACTACCAGATCGATTACACTTTGACCGAAGTCCCCGCTGACGCCGCGTATTTCCACGCGCAGTTCCGCCGTACCAATCCTCTCCCCTACAAATCCGTCTACACGATTCTCGATGGTGTGAAAGGCTGGGGGCACTACGTCGGGACCTACATGGCCTGGGGCGTGAACAATAACGGCTGGTGGGGCGAAGGCGAGATCAAATTCTATCTCGACGGCGACGACAAGTTCGCCACCGTCGTCGGCACCGGCACGGAAGATTATTTCTGCGGCTCCTACGATTTCGATTCCGGTCCGCCCGGACAGGAACAGTACACGACGTTTTCAACTCCTTACTCGGGACTCGCGCAGGTGATTCGCCCCGACGGACACTACATCGCCAACACACGCTTCGGGCTCTACCGCTGGCACATCATGGATCCCATCCGCTTCGAGAAGGATTTGAAGGTGACAATCCAGGCGCTCGGCTGGCGCTCCGGCGGCCGCTATCTGCCGCTCCAGGACGATATCGCCTCCGTCGCCTACTGGTACCAGACCGAGCCCCACGCGCCGTTCCCCAAATTGCCGGAGAAGGATTATCTGGAGGTTCAGTAGAGGCGAGTTTACCTCGCCACGTGGCGGCGTAAAGCCGCCTCTACTCAGTGAAAGCTGCCGGCATGGGCCGTACAAGCATCGATATCGACGACAGCTTGCTCCGCCGCGCGTTGCGCCTGACGGGCCTGAAGACGAAGAAGGCCGTCGTCCAGCGGGCGCTGGAGGAATTGGTTCGCTCCGAATCGCGCAAGGGAATTCTGAAATTCTACGGAAGCGGTATCTGGGAGGGCGACCTGGAACTCCTGCGCGTGAGCCGCGATCAACGAATCCGCCGATAAACTTCTCGTCGGTGGCGAACGTGGTGGACAGTGATTGATCTCGTCGTTCCATCGACCTCGTACACGACGCGGTACTCACCGATTCTTATCCGGTAGAGTCGCTCGGCGGCTTCGAGCTTGATGCATCCCGGAGGAAAAGGTTCCACCAGAAGGTTCTCGATCTTTCTAAGAACCCGCTCAACAACTGTCCTTGGAAGGCCACGAAGGTCTTTCTCGACCGAAGGCTTGAAGACGAGCTTATAGGGCCCCATGACTTTTCAGCCGGCGCTTCATTTCATCGAGAGGAATAGCTTGTTCCCGGCGCCGCTCGGCAACCACGGCCAAATCATGAAGGTCTTCAAGTAGTCGTCGGTAGCGGGCGAGAGGGAGGATGACGCCCTTCTTCTTTCCGCGTTTGTCCATCAGGTATTGCGTTCGAAGATTCCCCATTAGTGCTCCGTCACGCAGAGGGTCCAGGTTAATTCTACAACCGATTCATCATGCTGGAGAGGTAGCCGGCGCCGAAGCCGTTGTCGATATTTACGACGCAGACGTTGGGAGAGCAACTGTTGAGCATTCCCAGCAGAGCCGCGAGGCCGCGGAAGCTGGCGCCATAGCCGACGCTCGACGGCACGGCGATGACCGGCGCGGCGACCAGGCCCGCGACGACGCTGGGCAGCGCGCCTTCCATGCCCGCCACGCAGACGATCACGCGCGCCTCGCGCAGCGCCTGGCTCTTCGAGAGCAGCCGGTGAATGCCCGCCACGCCCACGTCGTAGAGCGGCTGGACGCGGTTGCCCATCGTCTCGGCCGTGACCAGCGCCTCCTCGGCGACGGGAATGTCCGACGTGCCCGCGCAGACCACGGCGATTTTTCCCTTGCCGCGAATCTTGCGGTCACGGCGAATCGCGATCGCGCCGGAGAGCGCGAAGAATTCCGCTGTCTTATCGAGAGCCCGGACACGCTCGTACAGTTCCGCGTCGCCGCGGGTGATGAGGATGTTGTGCCGGTTGGCGAGCATGCCGCGCACGATGCCTTCGACCTGCTCGGGCGCTTTGCCGCGCGCGAAGATCACTTCCGGAAAACCCTGGCGCAGCGAGCGGTGATGATCGATCTTGGCGTAGCCGAGATCTTCGTAGGGCAGCGTGCGCAGGCGGTCCACCGCGTCTTCGACGCTCAGCTTCCCGCGTCGTACCTGGCGCAGCATTTGGGCGATTTCATCTGGGCTCAATTCCGACCTCGATTTGAACAGAGCTGTCAGCGATCAGCCCTCAGCTTTCAGCAATCAGCTTTCAGGAGAAAAATGTTTGCCAAGAGCTGATTGCTGAAGGCTGACAGCATCTTGGATGTTCTCACACAGGACTCAACATCAATCCAAAAATGAAGTATATCAGGCTTCGCGGCGCCAACGCTTCCTTGACTTCTCGAGAAGCGTTGGCCCACAATCGCGCCATGCCATCATACTCCTTGGGCAAGCGGTCCATCGTTCTCGGCGTGACCGGCGCGAGCGGAGCGATTTTCGCGCGGCGCATGCTGCAGATGCTCGAAGCCGACACGCGCGTGGGGAAAGTCCATCTCGTCATTTCCGGCAGCGGTTTGAAAGTTCTGCGCGAGGAACTCGAAATCGACGTCGCGAAGAGCGCGGCAATTCCCGCGCTGCTTGCGGGCGGCCGCGCGCGCAAGACAGAGTACCTGCTCGACTCTGACGTTGGGGCGTCGATTGCCAGCGGGTCGTATCATGTGGACGTCATGGTGGTGGTTCCGTGCACCACCGGGTGTCTCGCGCAAATCGCCAACGGAATTTCCTCCACGCTTATCGAGCGCGCCGCGGATGTCTGCCTGAAGGAAGGCCGCAAGCTCATCCTCGCCATCCGCGATACACCGCTCAGCCGCGTGCACCTCCTGAACATGCTGCGCGCGCAGGAAGCCGGCGCCGATATCTTCCCCATCATTCCCGCTTATTATCATCGTCCGCAATCCATCGACGACCTCGTGACGCAGTTCTGCTGCCGCGTCCTGGCGCACCTGGGCTTGGAACAGGCAAAACAGTTCCGTTGGTTGGGCACACCGCAGGAACGACGCCGTTGAGGGCATTGATCATGGGGGTGAGGGTACGGGTTTCTCAGGGAAGGCAGTGATCAGAACAGGACGCAATCTTGCGTGACATCATTCTTGTTCAAGCTAGTGAGATTACCCGGGTCCTCATTATCACGCTAACGGCGGTTGGTATTTTTATCTCGCTTTATTTTACGCTCGCTTTCTATACCCGAGTGAAAGAGTCCCGTTGGATTCCACAGATCCTTTGCGCACCCCAAGGGTCGAGCTGCGCCACCGTCGTGCAGACACCTTACGCTCGAATCTTCAGCGTGCCAAATTCATTGGTTGGAATTGTGTTCTACTTGGCAATCTTAATTTGGTTGCCTTGGACGAGCGATGTTCATTTTCAAGAAGAACACCTGTGGCTCGTACTGGGCTGGACCGGGGCGCTCATATTGGGCAGTGCAGCGAGTGTTATTCTGGGATTCTATCTCATGAATGCTTTGCGCCATATTCTACGCACAGATTGCCCACTGTGTTACACGGCGCATGCCATTAACGCCCTCCTACTGCTACTATTAATCCTGCGCACACTTTGGATGTTGTGATGCTCAGGCTCATTCCGTTGATCCCCCGGAGCCGGTTCAGAAAGTTCTTTGCGGCGGGGCGCATCGATAATGCCAATGGTTGACCAAGTCAACGACGATGCTGCTTGTGGATTGTATGGCAGGATCCGCGTCACGCTCGAGATGATCAAGTTCGAGCACTCGGTGTTTGCGCTACCGTTTGCGCTGACGGGAGCGATGCTGGCGCGGCGCGGGCTGCCGAGCTGGCGCGAACTCCTCTGGATCGTCGTGGCGATGGTGGGCGCGCGCAGCGCCGCGATGACCTTCAACCGCATCGCCGACTTGCGGCTGGACACGCTCAATCCTCGCACCAAGACGCGCGCCCTGCCCGCCGGGCAGCTCGGCCTGGGGTTTGCCATCGCCTTCACGTTAGTTTCCTGCGCGCTCCTGGTGATCGCCGCCTGGCAACTCAATCCTCTGGCATTCAAACTTTCGCCCGTGGCGATTGTGATTCTGCTGGGGTATTCGTTCACGAAACGCTTTACGGTGCTCTCGCATTTGATCCTGGGATTGTGCCTGGGGATGTCGCCGGCAGCGGCGTGGATTGCGTTGCGCGGCGACCTGAGCGTGAGCGTGCTGCTGCTGGGCGCGGCGGTGATGCTCTGGGTGGCGGGGTTCGACATCATCTACGCTTGCCAGGACGTCGAGTTCGACCACTCGCTGGGCCTGCACTCGATTCCGCGGCGGTACGGAATCCGCGCCGCGCTCTGGATTTCGGCGCTGCTGCACGTGGGAACGCTGGCGCTGTTGACTTGGGTGGCGCGAATGGAGAATCTGGGCTGGATCGCGCTGGCCGGGCTGGTCGCGGTTGCGGCGCTGCTTGCCTACGAGCACGCGCTTGTTAAACCCGGTGACCTGTCGCGCGTTAACGCCGCGTTCTTCACGGTGAACGGGTTCATCAGCATCCTATTCTTCGTTACCTGGGCCGCGGATCTATTGATTCATCGGGCGATCGATTGATCGGGCCATCTGACGATCGATCGCCACGAACTCGTCGGCTCCTCTTTCCGCGACTTCCTCAGCAACGAGCCTTGTTACAGTTGGCCCGATGGCGGGATCAACCGATCATTCGATTCTTCCATGAATAGATGAATCGATTATTGGATGCGTTCGCTGGGTTCCATTTCCTTGAAGACGAGCGAATCGAAGATGGCGAGCACGTGCTTGCGGTAGGAGAGGATTCTCTGAATGCTGGTCTGCGCCCAAGGCTCGCGCTGCGCCAAGCGCTGCCAGTTCTCGACGACCTTGGGCGGGACATCGATGTCTTCCCGTAACTTCTGCAGCGGGTGCCCGCGCAGAAAGAGGCCGTAGAAAAACGCCGCCTCGTGCTGCGGCTCGGCTAGCGTGTTGTCCAAAACGGCTGGCATACAATCAAATTGTTGAATCGTTCGCCGCGCCTGTAAAGCGAAATCGGCGCGGTGAAACAGAAAAGAAAGACATATCCTAAACCCTTTGTCAAGCCCCTCAGCCAATGTTCATGCGGGTTTGGTCGAGGTGGGGCCCAAGCACGATAAATGCCAAACGGCGACTGGCCCTCCGTTTGCTGGCGCCTTCCGCGGATTGCAAATCGGATGCCGCCAGCGTAAAATTCTGCACTCAGGCTTGTATTGGATTCAGGAAAGCAAGGCAAAGATGCTTCCGGGACAACTCCAACTGGAAGACAGGCAGCTCGATTCGGTTGCCCAGAAGGTCCTGGCGGGCGAGCGCCTGACGTTTGAGGACGGCGTGGCGCTTTACGAGTCGCACGACCTGCTGGCGATCGGCTGGCTCGCCAACCATGTGCGCGAGAAGCTCCACGGCAGGCGCGCTTATTTCAACGTCAATCGGCACATCAATCCCACCAACGTCTGCGTGGCGAGCTGCAAGCTCTGCGCTTTCGGACGCAAGCCCGACGCCCCTGGCGCCTACACCATGGCGCTCGAAGAAGCTTTCCGCATCGCCGGCGAAAACTGGACGGAAGCCGTCACCGAGTTCCATATCGTGGGCGGGCTGCATCCTGACTTGCCGTTCGACTATTACGTCGACCTGCTGCGGGGGCTCAAAGAGCGTTTTCCGACTGTGCATCTCAAGGCGTTTACCGCGGTCGAAATCGGCTACTACTCGCACCTCACGCAACTGCCCGTTCGGGAGATTCTGCAACGGTTGAAGGAAGCCGGGCTCGGTTCGCTGCCGGGCGGCGGCGCGGAGATTTTCGCCCCGGCGGTACGGCGCGTGATCTGCGATCACAAGATCGGCGCGCATATGTGGCTCAAGATCCATCGCACCGCGCACGCGCTGGGCCTGCACTCGAACGCTACGATGCTGTACGGCCACATCGAGTCGGCGGAAGACCGCGCGGACCATCTGCTGCAGTTGCGCAAGCTCCAGGACGAAACGCGCGGCTTCCTGACGTTCATCCCGCTGGCCTTCCACACGCCCAACACCGAGCTGGGCAAACTCGTTGCTCATCATGAGACCACGGGCTTCATGGATTTGAAGAATGTGGCGGTGGCGCGACTGCTGCTCGACAATTTCCCGCACATCAAGGCCTACTGGGTGATGATGACGCCCCGCGTGGCGCAGGTGGCGCTCAAGTTCGGAGCCGACGATTTGGACGGCACGGTGGTGGAAGAGAAGATTTACCACGACGCCGGCGCCACCACGCCCCAGGCCATGGCCCGCCAAGAAATCGTCCGCCTCATCCGCGAGGCCGGCCACGAACCCTTCGAGCGCGATACCCTCTACCGCCCCGTCACCCGTACCGAAACGAGTGTGACCGTGCACGTCTGATACTCCCGTATTCGATTCATTGCCGCAGGATGCAAGGTGGAGCGCAAGTGTGGGAGAATTGGGATGGAACCGTCATGGCCAGAACCGATTGGGCCGAAAGGTTCGCCGCCGCGTTCGCGTCCACACCTTTAGCGGATGAGTGTGTCTTCCTGAACCCGAAGCATCTCGACGGTGGCGTGCAAAAGGAAGTCTGTGACTTGCTGTTCGTCCTGAGGAAGGATGCGCTTGTTGTTCAGATGAAATGCCAGGAAGACCCCGTTTCTCGGAGCGGCGGAAAGCTTGAGAGATGGGTCAGGAAACAGGCGGAGGCGGCTCTGAGCCAGCTTCAGGGCGCCATCCGGAAAATTGCCGACAGCGACTTCTGGTGCGAGCACCCTCGAAAGGGGAAGATCGTCTTTGCGAAGGGCGCGTTGACACCGATATATGGTGTAGTCCTCACAGAACATTTCCAGAAACGCATCACCTTGGAGTCCGAGTTTCCACTTGTCCATACAAACGTTCCTATCGCATATTTCACAGTCAATGACTTCTTGAATCTCATCAACGAACTCAGAGCATTCCCCGAAATCGTCTCGTATCTGAGGGCACGGAGTACCCTGCCGGCCGATGTTGTCGCGGGCGTCGGGGGAGAGAATATCTTATTCCAGCACTATCTGCTGAATGACGAGAGCTTCGCGAATTGGACTACCTATGACGCGGCCGCGCATTTTCTGGATTCACTGCAGCCTCAGCTTCGAGCCGCAATGAAAATTAAGCAAGAAGCTGACCGTCCCGCGTGCGAGGTCGAGAAACTTCTGAGGGGCTTGGCGTCAGCGCCGACCATTGCTGGATCCCCAAAGAACGATTGGCACCTGAGGATACAGGAGGAGCTTCTCGACCTGCATCTGGCGGAGAGGCGAATGCTTGGCAAATCGATTATAGAGACAAGGGAGAATGTCGGAAAGGGAGCCCAATCTACGTGCTTCAGTCATAAGGCGGTCTGGTCCGACAGAAAACCTGACTTTCTATATATTTGCGCCTCTTCGCGGGGTATGGAACGGGAACAACTCGTCACGCTGGGCCGGAACCTACTCCGGGCCGGGCTGGCATTCTATGGTAAGACCCAGGGTCTTGCTTGCATCGAACGTGACAATGGGAACTACCTTTGGTTCTACGAATCTTGTTTTGACCCCACCGAGGGCGACAAGACCTTGGGCGACCGTGTTTTTGGTTCGCTGAAGCATTCTCTTTCCCCGCTTAAACTCCTCTCCGAGCTATAGGGTCCTTTGGCGCGCCTGCGTCCCGTGCCGGGGTATGCCGTCCGCCGTATCCCAGCCACGCCAATACCGGCACGTACTCCAGCGCGAGAATCAGGGGTGAATCCTGATACGCGAATCCTGCCGAATAGCCGATAAGTGGCGCGTAGCCGAGGACACAGGTCACACTCATCAGCAGCCAGGGCGCGCTGGGGTAGAAGCAGAGAAATGGAATCGTCCAGGTGAAGTACCAGGGAAAGGCGTTGGGCGAGAGCAGGAGCAGCCCGGCAATCAGAAAGAGGCAGGCGCGCAGCGGCTCCATGCGCTGCTTCAGCGCAAAAATGACCAGTGCCGCGAGGAAGACGGCGGAAATCAGTCCGGCCTGAGGTTTATTATTGCCGGCCAGCATCAAGAGGCGAAAGAGGCTGTCGTTATTTTCCCAGGCCCCCGCGTATTGCGTCAGCCCGTCGAGGAGTTTGCGACCCGCGCTCGCGTAAGGGACATAGGCGAAGATGAACACCCCGGCGAACAGTCCCGCGTAGATCCTGCGCGTTCGCTTCAGAAAAACTGGAACGAGCAACACCGAGAAGAATTTGGAGAGCACTGAGAGCGCGAGAAACAGAATTGACAGGGCCGCACGCTGGTTTATAATGAAGAGGTTAGCCACAAGCAGCGTCACGATGGCCAGAGCATCGTGGTGCCCGCAGAGGGCGAACGAAACAACGATCGTGGGATTCCAGGCATACGCCAGCACGCGCTGGAGCGGTAGCCTGCGAGTCTTCAGAAGCAGCAACAGCACGACGATACTCGCCACGTCGAGCCCCGTATAGAGCCGCTTGTAGTCCGGAATGGTTTTAATCCAGGTGAAAGAGAACTCACTCAGTGGCGGGTAGAGCGTGGGTGTCGTGACGCCGACATCGAGCGGATGCTCGGGGTCTTCAAAAGCGTGGCCGAGCGCGGCGGGGTTGGTCGTATAGGGATTGATTCCAGAGCGTTGGACACGGCCCTCCCACTGGTAACGGTAGGCGTCGGTCGAAAGGGAGAGGCCAGCGGGCAGAACGCAGAGACGAAAAGCCAGCGCGCCGCCTAGAATGATGACCAACGCGGCGGCGCCAAGTTGGAAGAGCTCGACGAAATAAACCCCGGCGAGATACAGCACGCCCGCCGCAAGCGCCAGAGCGACGAATTCCGGCACCTGAGATTTCAGCTCCGGCTGGCGGCCGATGTGATAAAAGATGGCGGTGATGCCGCACGCCAGACCAAGCAGAAACAGCGACGGAAGGATGCGGCTGGCGCGTTCCTTGGTTGCTTCTAGCTTCTGACTTCTGACTTCTGAATTCTTGTCTTTCTCATGTCGCATTTATACTTCGCATTCCTGGTTGCCAACGCGAACCCCGTCGTTCGCTACCTCCGGCACATTTTTCACAAGGACCCCTTCCAGGGCATCTACGAACCCAACGCCTTTGACGTCTCGATTTTGATTCCTTACTTTACCATTCTTGTCATCCTCTCGATTTACGGCATTCATCGCTATCATCTGACCTATCTCTACCTGAAGCACCGGCACCGGACTCCGAAGCCGCGGGGACATTTCGAGACCTTGCCACGCGTCACAGTTCAGCTGCCGATCTACAACGAGCGTTATGTTGTCGAGCGGCTCCTCGAAGCCGTTACGAGGCTCGACTACCCCCGCGAGCGGCTCGATATCCAGGTGCTCGACGACTCGACCGACGAGACCGTTCACGTCGCCTCGCGCCTGGTCAGTGAATATGCGAGCGCAGGTTATCCGATCTCATATCATCATCGCGAGAACCGCGACGGATTCAAGGCGGGCGCGCTCGAGGCGGGGTTGAAGAGCGCGGGCGGCGAGTTCATCGCCATCTTCGACGCCGACTTCGTTCCTCCGCCGGGCATCCTGCGCGAGATGGTCCATTATTTCACCGACCCGCAAGTGGGCGTGGTGCAGGGCCGCTGGACGTGGATCAACCGGCATTACTCGAACCTGACGGAAGTGGAGGCCATCCTGCTCGACGGGCACTTTGTGATCGAGCATGGTGGGCGGCATCTCTCGGGCCGATTTTTCAATTTCAACGGCACGGCGGGAATGTGGCGGCGCGCCGCCATCGAAGACGCGGGCGGCTGGCAGCACGACACGCTCACCGAGGACACCGACCTCAGCTACCGCGCCCAGCTCAAGGGCTGGAAGTTCGTCTACGACCCCGCGATCGAGTGCCCGTCGGAATTGCCCGTGGAGATGAACGCCTTCAAATCCCAGCAGGCGCGCTGGGCCAAGGGCCTGATCCAGGTGGCGCGCAAGATGCTCCCCATTATCTGGCGCAGCGACCAGCCGCGCTACATCAAGGTGGAAGCGACGTTCCATCTCACGGCCAACATCGCCTATCCGCTCATGGTGCTTTTCTCGCTGATCCTGTTGCCGGCGATGATCGTGCGCTTTTACCAGGGCTGGTTCCAGATGCTTTATCTCGACCTTCCACTTTTCCTCGCCTCGACCTGCTCGGTCTCGTCGTTTTACATGGTGGCGCAACGCGCGCTTCAACCGCGCGGCTGGCGAAGCCGGATCAAGTACATTCCTTTCCTGATGGCCACGGGAATTGGGTTAGCGGTCTCAAATGCCAAAGCGGTCATCGAAGCGTTGCTTGGAAAGCAGTCGGAGTTCGTGCGCACGCCGAAATTCCGCGTCGAGGGCGGCGAGAATAATTGGGAGACCAAGAAGTATTTGAAGCGCGGCGGCTGGATTCCCGCCGTCGAGCTCGCCTTGGCCGCGTATTTTGCCTACACGTCGGGCTACTCGATTTACAGCGAGAACTACCTCACCACACCATTCCTCATGCTGTTCCTCATGGGCTATTCCTATATGGGGACGATGTCTATCGCCCAGACGCCGCTGCGGCGGCTTTGGAACGCCCTCCCCACGCTGGTCCGTCCTCGCGCCGTCGAGCCGGCAACGTAGCTCGTAACTTCACGCGACCCTCGCTGGGCGAACGCCTTCCTGCAGCGTCATCTTAATGGGAAGTAAGCTTAAGCTCGACTTCGGAGGCGACTTGCTCAGGTGTCTGCGAGCCATTGACGCGGATTAAGCGGCCCTGGCGCGTATAGGTGTCGATGACAGGCCGGGTTTCCTTTGCGTAAGTAGCAAGGCGTTTGCGAATGACTTCCTCTTTGTCGTCGGGGCGCTGCACGAGCGCTTCGCCGTCGGCGTCGCACACCCCCTCTTTCCTGGGCGGCTGGAAGTGGATGTTGTAAGAGCGGTTGCAGCGCGGGCAGACGCGCCGCCCCGCCAGCAGCTTGAAGATGCGCTCCTCAGGAACATCCAGCAGGACAATATGCGACGCCACGCATTTCCTCTTGAGCAGCGCGTCGAACCCCTCCGCCTGCGCCACTGTGCGCGGGTAGCCGTCAAGAACAAAGCCGCGCGCACAGTCGGGTTGCGAAAGGCGATCTTCGAGAATCGGTGTCATCAGCGAATCGGGCACCAACTTTCCGGCTTTCATGTAGGGGTCAGCCTGAAGACCCTGCGGAGTGCCGCGCTTCACGTGATCGCGCAGCAGGTCGCCGGTCGAGATGACGGGAATGGAGTGCCTCTCGGAGAGGCTGCGCCCCTGGACGCTCTTCCCGGCTCCCGGCGGGCCCAGCAACACGATGGCGCCGACACGGGAGGCTTCTTCTCCTGCCTTGGCTCGACCCCCCCTGTAGACCCCCGGCATCGCCACAATCGTGAAGCCGGAGCTTACGAGGAATGTCCGTCTGGAAAACCTGGTTGATTGTGGATGCATGGTACCCCACCGGCTTGCGAGGAGCCCTCGGATGCGGCCCGCTTACGCCCTGGATATCCGTTCGTCAAAGGATGGAAATCAGCGAGGGGCCGCGCGCCGTAGCGCCGTCCTTGGGCGGCATGCTCAACGATCGCCGGGCTATTGCCCGGCGCTACTCTGCGCGGTTCGGCAAGACGCTCAGCGTGATCCCCGACGCCATCTTCGCGGAATGATAGACGCGCTGCGTTGCCTTCTGAAAATCCGAGGGCCGCGCTTCGTGGATCTTCATGAACTTCTGCGGATTTCTGTCGGTGAGCGGAAACCACGAGCTTTGCACCTGCACCATGATGCGGTGGCCCCGGCGAAACGTGTGATAGACATCGGGAATTTGGAACTCCACTTTGTCCGGCTTGCCGGGCTCGAAGGGCACAGGGTTCTCAAAGCTCTTCCGAAATTTCCCGCGGAAGGGCTCGCCGCGCACCAATTGCTGATACCCGCCCATCCGCACATTTTGAGGATCGGGCTCGGGATCGGGGAAATTTCCGGGATAAACATCCACCAGCTTGACGTCCCAGTCGGAGTCGGTGCCGGTGGTCGAAACATAGAGCGAAGCGGTGATGGGGCCGGCGACGGTGAAATCCGCCTCCAGCGGTTCGGTCTGGTAGGTCAGGACGTCAGTGCGCGACGAGGCGAAACGCTGATCGCCGGTCATGTATTCATAGGTCATCGAGGTGCTCGTCCAGGAAATGTGGGGGACCGGTTTGTTCGGGTCGCTTACGTATTCGTCAAACGCCTCGCCCGAGGCCGGGGGCCGCTGGGTCGACAGCTTGCCGTCAGCCTCGAAGTAGAAAGTCCGGTTCGTCGCATTCTTCGGCGGCCACGCATCGAGCTCGTGCCACTCGTTGCGACCGGTCTCAAAAACGTACGCGCCGGGAAGCTTCCCTTCATCTTTGTCCTTGAGGAACCGCTGGAAAAATGGAAATTCAATTTTCTCGCGGAAAAACTCGCCGGTCTTCTGATTGAAATACACGTTGCCCAGATGATCGGCGGCGCCGCCATTCCACTGGCCGTGCGACCACGGCCCTTCGACGAGGACATTGACGCCGCCGGGATTCTGCTTGCCGATGGCGGCATAGGTATGGAGCGGCCCATAGACGTCTTCGGCGTCAAACCAGCCGCCGACGGTCAACATCGCGGCCTTCAAGTCCTTCAGGTAGGGAGTCGGATTGCGCGATTTCCAGAAGTCGGAGTAAGTGTCGTGGGTGATGAGGTCGTTCCACCACTCAATCTGGCCCTTGAAGAATTTCGTGTCGGCGTCCCCCAGCCCGCCCATCCGCAGGAAGAAATCGTATCCGTCCGGAGTGTTGAAATCGAACCGCGGCCCTTGCACTTCGTTCTCTCCGGGTTCGCGGCGGCCGAAAGATGAAAAGAAACCAAAAACGTGGGCCAGGAATACCGCGCCGTTGTGCCGGAAATCGTCGCCGATGAACCATTCGGTGACCGGGGCTTGCGGCGAGACGGCCTTGAGCGCGGGATGCCCGCTCAGCGCGGCCATGGTGGCGTAGAAGCCCGGATAGGATGTGCCGGAAATGCCCACGCGGCCGTTATTGTTGGGAACGGTCTTCAGAAGAAACTCGATGGTGTCATAAGTGTCGCTGGCCTCGTCCGTCTGGTTCCCGGTTTTGTTGGGAATGAATGGCCGGACGTGCACGAACTGGCCTTCCGACTTGCCGCGCCCGCGCACGTCGCAGTAGGCGAAGATGTAGCCGTCGCGCGCGAAGGATTCCGAGGGGCCGAGGTTCGAGCGATAGTTGTCCACTCCGTAAGGGGCCACATGATACGGCGTGCGCATCATCCAGATCGGGTAGGTCTTCGATGTGTCCTTGGGCGCGTAAACGGAGACGAAGAGTTTGATGCCGTCTCGCATGGGCGCCATGTATTCGTACTTGGTGTAATTCGCCTTGACGTAATCGCGCAGCTCTTCGGCCTTGCGGCGTTCCTCTGCTTTCTTCCGGCACTGCTCCCGGGCTTCCCAGCAATCCTGGGCGGCAAGGTGGGTGACGGAAAACGCGATAATTCCGACGGCCACAAATCTGTGCAAGCGACGCATCTCATCCTCTCCACGTGATCAAGATTTCGTTCCGGGCCCGGCTGTAAAGAAGCTGCCAGCATACGTTGTGGCAACGGCCAAGTCAACGCGCCGGAACTGGTGGGAAGCATCTGGAACGATTCTTGACCCGTCGGCAGAGAGCTTCCGCCATCCCGATCAGGATCGAGCAATTCAGGCAAAGGGAGCGGTGGAGAATAACCTGACGCTGCTAGAGAGGGGTCAAGCGCGGGCTTCGGCCAACTGATAGATGACTGGCTTGAAGACCGGCGGGGGGATCGGTTTGCCTTCCGCTTTGGCAGCCTCTATCCAAGCGTTCTTGGCTTTGAGAACTTCCAGGAGAGCTTCTTCCGCAGTTTCGCCGTAGGCTGAGCAGCAGGAAAGATCAGGGATGTCCGCAATGTACCCACCGTCTTCTTCGCTGTAGAAAATGTTGATGTGATAGTCCTTCATTACTCGCCGCCCAAAGATAGATTATACCTTTCGACCAGGGCTAGCAACTGCCGAACTTGATAGGGCTTGGCCTTGCCGTGCACCTCCTGGAGGTTCACCAACTCACGGACGTTTTAATGGACAAAGATGTGGTGGCTTCCGCTGACCCGCGACAGGCGAAATCCGAACGCCCGAGCAAGTGCGCAGACTTCCTCGAAACGAAGGTTCGCAGGCGATGAAAGTGCCTTCTGGAGCAGCTTCCGCCCAGCGGTTTGACCCATAGGTCACTCTCCGGGGTGGTCGCAATTATGCCAGTGCAGGTCCCCCATTCCAAGATAACTTTCGTCCTAAGGCTTGACCGTACGGTTATCATGGATAACCGCTGTTGAGGGGGTGCATGTGAGAGGAGCTCTAAGGCGAATCTGTCTCGTTATTTTCGTGGCCACGGCACTGGCGGGCGCGCTGGCGATTCCCGCGGCGGCGTGGGAGCGCGAGTCACTCGCGGCGTTCCACGAGCGTCGGGCGCGCCTGGTGCGGGAGACGGGGGGCGACGGCGTCATCGTGATGTTCGGGTACGGCGACGCGGAGGTGGCTTCGAGCGTTACTTCCTTCCGCCAGAACGAAGCCTTCTATTACCTCACCGGCTGGAACGAGCCGGGAGCCATGATGATGGTGGTTCCCAGGTCCGCGCGCGCCGGCGGCTCCGCGATCGAGATCGAAAAGGAGATCCTCTTCATCCCTCCGCACGACGATCGCCCCGGCAGCTACCACGGCGAGCTCTGGGAAGGCCCCAAGCTCGGGCCCGACGACCCCGACGCCCCGGCGCGCACGGGTTTCCCCACGGTCAAAAGCGTGACGCTGTTCCAGTCCGAGCTGGACGACGCGCTCAAGAATTTCAGCAAGATCTACACGGAGGTGAGCGCGCAACCCGAAAGCGGCGAGGAGTGCTTCATCCACGACATGCAATCGCGGCTGAAGAAAGCGGCGCCACTCGCAACGTTCGCGGATTTCCGGCAGATCCTGACGCGGATGCGCATGGTGAAAACGCCCGGCGAAATCGCCCTGATTCGCAAAGCGGCCGAAGCGTCCGTCGAGGCGCATCTGGCGGCGATGAAGACGGTCAAGCCCGGCGTCTGGGAATACGAAGTGGCCGCGCGAATGGTCTACGAATACCAGCGCCGCGGCTGCGAATGGTCCGCCTACCCGCCCATCGTGGGGTCAGGGTTCTTCTCAACGGTTTTGCATTATGACCAGAACTCGAAGCAGATGGCGGATGGCGAGCTTGTCGTCATGGACGTGGCGGGCGCTTACGGCGGCTATACCTCCGATATCACGCGCACGCTCCCGGTGAGCGGCAAATTCACGCCGCGCCAGCGCGAGGTCTATGAAATTGTCCTCGCCGCTGCGAACGCCGCCATCGCCGCCGCCAAGCCCGGCATGTACCTGGGCCGCGGAGGCACGCAGGGCCTGCACCAGATCGCCTACGATTACATCAACACGCACGGGAAGGACTTGAAGGGGCAGCCGCTTGGCCCGTATTTCATCCACGGCCTCAGCCATCACATCGGCCTGAACGTGCACGACCCCGCCGATTACAGCCTTCCGCTGCAAGCGGGTATGGTCGTCACGATCGAGCCGGGCGTTTACATTCGCGACGAAAAGCTCGGCCTTCGCATTGAAGACGATATCCTGATAACCGAGACCGGCTGCGAAGTCTTGACTCGCCGCCTGCCGCGCACAGTGGAAGAGATCGAACGGTCGATGACCCACCACTAGGGCCTGTTGCAGGACCCGGCTTAATCCCTTGTCAGGGCACGGCCTCAGCCGCTGAGGGCCAACCAGGCACCTCAGGGGTCGAAGGCCGCTCTTTCTGGGACCTCGGCCACGGGCGGGGCTTGGGCGGCAACTTTCCTTGTATTCCGGACTATTTGTCTCTTGACTTTCAGGGCGAATTGTGCTAGCGTGATAGCCTATAGTCAGGGACCGTGACTGACACAATGTCAGTAGCCATGGCTGATGGGTATCCGCCGCGCCTGAACCACAAGACAAGAAGTCGGAATTGTCGGCGAAGTTGCGCCGCGCAAGGAATATGTGTATTTTTTACCATACAACTTAGGCTATATTATTGAAAACAAAGAATCGATGCCAAAAAACGAGGTCAAAACAAAGCTAAAATTTGGGGCCTTTTTGAGCAGATTCGAGGGTAAATACAGGGCTCCCGCGCGACCGCGATGGTGAAGGCCCTGTAAGTGATCACGCCCCGTTCTCCTGCGCCCACCTGCTTGCCGATCTGACACAAGGCTAGTTGTGAGCGACAAAATGTCTGAGAATGGCGCGCGGCAACTCGGCGGGTGTGCTGGCTACAGCAGGCTGTCTTCCTTGCGGTGGGTGCGCAGGCAGTCGAGCTGCTCGACGGCAACCGAGAGGACGCAGATTCCCCCGGCGATAGAAACGCTGATCTCGACCAGCTCCCCGAAGATATCCTGGCCGGCCTCAGCCAGGTGGCGGATCGAGATGACCAGCACGATGCCGTGGATGAGAACCCACAGGCCAACGATGGCGCTCAGAACAAGAGCCACAATGCGCAGGGCGGTCTTCATCGACGAACCACCGGAAGCGTAGCTCGGGGCGCGAGGCGGATGACTTCGAGCCAGACCTTCATACACCCCCGGCCAACACAAGTCAATCGCCGTCGGGAGCGGAGCTGTTAGGGATGCCCTCACCCACCCCGATGAACTGCATCGGGGTTCCCCTCTCCCAGAGGGAGAGGGCTGGAGAATCGAGTCCGCCTCCCCTCGCCCTCTGGGAGAGGGGCTGGGGGTGAGGGTGAAGGACGAGCTACTCGATGCGATGGACCTTGAGGAGATTGGTTGTGCCGCGGCGGGCGATGGGCGTGCCGGCGAGGACGGCGATCAAATCGCCCGGCTCGACAATGCCGCGGGCGCGCAACTCGCGCGCCGCGCCCTCGACCATACGGTCCGTGGACTTCACGTGTTCCATGCCAATGGGAATCACTCCCCAGTAGAGCGCCGCGCGACTCAGGATGTGCGGCAGTGGGGAGAAGGCGTACACCGGAACGCGCGGGCGGTACTTTGAAACCAGACGCGCGCTCGATCCCGACTGGGTAAAGACGGCGAGGACCTTCAGGTTCAGCTCCGCCGCCAGATGCGCCGCGCTCTCGCCGATGGCTTCGGGGACGGTAAGTGGTTCATCGCCGGCGCGGCGACGCCGCGTGTACCAGGCATAGCGGGGGCTGGTTTCCGCGGCGCAGATGATCCGCGCCATCATCCGCGCCGCCTCGACGGGATGCTCGCCGGTAGCGGTTTCTCCCGACAGCATCAGCGCGTCCGCTCCGTCGAAGATGGCGTTCGCCACGTCGGAGGCCTCGGCGCGCGTGGGCCGCGCGTGGACGGTCATCGACTCGAGCATCTGGGTGGCGACGATGACCGGAACCTTGAGGTCGTTGGCGCGGGCGATGATGCGCTTCTGGACGACGGGCACCATTTCCGGCGAGAGTTCGACACCCAGGTCCCCACGCGCCACCATGACCGCGTCGGCGGCGTCGAGAATCTCCTCCAGGTGGTCGATGGCCTCGGGCTTCTCGAGCTTGGCGACGACAGGAATTTCGCGCCCGGCACGCGCCAGGATTCGCTTGAGCTCGAGGATGTCCTGGGCGCGGCGCACGAAAGAAAGGGCGATGTAATCCACCCCGTGCCGGATGCCGAATCGCAGGTCGGCGCGATCTTTGGCGGTGAGCGCGGAAATCTTGAGTGGCAGGCCGGGGAGGTTGATGCCCTGGTGCTCGCCGAGTCGGCCGCCTTCGACGACGCGGCAAGTGACCTCGCGGCCGGAGACGCGTTCGACGCGCAACTCGATTAAGCCGTCGGAGAGCAGGATGCGGCTCCCGCGCTTCACCTCCCGGGGAAGGGCCTGGAAATTGGTCGAAATCACGCGGGAGTTTCCGGCCACGGAACGCGTGGTGAGGACGACGCGGGCGCCGTCCTCAAGCTCGACGGGCTGGCCGTGTTCGAGCCTGCCGGTTCGGATCTTGGGTCCCTGGAGATCCTGAAGGACGGCCAGAGGGATCGCGCGCTCGCGCGCCAGCCTTCGAGCCCGCCGCAGTCGCCGCACGTGGTCGGCGTGAGTTCCGTGGGAAAAGTTCAGCCGCGCAACGTTCATCCCCGCGTCGAGCAGCGCCACCAGGCGCTCGGCAGGATCCGTGGCTGGGCCGAGCGTGCAGACGATTTTGGCGCGGCGCAACTCGGCCGCGCCGGCTCCGGAGACGGATTTAGAAGCCATGCGGGATGAGTATAGAGGCGGGGAGGGAGGAATTACAGAGTTTCCTGAAACGGGGGAAATGCGGCTACAGGCTTAGCAAATAATCGGAGGCGGTGAGGCTGCCGAATCTGACCTGGCTGACCCGCTGGCCCACGACGTTGGCGAAGTACTGGAGGATGGAGGTCAGCCGGACGATGGCCGTCGTTTCGCGCAATTTCATGTAGTGCCGGACTACCAGAGAGAAGAATAGAAGGCGGAAATAGAAGATCAGGAGGCGCTCCTCGTAGGAGTACCGCTGATTGACGTTAGCGGCGTTCTTCAGGAGATAGGTGAGAGCCAGGTAATCGCACTTCAGCGTCATGCGCACGCGGGCGTAATCCACGGGCCCCGCGAGTTCCTCGGCGGCCTGGCGGATGGCGGGAAATTCCAGGCGGTTGGCGTTGACGATGGAGCGGAAGTACTCCTGTTCGAATCGCCGGCGCAAGATCTTCTGGCAAGCTACCTGGAAGTAGAAGAAAAACAGCCCGGTGGAAATAATCAGGATCAGGGACGCTAAGAACATTCCTTTTCCCTCAAGCCTGTCGAGGGGCGACGACTTCCCAACTCTTCACCCTCTCGTCGCGGGCCGGGACGCGCGACTCTTGCGGCATCCTCGTGACCGCATAAAACCAGGTCAGCAACATTCCAATCGTGCAGAGCGGCCCGAGATAGGCCGCCAGCGAGCGGCTGAATTCCTGCCCGCGTGTCAGATAAGCCAAGGCCAAGCCGGCCGCGGGGCCGGCGAACTGAATCCCCATTCCGGTGACCAGCAACCCCAGTTCTTCATCGGCGTTCTGGGTCTGCTGCATGAGGACGTATAGCAGCGTATTCAGGACGAGGCAGGTGAAGTAGAGATTCTGCTGGAACTCAACGATGAAGTAGCTGAACAGGTTGTCGTAGTTGTGTGCCAGGGACGTGGATGAGATTCCGAGGACCAGGATAAGTACCAGCGCCAGGAAGATGCGCAGGAAGCGCCACATCTTTTCTTCATGTCGGCAAGCACGCCGGAACAGCGAACAGACTACCAGGAAGGCCACGAGCGTCAGCAGGACGTCGGTGAGCCAGAACGTGTAGGCGTACTGATCCGAGGAGAGTCCGTAACGGTGAAGGACAAACGATCGGGCGGCGCCGTCAATCAGGAGCAACGCCGTGACGTAAAGGAGAATATCCCCTAACCGCTTCCAAAGTCGCCTGTGGAGAATGACGGCAACCAGCGCCACCTGCAGGAAGGTGCTCGCGACGTAGGGTCCGTAAGTGATCAGCTTCTGCAACATGAGCGACCCGGCTTCGGGGAGATGCGAAATCACCTCCCCGGGTCGCTCAAGCGGCCAAGAGGAGGCTTACTACCTGGGCATTGGGACAGGCGCTCCGCCAATCCCTAACGCCCTGGGCATCGGAACCGGCGCTCCTCCAATGCTCATTTTCGCCTTGGGCATTGGAACGGGCGCTCCACCGATGCCGGCGACAGCGCGGCGCAAGCTCGCGCTCGCCAGGACAACCAACACGGCCAGAAAAATCGCTACCACGAAGTTCTTCATCTCTCCTCCAGTTGATTAGATCAGATCGACTGACTAGGAACTGAGAGGAGAGCGTAAAGAACTATTGGTGGGAAGTCAATACTTTATTTGTACCGCTCCCCATATAGCATTTTGCCAGACTAACGGACGATGTCAACCTAATTCTCACTGGACCAGTACTTTGGAGCTAGTTATACATCCCCTGGGGGTAGCCTTCCATGGAACCACTACTCGCTGGGCTCAAGCCGGCAAGAATCCGAATTTGCCCCGTTTATTCCGGCACGCCCCCGCCCCCCGGACGGGCTCTATTTTTTCTCATGGCGGTTGACCAAAGGGGGGGTGAATGACATCATTACAAGAGAATGCTTTTGGGCGCTGGAGAGGGAATTATGAAATTCGGGTTTTCGCTTCGTTGCCTTGTCCTGTCATTGGTGGCCGGGACACTCCTGGTTTTTTCGTCCCCGGGATTTACCCAGTCTCAGGAGCAGCCCAGTTCCGGCGGGCCCAAGCCCAATGTTGGAGAGACAGTCCTGATTCCCAAGAAGACGACGCCCACGCCCGCCCCCAAGCAGGAGGAGAAGAAGCCCGAGAAGATCAACCCCAACGAGATCTTCACCCTCTCGACCACGACGAATCTGGTCAACGTGGACGTTCTGGTTCTCGACCAGAACGGCAACCCTATTCCCAGCCTGACCAAAACCAACTTTCGCCTGTCGGATGACGGCGTGCCGCAGGCGATCAGCAATTTCGGCGCGAGCGAGGCGCCGATGACGGTCTGCATGCTGGTCGAGTTCTCGAACAAGTGGTGGGGCTTTCTCTACCTGGCCCTCCAGGACGCCTACGAATTCGTCCGGGTCGTCGAACCCAAGGACTGGATTGCGGTGGTCTCCTTTGACATGAATCCCCAGATTCTGCAGGACTTCACGCAGAGCCGCTATGAGGTGACATCGGCTCTGGACCGGCTGCGCATCCCCGGCTTCAGCGAGATCAATTTGTATGACGCCCTGGCCTTCACGATTGACCGCATGAAAGACATCCAGGGGCGGAAGGCGATCCTCGCCATCTGCACGGGGTTCGACACGTTCAGCAAGCTCAACTACGACCAGATGCTGAAGATCGCGCGCAGCTCCGACGCCGCGATTTATCCCATCAGCATTCTGGAGTTCTTGACCGTCCGGCGCGGCGATACGATCGACAGCCTGCAGGCGCGCAACGCCCTGACCACCCTCGCCAAGTACTCCGGCGGGCAGGCCTATTTCCCGCGCTTCCAGCAGGACATGCCGGCGGTCTACCAGCAGATTGCCGGACAGCTCCGCCAGCAATACAGTTTGGGCTTCTCGCCCTCCAACCCCACCAAAGACGGCAAGTTCCACAAGCTCAAGGTGGAACTGGTCGACCAGCAGGGCAACCCTCTCAAAATCATCGACCAGAAAGGGAAGAACGTGAAATACCGGGTCGTCTTCCGTGAGGGCTATTACTCGCCGAAGTCCTGAAGAGAACCAACCGGTCGATATCGGACGCGTCTGGCGCTTGTCATTCCGGCCCGGAGCGAAGTGAAGAGGAGGAATTTCGCTTTGTTAATGACGGCGAGGCGAGATCCCGCGTCGGCCCGCTCAGACTCGGACTCCTCCCCGGACTCCTCGGGATGACCCCCGTAGGAAGCTATTCATCAGGCCGTCGGATCCGCCCCCTGGGCGGACACCCTCCACTCCGCAAGTTCATTGATGATCTGAAGTCCCGCTCGACTAGCGAGCGGGCTTGGCGCGGCGAGGCGGAGAGGTCAGCTCGATGACCGGCTCGGGCGGCGGGGGAGGTTCCGGCCCCGCCACCTTCAGCGTGTGGACGGTCTCCTCGCAGGCCTGCATGTAGAGGTCTTCGTCTTCCTTGCCGGGCGTGCAGTACATCTCGATGATGCGCTCCGAGGTGATGACCCGTGTGGTGAGGAGCATGGCGCGGTCCTTGTATTGCCAGATCAGCACCGCGTCGCGGTTGTTGATTCTGGTGCGGGAGAAATGAAACCGGGGGAGTTCCGCGTAGACTCCCTCCGTCTGCCACTTGGCGAGGACCTTGGGGTCAAACTCGAACGTTCCTTCGGGATTGGGCTGCGAGGTAATGGTAAGCGAAGGCCCGATGCTCCAGAACTTGGGCCGGGTAATTCGCACGCCTCCCGCAAAACTCTCGACTGTCCCGTAAATCCCCGAGGCGACTTCAATCTCGATCCCAAGCTGGTCGTTCTTATAGGGGACGCGCTGGAGTGTTTCTTCCCGCACATGCTGGCGGTGGTGCGGAAGCCATTTCACCAGGTAGTACTCGCCGCCCATCACGCCCCCGCCGATCAGGAGGATGGCAACGCCGACAATGAGCTGGAACGGAATCTCTTTTTTCATGGCCCCGCCATCTTACCCGCGCCGGTTCACCGGTGCAATGCGTTCAGCCGGAGTTGTGCTTCGTGATGTAGCGCCGGGCCTTAGCCCTGCATCCCCTCTGGCGGGCGGCGCGACAACTTGCGCGCCTGCCAAGCCCGCACGAGCAAATAGATGGACGTCCCCACGAGCAACGGCGCGGTGTAAACGCCCGGCATCATCCGCCCCAGATAGATCGACCCCGCGACGTGCCCACTCCCATTTAGAAGCATCAGAATCCCGAAAGGATACGCCAGCAGGACCATCCACCTTCTGCCTTGAAATGCCGGAAACGCCAGCACCGACAGAAGTCCGACGGCTGCGATGAGCCCCGCCAGCCAGGCTTGGAAGGTGAACGTAGGCATCGGAAAGAACGGGAAGCTCCGGCGGATGCCTTCGACGGCGGGGTTGTACACGCTGAGGAAATCCGTGAGGGCTTCATCCGCCACGTGCAGCGCCAGCGCCCCGCAGAGCAGCAGCCAGGCCGTGCCGAAGCGCGAGGCGGCGTTTGCCGGGGCGCTCATCGCACCTGAATCAACGGGTGGGTTTTGGCCACGACTTCGCCGACTTCCCGCGCGCCCACGCCGCGCCCGGCGAGGGCTTTGACCAGGCTTGCGGACTCGCGCGCCTCCACCGAAAACAGCATGCCGCCGGAAGTCTGTGGGTCGAAGAGCAGGTTCCGAACTTCTTCGGCAATCTCTTTGGCGAACTCAACACAGCCGGAGATAAACTCGATATTGCGCTTGAGCCCGCCAGGAATGAACCCGCGGCGGGAATACTCGAGGGCTCCCGGCAGGAATTCGATCCGCGAGTGGTCGAGCACCAGGCTCACTTTGCCGCCCACGGCCATCTCGCGCGCGTGGCCCAGCAATCCGAAGCCGGTGATGTCGGTCGCGCCATGAATGGGGAATTCCTGCGCCGCCTCGCTCGCCGCGCGGTTCAGCGTGGTCATGGACTCGATCGCCGCCGTGACCGCTTCGTCGCTCGCGGCGTCCGCCTTGAGCGCCGTCCCGATGATTCCTGTGCCGATGCGCTTGGTTAGCACCAGTCGGTCGCCCGCGCGCGCTCCGGCGTTCGCCCAGACACGCCGCGGATTCACAACGCCCGTCACTGCGTAGCCGAATTTGATTTCATCGTCGCCAATCGAGTGCCCGCCAATCACCGTGCAGCCCGCCTCCTGCATTTTGGCGAGCCCGCCTTGCAGAATCTTCTCGAGGATTCCGGTCTTTTCCTGGCTGTTCGGGAATCCCACAATCGAGAGCGCAGAAATCGGCCGCCCGCCCATCGCATAGACGTCGGAAAGCGAGTTCGCCGCGGCGATCTGGCCGAAGGTGTACGGCTCATCGACGATGGGCGTGAAGAAATCCACCGTCTGCACCAGCGCCAGGTCGTCCGTCAGACGATACACTCCCGCGTCGTCGGCGGTGTCGAAGCCGATCAGGACGTTCGGATCGATCTGTTTAGGCAGCTTACTGAGCACCGAGTCCAAAATACTTGGACTCAACTTGGCCGCTCAACCCGCCGCCTTCACCATCGCCGTCAGCCGCGTGCGCTCGTCCATGATGGATTGGATTATATGCCGCCCGCGGGGGTTTCAAAAGCAAACCTCGCGACCCGTCATCCTGAGCCCGCCGCGGCGGGCGAAGGATCTGCATTTCCCGGAACTTCAGATCCTTCGTCGCCCCAACCTGCGGGACTCCTCAGGACGAAAGGTACGGCTAGTGCGACTCAATGTTTTGCCTGTAGGGAGTCGTACCGGAATCCTCGGACAGGGGCGTGACGATTGGATAGCAAAGGAGGAAATCGTAACTGTCAGCCCAGTAGAGGAGGTTGGCCTCGAGGGGTGTTCGCTTTGCAGTCTTGATGGAGTGAAGCATCGGCCGGAGCGGGCGGAGGTCAAAGAGCGTCGCATTCGTTCCGGCGAGCTCGGCGAGCAGCGCAAACGTCAATTCATCCTGCCGCTCGTCGGCGTCGAACGTTTTGCCAGCGAACTGCTCCTTGCCCCCTGCCGCGAAAGCGCCAACATTGAAAACCGACTTGTTCTGGGAGAGCGCCCACTCGGCAACGAAGTTGCCAAGCGTGGAGACACCGCGCGCGTCGTAACCGCGGTGGAGATGATTGCGGCCGAATCGCAACAGGACCTTGCCCTCCGGCGCCTTTTCATGGTGGGCAAGGTAAAGTCGCTTCATGAGGAGTTCGCGGGCCTCCGACGTCGCGAGCTTTGTGCTGGAGTCGGATCGCAGGGTCTCGATTCGAAGCGTGTCGCGGAGACTCTGCCAAAGTGAAACTCCGCCGGGCGTTGCATCGTGGGCAGGATGGACGGCCTCGGCGAGGCGGCGCAATTCAGGCGCCTGACTTCGTTTGTAGTCGCCGCTTGTGATTCCCACCATTTGCCGGAGATTTGCGTCCTCGGGATTCAGTGATGACATGTCGACGATCAGGCGTTCAGGCTGACCTTCCTCCATGTCACAGCCCCAAATTACGCGCTGATTGGGTGCGGCAAACTGCCGGACGGTGGCGGCTTGGTCTCTATTCCAGAGGCTCTTTGTGAGGGCAGTGTCGTGGCCCGAAATCCGCTCCAGATGTTCCGCTGCCCAAGGGCTGATCTCGGCCGCCACGTGGCGGTATCCGGCCTGCCATAACTGTGGCCACAAATCCCGAAGCAGCGCGGGAATTTCGTTCTCTCCATGCAGTTCGCCCAGCAGGAAGAAATCGTGTTGGCGCGACTCGGTGAGCAGCAAGGCCTGACCTGGTCCCTGGAGAGGGAGAGCGTGAGCGGCAAGCACTGACCGAAGGGACTCTTCCGAAGTGCTCTGGCGGATTTGATGCGGGACCGAAACGAGGAAGCAACTCAGCGTGACGGTGAGAACCAGCCGATCCATATTGACAGTAACGGGCGAATGACTAAAAGGGTTCCAAATTAATACGAGGGACAATCCACCGCCATTAGCCGCGTGCGTTCATGACGGCCTTCTTTATAGGCGGCGAGCGAGAAACTCCCAAGCGAAGCTGTTATTTTCCAGTTGCCCCTGACTGGCCGTTGCGGTAACGTTGGGGCCGCATCAGGCATAGGCAGACCCAAGCTTTCACTTTGAAAACCAGGCATCAGGAGGCCGATCGATGAATCGCCATCTGTTCGCGAGCGTTTCACTTGTATTTTCGCTAGTGGTGTTTGCTCCGCAGGTTCAGGCTCAGGGTTCGGCCAGCGCCGAGCAGCGCGAGGCCAGGGCGTACCGCCTGACGATGGAAAAGATTAACCAATATGCTGCGGCCACCAAGAGCCTACGCAAGCTCGCCTCGTCCGACGCTAAGGCGTGCTCGGCCATTAGCCGCGATGACGAAAACGAAGGCGGCTCGCTCAACGAACAGGCGAAACGCATCGAGGCCGCGTACCCCAAGGTAATTCCCGTGCTCAAGGCGCAAGGGCTGACCGTGCGCGAATTCCTGCTGCTCACCGCCGTACAGTTGCAGGCGGGCTTGGCTGCGCACGGAAGATCCATGGGCGTGAAAGAACTGGCGCCGGATGTGAATCCCGAGAACGTGGCGTTCATGGAGCAGCACAAGAAAGAACTCGACGCCATCACCGCCGACCTGAAAAAGGTCCCGGACCCCTGCGCTCAGGACGGGGATGAGGAAGATTCGCAGTAGCGTTTAGAACGGGCGCCGGGCATGGCGCATCCTCCTGCCTGCGCTTGAACTCCGCACCGGCCGCCGATAGAATCTCGGCTGGTGACGCGAGTGAAATTACGCCGACTTTCTGTCCCGACCCTCCCGGACCCCGCCTTCGCATTCGACCATGAATTCATTCTCGCAATGCCGGGCTTCAGTTGGACATTTGCCGCTTGCCCCGAAAGGAGGCGATTTGAGCATACGATGGATTGTGCCCTTATCTGTATGGTTTGTTCTCTTTTCTGCGATCGTCGCCGCCGCGGAACCCGAATCGAAACTCGTGCTCCTCAACCAACATCCCGTTCCGGTCATCACCGTAAGGACTCCGGGCGCCCAAGGCAACAAGTACGGATTCGAGGGCGGGCGTGTCGTGAAGATCGGCAAGACCTACCACCTCTTCACCTCTGAGATGGCGGGTGACCCGTTCTGGGTCAAGATGAAATTCGGTCACTGGACCAGTACTGAGCGGCTGCATTGGAAGCGCGTCGCGACGCTCTTCGAATCGAGCGGAGAATTTGCCGGCCAAGACTCGCGCGCGGCGCTCTGGTCGCCCTTACCTGTTTATGACGAAAAGGAAAGTCGCTGGAACATTTTCTACGTCGCCTATCGCTCGGCCCCCAACACAAAGTCGAAGTGGCTGAATAATCACAACGGCCGAATCTGGCGGGGGGTGTCCAAAACCAAAGGCATGGAGGGAATCGGCGGGCCGTACGAAGATGTCGGCGTCATCCTCGAGCCCGGGCCGGAGTCGCAGCCGTGGGAAGGGCTGCAGGGCACCGACTCGTTCTTTCCCTATCGCGTCGGAAAGATTTGGTACGCCTTTTACGGCAGCGCCAATACGGAAATGAAGGATGAGAAAACCCTGCGCGGGCCGTGGAGCGTGGGGCTGGCGTCGGCGCCCGAGCTGGCCGGCCCCTGGAAGCGGCTGCCGCACGGAAAACCTCTCCCTATCGAGGAAGTCTTTATCGAGAATCCCATCGTCCTCAAGCTCAGCGACGGGAGTTATGCGGCGGTGTACGATTCGCACACGCCGAACGCGATCGGGTACACATTCTCGCGCGACGGCATCCATTGGCAGAAAGGCCAGGCGCTGATTGTCCAGCCGCAAGGAACCAATCATTGGTCGAGCGACGTCCGCACGCCGCTGGGGCTGGTCCCCGAGGACGATGGAACTTTCACGCTCTTTTACACGGGTTACGAGAATGTCCAGACGGCGTTCCCGGATACCAGCCGCCCGGGCGACGCGGCGGTGGGGTTGGTCAGCTTGAAGTTGGAGACGCCGCGATGAAAGATTATCAGCGGCCGCGAATCAATTGCTGCAGCGCGGCCCTTTGGCTTTCCCTCCAGCCCTCTCCCGCCGGGAGAGGGAGACCCGTCAGCCGACGGGTGGGTGAGGGCGATATACCCGCCGACTACAAAGGAGTCATCCTATGTTCCCCTTTCATGGTGTTGATTACCTGGAAATCGATTCGCTTTTCAGCGATGAAGAAAAACTCGTTCGCCAGACGGTGCGCGAGTTCGTGGACAACGAAGTGAACCCGCACATCGAGGAATGGAACCGCGAGGGCAAGTTTCCCATGCACCTCGTCCCGCAGATGGCCGAACTCGGCTTCTACGGCGCGAACATCGAGGGTTACGGCTGCGCGGGAATGTCGAACGTGGACTACGGCCTCATCATGCAGGAACTCGAGCGCGGCGACAGCGGCCTGCGCAGCTTCGTTTCGGTGCAGGGCGCGCTCGTGATGTATCCCATCAAGGAATACGGTTCGGAGGAGCAGAAAGACAAATGGCTGCCGCTCCTCCAGCAGGGCAAGAAGATCGGATGCTTCGGCCTGACCGAGCCCGATTTCGGCTCGAATCCTGCCGGCATGAGATCGCGCGGCAAGAAAGACGGCGACCACTGGATTCTGAACGGCGAGAAGGCGTGGATCACTTCCGGAACCATCGCCGATGTCGCGGTCGTCTGGGCGCGTACCGACGAAGGCGTGCGCGGATTCCTGGTCGAGAAAGGCACGCCGGGTTACACGGCGAAAGACTACAAAGGCAAGTGGTCGCTGCGCGCCTCGGTCACCTCAACGCTCTCGCTTCAGGACGTGCGCGTGCCCGCGTCGAATATGCTGCCCAAGGCGCAGGGCATGAAGGCGCCGCTCTCCTGCCTGACCCAGGCGCGCTACGGCATCGGCTGGGGCGCCATCGGCGCGGCCATGGCTTGCTACAACGAGTCGCTCGAATACGCCAAAATCCGCAAGCAGTTTGACGACAAGCCCATCGCTTCGCATCAGCTCGTCCAGGCCAAGTTTGCCGAGATGATCACGGAAATCACCAAGGCGCAATTGCTGGCGCTCCAGGTCGGCCGCATGAAGGATAAAGGCCGCGCCGACCATGCCCACGTCTCGATGCTCAAGCGCAATAACGTCAAGATCGCGCTCGACGTCGCCCGCGCGGCGCGCGATATCCTGGGCGCCAACGGCGTCGCCGATGAGTACCCCATCTTCCGCCACATGTGTAACCTCGAATCGGTCTTTACCTACGAGGGCACGCACAATATCCATACCCTCATCATCGGCGAGCGGGTGACCGGCATTCCGGCATACAAGTAGGGGCGAGGCTTGTCCCCGCCCCAAGAAGAAATGAAACTTCCTAACGGCGAAAATGCGGTCGTGGACATCGCGAAACTGCGGGACTACTGTCTGAACGAACAGCACCCGCGCGGGCGTCACAAGGCTCGCGTTTTCGCAACGACGCTTGGCCTCACGGCGGTGGACGCGGGCTTGCTGCGGGAGGCACTGCTCCGGGCCGCCGTCGCAGGCGATGCTGTGGCCGGTGAACGCGATGACTACGGGCAAAGATACGTGCTAGACTTTGAATTGACCGGCCCGCGAGGCCGGGCGATTGTGCGGAGCAGTTGGATTATTTTGCGAGGAGAAGATTTTCCTCGCATGACCAGTTGTTACGTTTTGTGAGTGAGCATGGAAACCATCCAACCCTTCGCCGTTGTTGCGCTGCTGGAAGACCTGCCGGAGCGGGGGCTTCGCCGCGGCCAGGTCGGAACCGTCGTCGAGCCGCTTGCCCCCGGAGTGTTCGAAGTCGAGTTCAGCGACAACCAGGGACGCACCTACGCCACCCTCGCCTTGCGCTCTGACCAGCTGATAATCCTTCACCACGACATGGTCGAGGTCGCCTAAGAAATCACGTTTTCTCCTGCATCGCGAAAACCGTGATGTCTGCGCCGCGGGAAGGTGCGGAGCGTCCCCCCACTTGGACAGTCGGCGCGGGCGGGTACCGGCCGGAAGTCGCCGCTAGAGGTTGACGACCTTCATCGCGCCTTCGGCGTAGCGGTCGCCGACGGCAACCCCTTTGGGCGCGATCTCGTTGATGCGCGACAGTTCCTCGGGCGTGAAAGTGATTTCGAGCGCCGCGAGGTTCTCCTCCAGATGCGCGGCGCGGGTTGTTCCGGGAATCGGCAGGATGTCTTCACCCTGTGTGAGCACCCAGGCGAGGGCGAGTTGCGCGGGCTTGCAGCGCTTCTCCGCCGCCAGTTCCTGAATGTGGCGCACGAGATTCAAGTTCTTGCCGAAGTTGTCGCCCACAAAGCGCGGCATGTTGCGCCGCCAGTCGTCAGGCGCGAGGTCGTCGAGCTTCTGGATTTTGCCGGTGAGAAATCCCCGCCCCAGCGGGCTGTAAGCGACGAAGCTGATTCCCAGTTCGCGGCAGGTAGGAAGGATTTCATCTTCCGGATCGCGGCTCCAGAGCGAGTACTCGGTCTGGAGGGCGCTGATGGCATGAGTTTTGTGGGCGCGGCGGATCGTCGCGGGAGCGGCTTCGGAGAGTCCGAGGTAGCGGACCTTGCCCTCCTCGATCAGGCGAGACATGGCGCCGACGGTTTCCTCGATGGGGACGCTCGCATCCACGCGGTGCTGGTAGTAGAGATCGATGACCTCCACGCCCAGGCGGCGCAGGCTGGCGTCGCACGCCGCGCGGACGTACTCGGGGCGGCCGTTGATGCCGAGAAATTTACCGTCCGGCCCGCGCACATTGCCGAACTTGGTGGCGAGCACCACGCCGGAGCGTCGCCCCTTGAGCGCCCTGCCGACCAGTTCCTCATTCCGACCGATGCCGTAGATGTCCGCGGTGTCGAGAAAATTGATTCCCAGGTCGAGCGCGCGATGGATGACCCCAATCGACTCGCCGTCGTCGGCCGGGCCGTAGAAATCCGACATGCCCATACAACCGAGTCCGATGGCCGAAACTGAGAGTGGGCTGTGCCCAAGCTTGCGTTGCCGCATTGCAAGTTCCTCCGTTTGGGGTGCCCCTTTGTCAGGATACCATTGGCTTTCGGAGGCCCTCAAGTAGCGACGGTTACTCCCCTCACCCCCATCCCCTCTCCCGGTGGGAGAGGGGGGACCGCGAAGCGGTGGGTGAGGGCTGCTGTCGCGGCGGTGTCTCCCCGTCGGAAGAACCGAGGATGCAGAGGCAGCGATGAGAACGCTGCCGCAACATCCTTTTGCGGGAACCGCAGCGGCGGGGGGAGCGTAGAATGATTCAGGGTTCGAGAGGGAGGAGTGTGCCATGAGCGCAATGCCACCATCGCCGCGTCCGCCGGCGGCGCCGCAGCCGCCGCGAACGGGCAGCCACCTGCTCACCATCTCGTTGCTGGTGCTGGCCCTCATCATTGTCGTGTCGGTCCTCACGGTCGTCGTGGGAATCCGCTTTCTCGCCCGGGGAGTGAAGATCAATGTGGCCGAGGCGGGAGCCGGGAAGAAAGAGGTGTCGATCAAAACGCCAGTCGGTTCGCTGGAAGTGAGGCCGGAGGTGAATGAGGCCCGGCTGGGCCTGCCGATTTATCCCGGAGCGGAGCGCCGTCCGGGGGAAGGCTCGGCGAGCGTGAACATCGCTTTCCCCAATGAGGAGGGCGTGCGCGTGGTGGCGGCAAAATACCAAACCGCCGACTCGCTCGAGAAAGTGCGGGATTTCTACAAGCAGCGCCTGGGCGATGAAGTGACCAAATTCACTCCGCGCAGTCGCGAGGGCCACGCCATCTTCGAGATCAAACGCAGCGGTCAGGAAAAGATCGTTTCGATCCACGCGGCCGGCCCGGTGACCCAGATTGAGCTGGTGCGCGTCATCCACGGCGCGGGGGAGACGAACTGACACCGCGGCGACCTTGTGCCGCCAGGGGATTTCGTCCCCGCGCAGGCGGGGATCCCGGCCTCCCCGGCCCGAGACGACTGGCGGTTGACAGACCGGCAGGGCCGTGCCAGACTAGACCCTCAAGACTTTAGAGTTTGCACGCTGTGCGCCCGTAGCTCAGCTGGATAGAGCACTTGCCTACGAAGCAAGGGGTCGGGTGTTCGAATCACCCCGGGCGTACCATTCTTTTCAACGATCTACCGTCTCCCAAACCATCGCAAACCATCATATGGGCTCCATTTGGGCTCCAGTCTAAGGCAACGCCGCTGCAACGGGGGCTTCCGAACCTACATCTTGCGGCCGTGCTTTCTCCGTGATGGAGCCTGTCGTAGCCGCCGGCATTCTGATGAGGGAAGACGCTGTGCGGGCCGTTTTATCATCCATCTCTCGAGTCTCCTCGACGTAAAACTCGAGTGTCGTTCTGACATCAGAGTGTCGAAGCCGCGCCTTTGTCGCTGGAACCGGAATCCCTTTCTGCACGAGGTGTGTCCCGAGCCACTTGCGGAGCAGGTGCCAGCTGATGTAACCGATCCCTACTTTCTTCACTGCTGGCCGCAAGATCCGCCTCAGGATATTTCTTCTGTATAGCGGACCGGTCCCGGCCCTGTTCGTGAAGATGAAGTCGTCAGGCCCGGTGCTCGGGCGCTCCTTCCTGAGAGCGTCGAGATGAGCTAGATCCTCATCTGTCACGAGGATCGAACCCTCGCTGTAAGGAGTTTCAGGAGAGTCCAGCTTGCCATCCCTGGAAGTGTTCGCCACGCAGATCCTTTTCTGGCCCCAGTCGATCGATGACCACTGCAAGGCCAGCAACTCGCTAATCCTCAAACCCGTAATGCAGGGCAGCCACACCTTAGTCCGGACTGCTAGCGGCAACTCCTTCAACAGCGCCTCAATCTGTTCCCCGGAGGGGAGGACGCGACGCTTCTTGGGAGGTTTGGGTGGCAAGGCAACGTCGCGCACAGGGTTCGATTTGAGAATTCTCCTCTTCACCGCATACTGATAGACCGAGCTCAGGATGACCTTCAGGATGCGCACGGTGTTCCAGGATAAAGGTCCTTTGGCCTTCCGATTGATGAAGTCTTGAAGATCATCTAATCCGATATCCTGCAGATATCGGTCGCCAAACTCTGGGAAGATTTGCATTCGAAATTCCGTCCAGTACATATCCTTTGTCGCTTCCTTGCAGGATTCCAGATACTTGGCGGAGCTCTTCTCCACGAATTCTTTCAGCGTTACAAGCACTCGCGGCTGGTAGTCTCGTGAGTTGTAGTCCGCGAGGATTTCCAGTAGCAATTTTTCCGCCTCGCGCTTCCTAAGGTCTTTGACCAAGCCCAAGCGCGCGCTACGGCGTTTCGTGATCTTGCTCCTATCTGGCAGAAGTAAATGCTCCCAATAGACTCCCTGCCAGTAGGGATCTCTTGTGATTTTTTTTCGGACGTATCCTTTCTGATGGCAAGTACGAGCCATGGCTCGAGTCCTCCTAGCTTGAACTCGGGCCAGCTCACCAGCGAGGGTGAGACAACCACAGTCCCGCGACTGACGGGCTTCGATGTAGATCTTGACCGCTTCTGGATCGAACCGGGTCGACCGACCGGAGCGAACGTATGGAAGCGGATCCTTTGAATCCTTCTTGGTGCGGTTGAAAATCCAAGTAAGGGAGAAGCCCAGTTGTTTGGCGAGCCGCCTCTCCGTGGGTAATTCTGAGTTTCCGACTTCCGACATGCCGATAAACCTGCCTCGCGGTCACATGGCCGCATTGGGGTTTAC
>JBHGBD010000013.1:0-210677 GCA_041946825.1 Terriglobia bacterium | reverse complement strand
GTAACGGAAGCTGCTACCGCTGCATGAATTGCGGCTCGACCAGCGGGTGCTCGTAGATTTCAGCTGGCGCAGGCGTCGCGCTTTTTGCGATGTTTGCGAGGCAAGGTCAAGGAAGCAGATTTGATCGTACTTGGCACCTGAACACGCGACGCGCCAGCATGATCAGGGAGCAGAAAGAGCTGAAGACTCACAAAAGCTCGAATCCGGAGCGCAAGAAAACGTGGCGGGCCGCTCTCACGCTTGGGCGGCCCGTTGCGCTTTGAGGAGGGGAACGATGAACGTGCCCGAAGCTTTACATGCCATTGCCGGCACGGGCGAGGGCTGCTGCTGGTACTGCGACCGGCATCTGCCCGCCGCCGATGAGGCCATACGCGACGGCTGGGATGTGCAGCGCATTAACGGCGATCGAGTGGCCAGCATCATCCTGGTTTGCCCGATGTGCCTGCAAGAGAAGGCCGAGTTGGGCGAGGAAGGTTTTCTGCGCAATCTCTCGCTTCGCGTCTGCAATTCGACGTGCTGACCCGGCCCCTCTCGCCAAGAGCAAGGGGAGACGAGGGGGAGTGGAAGCCGGCCCTCTCCACGTGGGAGAGGGTGTCCCGATAGAATCGGGACGGGTGAGGGAAGAAGGCGGCCACCATGGACGATAAAAAGATCCGGAACTTCTTCAAGCAGCAACTACGCGCCATCCTGGAACAGGGCGCCAGCGACCGCGAAGGTTTTCGCTCGTATTTCGCCGAGCATGCGCCGAAGGACGAAGAAATCCTCGGCCTGCTCGCCGTCTCTTCCATGATCAGTGGCGAATTCCAGGTCGGCGACAGCTTCCCCACCCCGCTCGAGGCTCTAGCCTCGCTCACCACCCGCAGCCGGCGAATTCTTTGCGAGGAGTTTCGTAAAGAATTGAAGCATTGCCTCGGTGAACTTGCTACGGCGTAGATTGCAGAAGGAAGCGTTTAGCTTTCAGCTCTCAGCCATCAGCAAACGCAGTTCACTGTTCTCCATTCGCAGTTTGGCTCTACTGCTCCCCGCTTAACCAGACATCCACCCTGGGCACATCGCCGTTGTACGGCTTCCCGAGAATATCGAGCGAGCCGTTGCCGTCGAGGTCGGCGACTCGCGATTCGTGCAAATCGAAGCCGCGATCAACAATCGTGGTTTCGAAATGGCCGTTCCCGTCGCCGTAAAGAATGTAGATCTTTGAGTCGGGGTTCCCACCGCCGAGGCGCATCTCCGCGCAGAAGATATCGAGATTGCCGTCGCCGTCGAAATCGGCAAGCTGCAGGCTGTGGCCGCTGGTCACCTCGAGCAGCTTGTGCGCGACCCACGTGCCCTTCACCCACTCGTACCAGATCAGCGGCCCTTCACCGTCCCCCACCACCAAGACTACCTCGGGCCTTCCACCCTTCTTCAATTGTCCTGCCGCGGCGCGCGAGTAAGCGTAATGCGCGTCAATGATATTGACCGCAAAATTCGCGGCTCCAAGGTGCTTGAACCATCGCCCGCCGCCGACGATATCGAGCTTGCCGTCGCCGTCGATATCGGCTTTGGCCAGACCTTCGTGTTCGTTCACGGATTTGAACGGCGCGGGCTTGCCGCGCTGCTGGGGCTCGCTATCGGCGCTGTAGGAATAGATTTCGCTGATTGGCCACCCCTCAGCGTGGCGCGGATCATCCGGAATCCTCGCCATCAAGAGCGCGTGCGCTTCCTGATTCCAAAAAACCAATTCCTCCTTTCCGTCTCCGTCGAAGTCGCCAAACATTTCGTCGTGATGCTTCGGCGCGCCGGAGTTCTTGACGAGGTGCCTCCTCCACGGCCGCGCAAAAGGATCTTCGCTCTTTCTGTTCCCTGTCCCCTGTTCCCTCTTCCCTACAAACGGATTCTCCCACCACCAGACCTGATTGCTCTTGTAGTCTCCGCCGAAAACGATGTCGAGATCCCCGTCACCGTCGAGATCCTTCACCGCGCCGCCCGCTTCGATGTGCAACGGTTCCGGCTCAATGACATATCTCGTCCAGCCGCTCCTGTCGCGCCGATAGAGAACCACCGACGGCGCCGCCGTGCGCTCGGTCAGAACGAAATCGTTCACCCCGTCGTTGTCCACGTCGAGGATCAAGCTCGCTGTCTGTTCCTTGCCTTGCCAGGGCACGGGCAGGTCGCCGGTCCTCGACGAGAGATGAATCCATTTGGTGTTTCGCCCCTGCGCTGTGTCAAGCATCGCCGTTATCGCGATCAACGCAAACAAGACCCTCTTAAGCATCTCAGCATTCTCCTTCCCTATGTCGTTCGCAATTCCTCTGGGATGATACAATTTCAATTTGAAAATGAAAGGAAGGAGCCGCCATGAAAGTAGTGGATCCTGTCTGCAAGATGACGATTGATTCCGAGAAGGCCGCCGCGACCAGCGAATACAAAGGCCAGACGATCTATTTTTGCGCTCAGGGCTGCAAGGCCAAGTTCGACCAGAATCCCGAAAAATACGCCGGCAAGTAACCCCGAGGGACAACTTGCCGAGCGTGTTCCACGATCTCCACCCTCCAAAGCCCTCGTGCCGGGCGGTCGCCCGCCGACTTGTCATATGCGGCGCGGCAGTGCTGTTCTTTGCTCTGGCCGCGCCCGGCGTTGCGTGCGCGCAAGAGAATTACGAGATCCAGGTCTACGGCTACGAGACAGTTCCCGCGCACCATACCATGCTGGAATTTCATACGAACTTCACCCCGCTCGGCGAAAAAAAGACCGTGGACGGAGTTCTGCCCACTCATCACGCCTGGCACGAGACCATTGAGATCACTCATGGCTTTAACGACTGGTTTGAAACGGGATTCTACATCTTCACCAGCGCGCGGTCCGGAAACGGTTGGGACTTCGTAGGCAGCCATATCCGACCGCGGGTGCGTGTGCCGGAAAGCTGGCATTGGCCGCTGGGAGTCAGCCTCTCGAATGAGATTGGCTACCAGCGGAGGAATTATTCCGAGGACACCTGGACCTGGGAGATGCGCCCCATCATCGACAAGCAATGGGGGAAGTGGTATGGGTCGTTCAATCCCACGCTGGAACGCGCCCTGCATGGGGCCAACACCCGCAAGGGTTTCGAATTCTCGCCCAACTTCAAGGTCAGCTACGACGTGACGCGCAAGGTTGCGGCGGGAATCGAATACTATGGTTCTCTGGGACCCATCAGCTGTTTCGACCCTCTCCGCGAACAGCAGCACGCCATCTTTCCCACCCTCGACCTCAACCTCGGACCGCAGTGGGAGGTCAACTTTGGCCCCGGATTTGGCCTTACCAGCAGCACCGACCGGCTCATCCTGAAGCTCATCATCGGCTACCGGTTTGATTTTTGAGCGAGATCCTGCGCCACCCCAATTCCGGCTGCGGCGGTTCACGAGTCAGCCCTACGTCCGCGCCACTGCCGGATTTTCCTTAGCCTGCTTTTCATCCAGCATGCTCGAAATTACCGCGAAGAGTTGACGCTGCGGGGAGAACTACTGATGAACAGCGTGGACGATCGAAAGGCCGTCGGCCTCGACGCTATTGTGAGGGGTTGAAGTCCTTTCTCTCGAACTTGGCCGCCGATCTAAACTTTCCGTCCGCGTCGTAAGTAATCAGGTGGAAAGATTCACTTGTGGCGGCGATGACGTATAGCTCTCCTCGGACCGCCACCGTGAAAGACGCAAACGTCAATTTGCTGTCAAAGCCGGGGACGGAGTCGGAGGTGATAGCGGTCGCCTGCTTCCCGTCGGCGGAGATTCGTATGATGGGCCATCTCGCCGGGTCAGCAGGATAAGGCATGCCCTGCTCGAAATAGAGGTCGCCCCTCGTGTCGCAGGAAAATGGTCCCGCGGCAAGATGACGAACGAGGCCCGATGGGACCGGCAGCTTTTACTTAACTTTGAGCGTGAGCTTAGGAATGTCTTGTGCCGCCATGACGAACGAGAACGAAAACACCCAGAAGGCAACACCCCCGAGAAATGAAGAGGCTCGCTGCTTGCTCATGCGTCGATCCGGAGAATGCTACCGCTGGCACAAATGCGGCGCAAGAAACTTCAGGCGACGATCACTTTGATCGCCTGCTGGCCCGTGGCGCCATCGGGGAAGGTATCGGCAGGGCCTTCGGTTTGGACGCGACCTTTGCCGTCGGTCGAGCGAACGCGGACCTTGTAGGTTCCGGGCCTGGGATCGATCCAGATGTACTTCCAGAATACCCAGGTTAGTATTGAAGGATTGCTGAATACATTCGCAGCTTGCCACGTCCCGCCATTATCGAAGCTGATTTCGACGGCCTTGATTCCGTCGAGATTTCCCACCGCGTAGCCGGTGATCTCGAAATTCTTCCCGGCTATCTTTGCCCCGTTTTCGGGGTCGGTGAAGCGCGCGTGCGCCCAGCGCTCGCACTCGTCCGACCAACCCTGCGACTCCCAGAAGCCGAGATACGCCTTGTTGACGAATTCGATGCGCGTCAGCCACTTCGGCTGCTTCATGCCGTACTTGCCGGGGATGAAAGCGCGCGCGGGATAGCCGTGATTAGGCGGAAGATTCTCCCCGTTCATTTGATAGGCGATGAAGTTCTCCTCGTTCCACGCGCGCGCGATAGGATGGCCAGTAGTAAACCCGTCAGCGGCATGGAAAACCACGTGCGCGGCGTCGGCGAGCGGCTGGGCGCGCTCGATGAGGGGCTTAAGCGCCGTGCCCGTCCATTTGGCGTTGCCGATGAATTTCCCATCGAGAGGATTCGAGATGCATTCGAGCGTCAAGACTTTTTCGAGGCGTGGCAGCGCCAGTAGATCCTGGTAGGTCAGCGTGAAGGGGTTTTTGACCAAGCCATCAACTTTGAGCCGCCAGTCAGCAGCCTTTACGATGGGCGTCGTCCCCTTGGAGGTCACATAGAAATCCTCGTTGGGTGTGATAGCCACGAGCGCCGCCTGCTCGCCGTACTTTTCGAACGCCTTGACCGAAAGCCGCGGCCGGGCGCTCATCTTGTTCATCCAGCCGTTCACGAAGGCGTATTCGACCAGGCCGATCCCGCCCGCGACGGCTCCGATTACAAAAGTGCGACGCTCCATACCCTGCGCTGGTTAGATGCGACGACGTCTTCTGGCGCTGCAGTACGAAATTCGAAATTAGAAACTCGAAAATCGCGCCAGGTGCCCATTCTCAGATATAGTAATAGCATTCGTGAATTTATGGCATCGCCTGAAGACAGGGCTTTGCAGGTGTCAAAATCGTCCGGGGTCGTGCGGCGGCGCCAATACTGCGCGCGCTGCGGGCAATTAATGTTTGAATACCATGCCTCACCCGACGGGCACTTCGGGTTGGTGGGCGATGTGCTTCGGCCCGCCGGGGCGGATCGCGACGAAGTCCGTTGCCCGACCTGTGCGGCCGCCTACCGACTGCTCGAACGTCTCGACCCAAGCGGGCGGCCAGTGATTCGGAAATAGGAATTACGAAATACAAATTCCAGCAGACGAATGGTGCGCGCACGCAATAGGTGGACTGGAAACGATTTGCGATGATTTCCTGGTTGATCGCTCGTAATTCGTGCTTCGTCATTCGTCGTTTGAGACCGTCAATATGAATTCCGACGTCTTAGCCCTCGACTCACGCAACGTCTTTCCCTACCTCGCCAGCCGCGGCCTCGCTGGCGAGCCCGACACCGTCGAGATTCGCGAGCTGGGCGGCGGCGTTTCGAACATCGTGCTTCTGCTCGAATGGCCCGACCGCCGCTGGGTCGTCAAGCAATCGCTCGAAAAACTGCGCGTCCAGGACGATTGGCGTTCTGAGCGCGGCCGCATCTACCGAGAGGCGGAATCGATTCAGGCATTGCGGCCCGTGCTGGGCGAGGCGGCGCTCCCGGAAGTCATCCACATTGACCGCGAGAATTTCCTCTTTGTCATGACGGCCGCGCCCGCGGGATCGGTATCCTGGAAGGAATCCCTGCTCGCAGGACAAGTTGATCTCACCGTGGCGCGACAGGCGGGAACACTGCTGGCGAAAATGATCAGCGCCTCACAGGCGGACCCGGATTTGCGAAAGAAATTCGAAGACCGGACGGTCTTCGATCAGCTTCGGATCGATCCCTATTACCGCACCACGGCCAAGCGTCACCCCGACGTGCGCGCCGCCATCGTGCAATTGATGGCGAACTCGTGGAACGTCCAGACGGCGCTCGTCCACGGCGATTACAGCCCCAAGAACCTGCTGGTGCGCGACGGGAATATCTTTCTGATCGATTTCGAGGTCATCCACTGGGGCGACCCGTCATTCGACGCGGCGTTCCTGATGAACCATCTCTTCCTCAAGGCTCTGCATCGGCCCGAATTCGCTTCGCAATACTTTGCTGCGGTGCGCGAGTTCTGGAAAGCATTGGCCGCGGGGATGCCCGGGGGCGCGTCGCGCGGCTTCGAGGCGTTGACGATCCGACACCTGGGCGCGCTGATGCTGGCGCGCATCGATGGCAAGTCGCCGGTCGAATACATCCGCGACGAGGCCGCCAAGGAAAAGGTTCGCGCGACGGCAAAACAAATCCTGCGCGCTCAGCCTCAGGGACTCGGTGATGTAATCGAGGTAATTCGATTGAACATCCATCAAGATTGATTCGGTAAGAAAACTTGGCTCGCATCTCATACATTCGCGCTCGTGAAATTCTTGATTCGCGCGGGAATCCGACTGTGGAAGTGGATGTCCTTCTCGACGACGGCGCGTTGGGGCGCGCAAGTGTTCCCTCGGGGGCGTCGACGGGAAAGGGCGAAGCGCTCGAATTGCGCGACGGCGACCCCAAGCGCTATCACGGCCGGGGTGTCCTCAAGGCGGTCGAGCACGTCGAGCACTTGATCGCGCCGGTATTGCGAGGCATGGAGGTTTCCGACCAGGGAGCCGTGGACGCGCGCCTCAGCGGACTCGATGGCACGCCCAACAAATGCCGCCTGGGCGCGAACGCCATCCTCGGCGTCTCGCTCGCGGTGGCGCGCGCCGCGGCGGCCTCGGCGCGAGTGCCGCTCTACAAATACCTGGGCGGCGCGGGCGCGACGACGCTGCCCGTTCCCATGGTCAACATCCTGAGCGGGCGCACGCACGGCGGCTCGATCGATTTCCAGGATTTCATGGTGATTCCTCTGCGCGGACGGCGGTATTCGGAAGCTGTGGAAGATGTCGTGGCGGTTTACCGTGCGACGAAAGATGTCTTGAAAGCGCGCGGGGCTTATCGGGCGGGCGTCGCGGAAGAAGGCGGTTACGCGGCGAAGCTGAATTCGAACGAAGCCGGCTTCGACGTAATGGTCGAAGCCTTCGAGCGCGCCGGGCTCGAACCCGGCCAGGACGCCGCAATCGGTCTCGACGTGGCAGCAAGCCACTTTTGCCAGAACCGTTGTTACGTGCTCGAAGCCGACCAACAGGAATTGTCAGCCGAAGAACTCGTCTCGAAGCTCGAAGCGTGGGCGGCGAAGTATCCGCTGATCTCAATCGAAGACGGCTTGGGGGAAGAAGATTGGGAGGGCTGGGGGGCACTCACCGAACGACTCGGCGGGCGCTGCCAACTCGTCGGCGACGACCTGTTCGTGACCAACCCGGTGCGCGTTCGTAAAGGCATCGAGCTGGGTGTTGCCAACGCCGTGCTGGTGAAGATGAACCAGATCGGCACGCTCAGCGAAACCCTAGAAGTTGTGAACCTGGCGAAACAGGCGGGCTACCGCGCCGTGATCAGCGCGCGGTCGGGGGAAACCGAAGACGAGTTCCTCGCCGACCTCGCCGTCTCGACCGGTGCGGGACAAATCAAAATCGGTTCGGTCACCTGTTCGGAGCGGCTTGTGAAGTATAATCGTTTGCTGCGTATCGAACAGGAATTAGCCGAGGACGCTGAGTATCAGGGCGCCGGAATTTTCGAATCTTTAAAAACCAAATAACGAGGAGGCGAAATGCCAGTTCGTACATCCGAAGCGGAATGGAAAGGGAATCTTCTGCAGGGCCAGGGCACGATGAAGCTGGGAAGCGGCGCGTTCGAGGGCAAGTACTCTTTTCCCTCGCGTTTTGAGAGCGGCCAGGGAACCAATCCCGAGGAACTGATTGGCGCCGCGCACGCCGGGTGCTATTCGATGGCGCTGTCGTTCATTCTCGGGAACGCCGGCTTCAACCCCACACGCGTGCACACCAAGGCGCACGTACACCTCGAGAAAGTCGGCGACGGATTCTCGATCACCAAGATCGAGCTCGAGACCGAGGCGCAGATTCCCGAAATCGATGACAAGACATTTCAGACCCACGCCGAGGCAGCGAAAAAAGGCTGCCCGGTGTCGAAAGCGCTGGCGGCGACGCCGATCACGTTGAAGGCAAAACTTATGTAGGCGCAACCCTCGTGGTTGCCCATTGCTGGTCCACCCACCTTACTTGCCCCTGGTGGGTGGGACCGCTTTTTCCAGTGCCGCAATCAAGGGCGGGAGATCAGATTTCAGAATTTCCCACAGAATATCGAAGTCCACAGCATCGTAGCCATGAATCAGCCGGTTGCGGAGGCTGACGATTTGTGTCCACGGAACTTGCGGATAGCGGCAGCGGGCATCCTCGGGAATTCGGCTGGCCGCTTCGCCAATGATTTCCATCAATCGGACGAGGGCAAGGTTCAACTGGCGATCACGGTCCAGGTCGGCGCGCCTTTTGCCTTCGATCATCGCCACCGCTTCTTTGGCGTGGTCCAGCATGTAGCGGAGTCGTGCGGCAGGATCACGAGGCGGCATAAAGCTCTTCGGCCTCCGCGAGGGCTTCCTCTCGGAAATGCGGGCTGAGAAATTGGGGCGTGTTTAAGTCTACCTGGCGGCCCAGAATCCGAGAGAGTTCGTCTTGCATGGCAAAAAAGGCCAAGCCCGGGACGTAACCGGGGTCGAATTCCACCAAAACGTCCACGTCACTATCTCCCCGGAAGTCTTGGCGCAACACCGATCCGAAAAACGCCAATCTGCGAATGTGGTGACGGCAGCAGAACTCCCGGATGGTTTCGGCTGGAATGTCGATTCTGACTCGGTTCATATCGTCGTCTTGGCGCAACGGCAGGCGCCGTCGCCGAGCGGTTTGCTTACTTCTCGTCCCGATTGTACTATGAGTTGCATTTCGAGAGCAGACTCTTCCAACGAGAGCCGACCTGAGGTGGCACGATGAAACGCCGTTCTTTCCTCAAAAATGCTGCGCTGGGCGGAGCGGCGTTGGCGGCTCCGGCCGCGGCTTCCGCGCCCAAATCAGTACCTCCCCTGAAAATTACACGGGTGCGTTTCTATCACAATCCCGCCACGCGCCCGATGATCAACCAGAGTTTCCACATCGTGACGGTCGAAACCGACGCGGGCATCACGGGCATTGGCGAAGGCGGCGAGAAGGAACTGATCGAGCAGTGCGCGGCGATGATCATCGGCGAAGATCCTTTCCGCACCGAGCACCTCTGGCAAATGATGTATCGTGGCTACTTCTATCCTCCCGGCCGCGAGAAGGTTCACGCCTTGGGCGCGATCGACGTGGCGCTATGGGACATCAAGGGGAAGGCGCTGGGCGTGCCGGTTTACGAACTGCTCGGCGGCCTCGCGCGTGACCACGTTGAATGTTACTCGACGGGATTCCCAAGCAAGGGAAGTCTGAAGGAAACCGCGCGCGCCTGTATCGAGGCTGGCTTCCGCGCCTTTCGCCACGGCGTCGCCGATCCGCCGGATCACGCAACATTCAATTCCCATGAGATGGTCCGCAAGACTCACGAGGAATGTATCGAGGTTCGCGAAGGCGTGGGCAAGGATGGCGACTGGGCCGTGGATTATCACACTCGGCTGGATTTTCCCGACGCGGTACGCCTGAGCACGCTGATCGAACCGCTCGAACCGTATTTCTGCGAGGATTTGGTTCGCTCGGAAAATCCCGGCGTCTATCGCGAACTCCGCCAGCAGGTGAAAGTTCCCATCGCCGTGGGCGAGCACTTCGGCGCGCGCTGGGACACCAGTGAGCTGATCGAGCAGCACCTGATTGATTATTCCCGCGTCAGCATTCCGAACGTGGGCGGAATCACCGAATACATGAAGATCGCCGCGCTCTCGGAGACGCACTACGTCGGTCTGATCCCGCACTTCACGGGACCGCTTTCGGAAGCCGCGCTCGTCCACGCCTGCGGCGCATTCTCCGGGCCGGTTCTGATGGAAATGCTCGGCGACGGCACGGCCAAGATTCCACACCTGCCCGAATGCTACGACTTCCGCAACGGCAAGATGTGGCCGAATCGAAGGCAGGGGCTGGGTGTGACGCTCGACACGAAGCCGCTGCAACTCGTTGCCGAGATCACTGAGCGCTCGCGGCCCATTCCCATGTTCCACCGCCCCGACGGCTCAATCACCAATTGGTAGCCTGAAAATCCAGAGGCTTGAACCTGTCGCTCAGTAGAGGGCCGGCAAACCCTGTTTTACAAACTCCGGCAGGTTGACTTCCTTCGAAATGAGGTCGAGAAAGTCCGGATCGTCAACGACCGTGATCGGGTCGAGCTTGAGGGAATGGAGTTTCGGTGGAGTCGCTTTCAACGCGGTCGGGCCTTTCGCGGCCAACATGGTGGGGCGTCCCTCCAGGGGGAGGTGCGGGCGAACGTCCATGCCGGTAGGAGCGATCTCGTCAAGGGCGAGGAACCACGTCGGAGGCTGATAGAGCGCGGCCAGCGCGGCGCGCGGTGGGGCAGGCGGTTTGAGCTTGGGAAGATCCTTCAGCGCCTTGGTGAGTCTCTTCCGCGCCTGAGTCAGAGAGATGAGCGCCACGTCTGGGTCTGAAGTCGCCTGCTTCAAGTTCAAGACCTTCGCCTCGCCCCCTACCTTGTAACTCTCGCCCGACACGCCCAGGCTCTTCATGATCGCGGGTTCGCCGTAGCGCGCCACGCCGTTAATCATGACCAGCTGGATGGCGCTTTCATTGGCCTTCAAAAGCCCCGCGTAAGGATCCTGCGGCGCCGAATCGAGCACCAGGAAGTCGGCGCGCTTGCCGGCCTCGATGGAACCCAGCAACTCCTGCCAATGGAGGATGGCCGCGGCATTGGTGGTGGCCAGGGCAAGGATGTCGGAATCACTTAAGATGCCGCCCGCCGCCTGGCTGGCGAGGCGCGCGACCTTGAGTTCGCCCAAAAGGTTCTTGCTACCGGAGGGAGACCAGTCCGAACCGAGTCCGATGCGGACGCCAGCTTGCTTCGCCTCGGCAATCCTGGCCGTGCCGCCGTAGAGCAGGAGGTTGCTGAGCGGCGACCAGACCATCGAGGCGCCCTTTTCCGCCATGACGTCGAAATCGGACCGCTCCAGCGCCGTGCAGTGAATGCCCGCCAAGGAGGAAGTAATAGCCCACTGGCCGGGCTTGAACTCCAAGCTCGAGAAGTGCCGGCGCGCCGTCGCATCGACGCCTTCGGCGAGGTGCAAGAGGAAACATTTCTTCGTCGCCAGCCGCGCCAGGAAGGATTTGGCATCGGAAGCATCGACGTCGGCAATCCGGGTGGCGGCCTCGGGCAAGCCGGGCTCGTCGGTCTGCTCCACGTTGCGCACAATCCCGCGGTAATACCGGCGCGCGCCCTTGTTGCTGAACAATTCGATTCCCTGGCTCGTCGTGACTCCTCCCAGCAGGCACTTGCACTCGACGTAGCGAACCACCGCCGAGAGCAGGCCGGGAGTCTGCCCAATCAGGCCCATCGGACCGCTGACCAGCGTCTGGTAATCGGCGATTCCCGCCCACTGGCCGCGGTTGCCGAACTTCCTCGGGACATCCCACAACCGCAGAATGTTGTAGCTGAGGTGATTGTGGAGTTCGATCAGCCCCGGGTAGATGGTGCCGCGCGTGTCGACGACCGCGACACCTTCGAAACCGGTGGGAGGAGCTTCCCCCGGCTTGCGAACCGCCACGATGCCGCCTTGCTCGATGAAGACCACACCGTTCTTCAGCACGGTCCGCGCCGCGTCCATGGTAACGACCTGGCCCGAGAGCGCCAGTTTCGGCCCTTCCAGGGCATCGATCGGGGGCTTCTTCTTTTCGGCTTGCGCGCGCGTGAAATTCTCAGCGTTCGGCATGAGACCTCCCTAAGAGGGCCGATAGGCTTTGGGAATGGTCACCGTGATAGTGACGCGCTTGAGGGCCGGCGTCTTCCCGGTGCGCGTGGCCCAACTCTTCAGGCCGCGCATCCAGGGCGGAGTTCCGGCGGGCATGTCAGCCTCGGGGATCTCCACGATCTCATCCGGCTGGAAATCCGTCCCATAGAGCTTCAGCGGAATGGCATGGTCGGGATGGTGGAGGGCGGGTTTCAGCGCGTTGAGTGCGGTATTCCAATTCGCCAGCATGACCTTGATCGCCGCCTGGCGCTTCGCCTTGTCGCCCTTGGAAGAGCTTTCAGGCTGGGTGGGGTGAGTGATGTGGGCATAGGGCACGTGCGTCGCCTGGCCTTTGGGAGTCTGCTTCCAGGCCTGCCACGCCGCGTCCGCCAGTCCGCCCAGTGCTACCACGGCCTCGATGGAACTGGTGTCGAACACGGCGTCGATCCAACGGTTTCGATAAGCCAGGATGTTCGGATCGTTCTTATGTTTCTCGCCGCCCCCCTGCCCGTAGACACTGTAGAGGAAAGTGTTCACCATGACGTAGCTGCGGTCAGTCCCCAGCTTGGCCAGAAAGCCTTGGACGCGCTGCCCGGCCTCGCCCACCAGGATGCGGCGCGAGATGGTCTCGTGCTGGGCGGGATCTTGCCCGAGAATCAGCAATCGCGCGCTCCCATCCAGGCGCCCCCGGTGAAAGACGGGGCCCCACTTGGTGCGAAAAGCGGAAGTGGGATAGACCGTCTCATCCGGCGCATTGCTCACCAGCGTGCGGAAGGGTTCCGCCCCGTACCCCGGGTCGAACTCGTGGCTCATATTCACCTCCTGCAAGAGGGGGCCACTCTCGCGCTCCGCGCCCGCCCCGCCCCGATCAGAAATCCTGGGGAGAATAACCCGCCTCACCAAATCCGTCAATAACGCATTAACAACGGATCGTCGAGGGGGAATTTCCGTGGTCCCCAGATTGCGCGTTGGACGATTCTTGTCCACCCCTCGCACGCTCAATCAAATCGTAGCTGACGGGACAATGCCGCTTGCCAACTCCCGGGCGGAAGATGGGAATCGGAAGAGAAGCAATGTAGAATAGGAACTGCAGCGTTGAGGAAAAGTTTGCGGCCGGACCCCTGCCGGCTCGAGAGGGACAGCCAAGAGAGGGGAAACCAATGCGAACGGAAAAACTGAGACCGCGCTCCCGCACTTACATTTCGGCGCTGATTCTGTTATGCGTCGTCGGAGGGCCCGCCGTCGCGGCCGGGAGGCTCGACTTTAAGCCGGGCTGGAACATGTTCTCCCGCGATCAGGACGTCCAGTTGGGGAAGGAAAACGTCGCGGCAGTTGAGAAGGAACTTCCCCTGGTCAAGAATGCTGAAGTCGAACGCTACGTCAGCAACCTGGGGCGCAAGCTTGTGGGTTTCGCGCCGGGGAACACTGATTATCCCTGGACCTTCAAGGTCGTGGACAGCAAGGACATCAACGCATTCGCGTTGCCGGGCGGTTTCATCTACGTCAACCGCGCTGTCCTCGAGGTCGCCGACAACGAAGCACAGGTGGCGGGCGTCATGGCTCATGAGATCGGGCACGTAGTGATGCGTCACGGAACGCACCAAGCCTCGCAAAGGGTGCTCGCGCAGTTTCCGTTGGCGATTCTGGGAGGTTTCTTGGGCCAAAGCGGAAGCCTGATGGGCCAGCTCGCTCAGGCGGGAATCGGCTTCGGCGTCGGGTCATTGCTGACGAAGTACTCACGCGATGCCGAGTCGCAGGCCGATGACTTCGGTACCTATACGTTATATCAGGCCGGCTACGACCCTTACGCCATGGCGCAATTCTTCGAGATTATCGGAAAGAAATATCCTCAGCCCGGGCTGCAATTCTTCTCCGACCATCCCAACCCCGGAAACCGGATCAAGAACGTCGATGCCCTCATCCCGGACCTCGGCCCGAAGAAGAAAGGGATGACCGACAGCCCGGAGTTCCAGGCTACGAAGCGAGTTGCGCTCGCTCTGCCGCCTCCCCCCAAGGCCAAACCGGCGAGCGGTCAACCCACGCCGAAGGCTGCGGCTCCTCCGCCCGCGCCTTCCTCGAAGTTCGTCAAATATCGTGGGACGTCGTTCACCATCGCTCATCCCGACAATTGGCAGGCGCAAGGAGAAAAGGATTCCGTCACCATCGCCCCGCCCGGTGGGATCCTGACCTACGAACAGGGCGGATCCGCGCAGGCCTACGGGGCCATGGTCTTCCATCACACACCTTCCAAAAGCGGGTGGGGGCTCGTGGATGGCACCCAGGAACTGATCGAATCGATCCGCCAGTCCAACCCCAATCTCCGCGTCCTCAGTCAGAGTTCGACGAAGGTGCGAGGGAAGGCGGCACTTTCCACACGCCTTGAAAACGACTCCCCACTGGAAGGACAAAAAGAGACCGACTTCCTTATCACGGTACGGGGCTCCAAGGATCTGACCGTCTTGCTCTTCGTTGCGCCGCAAGGCGCTTTTGGGTCGTACGAGCCGACTTTCAACACGATGCTTCGCAGCGTAGAGCTACGCTAAGTCTACCGTTCATCAGTCGAGCGACTGACATTCGTCAGACATAACTGCGTGACATGATTCTTCGGGGCGAGATCCGCGTCGACCCTTGCGCAATTCTCTCCCACCCTTGCGCCTTGGGATGACAGTCTCACCTGCCTCCCATGCGCGGTTTGCCGCACGGACCTATGTGCTCTAGCTCCTTATCCGGACGCACGAATGCATCGCAAGTGGCTCGCCTGGAAAGGGCAAGCCGCCCCAACCCGCCAGTGATTACGCCCGGCCGATTGGCACGTTTTCTGCTTGCCAAATCCTGCGGATATGAGTGCATCAAATGGCGCAAGCCATATTCCTTCGCTCTCGAGTTCTATCATTCGCGGGCGCTGGCTTGACCTGCTCGACCGCGCTTACACGACGGGACAGGTAACTTTTGCGGAGATCGAGCCGGGGTTTGACGCAGTGATTGCCGCTCCCACGTCGCCGGCCGCGACACTACGGAGGCAGGCCGAGCGGAATGTCAGCGCAGAGCATCTGCGCATTCCGAAAATGGCGCGGGGATTTCGTCTGCGTTTCGACAAGCTGGCGCTCTACGGTCTGACGCTCAGCCCCGACTATGACCAATGGCTCGGAAGGTTCCGGGCGGACGTCGCTTCGGGCCGAACCGACATTGTGGCTTTTGTGGACCTGGCTTATCTGGAAGCAGCGTTGATAGACAAGATCTACCCGTCCGAGGTTCTGGTGGATTTTCGCATCCCGCTGGTATCTTTCACCCGGGCCGGGCTTATAGATTCCGCCAACGCCCTGGAGACGGCCGCCACCATGGTCTTTGAGGGCCGGTCATTCACGGATGCGGCGGCGCGCCTGGCGGGCGAGACGCTCAGCCACCTGGAAACTTACGCGGCGACTTTCTGGAGACTCTCCCGGCTCTACGCCGCTTTGCGCTGGCGGATTGAGCGTGACAGTTTCGTGGTCGAGATTCCGGGACGCGCGACGCCGCTAGTGTTCGTTTACTCAGACTTGCGGAGTCACGAATCCAATGTCCTCACGGGCTGGCACAAGCAGATTGAGACGATCCTGCGCGATGCTCCGCCCCTCTCGGGGAGTGGCGCCAAGTCCTTCGCGGCGTAGGGCCTGGCGTTCGTCATTCCCGCGGAAGCGGGAATCCAGGTTTTAGGGTAAGGGTATCGCCGATGAAGTTCGGAACTTGGATCCCGGCAGAGTTCATCGGACTCCACTCACCGGAGACACCGCCGCCACGACAATCCGATAGGGGGAGATTCCCATGCTTTATCGAATCGAGTCGCGAAAGACCTTGCGCGAAGTTGCGAGCGGGCTGGAAGCCGCCGCGCAGCGGCACAAGTTCGGCGTCATCGCCGTCCACGACCTGAAGGCCAAAATGAACGAGAAGGGAGTTGACTTCGATCGCGAATGCCTGATCTACGAGGTCTGCAACCCCCACCAGGCCAAAAAGGTTCTGGAAGCCAACGCCGAGGTCTCGACGGCGCTTCCCTGCCGCATTTCCGTTTACAGCGAAGGCGCGGGGCTCACGCTCGCCACCCTTCGCCCTACCGCCCTGATTGACCTCTTCAACACACCCGCCCTGAAGGCCGTCGCCCAGGAAGTCGAGGAAGTGGTCGTGAACATCATGAACGAAGCAGCGTGACGATTTTGGATTTGGGATTTTGGATTTTCGATTTCGGATTTGCGATTTTGGATTGACGATTTTCGAATTTCTAATTTCCAATTTCGGTTTTCGATTTTCGCTTTTCGATTTTCCAGTTTCGAGTTTCCAATTTCCATTTTCCAATTTCCAATTTCGATTTTCGACTTTGTTTCCACTTTCGATTTTCGATTTTCCGCTCCCGCCTCCGAATCGCAAATCGCCTGCCTGGCGCCGACTTCGTTGTTTGAAGTCTACGGTCTCCTGGAGGGAGAGGTTTGAGATTCTCATTCCAATCGATCCAGGGAATTGTCCCTCCTGGACATCACCCCGACAGGTCGGGGCGCCAGCCCGCCCGCTCTGCGTTACCCCGCTACTTGCCCCGGAGGAGATCCTCGATGTTAACCTCATCAGCGGGTAGCCACGACACGGTTTATGTGTCGTGCGCTTTTCAGCCGCGATAGGATTCCGGCAATTGCGTGTAATTGATCGCAATCGGGCATCGGGCCATCACAGACTTGTCCAAGGCGAAGTTATTATAGCTTGACCATCGCCAATCCTCAGGACGTTTCACCAAGCCCTTCCCCACCGGGTTGAGGTGCATGTACACGAGCCGTTCGCGGAATTCTTTGGGATGACGCACAAAGCGATCCCAAAATTGATGCTGCCAGACCGAGCCCGATGTGGCGCGGGATCCGTTCAGGGCGCAGGCCGAAATCCATTTGATATCCTGAACCGCGCGCGAGATGGTGAGTGGATGCCCCGTCCAAATCAAAGCGTGCCAGTGGTCGGGCATCACCACGTAGCCGTAAAGCAGAAAGCGCAACTTGCGGCGCGACTCCGCCAGGGCATCTACGACCAGCCCGTATTCGCGGTTCGCGAAGGGCGCCAGGGCACGGCGAAGGTTTACGGTCACGAAGGAGATTCGGTCGCAGGTTTGCAGCCGGTGAACATGCGACACGAGTGGATATTATCACCTCACGGTATAAGAACCCACGACACAAAAAGCGTGTCGTGGCTACCAGCTCACAGGCAGCGATCCCATCGGACCTAACCAAGAGGAGTTGCCCATACCGGCCTTCCTGAAACTTCTTGAGACCATTGCAGAAGCTTTCCGCCTTCCTTTGGGAAGACTCAGACGTGGAGTTCAACCCTTTAGAACTGTGCGGTCCATTCCTTAAATGATGTGCCGCCTCTATGACATCAGATTCTCTGGGACGCGAGACTCCTCCCCACCTCGCTCTTAGCCCGCGGCAAGACCAAAATGCAGGCCCTCACCGCCACCATGCGCAAACTCCTGCACGCTATCTTCGCCATGTTCAAACACGACCAGCTCTTCGACGGCGCAAAAACCTACGCACTCTCCGCCACCGAACCCGTCCCCGTCCCCCGGGAGGTCGCATGCGTCTGAACAGCTTCTTCCCTTTACAATCAAGAGAGAATCTACCCGCTCTTATGATGGAGCCGAAAATCCTAGAGGGCAGGTCGGCAAAGTCCCCGTTAGGCGTGACCGCGAGGTGGACGTTTCCGTTGCCCGCGTCGCTGGCCATGAGTAATGTTGTTATCCAGCCATGCCGAGCGTGAAGCCATACACAAAAAGGGCCACGATGACCAGGCACCATGCCAACAGGAGGGTGCCATCGACTGCCAACGACCCCGGCAGGCGCCTGTCCTTGTTCCTAAGTTGGTGGGCAAAAAGCCCAGTGGCGAAAACGGTTGAGCCTGCCATCCAGAGCTGGATACACCAAGCCACAGCCTTGTCCAGACCAATTCTTCGCAGGGCTGCGTCCACTTGACGACCGCCGACATTGTCTAGAGCGAGGAAGAGCCCGAGCAACAAGAAGTTTCCAAGCACTATCACCCTCACCCGGCTCCGGCCCGCTCTGCCCCTCTGTATTGCTATCGTGTCGCTCATTTGACGCCTCCTAGGGCACAGCGACCCTTCACATTGTTCAGAAGATTGTTCCACGTGGAATCCTCACCCGCCCGGATAGTTGACCCCAGAACGTATTTGTTGAAGAAGCTTGTGAAGTTCCCGTTTGCGGTCACAACGAAATTGACGTTTCCATTGCCTGCGTCGCTGGCCATGAAGGTTACAGTTCCATTGATGTAGTGCTGCTGAGGGTTCGTCGTGAAGGTCCAACTATTGGCCGTCTGGGAGGTGACTTTTACCTCCAGGACACCGGTCGGTAGAAAATCTCCCCGCCGCGTGGACACTCCCGGAATCACAAGATACGATTGCCCCTGCACGATCGGTGCTGTAGGAAATTGGGCGGCAAAGAATGGTCCCGAGTTGTCAGCGAAGCGCGCCATGTTGCTCTTGAAGTCTGACATCAGATCCGTCGCACTCTCGCTGCAGGGAAAAGTATCCTGCCACGTTTTGGAAACATCGAGGGGTTCCGCACCCCGGCCCCCGCCTGCCCCGCCCCTTCCGCCTCCAGGGCGGCTGCCGCCCGGGGTCGGACCGCTCCCGGGTAAATCATCTGTGTCAATCGTTTCGCCATCGTCTGGCTGAGGGCAATCGTCATCCTGATGACAACCCTTAAGTCCTAGCGGATCCATCAAGTTCATGGGATTATTCATCACATACGCATAGCGGTTGAGGGATTGGGTATTCGAGATATCACCCGCGAGCGGGTCGGGGCTCAGCCAGCGGTAGAGGCGGCTCTGGTACTGACGGAAGGGCGCGGCGTAAACCTCCGGCCCGCCGTTGGGCAAGGGCTCCTGGAGCGATGCGAATCGCCGCGTCACCGCTGACCCGGCGGAAAGCCAAAGCTGTCCGAACGGGTAGAAGAGCGTCTTCTGCGTCACCGTGCCGGTGTGCTCGCTGACCATGGTGCTCGAACCCAGGTGGTCGATGTCCATCGATGCCCTACCCAAGAGTCGCTTCGCGAGATCGCAGACTGTAAAAGACGACCGTCTGCGCGTGCCGGCCCACGGTCAGAAAAACCCTGACCGTGGCTACCCGCTTTTCCTCTAGCGAAAGGCTCTTCAGGGTTTTCTCGACCCAACTACGACCCTCCTCGGTTAAGGCGACAGGTTTAGGTTCGAATTGCTTTTCTCCGGCCGGCACGAGCCCGGTCCACAGGAAGACCGCTGAGGCCAAAATCAGCGTTTTGTCTACCCATCGCTTCGGAAGGTTCCCCAATGCGGATGTAAGGCCGGGGATAAAAGGGTGAGGGTCAGCGCTGTCGACCCCACAGGAATTGCCGTTCGGCCCGACACAACATGGGGAGTGATCCGCAGACGAGGCTACAGCGCAACCGCGCGGCGCCATGTTCTCACCAGGGACTCGGCCGTTTTTCATCCTTGCGGTACCACGGTTCGTAGGGTCACGCGTTTTCGGGGCAGCGCGGAGTATCAACCGGCCAGCTCAACAATTCAGCTTAGATATTAACAAAGCAAAAGACATCTGCCGTGTCAACAGCCCACACGATGGAATCGAGTGAGGCTTCCCCTGCCAATTAATAGTCAACCGATTGTCGTGCCCACAAACGTCGCAAAAAGCGCGTTATATGAGCAACTCGCTACATACTCAAAGGCGAAATACCACCATCCCGTCTCTATCGGTAAGAACAAGCTGATAGGATTCTGGCGACCGTTGTTCATCTTCAGGGATTGTCTCCCCGGTTTGCACGCGCCCCTCTATTTGCGCGATCCGTCGCACTCCACGGGCATCGTAGGTCCTCTTAACGCGCTTCGGAGGCGGGTAAGTCGGGGGGCCGACATGTACCGCTGCCTTCATGACGTACAGATCTTCATTGACTTCTATATGCCAGTCTCCCCCGACGCATGGTTCCACAAAGAAAGTGTAGGTGTTTCGCTGGGGACCAGCCCAGGACGCGACCAAAGACCCCATTGTGCGGTCGCGCCAATGTTGCCAAAGGAATTCCCTGATTTCGCCTTCGACTTTGGCACGTGCCTCCTGATGATTGCGTGGCGGTACAACATACGGTCCCGCTTCCGCGTACTTGGCCATATCCCTAGGTCGGTCTTTTGGCAGCACAGCCCCCTGAACACACCCTCCAAGCAGAAAGACGATAACAGTGGCCGTCTTCAAATGGCGAAGTTGCTTGTCGAGCATCGAGCCCCTCCCGTAGCTAGCGGTCCGAGCTGAAAATACAGTCCTCAAGCGCCGCACCTGTATCTGCCGGTTCACCGCGTGGCGTTACCTCTGGATTTCCATAGGTCATTTCATAGTTCTCCGGATGTCCGGGGCGGTAGTTCAGACGAGCATCCAGAATGTTTCCTAGCTCATGTGCATAGGTTCTCTGCAAGTAGCTCAGGGACGACGCCGCCCAATCCTCAGCAGAAATGAATATCGTGCCGTACCTTCCCGAGAATGCGGCGTTGCTGCCGGAGGCCAGGTTCGTTGATGCTCCCGACATATTGGACATGGCACCTAGCTGTGCCTGGGTGCGGGACGTTATGACCGCGGGAGCGTTGGACACCATCTGGATCGGTACGCTCGCGGCGTCCTCGCAAAAGACCTTTAGGATGCAGTCATTAAGATGCTCTCCGTAGTCTTGATAGAAATTAGATTTGAAATCTGAGATTGGGAAAGGTTTGATGGGATTGCCTCGGGATCCTCCTCGCCCCCCTCCGCCCGCGCCGCCCCGCCCACCTCCGGGCCGGCTGCGGCTGGGAGACGGACCAGGCCCAGGTAAATCATCTGTGTCGATCGTGTTGGCGTCGTCTCCTGTGGGACACTCTTCTCCCTTTTTACAGAAAAGCCCCAGCGGGTCGATGAGGTTCGTCGGGTTGTTGAGTGCGTATGCGTAGCGGTTGAGGGATTGGGGATTCAGGATATCGCCCGCCAGCGGATCGGGGCTCAGCCAGCGGTAGAGGCGGCTCTGGTAATCACGGAACGGAGCGGCATAAACCTCTGGTCCCGCGTTGGGCAAGGGCTCCTGCAAGGAGGCGAACCGGCGTGTGACTCCTGACCCTCCTGAAACCCAAAGCTGTCCGAAGGGGTAGAAGAGCGCCTTCTGCGTCACCGTGCCGGTGTGGTCGCTGACCATGGTGCTGGAGCCCAGGTGGTTGACGTGGAAGAAGTAGGTCGAGGTTCCCAGATACTTGCCCAGCGATTGTCCGCCCAGGGGAATGTAGCGGTTCCACCAGGCCGCGCCGTTGGCGTCGTAGCTGCCCATCTCGCGCCCAAAAGCGTCGTAAAGGTATTCAATCCGAAAGCCGGGAATTACGTCCTCAACGCGCAGGCCCAGGGCGTTGTAGGTGTACGTCGCCGACGAGCCGCTGTCCACCGAAGTCAGTCGCCCCTCGGCGTCCCATTGGTAGGTATGACCGGCGTCGCCCTGCGTCAGGTCGCGCGAATTGTTGCAGACGGGTTGGCGAAGGGATGACATAAAGTCTCGGGGCTTCGGTCGAATCCCGCCCGAACGACTTTAGTGTAAGTACTGCCAACGTAATGTCAATAGACAGAATATTTGGTGAGGAAGGGGGAATTCGAGTCTTGCGGGGGGATGCGACTATTTGGCCTACCGACCGGCCGGTGGGTGAAATCCCGCACCCCCGCCAAGCGGGTTTTTCGTTAGTTCGAGCTATCTCGGAATTCGCCGTAACTCCCATTGTTCTTTGCGCGATTGCGGCTTGATGCTAACATCCCCGTCGGTAGAGATATCGGGAAGCGGCCGCGATGCCGCTTCACTTCTCCTGGGGCTCATCACATGCGAATCAAGAATGCCGTCTTCATTATTCTGGCCATGCTGCTCGTCATGGGTTGCCGAACCGCAGCGCGCGCGCAGGTCGTCAACACGAGTCCCGGCAAGGTCTACGTCATCCTCTGGTTCGACACCGAGGACTATATCCTTCCCCAGAGCGACGACGCGGCCAAGCGGCTGGCGGTTTTCCTGACGAAGGAAGGAATTCAGGCGACATTCAAGGTGGTGGGCGAGAAGGCTCGAACCCTCGAGCGGCGCGGCCGGCGCGATGTGATCGGCGCGCTGGCGCAGCACGAAATCGGCTACCACGCAAACACGCACAGCCAGCATCCGACGCCGGCGGAATATGAATCCACGCTCGATTGGGAAACCGGCGTGGAAGAGTTCAACCGGCGCGAGCGCAGCGGCTTCGACGACGTGAAGCGCATCTTGGGCCAGACGCCGACATGCTACGGCCAGCCGGGCAGCTCGTGGGCCCCGCAATCCTTCGCGGCGTTGAGAAAGTGGGGCGTCAGAGTCTATCTCGACGAAGGAACGCAAGTCGGCATGAACGGCAAGCCCTTCTGGTACGGCGGGCTGCTGAACATTTTCAACACTCAGGAGGGCTCCAAGCTCCACCCCAATGCGGATTGGTCCAATATCGACGAAGCTCGCGCGCGATTCCAGGAGTTCTATCTGCAGATGACGTCGCGGCGCGAGGGAGGCATCATCAGCCTCTACTTTCATCCCTGCGAATTCATCCACCGGGAGTTTTGGGACGGCGTGAATTTCGCCCGCGGCGCCAATCCTCCGCCCGAGGAGTGGAAAGTCCCGCCCATGAAATCCGCCGCGGAGAGCGAGCGCGCCTTCAAATTCTATGAGGATCTCGTCCGGACGATGAAATCCTTCCCGCGCGTCGAGTTCATCACCGCGTCGCAGGCGCTAAGGCTCTTCCGCGATCCGGCACAGCGACGCACGTTCACAACTGAGGAATTGGGCGCTATCGCCAGGCAGGTTGACCCGCAAGTCTCGTTTCAGGTCCACGACGACTACACGCTGGCGCCGAGCGAAGTGTTTTGGCTGCTGAACAGGTACGTTTCCGGCGTCGTCCGCAAATCTCCTCAGCCTCTGCTGCTCGATGGAACGCCGTACGGCCCGGCGTCGGCATTTGAGGCGGGTGCCACGGCGGGCACGAGCCTGGAAGTCCCTTGGAGCCAATTCTCGCGCACCGTCCTCGATGTGGACGGGTTCGTCGAGAAATACGAACAGATTCCGAACGCGATCTGGTTCGGCAGTCAGGCCGTTTCGCCTGAGAGATATCTGGTGGCACTGGGCCAAGTCACTTCACGATTACTGGTCAAAGCCGAGCCGCCCGAATCTGTGACGATTGGCCCCGCCGAACTCGCCTCGGCGAAATACGTCCGGGATGATTCCCCGGATTTGTGGGATTGGGTCATCTTCCCTCCGAATTTCCGCGCCCCAAAACTTATGGGGCTCGCCAAACTTCAGGCTTGGACGCTCAAGCCCGCCAAAGCGGGAATGCCTCGCTAAAATGGCACCTTTCAGCGGCTGACGCTGGCAGCAAATGAACCCCTCATCTGGCAACTAGGCCTACAAAACACTGTATATCCTTGCGTGGAGAGATATATGGATTTTTGTATACGAGGGTTGAGTAGAAACCCATCTCCGAGCCATTTCGAAGAAAACAAAGGCATTGGATGACGTATCACTTGTGGAAGCTCAATTGCGAAGAGGACTAATTGTCCGCCTGGAGAGATTCGGCGGCGTGCCTGAAAAATGTTCGGAATCATGGGGTGTTCTAGTCGGAAGTCAGCAACGGCTGGTATGCTTGGCATTCTGGGGCTTACTAACTTCAACATTACAAAGCTACTTTGATCTTGCCTGGCTGGCCAAGCTGGATGTGTAAGGAGGAGGATGCATGAAGAGTGTTAACGCTCGTTTGTTCAATTGGATGTTGGCAGTTGCCCTCGGTCTGGCGACAACTTCCACCCTTTTCGCTCAAGGTGGAAAGGGAGTGGTCACCGGTACGGTGATGGACCCCAGCGGAGCGGCCATCCCCAACGCCATCGTAACCCTCACGAATGAAGGTACGGGCATTGTGCGCACCGCCGCGACAAATACGGCGGGGCTTTACCGTTTTGATTTTGCGGATGTGGGCAGTTACACCTTGAAGGCGAGCGCCCAAGGCTTCGCGGATTTCGAGGTCGCGGGCCTGATTGTAACGGTGGGTCAAACCGTAACCAACGACGTGCACATGGAACTGGCACGCGGCACAGTCCAGACCATTACGGTCGAGGCTGGCGGCGTGCAGCTCGTCCAGACGGCGCGTTCCGATGTCTCCGGGCTGGTTGACCGCAATACTCTATCGCAACTGCCGTTGGAAGTTCGGGACCCCAGCGCCTTCGTGAACCTGATGCCAGGGTCTGTTCCGAGCGCCCTGGGCAACATCGAGTTCAATGGAAGCACGCGGGGCGCCGCGGTGAACGGATCGCGGGGCGGGACGGGAAACTTCATTATCGACGGCTTTGACAACAACGACCAGGGACAGGGCGGGCGCAGCCACAATACGGTAGGCACCATTCCCGGCGCGATTACCGGGATTTCGCCCGACGCCATCCAGGAATTCCGCGTGGAAACGAACTCATTCACCGCGCAGTACGGCCGCCAGTCGGGATTCGTAGCCGACGCGGTGATGAAGTCCGGCACCAACACTCTGCACGGCTCGGTCTTCGAGTACAACCGCAATCAGTCCATCACCGCCAATGACTTCTTCTCGAATCGCAACGGCACGAAGGACTCTCTGGTGAGAAACCAGTTCGGGGGCTCGTTGGGCGGACCGATTCGCAAGGATAAGACGTTCATCTTCGGCGCTGTGGAGATCCAGCGCATGCGCCAGGGAGCACCGAATGTCGTCACTTCCATCACCCCGCAATTTGTCGACTTCGTACGGAGTGGTGGGTATGCCGACTTCATGGAGACCGACCCGAACGGCGCCTGCATGCAAGTTCTGGGGGCAACGTGCCCCGGAGCTTTTGATAACTCACGCACCCTCGGGCCGATCGCATCCGACCTGGTGAACAAGTATCCCTACCCAGCTCCAACCTCCAATTTCAGCAACGAAACGGGTGGATATTTCCCCGCGATCTTTGGGGTACCGATCACCTACCCCGTGAATGTCTTCGGGGACGCGGATGTACGCAATAACACCAAGCTGAACGAAAACCGCTTCAGCATCAAGGTTGACCATACGATTGGCGACAGGGACCGGCTGACCGGGCTGATGGCGTTCGATGATTACGATACCGTGGATTCCTCGCTCGGCACCGACGGCCTTGGCAGCCCGTATTTTCCCATTACCGCGCTGAGTCGCGCTCAGAATTGGGGGCTCAGTTACACGCACACTTTCAGCCCCTCCATCCTGAATGAAGCAAAGATCAGCTTTCTGCGTCATAACAGCGAGTTCCCGCGCGACATCGACCCCAACGTCCCGTCCATTATCCCGGCGCTCGATCCGACGGGAGTGGGAATCGGGATGACTTCCGGACTTCCCCAGAATTTCACCGACAATCAGTTCCAGTATCAGGATCACATCGCCATCACGAGGGGAAAGCACAGCTTCAATGTGGGTGCTGAATATCGCCGGACGCGGAACGGGTCGATCTTCAATGCCAGCGAATTCGGATTCGTTCTCCCTTGGGATATTGAGAACCTCCTGACGGATGGCTGGGCGGCGGCGGATTTTGAGAACGCGGCATTTGGCGAGCCTTTTCTCGGAAGTTACTATCTCCTGGAAGCTTCCATCAATCCCCAAACCGGGGAGAAGCCGGAATACTACCGCGGTTACCGTGCCAACGAACTGGGCTTTTACGTCCAGGATGATTGGAAGGTAGCTTCCCGCCTTACCCTCAACCTGGGCCTTCGTTGGGACTATTTCGGCGTTCCCCACAACTTCCGGCCGGGCCTGGATTCGAACTTCTTCTTTGGAGAGGCCACGGTTCCGATTGATACAACCTCGGACAACCCCTTCTTCCCGCGAAATAGCGTGCCTTATGCCCGGGAAGCAACGGCGGCTTTCCAACAAAGGGATCACGAGCTCTGGAACAAAGACAAAAACAACTTCGCACCGCGCTTCGGGTTCGCTTGGGATATCACGGGGAACCAGAAGACGGTCCTGCGCGGCGGCTTCGGGGTCTATTACGACCGGATGTGGAATAACCTTTTCGAGAACATCCGCTTCAATCCGCCCCTCTTCTCGTTCAATGACGTGGGATTCCTGATCAACGGAGTGGCTGCCGGGCCCGTGGTCACGCCGGACCTGTATTCCATCCCGATTGTGACCTCGGCGTACAACAACCCGGCATACCAGCCCAAGCCTTCTCCTCGCCATATGGATCAGAACATGGTGGCCGCGTATACCGAGCAGGTGCATATGGGGATTCAACACGAGCTCGGAAACAACATGATGGTTGAGTTCAACTACATCGGAACCTTCGGGCACAAGCTGACCGGAGTCGTGGACCTGAACACTTTCCCGGGACGGATTGCGGGAGACTTCAGCAGCAGGCGGCCCAACAACACGATCGGCTCGGACAATGCGCGCGGCAACTACTTCAACTCGAACTACCATGCCTTCCAGTTCCAGCTCACCAAGCGGATGTCGCGCGGGCTGCAGTTCCAGAGCAACTACACGTGGTCGAAGGCTCTGGATTACGTCAGCGATGCGTTCAACAACCGCGCCGCGTCCGGCAATAATGGGATCTCCACGATGGATGTCATGAATCGCGCGCTGGACTACGGGCGCGCGGATTTCGATCTTCGCCACCGGTTTGTAAGCAGCGTCATCTATGACCTGCCGTTCTTCCGGTCGAACCGTTGGGCCGGCGGGTGGAGGATCGGGTCGATCGTCTCCATCCAGTCGGGATTGCCTTTCAACATTTACGACGGCAATGCGGACACAAACGGCGACGGCAAGTTTATCGACCGGCCGGACTTCACCGGCAACGGGAACCCTGACGTCGTAGCGGTCAATCACAGTGTCAGTCCGGCGGACGGTTACCTGCGCACACAGTACTTCGAGGACGCGGTCATGGATCCGAAGGTCAACGACGGCCTGTGGCGCGATGGCCGATTGGGCAGGAATACCCTCACGGGTCCCGGTTACGCCAACTTGGATTTCACCGTGAATAAGGCTTTTCGGCTTACGGAGCGCGCGTCCATCTCGGTGCAGTTCAACTTCTTCAACATCTTCAATCGCTCCAACTTCGCGCTGCCCGAGAACAACATGGCCTCGAACAGCTTCGGTCAGTCCACCGCTACGTTCGGGCCTCGCATCGGCCAGTTCGCAGCGCGGATTGACTTCTAGTTCACGAGCGGCGGGAACTGACCGCTCCCTTTGCAAGTAATCGCCCCGCAGCATCGCAAGGTGCTGCGGGGTTTGTTTTGCAAGGGACATTTTGGCGATGCGCAAATTCCTTGCTGCGCCATGTTATTTCCTCTTGCATCTCCCACTCGTCAGGAGTACGGTCCGCTTGATTAAGGAACACGTTACGGGTGGCTCCTATGCGGAGCAGTGGCCGTGCGGCTTGCGTCACGCCCGAACGTTCCCTGCAGAAGATCCTCGCCCTTCTGGTTCCCCTCCTCTGTCTCCCTCAGTTCCTTCCGGCGGCAGCCGCTGGTACCCAGCAGAGTTCGGTGGGGCCCGATCTTTCGGTCCGCGTGCGCGTCAATGACGCCAGGACGTACGAGCCCCTCCAAGGAGCCCTCGTCGAATTGCAGTCGGCTTCTGGCACACTCGTGTCGAAAGCCTTCAGTGACGAGCGCGGGTGCGCGGACTTCTCAGGCCTGTCGCTTCAGCCCTATCGGGCGCGCGTGTCGCTCCAGGGCTTCACAACGAGTGAAACCGTGGTGGAGGTCGCGGCCCGCGATGTTTTCCGTGAAGTGACGGTCAGCCTTCCGCGTATCCCCTCGAAGGCCCTTCCGCACGGCAGTACCATCAGCGCCCGGACACTGGCCATCCCGGCGCGAGCGCTCAGGGAGGTCAGCAAAGGACTCGTGCACCTGAAAGATGAACAAAAACCCTTTGACAGCGTCCCGCATTTTCGCAAGGCGACGAAAATCTTCCCTGACTACTATGAGGCTTATTACTTGCTGGGGATGGCCCACCTGGAAACGCATTCCACGGAGGATGCTAAAACGGATTTCCAGAATGCCATCGCGAGAGAACCTGAGTTCGCGCTTTCCTATCATCCGCTGGCTGTTATTCTCATTGCTCAGAAGCGGTTCGATGAAGCCGACCGTTTGCTGCTGCGCGCCATGGAAATCGATCCCGGTGGCTGGCAGTGGCCTTACCAACTCGCGCGCAGCCAGGGCGGCCGGGGGCAATGGGACAAGGCCCTGGAGTATGGATTGAGAGCGCGAGACCAACCCAACGCACCACCCAAGATTCATTTGCTGATGGTTGACATCTATCGCAACCGCGGTGACACTCAGAATGCCTTACGCGAACTCGAGGAGTTCGCCGCGCTCGATCCGCACAGTTCCTATATGCCGCGTGTGCGTCAGGCCATCAGCGAATTGCGCGCTCAAGCGCAGGAACAGTCAACTCTCCGGCACTAGACACCACTCTCCCGGCGCCCGCGAACCCAAAGCGTTTTTCCCTGTTTCTTGAGGTAGCTTCAGCTTATTCTGGTGGCCGGCTCCAACCAAACTGGAAGAGCCCTCCCGCTTTTCGGCGTGAGTTCTGCACGCGAAATAACCCGGATGTCCCGCTCAGAAAGCTACGACAAAAAGTCCGCTTTGCCGCCAAGATTCGAATAACGGACATATTTCCCCGCTGTGAATCCTGAAATCTATCGAAAACGCCACCAAATATGAGTTCCTGTAGAACCGCCCTTACTCGCTTGTGGGCACCAAGCGGATTTCGTTGAAAGCAAAACGCTAAAGAATGAACTTCACCTTGGCGACTCGATTGCGGAAGATACCAGGTTGTCGGAGTTCGTAACGTAGATTGCTGAAATAGTTAGACATTTTGTCATATTCCAAACGGTTGCTGGTCCTATTTTCGGTGACAAAACTGCTCTAATCATATGTTCGCTCGGCCAACTGAGGTATTTCACCTCATCCCAAAATTGTGCACCTGTTCTCACATCATTGAGTCAGTGCAAACATGCAAGGAGGTAGCATGCGAGATTACTTGAGAAGGTTTCTTTCGTGGGGGACATTCTTATTCCTACTGTTCCTTGTCGCGGGTGTGGATCGCCTCCCCGCCCAGGTCATTAAAGGATCGATCTCGGGAACGGTTATCGACCAGTCGGGGGGTGCAGTTCCCGACGCCGAAATCCGTGCCGTGAACGCCGAGACCAATCTGAATTTCACGGTGAGAAGCGAGGCGTCCGGAGCCTTCAAACTCGCGTTGCTGCCTATCGGCACTTATCGTGTCGAGGTCTCGAAGGAAGGCTTCAAGAAGTTTGCGGTCAGCAACGTGGTCGTTTCCTCGGCCACGGACAACGGCCTGGGAATGCTCCAATTGGAGGTCGGAGCATTGACGACGGTCATTGAAGTCGCGGCCGAGGCGCCACTCCTCCAGACCACGCAGGCGCAGATATCCACCGCCGTGAAAGGGAATGAGATCGCGGTCTTCCCCAGCGTAGGCGAGAATCAGGGACTCGATCGGCTCATGCTCATGCTTCCCGGCGTCGTCGACAGCCGCGACGGGAACTTCTCGAACACGAATGGCGCAAGCTTTGCGGTCAACGGCATCCGCGGCCGGAACAATGACCAGCAACTCGATGGACAAGCCAACAACGACAATTCGGTGGGCGGGCCCTCGATCTTCGTGGGCAACACTGATTTCGTAGAAGAATATCAGGCCGTCACCAACAATTTTGGCCCCGAGTATGGCCGCAATGCCGGATCGGTCGTCAACATCGTGACGAAATCCGGAACGAACAACTGGCACGGGACCGTTACCGTGACCGAAGCCAACTCGGCCCTGAGTACTCTCGACAGTGCGCAGAAGTCCTTCGAGGACCTCGACAAGCTGCCCCGCTATAATGAGATCTTCCACAGCTACTCCGGGGGCGGCCCGATCATTAAGGACAAGCTGTTTGTTTTCGGTGGCTTTGACCATGACTATCTCTCACAGAGCCAGACTTATTCGACAGGTTCGCTGACGCCAACACCGGCAGGCCTAGATCAGATGGCGGCCTGCTCCTGGGCGAACGCTAACTCGGTCGCTGCAATACGCAACTATGGGCCTTTCGGAATTACCGGAGGAAATCCCATCATCACCGGAGCACCGGAACTCCTGACCTTCACCAATCCACTTGACGGCACACAGACCTGCGACGTGGAAATGGGCGGCGTGCAGCGGACGCTTCCTACGGGATTCAGGGGCAAGGACGCGATGGCTCGGATTGACGTTCAAACCGACAAGAACCGCATCTATGGGCGATGGTACTATCAGCCCAACCTACCGCCCAACGCCGATTCCTTTGGCCGGGCGGCGGTAGGTTATCCGGTCAGCGTGCCAAGTCTCGGACAGGGGTACGGATTGAGCTGGACCCGGACCTTCTCGGGCCGCATGGTGAACGAATTTCGGGTCAATTACGGGCGTATCTCCGTGGAATTCGGCACCAACACCATTGGGGATACCATTCCGTCGATGTTGAATATCGATCAGGCCTTGGCCAACATCAACCTCCCCCCGGGGTACGCCGATTACGGGCCACTCAATAGCGCCCCTCAGGGCCGGATCGTCAATACCTACCAGCTTCAGGATAATTGGAGCTACATTGTTGGCCGGCATCAGCTCAAGGCGGGATTCAACTGGACGCATCAGCGATCGGGAAACAGATTCCTACCCAACGTCAACGGGACCTTCAATTACCCCGATTTCGATAGTTACATGGCCAACATCCCGAGCAGTATCCAGATTGCTTCGGGCAATCCCGTGGCGGGCTTCAAGGAGCACCAGTTTTTTGCTTATGTCGGAGACGACTTCAAGGTGACGCCGAACTTGACCTTGAATCTCGGTCTTACGTGGTCTTACTTCTCGCAGCCTTCGAACTTCTTCAACGACGTTACGACACATCGGGAGTCCAACGACGCTACAGCCTTCTGGGATCCCAGCCTGGATTTGAGCATCCGCACCGTTCCGCGGCTTAATAATATCAAAACCGACTTCGGCCCCAGCATCGGCTTTGCCTATACACCGAAAGGGGGCGGCTTCCTGACAGGCGAGGGCAGGACGGTCATTCGGGGAGGTTACCGACTGTCGTACGATCCACCCTTCTACAACATGTATTTGAACATGATGAGCTCCGCTCCAATCGTTCTCGCCCAAACCGTGAGTGGTGTGGACGTGGACGGCAACCCCGTTCCTGGCACCGGTCTCCCCGCAGCTCCCTTCGGGCCGGCGGTCCGGGATCAGTTTGCTTCCTTCCTTACGTTCGGAGTCTCTGACCCACGGAGATTCAGTCAGACTGGGGTGGCGTCCGATTTTCGGACGGACCGGGTGCAAAGCTGGTCATTCGGCATTCAGAGGGAGATCGGGGCCAAAACGGTCTTTGAAGCGCGCTACATTGGCAACCATGGCGACAGGCTTTTCCAATCCATCAACGAGAACCCGCGCGTCAGCACGCTCTTTGCCGATTTCCCGGATTCTCTCCCCTCCGGCGTCACGCCCTGCACTGACAGCACCGCCCCGGGCTATCGCCGGGCCGACTGCAACCTGGGCATCAGACGCCTCCGCACCAACACCGGCTACTCGGACTACCACGCCCTGCAAACGGAGCTGCGGGCCACGAAACTGGCGAACCAGTTGACGCTGCGGACGGCGTATACGTGGAGCAAGACAACGGACAACGTCAGCGAAATCTTCGGAACGAATGCCGGCGGAAACACCTATGCTTTCTCTCAGGATCCATTCGACTACACAGGCGCCGAACACGGTCTCTCGGGCCTGGACCGGCCCCACACCTGGACCCTGAGCTTTCACGAGGAGATACCGACCCACCGCGACCAGCGCGGCGTGGCCGGGAAGATTCTGGGTGGATGGGCAATCTCAGGCACCTATGCTCTCGCCTCCGGTGAAACCTACACCCCCGTTCAATTCTGCCTCAGTTACTGCTCGTCGGGGCTTCAGTACAATGACGTGTCGTTCGCTAACACGTTCATTGGCACCTATGAGACCTCGCGGCCGTACGTCAGCAACCCGTCGGCGCCCGAAGGGAAAGTGGGCATCTACGCCGGGGACGCTTGCGGCTACTCAGGGGGCTATTGGGAGTGCAGCCAGCCGCCTGATACGCTCCTGCTCTTTAACAGCATGAACACAAACGGCATTGGAGTGAGGGTCGACCCGCAGCAGGTCCACTTCATCGTGAACGCTCCCACCGCCAACAGTATCTATGGGAGTCCCTGGGGGACGGCGGCACGCAACAGCCTGCGCGACGCCATTACGAACGTGGGTAGTTTCGCCGTCTACAAGGATACCAGGATAACGGAGCGTGTTTCCGTGCAGTGGCATATGTCGATGGTCAACGTCTTTAATCACCCCAACTTCTATAGCGTTGACCCGTTCATCGACGACGCGGGCCTGGCGACGGAATATACGGGTTTTGCCGACCCCTCACTCTTTAACGGCACAACTTCTTCGCTGGGACAACGGCAGATCCGCTTCGGATTGAAGTTCCTATTCTAAGCTCGATCCGGAATCGCACGATCGGCTTTCGCCCCGCAGCATCGCAAGGTGCTGCGGGGTTTGTTTTTGAAAAGAAGGCGTCAGCTATCAGCTTTCAGCAAGGTGAGTGCTGCATGAGCCAACGGCTGATGGCTGACCGCTGATAGCTTCGACCTACTGCGACCCGGCCTAGGTTGCCCGTGTCAACCGGCGGCTGACTTGCGTCAAAAGATTGTGGTAGCATATTGAGGCAATAAAGCCTTCAGAGCGCGGCCCGCTCAAGGGGCGGTCCGCCAAGCGCCGTTGTGAAGGGAAGGAAAATCCATGTCTGGCCATTCCAAGTGGGCAACGATCAAGCACAAGAAGGGCGCCGCCGACGCTCGCCGGGGAAAGATTTTCACCAAGCTCATTAAAGAAATCACGGTGGCCGCACGCATTGGCGGAGGTGATCCCGACTCGAACCCGCGCTTGCGCACCGCCGTGCTTGCGGCCAAGGCGGAGAACATGCCCGCTGACAACATCAAGCGCGCCATCCAGAAAGGCACCGGCGAACTTCCCGGCGCCTCTTACGAGGAAGCCGTCTTCGAGGGTTACGGCCCCGGCGGTGTGGCCTTGATGCTGGAAGTCGCCACCGATAACCGTAATCGCACGATCTCGGAGCTCCGCCACATCCTCTCCAAGAACGGCGGGAATCTGGGCGAGCACGGCTGCGTGGCGTGGATGTTCGCCAAGCGCGGCTCGATCGTCGTCGCCAAAGAGAACACCGACGAAGAAGCGCTGCTCAACCTCGTGACTGAGGCCGGCGCGGAAGACATGCGCGACGACGGCAGCCTATGGGAAATCATTACGCCGCCGGAAGTTTTCCACCAGGTCGTGGACAAGCTGAAGGCCGCCAACATCACGCCGGTTTCCGCCGAGGTTGCCATGGTGCCCCAGTCCAACATCAAAGTGACCGGCAAGAGCGCGCAGCAGATGCTGCGCCTGATGGAAGAACTGGAAGACCACGAAGATGTCCAGCACGTGTTCGCCAACTTCGATATTGAGGAGTCGGAGATGCACGCGCTGGCGCAGGCAAAGTAGCGCGGGATTTTCGCGCGCCGTGGCGCGCGTCGAGGTGGGGCAGTCACGGCCGGCGAGACGGCCGGAGGAAAAGCAGGACCCCTCACAAGCGGAACTGAACCGTCACTATGGAGATTCTCGGGCGGGAATCGCGGCCTCAAACTGCACGGCGGCGATGCGGCTTGGCACTTTTCGCGGCCTTGGGATTCCTTCTTTCGTCCGCTTCGGGCCCTGCCCAGTCTCCCCTTCCTTCGCCCAGACTGACCTACTCGAAGGTCTTGAAGGGCAGCAGTCCCGAGTTTCTCTCCATCACCGTCGACGCCAGCGGGAACGCCACCTACGAGGGACGCAAGCTCGACGAGCCGCCCTCCCCGCGCCCCATGAAACTCTCCCCCGCCACCACGGCGCGGCTCTTCCAACTGGCCGAGGCATTGGATAATTTTCAGTCCATCGAACTCGAAAGCCACCGCAAGGTCGCCAACCTCGGTCTCAAGACATTCATCTACGAGCAGGACGGTCGGACCAATAAGGTGGAATACAACTATACGTTGCGCCGCGAAGCGCAGACACTGGCAGATCTCTTCGAGAAAATCTCCGGAGTTGAACAACACCTGACGACCCTGGAACACGCGATCAAATACGACCACCTTAGCCTGCCCAGGGAGTTGCTTCTCATCCAGATGGATCTCGACAAGCAAGCGCTCGCCGATCCGGAACTGCTTGTGCCCACGCTCGAAAAAATCGCGCGCAATCCGCGCTTTCTTCACCTTGCACAGTCCCGAGCCCAGGACATCCTCCAGCGCCTTCAAAACAGCAACTAGGCGGATCGCGATCCGGCGTTTTGGACATGTTCTCCGCTTTACGAATGTGGCCGAGAACGCTCGCCTATACTCCAGCAACTAGCCGAGAATCGTCAGCGAGAAATGTATGGAGAATCCGAGGTCTGGCCGGCTGGGCCCGTCCCCTCTCAGTTTGAGCAGCGCCGAGGAACTGTCGTCCTCGCTCACGGCGAATTACCCCTTGCATCCTGGCGGTTCCGGAGGCCCGGGATTTACACAATTCTCTGACGTCCCGCTCGAGCCTTCGCGGGGCGCGAGCGTGACTCCTCAGGACACCCGGAGCCAAGGATTGGGCGCTATATAAGTGGACCATCAGCCCACCAGATTATTCAGAATCAGAAGGTTACAGGAGTCCTAGGTTAAGAAAACATTGTATCTGATTGAGAACAAAATGACCGTTCAAAAGCTCCGTCAACACAAGAGATCATTTGTTATCAAGGGCTTGGAGGCGCTTGGATTAAGGAGGGGGCAGAATCCGCAAGGCCCAATCGGCAGGGAGGAACAAAGCGACGCAGCAATTCGACTCTCATCAGGATTGGAGTGTTCTGATTGCACTCCCGCCCTCTTCAGATCTAGAGTCTCAAATCGCCAAGTTGGATCTGGGGATTGCGATCTCCGCCCAAACGAAGGCCCTACCCTGCTCCCCCGGTCAATCCGAGGCTGCGACCTGCCACGGCCCCGCAATTGCAATGAGCTGCGTGACGCGCCGTCGCCCTTGGGTTGCCGAATGTCTGCAACCTTTCAAGTGGCCGATGCGTCATGCTAGGTGTAAGATGGCTGGCACGTTCCAGCCGACAGGTGTTCGGGGGAGGTCGCCATGAAACCAGCAGCGCACCTCGTAAAACGGGCAGTTGGATTCCTTCTGTTTTCGGCATTCGCGACCCTGATGGCGTGGGGAGAGGAGCTCTCCCATGTCCGTATCGTTCGCCTGAGTTTCACGGAGGGGACGGTGACCGTGCAGCGAGCTGACGTCGAAGAATGGGCGACGGCTCCGGCCAACACTCCTATCCAGGAAGGCTTCAAAGTTGCCACCGCGGAGAACTCATTTGCCGAAGCGGAATTTGAGAATTCCTCGACGGCGCGGATCGGGCAGCTTTCGCTGCTCGAGTTCACGCAACTCGCGCTTCTGCCCAGCGGGGGCAAAGTCAATCGCCTGACTCTAAAGGAAGGCTATGCTACCTTCAATTTCATTCCCGAAGGTGATGACTTCTATGAGGTAGCCGTCGGAGAGGCCACCCTCCGGCCCCAGGGAAAATCGCGGTTTCGTGTGGATTTCGACCAGGGCATGCTTCAGGTAAAGGTTTTCAGCGGCTCGGTGGAAGTTGCCAGCGGAGAGGGCAACGGCACGCTGGGCAAGAACACCGTATTGGAAATCCGCCCGGGCGAGCCGGAGCCTTTCCAAATTTCGCAAGGCATCACCAAGGACGCCTGGGATGAATGGGTAGAGGAGCGCGAAAACCGCGTCGCAATGGCGCGGAACCAGGGGGCACCCGTTCCCTATTCCAACAACGTAAGCGATCTTCTTTATGGTTTCAGTGACCTCACCATGTACGGCGATTGGGTCTCCGTGCCGGGATACGGTTACGGATGGACACCTTACGCCGACACGGGTTGGTCGCCGTTCACGGTTGGCCGCTGGTGTTGGTATCCCGGCTTTGGTTACACGTGGATCTCAGGCGAACCATGGGGCTGGCTACCCTACCACTACGGCAGTTGGGTCTATGTCGCCGGGATGGGCTGGGCCTGGATACCGGGCAGCTTCACCAGTTGGTCGCCGGCGGTCGTCCATTGGTATCGCGGCCCGGGGTGGGTCGGGTGGGCTCCCATGTCCCCACGCCTGGGAGGAGGCCCTTCGGCAGGTGGCCCTCCGGGACCCAACCATTGCCCGCAGCCTCGCGGCTGCATTACTACTGTGCATGAGGACACGCTTCGAAACGGCTGGCATGTCGTTCCTAACCGTCGTGATGACATTGACCCGCGCCGAGGGCGCATTGTCGATCAGCCCGATGTCGCACCCGAGCGGACGGCGAGACTGACAGGGGAACCGAGCGTTGATGGTGCGGGATTCCGCAGAGGGCCTATTTGGAATCGAGACGGGGTTGCGACCGGCCGCACAATTCCCGCGCGTCCCTCGTCTGGTTCCACGAGCGGCGCGACTTCGGGTAGTTCCAGCATCGTCTACGATCCGGCGCAGCGCCAGTATGTCAACAACCCCAGGGTTCGATCTGTGCCTGCCCCCACGCGCGAAGCCAGCGCGGGCGCAGCGCCAGCCGCTGTCACCCGAGGCGGGCGGCCAGGACCTGTCACCAACTATCCGGTCCCAGCCGGATCCGGGCCTAATGTCGACCAACCGGGAGTCGGCACCCGGAACGAACCGAGAGTCACCAGATCACCGTGGTCCGATGACGATGATCCTGGGGCGAGCCGGACTTCCGGTCAGGCGGTTCGTGGCGGAGCGTCGCGGCCAGCCGACCGCAACACTTCGGCTGACTCCCCGGACCGCGTCGCACCCAGAACGGTAGTGCGGCCTGAAGCAGGCTCTCGCTCCGCATCGGATCGCGGCTCATCCTCGGGAGGGAGCCGCATTGGCAGTATCGATCGCGGTGGATCGTCCAGCCGCGGAGAAGGAAGTGGCGGCCGAAGCAGCGCTAGTTCATCCGGCGGCAGTAGTTCGCGTGGTTCAGGAGGGAGCTCGAGCAATTCAGGTGGCTGGAGCGGAGGAGGGGGCAGTTCTCGCGGCTCGGGCGGCGGCTCCTCGAGTTCCGGCGGCTGGAGTGGTGGAGGTGGGGGAAGCTCCCACAGTTCGGGCAGCGGGGGAAGTGGAGGCACGCATAACTCTGGTGGCGGAGGGAACTCTTCCGGATCGGGTGGTGGCTCGCATTCCAGCAGCCCAAGACGATAACGCGCGGCGGAATGAATTCGGGCTGGGAGTCGGCATCGTGCCGGCGGCCCAGCCCTTTACTTCTTTGCATGAAGAGAAGTCTCAGGAAACAATGATTCCCGCGTAGCCAACGACGGCGGAGCGGTCGCCGCTGGTGTCGGCGGAGGTGGCGTACTTGATGAGTTCTGCCTTCTCGGCGCCCATCTCCTTGGCGAAGGTGAGCATGGCGATGGTTGGACCGTAACCGCACATCGAGATATCTTCACGGCGCAGCACGTCGTACAGGCCCGCCGGATCGAGCGCCAGCATCCTGTCAATCGCCTTGCGATCCTTGACGCGCGTGATGCCGTCGGGCTCGTAGTGGTTCATGTCACTGGAAGCGATGACCAGAAACTGTGTGTTACTTCGCCGCGCGGCTTGGGCCAGGCCGCGTCCCAGCGATTCCAGGCTGGCGTAACCGCCTACGCCGATCGCAATCGGAACAAAGCTGAACGTCCTCACGGTCCTTTGCAGGAACGGAAGTTGGACTTCCAGCGAATGCTCGTCCGCGTGCGCGACGGCGTCGTTCGTGACCAGGTGACAACCCTCGTGCACCTGCTTGGCAAGCGTGTTGTCGATAACTACCTGCCCGAGCGGCGTCTGCCATTGGCCTGAGGACATCATCGCCAGCGGCGCCCCGCGTCCCGTATGGTTGGGACAAAGAATGACATAGGCAGGGCGCGCGGGGAGTTGGCGAAAAACCGCGCCCGCCACGTGGCCCGAATACATGTAGCCGGCATGGGGGACGACGCAGCCGAGCGCCTTCTCAACTTTCTCAGCCGTATCGGCAGCGGGGCCCAGGTACTTATCGAGGTCGCGCGTCAGGACTTCCGCTTTGCCCGGATAGAACCGGCCGGCCACGGCGGGAGGGCGAACCACTTGCGGCTGCATGGGGAAAATCGTAGTCCGCAGGAGGGCGCGAGTCAAGCGTGGGGCAGCGAACGCGAAATCTCGTCAGAATGGATGAGGGAGGTTAGCGGCGCTCGTCTTCCACGCTGATCTTGAGTGCCCGGAGGAACTGCGCGTCCTGGTTGGTCAGGTGGAAATCGGTTTCGTGGCGACCCTCGGTGCTGAGCTTCTGGCGGTGAACCAGATTCGCCTCGCCGCGCTTGTTGAAGCCGATGGTCACTTCAAGCACCAGAAACAGATCGTAGCCCGCGGCTTTGATGCGGCCCATGACGTCGGCGATCCGCTCGGATTCCGCCAGCGACTCGTTGATGGCGTGACCGAGTTCCTTCACCAGGCGCTTGAAGTTGTCGTCCAGCTCCAATGGCCACCCGATTTCTGGATTCCTTTGAACCCAAGGTGGATTGTAGGATTCGCCTCGGAGGCTGTCAAGGTAAAAGCCCCCAGCGTTTGACGGAGCGACCGTTCGTCCTTAAGATATCAGTGGTTAGAGCGTATTGAATCTTTGATTGAGGGCAGAGTCTTGGCGAAGCTCGGCGAACTTCTCTTGGGCTGGAAAAAACAGGCGCAACGGATGTTTCATGTGATCGTGGGCCTGGTTTTTCTCATGCTCACTTTTGCCGGGGCCACGGTGTCGATTACGGAATGGCAGTACTATCAGCGCTCCCCATCACAGGGGTTGCTACGATTCGGCTTGCTGGCCTCTTTCACAGTATTACTATTCATATTTTGCTTATATTCTTTTTTGAAAGCACGCAGTGTCCGCTAGGGAGCTCGTTACAGCGCAAGGCTGCGATGAAAAGCCCTGCTCCCCTGTGACCTGCCCTCTGTAAACAGTTCTCCATTCTGCTATGGGTTCCGGCGAGGACAGGCCGCTCAAGTTTCAGACAGGTTCGGGCGAGGACCTCGAAACCTTCTCGAAGCCCGAAGACCTGGCGGACTGGAGCTGGGAGAAAGACCTCGGCTTTCCCGGCGAGTATCCATACACCCGCAGCATCTATCCCAGCGGCTACCGCAGCCGCTTGTGGACGATGCGGCAATACGCAGGCTTTGGCTCGGCCGCGGAGTCCAACGCGCGATTCCGGTACTTGCTTGCACAAGGGCAGACCGGCCTGTCCGTTGCCTTCGACTTGCCAACGCAGATCGGGCTCGATTCCGACCATCCCCAGGCGCGTGGCGAAGTGGGGCGTGTGGGCGTGGCCATCAACTCGCTCGACGACATGGAAATCCTCTTCCAGGGGATTCCGCTCGAGCGGGTATCAACGTCCATGACCATTAACGCCACAGCGGCGATTCTCCTGGCGCTCTATTTCGCGGTGGCCGAGGGGCAGGGCGCGGACCTCAAGAAGATCTCGGGCACGGTTCAGAACGACATCCTCAAGGAGTATATCGCGCGCGGCACCTACATCTTTCCACCCGCGCCGGCGCTTCGCATCGTCACCGACATTTTCGCTTTCTGCCGCGAACGCGCGCCGGAATGGAACACGATTTCCGTCAGCGGATACCACATCCGCGAGGCGGGTTCGACCGCCATCCAGGAAGTCGCCTTCACGCTTGCCAACGCCGTTGCGTACCTCGAGGCGGCGCGCGCCCGCGGGTTGGACGTCGACGACGTCGCACCCCGTCTCTCCTTCTTCCTGAACGCGCACAACGATTTCCTGGAAGAGGTGGCGAAGTTCCGCGCCGCGCGGCGGCTTTGGGCGCGCACCATGCGCGAGCGGTTCAATGCACGCGACTCGCGCTCGTGCATGTTCCGCTTTCACACCCAGACCGCCGGTAGTTCTCTCACAGCCCAGCAGCCCGACGTGAACATCGTCCGTGTAGCCCTGCAGGCGCTGGCGGCAGTTATGGGGGGAACGCAGTCGCTGCACACGAACGCCCGCGATGAAGCACTGGCATTGCCCACCGAGGCCTCGGCCCTGCTTGCATTGCGCACGCAGCAGATAATCGCCCAGGAGAGCGGCGTTGCGAATACGATTGATCCTCTCGGAGGCTCGTACTTCATCGAGGGCCTCACGAATCGGATTGAGAAGGGCGCGGAGGAATACCTCAAGAGGATTGATGCGATGGGCGGAGTTCTGCGCGCCATCGAAACCGGATACATTCAGCGGGAAATCCAACAGTCGTCTTTCGAGTACCAGAAACAGGTCGAATCAGGCGCGAGTGTTGTTGTGGGCGTGAACCGCTACGTTTCGGGTGAGGCGAAGCCGCTGCCCATTCTCCGCATTGATCCCGAAATCGAACGCGCCCAGATCGAACGTCTCAAAGCCCTGCGCGCCCGCCGCGACAACGCTCACGTTACCGCGGCGCTGGATGAGGTCGAGGCCACGGCGCGCTCAGAGCGCAATTTGATGCCCGCTATTCTCGGCGCTGCCAAGGCCTTTGCCACGGTCGGCGAAATTTCCGACAGGCTTCGCAAAGTTTTCGGCGAGTATGAAGAGTCGGTCGTGATATAAGGGCAGTGGTCAGTAAGAAGTGGCCAGCGAAAAGAAGCGAACGTTTGCGGCGTCCTCCCAAACGAGGTAATCGACGCCACGATTGTCGCCGCACCGGATTTCGGGCAAACGGGCTCGGCTGGCCACATGCCACTCGCCACTGACCACTGGTTCTCAAAATGGCAACTCTCCAATTCCTCGGCGCCACCGGAACGGTCACCGGCTCGAAGTACGTGGTCGAAGCCGGCGGCGAGAGACTGATGATCGACTGCGGGCTGTTTCAGGGCGAGAAAGAGCTGCGCCTGCGCAACTGGGAGCCACTCCCGGTCAAGCCTTCGACGATCCAGTGGCTCGTCCTGACGCACGCCCACCTCGACCACATTGGTTACATTCCCCGCTTCATCAAGGACGGTTTTCGCGGGCAGGTTTTAACTTCCGCGCCCACGGTCGAACTGGCTAAACTCGTTCTTCCGGATTCAGGCCACCTCCAGGAAGAAGACGCGGAGTATGCGAACTTCAAGGGCTTCAGCAAACACAAGCCCGCGTTGCCGCTGTACACCTACGACGAAGCGGTGAAGTCGCTCGAATCGTTCCGCGCCGTGGACGAGTCAAAGCCTCTGGAACTCTCGTCGCATTTCACGGTGCGATTCCGCCGCGCCGGACACATTCTTGGCGCGCGTATGGTCGAAATGTCGGTACGGGACAATGGCGCGACTCGCAAGGTTCTCTTCGGCGGCGACCTCGGCCGCTTCCCGCAGTTGATTCTCTACGAGCCGGAAGTTCCGGAGGGCGTGGACTATCTCCTCCTCGAATCGACTTACGGCGATCGCCTGCACCCGCAGGACGACTTCCGAGCCCGTCTCGCCAAGCTCGTCCAGACCACCGCCGAGCGCGGCGGCACAGTCGTCATACCGGCATTTGCTGTCGGGCGCACGCAGGAACTCCTCTACCTCATACGCGAGTTGATCGAACAGGGTAAGATGAATTCCCTGCCCATCCACGTCGATAGTCCGATGGGTATCGATGTCACCGACATCTACATGCGCCACAAGGAAGAGCACGATCTGGAAACAACCGCCGTCGCCGCGCGGGGTGCCAAACCATTCTCGCCGCCCAATGTTCACTTCGACCGCACGCGCGACGAGTCCAAGGCCCTGAATGACGCGCGTTTCCCCATCGTGATCATTTCGGCGAGTGGCATGGCGACTGGCGGCCGCGTCCTTCACCATCTCGAGCGCTGCCTGCCCGACCATCGCAACACTGTTTTGTTTGTCGGATTCCAGGGCGCGGGCACGCGCGGGCAGATCATTCTCTCCGGCGCGGAGTCGGTGAAGATGCACGGCCACGAGGTGCGCATCCGCGCTCACGTCGAGCGAATGGATAATTTGAGCGCCCATGCCGACTACGGCGAGATCCTAGGCTGGCTCGGCCAGTTCAAGAAACCCCCGCAGAAGACTTTCCTCGTCCACGGCGAGCCGAAAGCGTCGGAAGCGTTGAAGTCGAGGGTGACAGAGAGACTGCGCTGGGATGTTTCGATCCCACAGTACCTGGAGCGAGTGACGCTTTGAGAATTGGGGCCTGACCTAGGAGGTTCCCACTTCCGATTGTGCGCGGCCCAACAGCGCCTTCATGTATCCGACCGTGTACGCATACCCCGCTTTGTAGCCGCCCGCCATCTGCGGCACGTGGTCGGGAATGGCGATGCCATCGAATCGCACCTCGACGAGAGCCTTCATCACCTGATACATGTCCATGGAGCCGTCGTCCACGAAGGTTTCGACGAAATGTGGCAGCGATGCATTCACGTTGCGGAAGTGAATCTTGAAGAGCTTGCGTTGCCTGGCGAAGTGGTGAATCGCGTCAACCACGCTTCTGCCCATGAGCGGCCCGCCTTCGAGCCACGTCCCACAGCATAGGCAGACTCCGACGTTAGGGCTCGCGGCAATTTCGAGCGCTCGCATGTAACCGTCGAAATTCCCGAAGATGCAACGCGGCACGCCCGCCAACTCCGGCGCCGGCGGGTCGTCGGGATGAATGCCGATGCGGACACCTTCCTGTTCAGCCACCGGCGCCACCGCTTTGATGAAGTAAGTGTAGTTCGCCCAGATTTCTTCCTTCGTGTACCTCCGGCCATGCGAGAGTGGGCCGGTGAAAACTTTGCCGTCCCAGTAGCCTTTGGGATTCTTGGCGGCATCGTAGGCGCGGGCCGAAGCTCCGCCGCGAGTCGACTCATTCTCGGAGCTCCAGATGCCGTTTCCCATGTGCGCGTAAGTCGTGTAGTGGATCCCAAGTTTGCCGAGGTGCCGCAGGTAAGACTTGTATTCCTCAAGCTTATCGTCGCGGCCCGGAAGGTTCAGCGTCACCTCCGGCATGTTGTGAACGTTGACGTTGCCGATGTTCCAGACCTTGATTCCAAAACCCTCTGTCTTCTCTTTCAGGCGGCGAAAATTCTCAAGCGTCGCCTGGCTGCCGCGTGTCCAAATGCTGACGTATTCGACGCCCATCTGTCGCACGAACTCATAGTCTTCGTCGGGAGAATCGCCGCTCAGTTGGGCGCAGATCTTGACGCCGGGCGAGAATTCAGGATTGAGCGCTGCGGGCCGCAAAGACCGAGCGAGCACGCCCGGCCCACCGAGCGCTCCGGTCAGCGCCAGCTTGGCGAACTTCCGTCGCCCCGGATCGACACAGCCGACCTTGTTTGATTCGGCGATCGCACGCGAAGGACGGTCAGTAGCCATGACGGGGACTCCTCTATGAAGAGAGGTAGGATTCGAGCTCGCAGAACTTCAGTCCGCCCAGGCTCCGAGGAGTCTGCGCACTAGCACCAGTTGGCCGAGGTGATAGGCGTTGTGGTCGGCCGCCAGCAACGCTTCGCGGAGAATGGTCTGCCCATCTCCGTGTGGAATTCTCGCGAAAAGATCGGTCTGGGGGTTCGCGACGAGCTTCTCCATCGCTTTCAGGTCGGCACGGAAGGCCGCAACACTCTTCTCCCAGGCGGCGTCATCGGGCGGCCCGTCGGTCGCGGGCCAGTAGCCCCTCGGCCATTCCGGCGAAACGTGCCGGGGGTTGCGGCTGAATTCCAGGATGTCCCACTGGGCGATCCGCATGTGTTCGAGCAGCGCCCAGGGAGTGTACGGCGCGCCAGGCGGTTTGGAGCCATGCAGGGCCGCGGGCAAGCCCGCAACGGTCTTTTCGAAGTCCAGACGAGCGCCGCCGCCACGCAGCAGGTAGAGCAGGTGCTGCCGCAGCGCCTTGTCAGCGCGCGTGATATCCAGGAACGCCGTTCGCTTCGAACTCAGGTGCGATTTCTTGCGCCTTGGAGATATCTTCGCCATGGTTGATTCCCCCCTTCTGAGGATGGACGATCCTTCTCCTAAGGAAGGTGGATTGTACCCGCCGTCAACTGCCAGAGCCTTGCGGGGAGGGGGCGGTTGCTGGTGGTTCCAAACCGAGACTAGCCGCGATCGCGCGCATTGCCTCGATACAAAATGCAATATGCTCGTCGAGCGGGACGCCGAGTTCTTCCGCGCCCTTGGTGATGTCCTCGCGGCTCACGGCGCGCGCAAAAGCTTTGTCCTTCATGCGCTTCCGCACGGATTTGGCTTCGAGCGTGCTGATGCGGTCGGGACGCACGTAGGCGCAGGCGGTGATAAACCCCGCCAGCTCGTCGCAGGCGAACAAGACCTTCGCAAGCTGAGTGTCGCGCGGCACGCCGGTGTAATCGGCGTGAGCAAGAATCGCCCGGCGGAGCTCTTCCGGAAAACCCAATTCTTTTAAGATCTCGCTGCCCTTCAGCGGGTGGTCAGGCGCGTTGGGATAGACCTCGTAGTCAAAGTCGTGGATCAGGCCAACCACTCCCCACGTCTCCTCGTCCTCTCCGAGCTTCCGCGCATAAGCGCGCACGCAGGCCTCCACCGCCAGCGCGTGCTTGCGCAGATTTTCGTTCTTCGTGTACTCGCACAGAAGTCGCCACCCCGCTTCACGGTCCATTCCGTTCCCCCTCGCAGACAGCGAATATTATACGCCGGGGAGCGTGAGGGCCCCAATCCGGCTGACGGCTCAAAATCGCAGGCCAAAGAGCGGTGACTGTTCGTGGACTCGCGCACTGGAACAACGCTCTCGACTCGATTTCAATCCCGCCTGATTGTCCAGAATGCGCGATCGAGCCGCGTTGACACGTCTCGTGACTTGGGTTACTTTCGATGAGAGAGCCTGTAGGCCCGTAGCTCAGCCCGGTTAGAGCGCTACCTTGACACGGTAGAGGTCTGGGGTTCGAGTCCCCACGGGCCTACCATCCATTCCGATCGGTCCGTGGATCGGCTCAATCAAACAGTCAGGTCATATAAGGGAGAATGTGGCGGGGACACTGTTGACGTTCTTCCCTGCCTTCGCGGTTGGGTGGCGAGATTGGTGGTTGATCGCACCTCAGGCCAAGGGTCCGATTCTTTTCGGCCCGCGCCCTCCTGGGCGCCGCAGTTCAAGACCAGGAGTTACCGCGCTATCGGGGCGCCTAGAATGTGTAGGAAAAGCCGACAAGTGGGACTACGTTGGCGCGAAGCCCGCCGTCATCCAGCTTGAACAACAGATTGGCCGTGATGAGGAGCTTGTCAGCAGGGCTGACTCTGAATCCGACGGCGCCATTCGTCATGTTGTAAGAGCCTTTGCCGATATTGGTTGAGGGGGAGGACTGACCCAGGGCGTCAGTGTAGGATCCGAGGAAGACGCGTTCGCCACTTATGACGCGCTGGCCCAGCAGGTCGAAGGCGAACGACAGATATTTTGCCGCTCCCACTGAAGCCCCGACGGCATAAAAGAATTGATTGGGCAGACGCTGCTTCGCCCCGGTCCGGACGTCACCTGCAAGCACGCTGCTGCCATTCCACTGGTAACCCACGTTGACTTCTGGTGACACCCGCTTATAGTGGTATGAGAAGGCGGCAAAGGGCTTAAAGCCGACGGCTCCCGATCCGAGAAAATTGGATTCATCTCCAGTCGGTGTCCGGACGTCAGCCGCAGCCGCGAAAGCTGCTCTCTCACCCTTCCAGACAGTTCCTTTGACGCGAATCGTGATGTCACCCAAGCCTGACGCGGTCCCAGAACCAGGAAAGTCCTTTTCGACACTATTTGCCCTATCATTCGGATCAAAATAGTGACAAATGCCAGGAATGCCGGGACCACCGCAGCCCACGTATGTCGGCTGCATTCGATGAATCGTGGCATCGGAATCCACCCTAAAACGCGTGCTTACAATTGGGATCGCCGCCGAAATGTCCAGGTTCTTGGTAATCCCGAAGGTCACGAAGGTGGTGTACTGGTTGAGGGTCAGGCTAATCGAGTTGTTTGACGTGATGTAATCGGCTTCGTACGCCGCGGGAGTGCCGCCTGGTCCGGTATCAGGTTCATGAGTGAAAACGGAAGGAATCTTCTTGAGGTCGATCCCATCGATGGTATCGAAATTGAAATACTGATAGGAAAATCCCAAAAGAAATTTGTGGCGGCCAATTGTTTCGGCACGCTCGGTCAAAATCGGGCCGAAGTTCTGCGTCGAGAGTGTATAGACACCGAGAGACTGGTCGAAAGCATACGTAAAGCCAGATGCGGGGGAAGATCCCTGGAGCAAGACCAGTTGGCTGGCGAGCGCGCTGTTCAAGGGGGTGAAGTTCTCAAGGGAACTCCCCGTAAAGTGGGCTTCGTGAAAGGGGTTCGGAAGAGTCAGGCCATCGGAACCATAAAGATACGGGATCGTATTGATGAGTTTGTTGCCGCTGGTCTGCGCTGTCGCTGTCGCAGTCACTAAGCAGCATGTAAGGGACGCAAATACGCACAGCTGGAGCTTTCGCAGCATCATTCCCATCTCCCCTCCCAGCTTTTGAATGCTGGTTATGCTTCGCTTCCCCCGCCTTCATTGCGGGGGCCCGATCGTTTGAATTATCTGGATTTGTACGCAGCGACCCGAGCAATACTCTATGTCGATACGGACATTTTGTCAAGTCCGATCTTTGGCGAAAGTGAAGATAATCCGTAGCAGGAGGTTCCTGAGCAGGCAGTGGTTTACTCTATCGATAATATCACCCAGCCCTGCGCGGCTTGCTGCAGGCTTACCGTGACATTTTCAGAACTCGTGTGGGACCCCTGATCGTCAGTGCTTGCCACAGTCCTCTGGCACATGACCTTAGCCATTTCCCCGTTAATTAGGGGCTCGCCTAGGGGACGGAATTCCATCTTGATCGAGCGGAAGCGCTTAAAGGAGTCTTTGAGCGTGTTTTGCTGCTTCCTCTGGAGTCCCGGCCAGACTGCTAATACTTCATTTAGGTCTCCCCGCTCCACTGCTGTGGAGTATCGTCTGAGCGCATCCAGCACTCTTCGGCGATCTTCCGACGAACGTGCGGAATTTTGCAGTGCCTCAATTTGTCGCTCGGCCGCCTGGGAGAATGGACCACCCGGGTGTTTCGCCACGAACGCCTTGAGGACAGCTGGGTCTCTGCTGGTCTGTACCGAATTCCATTCCAATTGCTCTGCCTTCTTCGCCGCTTGCTCTGCGAATTGGCCGGAAGGGTATTTGCGCTGAAAATCCTCGAATACCCTTGGATCTGTGCTCGCGCTGATGCGCTTCCATTCCTCCGCCTGCGGGTCGACCGCAGGCGCGACGGGTTTGGGAGGGGGAGCAACCGTCGGAGGTAAGAGCGCCAACTCCGAGATTTCCTTACCTATCGTCACGGTCTTCCCAGCGCCAAAATTACGTTGCACTCGGGCTGGTCTGAAGTGGTCCTTGGTCAATTCAACCCAATGGTCTCCCGGACTGACATTGGCTGTGAATTCGCCGCCCGGCTGGACAATTCCTATGGCTTGGCCGTCAACGAGGACATTTGCGCCTCCGGTCGCGTCCCGAATCAATAGGGAGGCCATCTGAGGGACCGGGGTCAGGTTGAAGCTCACTTGCGTCTCACTCGCCTTGCGGACTTGTACCCTGCGGGGTGACACCGACTCAAACCCACTCTTTTGAATGCGCACCGTATAAGCGTTCTCTTCCAGAGGTGCTCGCAAAATGCCATCTTTTCCCGTGAGGCCGTATCGCCTGTCATTGAGAAACACGTCCACGCCAGCCTCTCCCGTGCTAACCACCAAAGTGCCTAATCGCGGCCCAGTCGCTGTTGCGGAGCTTGACTCGGATGAGGACGCGTTTGGTATTGAGATCGGCTCCAAGTTTAGCCGGATTTGTTCGGTCGCCTGGAGGTTGGACGGATCCACATCGAATTCCTTAATCACGGGTTGATATCCATTTAGCTCCGCTTCCAGGCGATGGCTGCCGACAGAAAGACTGAGCTTGCAGCCAGGAGTCACACACTCCCGGCCGTCAACCTTAATCCTCGCGCCTTCGGGAACCGTGACGACCTCCACTGCCGAGGTAGAGGGCGTGGGCGCAGGCTGGGGGATTCTATTCTTCAGAAAGATTGACAAGGCGGCCAAGACGCCGACAAGTGCTAGAGCCCCCCCCACCAGTAAAACTCTCGGGATGCGAGTTGGAGTCGGGCGAACTTGAGGTGCGGCCCCAACCGACCGGGCGGCCCGAGAGTCAGCTTGCGGCGGGCGTACAACCGGGGTGCCTACCAGCGTCGTGTCGACTTCGTTGGCACTCTTCACCAAGGCGCCCACACGCTCTGGGGCACCATGTAGCGGCTTGTCGGCAGCGGTTTTTGCATCGGCAGCGAGCTTCACCTGTTCTTTATGGTACTTGGCGATTCCTTGAGCCAACGACTGGATGCGCTCATCCTTCGGCCATCGATCTGCCAGGAGTTTGACCTGCCCGATCAACCCCCCGAGTTTCGCTGGATCGGTAACCGACCGGACTGTTCGGTCGAGCTTTTGCATTTCACTGACAGCCTGTTTGCGAGCCTGGGCTTCCTGTCGCTCCCTTTGTTCACCCAGTTTCTTCTGTAACTCCCGCAGCCGGACATCGCTCCCAAGGCTGTGCAATGCCTCCTCGATAAGCACATAGGCGTCTTCCAGTTGACCCCGTTGCCGCAACTCCTCGGCCTGCCGCACTGCTCCGATGATTTTCTGCTCGTGCCTGTAATTGGCCTCAGCCTCTTTGATCGTCCCAAGGAGTTTAAGAAGCCTCGCCTCACGCGGATGAGCCTGCAAGCCGGCCTCGATTACGGCGGCGCCGCGGTCAAACTCCCGGGCCTTAACAGCCTCCTGCGCTTGAGCACATATCTCCTCGATAGCCCGGTCCCGCGCCTCTTGAGCCCGCTTCCGCTCGAGCTCCGCCTCCGCTTCCACGATCCGCGCTTGTATCGCCTGAGCCTGTGCGGAGAGTGCAGGGATCTGATTGATCTCTGCGGGGAGTCCTTGGAGCAACTCCATGGCCCGTCCGTATTCCTTGGCTTCAACTGCCCCCTTGGCCTTGTTCAGCGCCTCGCGCCACGCGGCCTGCGCTGCCTGAAATTGTTCTTCCTTAAGCCGCTTCTCAACCTCCGCCAGCGCCGGATCCTCTCCATACGTCTGAAGCGCATCCCTGAGCAACGCCTCGGCCTGCCCCAGGTCCCCGCGCCGCAAACTTGACGCCACCTGCTCGACGGCCCGCTGGACCAATCCCGCCCTCCGCACACTCTCGCGGCTTTGGTCATAGACTTCCCGGAAAGCCTCGTTCCGGCGATATGACTTGGGTGATGCCTCCAACAACGCCAGGGCTTTGGCTCCTTCGCCATCTTCGAGCAATTTTCGGGCCCGCTTGATCGCATCGTCCCGTCGCTGCTCGAATTGCCGCCACTGCTGTCGCGTCGTGCTTAGAAGCGAAACAATTTCCGAGGCCCTATCCTGAGTCTTGGCTTCTTCCAGAAAACGGATTGCATCTTCGAACCGCTCTTCCTGGGCAATAGCCTTCGCCTGACTGAGTACCTCCCGCACTCGCTCCTGGCGCTGATGCTCCGTCTGCCCGGTTTGTGCTAATTGCAGAAGGCTCTGGAGTTCCTGAGATTCTCCCACACGAGCCATAGCCCTCTGCGCGGCCTCAATGGCAAGAGAGAAGTTGTTGTCTCGTATCAGATCGTTAATCTCGCGAACGGCTTGTTGGCGGAGCGATTCAAGTCTCGATCGTTCCTGGGCCTCCTCGACGGTCTTCAAAAACGAAGTCAGTCCGATATCTTCGGGCACCGCCTCAAGCGCGTCCTGCAGGACCCGAATCGCTTCGGCGTACTGATCCTTCAAAAAGAGCCCGCGTGCAGCCTGCAACTGATCGTCGACGTACCGGCGTTTCCGCTGGATCTCCGTCAGTCTCGCAGCCTGCGCGTGGAGGCCACTAAGGCGCTGGTCGCCAGGAAACTCCTGCAGGGTCTGGTCGGCAAGCAGGAGCGCCTCTTCAAATTGTTCCTGGTCGAGCGCTTGCTGCATCTGGACAATCCGCTCTTCGAGGACCTTGCGGCGTTCTTCCTTCTCCCTCTCTTTCAAGACCGAGCGCGTCAGGGTTTCGACTTCGATACTAAGGGGGTCAAGCTCACGAGCCTTTTCCAGGAGGTTGAGCGCTTGGATATAGTCCTTCGCTTCAGAATGAGCGCGCGCGGTGGCAAGATACCTGCGGACATTGCGCTGGCGTTCCTGCTCCCCCATTTCTCGTGTTACCCAGCTCATCAGGGCTTGCGCCGATGTGTGCTGCGGATCGATCGCCAACACTTCATCAAGTTGAGCTTTGCTTCCCGACAAATCCCCCGCCTCCGCCAATTTACCGGCGCTCTCCATTTGCTGTACCAGCTTCAGTCTGCGCGCGCGCGCCGCCGAAGCTCGGCGCTTCAGGTCCTTGGCCGAGGGCTGGTCGGGGTCAAGCTGCAGAACTTCGTCGAGAAATGCGATCGCCTGGTCATAATTTTCCGCGGCCAGGAATTCGTTCGCTTGAGGCAGAATCTCCTCGATCCTCTGTTGATTCTGGACATGGAGCATATGCTCCTTCACTTTAACGAGGAGGTTCCGGGCGATATTGTGATTGCTGTCTATCTCCAGCACCCTGCGGAGAGATTCTTTGGCAAGTTCAAACTCTCCCTGCTCCAGATGCTGACGGCCTTCGTCCACAAAAGCCTCAAGCGTCTCACGCCGAATCGAATCGGCGATTTGCTGGAGATCGAACGCGAAATCTTCTCCTGACTGATAACGCTTCTCCCGGTCCTTCTCGAGAGCGTGCTGAACCGCCTCTTCCAGTCCCGGTGGGCAGTCAGAGAAGGAGTCATGGATAGGGGGTGGGGTCGCCTGAACGATCTTGTACAGTATGGCCGCTGTATCTGGAGCACTGAAGGGATTTTTGTAGGTCAGGAATTCATAAAGGATGACGCCAATTGAGAATAGGTCCGCCCGATGATCGACAGGCAAGCCCATGACCTGCTCAGGAGCCATATACATGGGGGTGCCCATGACCAATCCGGCGCGGGTCATCGCCGCCGACGCAACAAGCCGCGCAATGCCGAAATCCACCAGCTTCACCGTTCCGTCATTCTTAACAACGATGTTTCCGCCTTTTACGTCTCGATGCACAATTCCATTTTGGTGGGCGTAGTGGAGGCCTTTACAGACCTGAACGATGATATCCAGTTTTTTCACGAGAGGGAGTTCCTTGCGACTGGCAATGATCCGCTCAACGGTTTCGCCTTCCAGGAACTCCATGGCAATAAACGGAATACCATCTGCCTCATCGATGTCGTAAATGGTAACGATGTTCGGGTGGTGTAACTTGCCGGCGGATTGAGCTTCGCGATAGAACCGCTGCAAGAGCTCAGCGTCGTCAATGGTGGAAGACATCGTCTTGAGTGCGACCAGGCGGCCCAGGCGCGGGTCTTCCCCAAGGTAGACGACACCCATCGCCCCCCGGCCAAGCTCAGACTTCACCGTGTATTTGCCAAGCTTCTTTATCACAAGCGGAAATTGCCCACACCCTTCGTGCCTGTTGTCTGAATGCTACGGCATCGATTCCGTTCCTGTCAAGGTTAGGATATTTCGCGATACAATGCCTAGCCTCATGACCTAGTTAGTGTCATGGGGGCACGACGGTAGCAACCCCTGCCTCGGAAAGGACAGAAGGGAATTTGGAAGAGAGGTCTCGGTCGAGAGGGACATGACCGTTTTACGATGCGGGTCGGGGTTCGAGCCCCGTCGGACCTATCATTATCTTCATGAGGTTTGACAACACCATGCCGACAGGCGTTCGGACCACGTCCCGGAGTCAAGTGCGTAGATGCCCGGACCGTGCAGACGCCCCAGGCAATGGCGTGCATGCTGCTACGCAACATTGACTGGCGCCAACCCCGGGGATTGAGTGGAACCCTCCAGGGAACACCCCACTTGTTGATACTACTTACAAATCCTTTGTGACGGCCGTCAAATTACTCGAAGGCTTTTTGCACATTTGGTAGAATGATAGGAGGGAGGATTGGGGTTGTCGGGAGAGATCGCGCGGTCTCGCTGGTTGCGTCCCTCCTTTGTGATTATGCCCAACGTCGCTACCCGCTGGTTCTGGGAGCCCAGAGACACTCGCTGTTGTTTGACCCTCTGGTTGGCCATTCTGTGCCTGCCCATTGTCGGCGGCGCCTCGCCGCCCCAGGCTCGGATGGAAATGAGTGGGGGCTTAACGGCAAGTGACAACGCCCTGCTCGATGACATCTCTCGCCGTTCATTCCGATACTTCTGGGAGCAAACGAACCTGCGCACAGGTTTGGTGCTGGACCGGGCGAGGATCGACGGGAAGCCGGATGACAACCCAAATCACCGCGGCGTGTCGAGTATCGCAGCAACGGGGTTTGGATTAACCGCGCTCGCCATTGCCGCCGACCATCGGTGGGTCAGCCCGGAGTTAGCCCGCCGGCGAGTTCTCACCACGCTCCGTTTCTTTGCCCGCCGCGCCCCTCACGAACGCGGCTGGTTCTATCACTTTGTCGATGCCGCCACGGGCGAACGGCGATGGAAGAGCGAGATCTCCTCGATTGACACTGCGCTTCTACTGGCGGGGATATTGACAGTTCGGCAGGCGTTCTCAGACGATAGCGAAATCGTCCAACTCGCAACACTGATATACAACCGCGTGGACTTTGGATGGATGCTCGATGGCAGCGGGAAAGCCTTGAGTCATGGCTGGACGCCGGAAAAGGGATTCCTTCCTTACCGCTGGGACACATATAACGAACTCATGATTCTTTACGTGCTGGCCATCGGTTCTCCGACCCACCCCATTTCGCCCGACGCCTGGTACTCGTGGAACCTGCCTGTCGCGAGTCTGGGCGAACACACCTACGTTGGCCGTGGACCACTTTTCACTCACCAGTATTCGCAGGCGTGGGTGGACTTGCGGGGACGCGGGGCGCCCAACCCACGAACCCCTGAATTTGTTCCGAGAGTTGACTACTTCGCAAATTCTGTGGCCGCCACGCGCGCCCAGCAGGCGTTGGCTGTCGATCTGTCCGAACGATTCCCAGGCTATTCTTCCGAAGTCTGGGGTATAACGGCATCCGACAGCGCCAAGGGTTACGTTGACTGGGGTGGTTCAGGCCGCGATCCCAGGATTGACGGCACAGTCGTGCCCAGCGCAGCGGGAGGTTCGCTGATGTTCGCGCCCCAGATCTGCATCGCTGCCCTGCGCGCTATGGTGCTGCAATTTGGAAGGAAAGTCTACGGTCGTTACGGGTTTGTCGACGCCTTCAATCCCACGACAGGCTGGGTGAGTCCCTACGTCATTGCCATCAACACCGGCATCACCTTGCTCAGCGCGGAAAACCTTCGGACGGGCAACGTCTGGCTGTGGTTCATGCGGAACCCCGAAGCGGAACGAAGCCTCGACTTCGTTGGGTTCGCCCCCGATCTTTCGCTCGCCTTCGAAAGGGGAACCACAACTCGCATTGCCCTGGAAGGTCAAACCACAGAGCCGGGCCAAACGGGTGAGAGATCGGGTCCTCCATCTCCTCTCCTTGATGAATATCAAATCCCCGCTTCTGCGTTTAAGTTCAAAATCCTGCTTCCCGACTATTGGGCGCACTGAATTCATTGCGACTGTGTGCCCGTTTTGATTCTCAGGTTCGGGGCATGAACGCATTCCCTTGCAGAGCCGCCTTGGGGATGCCGACGTAACCGGCGACGCTGTCCGATCCGACTCCCGTAATCACTAGCTCGCACGGAATGCGAAGCCCCCCGAGGTGGAAGAAGATGGGCTCGAAGGCGTTCCGGCCCTTGTTCTGCATCTCCTGATCATTCGCGATGACATTCAAATTGAAGCGCTGGCCTTTGACGTCGGTCTTCTTGAGGATCAGGGAAACGCCGATGCCGGGAATTCGATGGGGTGCATTCTTGTAAACCGCGAATTCATAGTATTGTCGGTCGTTGAGGTCGCGAAGCGTTTGCATCTCCTCACGCGCTGTAGTGGCGAGGAGGCCCAGATCGCTTCTTGTAATGCCAAGGTCATGAGCCAGAGTGTCGACCGTCCGCTGCGCCGTTCCAAGTTCCGACTGGGCGGCGGTGACGCTTTCTGACAAGGAATCCAAATCATCTGTATCAGCCTTCTGGGAAATCTCCTGCTCCAGAGCGCTGGATCGCAGTTCCTGTCCTTTCTGGATCGCCACCATCATGGCCCGCGCACGATTAAGCGCCTGGCCCGTGGTCGTTCCGACGCGTTCAGTTTCAGTGTCGAGTTCGGCCCGTAGCCGGTCAATTTCCCTCGACTGCAAGGACTTCAGTGTCGAGAGTTGCATACGCAGTTCCTGGCTCTGGGCCCTCGCGGCCTGAACCTCGGCGCGCAACCCGGCCTCGGTGATTCCAGATTCCCTTCGCAGAGAGTTCAAGTTGCTCAGCGTGTAGAGGTCGACGACAAAGAGAAAAGCCAGGAGCAACGCAATGATCACGAAAGCCCCTGTTTGACTGCGGTGCTCCATGTAAATTGTCACCGGGGAAGCCTCATTTCCCTTCGGCGTCATAGTGATCCCCTCCCTTCCAGACCTTCCGCGCTCAGAAGACGTTCGGAAACCATCCTCTGTACGCCCTCCAAATTCCGCCGCATACCTTGCCGAAAAGCAGGCATCGGCTCCCCAGGCTCGACCCGAATGGTGCGCGATAGCCGTTCATGCAGCAGGAGTTCTGTGGCAGCTACCGCGGGCTCGTTGTGGAACAATTCCTGGAGCACACCGTCTCGAAGCAGATTGCAGATGGCGCACAAGCTCATCCCTTGATGGTGGGCCATCCACATGGGAACTATCTTGTGGGTGCACCCCGCTTCCTGCCGTGATGGCGCGAAATCCACAGATTCGTAGAACCCCAATGGACCCAGCCAGTTGAGATCTTTCATGTGCAGGAGATTTCGCACGGCGGCGGCCGGATCGATGGCCAGTGCCAGAAAGGTTGCGTACGGAGCTATCACAAGATCGTCCGGCGGGGTCCGCCGTAGAGCCATGGCGGGAACACCGAACGATCGGTACTGATAGTTGCCATCCTCGTCTGTCACGCTGTACGCTGCCTCGGAGATTCCCCAGGGAACCCCCAGAATCGCGGCCCATCTCTGATGGCAGGACACGGCGCTGCGGCCCCCCTGGTCCAAAACCGTCCGGGGAAAATCCTTCATCCACAATGTCGGCATCAGATACTCGAACATCGTCCCGGCCCAGGAAAGTAATACGCGTTCGCCTGCCCACGCGACATGTGCGCGCCCCAAGTTGAGCCAGGTTTTTGTCGGGATGTCTCCTTTGGCAATGGCCACAAAATAGGCGGCTCGCGCTTCCGAAGCCAGCAGGTCGTAGCAACTGGTTTCGAGCCGGCCCGTCCTCACATTTAAGCCGATGGCAAGAAGCCTTCGGTCGTGGTTGCAGAGTGCTCGGAAGTCCATTTCCCGGACCAGAGAGTCCGCCGCTTCGGCCAGCGCCCGAAGTTTTCGGGTGAGGCCTTCCACTTCAGCCATACAGATGGGAAGTGCCCGGTGTAGCGCCGCGGTCTGCGCGGATACGGCGTCTTGGGATGCTGCAGGGCCCTGGGGCTCGAGTTTCCCGAGATCCCCATCCAGATCGGCAAGGATTGAGGGAATGGACTCGAGGGTAGGGCTTGTGTATCGCTCTTCAATATTGATCCTGAGCAGCGATGAAAGCGCCGAATACTCCGGTGCGAGCCAGGGGGTAAACTCCGTGATGACAGCTCGAGCGCTCTTGATTCGCTCCATTGTTTCGGAAATCCACCAGCCGAACTCACCCGCCGTCTCGAGGTTCAATCCGCATTCCCGTTCAATTTCCCGAATGGATTGTTCCAAGGCGGGGAGAGCTCGGACCCAGGCGGAACCATGCTCCCCGAGGACGTCACTCCATGCGCAAAGTTGTCGGACCCGGTGTGACGCGTGCCTGGGAATCTGCGCTGTGCCGCCGAGCTGTGCCAGGTAGTTCAGGTGATCGGAAATTCCGCGCCACAAGGCAGGGCCAAAAGGAGCTTGCTGGCTCAGCCTCAGGCAGCCCTGTTTGAGCGTCCAGAGGCAGGTGGCGAGGTTCCCGCTGTCGGCGGTGGATACAAACAATGGTTCCAAGGGCTCGAGTGTCTGTGTGTCGTACCAATTCAGGAAATGCCCCCGATGTCGAGCCAGCCTTTTTGCCGTCGTCAGGGTCCTTTCCACATCGCGGACAAATTCGGGGAGTGTCAGGTACCCGAGTTCAAGCGCGGCAAGCTGCGAATTGAGGAGCAGCCCCAGATTTGTGGGCGAGATGCGCTCCGCGACTCGGGGCGGAATCTCCTGGACATTGTCCGGAACCAAGCCGTGACGCGATTCGCACGCATGCTCCCGAAAGTACCGCCAAGTCCACAGTCCAACGGCGCGGAGGAAATCCTGGTTCCGGAGCGAAAGTGCCTCTTTGCGGGGCCGCACAGGCCCGGTGAGCCAGCGGGAGAGTTGGCCCGAACAGGCCCACAGGATGAGGAACGGCGCCGCAACCACGAGGGCTCCCGGTCGAAACAGGGCGAGGATCAGGCAGATGGACAAAGAAAACCACGGGATCCAGCTCAGATACGCGTCCACTCTTGTCCGGCGCGTTCTCCGCTCTGCTTCCGCGGCCGTTTCCCACTCGAGAAGTTTCCTTTTGGTCACCGTCAACCGTATCAGGGTGCGGATAATCGCGTCGAGGAGCACAAGCGTCTGATGAGGAAGGAAGGCCAGCAGGAAGAAGACACTGACTTGGTACGCAATGAAAGTCTCCAGGGTTTCTCGGAGCGCCCCAAAGATATATTCGCTCCGAAATGCTCTCAGCGTTCCGAGCAGGATCTGCATGTAGGCGGGGAGCAGGATCAATACGAGGGTGCCCGCCGTCCAGCGCATCGGACTTCCCGGTTCGAAAAACCACGCGCCCAGCAGGAGCCCGAGCGTCGCGATTTCAATGACGCTTCGGCGCAAATTGTCCAGAATCTTCCACCGCGAGATTAGAGAAAGGGGGTTGGGCACGAGGTTGCCATTCAGGTCCGGCACCCGCGGCAGCAGCCAGCGGATAATTTGCCAATCGCCGCGCACCCATCGGTGTTTGCGACGGCTGTAGGCGCTGAAATGCGAAGGGTAGTCGTCGATGACTTCCACATCGGTGGCCAGCGCCGTCCGCGCGTGCACTCCCTCGATCAGGTCGTGGCTTAGGATGGCATTACAAGGGAACCGCTCTCCCAGCACGCGCTGGAAAACATCGATTTCGTAAATCCCCTTTCCCGTGAAGATCCCTTCGCCGAAGAGATCCTGATAGACGTCCGAGCAGGCCCGGGAGTAGGGGTCGAACCCGGTCTGCCCCGAGTAGATGCTCGCGAGGATCGACCGGCTGGCAGCGTGAACACTGATTCCCACTTTGGGCTGAATGATCCCGTATCCTTCAATCACGATGTTGGTGCGGGGATCAATCACGGCGCGGTTGAGCGGATGAGCCAGAGTCGCTACGAGCCGGCGCGCGGAGTCCCGGGGAAGCTGGGTATCCGAGTCGAGCGTTATGACATACTTCAAGCGGGGCAAGACAGAGAGATCGCCGATGATGACGGAAAAGCTTCCGAAATTGCCGCGCAGAAGATTATTCAGGTCAAGCAGTTTCCCCCGCTTGCGCTCCCAGCCCATCCAGGCACCTTCCGAAGGATTGAAGACGCGGCGCCGATGAAAAAGGAAAAATGTTCCCCTGCCATCCCCGGCGTATTTGCTGTTCAGCCCCTCGATCTGGTTGGAGCAGACCCCCACCAATTCGTCATTTCGATCCTCAAACGGTTGAAGCGAATCGGGCAAGTCCGTGAGCAGGGCAAAATGCAAATTCGGATCGCGGTTGGCGAGGTACCGGATTTCGAGTTCGCGGACCATCCGCGCCACATAGGTTTCGTCGAGAAGTTGGGTCGGGACGACGACCAGCGTGGCGTGCTCGGCGGGGATGCCCGTTGAAAAGTCGAGCTTGGGAAGAACTCGCGGGGGGAGGATGAACGAAACGAGCTGATTCATTACTCCCACCGCCGCCTCGATAGCCGGAAGCAGAATCAGCACAAGGCCGATAATCAGAGGAACGCGGGTAAACACTCCGCCCAGAACAAATGCCATGGCGGCGAAAGTCAGAAGTTCAATCCCAACGAGGTAGAAGATCTCCGGCCACGCGAGTGCCGCACATTCAATTCGCGTGGAAAGCGCAGGGCGAAACCCGATCTGCCTCTCGAGCAGAGCCCTGCCCCTCCCGACCAGGTAGAAACCGACATGTTGCCGGCGCTCCTTCATTCGGGCCTCGGAGTCCCACTCGATCTTCGCCGTCTGTGCGAGCGTGACAGCCGCCTGGGCAATTTCGACTTCGGAGGCTTCGGAACGTGCCGCGAGCTGCTCAATCGCTTTGCGATAGAGATCGCGGCTTTCGGAATCCATGACGGGGTAGGTACCCAAAGGATCCTTGTGGAGAGTCCGCTCGACTACGCTAAGTTTCTCAAAAACCTCACCCCAATCCAGGTCGCTAATCGTTCGCAGGCTCCTGATCAAGGATGACAACTGCACGGAGGGCGCACCTTTGGTTTCTTCAACACCGGTGAGGGGTTGCTCCTTTCTCATCGTCTGCCGGGCAAGGGCCGTGACTTCATTCAGCAGGACGAGCTGCAGCATCGCTTTCAGGCCCCAGACTTCGGCGATCTCCAGTGGTGTCTCCTCTTCGACACCGGACACGTAGGCGAGGAAGGAGTTCTTCTCGAATACATCGTGGGTGGCGGAGAGGTAAGCCTCCGCGGCGGCATACGCCCTTTTGGTTACCTCCCCACTGCACGTCCTGATCTCGGGAAGACGGGCTGCACTTTTGAGGGTTTCGCGGACATCCTGAACGGCAGCCTTCAGCAAACGGGAATTCCCCGACAATTCCTCGGTATCGGGCGTGATTTCCTCCCCTGAACGTTCCATTCTTCGCAGATGCTCAAACACCACACGAAGGGATTTCGAGATCTCACGCCATTTCCGCATCAGCGGCCGCGGACGCCGCCTCCCGGTCGTCGGATTCCAATCTCTCGAGTCGGAGAGCGCCCGGTTTCGCAAATCCGCCTGCGACTGGGAAGAAACTCGAGCCCCGCCGGCGTCCAAGTCTCCCCGACAGCAGCCGGGGACGCCAGGTACGCAATCCACTCCAAGTTCCTGTAATTCGAATTGGCTGAAATCGTCAGACATCAAGATCCCGTCCCGAGTACGCGGGCGATACTAACGGTAGCTCGCAGCTTGCAGTTCGAACATTTCCGAATATCGTCCGCCCTGCGCGATAAGTTCACCATGGCTTCCCTCTTCCGCGACCTGCCCACCCTCCAGCACAAGGATGCGGTCCGCCATGCGGACGGTCGAAAAGCGATGCGAAATCAGTAGAGCCATCTTCCCCGCGGTCAGCTCGGCGAAACGCTGGAACACTTCGTGCTCGGAGCGCGCGTCGAGTGAGGCAGTGGGCTCATCGAGGATCAGCAATTGCGCGTCCCGCAGGTAGGCGCGGGCCAGCGCGACCTTCTGCCATTCGCCTCCTGAAAGGTCCACACCCCCTTCAAAACGACGACCGAGTATCTGTCTGTAACCCAGAGGGAGCCGGCGAATAATGGCGTCGGCACCGCTTTTGCCCGCGGCGTGTGCAATTTTGATAGGATTGTGGAGGTTGCTGATTTCACCCATGGCGATGTTCTCAGCCGCGGTCATTTCGTAACGCATGAAGTCCTGAAAGATCACCGCGATCTGCTTGCACAGATCTTCCGGGTCGTAGTCGCGCAGGTCCACACCGTCTAACAGAACCCTCCCTGCCGTGGGGTCATAAAGGCGTGTCAGGAGTTTGACAATGGTAGTTTTGCCCTGACCGTTTTCGCCGATCAGCGCCACCTTTTCTCCCGGACCGAGTCGCATGGAAAGCCCCGCCAGCACCAACCTGGAAGTTCCGGGATAGGCGAAGGAAACACTTTGGAATTCAAACCCCCGCTGTATGGACCGCGGCGCGGGGAGTGCTCCGGGCTTGGCCTGGATTGCTGGCCTCACCGCGAAGAATTCCAGTAAGTCGGTCAGGAAAAGGGCTTGATCAGCAATGCCCGAGAAGGTGGAGAAAATCATCTGGATGTTCGTACTGGCGCCCGAGATCGCGCCGGCCAGGAAGGTTAAGGTGCCCACACTGATTTCCCCGTTGACGGCTCGGTAAATCACATAAGCGTACGCGGAGTAATACCCCAGCGTGCTCAATAGCGAGAGCAGCGAACCCATCAGCAGCCGGCGACGGGCGAGGCCGACGTTCTGGGAGTAAATCTGGTCATAGAGTTGGGAATAACGTCCGGTTAAGAACGAGCTAAGGCCAAACAGTTTTAGCTCCTTCGCGCTTTCCTTGCTCGTACCAATAACCCGCAGGTAATCCAGGTGGCGCCTTACCGGGGTCTGTCGAAAATTGAGCTCGTAACCTAGGAATGCGAAGTGGCTGTCGCCAAGAAAGGCAGGGATTACAAAGAGGATCAGGATTACCAGGAGCCAGGGCGAAAAGACAACAATACTGAACGCCAGGGTTGCAGCCGCCAGGGATTGCTGAAGCAAGTTGCCGATCGCCTGAACCATGACCAGCCGATCGGTGGCTTGCACTCTGGCCCGCTCAAGCTTGTCATAGAAAGCGGGATCTTCGTAACAGGTGAGGTCCAGGCGTGACGCGTGGTTCATCACACGGACGCTGATATGGCGAACAAATTGGTCGGCAAGGAGACTGTCGCAGAAACCGATCGCGCGTCCGAGGATTGTTCCTGCGCTCGCGAGACCAAATTCGAGCGCGACCATCCACCAGAATGTCGAGGGAAGCGGCTGGCCATGCAGCGTGTGCTGTACGACGGCGTCAATGATCCACCGCATCACCGCCAGAATCGAAAGGGGGATGAAGGCCGCGATAAACCGCAGCACGCAGCCCCATACTACGACCGTGGGTCCCGATTGCCAGACAATGCGCAGGACCGGAGGGACATTCCTGATCGCTTTTAGCCGCTCGTTCCAGGGATTGCGAAACTCGCGCTGCGCGGCTTCCACGTTGACTCCCTTTTTGTCTCAGGCGGGTGTTCAATCACTCGCCGGGTAATTCGCTCCACTCCCTTGCCCGCAGCAGCTCAGATTGGGAAACTTGTTTGTGTACCCTGCGATGGCGGGATGACGATGTGCTGGAATACCCCGATCGCGCGAGGGGCCTTCCGCCCTGTGATTCCCGGCCCGACCCCTGATACCGAATTCATGGCGGAACCACGGCCTGTGTAGGCAAACATCCTCTCCAGGATCAGACCTGTTTCCGAGTGGATAAGCCTACTACCAGACTCACAAGGAAAATCACCGGAACCACGAAAAGCGCAGTCCTTGAGACTGCCGGCACGACTTCAGTGAGTCCCAACAGATCAAGCACCGCCGCTAATGCCACAAAAACCAAAACGAGTACGGCTGCCATCCGTCTGAACCTCCCGAATCCTCCGTCCGCCAAGTCAAAATCTAGAACCGTTCAAGCACCCAGCCACAATCTGAATCTATACGGCTCGATCATCAACCGCTTGGGCTTCGAGGAGTTAGTCATGACAGCCATTGGAGCGCCGGTAAGTTTGAGAAGACTCTCAGTGCCCTGTTGAAAGAATGGCACTTAACACGTAACTGCCAACTGAACACGTTCCGATGCAGCGCCAACCCCTCACATGGGGGCCCTGCAAGCGAAAGACCACATGGTTACTTCCATGATTCCTTATAGATAGCGAAGATCGAAGACGCTGGGACTGCGAAAATCTCGTCTCAGCAAGGCAGTTTTTCCATTCGGATTTACGGGCTCCGTTTCTTCCAGTCGGCCTTGGCCTGCAGAGCTGGTAGGTTCCTTCGAATTAGTCCTTTGCCCGAGAGGCTCCGCGCAATGACTCGTCAGAGTGCAACCCTGCCTTTCGTGTGTCTTAATGGAATCTCGCCAGGTCCAGTTTGCCATCGACCGGCAGCCACAGAGTCGCGATTGCTCCTCCACCCCACAAAATCCCCTTTCCGGTCAAAATGTTCCGATACCATGAAATTTCTCCTGTGCACTGATTCCCTCGAACAATTTGGCTCTACGCTAAGTTACAGAAGTAAGAAGAGTTGATTACGCAATCGGGAGGGGATATGGATGGGAAGCCCGTTTGCTGGAGATTATCGGTGGCAATGACAACTGTCACCCGCCTTCGTGGTCCCTGTAAGTTGGCGGCGCGGCAGGATTAGGATTTGGAATTGTTATCTGGATGGTTCGAAGCAGGTGCGTGGCAGCTGCCGGCTCCCACGCACCCATAGCCACAACACTTTGACGCGTTAAGGGAGAAAGTGCAATGGCCGACTGTAAGATTAACACTGTTCCTTTCTTTTCTCCACAGCCCAGTCGTCCCAAACTGGGTTTACCGAACTACACGGAGCTGCTCCGCGGTAGGTCGCGGAGCACGCTCTGTCTGTCCTCCAGTTCCCCTTGATAATCCGATCGCCGGGCATCTCTGCCAGATCCTCCCCGACGGCAGAAGAATCTCGCAGTCGCGCAAGGGCCGGGTCGTAAAGCAGCACCATCCGCAGGAGGTACGTCGATGATGGGCAAGGTTTCAATTCGACTTGTGTTGTTCGCCGTGGCGCTGACATTCGGACTTGGGTGTGGAGAGGAGCCTTCTTTGATTGCTGACGACCATGTTCCGCAGACTGTGCCAAGCCAAGTGACCGCCAAGGGCTCCCTGGCGCAGACCACTCCTTCTCTGCAGCGTCGGAACCCGCGGTATCAGATCGAAACGGCTGATGTCCTAGATCTCACATTTCCTTTCACCCCTGAATTCAACCAAACCGTGACGGTCCAGCCGGACGGATACATCAATTTGAAAAGCGTGGGTGACATACATGTCGAAGGGTTAACTGTGCCGGACACGCAAAAGGCCATCATCAAAGCGTACGAGGGCATCCTGCGGGAACCGCAGGTTTCCGTGACTCTCAAGGAATTCGACCGGCCCTCCTTCATGGCGCTCGGCCAAGTCCAGAAGCCCGGCAAATACGACTTGCGGGGGGACACAACCGTCTCAGAGGCGGTGGCGATTGCCGGAGGGTTCAACGAAAAGGCAAAACACTCTCAGGTCCTGGTCTTCCGTCGTGTTTCGAACGATTGGGTCGAAGTCCGGAAGATCAATCTGAAGCAAATGCTAACCAAAGGGGATCTGGCTGAAGACCTCCACCTGCAGCCCGGAGACCTGGTCTTTGTTCCGCAGAACCGGATCTCCAAGATCAAACCCTTAATCCCGTTTCCGACACTCGGATACTACTTTCGTTATTAGAGTGCGAAGGACCGCGGAGCGGTCCCAGATTTGGAGGCATCATGGAGACCTATTCGATCCAACGTTACGAAGCGCGGCGGTCGCCCGAAGTTCTGCGGGAGATTTTGGCGATCCTGTTTCGTCATCGTCGCCTGTTTTTGATGGCTTTCACCGCGACGTTTGCGGGCGCCCTGATTGCCGTGCTGGTCTTCGGCATCCGGTATGAGGCGGAGACGTCGATTCTTGTCAGGCACCAGCGTGCCGACAACACCGTCTCGGCCGAGGCAGACGCGCGAGACGTCAGCGGGTTACCTACCGACCGCGAAATCAACTCCGAAGTCGCTCTACTCCAAAGCGACGACCTTCTCCGAGAGACCGCGCACAAGAGCGGACTCGACGCAAGCTCCGACCATTTCTGGAGCCCTTGGCTGGCTGCCTGGCAAACACCGGAGGAGCGCACAGCAAAGGCGGCGCGGCGGTTGAAGGATCACCTTCACGTCATGCCCGTTCCGCAATCCAACATGATCAAGGTGTCTTACGTCTCCCGCGATCCGGAGCAGGCGGCGCGCGTCCTCAAAAACCTTAATGATCTGTATGTGGCGAAGCACGTGAGCGTAAACCGGCCGCCCGGTGTCTTTGGTTTCTTCGAGGATGAAGCCCATAACAATGCCAATCAACTGCGCCAGGCTGAGGGGCGCCTTGCGGATTTCATCCGCACGGAGAACGCCGTCGCTCCCACCGTCGCTCGAGACCTCCTCCTGAAAAAGGCCAGTGATTTTGAAGGCATGTGGGCGCAGACGCAGTCGGATATAGCGGAAGCCGCCAAACGCGCGCAGGCTTTGGAAGAGCAACGGGCTCAGGTCCCGCAGCGTCAGCGCACGGTGGAATCGTCTTCCGATAACCCCCAACTCTTGGCCAACTTGAAATCCACGCTCGCGAACCTCGAAGTCCGTCGCGCGGAACTGACCAAAAACTACGCGCCCACGTACCGGCTCGTCCAGCAAGTCGATGAGCAGATTGCGGACGTGCGCAACATGATTGCGCAGGAGGAGAAGAGCCCTATTCGTCAGGAGACCACCGACTCGAATCCCACCTACCTGATGTTGGATCAAGAACTCAGCAAGACACGCGCGGAGCTCAAATCGCTGCATGCCAAGGCTGCCGCGATGGCGCCGATGGCCGCTACTTATGGACGCCAGGCGTTGCACTTCGACCAGCAGAATATCCAATTGCAGGACCTGGTGCGCAACGTGAAACTGGCAGAAGACAACTTCCTGCTCTATTCGCGCAAGCAGGAAGAGGCGCGCATCTCGGACGCATTGGACAGCCGGAGGATCCTGAACATCGCGATTGCCGAAACTCCCAGTGTGCCGCCCGTTCCCACCTCCTCCCCCCTCATCATGACCATGGCAGGCATCCTGCTGGCCTTGATGGTGGGCGTCGGCGCCGCTTTTACGGCTGAACACCTGGATGCTTCTTTCCGGACCCCGGACGAAGTTATTCGGTGCCTGAATGTTCCTGTTCTGGCCGTCCTGCCAAGTGCCGTGCACGATCCCATGTTCGCTTTGTTGCCGGCCAACGGCCATGGCAACGGAAACGGCCTCGGGGCGCACAAGGTCGGGGGTCAGAACGGTTCCAGCAAGCTTCTCGGCATCTGGCGTCAGGGCAACAACGGTCACTGAGGTTGCTGAATTATGTTCCTGGAATTCTACGGACTGCGTGAACAACCGTTTGGAGTGACGCCCGATCCGCGTTTCCTCTATTTCGGGGAGTCGCATCGCGAAGTCTGGGCGTCGCTCACCTACGGCATCGAGACCGGCCGGGGATTCATGGCACTCATTGCATATCCCGGCATGGGCAAGACCACCTTGCTCTTCCGGCTGATGGACCAATTCCGTGGTTCGGCTCGGTCAGCGTTTCTGTTCCAGCAACAGGCCGACAGCCGGAGCTTCATGCGCAGCCTGCTTGTGGACCTGGGTTTGACTCCTGGCAACGAAGATTTGGTGGAATTGCAGAAGCAACTCAACGATGTTCTCCTGGACGAGTTTCGGCAGGGACGGCGTTTCCTTCTGATCCTGGATGAAGCCCAGAATTTCGACGACTCCATCCTCGAAACGATCCGCATGCTCTCCAACTTCGAGACCCCCAGCTCCAAGCTAATCCAGATCATCATGGCGGGCCAGCCGCAATTGGCGGACAAGCTGGTGCGCTGGGAGTTGGTCCAACTCCGCCAGAGGATCTCCGTCCTGACGCACCTCGAACCATTCGATACAGCCGAGGTGGACCGCTACATTGCCCATCGGCTTGAGACTGCCGGGTACAATGGCCCCGGGATATTCACCCCCGGAGCCATCGAGGAAATCGCCAGAAGGAGCGGAGGCATTCCCCGCAACATAAACGACCTCTGTTTTCACGCCCTTTCGCTCGGTTACGCGCAATCGCAGGAGGTCATCGACGACCCGATCATCCAGGAAGCCGCGAGAGATTTGAACCTTGCGGTTCTCGGGGCGCGGGGATACGCGGGCCCCGCTCAGATTTCTGCCGCCACCACGCGCCGGAAGGCCTCCCCACCTCCGGCGTCGGGTACGGGACGCCGCAGGAGCGCAATTCCCGTGGGCTCTGTCCCCCTGCGCACCGCGCGAGGGCACGTTCCGGCGTGGTTCGGCGGAACTCGCCGCCCGGCCATCGTTCCCCGCTGGCTGGTTGGCGCGGTGGTAGTGCTGGGCGCGTTCCTTCTCGCGGACTCGCTGTTCACGGGGCGGGACGTGGCAAAGGACTTGTCGGCTGAGCAATCATTGGGATCCGTCGGACGCCAAGTCGACCGCCTGCTAGGCCGAACCCCTAAGGCGATCGCGTCTCCAGCGACCTTTCCCACTCTCAACCCTGTGAATGTTCCGAAGCCGACTCCAAATGACTTGCAGGCGACCGAACCGGAACCAGCCAACAATGATGCTGAATCCGACGTCTCAACGGAAGCGATTCCGGACGCTCCGTCAACGGGCGAAGACAAGGCGCGCCAAGAACTCGAAAAGCAAGTAGTGTCACCAAGCGCTGCTCCAGCGTCCGAAAAAAGCCGCGATGGCAACCGCGAAGCCGCTGACAGCGCGCCTTCCCTGCCGAAGGCCGTCAAGAAGGCAAAGGGTGGCGGTGCGCGCCAGTCACTTGAAAGCACACTTCTGGTGAACTCGGACCTTGCGGGAGCCAAGATCTACTTAAATGGCGCGAACCAGTCGGAATGGACTACTCCCTATCTGTTCTCTCTCCCGCCGGGGACTTACCGTGTTTCGCTTTTGAAGCCCGGTTTCCAGCCTACGACCGACTGGATCACGCTCCGGGCCAGAGAGAGGCGGAAGGTGAACCTCCGAATCCTGGCGCGAAACGACACTCCCGGAGGCATTACGGTGAAGACGGAGCCTGCGGGACTGCTGGTCTTTATTGATGGCAAATCTTATGGCCACAGTGAAGTGACGGCGCAACTCAACCCTGGCGAACATATCCTGAGAGTGGTTCCGCCTCCGGGCATGGCGCCATACGCTGGAACTTTTCGGTTACAGCCAGGGCTGTTGTTGAAAAAGACTATTCGCTGGCCGAACGGAGCGTCGGCCAAAGAGACCAACGAAGCCAACGTGAGTTCGAACCGTCCATCTTGATTCTGATGCGAGGGAGCAAAGGAGCCTGCTGTGAGCAGAAGTTACGAATTGTTGCAGCGCGCGGCTGAGGACCAGACGTGGAAGAGCGTCGCCGGGCCGGTCGTGGAGACCACCGACAATATTCCGGTTCCCGTAGAATCCCCTTCTGTTCCGCGGCAGGAATTGTCGAAGCTCGTTCACCGGCTATTCCTCTTCAATCAGCAGGCCAAGCCCAAAGTCGTGGTTTTCACAGGCATCGGGCGAGGAAGCGGGTGCAGTTCGATCTGCGCGGGCGCCGGAGAGGCGCTGTCGGCGCAGGTGGCCGGCCCGGTCTGCATTGTGGACGCCAATCTGCGGATCCCGAGGCTGCACCAGTATTTCCGCGTGGACAACTTAAAGGGACTAACCGATGCCGTCCTGGGGGCCGGGCCCATCCACGACTATGTGCAGAGGCTCCCGGGCAAGAATACCTGGTTCCTGTCGTCAGGTTCGGTCTCTTCTCCGTTGTCGGCGCTGATGCGCGACAACAAATTGGCATCGCGATTTGCGGAACTGCGCACCGAGTTTCAGTACGTTCTCATCGACTCCCCGTCCGCCAACGACTTCACCGACCCGATCCTGATCGGGCAACTGGCGGACGGAGTCGTTCTCGTGGTGGAGTCCCGCTCCACTCGCCGTGAAGTCGCGCGCCGAGTCAAGGAAACCATCGAGGCCGCCAAGGTGCCGGTGGTCGGAGCAGTCCTGAATCGGCGCGAGTTTCCGATCCCCCCGTTCATCTACGAAAGACTCTAGACGCGGGGGACCCGCTCAAACCAGTTGGGCGGGATCGAAAACTTCACGGCATTTCCAGCACAAGTCCCAAGATGGGACTGAGAGGGCGAAGCTGTGTCCTTTTCCGAGTTAATTCAAGTGCCGCCGATTGTGCCGTTCTCCGGGACGATTGCCGGTGAACATTGCTGGTACGCCGTTCACACGCGGTCGCGACACGAGAAGAAAGTGGCGGTGCAACTGGAACGTAAAGGAGTAGAGAGCTACGCTCCCATCGTGTCGGAAATACACCGATGGAGCGACCGACGGCAGACCGTCCAGGTTCCGCTGTTCCCCGGGTACGTCTTTGTGAGGATCGACAGCTCGGGAGCAGCGCGCCTGGCAGTTTTGGAAACGCTCGGAGTAGTCTCGTTTGTTGGCGCGCGCGGCCAGGGGATTTCAATTCCCGATAAGCAGATCGCCGACATCCGGGCCGTGGTCCAGAGCGGCCTGACATTTGCGGGCTGTCCCTGCCTCGAAGTCGGGCAGCACGTGCGAATTCGTGGCGGCTGCCTGGACGGGGTGGAGGGCATCCTGCTCGCGAAAAACAGCGACCGGAGCGTCGTTGTCTCGGTCAACCTGATTCAGCGCGCGCTCGCCGTCCGCGTCGATGGCTTCGATGTGGAGCCGATTCGATAGACCTACCGCGCACCCGAAGACCGCTTCAGTACGCATTGACATTCCCTGAGCAAAGAACCTCGCAGGAGTTTCACAAATGAGCGAATTCAGATTGCTGGGTGTTGATGGACATGACGATTGCAGAATCGCCGTTCTGGGACTAGGACACGTTGGCCTGCCGACAGCATTGGGGCTGGCCGACTTGGGCTGGAAGGTAGTCGGCGCCGACCAAGATGCCAGGAAGGTTTCCGAAATTGCCGCCGGGCGAGTTCCGTTCTTTGAACCCGGAGTCGACGTGCTTCTTTCCAAGCACCTCGCCAGCGGCAGGTTCACGGCGACGAGCGACGTTCTGGCAGCGGTGCGCGAGGCCACGGTCATCTTCCTCTGCGTGGGGACACCTCAAAGGCAGAACGGCGAGGCAGATCTGTCTCAGGTTGAATCGATCGCACGCCTGATCGGGCGCAATCTTGACGGTTACAAACTGATCGTAGAAAAAAGCACCGTGCCCGCCATCACCGCGCAGTGGATCAAGCGCACCGTCACCCTTTACGCCAATGCAGTGGCAAACGGCGAAAATGGTAACGGAAATCACGCGGGGGAGCCCTGGGGTTGGCCGACACGAAAGGCCATCGGCGACTTCGACGTGGCCTCGAACCCGGAATTCATCCAGGAGGGGAAAGCCATCGAGGGCTTTTTCCGGCCGAATCGCATCGTGCTCGGGGTTGAATCCCCGCGGGCGCGTGAGACCCTGGAGACGATTTACAGGCCGCTCCAGGCCAACCTCCTCGTCTGCGACCTGACCACGGCAGAGCTGATCAAATACGCCTCCAACGCCTTCCTGGCGATGAAGATTTCCTACATCAATCTGGTTGCGGAGGCCTGCGATGCCGTCGGCGCGGACGTGAACATGGTGGCGCGCGGGATCGGAATGGACAAGCGCATCGGACCGGACTTCCTCAACGCAGGCCTGGGCTTTGGCGGCTACTGTTTCCCCAAAGATCTCCGCGCGTTCATCCATCTCCTGGACGGAAAAGGTGTGGATTCGGGTCTGCTCCAGAGCGTTGAAAACATCAACCTTCGCCAGGTTGAGATATTCCTGCGGAAACTGCGAAATGCATTGTGGGTTTTGAACGGGAAGTCCATCGGCATCCTGGGGTTGGCGTTCAAGCCAGGTACTGACGACGTGCGCGAGGCGGCGAGCCTGCGGATTATCAATTCGCTGCTCCAGGAGGGCGCCTCGGTGCGTCTCTATGATCCTCAAGCCATTCCAAGCGTTCAGCAGGCGCTCGGAAATGCGACGGAAGGCATGATGTATTGCTCTTCGCCCTACGAGGCCGCCGCGGGGACTCAGGCCCTTCTGCTCGTTACGGAGTGGGACGAATTCCGCGATCTGGATTGGTCCCGCGTGCGCGAACTGATGGAAGTTCCCATCGTCCTGGACGGGCGCAACTTCTTTGATCCCGAAACGATCCGCGCCGCGGGATTTGAATACATTGGCATGGGACGGGGTGGCGATACGTGGCCTGACATGGAAGTAGGCCGACGGCAAGTTGCAGCTTCAACTCACGTTCACGTTCCTGCGCGTGAAGAAAATCCTTCCTATCGAGGACTTCAACCATGACACCACGAAGTTTGGTCACGGGCGGCGCGGGCTTCCTCGGTTCGCATCTGTGCGACCGTCTCATTCAGGAAGGCCACGAGGTCATCTGCCTCGACAATCTTCTGACCGGCCGCATCGAGAACCTGCGGCATCTCATGGACCACTCGCGATTCCTTTTCGTCGCCCACGATGTGACGGTTCCCATCGACCTCGACAAGATTCTGGAAGGGGCGCGTGCCAAGCCCGGGTGGGGGAACGGCAGCGGTCACCGGTTGGACTTCGTCCTGCATCTCGCCTCTCCTGCCAGCCCGAAGGACTATCAACGCTATCCCATCCACACGCTTAAAGTTGGCGGCGTAGGCACGCTCAACGCCCTGGGGCTCGCCAAGCGCTATGGCAGCGTCTTCCTGCTCGCTTCGACCTCTGAGGTGTACGGCGACCCCGAAGTCCACCCGCAGGCCGAAAGCTATTGGGGCCGGGTCAACCCGATCGGCCCACGAAGCTGCTATGACGAAGCCAAACGTTATGCTGAAGCGCTGACGATGGGGTACACCCGGGAACATAATATTAAGGTTCGAATCGCCCGGATATTTAACACCTACGGAGAGCGGATGCGCCCCGACGATGGACGCGTCCTCCCCAACTTCCTCCTGCAGGCGCTGCGAAACGATCCCCTCACCGTGTACGGCGACGGTAAACAGACACGCAGCTTTTGCTACGTGAGTGACCTGATCGATGGTCTCTTTCGTCTGCTCCTTTCCGAGGCCCGAGGACCCGTGAACCTGGGGAATCCCGAAGAAATGGGGCTGCTGGATTTTGCCCGCCTCATCATCCGCGAGACGCGCAGCCAAAGTAAGATCGTCTTCGAACCCCTTCCCGAAGACGACCCCCAAATGCGCCGTCCCGATTTGCTCAGGGCGGAGACCCTTCTCGGTTGGCGGCCACGCGTGCCGCTGAAAGAGGGGGTTCGCCGCACGATTCCCTACTTCCGGGAGTTCCTCGCGCGCCCCGCCACCGCGACGTCACGTCCCGTTATTCCCCGCCAGGTTCCAGCCAGCGTCGCGCAGATTGATTCGTAAACGTCCGTTCGAGAGTTCCTGTATTCAAGGTGACGCCCATATGAGTAATGCACAAACCCGCTTCCTTCCCCGCTTCCTGAAGGTGTCTGATTCACTGCTGATGGTCATGGCCTTCGGCTTGGCCAGCCTGTCTGTCCTGTCAGAATCCAAAGACTTGCCGTGGGCGGAATTCTTCTCCATCCGGATCAAGGTCCAGAATTTCATCCTCTTCTTTCTGATCCTGACCGCATGGCGCATCATCTTTTCGACATTTGGCCTTTACAATCTGCAACGCCTTTCGGCGCGACGGGAGCAGTTGCTTGAGGTGGCGCAAGCGACTTCCCTGTGCACGCTCTTCGCGGGTCTCGCGTCGATCGTAGCGAACATTCGGCTGGTCGACCCGCTCTTCATGGTGACCTTTTGGGCCGCAAGCTTCTTGTTTATCGCGTCCAGCCGCTTGCTGACGGTGTACGTACTCACGCGTCGAAGTCAAGCCGGCCGCCATGTTCGGAACGTGCTGATGGTCGGTACCAACCAGCGGTCTGTGGAATTCGCACGCAAGCTGGAATCGAAGCCCGGATTGGGCTATCGGATCATCGGGTTTGCGGACGGACCTTGGCCGGGGCTGGAGGGCTTCCACCAGACAGGTTACAAAGTGGTCTGCGATTTCGACACCACTGCCGAGTTCCTCCGCAAACACGTCGTCGATGACGTCATCATCGGTCTCCCGTTTCGCTCCCATTATTACACCGCCGCCCGCATTGTGTCGCTGTGCGAGGTCCAGGGGATCGTGGTGCATTTCCTTCCCCTGCTCGTCGAACCCAAAGTCGCGCGGTACGTCGCGGACGATTTCGACGGAAACCCGCTCGTCACACTCTACTCTGGTCCCGGCGACGCCTCGCTGCTCATGGTCAAGCGCGCCCTGGATTTCACCCTGTCCCTCATCTCCCTGATCCTTCTTTCTCCGGTCTTTCTGGTGGTGGCCGCGCTGATCAAGCTGACTTCCCCCGGGCCGGTGTTCTTCATTCAAGAAAGGCTGGGGCTGAACAAGCGACTCTTTCGCCTGTGCAAATTCCGAACGATGGTCCCTGACGCCGAGGCCCGCCAGGCGGAATTGGAGAAACTGAATGAGATGAACGGACCGGTCTTCAAAATCTCGTCGGACCCGCGCATCACACCCATCGGACGGTTTCTGCGCAAGACCAGTCTCGACGAACTCCCGCAACTGCTCAACGTGTTGAAGGGCGAGATGAGCCTGGTCGGCCCACGGCCCCTGCCCGTCCGCGATTATGAGGGATTCGATCAGGACTGGCATCGCCGGCGGTTCAGCGTGCGCCCGGGAATTACCTGCTTCTGGCAGATGAGCGGAAGAAATTCCATCCCGTTCGAAAAGTGGATGGAGCTCGACATGCAATACATCGATCGGTGGTCTCTCTGGCTGGATCTTGAAATCATCCTCGGCACCATCCCGGCGGTTCTCAAAGGTTCCGGAGCGGCGTGACCCCAATGGCGACATTTCTGCCTACACTCCACCTCTCGCTCCCAGCGTTGGGGCACTCCGTTCCATACCTCGCGGCGGTTTGGAATCCAGCCAATCGCGAAGAAATGCTGAATAGCTACCTTCAGGCAAGGGCGTCCCACTGGCGGGATGTTTATTTCTCCGACGGGCTCTCGGGATTCCTTTACAGGGTCAGGAAAGACATCGTGCTGGACCTCGTGAACCAGCTCGACCTCCCTTCGGGCTCGCGGGTGTTGGACGTTGGATGCGGCGCGGGCTTCTTTGCCGTCGCTCTGGCGCAGCGCGGTTTTGCTGTGCATGCCGTGGATGCCGTGCCGGCGATGGTCGAGCAGACACGGAGATTGGCCAAGACCGCGAATGTCCATCAAAGAGTACAAGCCGGCTTGGGTGACATCCAAAGGCTCAACTTTCCCGATAGAAAGTTCGATGCCGCGCTGGCGATCGGGGTGATTCCCTGGGTTGACGATCCGAATTCGGCTTTGCGAGAGCTGTCGCGCGTCATCAGACCAGGAGGTCACATCATCCTGGCGGTGGACAATTCCTGGTCTCTCACCAATATTCTTGATCCCCTTTGTTTTCCCGGGCTGCGAGGCTGGCGGCGGAAAATCCGCGACCGTCTTGAGAGCTGGGGGATACTCGAAGGTGCATCTCGCGGTCCTCGCCTGCGTTTCCATACCATCAGAGAATTTGACTCCCTGCTCTCGGACGTCGGGTTGGTCAAAGTGGAAGGAAGGACGTTCGGGTTCGGCCCCTTCACATTCCTCAAGCTGCAGCTCTTCTCCGACCCCTTCGGCATCCGGCTGCATCGCAAGCTCCAGCGCCTTGCGGATCGAGGATCCTCGATTCTCCGCTCAACAGGAATCGGATATGTCGTCCTCGCCAGAAAGCCGGCATGACCAGCGACGAGTGTCCCTCTAGGAGGTAATACGGATGCGGAAACTTCAGGAAATCACCAAGAAGCCGCAACACCATACGCATGACTTTCTCCGGAGGTTGGGCGTGGCCGAACTCGCTCCGCTGACGAGCCCTTTCGACCCCGGCTACGATCCGGTGACCCTCGAAGGCCATTTGGAGCAGAGCTCACATCTTTACTCGATTCTGAAGATTTCGATGGCGTGCTGGCTGATTGCCGACGAGTCGGCGACGCGCCGCAAGGTGGCGGCCGCAAAGCGCTATCGCGTACCCACGGTCACCGGCGGCGGACCATTCGAGATCGCCACCGCCATGGATGAGCTTCCGGCCTATCTCGACCTGTGCGCCGATATCGGATACACCCGCATCGAGTGTGGCGAAGGTTTCACGACCCTCTCTCTCTCGCCGCGGGAGATCGTTCGCATGGCGAACCAAAGAGGCCTCGAGGTCCAGTTCGAACTGGGCAAAAAACACACCGGGCCGTTCACAAGCACCGCCATTGAAGTGCTTATCAATCAAGGCGAGGAGTGGCTGGAAAGCGGGGCCCTCCAACTCGTGGTCGAGGCACGTGAGAGCGCGCTTAACGTCGGCCTATTTGACGAGAATGGCAATCTGAACATTCCCTTCGCGGAACGCCTGGCCGCCGCATTCGGACTGCGGGTGCTGATGTTTGAAGCCCCCAACAAGCCCAGCCAGTTCGCGCTCCTGGAGCACTTCGGCCGCGAGGTTCACCTCTGCAATGTCCGCCTGGAGGAAGTGCTGCGCGTGGAAATCTACCGCCGGGGCCTTCATTCCGACGCGTTCAGCAAGCCGCGCCTCATGCCTGAGCGCGCCGCGATGGAGCGGCTAGCCTGATGTTCTCCACGCCCATCCACAAGGAACGCGTCGTCGCCATTGACTGCTTTCCGGAGAGTGTTGCCTCCTACCCGGAGTCTTACGCCATCGTTGCGATCGATGTGATCCGCGCCACGACCTCCGCGGTCACCGCAGCCGCCGCAGGGCGAAGATGCTTTCCGGTTGCCTCGCTCCAAGCGGCATTTCGGCTCGCGGCAAAAATGCCTCGCGCCCTGCTGGCCGGCGAAACCAGCGGGGAACTTCCGGCGGGTTTCCACATGAACAACAGCCCCGCCAGGCTTGCGGCCCGTGATGATTTGAATCGTCCCGTGATTCTTCTGTCTTCCTCCGGCACGCGCCTGCTGCACAAGGCCCGGCGGCGTGACGCTGTGTACCTGGCCTGCTTTCGCAACGCGGCGTCCCTGGCTGCTCGCCTGCCTGCTCAGCATTCGCGCGTGGTTCTGATCGGAGCAGGGAGCCGCGATGAATTCCGGGAAGAAGACCAGGTCTGCTGCGCCTGGATCGCGCGCGGCCTGATGGAATCAGGGTACGAGCCTCTCGATCGAAGGACTTTCGAGATCGTTCGCAGGTGGGGAAATTCGAGGCCGGAGGCAATCCTGGGAGGCAAAAGCGTCGCCTATTTGAAAAGGAGCAATCAGTTGGAAGACCTGGAATTTATTCTCGGCCACATCAACGACTTGGACGACATCTTCACGCTGCGCCACGGAGAAGTCGTAACGGGGGACATCGTCGCGAGGCCAAGCTTTCCGCATCGGGCTTCCGCGCTCCGTCCGCGGGAAGGCATCCTCGCCGCCTTTTGAGAGTCATGAATACTTCCACACCGGTTGTCGTGCTTCGGTCGGACGGTCACGGCGGCCTCAACATCATGCGAAGCCTGGGCCGCCTGGGCGTCGCAGTGTACAACGTCGATCCCGACCACTGGGCGCCAACCTACTCCTCGGTCTATTGCCGGGGAAAGTTCCTCTGGGACGTCGAGCGTCAACCGGGGCCATTGTCGGTCGATTATTTGCTTCGCGCCGCTCGGTCGATCGGCCGGCGGGCGATTCTGATTCCGACCACCGACCGAACAGCCGTCTTTGTTGCCGATCACGCCGAGCAACTGAAAGCCTGGTACGCCTTTCCCGAACAGCCCGCCGGCTTGGCGCGCCAGCTTCGCGACAAGATGGAAATGCATCTGCTCGCCCGGCGCGTCGGGATCCCCACGCCGGAAACCATTGCGCCTCGCTCGCGGAATGAGGTTCTGCGTTTTCTGGAGAGCGCAACCTTCCCCGTCATGCTGAAGGCCATCGACAGCCAGCGGTCGTTCGACAAGTTTCGCAAGAAGATGTTCATCGTGAAAACTCCACAGGAGCTGCTGGAGAAATACGATGCGCTTGAGGACCCCGCTGACCCCGTCTTTCTGATCCAGGAATACATTCCCGGTGGCGACGACTCGATCTGGATGTTTAACGGATACTTCAATGCCGACTCAGAGTGCCTGATCGCTTTCACTGGAAAGAAGATCCGGCAGTGCCCGATTCACACTGGCTCAACGAGCCTCGGCATCTGCCAGTGGAATCCCGCGGTCGACGAGTTGACCCGCCACTTCATGAAGGCGGTTCGATACCGGGGAATTCTGGATATTGGTTTTCGGTACGACGAGCGCGATGGCAAGTACAAGGTCCTCGACGTTAATCCCAGAATCGGAGCGACTTTCCGGCTGTTCGTCGCGGATGGCGGTATGGACGTGGCGCGGGCTTTGTATCTCGACCTGACCGGGCAGGAGGTTCCTCGTTCAAGCGCTCCGGACGGCCGGAAATGGATGGTCGAGGATCTCGACCTGGCTTCCTGCGGCCGCTATTACCTGGAAGGCGCACTGACCTTCGGTCAATGGGTCTCCTCTCTTCGCGGGATTCAAGAGGCCGCTTACTTTGCATGGGATGATCCGAAGCCATTCCTGACCATGCTTGCCGTGCGCTCGGTCGAAGTGATGAGGCGCTTGTCGCGGCTCCTCGCGACGGCGGCGCGCCGATGGACCCTTCGCGCGCGTGCTCGCTGGCTGGCTCTTCGGCTGGTCGGCAGGGCGAGCGTGAGACCTCCCATCGGCCCTCCAACCTTGAAATCCGAGGGCGGAAGGTAGGAACTATGCTCCAAGCCTACCCTGCAAAGCAGACATATTTTGATCGCGAGGCCGCGGGCTACGACCGGCGTATCACTTCAAATCCTCTCCGCCGATTCATGTGGGATCGGGAGTTCAGGGCGCTTGAGAAGCTGACCCGCGAACGCGTGTTCAGCAGCTCGCTCATCCTCGACGCGCCCACGGGCACGGGCCGCTTTGTCCCGCTTCTCCAGGCCCTGGGGCACCAAGTCGTCGGGATTGATATTTCGAGCCACATGATCCGGGAATTCCGCCGCCGCGCGGGGCAGAGGAACGGCAATTTCATGGTGGGCGACTGCGAAGCGTTGCCTTTCGACGACGGCGTATTCGATTACGTCTTCACATTGAGGTTCATGGGGCACCTTCCGCCCGCCACAAGAGTGCGGGTGCTGCGTGAGTTTCGCCGGGTTGCGCGCCGAGGGATCGTCGCGGGTTATCCCATCCTCAATCCTCTCACCAAGCTCAAATTTAAATTGGGGAATACATGTTTCTGGCTGAAGGAAAGGAGAGCCCGTCCGTGGTGGCCCGCCACCTCGCAGTCGCTTTCGGCCGAACTGGCGCTCGCGGGGTTGAAAGTTGCGCACGAGGAAAAGCTGCTGGGACCCTTCTCGCAGATTTCATTCCTGTGCCTGGCCCGAGAGGAGGAACCGGGGTCAGGCGGTATCCCGTCGGGGCGCGAAGCCGAATTCGCGGGATCCGGCAGGATTCGTCACTGAAAGAATATGGTTCCCTCCAGCCAAATGCGGGATTCCGGTTCAGATACGTCTGAGACTCCTATGAATGTTCACATCCGCAGCGCCCTGGAGGCGACGGTCGCAACTGAAGCCCCCAAAGCGTCATGGCTGCGACGGCGGTTAGGCGCCCTGAAATGGTCAGGCAAGGGTTTGCTCGCCATCCTCGATCAGGGCCTCATTTCGGGCTCGAACTACTTGATGGCGATTCTGCTGGCTCGCCACCTGACGGCACAACAGTACGGCTCTTACGCGTTGGCCTTTGAGCTCTTCCTGTTCATGGCCGTCGCCTACGGTGCGTTGGTCCTTGAACCCTTTTCGGTTTTCGGTCCCTCCGTTTATCTCAGGTCGTTAACCGGGTATTTGGGCTCTCTCCTGCGCCTTCATCTCGCCAGCGGCGCCATTGTCGCGGCCGTGGTCGGGACCGCAGCGTGGATCGCCTATGCTGTCGCGCCGGGCACGGGACTCGCGCCGGCCCTGCTCGGTGCGGCGATCGCGGGCCCATGCGTCCTGGTCTTCTGGCTGGCGCGTCGCGCCTTCTACGTGAAGTTCTCTCCTCACCTGGCCGTATGGGGTGCGGTGGTTTACTCCGCCGCCCTCCTGGGAGGCCTGGTCGTTGTCTATCGTCTCGGCCACCTCTCTCCGCTGACGGCATTCCTTCTGATGGCCGCGGGAGCGGTCGCCACAACACCGGCCATGTTGGCGCGCCTGAAACCCGATGTCGTCTCGAAGTCCGGCGGGCCGGACGTCTCCGAAGTAGCGCGCAAACACTGGGGATACGGTCGCTGGGCCCTCGCCAGTTCGGTCATGGTCTATCTTTCAAGCGCCATCTTCTACCCGCTCCTCGCAAGCTTCCAGGGACTTGCAGATGCCGGGTCCATGAAGGCCCTGATGAACTTCTCCTCGCCCATCGGCCAGGTGTTTGCCGCCTTGTCCCTGCTTGCCCTTCCTTATTCGGCGCGGGTTCACCACCAAGATGGATCGGAAGGCACCCGGCGCCTGGTCTGGAAACTCACAATTCTTTACGGCGGCGGCACGTTTCTGTATTGGGTGGTGATTATCGCCCTGCGAGAACCGCTGGTTCATTACCTCTACGGCGGAAAGTACTCGGCCCTGACGGCGCTATTGCCCTGGGTGGCGCTGGGCTCCGTGTTCCGGATCTCCGCCACGTCATTCGCCGTTACCTTGCGCGCCATGAAAGCCCCGGAAACCGTCTTCATCGCCTATTCAGTCTCCAGCGTCGCGGCGGTTCTATTCGGTGCGCCCCTGACTTGGCTGCTGGGCCTGGAGGGTGCGGTATTTGCCTTCGTGCTGAGCGGCGCGGTTTCCTGCATCGTGGCGCTGATGCTGGTGCATCGCCGGTACCCACTCGTGAGATCGCTGGAAGCCGCCTGATGCAGATTTCCAGGGAACCAGAAAAATGGCTGTTGAGCTGTCATCCCACCGGTCACGAGGTTTGAGATCTCTGTGAGCGACATTTTTGAAACGATTGCGGCAATCCTGCATGCCCTGCTGGTTCAATGGGGCGGATTCCAGGTCGAAGTTCCCGGGAACCCATCCTTACTCGCCAACGCCCTGACGACCGGCGGGGGGACGCAATTCCGATCTGCCGACATCCATTCGCCCATACACCTGGCGACGGACCAACGCGCGATGAAGCCCCGTTCAACCTCCAAGGACGCGGGGCCGGGATCGGGATCTTCCGTCTCCGAAGTGGATTCCGAACACGAAGACGAACCCTCCGCCCGGGAATTTCTGAATCCGGCAATCAAAGTCGCCTGGGTCGCACCCTCACTTGAGCGGGGATGGCGCTGGCAGGCTCTGCTCAAGGAGCTTTCCAGGATTTACCCCCAAACTGTGGTCTTCACAGGGCGCTGGCCCGGGTTTACGCAGGGTTTTGAAAACGCTTTTGAAGTTCGTGACCTGCGCAAGTACCGATTCATCCGGGTACCCTGGAGCGATCCCGACGCGTTTCACGGGTTCGCATGGGTCTCGCCCCTGATTCTGTGGGACCTCGTGCGATTTCGGCCCGATATTATCGTGACCAACGGATTTCACCTCTGTAGTCTCTACGCCCTGATTGTCAAGTGGCTCCTAGGGTCACGCGTTGTCCTGATCTGGCAGGGCGTGTCGGCGGAAACAGGCGGCACGCCGGGCTCTCTCCGGTTGAAGGTTCGACGCGCCATGGCCAGGTTCTTCGATCTTGCGGTGTGCAACACTCGCGAGGGGAGTGACTACCTCACCGGACTGGTCAAAATGCCGCTAGAGAAAGTCGTGCACTTCGTCGGGGAAGTGGCAGACCGCCATTGTTTCCCGACGCGCAACGAGACTCTGAAACCCTTTGAATCGTTGAAGCGCCCGCTATTCCTCTTTGTTGGGCGAATGATCCGCGGGAAAGGTGTCGAGAAGCTTCTGGAGGCCTGCGCCATCCTCATCAGGAGAGGCTTGCGCGACTTCTCAGTCGCGCTCGTCGGGGAAGGCCGGGACCGGGAGTATTTCCGACGTTTGGCATCAAGGTTGGGAATCGCCCCGTGGACGACGTGGAAGGGTTTCGTCCCCTACGAGCGGCTCGGCCCCATCTACGAGGCCTCCGATGTGTTTGTACTTCCTTCGCTCGAAGACACGTGGGGGGTCGTCGTCGCCGAGGCCATGTGTTTCGGCAAACCCGTCATCTGTTCGGTACAGGCCGGATCGAGCGAACTCGTGGAGGAGGGGCGGAACGGATTTGTCTTCAATCCTTATGCTCCGCAGGAACTGGCGACTTATATGGCGCGCTTCATTCGCGATCCCGAGCTGATCGCCAAACTCGGATCGAACGCTCAGGCCAAAGCTGCGAACCTGACGCCGCGCCGCGCGGCTCGCAGATTCGCCTTTCTGCTTGCAAAGTGCGCAGGCTACGACGCTCCGCAGGGTTTCTCAGAAACGATTCATACCGTGAATTGAAGAACATGGAACGATGTGAAGGCGTCGGTCTTACCTGTGATTTCCTCCGCCAGGATCGGATCTCGGCGAAAAACGGGACCCATGTTGGTGATGCGCAATTGTGTCGGCAAATGGTGGCGCAAGCCCTTGAGGTGGAGCCCGCAGCGCTGCAGATTGACCGCTTTGACCGCAGCCCGTCGAAGCTCACGCTTCGTTCCAGAGGGCAAGTCAAGGCGAAACGGTTCTTTGCCAAAACCTACCTCGTCGATTCCTATCCCATCGAATCCCGGTTCGTTGCGGCATGGGACCTAGGCGAGCCGCGCGAAGAAGCGCGGCGGCCGGTTGAAAAACAGATCGAGGTCGAGTGGTCCATGACTCGACGGATGGGCGAGTTGGCGGGCTGCATGGAAGTGCCCCAACCCATCGGAAAATCGGCCGCGGCAAGAACCATTGTATGGGAGGAGGCGGCTGGACGGCGAGTTGACCGCATGGTTCGCAGGTCGGCTTGGGCTGACCCCCGCGGTAAATCGATTGTCCCCGTCGTATCCCGGGCTGGAGCGTGGCTGGCAAGAGTCCATCGGGCGAGCGCGGGCGAGCGCCGGACTCTGGACTTGGCCCAAGTCCGGTCGAGCCTCCACCGATTGCTGCACGAACGAGGCCTCGACGCGTCCCGGTACGGTGTTGTTGCGCGGCGGGTCTTTGAGGACGCCCTGGCGGAGGTCGGAAGCACGGTGTTGGAGGTCCCAATCGTATTCACGCACGGCGATTTCAACAACGCAAATCTGATCTGGGATGAAGAGACGCAACGCCTGGGGGTCGTCGACTTTGAGCTCGCTGGATATCAAGATATTCCCCGCGATCTCGTCACGTTCCTGTTCAATCTCCGCATCCAGATGCTCAATCCGCTTATATCGCCGACGTTGGTCAGAGCTCTGGAAGACGCCTTCTGGGAAGGCTATGGGGCGGTTCCGCGCCCGCTCTATGCCTTCGTCACCGGGGTCACCGCCGCGAGTGTGTTCTATTACTACCTCCCCCGAGTGGCGAATCGACGCCGGCGTCGCGGCAGGTGGGCGGGTTTGATGGCATCCCTGTATAAGACACTCTTTGAATCTTCGGTGGTCACTCGGCGATTGGGCATTCCCCGAGAGTTGTGGGAGGGCAATTAGTTGACGACGATACGGGGAGCGGAGGGTCGCATCCCACTCACCGGTCACTCGGCGCCGCCAGGTTCCCCTCTTCGAGCCTGATCAAAACATGCAAGAACGCACCTCAAAAACCGGGTGGGGTTTGATGGCCCTGCCGTTTCTCGCGGCGGGCGTGGCAGGCGGGGTTGTTTTCGCCTGGACAGCAGGGCGCCTGGGAAGCGGTCTTGCCACGCTCGCGCTGGTGGCTGCCCCGTTCATCCTCTGGGTGGTTGTGACCGCTCTCGTCCAGGCAGGCCATGGCCTCAAGGACCTCCGCGGGTCGCTCCGTTGGTGGCACGCCCTCTGGTTTCTGAGCCTCGCGAGCGCCCTGGTGTTCCGCGTTCGAGGCGTCCAGGGGATTTCAGAAAACCCCATGGATGCCTGGGCGGTTTACCGCGTTGTGGTGGAATCGGTCGTCGCGCTGATCTTGCTGACCCGCCTGGCATTACGACGGACCGAGTGGACTGCCTATCTGCTCCACGGCCTGGTCGGTTGGCTGCTAGCTTACGGACTGATTTGTCTGGCTTCATCCGTCTGGTCCGTCTTCCCATCGTGGACGCTGTACAAATCCGTCGAGTACCTCGTGGACATCGCATTAATCGCCGCCGTCGTCGCTACGGTGCAATCCGCCGAGGGATACAAGTCACTCCTTGATTGGACATGGCTTCTCTATGGGCTCCTGCTGGTTACCGTCTGGGTTGGAGCAGCGGTATGGCCCGAAAAAGGCCTCTACGCCAGAAACTTCCCTGTCGGCGTCCTGGGCTTTCGATTGCAGGGCGTCTTGCCGGCCGTCAGCGCCAACGACGTAGGTACGTATTCGGGCATCCTCGCCGTCATTGCTTTGGCCCGTATCTTCCCGGTCATCGGCCGGTCCTCGAGCCGCGCTTGGTACGGTCTCCTCTTCCTGGCGAGCGTGATGACCGTGGTGTCTTCGCAGACGCGCTCCGCCATCGCCGGCCTCGTGTTTGCCGTCGTCATCATGCTGATCTTTTCGAAGCGGTTTGGGACAAGCGCGTTCGTAGGCGGATTGGTGACCCTGATGCTTGCCGCCAGCAGCGTAGGCGGAATCATCTGGGCGTTCCTGGAACGCGGTCAAAGCACCAGCCAAATGGAATCTCTGAGCAGCCGCGTCGACTGGTGGTCGTTCGCGTGGGAGAGGTTTCTCGAACGCCCCTTCACGGGATTTGGCGCCTATGCGGGAGGACGTTTCGCCGTCCTCGCGCGGATGGGCTTTGGTGAAACGTCCACCATGCACAGCGATTACCTGGAAATTATCGTGGGAACCGGGTTCTGGGGCTTGCTCCCCATCTTGATCGCGCTGATCGGCGCATGGTGGTATCTGTCCCGCTTCCTGAGAAGATCCTCCGGCGACGCCGCGCTCCGTCAGACCGCCTACGAAGCCATTGCCGTCCTCGCCCTGTTGACCCTGCGCTCCTTCTTCAACACGATTCTGAGTTGGCACCCTCCGCTGCACTTCATGGCCATTCTGGGGCTGGCGGAATATTTGCGACTCAAGCTGAAAGAAGCACCACAGGAGGTGCCGGTTGTCGCCCCGCCAACAGGCGATCCCTTGCCGGTGATGCCGGGAATAGGCAGAGGACAACTTACCTGAGGCTCATCGCCTCCTCGTCTTCAGAAACCGGCGACCGAATCCCGTGCCCTTGACCTCAAGGAGCAGTCGCCCGGATCGCGAAATTGTGGAGGGTCTACGGTGTGGTACAGCCATCCCGGCCCAACCACTTTTCGCACGGCACTTACACCCTGAATTCTCCGGTCAGCCCCGTCTTTGACGGGAAGACCAGCTGATGGAAGAAGCGCTAACAAATGTATTTTACGGCCGCGCCGGCGCGCGCCGTGTGGGAGGAGCGGCCACCGAAGTTCCGGCTGAGCCGCGCTAGGAATTTATGACCAGGATATCGCAGGGGACAGATGGAGTGGACCATCCGTGGGATTCCGAACCCATCGCCACCCAAAGAATTGTCACAACCAGTTGGGATGACGGCGTGGCCCACGACACGCGAATCGCCTCCTTGCTGAAGGAGCGGAGCCTGCCCGGCACCTTCTATGTGCCCATCATTGGCCGGTTCAGCTCCCTGGCGATGAGCCCGACCGACCTTTGTTCCCTGGCAGCTCAGGGCTTTGAAGTGGGAGCCCACGGCTACTCGCACGTGAGTTTGTCCGAGTGTGACGCCGATGAAATCAGCCGCGAAGTGACGCTGTGCAGGATGGAGTTGGAACAGTTGCTGGGAACCGAGGTGCGGATGTTTGCCTACCCTCAGGGCCGATATAACCGGAAGGCGCTCCGGGCCGTGAGGAAGGCGGGATACATTGGCGCCCGCACCACGCGCATGTTCTCCCTCCGAACGGAATTCGACTGCTACCGGATGCCGACGACGATCCAGGTGTATCAGCACTCAAATGTCGACTATTTGAGGAATCTGACGCGGGCGATCGATTTCGGCCAAATCTGGAATTACCTGACGAAACTGCGACACGTCAGCAAGTGGACGGACCTCGCTAAAGGACTCTTCGACCATGTGATGGACCGCGGCGGAATCTGGCACCTCTACGGCCATTCCTGGGAAATCCAGGAGCTCAATTTGTGGGACGACCTGGCGGATGTCCTGGATTATGTCGCCCGCAGGCAGGGTGTGCGCTACCTCTCCAATTGCCAGGTGGTAGATTCGTTGCACCCTCCGAAGGTGGCCGCCCTGGCGGGCATGGCGCTGCCGAATCCGTGAGAATCCTCCTCATTCACAACTACTACCAGGAGCCTGGCGGCGAGGACGTGGTCTTCGCTCAGGAGCGGGAACTGCTGACGCGGTTCGGAAATGTTGTCTCCACCTACGTCCGGAACAATCGCGAGATCAGGACCCAATCCGCCCGCCAACGCGCGACGCTTGCCTGGAATGTGATTTGGGCTGACGACGCAAAACGGGACGTCCTGCGTCTCATTCACGAAGATCGGCCCGACGTCGTGCATGCCCACAATACGTTCACGCAAATCTCGCCCTCCATTTATGAGGCCTGCCGGGAGTCCGGCGTGCCGCTGGTGCAGTCGCTGCACAACTTCCGCCTCCTGTGCCCCAGCGCGAATTTCTTCCGCTCCGGACACGTCTGTCAGGAATGCCCTCGTGACGGGCTGTGGAGAAGCCTCCTTTACGGCTGCTATCGGCAGTCACACGCCGCCACGGCGGCGGTCGTCGCAATGCTGGCAGTCCACCGCCGGCGTCACACCTGGCAGGAAAAAGTCGACGGCTACATTGCCCTCAGCGATTTTGCCCGGCGCGCATTCATCCAGGGCGGCATTCCGGAGGCGAAGCTTCATATCAAACCGAACTTTGTCTATCCCGATCCTCGCCCGCGATCCGGCGGAGGCGATTACGCGTTATTCATCGGGCGTCTGAGCCCCGAAAAAGGCATCCGGACCCTCGCGGAGGCCTGGGGCCGTCTTAATGAACGGCGGATCCCGCTTCGCGTGGTAGGAGGCGGCCCGCTGCATGCGGAATTGCAATCGGCGCTCGCCTCACGGGGTCTCGACCAAGTCCGGTTGTGCGGGCATCTCAGCCGCGAGAAAACGACGGAAGCGCTTCAGCGCGCGCGGTTCCTGGTCCTCCCCAGCGAGTGCTTTGAGAATTTCCCCCTGGTGATCGCCGAAGCCTTCGCCTGCGGGAAGCCCGTGATCTGTTCACGCCTCGGGTCGATGCAGGAACTCGTCACGGACGGCCAGACGGGGCTCCACTTCTCGCCCGGAGACCCCGAGGATCTTGCGGCGAAGGTCGAATGGGCTTGGTCACATCCTCGGACCCTTCACGAGATGGGGCGAGCCGCCCGCCGCGAGTACGAAGCCAACTACACGGCCGAGAAGAATTACGAAACCCTCATGAATATCTACAGGAAAGTTCATTCCCGCAATTAAGAAAGCGCCAGGCAAATATGGAAAAACCATCTTTTAAGGTTCTTGGCGTCCGCGTCGACGCGGTCCAAATCCCCGATGTCATCGCGCAAATGGAGCATTGGATCGCGGAGCGCGAACGGTCTCACTTCATCGCCGTGACAGGAATGCATGGCGTCACCGAGGCCCATCATCGCTCATCCTTCCGCGCCGTCTTGGAGGAGGCTGACCTGGTGGTCGCCGACGGCATGCCGCTGGTCTGGCTGGGCCGATGGCACGGATTCCCGATGCGTCGTCGCGTTTACGGCCCGGATTTGATGGCGGCTTTCTGCGCTCTCACGGCAAATCGCTACCGCCATTTCTTCTACGGCGGTGTTCCGGGCTTGGCTGAGCAGTTGGGCGGAAAACTGGCCGAACAATGCGGGATCCAGGTCGCGGGAAGCTATTCTCCGCCCTTCCGCGCCCTCACGGGAGAAGAGGCTCTGGAGCTGAGCGGCCTCATCAACGCGACCGCCGCAGACGTCGTGTGGGTCGGGCTGAGCACGCCCAAGCAGGAATACTGGATGTGGCGGTTTCGTCCTCTCTTGAACGTCCCCGTGCTCGTGGGCGTGGGCGCGGCGTACGACTTCCTCAGCGGAAGAGTCAAGCAGGCGCCGAGATACGTCCGGGACCACGGGTTCGAGTGGTTGTATCGGCTGTTGACGGAGCCACGGCGGCTTTGGCGGCGGTACTTGATCAATGGGCCGGAATTCGCCCTCAAAGCCGCGCTGGAAGCCGCCGGGGTCAAGAAATTCACTTAACTATCAGGAGGAACAATGGACTGGGAAAACCGAAAAGTGCTGGTCACAGGGGGAGCCTCATTTATCGGCTCACACCTGGTCGATGCTTTAGTGGAACGACGAGCGAAAGTCCTGGTCGTGGATGATCTGAGCAGCGGGCGGACGGAGAATATTGCCCACCATCTCATCCACCGCCACGTGAAGTTCATCCAAAGGGATCTTCGAGACCCGGGCGTCGCTGAGGAAGCGGTCAAGGGCATCAGCGTCGTGTTCCATCTGGCCGCGGACCACGGCGGGCGAGGCTATGTCGATCTCCACCAGGCGGCGTGCGCCACCAACCTGATGCTGGACGGGCTGCTTTTCCGCGCCTGCTACAAGGCGGGAGTGGACAAGGTGGTTTACGCCTCCTCAGGCTGCGTTTACCCGAACTTCATCCAGAACGACCCGAAGGAAATGCTCTACCTCGATGAGTCCAAGGTCGGCCCGCCTTATGACGCCGACAACATGTACGGCTGGGCGAAGCTCATGGCGGAAATGACCCTGCGCGCGTATTACAAGGACTGGGGCATGAAATCCGCTTCCTGCCGCTATTTCACTGTCTATGGCCCGCGCGGCGTGGAGAACCACGCGGTCATCGCCATGATCGCGCGCGCTTTCGTCAAACAGAATCCCTTCGTCATCTGGGGCACGGGCGAGCAGATTCGCAACTGGACCTATGTGGACGACATCGTGCAGGGAACGATTCTCGCCGCCGAGAAAATCGACGACGGGTCGGCCGTGAATCTGGGGACCATGGAAAGAATTCGCGTGATCGATGCGGCGCAGGAAGTGCTTCGCTACATGGGCCACACGGCGGAATTCGAACTCCATCCCGAAATGCCTACCGGGCCCTACAATCGCGTGGCGGAGAATTCCTTCGCCAGGAAGGCGCTCGGCTGGGAGCCGCAAGTCAAATTTATGGACGGCCTCCACAAGACCATCGATTGGTACGTCGCCACGAAGAACCGCGAAGAAGTCCAGGCGATTCTCGACGAGGGGCGGCTCACCGAAAGAATCGAAGGCAAGGAGAAAGCCGTCGCGCAGCAGGTCGGCCGCCCTCGCGCCAGCCGCCGCCAGCCTGTTATGGCGCAGAATTAGGCGACCACATTCATGGACTGGACGAGGCGATGTCGCGAATGGTGATGTTGCCTCGTCCGCATGATCCCTCCGTAGACCCAGGCGACGGACCATCTGCTAACGCACGACTAAAATTCCACACTTCCTCAAGAGTCTGCAAAGGTCGAGGATCCTTCATACACCCCACTCAAAAAAGAGACGAAGATGGAGAGCAAAAATAGACTCGGAAGGTGCGCGTGCGCCCTTGTACACTGGGGTGCGCACCAGGGGCGCCCCGGCGAGGCGTCTCTACGGACGCCTCAAAAGCGGACAAAATTTCCTCTTGACAAATGTGGCCAACTGTGCTAGTCTACAGTTCTTGACAATAGGCCAGAGGGCTTAGCAAAGGAGTCGGAAGGCTGAAATTGGAAACTCGAAACTGGAAACTCGAAAATCGGCAATCCAAAATCGGCTCGCCGCGAGTCCCGAATCACGAGTCACGAATCCCGACCGCAAAAGGCGCTTTCTATGGGGAAAGGTTTAACCCACCAGGTCATTTAGAATCAGATTTTTACAGACCAATGGGTTAAGAAAACTCGCTATCTTATTGAAAACACAGGGACTGTTTAAAAACTCCATTAACCCATCAGGTCGCTTATTATCAATAGCTTACAGAAGCTTGGGTTAAGAATGGGTTAAAAATCGCCCCTTTGTGCCGAAATGTTCCAACTTGTGGGATGGCGCCACGCCTGAGCGGAGGCTGATTTCGCTCCGCCGCAAGAGAGCTTTGCCGCCGGGTGTCCCTGGCAGGCAGATGTGGTCAACTGCGAGTACGCCGGCGCCAACCGGCGGGAGATGCCTGAGCCGCTTCCAATTCCCTTTTCGACCCAGCCTTGAGCTGGCCTGCGACCGGCAGCACAACCATTCGAAATTCGAGGCTACAATCGTCCGCTGATACGGGATCATGCCCGAGGTTCAGTTACGCACCGGGGTGTGGACAAGCGAGCGCGAGATCAGTTTGCGCTTGCCTGACGAGTGGGAAGTAGACGTCCAGCGGCCGCGAACTCCCGCGCCGCTCACCGACCGTCAGATCGACGAGGCGCTCGACCATCCCGTTGGGCGCCCTACCTTCACCGACTTGTGCCGGGGCAAGCGTCGTCCGCTCATCATCGTTGACGATGTGAATCGAGCGACGCCGGTGGCGCGCGTCCTGCCTTCTCTTCTGGTCCGGCTCCACCAGGCGGGAATTGAGCCCGGGAGGGTGAGAATCCTTCTGGCGAGCGGGTCGCACGGAGCGCCGTCACCACCGTCAGTCCGCGCCAAGGTCGGCCCGATCATCGCGGCCTTCTACCGCGTGCTCTTGCACGACCCTGAGCGCAACCTGGCGAAGATGGGGCGCACTTCGCGCGGCACTCCGGTGTTCGTCAATCGCGAAGTGCCAGCCAGTGACGTGATCATCGGCGTCGGCGGACTTTTTCCCAATCACATGGCCGGTCTGGGCGGAGGCACCAAGCTCGCCATCGGGGTGCTGGGGATGCGAAGCATCGCCGGCCTGCATTTCGGCCATCGGCCCGTCGGCTGGGGTCGCTCGCCGGCCCGCAACCCCTTTCGCGAGGAAGTCGACGAGATCGCCCGCATGATCGGCCTCACGACCGTCGTCACGGTGCATTGCGACGCGGCGCGCCAGCCCATTCGAATTGCGTGCGGAGACCCGCGGGCATACTACGCGGAGGAAGCGGCGTTTGTGAAGCGCGCGTTCGGCTGCCGCGGCCCGGGTGATGCCGACGTCGTGATTGCCAATACCTATCCCGCCGACCTCTCCCTCACCTTCGCCCGGAAGAAGGGCTTCCATCCGGTGCGCAACTGCCCGCCTTCCGCGTCGCGGATCGCCATTGGCGCCTGCAGCGAGGGACTGGGTTTGCACCGCCTCTACCCCGTCGGCGATCGTTCCATCCCTCATCGCGTCCGGACATCGATCTGGAAGCTCGCCAGCAAAGGGCCTCGGGGCGCCGCCAGGGCCCTGGTCTCTCGCGCGCTGTCCCGGAATTCCCCCTCGCCAGAGGTCGAGGGGCAGAATCCCTTGTGGCTGTATCTCACGGCGAGCGGACCCCGACTGCCCACCGCGGCGACCAACGGAGCGCGCGTCAGCACTTCGTGGCCGGAGATCATGGATTCGGTCCACAAAGAACATGACGGCCGGAAACGGTTGAAAGTCATGATCTACGCTTGCGCGCCAATGCAGTTGGTGGATCGGAATGAATGATGCCGACCTCGCTTGATCGACGCCTCGGCCTCACCCCATTATCGCCGGCGGGATCGGGCCGGCCTGAGCCCCGCCTGATCTCGCCACCGTTCGACTCCTCAGCCCGCAATGCCTCACACCGCGACAGGATTTTTCTTGACAAGCCATGGGCCACGAAATATAAACCCTCGTCGAGTGCTGGGACCGTCGCTTGGTTTCGAAGAAAAGTCAGGCATAGCGCGTTAGAGGCTCGGGATCTTCCACGTCGCATTCCCCCCTTCTCATTCTCCCCGCTGCCGAGCTCAAAGCCGTCCGCAGAAAGGTCGTACCACCAGTCGGCGAGGGAACGTGCAGGAAGCCGGCTGGTGCGGTGTCTGCCGATCAGTAACTGGGATTCGAAGGCTGAGCTGAAACCCGCGTCAGCGGTTGCCGAGGCTCGGGGCTCGCCGAATCACCGCGTCGGCGGCTGGGGGAGAGGTGTCGTCATGTCAAAATTCGCTGCGGCGATCGTTCTGTCGTGCCTGCTCGTTATTCCATCCGCAGCCTTGGCTCAGAAGCGCACGAAGAACATGGTGCCGGTCATCAACGCCCTATCGCCAACCAGCGTCACGGCAGGCGGCGCGGGCTTCATCCTGACGGTGACAGGCTCGAACTTCACTTCCGGCACCACCGTCCAGTGGAATGGATCGAATCTCTCCACGACCATGATCAGCAGCACGCAGTTGACGGCCGCCGTCGGAAACAGCCTGGTCCTCAATGCCGGAACCGCCCAGATTACCGCCTTCACCTCTGGACGATGGGGTGGAACGTCCAACAGCCTGACGTTCACCATCAACGCCCCGGTCACGACGACACCACCCCCTCCGCCCACCTCGGGCGGCACGCTGACGATAACCACCACGTCGATTCCATCCGGGACGGTTGGCACCGCCTACTCGTACTCACTGACGGCCGGCGGCGGCACGACACCGTACACGTGGAGCATCGTCAGTGGCGGCGGAGCGCTGCCTGCAGGGCTGACGTTGCAGGCCAGCGGCACCCTCGCGGGGACTCCCAGCCAGGCCGGAACATTCTCCTTTACCGTTCAGGTGAACGATGCCGGATCGCAGGTCAGCCAGAAGGCCTTCTCGATGAGCATCTCGAGCAGCACGACCACCACGCCGTCGGGGATCCAGCTGAGTCCTGGCGCGGACATCCAAGCGGCCGTCAACGCCAATCCCACCGGCACAGCTTTCGTTCTGGCTCCCGGCGTCTACCGGCTGCAGAGCGTTGTGCCCAAGAGCGGGAATGTTTTTTCCGGTCAGGCTGGCGCGATCCTGGACGGAGCAGTTCTCATCACCAATTGGCAGCAAGGCACCAACAACTGGGTGGCGCAGGTTTCGGGAATAACCCAGGAGACCTCGTATCGTGGAGTCTGCGATTCCACGCATCCCGTTTGCATGTACCCCGAAGACCTGTTCTTTGACGCACAGCCTCTAACTCGTGTCGCCGGTCTGTCTCAGGTCGCCACCGGCACGTGGTACCTGGACTATGGCACGAGCAGGGTCTACGTCGGAACCAATCCGAGCGGGCACGTGACGGAGATGAGCGCGCTGCGCTCGGCCTTCAGAGGCGCGGCAGGCGGTGTGACAATCCGCAATCTGATTATCGAGAAATACGCTTCCATCGCCGGCTACGGCGCGATCAACGCCATTTCCGACGCGGGGGGCCCATCGAGCGGCTGGATTGTGGATGGAAACGAAATCCGCTTCAACCACGGCATGGGCCTGCGGATCAGCAATGCCATGAAGGTCACCAACAATATCTTCCACCACAATGGGCAGATGGGGCTGGGAGGATCCGGGAGCGGAACACTGATCGAAAACAATGAAATCTATACGAACAACACGGCCGGCTACAAATACGGATGGGAAGCCGGCGGAACCAAGTTCACCTTCTCAACGAACCTGACGATACGCGGCAACTACTCGCATGACAACAACGGCCCCGGCCTGTGGACCGACATCAACAACGACTACGTGCTGTACGAAAATAATCGGACGACCCGGAATGTGATGGCAGGCATCATCCATGAGATCAGTTTCCACGCCACCATCCGGAACAACCAGATTGAAAACGATGGGTTCGCATCCGGCGGACCCAGCATCTGGTATGGCAGCGGCATCAGCATTTCGAATTCGTCGGACGTTGAGGTGTACGGAAATACGGTAACGAACTCCATGACCGGGATCGGCGGAATCCAGACCGACCGCGGCCTCGCGCCCAGTGGGACTCCTTACACTCTGAAGAATTTGAATGTTCACGACAATACCGTCACGCAACAGACCAGTTGCGCGGCGGGGATTGTCAAGTCGTCCGCGTACGACGACTCCGTCTTCACGAGCTGGGGAAATTCTTTCCGGAACAACACGTTCGTCCTTTCGGACGCCACTGGGAAGTACTTCTGCTGGTTGGGCCAACAGTGGACCCTCACCCAGTGGCAAAGCTACTGGAGCACTCACTAGCCAGTTAAGCCGAACTCTCGGCCTGCCAACCCGCGCCCTTCGTGCCCGGGCCCTCATCCCTCTCCCGCGACAACCCGAGTTTTCACTCCGACCAATCCCAACGACGCCGGATTCCAGCGTAGTCCCTCGCTTCACCGGCAGGGATTGAAGTGCGCAAGTCCCTGACTGCCAAATTCCTCTCCATCAGGCTGAGCCAGTGAGGGAGACGGGCCGCCGGACGGTTTCGGCCGTTGCACTCGAAGGCGTCAGGCAGTATGCTCCCGTCCGCTCAGCCTTAAGAAAAGGGAATCCGGGCTGGTAGAGTCGAGGCGCCGATACGATGAAGACCATCATCCTGCAACAGCCAGGCCAATTCGCGCTGTCCGACACCTCGCCGCCAAGCTCGCCAAAGCCGGATGAAGTGCTGGTCAGGGTCTTGACGGTCGGCATCTGCGGCACGGACCTCCACGCCTTCGAAGGGACTCAGCCTTTCTTCACTTACCCGCGCATTCTCGGGCATGAGTTGGCCGTGGAGGTCATCAAAACCGGCGAAGCCGTGACGGGCTTCAAACCAGGCGACCGCTGCGCGGTCAACCCCTACATGACCTGCGGGGAATGCGCGGCTTGCCTGAGCGGACGGACGAACTGCTGCGCGAAGATGTGCGTCATCGGCGTTCACACCGACGGGGGCATGCGTGACCTGGTGCTTCTTCCGGCAAAGCAAATGTACGCATGCGCAAAGTTACCGGTGGAACTGGTTCCGCTGGTGGAGACGCTGGCTGTCGGGGCCCATGCCGTGGGGCGCGCGGCGGCCCAGCGGGGTGAGCGAGCGATGGTCGTGGGCGCGGGCCCCATCGGACTCTCGGTGATGGAGTTCTTGCGCCTGGCCGGCGCCGACATCGGCGTCGTGGAAAAGATGCCGGAACGGCTCTCATTCGCGGCTACGCACAACGGCCTGCAACGCTACTATCCATCTCACGACGAAGCGCGCCAGGAAGAGCCTTCCATGCTGGTCTTCGACTGCACCGGCGATCGGGATTCCATGGAGCGATCCATTCACCTGCTGCAGCAGGGCGGCAAGCTCATCTTTGTTGGGCTCATCAACGACCACGTCGCGTTGTTCGATCCGGATATTCACCGGCGGGAAGCTACCATCCTCGGAAGCCGCAACAGCACGGCTGCCGAGCAGCGCCGGGTGCTCGAGTTGATGGAAAGCGGGCAGATCGATATCGCGGCGTGGCCGACTGAGCATACCCGCCGAGCCATGATGGCCCAACGATTTCCAGCGTGGCTCCGCCGCGAAGCAGGCGTGGTCAAAGCCGTGATCGACTGGTCCTAACCGTTTTCCCACGGCCTTTGGCCTTGAATCGAGAACCGACCGCCGGCCCTTGACGGCAGCCCAGAGCCTTGTAACAATGCAGTCCGCTCGATGAGCGGCTTGCGGCAAACAAGCTGACACGGATTGGCCGGGTGGAAGAAACCCGGGTTGCTGAAGGCGAAAGCGGGATGAGAATGATGACAACCAGGATCGCGACGCTAACGGTCAGCTTGATGTGCATCCTGACGGTGCTCGCCGCCGGCTTCAAATCCTCTCCCAAAGGGACTCATATGATGAAGAAGGACGCATTCGGAAGGACAGGAGATGGCACTTCAGTTGATTTGTACACCCTGACCAACAAGAACGGGATCGAGGTTCGGGCGATTACTTACGGTGGAATCATTGTGAGCCTGCGGGTCCCAGACAAGCACGGGAATTTCGATGACGTGGTGCTGGGGTACGACTCGCTCGGCGGCTATCTTGCCAAGAGTCCTTATTTCGGGGCGATTATTGGGCGCTACGGCAATCGCATTGGCAAGGCGAAATTCACTCTGGATGGGAAGGAATACCAACTCGCCGCAAACAATGGCCCCAATGCCTTGCATGGCGGGCTGAAGGGGTTCGACAAAGTCGTCTGGAAAGCGGAGCCGTTCGAGCGCCAGGGCGAAGTCGGCGTCGCGTTCACGTACACGAGCCGCGACGGCGAGGAGGGCTATCCCGGCAATCTCGCGGTGAAGGTCACCTACACACTGACCGACAAAGACGAACTCATCATCGCTTATCACGCCACCACCGACAAAGCGACTCCGGTTAACCTGACGAATCACTCGTATTTCAACTTGAGCGGGGCCGGAAAGCGCGACGTCCTCGGCCATGAGGTCATGCTGAACGCGGACCACTTCACGCCTGTCGATGAGACGCTCATCCCCACCGGCAAAATCGCCGGCGTTTCGGGGACGCCGCTGGATTTCACGAAACCCACCGCCATCGGCGCCCGAATCGAATCGAACGACCAGCAGATGGTTTTTGGAAAGGGATACGACCACAATTTTGTCATCAATCGCCAGGGGCCGGGGCTGGCGCTGGCGGCCCGCGTTTACGAGCCAACGACCGGGCGGGTGCTGGAAGTTGAAACCACCGAGCCGGGAGTTCAGTTCTACACGGGGAACTTTCTTGACGGGAGCATTACCGGAAAGGGCGGGCACGTCTACAAGCAACGCTATGGTTTCTGCCTGGAGACCCAGCACTTCCCGGACTCTCCCAACAAGCCCGAGTTCCCGTCAACCATCGTGAGACCGGGGAAAGCTTACGAGTCGCGCACGATCTATCGCTTCTCGGTGCGGAAGTAAGAGGGCAGAATCGCACCGCTGTTGATCGCCCTGAACACCCTTACTCCAGGCGTTTGGCCCGCAGGAATTCGGCTGCAACCTGCCGGACCTCGCGGTGCAATCCGTCGACGGCATAATTCATCCTCCGCATTTCCTCCTCGGAAATCTTTCCCGCCAGCCCCCTCAGCGCGACACCCAACTCGGGATGTTGTTCAAGCACTTTCCGTCCCACAATCGGCAGGGCGTCATAAGGTGGAAAGTAATGCCGGTCATCTTCGAGGATGACCAGGTCAGACGCCGAAATGATTCCGTCCGTGGCGTTGCCCGCAACCAGGTCAACCTGCGTTTCCATCAACGCGCGGTAGAGGAGGCCGAGTTCCATCGTGCGCGGCGATCCCTTGAGATGCAGGTTATATGTCTTCTCCAGGCCCGGAAAACCGTCCTGCCGTTCCATGAATTCGTATCCAAATCCGGCGCGCCACGCCGGAACTTTCTGCGCAGCATCGGAGATGGTCTTGAGCCTCAGTCGCCGCGCGTCCTCGCCACGCACGACAATCGCGAAGGTATTGCTGAATCCCAGCGGATCAAGAACCTCCAGTCCGAACCGCTCGGCGTAGCCCGACTTGACCCGCCGAAAAACTTCCTCCGGATTGCCGCCCGGCGGCTCACCCAGAACCGCCGTCAGGGCGGTCCCGGCGTACTCGACGTAAAGGTCAATCTCACCCGAGCGAGCTGCCTCGTGACACACTAACGTCCCGCCCAGGTTCGTCCGAGTCTCCACCTGAAGATTGGTGCGGCGCTCGAGATACTGCTTGAGCAGTTCCGCCAGGATGATTTGCTCGGTGAAGTTCTTCGATCCGACGCGGATCCGGTTCCCCGGATTCTCCTGGCAGGCCAGAGAGAAGAAAGATGCAGCGAAGCAGAGGGTCGCAACCGTGCGGCGCATCTTACTTTACCGCCAGCCGATGCTCGGCCCAACCCAGACTGAAATCGGCAAGCACGGCCAGGCAGGCAGCGGGAATCGCCCCCGCCAGGATGACTTGGTTGTTCACCATCCCTACCCCGCGGAAGATGTACATCCCCAACCCGCCAGCACCGACGGCGGCCGCGATCGTCGCGATTCCCACCGAGATGACTGTGGCGACGCGGACACCCGCCAGGATTACGCCCATGGCGAGAGGAAGCTCCACGCGCCAAAGCAGTTGGCGGTCCGTCATCCCCATCCCGCGCCCCGCTTCAATGACCGCGCGATCCACTCCCTGGATGCCGACGTAGGTGTTGCGAATAATCGGAAGCAGGGCGTAGAGAGCTAAAGCCACAATCGCAGTCCGGCTCCCGATTCCTCCTATTATCGGTACGGGAATGAGGAAACCGAACAGCGCCAGACTGGGAATTGTCTGCGTGATGTTCGCCCCGCCCAGCACCCAACGCCTCAGCGATTTTCGCCGCGTGAGCAGGATGCCAAGAGGAATCCCCATGGCCGTTGCCACCAGCATCGAAATACCCACCAACGCGATGTGCTGGCCGGTGAGCTCAAGGACTTCGCCTCGATGGCTGAATATGAAACTCAGGACACCCACATATCACCTCTCACTGACTTGGTCGTTGAATCCCCCGCGCTTCGCCCTCTTCCCAACTGTTCAGCGTCCCAACCAGGGCTTTCACCTCGGGTTCGGGCGCCCCGAGAAATTCCTGAGCGGGGTGTACTGCCACCAGCCGGCCCTCCGCCATCAGGGCGATTCGAGTACCAAGCCGCAACGCCTCTTGCAGGTCGTGCGTAACAAACACGATGGTCTTTCTCAGTTGTTCTTTCAGAGTATAGAATTCGCGCTGCATTTCAATCCGCGTGATCGGGTCAAGCGCGCCGAAGGGTTCGTCCATAAGCAGGATCGGAGGATCGGCGGCCAGCGCTCGTGCCACACCCACTCGCTGGCGTTGTCCCCCGGAAAGCTCATGCGGGCGACGTGACGCGAACCGTTCCGGCTCGAGGCCGACCAGCCGCAGGAGTTCCTCAACGCGGCGGTGAATTCGCCCCGGCTCCCAGCCTTCCAGAGCCGGCACCAACCCGACATTCGCCTCCACCGACAGGTGCGGGAACAAGCCCACCTCCTGAATCACGTAACCGATGCCGCGCCGAAGACGGATCGGGTCCCAGGCGGTCGTGGGCTTCCCCTCGACGAGGACCTCTCCCAGGGTGGGTTCCAGCATCCGGTTGATGAGCTTCAGCGTGGTGGTCTTGCCCGAACCGCTTCGTCCCAGCAAGACCAGTGTCTCACCGCAATCAATCTCGAGATTCAGATCCGCGACCAACGGCGGACCGCCATTCAAAGAGAAGCCTGCGCCGCGAAACTCGATCACGGTGTTTCGATCCGGAAGAGACCCTGTCACGCCCCCCTCACCCGTATCCAATCTGATTCACCGCAGCCATCGCCCTTGAGAACACCCGGACTCACGCAACCTTCCTATGCTGCATCAATTGTTCACAGGACGCAATTCCCCCGTCGCGGGGCGCAGAAGACCGAACGACCTTGGTGCCCGCGAGTTCGCAACCGCGGAGATGTCGCACCTTTCAGTTTGCGGGAAGAAAGATGAAGTGTCCTTTGCTGTCGATTCGGAAGTGGCAGGAACAGTGGTCGGAACCGCAGATGATCGGCGCGTCCCCGGCATACTGTGCGGCAGTGATGCAACCCAAAGTGCCGCAAGCGGGACAGGCGAGAACCGCGTAAAACACTCTCTCCATGGCTGCTCGCAAGGAGTCTGCTTCCGCGAGGAGAATGATGTCGCCGGGAGCCATCGCACGAAGACTCTGCTCCTCCACGTGATGGAGGGTCGACGATTTCGGGCGCCCCTTCCCGTCCACGGTTCCGGAGGAAGTACCCCCGCCCCGATTTCCAAGCCGCCGATCCCTCTGCCTTCGCCTTCCACTCACGCCCATCGGTGTCTCACGTGGTCGAGTTCGGTACGGCACTCGACCCCGACCTCACCGGTCGTTCATCCCCGCGGCAATTCCCGAAATGGAACTGCAATCCCAAATTGGGCCTTTGCCCCGCCCCCCTTTTCCAGTCCCCCGCCAGGGAAGCCAGGGGCGCGTTCTGCGAGGTTATCGGCTGTTTACTCACTGAACATGAGGCCGGTTCTGCGGGCCTTCGAGCTTGCTGCGAAAAGCGGTTTGTGCCGCCTGAGAGAATCTTCCGGAGTCGGCAGGCCATGCCGCAGTCCTCTCGTCGGGAACCCGCGCCGATGATCCCCGCCGGGTCCGGGGCGCGCGCCAAGAAAGTGCAGTTCCATTTTGGAACCCGGTTCGGGAGCCCTCGATTCGTTCACCGCCGCGCCATTCGAACGGGCCCACTTGGCACATCTCTCCGGAGAGAAGCCTCTAGCCGGCGGGGCCGGCGCCGGGGTTTTACGAGGGGATTTCAGCCGCCACTGACCCAAGCCCTGCGCCGTCCGCCCCCTTCCCTATCTTGCTGGCACAGCGCGTGTTAGCCGGGCCGCACGGTATCTTGCGGCTCCTTTCACGCGCCCCCTCCCCCCTCATCTCCGCCACCCCGGGCGCGAGACTCTGCATAAGAGGCTATTGTTGTAGCCCGTCAGCTCAGGACGGGAGGCCCCTTCGCTTTGCCCCCTCGGTGGCAGGCGGCGTGCATCCGCACAAGTCGACGCGGGTCCGGAAGTCAGATCGGTGAAACGGTTGCGTGAAGCATCGGCGCTTCCCGCCATGGCCGTGGTGCGCCCGCCGCGTCTCCCCGGCTCCCCCGCGGAGCCTGTGCGAGGCTAGAAATGGCGACTCATCTGGCAGTATCGGGGCAGTCCGTACGCTGCCTTCCTCCGGGCACCGTTTCCTTGCGCGGAAAGAGCAAGGCACCTCCTGCCGGGGGCGGCCCGGGCGCCGGGTCGCATGCAGGGTCCGCCCCACGCGCCGGGCAGCAAGACGAAGGTCTGGCCGTCAAGCTGCTACCTCTGGTAAGGCGGATGGCCTGGCAAATCCGCGAGCGGCTTCCACTGCATGTGGACTTTGACGATCTGGTGAGCACGGGAGTTCTCGGCTTGATCGACGCTTTGCGCAAGTTTGACAGCCGCCGCGACGTCAAACTGGAGCGCTACGCGCGGCACCGCATTCGCGGAGCCATTTTGGACGGCCTGCGCGGGCTGGACAGTGCGTCGCGTGACATGCGCAAGAAAAGCAAGAAAGCCGAGACCGCCTATCGCAAACTGGAATTGGCCCTTGGCCACGCGCCGAGCGACGGTGAAATGGCCAGAGAACTCGGAGTGGGGCTCGCCGCCTGGTACCGGACGGTTGTGGAGCTACAGGGCGTGGGGATGGATTGGCTTCGGCCTATGGGGTCGGTAGGAACCAGACCCTCAGGACCCTGGAACGAGGAGGCTCTGCCCGGCGAGAACCCCGTTGACCAATTCGCCGCATGTTTCCATCGGGAGCGCCGTGATATCCTCAACCTCGCCCTGGATCGCATCCCCGAACGCGAGCGGCAAGTCGTGAAGTTGTACTACGAGGATGAACTCACCATGAGGGAGATCGGAAAGCGGATGGGAATCGACGAATCGCGCGTCTCACAACTCCACTCCGCCGCGCTTACCCGGCTGCGCCTGCGGGTCCGGGGTCTCATCGGCAGTCCTCAACCCACCGCTCCCCGGCTTGGCTGGTAAGCGCCCTGACGGGGCAATTCGAGCCGTTCAAAACGACTTCGGATTTTGACGACCCGCGTGTCGCTCCCCCACCCTACGAGGCGTGACCCTTCTGCGCCCGCCTGAAGAATGGCCCTGGCTCGCCGGGAGACGGTGTCCGTCATCAGAGGGTGGAAAAAGGGCCGCCCGAGGTTGCAGCCCTCCATGTCAGGTGTTAGTGTCAAGGGTTGAAATCAGCGCGCGCGACCGTGGAGTCTCATCATCAGGCGGACACAAACATGAACAGACACGAGGGTAAAACCTTCGAAAACCAGCACCTGGTCCTCGACGACGGAGTGTTCATCAACTGCACGTTCAAAAATTGCAGTCTGGAATATTCCGGAGGCGACGTCTACGTGCAGAACTGTCAGGGTGAAGGATGCCAACTCGTGTGGCGCGGGGCGGCGCAGCGCACGGTCATACTCCTTCAAGGCCTGGGTCTGATGGCGCAACCCGCTCCGCCGCCGTCGGCCGCCGCGCCCAGCCGGGTGCAGTAGTCTTTCTCCCTCGATTCGCGAGGCTCGCCTCGAAGCTCAGCGAACGGGCGGCGCAAGCGGCGGAATCAGAAGGTAGCGCTCGCGGGTCTGATATTCCCTCAGATACTCCTGATGTTCGAGGCTGCCGGGAAATGGCTCGTTCGCTCCGGGCGGATAATTCGACATCTGGCGGAACGGCAGCGGCTCCACGCTCTTCGAATAGGCGGTGTTGGGCTCGCCATCTTTGGCCCAACCGTGCGCGCGCAGGAAGAACGTGCGCTTCCAACCCGGCTTGACGGGGGGAAGAGCGCGGCCATCGAACTCGACTGTCAGTTCATCGCCCGTGGCCATCACCACCAGCCGATCGTCCGCGTCAGACACGAGCTTCCGTGTGTTGCCGTAACGCGTGTAGTTCCCAATCATGGGATTCCATGGCGCGTCGCTGAGCAATTTCGTGTACAGGAAGTAGTCGGGCCTGGTGTGCGAAGGATCACTGACGGGTTGCGAAAAGCCGCGATAGTGGAGATCGGCGGAGAGGAGCGGCAATTCGACCGGCGCCGGGGCCGGCGCGTCCCCGACCGTAAAGAAGATCTGATCCCAGTAGACGCAGAAGTTCGTCACAATGCGCACGTGCCGGTCCGCAGACAGGAACTTCCCAGTCAAGTCGAGACGCATGATGCGATGGGTGCCGCTCGGCAGGCCCATGTCGGGAATCACCGTTACCCACTGGCCCTGTTTGTCGCGGACCTGAAGGTAGGGCGGAACCATCTGCAATCGGGAGTTGGACATCAACGCGCGCGAACCATTCGAGTCCGTCCAGAACACCCAACCATTGAGCCAGAGTGTCAGAGGCTCTGAAGCCGGCGCATCGCCAAGATCCAGCGTCAGCGAATGCACTGCGGCGAGGCCCGGGATGCGGTCGCGGCGGAAATCCGTGGGGTAGCGGCCGTCGGCTTCGCGAATCAGGGGAAGAACATCGTTACCCTTGTCATCCACGGCGGCGACGGGTAAGTGCCTGGCGCGCACGGCGTGCAGCGTGGGCGCCGATGGGGTCGAGGAGTAAATCTCATTGGCATAGACTTCCTCGCCCGCCGGATGGTCGACCGCCACCAGCCGCAACTGGTCCACATAGTCAACTTCCCGCAGTTCGTCGGTAATCTGGAGCACATACATGCCGTCCTGGTCGCGCATGGCGTGCGGCAGTCGAACAAATTCTTCCGGATAAGGTTTCAGGCGGCCGCCGTCCGGCAACAATTCGCCCAGCGGCGCGACGCCCAGGACGTCCGTGAGATAGACGAATTTCTCTCCGTCCCAGTAGTAAAGGAACGGGCAGGAACTCGCCAGGCGCTCGGATTCGCGCACTTCGAGCGGCTTATTGGTGGCGACATTCACCCAGTTCTGAATGACCGCGTTGGGCCAGGTCACGCGGACGACGTCGAGTTTCGCAAGGTCGCCCGTCGCCACGCGGAGCCGGTCGCCGCTGACGAGCAGCTTCTGATAGTAGTTCCCGGCTTTGAGTTCGACGATGCTGCCCACCCCCAGCGCGTTGCTCTTGTAGCCGTTCATCTTGATTTCCAGCCAGCGCGAGGGCGGGCCCTGCTTCTCGAAAGCCATCAAGGCGCCGCCGCGGCTGGCGGCAACCAGATTAAGCCTGCCGGGATTGTGGAGCCATGTGGGAACGACCGCCGAGACCTGTTCCGGTTTCGCCGCGGGAAGGTAGAGGCCGGCTTCCTTGAACCGCCCCAGCCGGTTGGCGACAAATCGCCAATTTCCGGCGGCGTCGGCGACCAGAAGGTCGTCAAAGCTGTCGTTGTTGAGATCCGCCACAATCCCACGCAGGGCAAACGGCCCGGCAGGCGGCGCGATGCTGGGCAGGTTGGCCACGGCGGCGAATTTCGCGCCTCCTCGATTCATCAGAACCTGGTAGCCATTCGAGGACCACAGCGCGAGGTCGAAATTCCCGTCGTGATTGAAGTCCGTCACCTGCGCGTCAACGGCCGTGGAGGTCGAGAGGTCCTTTCCTGCTTCCGGCGTCTCGTTCTTGAACTTGCACTCGCCGCGGCCCATGAAGAGCAGGGGCGGGCCGTCATCGCGAACCACCAAAACATCGGAGTAGCCGTCGTTGTCGAAGTCGCCGAAGACCGCCTTGCGCGCCCGGCCCTTGGCCGCAAGCCCGGAGGATGCCGTCCCGTCCGTGAACGTGCCGTCGCCGTTGTTGCGATAGAAGCGCGTCGCGGCGCCCGAGAAGTCGCCGGGGAAACTGAACGAGGGCTTGTCGGGCGGCTTGCTGAGGTCGGTGTAGACCGTGACGACGAGGTCGAGCGAGCCATCGTTGTCGGCGTCAATCAGCATGGCGCTCGTCGCCAGTTCGCCCTCGGACCCACTCAGTCCCGCCTTCTCCGTGTCGTCCACGAACGTCCCGTCGCCTTTGTTGCGATAGACGCGAACGCCGCCCAAGCCGGTCACAAAGAGGCTGGCGTGACCCTTGTTGTCGTAGTCGGCGAAGGTCGCGGAGACACTCGCACCCGGCCCCGCCACGCCGGCTTTCTCCGTCACATCCGTAAACGTGCCGTCGCCATTGTTGTGATAGAGGTGATTCGCGCCGGCGGGATTCACGAGGTAAACATCCGGGCGGCCGTCGTTGTTGTAATCGCCCACCGCCAGGGACGGCCCGAAATCCGGCACCAGGTTCCGGCGGGCAAACTCCAGGGAGTAATCCGCTGACTTGATTTCCGTGCCGGCATGTTCCATCCCGGCTGCCGTGGCTGGCGCGGCGATCCCTAGCTTGGAAGTGATGTCGGCGAAGGTTACCTTCTCTATCGCCGGCGGGCGTTGTGCCACGGTCACGGGCGACGCGGGCACCAGAATCGCCCCGTACTTGCCTCCCTCCAGCGCGGGATTCTGCAGCGAGATCCCGGGGACGGCATCGCGCATCTTTTCGTGGATCTTCAGGAATTTCTGAGCCTCCGCCTGGCGCTTCAGACGGACCAGGGTGGTGAAGCTGTGAAAGAGCGACGCGACATAGAAATTCTGGCCGCGCCCGAAGCCCATCTCGACCACGTGCTGGTGTGCCTGGAAAGCGTCTTCGAGTTTGCGCTGGGCGAAGTAGACCGTGCCCAGGTTGAACCATGCGGCGGGGTCGCTCGGGTCGGCCTCGATGACGCGCTTCAGCGCCGCCTCGGCGTCGGGATAGCGGAGTTCACGTTTGTAGAGGATTCCCAGGTTGTAGTCCGCCGCCACGAGTTTCGGATCCATCTGTTTGGCGGTGGTCAGCGAGCCGAGAGCTCCGTCAAGCTTGTTGGCCTGCATCAGGGCCAGTCCGAGATTCAGATGGTCGGTGGCCACGGCGTTGCCCGATGCGATGACTTTCTTGAATTCATCAATCGCCTCGGCGTACTTAGCCTGTTCGTAGTACGCCTTCCCCACGTTGCGGAGGGTCTGGAGCGACGCGGCGGGGCGCGACGCCGGCTTCGCCGCAGTCTTCACGCCGGGCTTTCGCGCCGCGCTGCCCGCTTGCGGCTTGAGCGCCTGAACGGCCTCGACCACCCGTCGAGGATTCATCAGGCAGAAGAACAAGGCCAAAAGCACAATCAGGCTGGTATGAAAAATCAGAGCGGCCGAACGACTCATAGAACTCCCCGGGCTGAACCACATCGCCTCAGCCCTGCTCCTGTGTTGACGAAACCCAGCGAACGATTATACAGCGCCCCTTCATGCCGCGGCCAGAAACTGTCGGCGCTCCCCCGGGGGGAATCCCGATGCGGGTGGCGGCTAGCAAATGCGTCCGTGGTACACTCTAGCAAGGATTCTGGCCATGGACCGCTCGGCAGACTGGCTGAAGCAAGCGGATCGGGATTTGCAGGCAGCGGAGGTGTCGGCTGCCAGCGGGCATCACGAGTGGGCCGCCTTTCAGGCGCAGCAATCCGCGGAGAAAGCCGTCAAAGCGCTTGTTCAATCGCTCCACGGGTCTGTCCGAGGTCATGCCATTACTGAAATCCTGCGCTTGCTGCCAGCCTCGCTCTCGGTCCCTCAGGGCGTGTTCGATGCCGGTAGCGAGTTGGATCGTGTGTATTTCACCTCGCGCTATCCGAATGGATTCGCCTCGGGGAGCCCATCCGACTACTTCAACCCATCGAGCAGCCAGCGGCTGATCAGCTATGCAAAAACCGTCCTCGAGTTCTGTCGAAGTCAGGTTCATTGATCGGGACGAGGTATTGGCCGACCTCCGCCGCGCCGTGGCGGAGGCGAAAGCGGCGCGTCCCGAGATTCTCAAGGTCCTTCTCTTCGGTTCGCTCGTTAGGGGCAACTGGACCGCCGACAGCGACGCGGACTTGATCGTGGTTGTGAACCGAGAGTTTCCGGATTTCCTGAGCAGTCGCACCCCGTACCAGATCTACGCGAAATCAATCCCTTGCGACTCGCTCGTCTATTCGGCCAACGAGTTCGAGAGACTCGCGAACGACCCTTCCAGCATCGTCGCCCAGAACCTGGCCACGTCAATCGAGTTGTAGCCTCATCTCCCGTCCATCACGGAAACAAGGCGCGTATCGTCGGCGCTACTTGTACTTCTGCGCGTCTTCGGGACGATTGAGCAGGGTGAGGACGGTGCGGAGCTTCCTCTTCACCGCGCGGCTGTTGGGATTCATGCGGTAGGCCTTCAGGTAAGCCGCCAGGGCTTTCTGGTATTCGCCGCCTTGAAAGGCCAGATCGCCCTTGAGCATGGCCGCCTGGTAGTTCTCCGGTTCCGGATCGGGAACTGTTGCCGCGGGAGCCTGTGGCGGCGCAGAGGGTCTCAACGCGGGATTGGCAGCGGGCGCAGTCTGGGCGCCGGTTTCGACGGCCGGGCGCGCGGCCGGTCCCGGTGGCGGCGTCACCTGGGTTGCTGGGGCCGTCGCCCCCGGCGCTTCGCGGCGAATGGTTTCCGGGCGGGCAACTCCCCCGCGTGCGGTTCGCCCGCCAGCCGCGAGAGGACTAGCGGCCTTCGGCGCTTCCGTGCGTGTCTCCGGAGTCTTTGCGGCCGGCGCTCCTCCCGTAGGCTGGCTCGCCTTCGGATCCGACGCGGCAGGTTGGGGAACATTTGCCGCGGGCGGCGCGCTGTTTGCGGACGGCTGGGTTGCAGGCGCGGGCCCGGGAGCCGGTGCGCGCATCTGGACCACGAGCAAGATGATCACCACCAGCAACAACGTGCCGAGCACTCCCCCGCCAAGCCACGCAAAGTGCGCGCCGCTTCGAGCCGGAACAGGCTGAGTTGCGATAGCAGGCTGGCTCCCGGAACCAGGCACCGGAGCCCAGGCGGGCCCCGAACCCGGCGCGGTTTCCGGCGCGCTCGGCGTCGTGCCCGGATACGGCGTAACGGGCTGGGAGGGCTGAGCAATCGGCTGCGCCGACGACGCGGCGGGTGCGGGGACTTGCGTCGAGGGCGCACGACTCGGGGACGGAGGCAGCCGAACAGGAGGCGGAGGGATTGCCACCGATGGAGTTCGGCTGGCCATCGGACTGGGCGGCGCGAGGGGCGGCGTGTAAGCAGGGATTGTCGCGCGCAATGCTGAGCCGCTCTGATTGATGTAGTTCTGAACCCCGGCGGCAAACTCGGCGCACGTTTGAAATCTTTGGTCAGGATTCTTGGCGAGCGCCTTGGAGATCACCGCCTCGATCCCCGGATCGAGCCCGGGTTGCAGCGCCGCGACGGGAGTGGGCGTCTCATGGACGATCTTGTACATCACCGTCGTAACGTTTTGGCCCGGAAAGGCCATTTCGCCGGTGATCATCTCGTACAAGATCGAACCCAGCGAGAAGATGTCGGAGCGCCCGTCGAGCGGCCTTCCCAGCGCCTGCTCGGGAGACATGTAGCTGGGCGTGCCAACCACCAGGCCCGTGCTGGTGACTCCCGTGCCCGCCACCTTGGCGATGCCGAAATCGGTCAGCTTCACCACGCCGTCGCGCGTAATCATGATGTTGGCGGGCTTGATGTCGCGATGAATCACGGCGCGTTGGTGCGCATAGTCGAGCCCCGCGCAGATCTGCCCGAAGACGTCCTGTACCTCCGCGAGGTCGAAGTAGCGCTCCACCGACAAGCGGTCCTGCAGCGTTTCGCCCTCGATGAACTGCATGACGAGATAGAACAGTCCGGCGGTCTCGCCCGCATCGTAGAGGGTGACGATGTTGGGATGCTCGAGCCGTCCCACCGATTTCGCCTCGCGCTGCAGGCGGCCTACCAGCTGGCCTTCCTCATCCATCTCCACGCGAATCGTCTTGATGGCCACCATGCGCTCGACCACGGGATCGAACGCCTTGTACACCACGCCCATCGCGCCGCGCCCAAGTTCCTGCTCGATGCGGTACTTGCCGAGATGGGTAAGCATTTGGGGCATGATTCGGGCGCGCCTTTGCAGGCCGCCGGTTCTTGCGAGTATGCTCTCAGCTTTCAGCCGTCAGCTCTCAGCCACCAGTCATCAGATTCCAACAAGAACCCGCGGACATCTTTTGCTAGCTGACTCCTGATCGCTGACGGCTGATGGCTGCCAACTCAGCTACGGTTTCGCCAGCGTCGCGTCAATCGTGACGATGCCGCCCGGATTGACGCTCATGGTGCGTTGCCAGGTCTTGTAACCCGATTTCTCAATCATGATCACGTGGTCGCCCGGCGCCAGGCGCACGGTCGAAGGCGTGCTCCCCATGAACTTACCATCCACCGTCACGTCGCCTCCGTCGGGAGTGGACTTCACGACCACCGTCGTGAGGTCTTCGGCGGCAATCTCCGCCGGGGCTGGAGCGGGCGTCGCCTTGGCCGGGACTGCCTGGACCGGGGGCGAAACGGGCGGTGCGCCGCCGGCACTTAAACTGATCACGCGCTCTCCGTCCACGTAGGCGTTGAAAGCCGTCCCCTTGGGAATTTCGACGTCCTTGCCGCGCATGATGAGGAACAGCGGCGCCACCAGGACGCTCCCGACGATGACCGTTCCCGTCTTGTCCTGTCCCTGACGAGCCGAACTGGCGCGCACCCGGACATTCGAGCCATCCGGCGCCTTCACGTAGTCCACGCTGAAGTTCAACTTTCCCGCGCGCCCCATCCGCCGCTTCGGTTCCGCCGCCACAACGTGCCCGCGCGCCGTCGCGCCCCTCGGAATGGCGATAACCGAACCGACCCGGATTTCTTCCGTGACCTCGAAATTGACCACATCATCCACATGATTTGTGGCGGAACTCAGGCCCTCCAGCAGCGCCAGCCGGACCATCGTCCCGTCAGGAATCTTGACGGAACTCGTCTGCGCGTCTGTTCGGGGGGGCCGGACAAGGACAACCGTTGCCAGCAGCAACACAGAGGTCAAGTAAGGTCGGATGGGCATCAAACCACCTCGTCGCGCGGGGCCTTCGGACGGAGGCTGGCAGGGAGTTTATCGCCGCGCGGCAGCGGTGTCAAACAGCATGAGAAGGGGGAAGGCGCGGAAGCGGACGCTGTTCCGGAGGCAGGAGCCCCTCGGGCTGTGTAACCTTGACAGGATATATTAAATAACTTATTACAAGATAAGTTTACTGCGCCGATTCCAGGCGCGCGTCCACATTCACGATTCCGCCCGGCCGGACCGTGAGCGTGCGCTTCCATACGATGAAACCCTCCTTCTCGATGACGATCGTATGATCGCCGGGCTTTAATTGCAGCGTGGATGGCGTGCTCCCCATGAAGCGGCCGTTGAGCGTGACTTCGCCGCCCGGCGGAGTGGACTTGACGATCACCGTCGACAGCTCTTCGTCAGCTTCCGAAGTATCTTCCTCTGGCTGCGATTGCCCGGCCGCAGGCTGAACGGCTGCGACCCCGCCCTTCGCAGGAGGCTGAGAAGGTCCGGCCGCAGGCGCCGCGGGCTGAGTGCCAGCAAGGCCGCCCGCCGCCGCTCCGGGAACGACAGGTGCGGTGGTCTTCACGGCGACCTGCCGATCCCCGTCCGAGTAAACGCTGAGCATGGTGCCCTTGCGGATTTCGGCGTGCGCGCCACGCATAAACAGCAGCGCCCCCGGCCCGAACGCCACCGCCGAGGCCGCCGCCACAGAAGTGTTGCCTCCGCCTTTAATGGTGGGAGCGCCTCTCACGCGAACATTGGAACCATCCGCAGCCTTCACGTATTCGACGGTGAAGTTAACCGAGCCGGCCCTGCCCGCCATGCCCCGGCCACCGACGATCACGACCTTCCCCACCCCGGGCGAATTCCAGGGGATTACCACCTTGCCGTTAATGCGCACATCCTCGCGCACCTTGAAGCGCACGGGGTCGTCCGACTTGTTGGTTTTCGAGTTGAGATTGTCCATCAAGTAGAGCGGGATGAGCGTGCCGTCGGGAATGGTAATGGTCTGGGGCTCCCCCTGTTGGGCAATTGCCAGCGAGCTAAAATGGGTGGCCGTAAGCAGGCCGAGAAGGCCTGCCGCGCCTGCCACGCATAAACTGGGGAGCGCCCATCGAATCCGTTGCATTTATCACGCCCCCTTTCCAGCCATGGTCATCCAAGACAGCGAACTTCACTCGACGGTGAAATCATAACCCTTGCCAAAGACGCCTTTCTGAAAATCGGCAGAGCCCACGATGTAGAGGATGTACTCGCCGCTCTTCAATGGCTGGCTGGCCGAGATCTTGAATTTCCGTCCACCCAGCGCGTCAGAGGACGTCTTGATGATGCTTTCGGCGCGGATGCCCTGCTTGGCTCCAACCGCTCCTCCCGCCGCGCCCACCTCCAATTCGCGCCGGTCGCCCTTGCCGTCCATGACCACCAGGATGTAGTTGTCAACCGAGTCGCTGGGTGGCAGCTCCATCTCGATGTTGGGGCTCTTGCTGACAATGATGGCGGCGTGCTGTCCTTGCAGATAGGCCTTGCTTTTCACTGATTTGATGCCGAAGGAGAGACTGCTGCCCAGGCGGCCACCCACCTTCGCCTGGCCCAGCGTGTGCAGCTCGGCGGGGTTGCCGTCGATGACGACGTGCGGCTCTTTCAGAACGCTGGCTTCGAGCATGGCCGCAATCACTTTGCCCGAAACCCCCGCCTGCTTGAGGGCCACCAGATCGCTGTCGCCCAGCGAAAACTTCGTATGCCCGGTCTTGATCTTGGCGATGACGATTTCGTCGTCCAGCCCCAACTTGCACATCTCGATCACCCGCGCATTGTCAATGTCACCTTCCTGTGGGGGCAACGCGAGCGACGGTCGTGCCACAATTGCCCAGGCGACAAGCGCCAGGGCAGCAACGGACAATCCGTGCAACGGGATTCTGTGCTTCATGTGTCCTCCCTAACACTTGATCGGCATTTTAGGCGCACTCTACGCCCAGGCGGGAGTGATGTCAAGCAAAGGTGCGGAACGTGTAAGCAGGCATTATTTACACCCTGGTTAACGGATCGTCGCGGGCGGGGGAACTTCCGGCGGCCGGAACCGTCTCGGCTACAAGCACGGCAAAAGGCGCGCTTGGCTGCCCGCCTTTTTCGTCCACGTCAGCCCCGAACGCGGCAGCCCGCTCGCAAGCAAAGATAAGAGGCCCAAGTCACACAAAGAGCATCGAAGTCTCACAAACGTCCCAATCTTAACCCATTCTTAACCCAATGGTCCGCAACCTATTGATTCAAAGCCACCTGATGGCTTAATGGAATTATTAAACAGTTCTTTTGTTTTCAATAAGATGCACTGGATTGCTTAACCCAAGGGTCTGTAACCTATTCATTTCAGGTGACCTGATGGGTTAAACCCCACCCTTTATTTAACCCCTTTTGGTCTGGCTTCTGGCTTCTGGCTTCTGGCTTCTGGCTTCTGGCTTCTGGCTTCTGGCTTCTTCGCCAACCCCTCTGGCCTATTGACTCAAACTGTAGACTACCACTCTTGGCCACATCTGTCAAGAGGAAAAATTGTCCGAGCGACGAGGAGGGGAAAGCGCCGCCGATTCCCTCACCCTTTCAGTTCGATGATGATCGCCTCGAAGGGTTTATCGCTGAGGTTTTCCGGAGCGTGCTCGAAGGGTTCCTCGATGCAGAGGAGTTGCCCGACTTTGCCCAGAATGCCCTGCTGCTTGCCCTGCGGGAGATAAAACCGGAAGTCGCAATCCGTCAGCATGACGACAACATTGGGCGGATGGGAGTGCATTACCGATTTCTCGTGAGGGCCGTAGGTGGCCCGCAAAATCCGCACGCGGTCGTTCTCGAACTCCACCTGGTAGTGTTTCGGGTCGGCTTGGACCGGATCGACCGCCATCGCGAGCCTCCACCGTGGACAGGATGTTCGAAGGATAGACTTTTTGCCCGCTAAATGCAACGCGCGTCCGCCAGGCTCTTGCAGGTCCCACTCATCGCTATTTCTTGTGGCGGGTTATTTCTCCCCGAGGATTTCGCGGAAACTATCGTAGAAGTGGATCGCCATTCCTCCAAACCCGGGTTTCGCTCCCAGCCATTCCACGCTGGAACGCAACTCCTCTTCGAAGGCTTCGCGTCCCAAACCGTGGAAGGTGATACTGGGGAGCATGAAATGGACGGATCGGAAGCAGCAAATAGGCCGCTGGGTTTCGGGATCCGCGATCTGGAAAGCCTCGAACCCTCGCCATTCCGGATCGCTGGCCAGCCCGGCGCGCGCCACCTCGACGATGGGGGCGATGGGATTGGGATTGGCGTCGGCCGTGACGCCGAACTGACGGGCGAGGCTCACCAGCGCTTTCTCAAAATCCGCCTGGTTTGCGGGCGTCATGCTTTCCGGCGCCAGAAGCCCGATATGAAAATTCACCTCATCATAGAACAACGCCATGCGATAGCCCTCGTAGTAAAACTCGTGCCGCAGTGGACTGCGAGCCAGCCGCTGGCGGAATTCCGCCGCCGGAAGTCCGCAGACGAACCAGGCGGTGGTGTCTCTCTCCTGAAACGTTTCGAGGCCTACCACGATCTGCTTCCTCTGCGTTGCCGCGTAAGCAATCGCCGGAATGCCTCGCGCAATGATCCCGCCGGCGCCGTCCGCGCGGTTGACGTAGTCCATGATGGTGACCGAATCGAGCATGTCGGTCAGGTGCTCGCCGACGGGCTTTTCCTTTCCCTTGAAACCCACCATCAGCCGCTGGCGATCGAGTTCCCCCGACGGATAGAACCAGGCAGGGACATCGCAACTGAAGCGCGTGCCGTTTTCGCTTCGCGCGCGCGCCGAACACAGCGAAACCATTTCCAGAAATTCCCCCAGAATCTTGATGCGATTCCCGGGATCGACGTAGCCAATCAGGATGTAGGGTTCCACGTCGAAATGGATTCCGTCAAAGCGCGTTCCGGGTGCGCCCCCACGATTGAAGGCCAGAATCGCGTCGACGGCAGCCAGGGCGGCGGCGTGATGTTCCTTGACGGCCCACTCGGGCGTACCTGCCAGGGCTTCCACCTTCAGACCCTGCTGGTGCGCACGAGCCAGGAAGGCGCGGTAGCCTTCCGCTGCCCGGACTTTTGCCGGTGCCCTGTCCGTCTTCGGTCCATGATCGAATTCCACCGCCAGGTATAGCTCCCGGATGCCCTTCTCGGAACAGAACGCCAGCAGCCGGTCGAGTTCGGCGCGCTCGCCCGGCTCGATGATGGGCTTGGTGTTCCATGCCCACATGGCCTGGTAGAGCCTCTGGGGCGGCTGACTTCTGGCCGCACTTGCGGCGGGGGCTGCATCCTCCACCTGGCGCTTGAAAGCCAGATCGTCCAGATAAAATCGGGTATCGCCCGGCGTAGTAATATTCAATGTTATGCGGGCCAGCCGGGCATGCTTCAGTCCGGTGAAATCGGCGAGAGGAATCCTGACCTCCTGCCATCGCGTGGTGGCGCCTTGGGGGAGGTAGGCGCGCAGCGGCCGGCGAGGGCGCGCGTCTTCGTTGTTAAGCGTCGCTTCGTCCGTCAGTTCGATATCGAATTCCTCCCCGCCCTTCTCGCCTTTGATCCAGAAGCTCAGATAGCGGTACGCCGTCGCGTCCAGATACTGATGGGGAATTTCCGTGCCAGAGCGGAATTCCATCCACACGCCGCAGAATCCCTCGGAGTCGCGATGCGCCGTCACGCGCAAGGAATGGCCTGAGGACGAACGCGTCACGGATGAATCCAGATATGTCCGTGCCGACGACGGCACGCGCATGTAGGTGTTGTATTGCCCGCCCCAGCGATTGGCGATTCCCCGCTCGAAATCCCAGACCAACAGCGGTCCGCTGGGAGCGTCCGCAGCCCACGCTGCCACTGCCGCTCCTGCACCGAAGAGCAAGAAACATCCCGCGAAGAAGCCCAGTCGAAGTTTCAAGGTGCGTCCTCTAATTCGAAAGTCCTCGAGTGACAGCAATCAGCGCGTCGAGTTTCCGAGCCGCCGCTCCCGAATCGATATTCTCCTCGGCTTCGGCCACACCCTCGGGAAAGCTGCGCGCCTTCCCCGATACGACGAGCGCGGCGGAAGCGTTGGCCAGCACCAGATCCCGCAGCGCCCCCTTCGCGCCCGCGAGCACTTCGCGCATGAGCCGGGCGTTGGTCTCGGGATCTCCGCCACACAAGGCTTCGGCGGTCGCGCGAGGGAGACCAAAATCCTCCGGATTGACCTCGCGCGTCGTGACCGTGCCGCCGTCGGTTTCGGAAATCTGCGTCGCGCCGGTCGTCGTAATCTCGTCGATGCCGTCGTGGCCCGCCACAACCAAAGCGCGACGTGTGCCGAGTCGCGATAATACACCTGCCATTAATTCCGTTCGCGCGCGATCGTAAACGCCCACGAGCTGCACCGACGCCGCCAGCGGATTCGTGAGGGGGCCGAGAAGATTGAAGACCGTTTTGGTCTTCAGGGCGCGGCGCGCATGCATGACGTGCTTCATCGCCAGGTGCAACCGTGGGGCGAAGAGAAAGACCATTCCGACTTTATCCAGGCACTCGGGAATACGTTCGAGTGGCAAGTCAATGCGGACTCCGAGCGCTTCCAGGATGTCCGCGCTTCCGCAGCGGCTGGAAATCGAGCGATTGCCGTGCTTCGCCACCCGCACGCCCGCCGCGGCCGCCACCAGCGCCACCGCGGTCGAAACGTTGAATGTTCCCTTCTCGTCGCCGCCCGTTCCGCAAGTGTCGAGAAGTGGAGTCCCGCGCGCGAGCGGTTCGATATCCACACCCGCTTCGCGCAATCCTTCGCTGGCGCGGGCGCGCATTCCCTCGGCGAAGCCGACGAGCTCGTCAACCCGCTCGCCTTTTTCGCGCAACGCGACGAGCAAGGCCATGATCTCCGTGTCGGCGACGGTTCCCGACAGCAATTGCTCGAGCACCGCGCGCGCTTGTGGACGAGTCAAGTCCTCTCGGTGATGCAACAATTCGATGGCTTCGGAGATGTTCATTCTACCGACGGATCGCGACGCGTCGCGGTTGATTGCAATATTATTCGGGATTGCCTATACTGCCGTCTTTCGGAATTCGACGGAATTCGCATTGTAGCGCAAACGCAGCATGTTTGGTCAGCCGGATGTCCTTTCTGATGGCTGACTGCTGATTGCTGACGGCTTCTCTTGATGAAGATCCACGAGTACCAGGCAAAACAGATCCTCACCAAATTCGGCGTCACCACGCCGCGCGGCGACGTCGCGTACACCGCGGAAGAAGCGCGCGGAGTGGCGGAAAAGCTGGGCGGAACGGTCGTCGTCAAGGCGCAGATTCACGCCGGCGGGCGCGGCAAGGCAGGCGGCGTCAAGATCGCGAAGAGTCCCAAGGAAGCCGAAAGCCTCGCGCACGAAATGTTGGGCAAAAAGCTGGTGACACCGCAGACAGGAGCCGAAGGCCGCATCGTCCGCCGCGTGCTGATCGAAGAGGGACTCGACATTGCGCGCGAACTCTATCTGGGCCTGGTGATCGACCGCGCCACGGCGCGCCCGGTGATGATGGCTTCCAGCGAAGGCGGCGTCGAGATCGAGGTTGTCGCGGCGGAACATCCGGAGAGAATTCTCAAGGAACCGATCGATCCCGCGATTGGTTTTCAGGCGTTTCAGGCACGCAAGCTGGCGTTCGGCCTGGGCCTCGACGCTACGCTGGTCAACGAAGCGGCGCGATTCCTCTCCGCGCTCTACAAGGCTTTTGAATCGACCGATGCTTCTCTCGCCGAGATCAACCCGCTGGTCGTAACGCGCGACGGGCGGATTCTCGCGCTCGACGCCAAAATGAATTTTGACGATAACGCGCTCTACCGCCACAAAGATATTCGCGAACTGCGCGACCTGGACGAAGAAGACCCGCTGGAAGTCCGCGCGTCGAACTACAACTTGAATTACATCCGCCTGGACGGAACCGTCGGCTGCATGGTGAACGGCGCCGGGCTCGCCATGGCCACGATGGATTTGATTCAATACGCGGGCGGGAGCCCCGCCAATTTCCTCGACGTGGGCGGCGGCGCGAACGAGGAACAGGTCCGCCGCGGCTTCGAAATCATTTTGAGCGACCCGCACGTGCGCGCCGTGCTGGTGAATATCTTCGGCGGAATCATGCGCTGCGACATCGTCGCCAACGGCGTGGTGGCCGCAGCGCGCAGCCTGGGCGTGAAGGTCCCCATCGTGGTGCGCCTGGAAGGCACCAACGTCGAACTCGGCCAGCAGATCCTGCGCGAATCGGGGCTGAATTTCACCGTCGCCAGCGGGATGAAGGACGCGGCGGAAAAAGTCGTGGCGCTTTCACACCCCAGTTGATGTGAGTTTATGGCGATTCTGGTTGATGAAAACACGCGCCTGTTAGTCCAGGGCATCACGGGACGAGAGGGAACGTTCCACACGCAGCAGGCCGTTGCCTATGGGACGAAGGTCGTCGCGGGAGTCACTCCCGGCAAGGGTGGTACGAGCGTGGATGGCATTCCCGTGTTCAACACGGTGCGCGAGGCGCGGGAAAAGACCGGCGCCAACGCGTCGGTCATCTTCGTTCCTCCGGCCTTCGCCGCCGACGCCATCATGGAAGCCGCCGACGCGGCAATACCGTTGGTGGTGGCGATTACGGAAGGCATTCCGACCCTCGACATGATCCGCGTTACGGAGGCATTGCGAGGCAAACCGACGCGCCTGATCGGTCCGAACTGCCCGGGTATCATCTCGCCAGGTAAATGTAAGATTGGCATTATGCCTGGTCATATCCACCAGCCGGGTCACGTGGGCGTCGTTTCGAGAAGCGGCACGCTGACTTATGAAGCTGTCGGGCAGCTCACCGCCCTCGGCATCGGGCAGTCCACCTGCATCGGCATTGGTGGAGATCCGATCATCGGCACGAATTTTGTCGATGCGCTCAATCTCTTCAATCAGGATGCCGACACGCACGGCATCGTGATGATTGGCGAAATTGGCGGCGCCGCGGAGGAAGAAGCGGCGGCATTCATCAAGGCCCACGTCCAGAAGCCGGTGGTGGGATTTATCGCCGGCCGCACCGCGCCGCCCGGCCGCCGCATGGGTCACGCCGGCGCGATCATCAGCGGCGGTAAAGGCACGGCGAAAGACAAGATTGCGGCGCTCCAGGCCGCCGGCGTTGCGGTGGCCGAAAGCCCGGCGCTGATCGGACTGACCTTGAAGCAACTCATCAAAATGAATTAGGAATAGTGAATGATGAATAGCAGATTGATGCCGTCCGGATCTCGCGCCGCATTTGGCCCTGCTGATCCGGGTTAACATACCCCTGGGGAATTTCCCCATTCACGATTCACGATTTTGCATGAAATAATCACGAACCCTCCAGGAGAATCATGTCCATCGAACGCACGCTGACGATCATCAAGCCCGATGCGGTTGCGGCCGGTCACGTCGGCGACATCATTAAGGTGTTTGAGACAAACCAATTCAAAATTGTTGCCGCGCGGCTCGTTACTCTCACCAAGAAAGAGGCGGAAGGATTCTATGCCGTGCATCGCGGCAAAGGCTTTTTCGAGAGCCTCACCGCCTTCATGAGTTCCGGCTGCGCGCTGGTGATGGTGCTGGAGGGAGAAAACGCCATCGCGCGCCTGCGCGAGGTGATGGGCGCCACCAATCCCGCCAACGCCGCTCCTGGCACCATCCGAAAGCTCTACGCCTCGGACATCGAGCACAACGCCGTGCACGGATCGGACGCGCCCGAAACCGCCGCCTACGAAATTGCCTACTTCTTCCCCGGCATTGACCTGGTGTAGCCAGCTCACCCTTGACAACACTGCCGCCTCGCGCAATGGTTGTAAGGGTGGCGTATCCCGGGGCACGATGATGGAGCAGAACGTTCCATTGCAGGTGGGAAAATTCCTGGTGATCATCGGCGTCGTGTTAGTAGGCGCGGGCCTGCTGTTGATGGCGGGGTCGAAGTTCTCGTTCTTCGGCCTCGGGCGCCTGCCGGGCGACATCGCCTACAAGGGCAAAAACGTTTCGCTCTATTTTCCCATTGTGACGTGCGTAATCGTCAGCGTGGTTTTGACGCTGCTCTTCTGGCTGGTTTCATATTTTCGCCGCTAAAGGATGCTGAAGGCTGCCGCCTGGCAACTGATGGCTGCATTCTGACTTCTGGCTTCTGACTTCTGGATTCTTCTTTATGGGCCAAGTGACTTTCGACTTTCAGCCGCAGAGAAAAATCTACGGCGTTTCCGAGCTGAGCCTTGAGATCAAGGGCCTGCTCGAAAAACGATTCCCCGACGTCTGGGTGACGGGTGAAGTTTCGAATTTTCGCGGCGCCACTTCCGGCCATCTCTACTTCACGCTCAAGGACGCGAGCGCGCAGATTCGCGCCGTGTGCTTCCGCAACCAGGCACGCTATCTCAAATTCAAGCCGCAGGATGGAATTGCCGTGATCGCTCGCGGTCACCTGAGCGTTTACGAGGCGCGCGGCGAATATCAGCTGTATGTCGACTACCTCGAACCCGCCGGTGTCGGTGCGCTCCAACTGGCATTCGAGCAACTGAAGCAGAAGCTCGCAGCGGAGGGATTGTTCGACCCGGCGCGCAAGCAGCCGCTTCCCGCGCTGCCGCGCGCGATCGGCGTGGTGACGTCCCCTGCCGGCGCGGTGATTCGCGACATCCTGCGAGTTCTCAAACGCCGCTTCCGTAACATGAATGTCACAATCTATCCCGTCAAGGTGCAGGGCGAAGGCGCGGCGGAGGAGATCGCGGCGGGAATCAAATACTTCAACCTGCATCCCATCGTGGATGTGCTGATTGTCGCGCGGGGCGGCGGCTCGCTCGAAGATCTCTGGGCGTTCAACGAAGAAGCGGTAGCGCGCGCCATCGCCGCATCGAAGATTCCCGTGATCTCGGCGGTCGGCCACGAGACCGATTTCACCATCGCCGACTTCGTCGCCGATCTGCGCGCGCCGACACCGTCCGCCGCAGCGGAACTGGTCGTCCATCGCAAGCAGGATTTCGTCGATGAACTCCACGAGCGCGCGCGAAGAATGACGCACGTGGTCCGCCTGAAGCTCTCCGAAAACCGCGGGCGGCTGACCGCGCTCCGCATGCACCAGGTCTTTCAAACCATTCGGACGCGCCTCGGCGAGCGCGCGCAGCGGGTGGACGATTGCATCGTTGGTTTGAACAGCCTGATCCGCGAGAAATTGGGGAATTGGCGCGAGGCGCTGGTGCACATTTCAGCCGGGCTGATTCGGTACGATTTCCGCCGGCTGATCAAACTCAAGCGCGCCGAACTCGACGAGCGCGCCGTAAGACTCGAAACGGAATTTGCCCGCCTCATTACCGAGCGGCGGAACCGCCTCGTGCAATTCGACGCGCTCCTGAATGAACGCAGCCCGCTCAATATCCTCAATCGCGGCTACTCCATCACTCGCGACGTGAACGGCCACATCGTGCGCGATATAGCGGGGATCGCGATCGGCGAGCCCATTTCGGTGCGTGTTGCCAGAGGGGAGTTTGGCGCAACGGTCACGGAGAAGAAATCATAGCGCGCCTCGCGATTGCGGTCATTGCAAAGAACGCCCGTCCCCTAACTATTGAATCAGAGCAAGGGCCAACTGCCTGCGAACCCGGCGCGCATCGGCAAAGCGGGTAAGTTTGCCATAAGCGTCCAGGAAAACCATAATCAGTGGCCGCCCATCCACCTTGGCCCACATCACCATGCAATCGCCAGACTCGTTGATGAATCCGGTCTTCTGCAAACCAATGTCCCAGTCAGGGCGGCCGATCAGGCGGTTGGAGTTGGCGAACTGAAGGGTACGCCTGCCGAGCCGAATGCCATATCGCTGGTCTGTCGAAAACTTCCGAATCAGCGGATATTCGTAGGCAGCTCGTACGAGCTTGACCAGGTCGTAGGCGCTGGAGGCGTTCTCACTCGACAAGCCGTTGGGGCTCACGAAATGCGTGCTGGTCATTCCCAGTTTAGCCGCCTTGGCGTTCATGGCGACGATGAATGCCGGCTGTCCGCCGGGGTAATATCGGCTCAGTGCGGAGGCAGCGCGGTTTTCTGAAGCCATGAGAGCGAGATGCAACATATCTTCACGGCTCAGTGACCAGCCGATCCTCAGTCGCGAAAATGTGCCCTTGACCAGATCGCGATCCGCATTGCTGATGGTGAGCATTTCCTGGAGAGGGAGGTTGGCGTCCAGCGTCACCATCGCCGTCATCAGTTTTGTGATCGAGGCAATCGGCACAACTTCGCCGGCTTTCTTTTCCAGCAGAATTCGGGAAGTGTCCGCCTCTTCAACGAGAGCGATGTTCGACCTCACCGCCAGCCGCGAATCTTTTCCGCGCAACCGCGACGAACTCGCCCGAGGCTTTTGCGAGCGGATTTTGGGGCTCAGGGAGGATTGGAGCGGCTCTGAGGAGTCCGGGCGGCGTCCCTGCGAGTCTCTTCCGGTCTTATGAGTGTCGTTGGGGCCGCTGCAGAGGAGGCAGGGAGTCAGGAGCACCAAGTTCAGCCAAGTGGCAATCACCACGGCGGAACGTCGACGAATACGGATGGGTTGTGAAGAAGAGATCATGCCAAAGGTCCAAGCCACATAAGCAGCCGCCTCAGAGGCCCAGGGTTCATACCCCTGAGAAACTGCTGTCGTCTTCATAACATATTTCGCCCGATCAGCGCGAAGGAAAACACAGGGATCGCCGCTGCTGGACCCAGGCCGCGAGCCAGGCTACAACTTGTACCCGATCTTCCGCAGAAATTCCTTCCGCCACTTGATGTCGGCATCGGTTTCGATACCTTTAGTTTTGACGCCGTCGATGACGCCGAGGATGCCACGACCCTGCGCGCTTTCGGCAACGACGACTTCCACCGGATTCGCGGTGGCGCAGAAGATCCGGCAGACCTCGGGGACGTTCTTAATCGAATTCAGAATGTTGACGGGAAATCCGCCTTCCATGAAGATGATGAACGCGTGGCCGCAGGCGAGCGCGAGGGCGTTCTTCTGCGCGATTTCGACAAGCTTCGGATCGTTTCCCGCGTAGCGGACGAGCGCCGGCCCGGACGATTCACAGAAGGCAATCCCAAACTTCATCCCGGGGACAGTCTGGACGATGGCCTCGTAAAGGTCTTCGACGGTCTTGATGAAGTGCGACTGGCCGAGAATGAAATTCATGTCGGCGGGTTTGTCGATGGCGATGGTTTTCAGTTCCATGGCGCGCTCCGGATTGGAATGATGCGCCGATTGTAGCATGACGTGTTGTCCCCTCACCCGGCCCCGATCTGATCGGGGACACCCTCTCCCAGAGGGAGAGGGCTGAGAGAAGCTGGATTACTCGGTGACTTTCAGGACGGCGAGGAAGGCTTCCTGGGGGATATCGACGCGGCCGACGCGTTTCATGCGCCGCTTGCCTTCCTTCTGTTTTTCGAGGAGCTTGCGTTTGCGCGTGATGTCACCGCCATAGCATTTGGCCAGGACGTTCTTACGCATGGGCGGAACATTTTCCCGCGCGATGATTTTCGAGCCGACCGAAGCCTGGATCGCCACTTCGAACATCTGGCGAGGAATCAGCTTGCGCATCTTCTCGCAAAGAACGCGCCCGCGCGGGAAGGCGTGCTCGCGGTGGCAGATGAACGAGAGAGCGTCCACGGGCTCGCCGGCAACGAGCAGATCTACTTTCACCAGATCCGACTCCCGGTAGCCGGTGAAGTGGTAGTCGAGCGACGCGTAGCCGCGCGAGACGGATTTCAAGCGGTCATAGAAATCGAGGACGATTTCGTTCAGCGGTAATTCGTAGGTCAGTAATACCCGCTTGGATGAAACGTACTCGAAGCCTTTCTGGACGCCACGCTTTTCTTCGAGCAGCGCCAGGATGCCACCCAGATACTCGTCTTGAGTGAAGATCAAGGCCGTGATGATGGGCTCTTCGATTCTCGCGATGTCGCTCAGCGGCGGAAATTTTGTGGGACTTTCGACGGTCAGCACTTCTCCGGCTTTGGTCGTGACGCGGTAGCGCACGCCTGGCGCCGTGGTGATCAGGTCGAGATTGAACTCGCGTTCCAGGCGCTCCTGCACAATCTCCATATGCAGCAGGCCGAGGAAGCCACACCGGAACCCGAATCCGAGCGCCACAGAATTTTCGGGCTCGTAGAAAAAGGAAGAATCATTAAGGCGCAGCTTGTCGAGTGCGTCGCGCAACGGCTCGTAGGCGCTGGCATCCACGGGATAGAGTCCCGCGAAAACCATAGGCTTGATTTCCTCGAAACCCGGCAGCGGCGCGGAGGCGGGACGGTCGTTGTCGGTGATTGTGTCGCCGATCTTCGTGTCCTGGACGCGCTTGATGTTAGCGATGACGAATCCGACTTCGCCGGCGCAGAGTTGCTCAACACGCACCGGCTTGGGAGTCAGCACGCCCAGTTCCTCAACCGTGTAAACCTGGTTGTTCGACCAGAGACGAATGCGTGTCCCCACAGAGAGCGTGCCCTCGACGACGCGCGCCAGCACCACAACCCCGCGATAGCTGTCGAACCATGAATCGAAGAGCAGCGCCCGGAGCGGCGTTTCCGGCGCGCCGCGCGGCGGCGGTACATGCGCCACGACCGCCTCGAGGACCTCTTCAATCCCCGTGCCCTGCTTGGCGCTGATGAGAAGCGTGTCGTTTACATCGATCGCCAGAGCGTGCTCGATCTGTTGCTTCGTCGCCTCGACCTCCGCGCCGGGAAGGTCGATCTTGTTGATGACGGGGATAATCGCCAGGCGATTGTTCATGGCGAGCTGGGCGTTGGCGAGCGTCTGCGCCTCCACGCCCTGCGAGGCGTCAATCACCAACAGCGCCCCCTCACAAGCCGAGAGGCTGCGCGAAACTTCGTAGGAGAAATCCACGTGGCCGGGCGTATCGATAAGGTTGAGCTGGTATTCGTTTCCGTCGCGAGCCCGGTAGTGGAGCCGGACGGCGTGAGCCTTGATGGTGATGCCGCGCTCACGCTCAAGGTCCATGGAGTCAAGAACCTGGTCCGCCATTTCGCGTTTGGAGAGCGCGCCCGTGACTTCCAGCAAGCGGTCGGCCAGCGTCGACTTCCCATGGTCGATATGCGCCACGATTGAGAAGTTCCGGATGTGGAGGGCGTCGGTCATGGACACATCAATTCAGCCTGGTCTGGTCGGGGGCCATCCCGGGAAAGAAACGCCCCGATGTGGGGGGGCGGGCTTCTGTCAACTGAGGGGTGTTTTCCAAACCCTTTGAAAATCTAACAAAATGGGGTTAATCTGTCAATTTCGGTAGAGGCGTTCCAGCATCAGCGAGATGACCGCTCGCGGTCACAAGCATCCATGCCCGATATCAACAAGCTCTTCGAAAAAGCCGAGAAGTACCTGCAGAAGCAGAAATTCGAATCAGCGCTCGAGACGTACCAGGAAATCAATCGCTACCAGCCGAACGATGAGGAGGTTGTGCAGAATCTCGGGGACCTCTGCCTCCGGCTGAATCGTTCCTCCGAAGGCTTGCGCTACCAGGGCCAACTGGTCGACCTGTATATCAAAAAGAACGACGTCACGAAGGCGGTGGCGACCTGCCGGAAGATTCTCAAGGTGTCGTCCCAGGACGTCAATACGATGATGAAACTGGGCGCCCTTCTGGAGAAGACGGCGAAAACGGCCGAGGCGCTGGAGGTTTATCGTGGTGCGCTAGAGCAGTATCGCGCCACCGGTGCGGCGACGCAGATTCTGGATTGCCTGCAGCGCATCGTCAAGCTCGATCCCAACAGCCTCGCCGCTCACGTCGAACTTGGCGAACAGGCGGTGAAGGGGCGCCTGCTCAAGGTGGCGACACCCGCATTCCTTCAGGCGGCACAATTGGCGCGGAAGGCTGGGCAGGATGACCAGTGGTCGGAATTGGTTGAGCGCGCACACAATCTCGACCCTGAGGATGAGAGCGCCAGCATCGCGGCGGCAGAACTCTACCTGAAGAAGGATCGGGCTGCCGAGGTCGTAACGCTCCTGGAACCCGTCCTTCAGGCCAAGCCCGACGACCTGCCGGTTCTTGACCTCCTGTCCCGCGCATACCTGCAAACTAAGGCGTACGACAAAGCCCAGCCTGTGACCTGGAAGCTCTACCAGGCGCGCCCCGAGGCGTTGCAACTCCTGGTCGAGTTGGCGGAAGGGTTGGCGCATAGCGGAAAGATCGACGCGGCGCTGGACCTTCTGAAGCAAATCAAGGGAAGGCTCTACCAGGAAGGCAAACGGAGCGATTACCTGCGAATAGTGGAGAAGTTTTACGAGGCCGATGAAACTAACCTCCCCGTCCTGGAAATGCTCACCGGCCTATACAACGACATGAACCAGGAGGATGGGCTGAGGCGGTCACTTTCTCGGCTCTTTGGCCTCTACCTGGCAGCTGAACAGTACGACCAAGCCGCGGATACACTCGAGCGAATCATCGACGTCGATCCATATGGCGCGGGCCACTACGATCGCCTGCTCACCCTCGAGGGCCATATTGACAAGATCTGGTACGACAACATTGCGGCGCGCGTGCAACCCCCCTCTACGGCACGCTCCGCGACGGCAGCAGCCGCGTCCACCGGCGGGGCACCCGGCGCTGCCAAGGCGGAAGGTCTCGATGACCTCATCATCGAAGCGGAGATGTATTTTCAATACCAGCTCGATTCGAAGCTGAAAGAGACGCTGACCAAGATCCACAACCTCTTTCCCGGCGCGGAAGAAAAAAATCCTCGCCTGGCGGAGTTGTACAACAATACGGGATTTATGCGGGGCGCCGGAGCCGCGCCGGCCGCGGCTGCCGAACCGCACACCCAAGCCCCTCAGCCTGCTCAGATGCCGAGCGCCTCCGCGCAATCCTTGGAGGAACTCAAGAAGATTTCGGAGATCACGGCCAACATCTATCGTGAAGGTACCCCACAAGGAGTAATGCAGGTTGCCGTCAACGAGATCGGGCGCGCGCTGAATGCCAGCCGCTGCTGGGGCTCGCTGGGAACCGCGGATCGGCCCCCGGCGCTCACGGTCGAGTACTGCTCTCCAGCGGCTCACGCTTCGGACGTGCAAGCGGCGCTACGCCTGCATTCTGTCCTGATGCAGCAGGCGGCCACCAAGCCCGACGGCTGGATGATGGAGGACGTCAAGCAATTCCAGGTTTTCGCGCCCATCAACTCCGACATCCGCGCGCTGAGCATCCAGTCGCTCCTTGCCCTTCCGTTGATGGATCAGGATCAGCCAACCGGCTTGATGCTGGCCGAGCAGTGCGACCGACGTCGCTCATGGACGCCCGGCGAAGTGATTCTCTTGCAGACGATAGCGACCCAGGTCGTCATCGCCGTCAACAACGCCAAACTCCGGCGTATGGCTCGCTCCATTGCCGGAGCCGATGAGACGGGCCTGCTCCCACGCAGCGCTTATCTGGGATGCCTCCTGACAGAAGCGGCACGCGCCAAGGAGCTTGCCAAGCCGCTTTGCGTCTGCTTATTCGAGCCCGAGAACGCGACGGCGCTAGTCAAGTCGCTCGGAGACGGCGGCGTCCAACGCTACCTTCAACAGATCACCAAGGCCCTGCAATCGAACCTGCGTCAGAACGACGTGGCGGTGCGCTACAGCCCGTACTCGATTGCCATCGTCCTCCCCGACACGCCGCTCCCCCAGGGCGGGCTTGCAGTCGAGAAATTGAGGAAACTCGCGACACAGGTGGGACTCGATGGCATCCCCGCGCCCAACGTCTGTTGCGCCATCTGCGAGGTCCCCCTCGGCCTTCGCTTTGACGCCGTAGATGGCGTGACCGAGGTCATTAATCGCCTGGAAACCACGTTGGAGCAGGCTCGGCGTGAAGGTGGCAAGCGCGTTGTCGTCTCGCAATTCGAAGGCTGACGCATCGCGCCGATGACTGCCACGCCTGGGGGCCCCTTGCTCGCTTTATTATGCTTGGCCTCTTCGGCGAAAGAATCTTCAACCTCTCTCCGGGGAATTGATTCATGGAGATTCGCAAGGTTGGCGTGGTGGGCTGCGGCCTGATGGGTTCGGGAATCGCCCAGGTGGCCGCTGCGGCCGGTTTCGACACGGCGGTCCGCGAAGTCGCGCAAGATCTTCTCGACAAGGGGTTGGCTGCGATCAGCCGCTCCCTGGCCAAGTTCGTCGAAAAGGGAGAAACCTCACCCGAGCAGAAGACTCAAACCTTAGCACGGCTGCAGCCGACGCTTCGGCTCGAGGATCTCGCCGATTGTGACCTGGTCATTGAAGCGGTGGTTGAGAATCTGGTGCGAAAACGCGAAGTCCTTGCCGAACTTGATGCCATCGTGAAGCCGGCGGCGATTTTTGCCAGCAACACCTCTTCTCTTTCGATCACCGAACTGATGACTGCCACACGCCGCGCCTCACGCTTCATCGGGCTCCACTTCTTCAACCCCGTCCCGCTCATGAAACTGGTGGAAGTGGTCAAAACTGTCGCCGTCGAGCCTGAGATTGTTGAGACCGGCCTCGATTTCTCACGCCGCCTCGGGAAGACGCCCATTCTCACGACGGACCGCGCGGGGTTTATCGTCAACCGCCTGCTCGTCCCGTACTTACTCGACGCCATTCGCGCGCTCGAAGAGGGCTTCGGAACCATCGAGGACATTGACCAGGGAATGAAGCTCGGCTGCAATTACCCGATGGGCCCTTTCACGCTGATGGATTTTGTCGGCGTCGATACGACCTATTCGATCGCGGAGATTATGTTCCAAGAGTATCGCGAAAAACGCTTCGCGCCCCCGCCCCTATTGAAGCGCATGGTGCTGGCGGGAATGTTCGGGCGCAAAACCGGTAAAGGCTTCTATGACTACACCGATCCCAAGAATCCCAGGGTGAACAAACTCCTCGAAGGGCGCGGATGACAGCAGAGGTCACGACGAGAGACCGGGTCCGGGAGATCCCTCATGGCCTTCGAATACCTGCTCTATGAAAAGCGCGATGGCATCGGCTTTGTGACCGTCAACCGGCCCGACAAACTGAATGCTCTCAACCGCAAGGTCATGGACGAACTGGACCAATGCTTCCGTGACATTCGGGACGACCAGGAAGCACGAGTCGCCGTCTTGACCGGTGCCGGCGAGAAGGCCTTTGTGGCAGGCGCAGACATCGGCGGGATCGCCGCCCAGACACCACTCGAGGGCAAAGCGATGGCCCAGCACGGCCAGGAAATCCTCGACCGCATCGAGCATCTGGGTAAGCCGGTGATCGCCGCGGTGAATGGTTATGCGCTGGGCGGCGGATGCGAATTGGCCATGGCCTGCACATTGCGCATCGCGGCGGAAAACGCGCGATTCGGGCAGCCCGAGGTGAAACTGGGAATAATTCCGGGATACGCTGGAACCCAGCGCCTGGCGCGACTGGTAGGCAAGGGCCGCGCGCTGGAACTGATCTTGAGCGGCGAGCCGATTACCGCGCAGGAGGCTTACCGCATCGGTTTGGTAAATCAAGTTGTCCCCGCACCCGAGCTGAAGACGGCTGCGGAAACACTGGCGAGAAAAATCATGGCCAACGCGCCAATCGCCGTCCGGTTCGTTCTCGAGGCCGTCAACCAGGGCCTGGAGATGACTCAGCCGCAGGGGCAGATGCTGGAGGCGACCCTCTTCGGCCTCTGCTGCACGACCGCGGACATGAAGGAAGGCACGCGCGCCTTTCTGGAGAAACGTCCGCCCAAGTTCACTGGCAAGTGACCCACCCGCGAGCTCGTTTCTGCTCGTCACCCGTCACTCGCCACTCGTCACTGCTCTCAAATGGCGTCAAGAAGAAAAGCCCGCGAACTCGCCCTGCAGATGCTCTTCCAGTGGGAGCAGGGTGCGCACTCGCCCGAGCATGTGATTTCCACATTCCTCCACGCCCAGGCCGTTGACCCTGAGGAGGAAAGTTTTGCGCGCGCGCTATTCGAAGGAACGGTCAGGGAGGTTCAAAACCTGGACCGGCACGTTACCGCTCAGGCCGAGCATTGGCGCCTCGAACGCATGGCCGCCGTGGATCGCAATCTTCTGCGCGTAGCCCTATACGAAATGCTTCACCACCCGGAGACTCCGCCTGCGGTCATTATCAACGAAGCTCTGGAAATGGCCCGCCGCTTTTCCGGCCGCGATTCGGTCGAGTTCGTCAACGGCGTTCTCGATGCGATCCGCAAAACCCTTCCCGCCGCGAACGCCGCCCGCTGATGCAAGTCACGGAAGCTGGCGCGCCTCGGCCGTCATCTCATCGAGGAGCGCTTTCACCTTCTCGCGCGACGGCGCCTCCGCGTAGAGGCGAAGGATGTTCTCGGTTCCCGAAGCGCGCACCAGCAGCCAGGCCGAGTCTCCGAACAGCATCTTGGCGCCGTCCATGTCGTTAACGGCGGTGACCTTGAGGCCGGCCACGCTCTTGACCTTCCCCTGCGCCACGCGGCGAACAAGTCCGTTCGCGGCTTTGCGTTCGATCTCGAGATCCACACGCCCGTATTCGTGCCGCCCGAACTCGTCGCTGAGCTCGCGGATCAATTCACCCAGCGTGCGGCCGCGATCGGCCATCACTTCCGCGAGCAGGAGGGAATTCAGAATCCCGTCGCGTTCCGGCAGGTGCCCTTTGACGCCGATGCCGCCGCTCTCCTCCCCGCCGATCAGGATGTCGCGCGTGAGCATCAGCTCGCAAATGTACTTGAAGCCGATGGGCGTGACGTGCAGCGGCAGTTTGAACTTGCGGGCCAGCTTGTCGATCATCTGCGTGGTCGAAAACGTCTTGACGACTTCACCGCGCAGTTCCAAATCTTCGGCGAGATGCCTGAGGAGAATGGAGAAGATCTTGTGCGAATCGACCAGGCTTCCGTCACGGTCGACGGCCCCGATGCGGTCGGCGTCGCCATCGGTGGCGAAACCGGCATCGTAACCACCCTCCGTGACCGCGCGGCGCAAGTCGGCAACATGCGGCTCAATGGGCTCGGGATTCATGCCGGGGAAAAGCGGGTTGTGTTCGGAATGGATTTCGCGATAAGGAATCTTGGCTTCCTCCAGGAGACGTACGAGGCAGCCGCGCCCCGCTCCGTACATCGGATCGATTACAAATCGCCGCCCGGAGGCGCGAATGCGGTCAAGGTGAACGAGGGCCTTGATCCTCTCCAGATAGGGTCCAATCAGGTCCGCTTTCGTGACGGGCGCGTCTTTGTCTCGGCGAGCCCGGGCCCCCCGCTTGTCCACGGCTTTCAGGTGAGTCTCGATCCGCTTCATGATGGCGGGCGATGCCGAGCCGCCATAGGGCGCTTTGAATTTGATTCCGTTCCAGCGGTAAGGATTGTGGCTGGCGGTGATGACAATTGCGCCGGAACACTTTCGATCGACGACGGCAAAACTGATGGCCGGTGTGGGCGTGTCACGTTCTGCCAAGAACACGGGAATCCCTGCGGCAGCAACTTCCGCCGCGGCAACGGCCGCGCACTCCTCCGAGAGGAAGCGCGTGTCGTAGCCCACGACAAGTCCGGCGGCGGGCGCGCTCTCCTGGCGGACGTACTCAGCGATGGCTGCGGCGACGCGCCGGACGTTGGCAAAGGTAAAGTCCTCGCCGATCACGCCCCGCCAGCCATCGGTGCCGAATTTGATTACGTCGGACATGCAATGCCAAGAAGGCGCAAGTCATCCCCGCGCAGGCGGGGATTCCGCACGACCTTGTCATTCTGAGCGCAGTGCGTTCTTTGCACGAAGCGAAGAATCCGCAGCCTTCTTCTCGAAGAGCAACTGCAGATCCTTCGCCCGCCAAATGGCGGACTCAGGATGACAGAAGCCGCCGGTCATAGGCCGGCGCTACAGAAGATGCTTCAGCCCCCGCCGTTCGAGTTCCTGCACCGCCTTGCCCACCTCTTGCGAGCGCTCGCGCGCCGCCACGAGCAAGGCGTCGTCGGTCTCAACGATGACGAGGTCATTCACGCCCATCGTCACCACATACTTCCTGGGCGAGACAATCATATTACCGCGCGAATGAAGAAGGATGGAATTGCGCGGCCGGACATTTGCCTCCGGATCTTTATCATGCAGGTCGTAAACGACCGCCCAGCTTCCCACATCGCTCCACCCGATGTCGGCGGCGACGACGTAAAGGCCGGATATCTTTTCCATGAGTGCGTAGTCAATGGAAATTCTCTCCAGCTTGGGAAAAATCCTTCGCATCGCCGTGGCCGATCGCACCCCTCCGGCCTGGGCGAGTCGTGCCAGGTCGGCCGCCATCGCAGGCTGCGCACCTTCGAGATTCGCCAGCAGCGTGGAGGCACGCCAGATGAACATCCCGCCATTCCACAGATAGCGGCCCGAAGCGAGGTAACGACGCGCGGTCTCGAGTGGAGGCTTTTCGGTGAACCGCTCCACCCTGAAAACTCCCTGACCAGCCGCACGGCCAGCTAATCCTGCCTTCCGGACGTAACCGTAGCCGGTATCGGGCCGGGTGGGTTTAAGGCCCAGCACGACAGAGCGGCCTTCGGTCGAGGCCCACCGGCACGCCCCTCGCAGGACTTTCAGATACGCGGCGGGCCTGGTAATGATGTGATCGGATGGGAGGACCACCATCAGTCCCGCCGGATCGCGGCGAAGGATTTCGTGCGCGGCGAGGCCGATGGTGGGAGCAGTATTACGTCCCGCCGGCTCGGCCACAATCTGGTGGCGCGGAATTCGCGGCAGGCAGCGCGCGACTTCGCGACGGAGAAGTTGGTTAGTAAAGACGTAGATTCGCTCGGGTGGAATTACACTGCGGATTCTCGCGACCGTTTCTTCCAGCAGAGTGCGCGGCCCCAGAAGTTTCAGCAATTGCTTGGGACACTTACGACGGCTGAGCGGCCAGAAGCGCGTGCCGCTTCCACCGGCGAGAATCACCGCATACGCGTGAGCAAAATCCTTGTCATCCGGCATGAGAATCTCAGTCAAAAACGATGCGTCTGATTTTGGAGGCGCGCACTCCGCGCTTGGCAAGCGGCCGCCGGAAATCGATTTCCAAATCCGGAACGTAGAACTTCAATAGACGTGTCTCCCGGCGTGGCACCAGGCGATAATCCATCGCGCCGGGAGGAATCAGCCACGTGTCTCCGGTCCGATATCCCAACCATCCGGCCGAAGTTTCCACTCGGCCTGCTCCGTCGAGCACGGTAAGGACCTCCACACGCTCCGGCGTGCCCGCAAATGTTCCTCTCCGTGCGAGCAATAACTCTTCCATGGCAAAGTAAGGGCAGGCAAGCACGAAGCGCCGTGTACCATAGGTTTCCCTCAACACGACGCGCGGCAAGTCGCGCAGGGGCGGCAGTTCGACGTGCGTCACCGCGAGGCCCTTGTCCAGGTGCAGCGGGCGCGGCTTGCCGTCCAGACCGACACGGCCGAAATCGTCGAGACGATAAGTAAGGTCGGAATTCTCTTCGACTTCGAAAAGCACGAGACCCGGGCCCAGCGCGTGGACAGTGCCCGGCGGAACGTAAATGGCTTCTCCCGCCTTGGGATGAAACCGCTTGAGGAGTTTCTTTGACGCGGCTTTTTCGAATGCCGCGCGCAGGCCGTCCTTTGTGACACCGGACTTCAGGCCCAGAAGGATTTCCGCCTTACGATCCGACTTCACGATATACCACATCTCAGACTTGCCGCGGTTGCCGGGATCGTACCGGCCCGCCTCAGCGTCGTCGGGGTGAACCTGCACGGAAAGCCAGTCGCTCGTGTAAATGTATTTGGCGAGGACGGGGAAGCGGGAATCGTTCCAGTTCTTTCCGCAGAGTTGCGGGCCGAATTTCGCCGAGGCTTCAGCGAGAGTCATGCCGGCTATCGCGCTGTTCATAAAACGCGATTCGTCGTCAGTGATCCACACTTCGCCGATCAGCTCGTGTCGCAGATGAGTTTTAGCGAGTTCCTGAGGGCGCGAAAACAACGGGCTCAAGTTCTCGCGCCCCCAGATCTTCAGCTTGAAAACGGGGGAGAGCTGCAATGGGCTGTCAAGTTTCGGCATAGACCATTGAGCGCGTAGCGCCGCTCCCGCTCTGAGCGGGGCGGCATGCCGGGCTCCCGACGAGGTCGGGGCAGGTTCCGCCCGGCTCTACAGTTTGGCGAAGAATTCCTTCAAGCGCCGCACGCCTTCCGCAATCTGCTCGCGTGAGGTGGCGTAGGAGATGCGCACGTGCGCTTCAGTCCCGAACGCCGGCCCCGGCACCAGCGCGAGGTGTGCTTCGTCCAGGAGTTTTTCCGCCAGTGCCGTGGCATCCTTGATGCCGTCTTTCTTCAGGTAGGCGCCGACATTGGGATAAGCGTAGAATGCGCCCTCCGGCATGTTGCAGCGGACGTTGGGTATGCCGCGCAGGCCGTTCACAATCATCTCGCGCCGGCACGCGTATTCGGCCAGCATGGCCTTGACGGAATCCTGCGGCCCGCGCAGCGCCTCGACTCCCGCCTTTTGTGCAATCGAGGTCGGGTTGGACGTCGAATGACTCTGGAGCTTCAGCATATTTCCAAGTAACTTCGGCGAGCCCAGCGCGAATCCCACACGCCAGCCGGTCATCGCGTAGGTCTTCGAGAGCGACCCCACAATGAGCAGGTTCTCGCGGTCGCGCGTGCCGCCGAGCGAATACGGTTTGCGCCCGTCATACAGAAAATGGCAGTAGCATTCGTCGGACATCAGGATGAGGTTCCGCTTCACCGCCAGCGCCAGGAGTCTCTCCATCTCCTCGGGAGGAACAACCCCGCCGGACGGGTTGTTGGGAGAATTCACGATGATCATCCGAGTCTTGGGGGTGATCATCTTTTCCACGGCTGCAGCGCGGACGGCGAAGTTTTCTTCTTCGCTCGTCTCGAGCAACACCACTTTGCCGCCGGCATAGTTGACGATGTCCATGAACGAGACCCAGAAAGGAACCGGGAGAATGACTTCATCGCCATGATTGATGGTGGCGACGATGGCCTCGAAGATGGCCTGCTTGCCACCCACCGTGACCAGGCATTCCTCAGGCGTGTAGTTGGATCCAAAGTCATGCGCGTGTCGCTCGACGATAGCGGCTTTCAGATCGCGAATGCCGCCCGTGGGCGTGTACTTGGTGAAGTTCTTATCCAGGGCATCCACTGCGGCCTTTTTGATGTTGTCGGGAGTCGGAAAATCCGGCTCGCCGGCGCCGAAATCAACGACACTCAATCCACTGGCTTTCATCTTGTCCGCCTTGGCCATCACCGCCATGGTGGATGAAACCGAAATGCGTCCGATGCGTTCCGAGAATTGCATATGATTTGACCTCGTTAGTTATTTTGGAAACACCTTTTTGTGAAGCATGTCTTCAACAACCTGAGGAACCAAACCCTTTACCGATCCGCCGTGCCGGAAAATCTCTTTAACTAACCGCGAGCTGATGTAGCTGTAAGCTTCGGCAGGAGTCAGAAATACCGTTTCGAGTTCCGGCTGGAGTTGGCGGTTCATTAACGCCATCTGCAACTCGTATTCATAGTCGGAAAACGCCCGGATGCCGCGCAGGATCGCGCGTGCTTTTTTCCGCATGGCGTAATCGACCAGCAGTCCACCGAAAGTATCCACCGAAACATTGGCCATCCCCGCCGTGGCGTCGCGCAGCATGGCGACGCGCTCGTCGAGGGTAAAGAGCGGCTCCTTCTCCACGTTCGTAAGCACGGCAACAACCAGATGATGGAAGAGCCGGCTGCCACGCTCGATCAAGTCCAGATGACCATTGGTGAGCGGATCGAATGATCCGGGATAGATGGCAAGGACTTCAGACATGAGAGAAGGTTCGCGCCGCAGAGCGAATATCGAACCGATATTCTAGCGTTCGGGTTGGAGGGTTGTAAACGGGATTCTCGGCGAGTCGGTTAAGGGAAGATGGAGAAGCTTTTTGTCCGACGGGGATTTTGACTGACTTCCTCTGCCCACTGGCTCGGAGTGTGGCGCCCAGAACCTAGCACCCAGCACCCAGCACCTTTTCTCACGCCAGCGCACCCATGCAGCTTGAGCCGCTTCCCGCGGTGCAGCCGAAGCAGTGCGCCCCGGTGCGAATCTCGCGCCGTGCAAGGAGAAAAGCGTCGAAGTCGCGGATATGCTTGGGCAGGCCGTGATTGACGGGCATCTCGAGCATCTGGTTGAAGTCGCAGTCGTAAAGCGTTCCGTCCCAGCCCACGCTCACCAGGCTTCGGCACATCAGCCCGTCGAGCGTCGAGGGGTTGAACTTTTGGACCAGCAGGTCCATGTAGCTTTCGTGTTTTCCCTGCCGCGCCAGGTCGACGAGAAACCGGCTGATGGGCATGTTGGTGAGCGTGTAGAGGCGATTGAAAACCACGCCGTGCTCGTCCTGCAGATGGCGATGGTAATCCGTCTCGAGCGATTCCTGCGGCCCGGGAAGGTAGGGTCCGACAGGGTTGTAAACGAGGTTGAGCGTCAGATTCGTTCCTGCCTGCCCGTAACCAAGCTCGTTTAATCGCCGCAGCGCTTCGATGCTTTTCCCGAAAACGCCTTTGCCGCGCTGCTTCTCGACGTTCTCTTCCGTATAGCAGGGGAGCGAAGCGGTCACTTCCACTAGATGGTCGCGCAGGAACTCCGGGAGTCTTTCCTTCCCTTCGACGAAGAACACGGTCAGGTTGCAGCGATCGATCACGTGGCGGCCGAGGGCGCGCGCTTCGTTGACAAGATACTCGAAATTCGGATTCAGCTCCGGCGCGCCGCCGGTGATGTCAACGTTCGGAATGTTGTATCGCGTGAGAACGTTCACCACCAGCTCGGCAGTTTCCCTCGTCATGATTTCGGTGCGCGTCGGCCCTGCATCAACGTGGCAGTGGCGGCATGTCTGGTTGCAGAGCTTGCCCACATTAACCTGCAGCGTCTCAACCCCGGACGCCCGCAACGGCCACTGGCCGATCTGAACTAACTTTTCGTCAAACGCCAGCATGATGAAAATCCCAAGTAATGGACTGTGTCTTCGGGTGCCCGGGGAGTTCCCGTTCAGCCTTTCGGAAGCGATATTTTACCGCACTTGAACTGCGATTTCACAACACCAAGGCAAGCGCGAGTCCGCCGGCAAAGCTCGTTCCCGCGAAATTCACAATGCCGTTGGTCACAAGCCCGCGGCGCTCGATCGTCGCACCCAGAACGCTGTCGAATAAGTTTCCAGCGATGGCTGCCGCGAGGGCGATCCCCGCACCTCCACTCCCGCAGAGCCCGAGCGAGAAGCCCACACCAACAACCATTCCCGAGGCCGCGACGCCCGCCAGGGTCCCGCCGACGGAGATCCCGCCATCTTGTCCCGCCGGGACCGGCTTGAACGTCGTGATGAGGTAGGCGCGCTGCGAAAGCCACTGGCCTATTTCGCTGGAGACGGTATCGCCCGCCGCTTCCGCGAATGCGGCAATCATTGCCACGAGAAACGCGGCCTCGTGATGCGTGGTGATGACGAGAATCGCGAAGAACGCGCCGGCGAGCGAATTCGCGGAGGCCTCTCGCCAGCTCCGCGCCCCGTGGCGGCGCTCGGCGATCCCGCGCGCGGCCTTCGTGGCATATCCCAAACGCGTGGCAATTGACCCGAGTATGAAGAAGCTCAGTAGGATGAGAAAGCTCTTGTACCCATAGCCAAGATAAACCGCGACTCCCAGCAAGAACCCCGCGCCCGCGCCCGAGCGCGTGACCATTTTGAGAGCCCATGCCAGGAGAGCGAACGCGGCGTTGATAGCGACGGCCAAAGCGACGCGCCGGCCCAGGTAAGGCAGGTTGCTGTCAAGCGCCGAACGTTCCATCAGGTAGGCGCAAAACAGGAAAGCTCCTGATACCAGCGGCACGGACGCGTTATCGTCAAGCTTGATGGGCACGCTTTCGACCAGCGCGCCGACGATGCCGCCGGCGAGGGAAACAAAAAGAACCTTGTCTTGAGGCAACGCCGGCGCTATCCATCGTGTGAGGGTGTAAGCGCCGAGGGTTCCTGCAACCATGAACCCCCCGAAACCCGACCAGGTCTTTCCGGGATTCCACGTCAATGACGGCCCGCGAATCGATTCTCCCGCGACGCTCGCCAAGCCGTCCCCCAAAGCCATGATCGCCCATGCCGCTGCCGCGATGTGCAGATTGTGGCGATAGAGGAGCACGAGCAACAGAACTGAAATCGGATAGAGGACGATTCCCGTCCAAACGCTCGGTTGGGCAGTTGTGGCGCCGTGCGCAACCTGTCCCGATGGAATCGGGGGCGCGGCGCCTTCATCTGAGCCGCCACGCCGCTTCCCCAGGTCAACTTCCAGCCGGGGCAGAATGAAGAGGTTGAACAACAACGCCAGAACCGCACAAGCCGCGGCCTGTACCCAAGTTAGGACCGGCAGTAGAAATGCAAACCCCAGCATCGATATGTGGACGATCTTGCGCGTTGTGAAGAGCGGCCGGCGGTTCGTAGCTGTCACGGTTCGAGCCTCATCCATCGCGGATCGAATTCATCGGTTCACCGGGCGATCGAAGGATCGAGCTATCGGGTCATCGGTTCGTCGGGTGATTGAGCAATCAATTCATCGAGAGAAAATGGAAACTGGAAATTTGAAACTGGATATTCCAACCGACAGTTCTCGAGTTTCGCTTTTCGAGTTTCGAATTTCCAATTTCCATTTTCCATTGTCCATTTTCAAATTTCGCTCTTCAATGAGCCGATGGTCCGATCAACCGATCGCCCGATGAGTCGATGGTTTTCCGCAACCCTTCCTCCAACGTCGTCACGCGATAACCGAAGTCGCGAATGGCTTTAGCGCTGGAGTAGACCCAATCGTGTTTGAAAATCTCGACCACGCCCGGAGTGATCTGCGGATGATGATTGAAGAGTCTGGCTCTTGCCACTTCCAGTGCCCCGACCATCTTGCCGGCGACGAACGGTAAGCGCCGTACCCGGTGGCGAATTCCGGTTAGATCCTCCAGCAGGCGAAAGAAATCGTTCAGCGAGCGATTATCACCGCCCAGAACATATTCCTCGCCGATTCTTCCCCTCTCAAGCGCAACGAGGTGCGCGGCAACGACGTCGGCATTAAAGGCAAAGCTCCAGCGCTGCTCTCCCGAACCCAGCACGCCAGGGAATTTCCCCGCCCGGTACTGCTCAATCATTCCGCCCACCAGATTGCCCTCGGTCTTTGGTCCGGGGCCGTAGATTACTCCGGGAAAGAGCGTAATGACCGGATACTTCCCTCGCTGGCCGCGCAGCCAGTCGAGCGCGCGAGCTTTTGTCTCCTCGTATTCGTTCGAGTAGGGGCCGCGATTGCGAAGTTCCTCACCCGCGTTCGCATCGTGCGAAGGGCCAAGCGCGATGAACGAGGAAGTATAAATCACGCGCTGCACGCCGGAATTCATCGCGGTTTCCAGTAGGTTCTGCAGTCCCTCGACATTTGTCCGCCAGAACTCCCGCGCATCCCGCGCCCACATCTTGACCAGCGCCGCGGTGTGAATGACCGATTGGATTCCCTCCAATGCCTTCCCCAGCCGCGCGGGATCGCGCAAGTCGCCCGTAACCACCTCGCAGCCGGCCCGCGCCGGATCGAACGGCAAACGCGCTGCCTCGCGCACCAAAACACGAAACGGCATCTTCCGCGCCGCGAGTTCGCGCGCCATTTGCGAACCGAGATAGCCCGTCGCGCCAGTCAGCAGAATCATCGTCTCATCGGTTCATCGGATAATCGGTTGATCGTGCCATCGGAAGATCGAAATTCGAAATTCGAAGTTGGAATCTCAAACGGGGATACAAGCTCTTACGAGTTTCGAATTTCGATTTTCGCTTCTTCCCGTGGTTCAATGATCCGATGAGTCAATGAACCGTTCATCCGATGGCTCGATGGCCCGATCAACCGATAGCTCAGTGCCTCAAGAGATAGGCGCCTGCAAGTCCCAGGTGTCCCACCATCATCATCCAGTACATATGATGCCAGGCGGGATGGTTTTCACCTTCCGACACCAGGCGATGGGGATCTTCATTGATCAGGTAAATCACGTACGCGCCCCAAACCAGCATCATAGCGGCCAGCGCCAGGATCGCCGCCGGATGTCCGCTCAACACGCGAAGGTAAACGCCCAGCGGCAACAGCAGCCAGGGCACGATGAACGCCGGGCTGATGGCGCGCGCGCTCCAGTGCGGCCCGTATTTGACAGGCAGTGTGATGCAGCCCGCCGCCCGGTCTCCCTCGATGTCGGCGAAATCCTTGGTCGTCGTCGCGCCCAGCAGGAATACAAAATAGATGAAGCCAATGTACCACGGCTCGATGGAGGTCAGCACCGTCGCCACCGCCGCCCAACCCGCCACCTTCAGCAGCCAGCCGCGGATCAGCGCGATGATCAGGTTCGATCCGACGGGATGACGCTTCAAACGTACCGGGGGCGCCGAATAGGCCACCGTCGAAAGCGCCGCGACAACGTAAATGACGAACGTCTCGCGGTTAACCACCGCGACCATCGCCAGCGCGATCAAGTAGGTGACGAGAACAAACGTCCAAGCCGCGCGCATCGTCATCCGCCCCGAGGGAAGGGGGCGGTGCGGTTTGTTGATGCGGTCGTTCTCGAAGTCGCAGATCTGGTTAAGCCCGTTCGACGCGGCGTTTAACACCCCCGCGGCCAAAACCGCCAGCGTCACGTGCAGGACCGGGAAGTTTACGTGCGACGCGCCATAGCCGATCAGCGAACCGGAGAAGATTCCGATCATCGGCGGAACAAGCGTGAACGGGCGGGCAAAAGTCCAGTAAAGACGGAGCGAATTCATGCGCGGGCTATTGTGCGGCTTCTATCGCAGCCAGACAAGTGCAAAGGGCGACAGGTCCCGAGCCGCCTTCCGAACTGGGAGCCCACGAAGGCGGCGGGGAGGCTGTCAGCGGGAAGGACGATCGGGCGCCGGCCAGACTCGGCCATTCTGTCGCTCAGCCTCGAAAACCAGTATAGGCTATACGGCCGGCCACGAGAAATGCCCTTTGCGGGGGCGGAAACCGCCCCAGGAGCCCCGCATCGCGTTCGGGCTAGGTGGTTGGCCCAGATCTCGAAGACAATCGATCCTGATGGCGGCTAGGCTCCTTGGCGAGAGAAATCAGCGGGCCGGACATAATGTCGCCGGCCCGCCGATGCGGCTGCCGGTACCAGTCCCCGGGCGAAAGACTACTCGGGGATCTCGTAAGGAAACGCCCGCCGCAAGTTGGCGGGGCGTTTGTCGGGATGGAGCCCGGAGGTCACAAACCCGAGCCACTCACTGACTTCGGCGGGGTCCACATCGGAGGTCCGCAGATCGATACCGCCGTATGAATAGCGGTCGCGGCTGTAGGGGACGAGACTCTTCTTGTAGAAGAACACCAGCGTGTGGCCGGGTTTGGGCGAAAAGATTTTCATCCGCGCCCGGTTGGGCAAGCCGCTGGGAAGGAACGCGCAGGCGCGAATGTCAATTCCGGCGCCTTCCTTCGCGACCTCGAACGGCTCCGAGAGCGCCGCCAGGGCTTCGCAGACCACCTTCGCCACCGGGCTCTGGTCGAGCTCGGTTCGCATCTTCTCGTCATTCGGCGATGCCGGCACCTTGACAATCATCGTTCGCTGAAGGCGTTTGCGAGACTTCGGGCCGACGCGCCTTTCGCCATCACGGCGCGAGGACTTCCGAGGCCGCAATCGCCTTGGGACGGCGCTTCCACCAGAAGTAAGGCTTCGCGATCTGCTTGGCCGCGGCCATCTGCATTTCGTACCACCGGACCCGCCAGTTCCGTGGCGCCAGGTAACGCGTGTCGCCCGGCTGGACGATCAAGCTCACTTCGATGTTGGGTGTGACATCGATGGGGATGCGGTTTCTGCGGCACGCCTCGTAGAGATGGCGGAAGACCACCAGCATGTCCTCATAGCGCGGCGACGGCCAGTGCTCCATATCCGCGCCGATGGTGGGACGGAAAATGCAGACGGTCGGGAACGCCCCCAGACCGGTGATGTAATCGATTGCCTTGATTGTGTCTTCGATGGGCTCGATGCCGGCGATGATCTCGCCTGAGCACGCGCCCGTGCCCAGTTTCTTCGAGGTGTACTCCAGCGCTCGGAAGAAAGTCTTCTGCCCGACCAGTTTTTCTTTTCCGGGAAGCAACTTCGCGAAGTATTCGGGGTTGTGAAATTCGTAGCAAAAGCTGAAGTGGTCGGCGCCGAGATCAATCAGCCGGTCATACTTCCACAAATCCAGCGTGGGGATCAGCTGCAAACCTACCAGCGCCCCGACACGCGATTTGACGGCTTTGACATATGGCGCGGCCACGTCGAGGTCGCGATCGGTCTGAAAGCCGGAATTGAAATGCACGAACGTTACGCCCGACTCTGCTTTCGCCGCGCGCGCCACGTCTACTACATCCTCGACATCCTTGGCGGCGACTTCGTTCACGCCTACGTTCAAGCCCGTGGCGCAGAAACGGCAGTTGAGTGTCGGCGAGTGATACCAGAAACCGCAGGAGTTTGAGATGTAGATACCGAGATACGTTCCCTGCAGCACCCCGACTTTGTGCATGGGCGTGCCGCGCCGCGTCGCGCGCGTGTACCACGCAGGCTCGGGCGGGATGCGAACAGGATAGCGAAAGCCCTGCCGCTCATCGACGACCCAATATTGGCCCTTCTCGAGAACCAGCCGATAGCAGGATTGCTGCGCGAAGTCTTCCTCGACCGGAACGTTAACCCACACATCTTTGATCGCGCCGGGGATAACGATTTCGAGCCCACTGCCCAGGCCGGCGCGCGTACGAGAGATGAACCGCGCGTCCTGCTCGAGGGCGCAGGAGGGGTCGATGCGCATTCCCTTGCAGAAGAGGTCGATTTCGAGTTCGCAGGGGTTGAGGGGAATTCCGAGATAGCTCGTTCTATCCGAAACCAGCGGAGTCGAGCCTTCCGATGGCAAAGCGACATTTTGTCCGACTGCGGACATTTGCTCACCCTTGCCCTGTTTCCATCAACTCGGCTTCCACTCCAGCAAGAATATGGACGAAATGTACGTGGGACAAAATGTCGCTCCCGTGACCCGCTCAACTTTGGCAGTCGGAGCTTAACCCTTCCGCCGACCCTCCGATGGATCACAAGTTCATGTAAGCGCTTTGGAATCAACAAAACCGGGATTCTACAAACCCAGGCTGGGGCGCTCACAAGGCGGCGTCGGACCCGAGGGAAACGCTTGAGCTCGCCTTGTAACCTGTTGACGAGGCGCGAGATAGAGTCTACTTCACCGTGAAGCTGACGGAGGAGAGCACCGTCCCCGCTTCGTCGGTGATGTCCACGCGCCAACTCCCTGGCTTGACCGATTTCGCGGTCCAAGTGCGCGTCGAGGGGAATTTGATGTCGAGCGCCTTCTCGAAAACCTGCTTGTCGCCCACGTACCAGATGTGCTTGATGGTAGCCGGGACCGAAGCGGCCGAAATCTTTGACCAGCAATAGACCGTTCCAACAGTAGATTCGAATTCCGTAGCTTCGCCCACCGGCTCGCGATTTTCGACGGATGTCGCTGCAACCGCCTTTTCGACCTTTATGTCCCCCTCCGCCGTCATCTTTTCTTGCGCCAAGGCAACGCCGGCGGTCAGCAACACCGCCGAAAGAATGCTCAAGAGTCTTTTCATATGTCCCTCCCTAGTCGTGCCAGGTTCACATCAGGATAGCCTCTGGAGTGCATTCCGAATTCCTAATTCCGGATTCCGACCCCCGCTCGTCACTCGTCACAAATCACTTGTCACTGCCCTTAAGCGGTTTGCGGAACACGAGGCAATAGTCGTCCTCCGGCCAGTCTTCAAAATTGGAAACTAGCTCGAACCCAGCCGCGGTCAACTCGTCGATGACGATCTTCTCGGTGACCCCATGTCCGTTGCGATTCGCGGGGACATGCTCTTTAACTTCGGGTAGTCCCGCGCGCGGGGGAAAATCAATCACGGCCAGGCGCCCGCCGGGCTTGAGCGAGCGAAGCAGGCTGGCGCCCATCTCCGCCGGCTTGGGGAAGTGATGATAGACACGGCGGATCACAATCGAGTCGCAGGATTCCGCCGGCAGGTTCGTAGAATCTGAAGCGGCCTTGACCGCAACGATGTTCGGATGCTCGCCGGAGACCTTCTCAAGTTTTGCCAGCTTTTCCGTATCGATTTCGGTGGCGTAAACTCGGCCCTCCGCGCCCACCCGCGCCGAAACGAGCAGAGTCATCTCGCCGTCTCCCGCGCCGAGATCGGCCACCACGCTTCCCTGCTGCCAATTCAACAGCGGGGCGAGGCGGTTGGCTTCGTCCTTGTAGGCATCCTGGCCGTGGCAGGCGGAGAGCGCAATGCTGGAAACTAGGACCGCGAGAACGAACGATCGTCTGTGCATGAGCGCAATACCTCGCAGGATCTTGGGAAAATGCCGCGAACCTGCCACCGCTGAGACGCAGAGGTCGCTGAGCGAGAGCAGGGACGCCGAGGAACCAATTACGATTCTCTTCAGTCTCAGCGAATTCTCTGCGCTCTCTGCGTCTTGGCGGTGAGAGGGCTCTCTTCCGTCGTTATCCTACAGCCTCAGGAAATTCGCCAGCAACTGTTTCCCCGCGTCGGTCAGCACGGACTCGGGGTGAAACTGCACGCCCTCGACTTTCATCTTTTTGTGGCGCAAACCCATGATGAGACCTTCGGCAGTAAAAGCCGAAATCTCGAGGCATTTGGGCAGCGTCGAGCGCTCCACAATCAGCGAGTGATAGCGCGTCGCGGGAAAAGGATTGGGCAGCCCCGAGAACACCGTTTTCCCATCGTGATGGATCTCGCTGGTCTTCCCGTGCATGATTTCGGGCGCGCGAATTACTTTCCCGCCGAACGCCTGGCCGATCGCCTGGTGGCCGAGGCAAACGCCCAGAAGCGGCGTGCGGCCTGCAAAGGCCTTGATGACATCCAGACAAATCCCCGCCTCGCTTGGCGTCTTTGGCCCCGGCGAAATGACGATGCGCTCCGGCGCCAACATTTCAATCTCCGCGACGGTGGTCTGGTCGTTGCGGCGCACTTCGAGCTCGGCGCCCAGCTCGCCCAGGTACTGGACAAGGTTGTAAGTAAACGAATCGTAGTTGTCGATGACCAGGATCACGTTTCCCTGCTGTTTCGGAGCGTCCATTATACAGTAGAGGCGGCTTTACGCCGCCACGCAGCGAGGTAAACTCGCCGTTGCCAGGCGACCCAACCGCCACGTGGCGAGGTAAACTCGCCGCTGCCAGGCAACCCAGTACTTTTGAGCTAGCAGCAGAGCGTCAACGGCCGATTGCCAGAAACTGTCAATCCGGGTTCGTGGGGGACCTCCGTCGCGCCAAGGGCCAAAGCCGCTCTCATATCTCCCTTGGAATCAACCGATAAGGAGGTTGGGCGCGGCGCCCCTGCTCGTGGATCTTTGGCATTCGCCGTGCCTCTAACATCCAGGATGTGACGGAGGAACTACCATGAAGAAGTTTGGAGTGATCGACCTGCTTTTCGTGATTTCGCTCTTGATGATTGCGATCGGGCTGTTTGGCCCCATCTACCAGAAATCGCGAGCCGCCAAAGTCAAGGCCACGCCCGTCGCCGCCGCTCCCGCGCCTGCAGCCGCCCGCCCGGTCCGCTAGCTTACCCCCGAAACGCCCGCCGGACAGCTTCCAGGTAGCTGTAGCCGAAAACGCTGTCCGGCAGCAGGACGTGGTCTTCGGTCCACTCATTCCACGCTGACAGAAAAATGATCTTAGGTTTCGCCGAGCTCTCCGCGCAGAAGTACTTCGCCGCGCGCAGGAGGCGCTCGTACTGATCGGGCGTGCGCTCGGTGACCATGTGCGCGCTCGGCCCGAAGCGCGGGCTGTCGTCCCATCCCACGGGGCAATCGGGAAAGAACGGGACGTTGACCTTCGCCGCCGTCCTGCGCCAAGCCTCGATGCTACCCAACGCCGCGGTTCCGTAGGGCGTGCGGCCGCCCGGTGGCTTCTCGCCGTAGGTCCATCCGAAGGTGTGATACATCGTCGCGCTGTCAAAGCCCAGCGCTTTGAGCTCGCCCTCGTGACCGCCATAGACGTGGCTGGCCTGGAAGTGCAGACCGCCCAGGCCGGCGCGCGCCGCGCGTTCGCGCATCTTGTCAAGCGTCGCCTTCAACTGCGCGGGCGTAAACGTTTCGAGCATCAGGTTGACGTCGAAGATGGCGAAAACCGGAAGGCCGCCGATGCGCCAGTAATTCGGCTCGTGGAAGTAGTGCTCGATGCAGTAATCGATCGCCGCGAGCGCGTCGGCCTCGCTATGAAGTTGCGGCAAGATCGTCGCCGCCTCACGCGGCGAGCGTGCGGGATAGACGTTCTTCCAGTGATGGTTAGCCCACATCAGCGCGAATTTCAGCTTCGAGCGGTTGCGCGCTTTGAGGAAGCCGTTCTCGAGTTGCTCGTGATAGAACATCGTCCCGCTGTGCCAGTACCAATCGATCATCCACGCGTCGATGCCGAACTCCGCCGCCGTCTCGATTTCGCGCTCCGCCCACTCGGGCTCGGCCTCGTTGAAATAGCCCCAGAGTGGGTACTTGGGAAAAAGATGGCCGGGATAAAGCGGCCGCGAGTTCTTGAGCGTTTCGAATTCCGTCCAGCCCTTGCCAAAAATCTTCTCCATGTACGGGCTGGGATGCCAGCTCGGGAAGTTGTAGGCCACCACCTCGAACTTGATTCCGTCCAGCGGCGCCGTCGTGTCGATGGCTTGGCGCAACTTCTCTTCCGTAAAGTAGGCTTCGAGATCGCCGGGAATGACGGCGGGGATGTTCGAGGAATTTTCGGCGGCGGCATGGTCGCCGCCAGCTTGCGCAATTGCAGCCTCCGAGATCATCGGCAGTAAGGCCGACGAACCGGCCAGGGTCTGAAAAAATCGACGGCGTCGCATGGTGCACCTCCACTGCTTGATATTCGACCAAGATGCCCTAGAATACTCGCTTTGGCTGACGGCAGTCTTATCGTTCAAAATTCCGGAGGTGAATTGTGGGAGAGCGGCGAGCATTTCTCAAGAAGAGTTTTCTGGCACTGGCGGGGCTTGGCACGTTGGGAAGGACGGAAATCAAAACCTCCGCACAGCCGGCAGCTTCTGGCTCAGTCCCGGCTTTCAAGCTGGGAATGGTGACCTACGAGTTGGGAAAAAACTGGGACATCGAGACGATTATCAAGAACTGCGAGACGACTGGCTTCGAGGCCGTCGAGCTGCGCACCACGCACAAGCACGGCGTCGAGCTGTCGCTTCCCAAGGACAAGCGCGCGGAAGTGCGCAAACGCTTCGAGGGCTCGCGCGTGCGCCTGCTCAGCCTCGGCTCGACCTGCGAATATCACTACGCCGACCAGGCGATTGTCGCAAAGAATATCGAAGAGACCCGCCGCTGGTGCGAGCTCGCCCATGACCTCGGCTGCCTGGGGGTGAAGGTGCGGCCGAACGGGTTCGTCAAAGGCGTCCCGCATGAAGCGACGCTCGAGCAGATCGGGAAGGCTTTACAGAAATGCGGCGACGCGGCGCGCGATCAGGGCGTCGAAATCTGGGTCGAAGTCCACGGCTCGGAGACGGAGTTTCCGCCCAACATTCGGCGTATCATGGATGTGTGCAACCATCCCGCCGTCGGCATCTGCTGGAACTCCAATGACACCGATATCGTGAACGGCTCCGTTAAGGAATACTTCGACTTGCTCAAACCCTGGCTGCGGAATTCCCACATCAACGAGTTGTGGCGCTCGCCTGCGCCCTGGGGCGCGACGGCCTCGGCCGTGCCGGAAAAAGCGCTCCCGGGTTTCCCAAGTTATGCCCAGCCGTATCCCTACCGCGAGCTCTTCGGCTTGATGCGCGCCGCCGGCTACAATCGCTACACGCTCGCGGAAGTGCCGGAAAGCAGCGAACCGATTCGATTTATGCGCTACTATCGGGCGCTTTGGGAAGAACTCGCGGCTTGAGGCGACATGCCGGCCCCGCTCTGAGCGGGATCGGCGCGACAGACTTCGGCAAAACCCAAATCAAAAGTAAAAGGGAAGAAGGCAAAAGTGTGTAAATGAAGATTGAACCTGTAATGCTTGAAGGGAGCTTCGTCCGACTTGAGCCGCTTTCGCCCGCGCATCACGCAGGCTTGTGCGAAGTCGGACTCGAAGCGGAAATCTGGCGCTGGATGCCGCAACTGATTTCAACGCCCGATGACATGCACGCTTTTATCGAAGTTGCGATAAAAGCTCAGTCCGAAGGCGCTGCTCTGCCTTTCGCCACTGTCGAGAAAGTCTCCGGAAAGCCGGTGGGCAGCACGCGTTTCTTCAACTTTGATCGCGCGCACCGGCGCACCGAAATCGGTTGGACGTGGATCGCTCCCGCGTGGCAGCGCACCGCCGTCAACACCGAAGCGAAATACCTGATGCTCCGTCATGCGTTTGAGACATGGAAATGTATCCGGGTGGAATTCAAAACCGATTCGCTCAACGAGCGGTCGCGCGCCGCGATTCTCCGCCTCGGCGCGAAGGAAGAAGGCATCTTCCGCAACCACATGATTATGCCCAACGGCAGGGTCCGCCATTCGGTCTATTACAGCATCACTGACTCCGAGTGGCCGGACGTTAAGGCGCGACTGGAAGCCAAGCTCGGCGCTCGCTGACAGCCCGGCGAAATCATCGTGCAATTATGTCATTCCGAGGGGCCACGATGCAGTTTATCGGGGCGACGAGGAATCTCGCATCGCTCTCAGAGCAAGATTCCTCGCTTGTCCGGCGTTGGCGGGCTGCGCTCGGAATGACAGGATTGTTTGGTCTATACTCTCGTCGCGAAAGCGTATCGACGTCGGCGGCAGGGAGAGCGGACTATGGCCATTATTCAGAGCAAGCCCATTATCCAGGCGGGAATCGTCGCGGCCTTGTTTGGCGTTTTGGGATTCTCCGCGCCGCAAGAGCAGCTCGGCTATCATCAAATCAAGACCGACGCCGAGGGCAAAATCCTTCCATGGTATTCGCCCGATCCGGGCGAGGCGTACCACCACATCGTCCTCAAGGTCTGGGATTTCTGGAAAAACATGAAGTCCTGCCCCAACGGCGTGAAGTATTACATGCAGCACCAGGTCTGGAACGATCCCGGCGAAGACGAGCGCGCCCTGGGCGGCGACCAGCTCGCCATGGCACTTTCGTCGTGGAACCTGCTCTACGCTTATACCAGCGACGCGTCGGTGGTCGAGAACATGCGCTACATCGCCGACTACTACATCGACCACGGACTCTCGAAGCCCACGGCCGTCTGGCCGAATCTTTTCTATCCCTACAACATGGAACTGCACTCCGGCGTTTACGACGGCGACATGCGCGCCGGCAAAGGCGTCTTGCAACCCGACAAGGCGGCGTCGTTCGCCGCCGAACTTGTCGTGCTTTATAAAATTACCGGCGAGGCGCGTTATCTGCGGGTCGCAACCGCCGTGGCGGACACGCTCGCGAAGAGAATCACTCCGGGGGATGCGGACCGTCCGCCGTGGCCGTATCGCGTGAACGCCGAAACCGGCGAGGTGAAATTTTCCTACACGTCCAACTATACGGGCGCGCTGCGCCTGTTTGACGATTTGGTCGCATTGAACACCGGCAACGTCGCGGACTACGCGAATGCAAAGCAGACGCTTTCCGCCTGGCTCAAGAAGTACCCCATCAGGATTCAGAAGTGGGGCCCGTTCTTCGAAGACATAGGGGAGTGGTCCGACACCGAAATCAATGCCGACACGATGGCGATGTATATCCTCGAGCACCCGGAGTGGGACGCGAACTGGCGCGCCGATTCGCTGGCGATTCTGAATTGGACTCGCGCCATGTTCTGGCACGACGGCTGGCTCAAATACGGTGTGCGGCCGACGAAGGAGCAGACCGTTTATCCCGTCCCGGGCAACAGCCACACGTCTCGGCACGCTTCGGTCGAATTGCTCTACGCCGAGAAGACGGGCGACACGGCGCTCAAGGCCGAAGCCATCCGCGCGCTCAACTGGGCGACCTACATGGTGGGCGAGGATGGCCGGAACCGCTATCCCTACGATATGGTCTGGCTGACCGACGGCTACGGCGATTACGTGCGCCACTATCTGCGCGCCATGGCTTCGGCGCCCGAGCTCGCGCCGCGCCATCAGAATCACCTGCTGCGTTCGAGTTCGGTGGTGAAGACGATTCGCTACTCGCCGGATTCTGTAGTTTACGAGACCTTCGACAAAGCCGCGCGCGAACTGCTCCGCCTGGCCTTCGAACCCACGACCGTGACAGCGGGAGGCAAGAGGCTCATTCACGTTAAGGAAGTTGCCGATCTCGATCGCCAGGAAGGATTCACCTTCAATGCCCCCGGCGACGTTCCAAACGTGCTGCGCATCCGGCACGATGGTTCGGGAACGATTGAAATCACGGGAACGAGGACGAATCACCCGCCGCGGGCTGAAAGCCAGATGATCACCCTCGACCAGAACGCCTCGGTTGAGATTAATCTCTCCGCCACGGACGATGGGCTGCCGACGGGCGCGCAACTTTCGTACTCAATCACCGGCCCATACGCGGGGAAACTTGGCGGGACAGCGCCGAAGCTGACTTACACTCCCGCGGAGGATTTTATTGGAACAGACCTGATAAGCTTCCGTGTCAGCGACGGAGAATTAGAAAGTAACACCGCGCAGATTACGATCAAAGTGATTCGCCCCAACCTCGCGCAACTTCCCGAAGCAAAGCCGTTCACGACCGAAGACCCGCAGACGGCTGCCGCCGGAATGTTCGCGCTCGCGGCGCTTTCCGACGGTGACCTTGCGACGAGCGTTGACGCAGCCGCAGACCGCGAAACGACACGCGAGGTTTCCGTGGGCGTGGTGTGGCCTTCCGCGCGGAATGTGCGCCAAGTGGTGTTTCGACAAGGCGCAATCACGGATCGCGGCAGCGGATACTTTAACTCGGGCTTGCGATTGCAGGTGACAAGCGAAGGTTCGAACTGGAACGACGCCGCGGGTGTTAGCCTCTCGCCCGCTTATCTCGGCGATGCGCGCACGAACATGCAGGACTATGTTTTCACGCTCCCTGCGGCGGCGAGCCTGCGCGGTGTGCGCATCACGGGGAAGTTCGGGAAGGCCGGTCGGTCGGCCAGCACATATCCGCGCGTGCGCGAGCTGGAGGTCTATGCCTCGACTCCCAGCTCGAAGCCACCGGAGATTGACGCGTACAATCCCCAGAACATTACGGTCGAGGAAGGCGCTCAGGCGGAATTCGCAGTGCGCCTCAACCGCGTTGCCTTCATCACCTACCAGTGGCAGAAAAGCACCGACAAGGGAAAAACCTGGGAAACAATTCCCGCCGCCAACAGCAGCTTCTACCAGACTCCCCCGGCGCGCTACCCCGCCGACAACGGCACGCTTTTCCGCTGCCTGATTTCCAACGGCAACCCGCCCGACGCGGCCAGCAAACCCGCAACGCTGACGGTCTTGCCGTCGTCCGCCGCCAGCACGCGATGACCCTTCCTCGCCAGGTCGGGTGCCTTAAGGACAAATTCGGCCATGATTTGGAGAGCGCGGGGGATTATGAATGCAATCAGCGGTTGCGGAAGCGAGTAGTGCGGGCGCTCCGCTTTGGAGGGAATACTTCCGTGACTTTGCCGTCTCGCCAGACGAAGATCGACTGGCCGTTACGAAAATGCTCGTCGATAGCTTTCCGGACGGCCGCTTTGAGAGCCATCCTCGCCCGAACTGATATGGGAAGTTTGAGGATCTTCTTGGTAACTTTCTTCATTTCGCCCGATGTTGCTTCAACAGATCGTCATACAATTCCGCTCTCATTATACGAACCTCCACTGCCTCCCCACAAGCGATCTCAGTTGGTGTCTCGAGTGAATTGTCGAACAAAGTCCAAGAATCGCCCAATTGCCGATATCGCTGTAGGAAGTTGCGGATGGAGCGATCATAACGACGCCGGACTATGCGTTCTGGTACATCATGCCCACCCTTTCGGACACGCCCCTTGATTCTTGAAAGTGCCAGGTGAACACTCGACACCCATAAATAGAAGAAATGTATCGCATACCCCTGGCGCCGAAGCCGCCGGATCAGAGTGATATACCCTCTTCCCGCCAGAGTCGTCTCAAATCCAAAATCAACCCCCTTCCCGGCAAAGAACTTTATTTGCTCGAGCATCAATCGGCCAGCACGAATTTCGGCAGACTCGGGAGCCAGCGGAGCGACGCCTTGCGCGATCAGGTCGGCATTCACGAAGTTCGTGCAGGCGGCGTAGCGGGGCAAGAACTCTCGTGCGAACGTGGTCTTGCCGGCCCCGTTGGGGCCCGCGATGATATAAACAGAGGGCGCCATGAAGGACGCTCATTGTACATTCAGGGCAAAGCCCGTGAAAGATACCTTTGCGCAGGACGCCTGCTAGGGCAGTCGGAAATTCTCTTACAGCCCCTTTTCCGCCAGTTTGAAGGCCCTGAGCACGGCCTTAGCCTTGTTCATGCACTCCTGGTGTTCGCGGGTCGGGACCGAGACGGGGACGACGCCAACTCAACGATAAACATCGCGGCGATGACCGATATGGAGCACCGTCACCGTCCGGGACTTGTCATCAATCTCAAAGATGACACGGAAATTGCCGACTCGCACGCGCCATCCTTCGCGCCCGGCGAGCTTTTGACAACCGGAGGGGCGCGGAGAATTGCCGAGCTCGCGGATAGCGTCGCGAACCCGAACATAATCATCTTTTGGGAGCGAGGCGAGCTCTTTCTGAGCTCGAGGCAGGATATAAAGGGTGTAGGTCATCCCCGCTGCCGCTCGATATCGGCGACTGCATCTTCAAAGGGAACGCGGGTTTCATCTGAAGCCTTTGCCCGGTCAAATGCTCGGATGGACTCCAATTCCTCAAGCTCGTCGAGGATTTTGTTGAATTCCGTAATATCCAGGAATACGCCCACCCGATTGCCTTGATCATCCACCACGTAGCGTTCTTTCAAGTCCAGCATCAGAATTCCCCCGTTCAGCAGAGAGAAATCGGCTCACGTCGAAACTCTATTGGCATTTTATCATGTCCGCAACAACAGGGTAGCTAGGCCAGCCGGAAAGAGGCCTGTGCGGGATCTTCTCTGTTACAACCCCTTCTCCGCCAGCTCGAAGGCCCGGAGGACGGCCTTAGCCTTGTTCATGCACTCCTGGTGTTCGCGGGCAGGAACCGAGTCGGCGACGATGCCGGCGCCGGCCTGCAGGTAGGCTTTGCGGTCTTTGACGAGGACGGTGCGGATAACGATGCAGGAATTCAAGTTTCCGGAAAAATCCGCGTAGAGAATGGCGCCGCCGTAGAGCCCCCGTCGAGTCGGTTCGAGCTCGTCGATGATTTCCATAGCGCGCACTTTGGGCGCGCCAGTCAGTGTGCCCGCCGGGAAGCAGGCGGCGAGCGCGGCATAGCTGTCGGCGTCGGGCCGCAGCGTGCCCTGGATCGCCGAGACCAGGTGCATCACGTGCGAGTAGCGTTCGACGAACATCACTTCCCTGGGGCGCACCGTCGAGAACTCGCAGACGCGCCCGATGTCATTCCGCCCCAGGTCCACCAGCATGATGTGCTCGGCGCGCTCTTTGGCGTCGGAGCGCAATTCCTCTTCCAGCCGCCGGTCTTCCTCCTCAGTCGCGCCGCGCGGGCGGGTGCCGGCGATGGGGCGGTACTCCACTTGCCGGCCCGACACCTTCACCAACATCTCGGGTGAGGAACCGAGGATCGTCGCTTCGCCGAGGCGGAGGAAATACATGTACGGTGACGGATTCACAGCCCGCAGGGCGCGGTAAATCTCGAATGGCGGCACGCGCACCGGCACCTCGAGCCGCTGCGAAAGCACGCCCTGGAAGATGTCCCCGGCGCGAATGTATTCCTTGGTGCGCTCGACCATCCCCTCGTATTGCTGCGGCGTCATGTTGGGCTTCACACGCAGCGGCCCTTTGGGGCGGCGGAAACGTGGAAGTCGCAATGGACTTCGCAGACGCCGCTCCAGCCGGTCAAGATCGGCCACCGCGGCGCTGTATTTGGCGCGCAGGCTGCCCGAGCCTTCCTCGGTCAGCACGTTGGCAATGAGATAGATCCGGTGCTGGATGTGGTCGAAGGCCACCAGATTCGCGAAGTACATGAACGTCGCGTCGTTGAGCACGACGTCGGGCTCGACGCGCGCCGGCAGGCGCTCCAGCATGCGCACCGCTTCGTAGGAAAGGTAGCCCACGGCTCCGGCGGAAAACGGCGGCAGTCCGGGAATCGAAACGGGATGGTATCGGGAGCCGACGCGGCGCAGGTAGTCGAAGACGTTTCCGCACTCCTCGATCCGCTTGACACCGCGGCTCAGGGTGATTCGATCGCCCCGGCAGGAAACCACTTGGAAGGGATCGACGCCGAAGAAGGTGTAACGCCCAATGCGTTCCCCGCCCTCAACACTTTCCAGGAGAAAGCTGTGGTGGCGGGATTTGTAAGCGCCTTCGCTTTGCGGGGCAACGCGCAGGAACGCCGAGACAGGACTCAGCAGGTCCGCCACGACCGAGCGGACAACGGGGACGACGTTTCCGCGTTTCGCCAGGCGCGAGAATTCTGCGAAGCTGGGAGTGACCTCGGACATAGGAAAACCAAGCGAGGGGAAAATCAAAGGTAAAACGTAAAAAGGCAAAAATCAAAAATATGCGCGGACTACGAGGGGTCCGCCATTCCTGCTTTTGCCCTTTGCCCTTTTACCTTTTACTTTTTCTTTTCCGTCAGCTTTCAGCCCAAGTCCCCGCGAAGTGCAGATAGCCCCTGCTGTCCAACTTTCGACATTCGACCTTCGACTGGTCTTTTCCCCTATCCGGCCGAGTGGTCGAGCGCCTGGCGAATCGCCTGTTCCATCAAGGCGCGAGGGGCCGCGAGACCGGTCCAAATTTCGAATTGCCGGGCGCCCTGCGCCACCAGCATCTCGAGGCCCGAGATGGTCGTCAGACCCTTCCCCCGCGCCTCCGCCAGGAAGCGCGTCTCGAGCGGGTAGTAGACCATGTCAAAGACCACGCGCACCCGCAGCCGCGCCAAGTCGATAGGCATGGCTTCGGTCTGAGGAGGCATGCCGACCGGCGTAGCATTGATGACCGTATCTACGTCCAGGCCTTCCGTGCTGTCCCAGGCGACGACCTTGGCCGAGGCGATGCGCGCCAGGCGCTGGGCAGAGGCTTCGCGCCGGGCGACGATGAACAGCTCCGCTCCCTCGGCCCGCAGAGCATGGGCTGCGGCGCGCGCGGCGCCCCCGGCGCCCACAATCAGGATTCGACTCCCCGCCAGCCGCAGGCGCTTGCTGAGCACTTCGACGACCGCCGCCGCGTCGGTATTCCACCCCATCCATTTGCCGTGCTGGATGGCGACGGTGTTGCACGCCCCGATCCGCTCCGCCAGCGGGTCGAGCCAGTCGAGGCTGGGAATGATCGCCCGCTTGTAAGGCATGGTCACACTGAATCCCTGGAATTTCATCTTCCGCGCGAAGGCGAGGAAATCGTTCAGCCGCGTTGTCTGGCAGGGAAGATAGGCGGCATTGACATGCTTGGCCTGGAAGGCGGCATTTTGCATTGCCGGGGAAAGCGAAATCGCGGCGTGCGTGCCGACCACCCCGTAGAGTTGCGTATAGCGGTCCATGCGATCCACGTGATAGACCGAGCGCAACAATTCCGCTGCCATCTGGCCTGGCGCCACCGCCAGGTGGTTTCCCACGGAGGCGTACGTGAACGGGCACCCCCAACGCAATGCCAGCAAACGGGAGGGCAAACCCATCGGACCCAGTGCCAGCGAGACGAGCCTGGGGCTCCGCCGCCCCCGCGCCTTGATCAGATTCTGGATGCGCAAATTGTCCTGGAGTTCGCGCGCAAAACTGGCGATCTTCACAATCTGGACGGGCAGGCGCGTCATGCGACGAAGCACGGGCCCGAGGGGCGGGGTCTTGCGGTAATTGTGGTAAGAAACAATCACCTTGGCGGGATCAAACTGCTTGAGCAGGTTTTTCCCCCCACGGTCCACCGACTCGATTTCGAGGTCCACCCATTGGCAGCCTGCCCGAACGGCGGCCTGAAGTCGCGCCACCTGCTGATCAATGCCACCTTGGAATTGGCCGCCCGCTTCCGCGCGACGGCAGGTCGCGATGGTCTGTGGCGAATGCAACCCCTGCAACATCTGTCGAACAGGTGACTCTATCTCCGCCGACTCCTGCAAGTAGTCGAGTCGAAGCTCAAATCCCACCGGAACCCCGGTCAGGCGATTGGCTTGGGATTCCATCCCCTCCAAGTTGGGGGCGGCAAGCGTCACGAAGATGTTGGGCAGATTAGCTTTTCCCACGATTCTAACACTCGATGCGCGGCATGAGCCGCGTTTTAACCCGTTTGAATATATGTCTTTGGCAACATTCTGGCAAGCGATTTGCGGGCCGTGAAGCCGACTTTTCCTGCCGCCAATTACAAATCTTCCAGCTAACTCGTTTATTTACTTGCTTTTGAGGACCTGCATGGAGCAATTAGGACTCGCAAACCACTTTCTTGCGTTTCCTAACAATAACCGGCAAGAATCGCCAAGAGCCTCGGCCAGGAATTAATTAACATGCCTATTTTCAATATTTTATCTAAATCCAGGCGTGGTCATCTGCGGATATATCGGCACCTGTCTGGCACGGCCAGCGTCGTCCTTGCCTGGGACTCCCCTTCTGATATAGTTACCCGGCGCATTCTGCCTGAACCTGCTGGTTCCGGAGCTGACTGAACGGTCTAAAATGTGGATGAAATTGAAAACGCTTCTCGCGATCTTATTCCTGGTGGGTGGCTGCCGCTCTGCCTTAGGACAAACCCCGGTCGACGGGCATCTCCGAGACATTCCCTGGGAAAAATACGAGGACGAAGCCGTCAAACTCTTCCAGATGTATCTCCGCATTGACACCTCAAATCCTCCCGGGAACGAGCTGGCCGCGGCGGAGTTTTTCCACCGCCTGTTCGACGAGGCGGGCATTCCGAACACAATCTATCCCTACGCCCCCGGGCGAGCTAACCTCTACGCCATTCTCAAGGGTGATGGAAGTCAGAGGCCGCTGGTTTTGTTGAATCACACTGATGTGGTAACGGCCGAGGCCAGGGACTGGAAGCACCCCCCCTTCTCCGGGGATATCGTCGACGGTGAAATCTGGGGCCGCGGCGCCGTGGATATGAAAGACGAGGGCCTGATTCAGGCCATGGCCATGCTCATCGCGTCGCGCGAGCGGCTCCCCCTCAAGCGCGATCTGGTCTTTCTGGCGACGGCGGACGAAGAAGTCGGCGGGACGGGCAGCGGATGGGTTATTGAGAACCATCCCGAGTTGGTGAACGGCGCCGAGTATTTGATTACCGAGGGCGGATCGAACCTCGCCATGCCGGGGAAGCCGACCCTTTACACCATCGACGTTGCAGAGAAGATTCCCATTTGGATTCGGATGAAGGCTCACGGTCGGGGCGGGCACGGGTCGGTTCCGATCGCGGATTCGGCCACGCACCGTTTGGCGCGCGCCATGCAGAAGGTTGTCGATTGGCAAATTCCCCCGCGCTTATTGCCCGCGGTTGAGGAATACTTCCACCGCATCGCGCCGCTCCAGCCCGAGCCCTGGGCTTCCCGGCTTCGCGACATTCGAAAGACCCTTCGCAACCCCGAGGCGGTGCGCGAGTTGATGCAGGACGAAGACTACAATTACCTGCTCCACACGACCGTGTCTCTGACGGTGATGAGCGGAGGCCCGCAGACGAACGTGATTCCTAAGGAGGCCTATTGCGAGCTGGACGTACGGCTGCTGCCCGGAGATGACCCCGACGAATTCCTCCGCCAGTTGCGCCAAGTAGTCGCCGACGACCAAATCGAGCTCGAGCACATCAACCCTCCGCACGCCCCCAACTCTTCGCCCACGAACACCCCGCTTTACCGGATTATTGAAGAGGTCGTCCACACCTACCGGCCACAGGCGATCATCACTCCCGCCTTGATCGGCGGATACACGGAGAACAACCTCTACCGCCCGCTAGGAATTATCTGTTACGGTTTCAACACGGTCGAGGTAGGACCTGAGCACGACGCCAGCCAGCATGCCGCCAACGAGCGCTTGCCCGTCGAGCAGTTTCGGCGGGCTTTGAAACCCTTTTACGAAGTCGTGGCGCGGGTGGCCGGCGCAAACGAGCGAAAATGAGACGCGAATTCCCCGATCAGCCGTTGGTCGGCGTGGGCGGCGCGGTCATCCATCGTGGCCGCGTACTGCTGGTTCTCCGTGGCAGCGAACCCCTCAAAGGTGAATGGTCGCTCCCCGGCGGGTTGATTGAGGTGGGAGAAGAATTGCCCGACGCCGTTCGCCGCGAATTGAAAGAGGAAACCGGGCTCGATGTCCAGCCGGTCGAGATTCTCACCGTCTTCGATCGCATCTTCCGCCATGGCCGGCGCGTCCGCTACCACTTCGTGATCGTGGATTTTGCCTGTCGCCTGAAAGGCGGCCGGCTGGCCCCCGCTTCCGATGTCCTCGATGCCCGCTGGGTCCGCCGCGAAGATCTAGGCAACTATCACCTTACCGAAAAAGCGACCTCGGTTGCTATTCAGGCATTCGAATATTTCAACAAGAAGCCCAAGCGCAACGGGCAATAATCAGGCGCCGATCGGCGATCTTAGATAGCCGCTTCAGAATAGCGAAGGCCCCTGGCTTTGCGCTGACCGCAGAGCCAGGGGCCCGGGATACTGTTGGGTTTGGCAACTCCGCCTTGCGACGGATACGGCGCCGACTAGCGCCTTGCCACTCTACCTCTCTCGCTAGTGAGAGGTCCTTGCGAAACAACCGCTAGCGAGCGCCTACGCCTCAGCACCCTCGCTACAGTTACTTTCTTTCGACATGGATCACCTCCTTTCTAGCGTTGAGCCGATCTTAAGGCCTAGCCTCGGCCGAGTCAAGAAAAAACATTGGAGCCCGATTCGGCCTCATGAAGGCTCAGTTAATTCCAACGAGGCGATCCGCTTGGGCAGGGGCGCGGCGCGGCAATTCCTACCGATATTGTCCCGTCACGGCGCGCCAGCGGATGGCGACCAAGTCGAGGAACATGCGCGTGGCATCACGCAGGAAGCGGACCTTGGTAGCGGGGCTGTCGTTCCAGCGCACCGGAACTTCGACGATCTTGCCGCCCAGGCGCTCGATCAGAAAGAGAACTTCCGGGTCGAAACCGAACCCCGTCACGCGCTGCAGTTCGAAGGCGCGCGCTGTGGACGCCCGGCGAAACAGCTTGAGACCGCACTGGGTGTCTCGAATCTCGAGCCCGGTGAATAGCCTCACCATCAGATTGAAGACCCGGCCGGCCATTTCGCGCCGCCAGGGCTGGTGCACGCCGATCAGGCGGCGGTCGAGCGCCCGCGAGCCTACGGCGACGTCGGCCCCCGTGGACTCCAGCGCGCCCAGGAGCTTGTTCGCCTCTTCAATGGGCGCTGACAGGTCGGCGTCCGTGAACAAGACGAACTCGCCGCGCGCCGCGAGCACGCCGCGCCTGACCGTAAAACCCTTCCCGCGGTTCGGCTCGTTGCGCAGAATCTGTACGGCGGGGTGGCGCTCCTGAAATCGTTTCAGGATATCCGGCGTCTCGTCTCGCGAGCCGTCGTCGACGACCATGAGTTCGCAGGGGAAGTTGCGTGTGGATACATATTGATGGACTTGCTCAAGTGTGGTCCCGATGCGCATGGCCTCGTTGTAAGCGGGAATGACGACGGTTAGAAACGGATCGGACATCGCGCCAGACTATACCGCGCGGGAGTTCAAGGTTGAAAGTTCAAAGTTGAAAGTTGAAAGTCAGAAGCTAAGAGTTGAGAATCAAGAGTTGACGAACTCGTCGACCTTCCAGCCCCAATCTCGAAATTGCCTTCATAGGTATTGTTGCCTTCTGCCTTTCGACTTTCAACTTTCAACTTTCGACTGTTCTCAATGCATCCATCCCTGCCGTTCCGGCCAGGCGTGCTTGCCAATCAACGGAACGAACTGGCAAGGGTCGAGGTAGCGCGTGGCCACCTGGCCCTCATGCTTGAAGAGCAGTTGGAGATCCTGATGCCACAGGTCGCCGACGGGGATCACCATCCGCCCGCCTTCGTCGAGCTGATCGAGCAGCGGCTGCGGAACCTTGGGCGAGGCGGCGGTCACGATAATCGCCTGGTAAGGCGCGCCGGCGGGGTAACCTTCCGTGCCGTCGCCCTCGATGACCTCGACGCCCGAGTACCCGAGCCGTTCCAGCCGCGCACGTGCCGCGTCGGCCAGGAGGAAATTGCGCTCGATGGTAAAGACCTTAGCGCCCAGATACGTCAGGATGGCCGCCTGGTATCCCGAGCCGGTGCCGATTTCGAGAACCTTGTCGCCGGGCACGATGCGGGCCGCCGACGTCATCGCGGCCACAATGTAGGGTTGCGAGATGGTTTCCGCTTCGCCAATCGGCAAGGGGCGATCATCGTAGGCGGCGCCAAGATGGACGGCGGGGACGAATTCGTGCCGGGGCACGCGCTCCATCGCTTCCAGAACTTTTTCGTCGCGAATCCCGCGCCGGCGGATCTGCTGCTCGACCATGGCGCGGCGTTCCGCCTCGTAAGGAATGGTTTCGTGCGTGGTTTTCATGGGCTCATTCTGCTACCGTCAGAATGCGGGAGGATCTCCCGTGGCAAAGGGCTTGGGCACTTACTATCTTCGCCCCGCTGTCAAGATGAGTCCAGCGGTTTTTCGCGCGTTGCCACGGTGGCTGACATTCTGAACGCAGCCCCGACGGGTCGGGGCAAGCGAAGATTCTGCTTTTTACGTTCGTTGAGAATTGCTGCAGATGCTTCGCTTCGCTCAGCATGACATGCCCCATACGCTGGCGAGGGATATAATGGGAGCTGTCGGCCGTCAGCTTTCAGCTCTCAGCGTAAAGCGACAACAGGAAAGGTTCAGAGCTGGTTGCTTAGAGCTGACCGCTGATTGCTGAAGGCTGACTGCTGACGGCTAAGAATGACTCGTGCCAAATATTCTCGCCAAATCCTCTTCACGCCCATCGGCGCCGAGGGGCAAGAGCGGCTCCTGAAGTCGAAGGTTGTCATCATCGGCTTCGGGGCGCTCGGGACCGCCCAGGCCAACACCCTGGCGCGCGCGGGCATCGGGGGATTGCGGATCATTGACCGCGATTTCGTCGATCCAACCAACCTCCAGCGCCAGATGCTTTTTGACGAAGCCGACGCCTTCGCTGTTATGCCCAAAGCGGCCACCGCCAAGCGGAAATTGCACGCTATCAACTCCGATATCGGGGTGGAAGGCATCGTCGCGGACGTCGACAATCGCAATATCGAAGAATTAGTGCGCGGCTTCGACCTCATCCTCGACGGCACGGATAACTTCCAGACTCGATACCTCATAAACGATGTCGCGCTGAAACTGGGGATTCCGTGGATCTACGGCGCGGTCGTGGCGAGCTACGGCGTGACCATGACGATCCTGCCGGCCCGCACGCCGTGCCTGGCGTGTGTGTTCCCTAAGCCGCCCGAAGGTATGCACGACACCTGCGACACCGTCGGCGTGATCGGCCCCGCCGTGGCGTGGACCGCGGCAATACAGGTGACCGAAGCAATGAAGGTTCTGCTCGGTCGCACCAGCGAACTGCACGGCACGCTGATGTCATATGACGTCTGGAAATATCTGTCGACTTCGATTACGCCGCGCATTGATCCCATCTGCCCTGCCTGCCAGGGGAGGGACTATGTCCATCTCCGCGAAGGCGTCGAAACGCACACAACGCTCTGCGGGCGCGATGCCGTGCAAATCCGCCCGCGCGAGTCGCGCGCGCTCGACCTTGAAGCGCTCGCGACCCGTCTCTCGCAGTTTGGCTCCGTGCACAGAAACGACTACCTGGTCCGCACGATGCTCGACGGCTGCGAGCTGACTCTCTTTCTTGACGGCCGCGCCATCATTAAGGGCACTGACGACCCGGCCGTGGCGCGGGGGATCTATGCGAAATACATCGGAAGTTGAGAGATGTGGAATGTGGGATTTGGGATTTGTGAATTGTGATTTACAGAAACCGAAATTGGAAACTGGAAATTGGAATCTATCACCTCAAACAAATGAAAGCCGATTTTCGAGTTTCGAGTTACGAATTTCAATTTCCTAATTTCCAGTTTCGATTTTCCAGTTTCCAGTTTCTAGTTTCGAATTCTCAACGAGGGCCAGGCCATGCAGAACCCAGTGCCTCGATCAGCGGTAATCGCCGTGCTCGTGGTCGCCGTCGCGCCGCAGCGCGCGCCTGCCCAGCAATCCCTCCAGGGCGCGCTGCATGACCAGCTTCAGGCCCAACTGAATCGTATCGCCGAGAATCTCGACGGAGTGATGGCTTACGCCATCAAAGACCTGACGACCGGCGAGACGTTTCTGCGCCTCCCCGACACGGTCTTTCCCCAGGCGAGTTCAATCAAATTGACGATCCTGCTGGACCTGATGAGGCAGGCTCAGGACGGGAAAGTCTTGCTCGAGGAAAAGCACACCGTCCGCCGTAGCGAGGCGCCGCCGGGCGACCGCGATCCGATCCTCGGCATGGTCGGTGATGGCACAGTGACCATGAGCCTGCGCGACCTGGCCGTGTTCATGATCGTCCTGAGCGACAACACCGCCACCAACATCCTCATCGATCGTCTGGGAATGGAGAACATCAACGCCGGCATCGCGCGTTTGGGACTGAAAGAGACCAAACTGCGCCGCCGCATGATTGACCTGGAAGCGGCCAAACGCCGTAATGAAAACGTCTCGACGCCCCGCGAGATGCTGGCGCTGCTCGAGAAGGTCCGAGGCGGGCAGGCGCTCGACGCTGCGCACACCAGGGAGTTCTTCTCGATTCTCATCTTGAACAAAGACAGCGCGTTCCATAAGGCGCTCCCCGAGACAGCCGTCATCGCTGACAAGCCCGGCGAGCTCGAGGCGGTGCGGTGCGATTCGGGAATCATCGAACTCCCCGGCCGGCCCTTCATCCTTTGCGTCATGACCACCTACCTCAAAAACAACGAAGACGGCGAGCGCGCCATCCGGGAAGTGGCGCGCCTGACTTACGAATATTTTGAGCGTCTCGCGCGCGCCAGCGAATTCGGGCGGGTGATCAAGTAGGGGCCCCCACGACGTCCAAAATTCCCCTTGACAAGCGCTGAGTCAAATGCATAATAGCACATGTGAGCATTTATGGACCGCGACGCTGAGCTCTTCCAAAGCCTGGCCGATTCGACGCGCCTCCGCCTGCTCAACCTTCTGACGCAGACCGACCAGATCTGTGTCTGCGAGCTGGTCGACGCGCTCGAGGTCCCGCAGTACAGCATCTCGCGCCATCTGCGCGTGCTGGCGGATGCAGGCTGGCTCGACGACCGGCGACTGGGGAAGTGGATCTACTATCGCATCTCGGAGAAGCTCAAACCCTACCAGCGCGCGGTGCTGGAGGCCCTCGCGCGACTGCGCGACGAGCGGCCGGACTTCAAGGAAGATGAGCGTCGCGCCGGCCGGCGTCTGAAGCTGCGCCAAGGCGGCGTGTGCTGCGTCGGGCTGGTTTCGAAAATCGGCGCGGCCAATGGCGGGGGAGCCGGAACCAAACCCGCGCCGTCACCCCCGCCCCGCCGGGGGAGATAGTACAGGGAACCTCCGTGTTGAGGTTCTTTCTTCCCCACCGAGGATACGGAGAAGTGACGATGAAGAGCTCAGCCGCGTCCGCCACTTTTGAAAAGGAGAAACTGGAATGGCATTAGAAACTGATTCGAGAAGTCTTAAGAAGGCCGTCGAAGAGCACTACGGCGCCATCGCGCGAGGCGAGAAGAAGGGCTGTTGTGACACGAGCAAGGCGCCGAGCGCCGACCTCTACAACATCGCCACCGCCGCCGTCGAATACAAGTCCAACGAGCGGGCGGAGATTCCCGAAGGCGCGGACCTGGGCCTTGGATGCGGCGACCCGACCGCCGATGCCGACCTTCAGCCTGGGCAGACGGTGCTTGACCTGGGCAGCGGCGCGGGAGTGGACTGTTTTCTGGCGGCGCGGCGCGTGGGCCCGCAAGGACACGTGATCGGCGTTGACATGACCGACAGCATGCTCGAGAAAGCGCGCCAGAACGCCCGGCGCGGCGGGTTCACAAACGTCGAGTTCCGCAAGGGAGAAATCGAAAACCTTCCCGTCGAATCCAATACTGTCGACCGCATCGTCTCGAATTGTGTTATCAACCTCGCGCCCGACAAGCGCCCGGTGTTCGCCGAGGCGTTCCGCGTGCTCAAGCCCGGCGGGGCCTTCACGATTTCCGATATCGTTTCGTTCGGCGATGTACCGGCTGAAATCCGCAAGGATGTCGAGCTCTGGGCGGGCTGCACGGCGGGCGCGATGGATAAGGAGGACTATCTCGGCTTGATCCGCAATGCCGGATTTCGCGACGTCGCGGTCGTTAAGGAAGTGGCCTACGACTATCAGCGCGGGCCGAGCTACGGCTTCGCGAGTGTCACGGTGCGGGCCACGAAGTAAGACTTTGGACGGAAGTATAAAGACGGCCCTCACCCGTCCCGATTAACTGCATCGGGACACCCTCTCCCGGAGGGAGAGGGCGGAAATCGATGGGCAATCTCGACCCTCTCCTTGGGGAGAGGGTGGCGATTCGTCAGCCGACGGAGAGCCGGGTGAGGGGGATGACTCGAATTCTGGAAGGAGACGACACAGAGCCGGCCCAAAGACACAAGCCCGGCTGCGCGAATTGCCTTCGCCACGCGCGAGGCCGATTCGCGAAGCCGGGCAGGCGAACCTCAGCCAGGGTGGTTACGGCCAGACGGCGCGTTGACCCTGGTCAGCGAATCGTCTCAGTGGTTATATTGGCGGCCGCCGTCTGCCGAGGCGCATCCGCGCTGACCGTCAGCTCGCGGGTCAACTGGTAATTCAGCTGGGTTCCCGCCGGGAGCGTCAAATCTTTGCCGCGCCGGCGCAGGGTATCGGCCAGGGCCCCCGCTCCGCCAATCGCTCCGCCAATCACCGCGCCGTGAGCGCCGCCGAAGATGGTGCCGAGGAATCCGCCGCCGCCCATGCCGAGGCCGATTTCCTGGATGTCCTTAAACCGCGACGTCGGCCCGCGCAGGCTGCCTTCGTCATTTGACACCTTAACGCCTTCCGCCCCGTAGGCATTCACCAGGATGGCATTCAAGGTGAAACTACGGCCATCCGGGAAGGTCACCTTCTCGACGTCGAGGCGCATTTCGCCGACGCCCCGAATGCGTCCCGGGCGGATCAGCCAGGCGATGTGGCCGTCGACCGTAGAGCCCACGGGAATGATCTGCTTGCCGCCGACCATGAGCGGCTCGGTGACCGTGGCGGTAAAGGGATCATTCTGGAAGTTCAGCTTGGTGCTGATGGTTTGAGCGAGGCGGCAGTGAATCGTGGTGCCCGCAGCCACGGAGAAAGTCTCAGCTTGGACGAGGGTAGCCGCGAGGGTCACCAACACTACGCACAACAAGGCGCGCTTGACCATGGTTTGGATACCTCCTCAGGTTCCTTCATGGCCGGACCCTGGCGCGTTGTCCAGCTGTTAATTGGGAAGTGGTGCGGAGCCCGCCCCCTGGCGGGCTCCCAGCTCTGGCTGAGCCGAATCCGAATGCGGTTAGCGCGCCCCCTCCGAGCGCGAGGCCACCTCAACGGCGCCCTTCGGAGTACTCACGTACCCCGTAACCTTGTTGGATTCTACCTTATTCACGACCAATTCGTAAAACCTTTTTTGTCCACGCAGGTAGAAGAAGACGGGTTCGTTGACGGTCCGGTCCTTCTTCTCGACTTCCATGTCGTCGGCCTGGAGGATCATGTTAAAGCGGTGGCGTTTGAGATTGGTCTTCTTCAGGAGCAATCCAACACCCGCGACGTGCACGGGCTTCTTCTTCTCGAGGGTGAACTCGAAGTAATCGCGGTCCCCGAGCTTGCGCAGAGTCTCGATGTCATCATGGTTGCGGGCAATGAGCGTTCCGAACTCGCTGCGCGCCATGCCGAGGTCGCTGCGAGTGGAGTCGAGGAGCTTCTTGGTGTTCTCCAGATCGCCCTTGGTGGCGGAGAAGTCCTGCGTGAGCGCGCCCACCTGCTGCTGGTCCGCCTTCATCGCGATTTCCTGCTTCAGGCGTTCGCCCTGTTGCGCCTGTTCGGTCTTCAACTGGTCGAGCATAACGCGGGCCTTCCGCAATTCGCCCTTCGACGACCGTGAGCCCTTGGTGGCCGTGTCAACCGCCTTGCGCATCTCTTCAATCTGTTGAGCGTTGGAAGTCTCAAGCGCGGTGATCTTGGTCGTCAGTTGCTGGTCCATCTGGTTGCTCAGGGTTTTCTGAAACGTCGTCTGCTGAGATTCCAGGGACTCTCGGATCGAGCCGATCCGGCTCAAGGTGTAGACCTCCCCGACTGCCAGCGCAGCGAGGACGACGAAGACCAACGCGAACTTCAGCGTATGGCCGGAACCCTCGGGACTCGCTGGGAGTGGTTCCTGCTTGGGTGTATCATCAATTGCCATTTCCGAGTCTCCTTGTCGGGATTAACCTTTGGTTCGGCGGGCATTCCTTCGGTCATTCCCTGCCCACAACAATGCAGGGGGGCTGCCAAGGTCCCAGGTTTCAATTCCTTCCCCTTCAATGGGATAGGTTCACCAGGTGTGAATCAGGTAATCACCCTATTCCGAAATTCTTACGCTGGCGGTGTAAAAAGTGCGAAAATCCGGCCAGTTTGTCGGAGACAAAGAGAATCAGGCGGGAGGTCCCTCGCCAAAACTGACCAAAGCGGCCGCCTCATCGGGATGAATCTCGAAAACCCGGTCCAGGTTAGCCGTCTCCAGCAGGACTCGGACCTTCTGGGGAATGGCGCTCAGCTTGAGGCGCTTGCCCTCGGCCTGGCTGGTCTTGAGCGCGCTCACCAGCACACCCATTCCGGCGCTATCGATGTAGACCAGCTTGGTGAGATTGATCAGCAGGTTTCTGACCCCGCTGTCAAACGCCGAGCGCAAGGCCCTGTTCAGTTGGGCGACGGGCTCGCCCAAGGTGAGGCGCCCGCCCACGTCCAGCACGGTGACCGCGCCGGCTTCGCGGACGAGTATTGTCACGGACGGCTTGAGCTGATCGCGTTGGCGCGTCCAGCCTTCTTTGACAGTCTGGCGCGCCCGGCCGATCGCCAGCGAGTCGGGCGGCACGTCGTCCGTGATCGTGGATCCCGCCGCAATGTAGGAGTTCCTGCCCACACGCAACGGCGCCACCAGCATCGCCCCGCTGCCGACAAAAACCCCCGTTTCGATGAAAGTGGGATTCTTCTTTTCGCCGTCGTAATTGCAGGTCACCGTTCCGGCGCCCACGTTCACACGGTCTCCGATGGTCGAGTCACCGAGGTAAGTCAGGTGAAGGGCTTTGCTGCCCCGCCCCACCCGCGATTTCTTCACCTCCACAAAATTCCCGATGCGCGCGTCCGGCTCAAGCGCCGCGCCGTCGCGCAAGTGCGCGAACGGCCCGATGACCGCATCGGAGGCGATCTCCGATGAGGCAATCACGCAATTCTGACGGACGGTGACCCGATATCCCAGGACGGAATCCATGATCGTCGAGCCCGATCGGATCGTGCAACTCCGGCCAACGCGCGTCGCTCCCTGCAAGCTGACTCCGGGTTCGATGATCGTGTCGTTCCCGACGGTCACGTCTTCATCGATGTAGGTTGATTCGGGATCGACGATTGTGACTCCATCGCGCATCAGGGATTCCGCCTTGCGCAGGCGAAAGATTTTCTCCATCTGCGCCAACTCGACGCGGTCGTTCACACCCAGGACTTCGCGCGCGTCTTCGACCTGAAAGGCCGCGACCTTGAGGTGATGGCGATTGAAGATTTCGACCAGGTCGGTCAGCAGGAACTCTTTCTGGGCGTTATCACTCGAGAGCGAATCGAGGTGCTTCAAAAGCTGCTCGCGCGCAAAACAGATGATCCCGGAATTGATTTCGCGAATCTTGCGTTGGGCGGGGGTGCAGATCCTTTCCTCGACGATGGCGCGGACTTTGGTGCCGGCGGCGCGAACCACCCGCCCGTAGCCCTGGGGGTTGGCAACCTCGGTCGTCAGCACGGTGGCCGCCGCGCCTTCTTCGGCGTGCGCGTTCACGAGAGCGCGCAGAGTATCGGCTCGCAGCAGCGGCGCGTCGCCCACCACCACCGCCAAGGTCGGACTCGAGAGCCGCTCAATCTCCCCTCGGGCCACGCTGACCGCATGCCCGGTTCCAAGCTGATCCTTCTGCTCGATGAAGGTCACACCCGGCCGGTCGAGAGTCGTCATGACCTCCGGCGCTTCGTGCCCGACAACCATCAGGATCTGCTCGGGTCGCGCCGCCAGGGCCGCGCGGAGGACGTAGTCTCCCAGCGGCCGGCCCGCCAGCGAGTGCAGCATCTTGGAATGCTCGGACTTGAAGCGCGTCGCCTTTCCCGCCGCGAGGATCAGGATTGCGAATCCCTGCTCTCCCATTTCGTTCTCCATTTTCTTTCAGGATTCAACCTGCCCCGAGTCGCGCCGCGCCTCGAGGCGCTCCAGTCCGAGGTGCCGATTCAATCTATATCCCTTTGCCCACGCCTGACAAGTGCCGAGATGAACAATCATCCGCAACCGGCCAGATACGGAAATCCGTGCCAAGGCGAGACCATGGCGCGCCGCAAATGAGGTTGGGGGGGAGAGAATGGTCCTGTCGTTATGCCGGACCTTGACGTAAGGCAGTCGCCAATGGGACATTAATAAGAGGGGCATCCATGTCGGCGTTTGCCATCGGAAGACTGCTCGTCATCAGTGTCATCCTGATGATTTTTCTTGCCAGCCAGATTTACTGGTTCCGGCGAGTGGCGGATTGGGGCGGGAAGCTGATTCCGAATCCGAGGCTCCGTCACTGGCTGGGTGGAGCCGCCGCGATGACGTACATCCTCCTCTTCGCTTACATGGCAGCCTGGAGCCGTCACTTCGGAACTCCCATCGAGCTCACTCCTCGCGCGGCCTTTCTAGACGCCCCGTCGTTCTGGTGGCTGATCGGTTCAGTCATGGGGTTCGGGCTGATCTTGATCTTCTGGGTCGGTGATCGTTTGGTGCGCTCGGTATTATGGGCCTTTCGAAAGATGGCGCTCACGTTTCGCCCTGCCTCGGCACTCAACCCTGCCGATCCGCCTTCGACCGGCCGGCGGCTGTTCCTGGAGCAGACCGCCATGGTCGTGAGCGCCGCTCCTTTCCTGGTAAGCGCCTACGGACTCCTATACGGGCGATTGAATCTCAAAACCACCCACGAGCGAATCAAGCTGCCCCGCCTGCCAAAAGCCTTCCACGGTTTCCGCGTCGCCCAGCTCTCCGATATCCATATCGGGCCGTTCATGCCGGAGGACGAGATCCGCAAATACGTGCAGATCACCAATGAGCTCCGCCCTGACCTGATCCTGCTGACCGGCGACTTCATTACCTGGGACCCGAATACACAGGAGCCGGTCGTCGAAGCGCTTTCCGGACTGAAGGCGCCGTTTGGCGTTTTGGGCTGCCTCGGAAATCACGAACTCTGGTACGAAGTGGAAGATTCCATCACCCGGCTTTTTGCAGCGCGCAACATCCGGATTCTTCGGCAAACCGATGCCCAACTCCAAATGGGGGGCGATTCCTTGAACTTCATCGGAGTCGATTTCCAGAGCGTCCAGCGCGTGGGTCGGCCCGGAGTGGGGCATCCCCGCAGATATCTTGAAGGGGTCGAGAAACTCGTGCGGCCCGGGATGACAAACATCTTGCTGAGTCACAATCCCAACACCTTTGACCGCGCGGCGGAGTTGGGAATCGACCTGAGCCTCGCCGGGCACACGCACGGCGGCCAGGTCACGCTGGAATTCATTCATCCCAGCCTGTCGCCCAGCCGTTTGATTACCGATTACGTCGAAGGTTGGTTCAAGAAAGAATCTTCACAGCTCTACGTAAACCGCGGAATCGGAACGATGTTCGTTCCCGTGCGCCTGGGCGCCCCGCCCGAGATCACGCTCTTCGAGCTTGTCCGCGAGGCATAATCCGGATTCGGTCGCTTCGGGATTTCAGAAGGAGATGGCAGGAGCGGGCGAACACCGGTCACAGACCGGCGCAAAAGTGGCCTGAAACACGGGGCTACTACTTCAAATCCTCGGGTGTATCGCTCAGCCGCCCCAGCATCTCATACACCTTGATAATCGCGTGGTTCACCATCCGCGCTCCGGCGTCGGGCGAGACCCATGTGGCGGTGTTTCCGGCTCCATACCCGCCCCAGCTCGCGGCATCGATCGTCGGGAAGTACCCGAAGCCGCCGTTGGTATAGCCAAAGAAAAAGGCGTCGCGAACCGGGCAGCGGTTCCGCCAATCGATCTGGTACTCGACAAAGGGTTCGCCCGGCATGGTCATGATGGCGATGCGCTTGTTGATCAGCACGGTCGCCACAGGCAGATGGATGCCTTCCCGCAGGCGGCGGTCAACGGCTTCGGCCGCTTTCGGCCCCCACGATTTCGCGGTGGCCTCGCGGAACTTCTCGGCGTTCCAGCGCAGGCTGGAGTCAACCAGATCCTCCGCGACGTCGAGGCTCGCCTCGTTTGTGGACGCCGTTTCGATACCTTTGGCAACGCGCGCCGCTTCACGCCCCAGCCGCTCGCCCGTCCAATCACGCATCTTGACCGCGTCCTGATCGAGAGGCTGCACGGCGTAATACGGATTGATGTCCCCGTCGCCGCCTTGCAGGAACATGGCCATCGCCTGGCCGCCAAACTCCTGCTCGACGGTCTTCATCATGACGCCCGGGTAGTCCGCGGAGTAGCGCAAGTGATCCGACCCGAAGATCACGGCATGGCAAGCGTAATTCACGAGGATCGCCAGCGGCTTGCCGTCGGCGCCGTCGACGCGCAGCACGGAAACAGTGGAATCGACCGGCGACGTGGGAACCATGGTGGTGTTGCGCTCGAACCAGGTGACGGTGCCGTCCGGCTCACGGCGCAGCCGGTTGTGCCCGATCAAGACATGCCCGTAGCCGGTCCCGAGCTTCGCTTCGACGCCATTTCGATGAGCGTCGTCGAGAGCTTTTTCGACCTTTTCCAGAACTCCCGTCTCCCAGTCAGGGCCATCCTTAGAGGGGTACTCGTCGCGAATGTCGGGGCCGGAATGCGTGTGCGTCGCCGTCACCAATACATAAGGGATGCCGCATTGCTTCAGTGCGTGCTCGCGCAGCCGGGCGATCCACGCGGGCGCGAGCGGTTCGCCCAGATCCATGTTGATGAGTGCCAGTCGCTGCTCGCCCGTTTCGAGCACCAGCACACGGGCCATCAACGGATCCAGGACGCTCGTCGCGCCGCCTTTGCGGTCCGCGTAGCCGTACATTTCAAGCCCCAAGGGAGGCGTGATTTCCACCTTCGCCGTTCCGGCTTTCAAACCCCCGGCGGCGGCGGAAAGGGGCAGCGCGACCACAAGCAGACAGCCAATCCACAGTTTCCTCATGACTTTTAGCATCAGCTTCTCCGCTTCAAACCGAGATGTTCTCGGGACAACTCACTTTAGGTTCCAATTGCAGGTCGTGATGGACAGAGCCGGGAGCTTCATATGGAGCGCCCGCCCGTCCCATTCGAGAGTCGCCGCGACATCTGATTTGTTGCTATTCATGACCTCAGCGACAAAGCCGCCTTCGGGCGTTTTGAAGGCGACAGCGCGCACGCCTTTCTCGCCGCCGGACACTCCCACTCGCACCGCGCCTGGCCTTACGAATTTGCTGAAATGCGCGAGGTAGTAATAGAGCCCCGTATAGGTCACCTGCTTTGTCCCACGATTGATGATGACGATCGGGTGCTGAACGTTAGGGTCAGGATTGCCATGAATTGGCGAGATCGCCCACGGCCCGCCCTTTTCGTCAAGAATGGTGTTCCAGTAAATCCACGCCGCGGCCCCCGCCTGGAGGTCGGAGAAGATCTGGTTGCCCCAGAAGTCGCCGTCTTCCCAGTCATAGCGCGGCAGCTTGACATTCGCCGGCGCCCCCGCCTCGTATGCCCAGCAGACTTCCGTCATCCAGAGCGGCAGGTTGGGATACTTCTTGTGCAGGTTGAGGATGATATCGAAGTTCTTGAAGTCGTAGCCGTGATACGGCAGAGAGGCGATGTATTTGCGCGCGACCGGGTCGCTCAGGACTGTTTCATAGTTCTTTGCCTCGTGGCGGTCCGGCGCCTCGCTCAGTTGGAGCTTCGTCTTGACGTGTTCTCGCTCCAAGAGCGGTCCCACGTGATCGCGGATGAGGTCGCGAATCTCCGCATAGGATATCTTCGTGTAAATGCCCGGCTCGTTGAACGGGCTGAGGTAGTCAATGAAGATGCCCTGTTTCTGGTACTCCTGGAGGTAGCGCAAATAATAAAGCGCCAGCGCGCCGTAGTACTTGGGGTCGACGTCCTGCTTCTTCCGATCCTGGAGATTAGCGATCATCCAATCGGGGGCGTAATCCATGGGTGCCTGGAGCATGAAGTGGCCGTACTTGCGCGCCCGCTTGATGAAAGTCACCATGCCATTCGGCCCGAGATCGCGCGCGATCGAGAAGTGTTTCATCTCGACGTCGCCGGGCGTGTCGTCGTAGGTGTACCAGGGCCCGGCGGAAGCGAAGTCCGTGGCGGCGATTTCCGTCTTCATCGCCGAGAAGCCCGCACCCTTGGCCGGATCGAAGAGCCGCTGCAAAACATCTTCCTGCGCCGCGGGTGGGAGGTCGTTCAGGCAAATCAAACCGGCTTCCATGAGCGAGCCGCCAAAACCATCGATCTTCTGGTCGGTGGCGCTCGGGTCGATTTTGAACGCCGCGCCGCCCGGTTTTCTCGCCGCTTCAAAATGTAGCGGGGCTTTCGCCGTGAGCCGGTCGCCGGCCTTGGAAGAGACGACGACCTTCACCTCCTGGCCCGTGGCCTCTGTGCAGGCAAGGGCAACCAATAAACAACCCAACGCAACGGCTTGTCTCTTCATTACTCCCTCCTCAATGCGCAGCCCACATCACCGCAAAAGCGCGCCAAGAACTTTTTCGAAGGCGTGAATCACATCGTCTTCGTCGCGCCTCGTCAGGCACGAAGGAATGGGCAGCAGGATGCTCCGCTCGAAGAGCGAGTCCGCCTTCGAGAAGGCTCCCTTCGCGTAGTTTCCACCGGAGCCCGCGTTCTCCGCGAGTGTCCACGGGAAACCGCGCCCATCGACGCTGCCCCGATTCACCAGGCTGACGTTGTTATAGTAGAGGTGCAAACCCCATTCGGTCATCACGACATTGGAGATGCCTTGAGGAGAAGTCACGATGCCCTCGGCGCGCAGAGCCGCGTTCACTCGGCGAGCGGTCTCGGCGTCGGCATAGGTCGTGATCAGGAAACACGATGTATCCCCGGCCGGATCAACGATCCTTCGCAACTGCACGCCCGGGAATTTCTCCAGCGCCTTCCGGATGCGGTATTTGCTGCGGTGCATATTCTTGACGATGCGCGGCAACTTCTTCAGTTGCACTCGAAGGACCGAGGCGCGCAGTTCATCGAGCCGGTATCCCATCCCCCATAACTGCAGGTCAGGATCAGTAAAGATCAGCCGCCCGTTCGCGTCCCGCGCGTAGCCCAGGTCGTGGCAAGCAAACGCGCGGCGGTAGAGGCGCGCGTCATTCGTCACAATGCCGCCGCCTTCGCCGGCGGTCATGTTTTTGTTCATCTGAAAGCTGAAAACGCCCATATCGCCGAACGTTCCGACCTTGCGCCCGCGAATGCTCCCGCCGTTGCACTGCGCGCAGTCTTCGAGCAGCCAGAGTTTGCGCTCGTGCGCGATCTTCTGGATCGCTTCCGCGTCGCCGGGCGCGCCGCTCATATGAACGAGGATGATCCCTGTGGTCTTGGGAGTGATCTTCCGCTCGACGTCTGCCGGGTCGAGGCAGAACGTCTCGTTGATGTCCGCCAGGACCGGAATCGCTCCGTGGTTGACGACGGCGGCCAGGACCGAAACCCACATGTACGCGGGCACAATCACTTCCTGCCCGGGACCGACGGCCAGCGCCGAAAGCGCGGTCTGCAGGGCGCCGGTGCCACTCGCGACGCCAATCGCGTGCTTGACGCCGACAGCGCGGGCAAATTCGGATTCGAATTTTTCGACTTCTTTCTGGAGCTTGACTCCGTAATAGCGAAATGGCGACCGGGCACGAAGCAGGCGCACTGCCGCCTGGATTTCCTTCGAGTCCATGTGATGGACACCGGGGAACTCCAATGGCAGGGGTTTCGTCCGCACCGGCTTGCCACCGTCAATTGCCAGTTTTTCCATTCGTCACCTCAGCGCAGATGGATTTGCGAGGTCTGTGAAGAATCGGGTCCGGCCACCGAAGATGCGGCGGCCCTTGTCGCTATTTCTTCAAATCCTCCGGCAGTTCTCCCAGCCGGCCCAGCATCTCGTACGTGTGCACAACGGCATGATCCACCATTCGTTCGCCCGCCCCGACTTCGAGCCAGGTGGTAGCGCTGGCGGCTCCATAGCCGCCCCGCGACGCCGCCTTGATCGTCGGGAAATACCCATTGTATCCGTTTGCGTAACCGAGGAAGAACGCATCTCGCACCGGACAACGGTCGCGCCAGTTGATCTGAAAATCCACAAACGGCTCGCCCGGCATAGTCATCCAGGCGATGCGCTTGTTGATGAGCAGCGTGGCCACCGGGACTTGAATCTCCGGCTTGATGCGTGGAGCGAAGTTTTTGACCGCCTCCTCGCCGAACGATGCCAGAAGAGCCGCGCGGAATTTCTCCAATTCCCAGCGCAACCGGAACGTCATCATGTCTTCGACAAACTCGATGGAGGGCCGGGCTTCGGCTTGGGTGCGAATGCTCCTGGCCACCCGCGCCGCCTCCTGGCCCAGGTGTTCGCCGGCCCAGTCGCGCTTCTTGACCGCATCCTGCTCGACCGGCGTTGTCGCGTCGTAGACATTGATATCGCCGGGCGCACCCTGAAGGAAGAAGCAAAGCGGCTCGCCTCCCATTTCCTGTTCGACGGTCTTGGTCATGACGCCGGGAAAGTCAGCGGAATATTCGAGGTTGTCGGCGCCGAAGACCACGGGGTGGCAGGAATAGTTTACGAGAATCGCCAGCGGTTTTCCCGCCACGGTGTCCACCCGCAGAACAGAAACCGTCGGATCGACCGGCGCTGTCGGGACACGCGTAGGGTTGCGCCAGAACATCGTCACCGTGTCGTCAGGATTCACCCGAATCCGGTTGTAGCCGATATAGGTGACGCCCTGGCCCGTTCCGAGTTTCGCCTCGGCCGTGTGCCGGGCGGCATCGCCAATCGCCTTGGAGATTTTGTCGAGGGCCGCATTCTCCCAGGCCGGAACTGCGCCGTCGGCGTATTCGTCCAGGATGACTGGCCCGGAATGCGTGTGCGTCGCCTGGACGAGCAGGTAGGAGATTCCGCTCGACTGTCGGGCCGCAGCGCGCAGGCGCTCAATGCTGGCGGGGCCGAAGGGTCGCCCAAGGTCCAGAACCACGAGGCCGAGCTTTTTCTCACCTGCTTCCAGCACCAACACCCGCGCGTAAAGCGGATCGAGCACGCCTTTCGCGGGGTCTTTGCGCGCGGCGTAGCCCCACATCTTCTCGCCCAGCGGCGGGGTGATTTCGACCTTGGCGACTCCGGCCTTCAACCCCGCAGCCTGCGCGCACGCCGCAAGCCCCAGCACGGCCACGCCCACGGCGAGCACAGCCCTAAACTCCCGCAGCATGATTCCTCCCCGAGAACTTTCGCCCCTTCCTGCTATCCGGCGATGAGCGACAAAGGTTAGCGCGAAACTCGGCGGTTGTCACCCTCCCTCGCCAGGGCGAATGAGGGTGTGGTATAAACACCGCATCCACGGCTGCGAGGAGCGAAATGTATTGCTGTGAACTGTTGGACCAGGCGATTGACCGGGGGGTTCTCTATTACGGCGAGAAGAGCCGCATTGACGACGGAAGAATCGTCAACGACCTCGACAGCGAATACTTCATCCGCAGCGCCTCCAGCCGCGGCTACGACTACCTGGGCATCAATTATTGCCCCTTCTGCGGCCGCGCCCTTTCCCACGGCCTCTGGATGGCGGAAAAGAAGAAGTAAAGGGGCTTTCAGCCATCAGCTGTCAGCATTCGGCAGCTACTTCCAAGCTTGATGAATCACTCGAATTGAATTTCTTTCAGGCGATCGAGCGGAACGGCAAAGTCGAAAACATCTTCGCTCGCGGGGTTGTACTGTGCGGTAATGCCCATCAAGCGAGTCTCGGCAGGACGGTCAGTGGGCATAAGAAAGCGGGCATCCAGGGTTTTCCCATCGCGCATGGTAATCTTCATCAGCGCCCCCTGAAACTCAATCCGGGCAATCTTGGAGAAGTCCAGTTCATCCGCGCCGCCGCCTTCGATCATGACGGGAAAAGTCGTGCGAGGCGGAACCGATTCGAGCAGCGAGCCGCGTCCGCCGGGAGGATAAAAGTCGAGATAGGCGTCAAAGACCTGCGTGGCCTTTCCTGCCTGGTCGGTAACCGTCGCCGTGAAACCAAACCGTTTCCAGATGCCGACAATCCTCTGGCGATCCTCTGGACTCGTGGTGGCGACGCGATAGGGTAAACTCCCTTTGCTGAGGCGCACCTTAACGACGCGGCGCTCTTTCAGCTCAAAGTGCTTGTAGATGATCGAGGCGGAGTCTTCCTTCACCAGGATGGCGTCGCGATGAACAATGACTTGCTTGCCCTGAGGGTTGGTCTGATAGATCGTGTCCGCGCGCGAAGTTGCACTCGTGGCTGCCAGCACAATCAGAGCCAAAAGCAAAGAGTTCGACTTGGTCATAGGTCGGTGACAAAAAAGCCCCGCTGGAGGGCGATCCCTCCGCGGGGCCCCGGGGAATTGCACGCAATTAACTCTTCTTCTTCTTCTGCGCCTTATATTGAGTTTCCACCTTGCCTTGAATCTGCGCCAAGCTGCCTTGCGCCGAGGCCGCCCATTGGCCGTTGGGGTCGAGCTTCAGATACTGCTCGAAGGCCTCGACGGTTCCGGGGGCGGGAACAACGGTACCATCGGATTTGATTTCCGCTTTCCCGAGCAGCGCCATTCCCAGCCAGTAGAACGCGTTGGCGTTGGTGGGATCCAGCTCGGTGCTCTTCTTCAGTGCCGTGGCGGCCTCGTCCATCTGGTTCTTGTTCACGAACACGACGCCCATGTTGTAATAGTAGCCGGAGGCGCCGGCGGGATTGATTTCCGCGGCTTTCTGGAATTCCTGCTGCGCTTCCGCCGTCTTGCCCATATCGGCATAGAGGCTGCCGAGATTATTATGCAGCGTCGCATCCGTGGGACTCGCTTCGATGGCCTTGGCGTAATACTGCAAGGCTTTTTCCCGCTGCTGCGTCTTGGCATCGCGGTTTGTCTCGACGGAAGCTGCTCCAGCATAGGCCTGGGCAAGTCGCGCAAGAACTACCGGCACGTTCTTTTCTTTGGCCAAGGGAAGCGCCTGCTCAAACATCGCCGCCGCATCGGCGTACTTCTTCTCGGACATGAGGGCCTGTCCTTGCTCGAAGGTCTGCTTCAATCCCGTGAACTGTTTCGCGTCCCTCTCCTCAGCTTCCTTTTTCTTCGCCAGTTCGGGATTGGCGGCTAGTTGCTTCTGCTGCTCTTCAGTGGCGCGCACTCTCTCCTTGGCAAGGTCGAAGTCCAGAACTGTGGGATCTCCCAGACCGACCCGCAAGGTTTGATAGAACAGTTCCCGGCCGGATGGATCCTTAAGGGACACCTTATAGTTTCCAATCGGCAATCCGATGTAAATGTACTCACCCTTCTTATTGGTCTTGGTCGGGTAGGTCCCTTTCACATCCTGGCGTTCGATGATGACGGGATAGCCGACCAAACGCTCTCCCTTCTCACCTTTGGCAACACCGGAGAGTCCGCCCGTCTGAGAGAATGCCGGAATAACACCAAGTAGCACAGCGAAGATGACTGAAGTCCCCAACACCTTGCGCGAAATCAAAAACGACATAACGTCCTCCTCTTCATTTCCTGCTCAAACCATTCTAGCCGCTTATGGGATGGCGACTCAATACCCTTTGGTTTCCCACAGTCTCGAAAAGCCATGGAACGAAGGTGCCATCCTACAACTCTGCGTGGGTGGTCGCAAGGGACAATAAGACGCTCGTGCATTACGCGCGGGTTGACACGAGAGGCTAGGGGCCGGCGGGCCGGCGACCGTAGGTGGGTCGAACCGCGTAGGGGATTGGATCCGCGATGCCAGCTTCCTCGAACGCCCGCAAGCGCAATGCGCAACTGTCGCAAACTCCGCAGGCCATGTCTTCAGATTGATAGCAGGACCAGGTAAGCTCGAACGGCGCGCCGAGTTCCGCGCCGCGGCGAATGATCGCGCTCTTGCGCAGGTGGATTACGGGTGTGATGATTTCGAGCTGCGTCTCCGGCTTGGTCCCCGCCTCGATGACGCGATTGAACGCCTCGTAATACTCTGGACGGCAGTCGGGGTAGCCCGAACTGTCATCCGCTACCGCGCCGATAAAAACCTTGCGCGCGCCCAAAACCTCGCCCCACGATACGGCGATGGAAAGAAAATGCGCGTTGCGAAACGGCACGTAGCTGGATGGAATTTCCACACGTTGCAGATTCGCGCGCTCAACCGCAATCGCGGAGTCCGTGAGGCTGGAGCCGCCGATTTGTTTCATGTGCTCCAAGTGGCAAACCAACCGATGCTCGGCGTGATAGAAATCTGCCAGCGCATTAAATGCGCGCAACTCTCTCTGTTCGGTCCGCTGCCCGTAAGTGACATGCAACATCGCCAATCGGTAGTCAAGACTGGCGATGGCCGTCGTGACGCAACTGTCCATTCCGCCGCTGGCTAAGACGACCGCGAGTTCGCGACTCGGGACTCGGGACTCGTTTTCCGGGTTCCGGGAATTGCCAGTCATCCTATTGCCTTTCGGGAAAGCTCGAGACTCAAAACTCGCAATTCGAAAATCGGGAATCGCTTCGACATTCCTACCCACTAAGGCAGATGCCTTCTGCCTTCTGCGCCCTGTGCTTAGACCCCTCGCGCATTAGGTTCCCAGATGAACTTGTGCAGTTGAAGTCCCAGTCGCACTTCCAGGCCGTCGCGCAGAATCCATTCGGCGAGTTCCCGCGCTGGGAGTTGCCCGAAAACAGGAGAGAAGATTACCTCATCGACGCGGCTGCGCAGGTTGTGTCCTTCAACAAATCCCCTGGCGTAGTTATAGTCGTTCTCGTCGAGGATAACGAACTTGATCTGGTCTTTGCGGTCCAAGACCTCGAGGTTCTCAAAGCAAAACTCCTCGCTCTCGCCGCTTCCGGGGCACTTTACGTCCACGATCTTTATAACCGGCTTGGGCAGCTCGCCAACATATCGCTCCCCACTGGTTTCGATGAGGACTTTCTTCCCAGTCACGAGGAGTTGCGTGGCAAGCGGCACGACCTCTTGTTGCAGCAGCGGTTCGCCTCCGGTAAATTCAACAAGCTTTCCCCCCAATTGTTCGACCCGCCGGAGAACCGCCTCAGGAGACATTTTGTGCCCGCCCTGGAAGGCATAAGCTGTGTCGCACCAATGGCATCGGAGGTTACAGCCGCTAAGCCGGACAAAAACACACGGAAGCCCGGCAAACGTGGACTCGCCCTGAATTGACTTAAATATCTCTGTTACAACCATATCCGCGCCGTGGGCTCTGATGAAGTTCCATTTTAACTGAATTACCGCATCCCGTGTGAAAAGGGATTCACTTTTTCCTCAACTGATACAGAAAAGTGCTTCCATTGGCGTATAGATATGGGTCAAATCCGACAGATTTACCGACTTGCGGTTCATGAGTATTTCCAGGTTTAGTCTGTAATGAACTGAATTGTAAAGGGTTACACTACTGAGCTAACATTCATCAAGTCCGCCCTCTCCTTGGCCCTTCCCGTGCATCTAAATCGGTGAGCGAGCGGGTTGGGAGGTGGCTATGCTCACTAATGATGACTTGGCCAAAATTCGGGAAGAGCACGAGGTAATCGACAATTGGCGAACCTATTCCCGTCATGTGGTAGCCGACCTTCTGGAAGCCTGCGCGATATGCGGCACTGTCCGTGATAAGGAGAATCTGAAGCGCTGCCGTTGGTGTGAAGACGTGTATTACTGCAAGGAAGGCGTCTGCTCCCAGCACCACCACGCTGACGTGCATCCCGCTGTTGCCTTCTGGACCTGGTGAACGCTCACCTCGGATTTAAGGCTCAGGATCGAAGGCCCCGTCACCGTCCACACTCCGAGAACGTTCCTAACCATCCCAAATGGCCCTAATTCCCCCCCCAACCTTTGCTTTGTTTTGGCCCCATTCTTGGGGTCCCATCGTTTGTTTCCAATAAGATGGCTGATTCTAGTCCATGAAAACATGATCTCGTGCCTGGCGCCTCCAAAAGGGCGGAAGCTCGGGCTTCTTGTCACACAGTTTGAGATTGACGTCTCCCTCATACACTTCCAATCGTGACAACATGTCCGTCGCCCGACCCTTCAGGCTGGCGTTGAATTGCGGCCTGCTGTTGCAGCTTAACTTGCGGGTTTAACCAGGGGGTAATGCCGGCGGGATTGGCGTCGTCCTGACCAGATCGCTCGGGCCATAAAATGACAGTCTGTACAAGTTTTCCACCCTTCGGCTAGAAGCGTTCAGGGGAGGGCTGGTAGGTCGCAGATGTCGTGTCGGTCTCCCAGATCGTGACTGAACGGACGTGGACCCCGTTGTCACGCGTTGTGGGTTCCAATCCATCGTAGAAGTATTTGGCCAGATTTTCCGCCGAAGGGTTCAATTGGTCGAAGGGCGGGATATCGTTCATGAAGCGGTGATCGAGCCGCTCGGCAAGGGCCTTGATGGCCGCGCGCAGGTCCACGAAGTCCATCACCAGTCCGATGGAATTAAGTTGCTCTCCGCCCACCGTCACGCGCACTTTGTAGTTGTGCCCGTGCACGTTTTCGCATTTTCCCTTGTAGCCGCGCAGCGCGTGTCCCGCAGCAAATGAATAATCAACGGATATTTCGAACATTCAAAAATCCCTTTTCAGTTGTCAGTTCCCAGTAGCCAGTTCCCAGTGAGCGGCCTAGGACTTTATACTTTTCGACTCACTACTGGCGACTGGTAACTGAGAACCGCCGTTAACATTCTCGCATGAATGCCCTGACTTCTTCCAGCTTGTCGGTTTTACGGTAATGCGGCAGACTCTCGAAGAAGACCCGACCGTAAGGTTTGCGAACCATGCGGTGGTCGAGGATCACGAGCACGCCGCGGTCGTCCTCGCTGCGAATCAAGCGTCCAAAACCTTGCTTGAGCGCGATGACGGCTTCCGGCGTCTGGTATTCGGTGAAGGCGTTCCCTCCGTCTTCGTTGATCATGCGGATGCGCGCCGCCACCACGGGGTCGGAGGGGACGGCGAACGGCAGGCGGTCGATAATCACCGCGCTCAACTGCTGTCCCTGGACATCCACGCCTTGCCAGAACGAACTCGTGGCAAAGAGCACGGCATGCGGCGTCGAGCGAAAGCGATCGAGCAGCGCGGTGCGTGGCGCGGTGCCCTGCAACAACATGGGGTAGCGAACGCGGCGCCGCACGTGGTCATAGACGTCGCGCATCTGCTGGTGCGAGGTGAAGAGCACGAAGGCGCGGCCGCGCGTGGCCTTGAGGATCTGCGCGACTTCCTCCGCGGCCAAACGGCCAAAATCCGGCGAGCGCGGGTCGGGCAGATGCAGCGGCGTGTAAAGCAGCGCCTGCCGCCCATAGTCGAAGTGCGAGTCGAGGATCCTTTCCTTGGCGTTCTGCACTCCCAGGCGTCGCTTCAGAAAATCGAAAGTTCCGGCGACCGCGAGCGTTGCGGAAGTCAGGATCACCGATTCCACTTTTTCGAACAAACGTTCGCGCAGGAGCGTGGAGACATCGATGGGGGAAGCTTCCAGGAAGACGCCGCGCCCGCGCCGTTCCCACCAGAAAACCAGGTTGCGCTCTTTCGACTCCAGCACGACCTCAAACGCTTGGCGCAGTTCCACGGCGCGCCGCGCCAGGTTGTTGATCTCCTCGGGCCGTTCTTTCAAACGACTGAGTTCGGTTTCCAGTTGTACAAAGGCGTTGAGCAGCGCGGAATACTCCCCGCGATGCATTTGCAGGAACTCCTGGCGATTGTCGAAACTCGTGCGGCCCTCGCGCGTGGGAAACAGATCAAAGAAACCGTCCGAGCGGCGGCGCAGGCTCGCCATCGCCGAGAGAATCTCGGCGCTCTTCAAACCTTTCACCCGCAGTGTGGTCTCGGTATCGCGCGCCAGTTCCTCCACCCGATAGTTCGAAACCTGGAGACCAAAGTACATCGTCGCTACGTCCTCGATATCGTGCGCCTCGTCAAAGACAATCGCCGAATAATCAGGCAGCAGGCCGCCGAACTCCATTTGGCGCAGCGCCAGGTCGGCGAAAAACAGGTGATGATTCACGATCAGGATGTCAGACTCGGCGGCGCGCTGGTGCATCCAGGTGATGAAGCAGCGCTCGAACTGCTCGCACTTCTGGCCCGTGCAGGTCTCGCGCCGGGCGTCGATGCGATGCCAAAGTTCGCTCGTGTCCGGCAGGTCCTCCAGTTCCGCGCGGTCGCCGGTTTGCGTCTGCTTTTCCCAATCGCGAATCTGCGCGTACAGCTCGACCTCTTCCATGCCGCTCAAAACGGGCTGCTTTTCGATGTCGTAAAGTTTCTGGCGGCAAAGATAGTTCTGCCGGCCTTTCATCAGCGTGGCGCGAAGTTCGGGAAACAGCTTTTTCAAAAACGGCAAGTCCTTGAAGAAAACCTGCTCCTGAAGGTTCTTCGTCCCAGTCGAAACGACGACACGACGCCCGCTGCGGATGATCGGCACAAGATACGCCAGGGTCTTTCCCGTGCCCGTGCCCGCCTCGACAATCAGATGCTGGCGGTTTTCGAGCGCCGACTCGACCGCCTCCGCCATCTCGAGCTGGCCCTTGCGATATTCGTAGTTAGGATGATTGCGCGCCAGCCAGCCATGCGGCCCGAAGGTCTTCTCGAGGGGCGGTTTCTCTATCGGCTTTTTGCTCGTTGTCGGCATTTAAAACGATTTTGGATTTGGCAGCACTGCGAATCTTCGCATCGGCTTGACACATCCTTGGCGCGGAGACTAAGTTGGACGGTCAGCTTTAAATATCCGGAGTCCGCCGGTGCCGCAATTCCAATCGAAGAGGATATCATAGGCAGTTGCTGGTGGCGCCGGCGGTCAGGTGTGAACATTTCCGATTCTCGATTCCAGATTCAAGAATGCAAGCAGCGCAATTCTGAATTCTGGATTCCGAATTCTTGCTTCTGGCTTCTGAATTCTGGCTTCTGAATACGGACTTCTGAATTCTGATTCTCCCATGACTCTCCCCCGCGTCGTCATTCTTGGTCGGCCGAACGTCGGCAAATCGACGTTGTTCAACCGTATCTGCGGCCGCCGCCGCGCGCTGGTCGGGGACGAACCCGGCATGACGCGCGACCGGCTTTACGCGCCGGCGGAGTGGATGGGGAAAGAATTCGAAGTTGTGGACACCGGCGGAATGATTCCGGCCGAGAAGGAACTGATTCCCTCTGAGATTGTTCGCCAAGCGCACGTGGCCATCGAGGAAGCGGCGCAACTGATCCTCGTCGTTGATGCTCGCCAGGGCATCGTTCCGCTCGACGAAGAATTGGCGGCGCTGCTCCGTCGGATGGGTAAACCCCTCTCACTCGCCGTCAATAAAGTGGACATGACCCAGCACTCGCCGCTGGCGAGCGAATTCCATCGCCTCGGAATCCGCGCCCTCTTCCCGATTTCCGCCGAGCACGGCTTGGGCGTGGACGATCTGCTCGACCACATCACGGCGGGCTTCCCTGCAGTTGTGGCGGCGGTCTCTGACCGTCGAAGCGATGAGGCGCCTGCCGCAACCGAAGGCGGCGATGAGGTCCGATATCCGGACTCCGATGGAGGCCGTCGGACTCCGGCGATCGGAGACATCGTCGCTACTGCCCACGTCATCAGCGTGGCCATCATCGGCCGGCCGAATGTCGGCAAATCGACGCTGCTGAATTCCCTTCTCGCGAAAGAGCGCTCGATTGTCACCCCGCTGCCGGGCACGACGCGCGACGCCGTGGACGCGGAGTTCGAGCAGGACGGGCGGCGTTTCCGGTTGATTGATACGGCGGGGATCCGGCGCAAGGGAAAGACCAAACTGCTGGCGGAGAAACTCAGTGTGATTCAGGCGCGCAAGCACCTGGAGCGTGCCGACGTGGCGCTGCTGACACTCGACGCGGCGGAAGGAGTGACGGCGCTCGACACGCACATCGGCGGCTACGCCCACGAGAGTCACCGCTCGGTGGTGATTGTCGTCAACAAGTGGGACGCAATCGGGAAGGGTCCGACCATCACGCGCGATTTTACCGAGCTGATTCGCCGGCGAATGAAGTATTTGGATTACGCGCCCATCGTCTTCATCTCGGCGCTCAGAAAGCAGCGCCTGGGGAAACTTCTTGCGGCCATCGTGGAAGTCGCGGTGGCGCGCCGGAAGCGGATTGCCACGGCTGAGATGAACCGGTTCTTGCAGGAGGTTGATTTCGAGCGAGCGCCGGCGCCGCTCGGCCCGCACGGCAAGCGCCAGCGGGTTTATTACCTGACCCAAGCGGGAATTGCGCCGCCGACTTTCGTCGCCTTCACCAGCCGCTCGGGGAAGCTCCACTTCTCTTTCGAGCGTTTTCTCGAGAACCGCATCCGCGAGCGCTTCGGCTTCGCGGGCACGCCGATCGTCATCAAATCGCGCGCCAGCAAGTGAGGGCGACGCGCAATCGCGCAAATCAGTTTAGATTTCCCACCCTTTTCGCCGCTCGGGACTGATGAATTTGTCCGCCGCCGTCGAGTTGGTTGTCTTCAAGCTCTGTCTGTCCCACTTGAGGGTTTCGCCCGCGCGCACGGCAACGTTGCCCAAAAGCAGCGCTTCCGTCACCACGCCGGAGAACTCGAAGTTGGCGCCGGGCTTGGCCTTCCCACCTTTGCAGGCGTCAAGCCACTCGCGGTAATGACCCGGCGAGCGCGGCAGGGTTTTCGCCGGCTCCTTGAAGTCCTTCATCCGCGATTCCGGCAGCAGCGTGGGCCGGCTGCCGTGGAAGCGGCACAGGATGCTCCCATTGTCGCCAACGAAAATCAGCCCTTCGTTCTCTTCTCCGTGCATCTTCCGTCCTTTGGGCCAATCCTTGGGAATAGGAGGCAGCAAGCCGCCGTCGTACCAACTCAAGGTCACGGGCGGCATCTCGCCGCGGGCGGGGAAATGGAGATGCATGATCGTGGCGAGCGGGTAGGTCTCGTCAAATCGCTCGGTCGAACTCGCTTCGACGCTCTCCGGCGCGCCGAGTTTCAGCACGCGGAAAATCGTGTCGAAGCTGTAGCAACCCATGTCGCCGAGCGAGCTGCACCCGAAGTCGTACCAGCCGCGCCAGACGAAGGGCAGATAAGCGTGGTTGAACGGGCGCTCCGGCGCGGGGCCGAGCCAGAGATCCCAATCGAAACCGTCAGGGACGGGCTGCGATTCCTTCGGGCGATCGATTCCCTGCGGCCAGAACGGCCGGCTCGACCAGTTGATGACGTGGCGCACCGGCCCGATGACGCCCGCCCAAACCCACTCGCAGAGGCGGCGCGTGTCCTCTGAGGCCTGATTCATCACGGCCACCTGCGTCGCCACGCCGGTCTCGCGCGCGATCTCGGCAATCCGTCGCGCCTCGTAGATGGTCTGGGTCATAGGTTTCTGGCAGAAGACATGCTTGCCCTTCTTCATCGCCGCCGCGGAAACCGCCGCGTGTAGGTTGTCCGAAGTGCAGACCACGACCGCGTCAAGATCTTTCTCCTTGTCGAGCAGCTCGCGAAAATCGCTGTAGGCCGCGCAGCCGCGCGATCCTCCCGAGCGTTTCTTGACGCCGTTGTAACCGTCCACGATTTTCTGGCACGGCTCGCGCCCCGCCAGGCCGCCGGTGGTGCGCATCGAGTGCGTTAATTGCACGGGGGTTTCGGGGCTCAGCCAGTCCCAGCCCGTGCTCACACCGAGGAGTTCACGCACGGAATCGCGGAACTCGTGCTCGCCCCACTGGGGATAATCGTCGGCGCTCTTGCAGGGATCGCAGACGGCGACTCCTTGCACGTCGGGCTCCTTCAGGAAATCGAGCATGACGCGCAACCCCTGCGCGCCCACGCCGATGAATGCGGTATTGACCTTGTCGCTGGGAGGAACGTATCCCGCGCCTCCCAGCACGTGCCTCGGAACAATCGTCAGGCCGGCCACCGTCGTCGCGGCCCGGCCCAGAAACTTGCGACGTGAAATCCCCTTGGTCACCATTCCGGAAGAATCAATTTTCCCTCTCATATCCTCCTCCAATAAACAGGTTTATGAATGCGAGTTTCGTTTCGTCCGACAAGCTAAATCCTCACAAACGTTCGGTTGCGGTACAGGTAGTAGAGGATTATCCACAGAACACCGAGCGTTCCAAAGGCCACCAGCACTGGCCCGAACATCCCGAGATGGCTCGCCAGGCCGGCGAAAAGCGTTTTGCTGATGGTTGAGAACGGGATGATGTCCGGAGCCATGTAAGCAACAATGGCGTTCATGCCAATCACGGTGAAGAAGAACGCCCAGCGCCGGTAGCCGAGGACATCGATGACATAGTAGAAGAACGCCAGCAGCAACAGGCACCAGCCGCCCGACCAAAGCACCATCGAGCTGGTCCAGATGTGCTTGATGATCGGGAAAGCGAAGCTCCACACCCAGCCGACCGCGAGGCAGGCGAGTCCCGCGCCCGCGAGCACCGCCGCCTTCCGCTTTTGGGGGAGCGTGGATTTCAGCAGATGACCGGAGAGAACTCCCATCAGCACCGTCGCGCCGAAGCCCAGACTGCTGAGGATCCAGGTGTAAGTTGTTCCGTCCTGAAATCTGCCGAGCAGGGCCTTGTCGATATACATCGCGAGGTTGCCATCGGGCGTGAGGACGCCGGCACCGTGGCCGGGAACCGGCACGAGTTCCATCAACGCCCAGAAAGCCAAAAGCAGCGCGCCCGCCAGCGCCCCCTGCCATTTGATCGGCAACTCGACCAAGGCTATCGTCGCGATCAGGTAACCCGCCGCGATGGCTTGGAGGGTGTTGCTGTAAAACTGGAGATTGTTCGAATCGAAAAGCAGCAGATGTCCCTGCGCCACCATGCCCAGGATCCAAAGCATGACCACGCGATAGATCATCTTCTTATAGATACTGCCGCGGCTGTCGCCACGAGCCAGGCGCTTGCCGATCGAGAACGGCATGGCCACGCCCACGATAAAGAGAAACAGCGGCATGATCAGGTCCCAGCCGACAAATCCTTCCCACTCGACGTGATCGAACTGGCGGTCCAACCATGGCGGAAGCGGGTTGGAAAAAAGTTTGAGCAATTCGATGACAAACTGCTGCCCGCCGGCGATCCAGAACATGTCGAAGCCACGCAGCGCGTCCACCGACATCACGCGTTGCGAAGGACCGGCGGGCGGCGCTGCCGCGCTGGTCGATTTGGTCTGATTCAGGGCGGCGGTCGCCGCGGCTTCCGGCATGTCCAATCTCCTTCTCGATCGCATCCGAGTTTTCGAGTGGAAATAGAGCGTCGGACGCGCGATTTGACCTGTGAGTGTACTCTTCACGGGGGCGTTTGTGAACAGGCTGTGGCATACCGCCCTCGGCCCGGTCAGGAGAGCCCTGTGGCCGGCAACAGGTGGGAGTGACACGTCAGAAATTTTGTCCTTGCCGCGTGGAATGCTATACTCAGCGACTGGACACCCCCAGCGGGGGGAATCATAGAGTAAATTCGTGAGTTTCCTATAGAAAGGAGGTACTACGCCATGTCCTGGGAAATGGCGATTGTAAGGGCGATTTTTGTGATTGTCCTTGCAGTCGCGGCTTTTCACCTGCAACCGTTTCATTTGTCTTCCTTGACTTCCGCACTTCTGGGCGGCGCCCTGGGGATTTCCTTCGTTTATTTTGAAATGCGGCTGGAGAGGGCGAGCTTGAAACGTCTGATCGGCGCTGCGGCGGGCTCGATTCTGGGGATTTTAGGCGCATTGATGATGAGCCTCCTCCTGAATCTCACCGCCATCGACAAAAGTTCACTCTCCTTCCTCCAAGTTACTCTCCTCCTGCTGATGGCTTACGGCGGCTTGGTCCTGGGCGCGAACAAAGGTGACCTGCTCAACCTGGCGGCGCTGGGAGGCCTCTTCGCGGGCGAACGACAGCCGAAAAGAAACTACAAGGTGCTGGATACGAGCGTCATCATCGACGGCCGCATTGCCGACATCTGTGAAACAGGATTTATCGACGGCACGCTTATCATTCCCCAGTTTGTTCTGAGGGAATTGCAGCTCATCGCGGACTCCTCCGACTCGAGCAAGCGCAACCGCGGGCGCCGGGGGCTCGACATCCTGGCCAGAATGCAGAAGATGGCCACCATTCACGTGCAGATCGTTGAGGACGATTTCCCCGCCCTGCGGGAAGTGGACATGAAGCTGATCGAGCTGGCGCGCTTGTACGAAGCCAAAATCGTGACCAACGACTTCAATCTGAACAAGGTCGCACAGCTCCAGGGACTGCCGGTTCTGAATGTCAATGAACTCGCTAACGCTTTGAAGCCGGTCGTGCTGCCCGGCGAAATCATGCGGGTGTTTATTCTCAAAGAAGGAAAAGAGTACAACCAAGGCGTCGCTTACCTGGACGACGGCACGATGGTGGTGGTGGACAACGCCAAGAAGATGATCTCCAAGACCATCGATATTTCCGTGACCAGCGTCCTGCAGACCACCGCCGGCAAGATGATTTTCGGAAAATACGACGACCGCGCGCGGGTCGAGGCAGTACACCAGTAGGGGCGCGTGAGGAAAACGACGCGGCACCTGGGTGACCGTCGCGTACGGATTTGCGGACTTTGGAAGTTGGACTTTAGCCTTTCAACTTTCAACTTCTGACTTCCCGAATGAGCATCCACGCCATCATCCCGGCGGCAGGAGTGGGGGTACGCATGGGCGGAGGCATGCCCAAGCAGTTCCTCTCTCTCGAAGGCGTTCCCATCTTCGTTCATACACTTCGCAAGTTCGTCGATTCCGACTCCATCAACGAAATCCTGCTGGCGCTGCGCCCCGAAGATATGGAACATGCACAGACGGATGTGGACCGGGAGCATTTCTCCAAGCCCGTACGGCTGGTCGCGGGCGGGGCGACGCGCCAGGAAACCGTGGCGCGGGCCCTGGCTGAGATTCCTCCGACTACCTCGATGGTGGTTGTTCACGACGCCGTGCGGCCGTTCATCGAGCTTGACATGATCCAGCGTGTGGTGGAAGCGGCGCGCAAGGACGGCGCGGCCCTCCTCGGAATTCCCAGCGTCGATACGGTTAAGCAGGTTGAACGGCAGATTATTCTTGGCACCATTCCACGCGAGCGCATTGTGCTGGCGCAAACGCCTCAGGCATTTCGCTACGCCATCATCAAGGAGGCTTTTGACCGCGCCTCCGCGGATGGGTTCAACGGGACGGACGAGTCGAGCCTCGTCGAACGCCTCGGCTATAACGTGACTGTGCTGATGGGCTCGGACCGCAACATTAAAATCACGAAACCCTCCGATCTGCCCCTGGCGAGGCTGTACATCGCGCAAGAGAAGGAACAAATTAAACTGAAAACGATAGAATGACGATGGAAGGTGTGATTTGTGAATTGTGATTTGTGATTTAAGAAGTCGGGAGTCTGAAGACCAGCGCTTGCAGGAAGTCTCTTCCACTGATGCCTAAGACAAAGCGTTCCATCACGAGCTCAAATCAAAAATCACAATTCACAAATCACAAATTGTTCAGGGTTGGCCTCGGCAACGACCTCCACCGCCTCGCGCCGGGGCGGAAGCTGATCCTCGGCGGCGTGCGCGTTCCGTTTGCAAAGGGCCCCATCGGCCACTCGGACGGCGACGCCCTGGCGCATGCCATCTGCGACGCGCTGTTGGGCGCCGCGGCCCTGGGCGATATCGGTACGCACTTCCCCAATTCCTCCCCCAAATGGCGCAACGCTTCGAGTCTACTGTTTCTTCGGCGCACGCGACAAATGCTTGGCGAAGCCGGATTTGGCATCCTGAACGTGGATGGAACGGTCGGGCTTGAGCGTCCCAAGCTCGCGCCTTACATTCTCAGGATGCGCAAGAAACTCGCGGCGGCGCTCGGCATTTCAATCGAGCAAATCAGCGTCAAAGCCAAGACCGGCGAAGGTGTTGACGCCGTGGGCCAGGGTCTAGCGATCCGCGCCGACGCAGTGGTCCTGCTTCGATGCTCCTGAAAAGAACCGGATTTCGCCCCGCTGGCGCAGCGAATGCGCATTGAACAGCCACCTCAAAATGGGAATTGTTCCGTCAGCTATGGAAGGAGATGCAGCATTGCCCGTGCGAGGAGGCTGATGACTACGGCGAGGACGAGAAGCGCGCCGGAGGCGGCAGCGGTGAGCCTGCGGCCCACTTCGCGAACCATCGAGGCCAGAGTGGCCAGGCACGGAAGGTAAAACGTCACGAAGAGGGTGAAGATTAGGATTTGCGCCGAGGTCATTACGGAGTGCACGTCGGTCGTCCCCACGGCCTGCATCAGCATCAGGAGCGAGAGTTCTTTGCGCAGTACGCCGAAGATGAGCGTCAGGCCGACCGCTGAGGGCAGCCCAAGCAACGCCATGAGCGGAGACAAGAAAGCGTTGATCGTTGCTTGCCAGCCGAAGTACTCGATCAAGCCGAGTACCGCGCTGCCGACAATGAGCAATGGGAGCGCGACCAGGACAAACTCGCGCAGGCGCCACCAGGTTTTGAGCAGGACTACGCGTGCCGTGGGACGGTGGTAGGGCGGTACTTCCATCAGCATGCCGGGAGCGATTTCCGGCCACAGTCGCGCCAGGATATTCCCCGCCATCACGACGACCGCGAGGTTAAGAACATAAATCCCCAGAGCCCAGGAGGCCCCCAGATAGAAACCGGCCAGTGCCATAATCACTGTCATGCGTGCTGAACAAGGGACAAGCACGGCGAGGAACGTCGCCACGAAGCGATCTCGGCGCGAGGTCAGGATACGGGTCGCCATCACCGCCGGCACGCTGCATCCGTAACCCAGAAGCACAGGAATTGTCGCTGTGCCATGCAGGCCCAGCCGGTGCATTGCCGCGTCCATCAGATAGCCGACGCGCGCCAGATAGCCCACGTCCTCAAGGATCGAAAGACCGATGAGGAACGGGACGAGATAAGGCAGCACAATCGCGAAGGCCCCCGCGGTTCCCAGCAGCGCGCCTTTCAGCACTGCGAAGGCCAGGGTCGCCGGCCCGAGGATTTGGCCCAGAGAGCCGATCAGGCTGTCGAACGCCGCCAGAATGTGCCCTTCCCCAAGCTTCCCCAGATCAAAGACAGCGCGGAAGAAGCCGAGGAAAATAAGGCCCAGCAGGATATACCCTCCGACGGGATGCATGAGCAGGCGATCCACCTGTTCGCGCCAGTCGGCATGCGGGCGTTTGATTCGCACGACGCGCTCAAACAGAGTCAAGCAGGCGGCGTGCCGCGCCGATGAAATGACGGCGTCCGCGGGTTGCCCGGTCCGCAGTTCGATTCCGGCGCGTACGGATTCCACCGCCTCAGCGACGGCAGGTTCGAGCTTTCCGTCTCCGTGGGGATCACTCTGCAAGAGTTGCAGCGCCCTGAGCTTGCCAATTGAATGCAACGGCATTTCTACGCGCTGCGGTGACGGCTCGACCACGGCGCAACGTGTCGCCGTGCTGATCGGCTGCTTCTGCGTTGCGTCCGGTGGTTCCTTCTTCACTCCCACGCCGTAGGCAAAAGGCGAAGAAGACCCACTACTACCTTCATCGCCATGGCCTGTCAGAATCCGCGCCAACATCTCGATGGCGCTCTCAATGTCGGGAGGGTAGAAAGTCTTCCGTGAAGGCCCCGCATATTGCCCCCTGCGGAGTTGAATGGCGGCGCGGAAGGTCTCGACCACGCCCTGGCCGCGCGCCGCAATGGCCCCGACCACCGGCACGCCCAGCGCCTCCGCCAAGGATGGAACGTCAATCGCCATTCCCTTGCGCGCCGCTTCGTCCATCATGTTGAGGCACACCACAAGGGGGGCATCGAAATCACGCAGTTCGATCGTCAATTCGAGACTGCGCGCCAACTGGGAGGCGTCCAGGACGTTGACGAGTACGTCCCAATCACGAGCCAGAAGGAACTCCCGGCTGCACGTTTCGGCCGGACTAGCCGGCGTCAGCGAGTAAAGCCCTGGTAAATCAAAGAGGTCCACCACCTCCCCGCCAACCCGAGCCCGGCTGAAGGCGTACTCCACCGTCGTGCCCGCGAAGTTCGAGGTCAGTGAGCGGTAGCCCGCGACAGCATTGAACAGGGTACTTTTGCCCGAGTTGGGCTGGCCGACGAGGGCGATTCTCACGCAATTACTTCCACGCGGATCTTCTCCGCCAGTTGCTTACTAATTGCAACTTGGCCGTGCTGGCTTCTCACCACCAGCGGTCCGCCAAAGGGGGCCTTCCGCAAGACGCGAAGCCGGTCTCCGGCATAGAGCCCCATCTGGTTCAGAGACCGCCGAGTCGTCCAATCGTCTGAAATCCCAAGGACTTTCAGGTGAGAGTGGTTCGTTGCTTGATAAAGAGTCATCGGTGCGTCCAAATCCACAGCGGATTCCATTTCGCATGGCTACGTGCAACGGCGCTTCCAATTGACCTGTGAGGGGGGTGAAAATGTTCGAAAACAGCGAATGGCTAGTTGCAACTATAGTTGCAACTCAAGCAGGCGATTCCCTCCCCCCAAACCTTCGTTCGCTTGATCCCGTGCCCTCATGACCGATCATACCTAGTGGTTGTTGGTACGGCTGTGACAAAAGTCAGTCGATCCAAAGGGACGGGGTGCCAAGGTCGCCAGAGTTCAGGCAAAGGAAAGATCCATTTTGCGAATGTAATTCGCCCGCACCCGATGCTCTGGGTGTCGGCGGGCTGGCTCTTCTGGCAAAGAGGAGAAGGTGGTAGTCGGGATTATACTCCCAGCAATTAACACGGCCGTACTGAACCTTAAACTCAGCCTCTGCGGCGATGGCTTTGTCCATCGCCGCGTAAAAGTCCTCAGGCTTCGGGTCGCAGCGCCGGACTAGCAAGACGATGAACTGCGGCTTCTGCGACAGAACATAGCCGGGGTCAGCCTTGCCGTAGAGGACTCCCGGAAGGCGAGCTACGTGAGTATTGGCCAGGCCAGCCGTATCGATGACTCGCAGGCCGGAGTAAAACGATACGGCTCCGATGTCGCCCACCGCAATCGTGGCATTGAAGGGAGAGTTCGTCTTGAGCCACTTCCCCAGCGCGACATGGGCGCGCTCGAAGCCGATTCTGTGCGGCTCGAAGAGTTGTCTCCTGAGGCTGAGGAAATGGAGCATCTGATTGGCGAGCATCAGCGCGAGTAGACCGGCAAGCAAGCAGGCGCCGCGACGGCCCAGGCCGGCGACCCGAACCCCGCCGGCCAATAGGCGTTCAATAAGAATCCAGAGGAACGGGAGGGTTGGAACCAGGAATCGAAAGTAGCCAGACCATTCCCCGCCCGACCAAAGCTCGAAAAGCAGGCGGGAGAGGACGGCGAGCGCCAGCACGGTCGACTCGCTGGAGGCGAAGAGCGCTGCCGAAAGGGCAACCGCGCCAGCTGCGAGCAGGCCGCCCCCCTGCAGTCCCAGGAAGTTGCGAATGCGCGCCGCGCCGCGACTGAAGAGCATGGCGCTACCACCGTGCTTGGCGTAGAAGGTGTTGGGGAAGAAAGCTCCGTAATACTGCCAGCGCCAGAGAAAGTAGGGCGCAAATAACAGAAGAAACGGTATCGTGAAGAGTGCAAGCTGCCTGCGGCGGAATCGAAACCGCCAGGCCGCGTGAAGCCAGACCAGCGCGTAGGTCAGCGCACCATCCGGACGGGTCAGCACCAGAAGCCCGAAGAGAAAAGATGCTGCCGCTAACCACGCGGCTTGCTCCCTTGGGGCCGCGGCGCGCAGTCCTTTCAAATAGGCCAGCACGGCGCTGGACATCAGCAGTGTGAACAGGGGTGTCTCCAGCCCATCGACGCCGGAAGCGATCAAAGCGGCGTTACTTCCAATCAGCAACAGTGCGCCCCCATAGAACGGGGCCTTGGTGGACGGCGTCGTTCCACCCAAAAAGAAACAGACCACGAGGGTCAGGACGTTGAAGAGAATGCCCAAAACCTTGGCCGCGAGGACGACATGGGCGGAGAGATTCGGGACCGCCGCGAGCAGGATAATCCAGAGGAAGTTCGTGTAGCCTTCAACTCGCTCACCTTCATTGAAAACGAGTCCACGGCCAGCCGCCAGATTCTGTGCATATCGGAAACCGATGAAAGCGTCATCGAGCGTATATCCCCAGATCCAGACCGAGGCGACCACCAGCCAAACGCAGGACAGAGCCAGCGCCAGGCGAAGCCCTTGGCGCTCCCGGGCCACCCACGCGGTTGGCTGCGCCGCGCCCATTACGGGCTCTAAAGGGGGAATCACAAGTGGGCCCTCTTGCCTCGTGCCACCGGGCCGGGGTTGCCGTGAATTTGATGAGGCGGCGAGACAGGGGGGCCGACGCGACCCCGCTCCAACCGCGCCTCGTGCCTGGTAACAAAGAAATTGGCTACCAATCCAGCCCAGATTCGCTCACCCGCGGGCGTGAAATGCATATCATTCTGGAGATAGAGTGAATGCCCCGCGCTCAATTCAGCTGCCAACGCCTCGGCCGGAGAGTAGAAGTCCACACCCGCGTCGCGACATAACTTGTCGAGTCGCTGGTCGAACTCGCGGTTCCAGAGCCTGCCGTTCGCGTCCGGCTGCAGCTGCTCCTTGTGGGGAACGAGCGTCACCGTAACTGTGATACTCCGCTCTTCGCAGAAGGTGAAGATGCGTGAGATATTCTCGAGACAGAATCCAACTTCTCTTTGCCACTCTTCCGAAGTCACCGGGAGGGTCGAGTAGTAGTCAAATAACTTTCGGCTGGTTGCTCGTGTGTCGGTTGCCTGCCGGCGACCAAAGGGAGGGCCGGCGGTCACTCGGACTGTCCAGAGCACGCGCGCCAAATAGAGCCTGCCCAGAACCCACTCCAATGCCCAGTGCCGCCAGCGCACCGTTTCCTTCACGGCCAGCGGTTCGCCGTCTGCTGCAAACGACCCACGGGGGCGATAGCGCCAATAATCGTCAAAGATATCCGTAGGGTCGATGCACAGAAGGACCTCGTCAGGCTGCAAGGCGGCAAGTTGGTTCTTCAGCCGGAGATAGTAGAGCATCGGGCTGTGTGACGGGACGGCACAATTGACGACTTCGAAACGCTTTCCAAGCGGGGCTGAATTCAGGCTATGTTCGATTTGCGCGGCGACCGTATCTTCGTAGTAGTAACCCAGGGCGAAGGAATCTCCCAGCAGCAGGATCCGGCGCACGTCACTCGGCTTGGGCACCTGCAGGTCCACCGGGTATCGACAGCCGATGTTGTTGGTTGAATACGTCATGGGAGGAGGATGGCCGGCCGAATCAATCCAGTTTGTGGAGAGGGTGATGCCCGGCCGCAGTCCGTGGTCCCAGATAGGATCGCTGATGTTGAGGGCAACATAATTGTAACGGCGCGCCATCAAGTGGAGGAAGGGTTCCTGGAGGCGCAGGAACCCCTCACCGCAACCCAGCCCGACAAGAACGGCGCCAGCCACAAGAGCCAAGCGTGAGAGGACAGCACGCAGGCGGACTCGCAATTCCTTCCTCTACCAGCAGGTGTCAACGTGCACGCAGGGCCTGACTTCCTGATTCCTCGGGATCGCGTTGGACCCAGGTAGCTCTTCACCGCCCTGGATCTTCAAGATAGCGTTCCACCCCATATGACTTAGCCCCCAACCACCAGATTGCGTGGCTGCCCGCTAAGATACGCGCGAAGATTCTCGAGCGTGGTTTCCAGGATGCGCTGTACCGCCTCGCGGCTGTTGAAGGCGATGTGGGGCGTGATGACGACATTGTCGCGATTGAGCAGAGAATGATTGAGCAGCAGCGTCCGCAGCTTGTCCTGGGCGAGCGACTCGGCGAGAATCTGGCGCTCATCTTTGAGGAGCTCCTCGCCTTCCAGGACGTCGAGCGCTGCCCCCGCCAATATGCCTTCGTCGAGTCCTCGTGTGAGCGCCGCCGGGTCAATCAAACCGCCGCGTGCCGTATTAATGAGAAGCGCCCCGCGCTTGATCCGGCGAATGTTATCGGGATTGATGAGGTGATGCGTCTTGGGGGTGTAAGGACAGTGCAGCGAGATGATGTCGGAAACTACCAGAAGCTCGTCCACGGAAACGTAGCGGAAATTCAACACCTCGGCGAGCAGGGGCTCCCGGCGAACGTCGAAAGCCACAACCTTCATGCCGAAGCCTTTGGCGATTTTGATGACGTGGAGTCCGATTCGTCCGGCCCCGATAACTCCCAGCGTCTTCCCTGCCAGGTCAAAGCCGCGGAGCTCCTCGAAGGGGATGTCGCGCGCCAGCGTGTGCACGAAGGCTTTGTGGATGTTGCGGGAAAGCGCCAGGATAAGCGCGAAGGTATGCTCGGCAACGGTGTTCTCGCCGTATGAGGGAACATTGGAAACCAGGATCCCACGCTCGCGACAGTACCCCATGTCGACGTGGTCGAATCCCGTGGAGCGCGTGGCGATGAACTTCAAGCTCGGGAGCTTGGTAAGCGCCGCCCGGTTGAGGCTGGAGTGTACAAACACGGAAACGATCTCTGCATCGTGCTCGTCCGTCAGCGCGCGCTCGTTCAACGGCTCGGTCGAGAGATGCAACTCGTGTCCCTCAAACAGGCCCTTCTTCAATTCTTCCCGTTCCCAGTCCTCCAATTCAAAGAATGCGATTCTCATAAGCCCGCGCGGAGCCCCCAATCTAACCGGAAGTAACATCGGGCGTCAACGGACCCACTCGTCTGCTCGCTCCCTGTCCTGAATCTGCGGAATCTGGCTTATCTGCGGAAAGACTAGCGGCGGGGATACCGCGCCTCGACGGTCGTGTGCATTCCCCCACGCGTGGTGAATTCGCCGCGCACGGTCATCCGCCGGGGGCGGCAGGCATGCGCCAGGTCGTCCAGAATGCGGTTGACTGCATTCTCATAGAATATGCCGAGATTGCGATACCCAAGGATGTAGTATTTCAGCGACTTCAACTCTATGCAGACCTTGTTGGGAAGGTATTGAATGGTGATCGTTCCGAAATCCGGAAGCCCCGTGCGCGGGCAGATGGAAGTGAATTCAGGAATCGTAATTGTTATTTCGTAGCCAGGATACTGGTTGGGCCAGGTTTCGATGCGAGGGAGCTTGGCTTTAACACCTCCCCGCGCATGTTCGGGCGTGTATTTAGAGCGAGGGCGCTTTACAGGCATTTCAGAATCTCCTCTCTTCTAGAGGATAACTCAAAACCGTTCATCGCCGTCAGGCGGGATTCGGGAACGGTTCCTAAAGGGGGAGACTTCGTTTCTGCTTTCTCGACCTTTAGGGACATTTGATTGAGTCACGATTGACTAGCTAACTCATTTACCTTGAAACAGATGCACATTTTGCTTGACAATCGAAGACTCAAAAATTATTATAACGTCCGACTAATGGTCAGCATCCAATAAATTGCAGTGCTCTGAGGAGGGTTTGGGAATGGGCAAGATAATCGGAATCGACCTGGGGACCACTAACTCGGTTGTGGCCGTAATGGAGGGGGGCGACCCCGCCGTCATCACCAATCCCGAGGGTGGGCGGACGACCCCGTCCGTCGTGGCTTTCACGAAGTCCGGCGAGCGATTGGTGGGTCAGGTGGCGAAGCGGCAGGCCATCACTAACCCCGAGAATACGGTTTACTCGATCAAGCGCTTCATGGGCCGACGCTACGACGAAGTGCAAAGCGAAATCAAGACGGTGCCCTTCCGGGTCGCACCGGGTCCCCATGGTGATGCCCGAGTGACCGCTCTGGGCAAGGAGTATTCCCCTCCTGAAATCTCCGCCATGATCCTGCAGAAGATGAAGGATGCTGCCGAACAGTATCTGGGCGAAAACGTCACACAAGCGGTCATCACGGTTCCCGCGTATTTTAACGACAGCCAGCGGCAGGCGACGAAGGACGCCGGGAAGATCGCCGGGCTGGAAGTCATGCGCATCGTGAACGAGCCGACGGCCGCGGCGCTCGCCTATGGTCTCGACAAGAAGAAGGACGAGACGATTGCGGTCTACGATTTTGGCGGCGGCACGTTCGACATCTCGATCCTCGAAGTGGGCGAAGGCGTCGTAGAGGTGAAGTCCACTAACGGCGACACGCACCTGGGGGGCGACGACATTGACAAGCGCGTGATGGATTGGATTGTGGACGAGTTTCGAAAGGACCAGGGCATCGACCTCTCCACCGATCGCATGGCTTTGCAGCGCCTGAAGGAAGCCGCCGAGAAAGCCAAGATGGAACTCTCGACGGTGCTTGAAACGGAAATCAATCTGCCGTTCATCACCGCGGGGGCTTCCGGGCCCAAACACCTGAACCTGAAGCTGACCCGCGCGCGCTTCGAGCAAATGTGCGAGGACATCTTTCAGCGGTCGGTAGGGCCGGTCAAGCAGGCGCTCAAGGATGCGGGGGTCGGCCCGGAAAAGATTGACGAGGTTGTGCTGGTCGGCGGGTCAACGCGCATCCCTCGCATCCAGCAGATTGTCCGCGACCTCTTCAATGGCAAGGAGCCGCACAAGGGTGTCAACCCGGACGAAGTCGTGGCGGTGGGCGCCGCAGTTCAGGCGGGCGTTCTGGGCGGCGAAGTGAAAGACCTCTTGCTGCTCGACGTCACGCCGCTGACGCTGGGAGTTGAGACGCTGGGCGGAATCATGACCCCGCTGATTCAGCGCAATACTACGATTCCCACTCGCAAGACGGAAGTTTTCTCGACCGCCGCCGACAATCAGACTTCGGTGGAGATTCATGTCCTGCAGGGCGAGCGGCAGATGGCGCGCGACAACCGCACGCTCGGCCGGTTCCACCTGGTGGGCATCCCCGTAGCGCCGCGCGGTGTTCCGCAGATTGAGGTTACCTTTGACATCGACGCCAATGGCATCCTGAACGTCTCGGCGAAGGACAAGGGGACCGGCAACGAACAGCGGATTACCATCACCTCCTCGAGCGGGCTCTCCAAGGATGAAGTCGAACGCATGGCGAAGGAGGGCGAACTCCACGCCGACGAAGACCGCCGGCGAAAGGACGAAATCGAGGTTAAAAACCGAGCGGATTCACTCGTGTATTCGGTCGAGAAGATGTTGAAGGAAAATCGCAGCAAGGTTTCCGAGGCGGACGCCAAAAACATCGAAGCCTCGCTGGAGGAAACGAAGAAAGCCATCCAAGATGGCGACGTCTCAAAAATCAGCCCGGCGGTCGAGCGGCTGACGCAGGCTTCGCACAAACTGGCGGAAGCCATGTACAAGCAGGCGGGCTCCGCGCAGGCCGGGCCGGGACCCCAGGCAGGCGCCCAATCCGGTGGGGCATCCTCCGCGGACGCTCAGGGTAAAGCGAAGACAGATGGCGAAGTGATCGACGCGGAAGTCGTGGACGAAGAAAAGAAAAAGAACTGAGGGTGAGCCGGCCCCGCACCAAGCCGCGCCGCCCGAGCGGGAGAGAGAATGGAACAACGAGCACAGGTGGGGGTCGAATGCCCGAAATGCCAGCGCCGGCAGTTCATGGAGGTCGAAATTGATCCGCGGCTGATGAACTCACCCGCGGCTCGCGAAATCCTGGCGCATCTGCAGGATTGGGTACTCTCCCGCTGCCCCGATCACCTGGGTGAGTTCTTGAAGTCGACTCGGAACTGATCTTCCTGGACGGTCTGAGACTGGCCGCCGGAATCTGGCTACTGGCAACTTCCTCCCATGTCTGTCGGAACGCAAAAAGACTATTACGCCGCGCTTGGAGTTGAGCGCACCGCGAAGCCTGAGCAGATTCGCAAGGCCTATCGGCGCCTGGCGCGAAAGTTTCACCCCGACGTCAATCCCGGCAACAAGGCGGCGGAAGAGAAGTTCAAGCAGATTCAGGAAGCCTACGAAGTTCTGAGCGACGAGAAGAAGCGCCAGATCTACGATCAATACGGATTCTATTCCGATAACCTTCCGCCCGGCGGCTATGGCGCGACCTCTCCAGCAGGGGCCGACAGTCCTGGCTTTGACTTCTCGGGCTTCGATTTTTCCGACTACGAACCAGGCGAACAGCGGGGCGGATTCGGGTCGTCCTTCCGGGATCTTTTCTCACAACTTTTTTCGCGCGGCCGGGGAGCGGACGCGGGACGCGAGGGTCCGGAGCGCGGCGGGGATATCGAACACCATCTCCACCTAGGTTTCTGGGACGCCATTCGTGGCACCCAGGTGCGCATCACGGTGGCGCGCGCGGAAACCTGCGGAGTCTGCCGCGGCTCAGGTTTTGCGAGCGGCGCGACGGTGGTTTGCGTGGCCTGCGGCGGAACCGGCAAGGCGACACGGCAGTCCGGCGCAATGCGGTTTGCCCTCACCTGCCCGCAGTGCGGCGGCACCGGCCAGCAGCGGCGCCCCTGCGCAGCTTGCAGCGGAGCAGGGCACATCCGGCATCCCGAAACTTTCGACGTGCGCATCCCACCGGGCGTCGACACCGGCTCGCGTGTTCGCGTCGCGGGCAAAGGCAACTCCGGAGCTGGTGGCGGAGCGGCAGGAGACTTGTACATTGTCACCGATGTCGAACCTCACCCGCTCTTCGAGCGAAAAGGCGACAACATCTACGTCAAGGTTCCGGTGACGGTGAGCGAGGCGGCGCTGGGCGCCAAAGTCGAGGTTCCGACCATCGACGGGCCGACAACCATCAAGATTCCGCCCGGCACGCAGAGCGGCCAGCGCTTGCGACTGCGCGGACGGGGAGCTCCGTCCCTGCGCGCCAGCGCCCGCGGCGACCAATTCGTGGAAGTTCAGGTCGTTGTGCCGCGTGTAGCCGACGAACGCACCAAGGAGATTCTGCGCGAATTGGCGCGGCTGAATCCCGATGACCCGCGGCGCGACCTGAAGAGCAAGTGACGAGTGGCAAGTGATGAGTGACGAGCCGGATATGCTTGGGTTATTGATTCTGAATTCTGACTCCTGAATTCTTCTTTTACCATGCCTCGTGGACGCAAAACTCGCGGCAAGGCCGGCTACATGATCAGTGCCGTAGCGGAAATGTATGACATCCATCCACAGACGCTGCGCCTCTACGAGCGAGAAGGGTTGCTTGTCCCCTCTCGCAGCGACGGGAACACGCGTTTGTATGGGAAAGAGGACCTGGAGCAACTCGAACTCATACTGAAACTGACTCGCGACCTGGGCGTCAACCTGGCAGGCATAGAAATCATCCTCAACATGCGCCAGCGCATGGCAGAGATGGAGAAGGAAATGCACGCATTCGTTGAGTATGTGCGCAGCGAGCTCCTCGAACGCCCTGCCGAAGCCTCCGAGCACATCCAGAATGCTCTCGTCCGTGTCGCCCCACCCATCCTGATTCGAGCCAAAAAAAGCGACGAGCGCTGAAGCTGAAACGCGCCCATCGTTTTTTCTCGCCGGAGCTTTCCGCCTGATTTAGAATCTTTCCCACACTATGGCGAAAAAGGATTGTCCGCAGTGCGAGGGCACGGGTTGGAGGCCCATCGAGACGAACGGTGTCCGGCGCGTGGTCCGTTGTGACTGCCACGACCAGGAGCGCGCCGAAGTCCTTCTGAAGCGGGCGCGGATTCCGCGGCGCTACGAGCACTGCGCCTTCGAAAACTTCGACATCCGCAAGGACCGTGTCACCGGCCAGGCCAATCCCAGCCTCAACGCCGCGCGCTTCTATGCCGAGCGCTTCGTGGACGAGTATCCGACAGACTTCGGCCTGCTGTTTGTAGGCCCAACCGGTGTAGGGAAAACTCATCTCGCCGTCGCCGTCCTGCGCGAGTTGATGATCCGCAAGGGTGTTGAATCGCTCTTCTACGACTTCCGCGACCTGCTGAAGGAAATCCAGGATAGCTGGAATCCCATCTCGCAGACTTCCGAGCTGCGCGTCCTTCAGCCCGTGCTCGATTGCGAGGTGTTGCTTCTGGACGAACTGGCGGCGTCGAACCCCAGCGACTGGGTGAAGGAGACCCTCGCCTACATCATCAATTCGCGCTACAACCAGAAGAAGGTCACGTTGATCACCACCACGCTGCCGTTCGGTGAGACCTCCGGCCGCCGCGAGGTCCGCGCCCCCTCCGGCGAAGCCATTCCTGATATCGAGCGAACCCTCAACCAGCTTGGAACGACGCTGCGTTCACGCCTCTATGAGATGTGCAAACTGGTCGAGATGAACTCCGACGACTACCGCAAGGCCATCAAGCAGGCAGGTTACCGGTTCCACGTGGAATAGCAGGCAGACGTTTCTGTGTTGGCCGCTGACCGACCCGGTCATTCCGTCCACTCAGGACGGGGTCTGGACACAGCACCTTGCGCCGCTCATGCTTCCCCCTCGAATTGAGAGTAGAATGGCGGTCGTTCTAGAAACTGAAAGGGGAATCCCGCTTTATTCCCTCTATGGCCCTCCGACTCCTGGTGGTGGACGACGACCCTGCGATTCTCAAGTTCATCAAAACTGTCGTTGAGCCCTGGGGATACCAAATCCAGACACTTGAAGACAGTCGGGAGGCGGCGCGCCAAGTCGAGGGAGAGAAATTCGACGGGCTCGTTTTCGACATCCTGATGCCCGGAATCGACGGCTTCGAGCTGGCGCGTCGGGCGAGAGCCTCGGCGCTAAACGCCCAGACCCCCGTAGTGATGATCACCGGCCTCAATGACCTCGACACGATGCGCAGGTGCTTTGGGATCGGGGTGTCGATCTTTCTCAACAAACCGTTCAACTACGAGCGGTTGCATAATCTCTTCTATGCCGCCAAAGCTCCCCTGGTCCGTGAGCAACGCCGCTCCTCCCGCTTGCCGTTTCGTACGGCGGTTGATTGCACGTTCGGCGAGCACGAAGAGCATCATTTCCGCGCCGAGAGCGTCAACATTGGAGAGACGGGAATGTTGCTTGAGCCTTCGGGCGGCCTTGATGTGGGAGACTCATTAACCCTCGAGTTCGTCCTTCCGTTGCCGCGCGACCCCGCCGAAAAAACGCCGCGGCGCCCGCGCCGTTCCCTCTTCGTCGAATCGCCGGCCCCCGATGCCGGCCCTCGCAAAATGCAAGCAAGAGTCATTCGCAAGGCATTGCCGGATGGTATCGGCGTGCAATTCCTTTCTCCCAGTTCCCAGGACCGCGCCGCCCTGCAGCGTTTTATCTTCGGGCGAACGTTAATATAGCTGACGCTCACCACAGTGCTTGCCGCGCGACATGCAGTATCGGCGCCACCCACGCGCACAGTGCGAAATCGCAAATCATCCAAAGACGACGCGTTGACTAAGTCCGGGCCGGACGGTAAAATAGCTCATCACTTGTAAGGCTGCGTCGGGGTGTTCGGGGAGGAGGAAATGTAATGTCTCTGGAAGAAACCCCTAGCACCTCGCTCGATGCGGGGTCTAAGGAAGACCGGCCCCTCGACTCGACCGAATTGAGTCCGACGCAGACAGAGGTTGTGGAGATCCCCCGATCGGCGCAGGAATCTGTCGCTGAGCTGGGCTCCGGCCCCACGGAATCCGCGGAAATCAGCCACCTTCTCGACAGCATGGAGACGATCTCCGGATTCAGCCCCGGAGAAATCGTGCAGGCGACGGTCGTCAAGCTGACGGACACCGAGGTCATGGTGGACGTAGGTCTGAAGTGTGAAGGCGCGATCTTGCGCGCGGAGTTTGCTCGTGACGACGGCCAGGTGACCATACAGCCCGGGGACAGGATTCCTGTCTGGATTGAGAATTACAATGAGAAAGAGGGAACGGTCACCGTCTCCTACCAGAAGGCTGCGCGGCGCAAGGCGTGGGAAGAAATCGAGCACGCCGTCGCCGAAGGGACGACGCTGCGTGGACGTGTGGTGGCGCGAATCAAGGGCGGACTCACCGTGGACATCGGGATTCCCGCGTTTCTTCCGGGGTCGCAGGCCGACGTGCGCGCGCATGCCGACCTCGACTCCCTGGTGGGCCAGGAGATTCCCTGCAAGGTCATCAAACTCAACCGCAAGCGCTCGAACGCGGTGGTCAGCCGCCGCGCCGCCCTGGAGGAAGAAGCCAACCGGCGCAAAGCCCGATTGATGGAAGAGCTTCGTGAGGGCGCGGTGCTTGAAGGCCGGGTCAAAAATCTGACGGACTATGGTGTCTTCGTGGATCTGGGGGGCATGGACGGCTTGCTGCACATCACCGACCTCGCATGGGGGCGCGTCGCTCATCCATCGGAAGTCGTGAAGCCCGGACAAGAGATCAAGGTCAAGGTTCTCAGGTTTGATGCCGAGAAGGGCCGTGTCTCTCTGGGATTAAAGCAACTCTCGCCCGATCCCTGGGACCACGCCAGCACGATGTATCACCCCAAGGACCGTGTCACGGGCCGCGTGGTGGGCATTGTGGACTACGGGATTTTTGTTGAACTCGAGCCCGGTGTGGAAGGATTAGTGCACGCCTCGGAGTTAAGCTGGAGCAAGAGGCTGAAGCACCCGTCGAAGGTCGTGAAAATAGGCGACCGCGTGGAAGTGGCGGTGCTGGAGGTGAGCAGCGAGCAGCGGCGCATATCGCTCAGCATGAAGCATGCCCTGCCCGATCCTTGGGCCACACTGACGGAACGTCTGCAGGTCGGGGCGACGGTGGAGGGGAAAGTCCGCAATCTGACTGAGTTCGGCGCCTTTGTGGAAATTGAAGACGGTGTGGACGGTTTGATCCATCTCTCCAACCTTTCCTGGGCCAGGGACATCAAGCATCCTTCCGAGGTTCTGAAGAAGGGCCAGAAAGTGGAAGTCGCGATCCTGGGCATCGATCCGCAGAAGCGGAGGATCTCGCTCGGGCTCAAGCAGCTTCAGACCGATGTCTGGGCGGACTTCTTCGCGAAGACGAAGGTCAGCGACATCGTGCGTGGCGAAGTTTCGCGGGTGGCATCCTTCGGGGCGTTCGTGGAGATCGAAGACGGAATCGAAGGCTTGTGCCACACTTCGGAAATAGTCGGCGAGCAGAGCGACGGCTCGCGCAAGCTCGAGGTCGGGCGTGAGTACGATTTCCGCATCCTGCGCCTGAACTCGACGGAGAGGAAGATCGGGCTGACCATGAGAGGGGTCGAGCAGCGCTCCCCGGCGCAGGAATCAAATAAGGTTGATATGCCCGCGGAAGTTATGCCCCCGGCCGCAGCGGAAGATCCCAAACCACCGGTCCACTTGGAAAAGGCGGAGGCGGCCTCAACAGCCGGCTAAGAAGTTCCTGTAGCATCTGACGGAATTCGGTGGTAAAACCGCCTCTCGGGGACGGAGGCTGCTGAGTCGGGAAAGAGCCTCTCCGAGCGGGAAACGAATTCAGGAACGGGAGTGACACATGACCAAGGCTGACTTGATCGAGAATGTCTCCCAGGCGGTCGAACTGAGCCGCAAAGACTCCGAGATCATCGTCGAGACGATCTTTGATAGCATCGTGAAGAGTCTGCGCAACGGCGACAAGATCGAGATCCGCGGCTTCGGGAGTTTCCGTACGCGACAGCGCAATTCGCGGGTGGGACGCAATCCCAAGACCGGCGCACGCGTGGAAGTGCCCGCGAAGAAGATTCCCTTCTTTAAACCCAGCAAAGAGCTCAAGGATCTCGTCAACGCTGGTGAAGGCGCTGCCGAGCCTGCGGCTCCTGCCACCGCCCCGCCCGAGTCGGCTCCGTCTGCCTGACGGAGACTCTCCGCCCCGTGGCCTCAAATCTATGGATATTCTGTGGAGCCCCTGGCGATTTCGCTACGTCAGCGAGGCGGCCCGTTCTGGAAGCTGCATCTTCTGTGAGCGCGCGGCAGACGACGTGGAGCGGGACCGCGAACACCTGGTCTTGCATCGCGCCTCCGCGAACTTCGTGATCCTGAACCTCTATCCATACACCACCGGTCATACCATGATTGCCCCTTACGCTCACGTGGCCCGCCTCGAAGAGCTTGACCCGGCGACTCTCAATGAAATGATGGCGCTCGCTCAAAGACTTTTGACCGCACTCAATGCCGCCTACCATCCTGAGGGATTCAACTTGGGAATGAACCTCGGCCGCTGCGCTGGCGCGGGCGTGGCGGACCATCTGCACCTCCACCTACTCCCCCGTTGGACCGGGGACTCGAATTTCATGACCGTCATCGGTGAGACTCGCGTCCAGCCCGAGGATCTTTCGACAACCTACGACAAACTCGCGCGTGCGTTTCAAAAAGCTTAGGGTATTAGTTGAGTCGCGGGGAAATCGAGTTTAAGCGAGAGGTCTCGAGATCCACCGGGGTTTTATGGGGACCGTTTCGTCCGTTCGTGGGCGTCTTCGGGTTCGGATTTCTCCACTTCTTTTGCTGGGGTGTCAAGGCGAGCAGCTACGCCCTGGACCCGCTGATGATAGCCCGCTCCGCCATTCAGCTGTTCGACGCGCACAGGACGCGCCACAAAGCGCAAAGCAACGTCGCCCCGATGTGTGATCTCGTTGGGTACCACAACTTCCAATTCCACCGGCTGGTCGGCAGGAATCGGGGCCGGCGTAACAAAGTAGATCCCGGAGCGTGAGAGGTCTTGGGCGATGCCTGTCCCCTTGCGGGGCGCATATCCGGAACCGATCGATTCGAATCGCAGAGGCAGCTCAAGCTGGTAGCGGTGCTCTCGGCGGCGCTCAAAACCCTCTCCAAACGTTCCTTCGGCCGAATCCGTCCAGGGCAGTGTGAATTCCAGCCCTTCCGCTGCGGCGACGACACGCGGGAATTCCTGTTTGGCCTTCTCCACGAGCCCGTCCACGAACACATCGTCATTGTCGGGATCATGGTGGAACAGGACGAGTTGTCCGACATTGCTCTCCCGGGCGATACGTGCTCCTTCCAGCCAACTGCTGTGTCCCCATCCCCGCTTGTCGCCAATTAACTGCTCGGGAGTGTATTGAGCGTCGTATACCAGGACGTCTGCACCCTGGGCCAACTCTCGAATCGCGCGGTCGTGGTAAGGCGATCCCGGCTCGGTGTCGGTGGAGAATACGAACGACGCCCCATCCGCATCGATGCGATACGCCACGCACTCTTGAGGATGGTTGAGGGGAGCGGAACTGATGACCGCGCCATTGATGTCAATCGGGCGCTCGTCCAGGTCGAAGAAGTGCCGCACCGCGCCCATGGCGCTCATGTCAACAGGAAAGTAGGGATTCACCATCTGGCCCTCGACGGCGCCTTTCAGCTCGAGGCCTTTGCGCAGAACCGAATGGAACAAAAAGGCGTTGCCTTTCTTGTAGAGCGGACCAAAGAAGGGAATCCCCTGGATGTGATCCCAGTGGAAGTGGGTCATGAAGACGTAGCCGTGGATGGGGTGCTCGCCGAACTCGCGCAGCAGGCTTTTGCCGAGTGAACGCAGCCCGCTGCCGCAATCCAGGATGATCAAGGTGCCGTTGCCAAGCCGCAACTCGACACACGCCGTGTTGCCGCCATAACGCGAGTTGCGGCGTTCGGGGGTCGGGGTCGATCCCCTGACGCCCCAGAACTTTATTCTCATTTTCCTACCGCCTTGGCTCTACCCGCGGGCACGTCGAGAAGCGAACCCATCTTCCCCCTTCTCCCAAAAGAGACAATCGACACGCCCACGTCGGCCGGCTCGGCCCTACGTTGTAGTAAGACTAGCAGACTTCAGACTCGCTGTCCATCCCGTAGTTCTTTGGTAACAATAGGTTTAGCGGCAAGAGGAAACAGGGCCAGCCCGTTTCTGGACAGGGTTTGACCTTGACCGCCCTTTGCCCCCCCACATAAAATCGCCTCACGGCAGAGGCAGAAATGCATCTCCCATGTTCGTTGCCGCTCGATCGAGGCTTGGATAAGGAGTCTCTGGCAAAGTCCATCCCCGCAAGATCGGCAGTTTTCGCGGTTTTCCTGAGGGGTCATGATGGGACTCCTGTGGCACCCTACTTGGGCCGGACGATGGACCTGCATCGCCGGCTCCTGCGTCTTTTCATACCGACCGGGGGTTCTTCCCGCTTTCCCAATCTACGAGAGGCCACAGAAAGAATCGAGTATCAAACGGTCGGCTCAGCGCTTGAGGCTCAGTGGCTGCTATATTTGCTCAACAGGTTTTACTACCCTGGACATTTTCGCCAGCGGCTGCGCCTGAAACCGCCCACCTTGCTCAAGGTGAATTTGAAAAACCGCTTCCCGCGCTGCTACCCCACGCGCAGGATTTCAAACGACGGATCCCTCTATTATGGCCCCTTCCCGACACGTCTGGCCGCCGAGCGGTTCTCCTCTGAATTCCTCGATCTCTTCAAGGTGCGCCGCTGCGTCGAGGAACTCACGCCTGATCCGTCTCATCCCGGCTGCATCTATTCTCAAATGCATATGTGTCTTGCGCCTTGTTTCGCCGGGTGCACGGATCAGGAATATCAAGACGAGGTCAGCCGCGTCGTGGACTTTCTGGATGCCGATGGGAGATCCCTGATTCGGACTCTTGAGGGAGACCGAACCAAGGCGTCGGAAGCGCTGGAATTCGAGCAGGCCGCGAAGTTGCATCGCAGAGCGGAGAAAGTCCACGAGGTTCTGCGGCAGAAACCCGGGCTCGTGCGCAACTTGCGTGATCTGCACGCGGTCATCGTCGAACGCGGTGCCGAGCCGAAGGACGTGCTCTTCTTCCGCGTGCGGGCCGGCGAGCTACGCGGACCCGTTACCCTCAGCCTCGACGAAAACGTTCCCTCGCCCGTGCCGCTCGACCGGCAACTCCGGGAGTTGCTCGATCCCCTCGCGCCGCCGGACGAACCGCTACCCGAACGGCCTCCCTGGGAGCATTTGTGTTTGCTTTCCCGTTGGTTCTACAGCAGCTTCCGGCAGGGTGAAATCCTCATGCTGCAAGCCAATCAGGCAATTCCTCACGCGCGCCTGATTCGGCTTTGTCGCAAAATCCTGGGGGCGGAGGCGTAGCTACCGTCTGGGATCTACCGATAGGCCCCGTCACGGCTACCCATGGGTGTCTCCCCCGACGCCAGCCAGTTTGACTGATATTGGACGACACTCTAGAATGATTTGGGAGTCCAGTCTAGATGGCTAAGATTCAAACCCTGGGGCTTTCGGACGATGGGAAGAAGCGCTCGTCCGATCCCCCCTCGCCGCAGACGAAGCCACCGAGTCCGCCCGAAAATCTTCCTGAGTCCCAAACCAGCGCGACGGAAGCAATCGCAGGCAATCAGTCCGCGGCGGGCCACCGTGCGCCAGAGACCGCCCCCGAAGCGGAAGCCGACTTGACCGAACCAATTGATGAGCCCCGCCAGCCGCTTCCTGACTTTGGAGAGGGCCTGACGGGGGCGACTTCCGTGGCGGAGACGGTAATCAATCCCGAAGCGGAACCAGAGGTTGAGCCCGAACCGAGCCTGCTCCCGCCCCCGCCGCTGCGGTCCTCACGCTTCAGCCTGCGGCGAGTCATCGGTCAATTCTTCTACCTCGTGCTCATTTTGCTCTCAGCGGGGATCGGCGCATTGGGTGGGTTGGTCTTCGTCTACTCGTCGAACCTGCCCCAGGTTCGCCAGTTGATGGAATATCGCCCCGACGTCATGACAGAACTATACGCCGACGACGGAACCCCCATCGGTAGTTTTGCACTCGAACGGCGTGTCATTGTAACCTACGACCAGATTCCAAAAGTCCTCAGGGACGCGGTTCTATCCATCGAAGACAAGCACTTCGAAAGTCATTGGGGCGTGGATGTAATTCGCGTCGTGCGTGCCGCGATCACCGACCTCATGGAATGGCGGCGCGCGCAGGGTGCCAGCACGCTCACTATGCAGCTTAGCAAGAAGCTCTTCTTTACCCCCGAGAAGAGTTTTCGGCGTAAGTTCCAGGAAGTCTTGATCGCCATCCAGATCGAACGCCATTTCACCAAACAACAGATCTTCACCCTCTACTGCAACCAAATTGAACTTGGCCACGGGAATTTCGGCTTCGCGGCGGCGGCCCAGTTCTATTTCGGCAAGCGGCTGGACCAACTGACGCTGCCCGAGGCGGCGCTACTTGCCGGCCTGCCCCGAACACCCACGGGCTATTCGCCGCTGATTTATCCCGAGCGCGCCCGACAGCGCCGGAACGTAGTCCTGGCGGCAATGTTGGAGAACGGAAAAATCTCCGAAGAGCAGTTTCGCCAGGCCAGAGCCGCTCCCCTCAACTTGAGTATCCAGCGGTGGACGAACAGCCTTGCGCCTTACTTTGTGGAAGACGCCAGGCTTTTCCTGGAAAAGAAATACGGAGCTGAGGCGGTTCATGAAAAGGGGTTGCGAGTCTACACTACGTTGGATGCGACTCTGCAACGTGCTGCCGAGAGAGCTTTGCAAGACGGACTTCGCGAATATGACAAGCGGCATGGATGGCGCGGCCCCGAACAGAACATCATCAAGGACCCGCCCACATTGCCCAATGGCCTTTTGGCTACCCTCGAAACTTACACGCATCCTGACTGGCGAAAGCCTCTGGAGGTTGGAGCGCTGCTGCACGGCTTGGTGACCGATGTGAAATCTGACTCCGCATTGGTCCGCTTTGGGGAGTTGACCGCAAAGGTCACGCGCCCGGACTTCGCCTGGACCGGCAAGACCTCGCCCTATGAGGCATTCACCTCGGGCGATGTCGATTTGTTTCAAATCAAGGAAATCAAGGGCCAGACCCTGCACGTGACGCTTGATCAGCGGCCGCAGGTCCAGGGAGCACTTGTTGCCATCGAGAACTCAACCGGCGCGATCAAGGCCATGGTGGGGGGCTACGATTTCGAGGAGAGCAAGTTCAACCGCGCCCGCCAGGCGGAGCGGCAATCAGGATCTTCGTTCAAAGTATACGTTTACGCTGCCGCCTTATTGGACGGCGCCAATCCCTTCGACACGATTCTGGATGCTCCAGTGAGTTTCCCGTCCGCTTCCGGAGTGTGGTCACCGCACAATTACGACAACAAATTCTTGGGAAACATTACTCTGCTGCATGCCTTGGCGGAATCTCGCAACGTCCCCGCCGTGCGACTGCTGAGCCGGGTTGGCGTTGATAAGGTCATCAAACTCTGCCGGCGCTTTGGGATCACCTCTCGCCTGGTCCCCAACCTACCCCTCGCCCTTGGCGCCTCCGATCTCACATTGCTGGAGCACACGTCGGCTTTTACAACCTTTCCGGACGACGGGGTCCACATTTCACCCCGCATGATCGAGCGAGTCACCAACTACGAGGGACGCGTCATCGACGATTTCGCTCCCGAAGTTGCGGACGTGATTCCCGCTCCTATCGCGCGCCTGGAAACTTCCATGCTGCGCGAGGTCTTCATGACCGGAACGGCTGTCCGGGCGAAGTCGCTGGCGGAGAAATACCCTCTGGCTGGGAAAACGGGAACCACGAATGACTTCGTCGATGCCTGGTTTATCGGCTTCTCGCCCTCCCTGACGGCCGGGGTTTGGGTGGGCTTCGACGATCATCGCACGCTGGGCGCCAAGGAGGAAGGCGCCAAGGCCGCTTTGCCCATCTGGATGGAATTCATGGAGGAGGCGCTCAAAAACCGGCCCGCCGAGGATTTCGCGCATTCACCTCTCCTCAGGAATCCCGATCAGGTGAAAGAAATCCTCGCGAGTGCTGCCACTGAACGGCTCCTAGCACGTGATGATACCGCTCCAGGCGCCGAAAATAAGTCAGCTTCGGAAGGGGGCACAGCCGGGTCACCTGCCTCTGGGGGCGGCTCCCCGGGTAGCGCCCGAAATCCGAGCCAGCCAGCCGCCGGAGGACCCTCCGCGCCCAAACCTGCTGTCGGGCAAGCAGCGTCCCAGCCGACACCGCCAAGAAACGATGCCTCCCCTCCATCCTCAGCCGAGCCCCCCAAGCCTGTGCCACCCTCCACGACAAGCTCTGGTCAAGCCGCCGGAACACAACAGCATTGAGAATCCGGGCCGTACTTCTCCCCGCAGGCAACTGACGGGCAGCGCAGGTTGACAGTTCCCCGGTTTGAGTTCTGGCCCTTTATTGCAATACGGTATCTATTTTCGGAAATGGTCCCATCCGGCGGGTGCGAGAATCTCCTCATTGCCGGTTCTGCGAACCAGACAGATTTCGTGTCCCTTCGTGATTTCGCCGATGCGGCGAAGCTCGACTCCCCCAAAACGCCGTGGTAGGCGAGCCACTTTGGTCCGGGGAACAGTGAAAAGCAGCTCGTAATCCTCGCCACCATGGAGGGCAAACTCGAGGATCTCAGAAGAGGAGTACCCGCTCGCGCGGGTTAGCGGGGCAACTGGGATGGAGCTTTCCCAGATGCGGGCCCCCGTACCACTGGCTTCGCAGAGGCGCTTGAGATCGGTAGAAAGCCCGTCGCTGATGTCGATTGTTGCTGAAGCAATCCCCGCCTTCGAGAGGAGGCGGCCTAATCCGCAGCGGGGCTCCGGGTGGAGGTGCGTATGGACCGTAATCGCCTCTGCTGCGCGCCGGGTCTTGCCCCGACCCGACTTGAGCAAAGCCAAGCCCGCCCGGGAAAGCCCGAGCGGCCCACTGACGAAGATCCAGTCACCGGGCCGTGCTCCCGAGCGGCGAAGCTCCTTTCCCCTGGGAATCTCTCCCCCGGCGACGATATCGATCAAGATGGGTCCGTCGGCAACGGAAGTATCTCCTCCAATTATTGCAACGCCGTGTCGTTTGGCCAAGGGAAGGAGTCCGGAATAGAAGCCCTTGACCCACTTCCGCGTTGTACGTCGCGAAAGGGCAATTGAGACGAGTGCCACGCGAGGTTCGCCCCCCATCGCGGCGATGTCACTGAGTGATCGTGCAAGAGCACGGTGCCCAACCGCCCTGGGCGAATGGGTCTCCTGCGTAAAGTGCACATTCTCAATAGTTAAGTCGGTCGTCAGAATCAGGTGCCGACCCGGGGTCACCTCCATCACGGCTGCGTCGTCACCGATGCCGAGCCGCAGGCGCCCTTGGGCGGACGGAACGGTACGCCTCAACCAGCGAACGAATTCCTGCTCATCCTTGATCATTTCCAGACCGCCGGCGCAAGAGTATACCACCTTGATTCACCTTGGGCTTATCGTCCTTGCCGACACGTGGCCAACACGCTCTTGGGGCAAAACCGACTGAGACGCAGAACCGACCTTGGATTCACAGTCTAACCAGACTATGAAAGCGCTTCTGCATTCAGCCGCCCTCCTCGGCAACCAAAAGCATTGCCTTATTTGCTTGACAAATGTTGCATTCCTAAATAGGATTTGCCCCGCATACCTAACAGGTCGCGGTTGCTGGTCATGGTTCTCACAAGCTCCCCTGCGGTGGAGGCGGAGCTTACATCGGCAAGAAAACTGAATAGGCGGTGATGAATGGAGAGGAAGTTTTATACTTTTTTAATATTCCCTGGCGCGCACGGCAGGCTTCACAAGGTTCGAATGCCCTTCTACGCGGTTCATCTGGTTCTGGCTTTTAGCGTCGTTGGAATCATGACGATTGCCGCTCTGGCCAGCAGCTACGCGCGGATGCTCTTGAAGGTGTCGAACTACAACAACCTCAGGACGGAGCGCGAGGCCCTCAAAACTCAGTACCGGACTCTCGAAAACGTTGTTACGCAAACCAACGCCAAGCTGGGATCCCTGCAGTCCCTGGCCTCTGAGGTTGCCTTGACCTACGGATTCGGAGAGCCTCGCCGGCCACAGCTTTCACACGCCGTCCTCGCGCTGGCAGCACAGAGCAACTCCAATGTCGAATCCAGCTATAGCGCCTCTCTGTACGCCTTCACTCTGATGAAAGCCGCCGCCTCGCGAGCGCCTCTGGATCCGATCGTTCAGGATTTGGTATCCGATCCCCGCCTGGATCGTTCCGCACTTCCTTCCCTGTGGCCGGTTCGCGGTCAAATCACGGCGGGATTCGGGCAACGAATGGACCCCCTGAGTGGTGAGGGCGCGTTCCACGCCGGGTTGGATATTTCCGCCCCGTACGGATCACAGATCTTCGCCTCGGGCGATGGGATTGTCTTCAGTGCCAGCCCCGATTCAGGTTATGGCAACGCCATCCTCATCGACCATGGTTACGGCATTACCACCAAATACGGACATCTGAGTAAGATATTTGTTGTGGTGGGACAGGAAGTGAAGCGGGGACAAGTCATCGGAGCCATCGGGATGACCGGGCGAACTACCGGGCCTCACTTGCACTACGAAGTTCTCGTTAACGAAACACCTGTGAATCCCTCCCGTTACATGCGCGGCTGATTCCGTGGTTCGTACGAAATGCATCGGTTGCGCGAGAAAAGATCAGTATCGAATGGCAGATGTTCAGAAGGCGGCAGTCCACTTGTCAATACAGGCAGGTGGCTCCGAGGGCTGTTGAGGTCACGTCCAGTCTCGGAGCGAAGGCACGGCGAAAAGGGCGAAGAATTTTCCTTGCAATTATCCTGCCGTGCCCTTACAATTGTAGGTTTGTAACGGCTGGCGTAGCTCAGCTGGTAGAGCATCTGATTTGTAATCAGAGGGTCGGGGGTTCGAA
>JBHGBD010000012.1:0-112105 GCA_041946825.1 Terriglobia bacterium | reverse complement strand
TTCGCCTCGCTGCGCGAGTATCTGCCGGTGTCCGACCCGGCGGAAATCTTCATGTCCCAAACCCGCGACTACCCCTCCCGCCTCTACCGCTGGATGAGCCCGGATGAGTTTCGAGGAGGCCCCACGGACGCCATCAACGCCAGCTTCGGCGGCCCCGACGCGACGCCTCCCGGCCCCTTGCCCTACGCCGACATCTTGAATTCTCAGTCGCTCAACAAATACCAGTACGCCTACAACAACCCACTGCGATTCAACGACCCGACGGGACATCAAGTCGAGGTCGAAGAGATCATAGAAGAGGCAGTAGAGGTGACGACTCGCACCCTACCATCCACCGGCCCCACCGCAGGCGGGGGAAGCTTGCTCGTGTCGATCTTGGGCGCGTCGGGGGCTGGGGTCGGAATAGGCGCGGCAGGGTACCTTCATGTTTATGCGTACCAGCAGCAGTCTGAAGCTGATCTTACGATGCAAGAATATGCTGCCGCGAACGATGTTGCTGCACGAAAGACTAGCCCAGGTGTGGCGGCTCCCACTCCTGCTACAGTGACCGTATCTCCGCCGCAAGCCGCCCATAGGACTAGAACCAGTGAGAGCACGAGGCAAAAGCACGAGGAAGGTGAAGCACGCAAAGCGCGGGACCGTGGCGGGGAAAAGGGTGACGAACGAAGGCGACCACCGAGAAAGCGCCCGCCAAAGTGGAAAGGTCCATGGCCGCCTAGGCCCCAAAAGGAGGACACGGGGGATTGACGCTTAATGACAGGTATGTGTGGATCATGAAATGCGATAGGTTCAATAAGTGGACCGGCCCTTCACTCTTCAAGGAGGCGCGACGCTACTTTCAGCCGGGAACGGGAGGGCCGCAACACCGGAGGGGGGTTGAGTTTCTGCAACTCGCTGCGCAAAAAGGGCACGTGCTTGCTGAAACGTGGCTTGGAGCCGCCTATGACTACGGAATCGGTGTAATGCGAAACCGCCGTCGCGCATTTCAGCACTACCTTAATGCTGCGAAGTCCGGGAATCCGGGAGCGATGTACCACATTGGAGTGTTCTACTATGAAGGTACCGGTGTTCGGAGGAGCCTCCGCTTGGCAGTGAAGTGGCTTCGGGAGGCGTCTAGGCTCGGGGACCTAGACGCGGCTCACCTCTTGGGAGTGTGTTACAGGTACGGACGGGGCGTAAGGCCGAATCGACAACGGGGATTCCGATTGGAGCTTCAAGCAGCAACGGGAGGCGTTGTCGAGGCCCAGTTTTCGGTTGGTGTTTGCTTGAGTAAGGGCCAAGGAGTTTCTGCGGACCCGAAAGAGGCGTTCAAATGGTACCTGGCCGCCGCACGTCGTGGGCACGATGACGCCGCGCATAATGTGGCGTATATGTATGAATGTGGGCGGGGCGTGCGAAAGAACGGGAAGAAGGCACGTTTCTGGTACCGCCGCGCAGAAGCGTACAGAAGACGCCAGCCACCCGCCTGATTAGATGACGGCGTCGGCTCCTTAGACCGAGTAGACTTGGTTGCAGGACGACGACCAAGGCTCGGAAGAAAGGAGCCGAGCAATGCATATTGGAGGCTGTGATCTCCCCCCTCGCCCCTCCCTCTCCTCAAAGCAGGGCTAACTCCAAACCGCGAACTCATATTATGATCTGGACCAACAACGGGGAGCACGTCATAAGCACGAACACGAAAGCTACCCCTGATCGTTTTCGGCTGGTCCGGCGGGCAGGATATGAGCCTGCATTTCCGGTCACAGGGACCGGCGTCCTGGCTCTTAGACGACCGCCGTTCAAAACAGAATCCGCGATTGCGGATCTTCAATGGGCTTCGTGTCCCACTTCGATTGCTGCTCGCTGAAAGCAAGTAGCGCAGAGTCTCGCGGTTCAGAGACTCTGCGGCTCTTGGTTTCGGAACCGCAGAAATGCCGCAGAGTGTCTGGCAAAACGACACTCTGCGCTACCTTGCTACCTTGCTCTCGCTGCGCGAGATCGCCCCGATCTATCGGGGCGCCAGCCAGCCGTGTCCCCGGAGGAATTCGCTGTGAGGGTTCAACAGATGATTGGATTGAATTTTTTTTTGTGGTATAGTTCGCCCTTCAAGTTGGAAATCTCTCGCAAGGACGGAAGCCCTCTTCGTTAGGACTCAACGCAAAAGAAACGGAGAAAGCTGAAAATTCTGGTCGCGCTGGTCGGAGACTCCGGCAGCGATCCTCGGAACGAGGCCCGAGTCTTCTCCTCCCATCGGGCCACCCTGAGCGGACGAATTCTTGTCGGTTGACGCGAAGCCCATGAACGCCTGGCATGAAATTCTGAACCAACTTAAGTCTAAGGTGAATCCCCAAAGTTACCAGACGTGGCTGCGGCCCACGCGCCTCAGCCATGCGGCCAAGGACACGTTGGTCGTGCGCGTGCCCAATCGGGAGTTTCAGGATTGGATTCAGGAACATTATGGGGAAATGATTCACGAAGCCCTCAGCGGGCTGCAGCTTGGGTTCTCGCAAGTCGATTATGTGATCGAGGACAAGCCAGAGCGGAAGGCGCCTGAGAACGGGGAGTCAAAGGCCATGCAGGGCAAGCTCGATTTTGAATCCGTGGAGCATCAACTTAATCCCCGCTACACGTTCGACACCTTCGTGGTGGGCTCGTGCAACCAGTTTGCCCACGCCGCGGCGCGAGCGGTCGCCGAGGCGCCCTCCAAATCCTACAACCCGCTGTTCCTATACGGCGGCGTGGGCCTCGGCAAGACGCACCTGATGCAGGCCGTCGGCCATATGATCAAAAAGAACTGGAAGGATATGAGGCTGGCGTACGTTTCATCCGAGCGATTTACGAATGAAGTCATCAATTCGCTTCGTTACGACCGCATGGTCTCGTTCCGGGACAAGTACCGGAACGTCGACGTGCTGCTGATGGACGACATCGAGTTCATCGCCGGCAAAGAGAGAACTCAGGAGGAGTTCTTCCACACATTCAATACGCTTTACGAAGCGCAGAAGCAGGTCGTGATTTCGAGTGATTGCCCTCCCAAAGAAATCCCCGGGGTCGAAGAGCGCCTTCGCTCCCGCTTTGCGTGGGGCCTGACTGCCGACCTCCAGGCTCCGGATGTTGAAACCAAAATGGCCATCCTGGCAAAGAAGGCGGAGGCGCAAAAAGTAACTCTCCCCTATGAAGTGGTGGATTTTATCGCCAACCGAATCAAGGCCAGCATTCGGGATCTGGAAGGCGCGCTGACACGGTTGATTGCCTACTCATCGCTTACCGGCAGTGCTATTACGCTTGCCATGGCGCAGCAGACTCTGAAGAATATGGTGGATTTGGACGAGCGCCACGTATCGATTGAGAACATTCAGCGGGCGGTGTGCCACGAGTTTGGATTGAGCCTTTCGCAACTGAAAGCCAAAAACAACAGCCGGGCGGTGGCCTACCCGCGCCAAATCGCGATGTATCTCTCCAAGGAATTGACTCCAGCGTCCTTGCCGCAGATTGGCAGGGAGTTTGGGGGAAAGCACCACACTACGGTGCTGCACTCCATCACCAAGATTGCTGAGATGCGCAAGGCTGACCGGGATTTGAACAGACTTATCAACAAGCTAAGTGAAGGGTTGAGTTAGACTTAGGAGTGTTCGGTAGGAGCCGAGTAGGTGAAGATATTTTGAATAACCGTAGGGGGTAAGATTTTCCACACGAATTCAGTTTCGTAGATAGGGGCTCCACAGGCGTTTCGACGCCAAAGTATTCAAATTCAAGGTGATTACACATTTTCCACAAATCCACAACCTCTACTGCTAAAATATAGTTTACAGGATCTTGTTCCTATGGAATTCTCCACTAAGAAGTCTGACCTCCTAAAAGAATTGAACCTGGCGCAAGGTGTGGTGGAAAGGAAAACCACCATACCGATCCTTTCGAATCTCCTGCTTGAATTTGAAGGCTCCAGCCTCCGGATTAGCGCCACCGACTTGGAGTTGGGCTTGCGCTGCGGATGCGCGGCAAAGGTAAAGAAAGACGGATCGGGAACGGTTCCCGCGAAAAGGCTTTTAGAAATTGCGCGCTCCCTGCCCGAGGCTGAGGTCCGATTCAAGATCTTGGAGAATCACTGGGTCCAAATCAACTGCGAGCGGTCGTCATTCAAGCTGGTGGGTATGGCAAGGGACAATTTCCCGGTGATCCCGCCGGTTCCAAAAGCGCTTGCGACGATGCCGGCGGACGTCCTGGCCGCGCTAATTCAGAAAACCATTTTCGCGATTTCCAGCGAGGAGTCGCGCTACACGCTTAATGGAGCTCTGCTGCTGCTGAAGCCGGAAAGCGTCTGCATGGTAGCGACAGACGGCCACCGCTTGGCGCTTGTCGAGCGCGAAACGGCAGTGGCGGGAATCTCCGGCGAAGTACGGGCTTTGGTGCCTAAGAAGGCAATGGGAGAGCTTCAACGGTTGCTGGCGGAGAGCGGCGAGGATGCGACAGTGAGCTTCTCCAAGGATGAGAGTCACCTCTTCTTCTCGGTCGGCGAGCGCGTCTTGATCTCAAGGATGCTGACCGGCCAATTCCCGAATTATGAGGCGGTTCTGCCGCGTGAAAACAATCGGGTGGTTGAAGTGGACAAGGCGTTAGTGAACGACGCCATCCGCCGGGTGGCGTTGCTGGCAGACGAGAGGTCGCGTGCCATCAAACTCCAGGTAGATAAGGACAAAATTGAGATCTTCTCATCGAGTGGGGAGTACGGTGAGGCGCACGAATCTCTCGACGCTGAATACAAGGGTGACCCCCTGCAGATCGGATTTAATTACCAGTATCTGCTCGACTTTCTCGGTGTGGTGAGTGACGCAACGAAGATCCGGTTGGAATTGAAGGACGAGCAGAGCGCTGGCCAATTGCGGCCCAGCAGTGAAGAGGGGTTGCGGTATCGCTACATCATCATGCCGATGCGAATCTGAGGGCAGCACGCTGCGCGAGCGTCGGCAACCGCGGGAAAAGGACGCTCGGATCCTGGGACCAAGGAGAGGTGGACGTTCTGAAAATTAGCGGGGATTTTGGGGTCAGCAAGCTCTTGGGCCGACAGGGGATTGTTTTCCCTGTCGGTCTTTTTGCATAACAGCGAAAAGGCAAAAGAAGATGGCGGAGCGAGAAGCGAAGAAAAAGCCCGCAGAAGGCGCGGGAAATGAAACCTACGATGCCGCAAGCATCAAGGTTCTGGGCGACCTGGAAGCCGTCCGGAAACGTCCGGCGATGTATATCGGCTCGACAGGCCAGATGGGCCTTCACCACCTTGTTTGGGAAGTCGTGGACAACGCCGTGGACGAGGCGCTCGCCGGGCATTGCGACCGCGTCGACGTCACCGTGCACTCGGATAACTCTGTCACGGTTGTTGATAACGGTCGCGGTATTCCTGTGGACATGCACAAGGAAGAGGGCAAGTCCGCTGCGGAAGTTGTCATGACCGTCCTCCACGCGGGCGGGAAGTTCGATACACAAAGCTACAAAGTCTCCGGCGGCTTGCACGGCGTGGGCGTTTCCGTCGTCAACGCGCTGGCCGAATGGCTGGACCTGGAAATCTGGCGCGACAACTACACCTGGGAGCAGTCCTACGAACGAGGCAAGCCGCTCGAGTCCCTCAAGAAGCGCGGCAAAACTGAGAAACGTGGGACCAAGGTTACATTCCTCCCCGACGCCAAGATTTTCGATTCCATTGAATTCAACTACGATACGCTCGCCCAGCGCCTGCGCGAGCTTTCGTTCCTTAATAAAGGCCTGACCATTCGACTCAAGGACGAGCGCACCAACAAGCAGGCGGAGTTTCATTACACGGGCGGCATCGCGGAGTTCATCAAGCATCTCAACAAGAACAAAGATGTCCTGCACTCCCAGCCGATTTACGGCGAATCGGACCGGGAAGACGTCCACATGGAGTTTGCGCTCCAGTACAACGACACGTACACCGAGACAGTGTTCTCCTTTGCCAACAACATCAATACCGTGGATGGCGGGACGCACCTCTCCGGCTTCCGCTCCGCGCTGACCCGCGCCATCAATCAGTTCGGACAAAACCAGGGATTGTTCAAGGATGTGAAGGAAAACCTCCAGGGCGAGGACGTCCGCGAAGGGTTGGTCGCGGTCATCAGCGTCAAACTGCCCCAGCCGCAGTTCGAAGGGCAAACCAAGGGGAAACTCAACAGCGATATCCAGAGCACCGTAGCGAGCTTCGTTTACGAGAAGCTCATGGATGCTTTCGAAAAGAATCCCACTGTCGGACGGAAGATCTGTAGCAAAGCGATTGACGCCGCGCGGGCTCGTGAGGCGGCGCGCAAAGCGCGCGAATTAACCCGGCGGAAAGGCGCGCTCGATTCCGGCGGCTTGCCGGGCAAGCTCGCCGATTGCCAGGAACGCGACCCGCAGCGCTGTGAGTTGTTCCTGGTCGAGGGCGATTCGGCCGGCGGCAGCGCCAAGCAGGGGCGCGACCGGCGCTATCAGGCCATCCTTCCGCTGCGCGGAAAGATCCTGAACGTCGAGAAGGCGCGGCCCGACAAGATGCTTTCGCACGAGGAAATCCGCGCGCTGATTACCGCTCTCGGAACGGGCATCGGTAAAGATGATTTCGATATCGCCCGCTTGCGATACGGAAAGATCATCATCATGACCGACGCGGATGTTGACGGCTCGCACATCCGCACCCTGCTGTTAACTTTCTTCTACCGCCAGATGCCCGCCCTGGTCGAGCACGGCCACGTTTACATCGCGCAACCGCCGCTTTACCTCATCAAGAAGGGGAAGCGCGCGCAATACATTCACGATGAGAAGGAATTCCGCCGCGAAGTCATGCGCCGCGCCACGGAAGACCACGCGGTTGAGATCGGCACGGGATCGAAGAAGACGCGCCTGGAAGGCGGCGAACTCACCAACTTCCTGATGGCGATGGCCGAATACATCGAGCTCTTCGACAAGCTGGAAAAACGCCTGGGCGACGCGCGGCCCGTCAACGCCATGCTCAAATCCGAGCTGGGTAAGAAGATGGAACTCGAAAATAAATCCAAACTGGAGGCGGTGGGAAAAGAGCTGAAGGCCGAAGGCTTCAAGTTCACGATTAAGCTCGACGAGGAACACAATCTCTATACGCTCACGCTTTCCAGCGAAACGCTGGGCGAGCGCGTGATCGACTGGGAACTCGTCTCGAGCGCGGACTACCGTCGCGTGCTTGATTTGCACAAGCGCGTGCGCGCCAACGACCGGCCGCCGTTCGTCATCTCAACCAACGGCAGCCAGATCACCATCGAAGACCGGCACGACCTGCTCGAACACGTCATGACGATGGGCAAGAAGGCGTTCACCGTGCAGCGCTTTAAGGGGCTCGGCGAGATGAATCCCTCGCAGCTTTGGGAAACTACTATGGACGCCGAGCAGCGCATGCTCCTGCAGGTGCGCGTCGAGGACCAGGTTGAAGCCGATTCGATCTTCACCGTCTTGATGGGCGACGCCGTCGATCCCCGCCGCCAGTTCATCCAGGAAAACGCGCTGGAAGTGAAGAATCTCGATATTTGACCCGCAAGCAGGTTGACGCCCGAGGCGGCGAAGTGTATACTTTCAAGTGTACACTTTGGCGCGAAGAGGGAAGCCATGACCGTTACGGCCAAGGAACTGAAAGTGAAGACCAGCGAAGTCCTGAAGAGGGTCCAACGTATCGGCTCGGCAACCATCACTGTCAGGGGCAAACCTGTCGCAAGACTGACTGCCCTCATGCCGCGAAAGCCGGTGCCGCTGGCCGAACATCCGTCGGTAGGAATGTGGGCGGGCAGAAAAGACATGAAAGATGTGAATGCTTGGTTGCGCAAAATCCGCAGACCGCGACGGCTTCCTTGATCCTGGATACCAACATCATCGTCTGGGTTCTCCGCGGTCACCCTGGCGCGATTGCCTTCGTTGACGGCCTGCCGCTCGCCGACCGGAATCTCTCTTCGATCTCGCATTTGGAGCTTCTGCGGGGTTGCCGTGACAAGCCCGACATGCAGCGGACACTCCAGTTGATCCAGGATGAACTCGCGGAGATCGTCCCCGTGGATGAAGACGTGACGCGAATGGCGGTTGACTTGATGGAAAGGTACGCGTTGTCGAGACGGCCGGGTATACCCGACATTCTGATCGCCGCTACCGCCATGGCGCGAGCGGAGATGCTCGCCACGGGGAACGTGAAGGACTTTGATTATATTGCGGGCCTTCGGTTGAAGCCATTTTTGCCTTAACCGGGAAGTGAGCAGCGAATGGGTGACCAGGAACTAATCAAGCCGACGCGGGAAGTGCCCGTCAACATTGAAGACGAGATGCGCGCGTCGTATCTCGACTACGCGATGAGCGTCATTATCGGGCGCGCGCTGCCCGACATCCGCGACGGCCTGAAGCCCGTGCATCGCCGCATTCTCTACGCGATGTACAAGGAGGGCAACACCAGCGACAAGCGCTACATCAAGTGCGCGGGCGTCGTGGGCGAGGTCATCAAGAAATATCACCCGCACGGCGACGCGGCGGTCTACGACACCCTGGTGCGCATGGCCCAGGACTTCAATATGCGCTATCCCCTGATTGACGGCCAGGGAAATTTCGGTTCGGTGGACGGCGACCCGGCGGCGGCTTACAGGTACACAGAGTGCCGGCTCTCGCGACTTGCGGAAGAACTGCTTGCCGACATCGAGAAGGAGACAGTGGATTTCGTCCCTAATTTCGACGAGTCCACCGTAGAACCCTCCGTCCTTCCCACCAAGATTCCCAACCTGCTCATCAACGGCTCGGACGGGATCGCCGTGGGCATGGCCACGAAGATTCCCCCGCATAACCTGACCGAAATCATTGACGCCACGATTCTGCTTATCGCCAAGCCAAACTCGACAATTGACGAAGTGCTGTCGTTGGTCCCTGGCCCGGATTTTCCCACCGGCGCATTTATTTACGGACGCAGAGGCATCAAGGCTGCTTACGAAACGGGGCGCGGCCAGTTCACGATGCGTGCCAAGGCGGCCATCGAGCGCCCGACGAAAGAGAAACAACAGATCGTCATTACGGAAATCCCGTTCCAGGTCAACAAGTCGAAGACGATCGAGCGTATCGCCGAGCTCGTGCAGGACAAGAAGATCGAAGGGATTTCTGACGTTCGTGATGAAAGCGACCGCGATGGCATGCGCATTGTTATCGAATTGCGGCGCGGCGAGCAGCCGGAAGTCATCCTCAACAACCTCTACAAGCACACGCAGCTTCAGGAAACTTTTGGAATGATCATGCTGGCCATCGTCAACGGCCAGCCGCGCACGCTCTCGCTGATTGAGGCCATTCAACTCTTCATCGACCACCGCGTCACCGTGGTCCGCCGGCGCACCGCGTACGATCTGCGCAAGGCGCAGGAGCGCGCCCACATCCTGGAAGGCTTTCTCAAGGCGCTTCAGCACCTCGACGCCATCATCAAGCTGATTCGGTCCTCGAAGACTCCGAAGGATGCTCGCGAGGGATTGATGACGCGCTTCGAATTCACGGAGCGCCAGGCGCAGGCCATCCTCGAGTTGCAGTTGCAGCGCCTGACGGCGATGGAGCGCGACAAGATCCAGCAGGAATACGACGACTTGCAGAAGAAGATCGCCGAGTATCAGGAAATCCTTGCCAGCGATAAAGCGCTGAAGAAGGTGATTGTCGACGAGTTGAAGCAGGTCCAGAAAGAATATGGCGACCTGCGGCGTACCGAGATCATCGAGGAACAGGCTGAGATCAAGCTCGAAGACCTGATCGCCGTCGAGGACGTGGTCATTACCGTCTCGCACTCGGGCTTCCTCAAGCGCACACCGCTCTCAACGTACCGCCAGCAGGGGCGGGGCGGGAAAGGTCGCCTGGGAATGAAAACCCGCGACGAGGATTTTGTCGAACACCTCTTTATCGCCTCGACGCACAGCTACATCCTGGTGTACACCAACACCGGGCGCGTGCACTGGCTGAAGGTGTACGAAATTCCGGATGTGGGCGCGGCGGGCAAGGGCAAAAACATCGTCAACCTGGTCAACCTTGCTTCAGGCGAGAAGGTTGCGGCGTTGGTGGCCGTCAAGGAACTTCCGGACGAGCCGAAGGACGTGACCGTCGACGGGGTAACCGTCGCCGCGGAGGGTTACGTCGTGCTCGTCTCCCGATTGGGGGTCATCAAAAAGACGCGCCTTGTGGAGTTCTCGAATCCCATGTCGCGCGGCATTATCGCCATGGGGATCGACGCGGGAGACGAACTGATCGACGCGCAACTCACCACCGGCCACGAGACGATCTTCCTCGCCACCCACGAAGGCATGGCGATCCGCTTCCCCGAGACTGATGTGCGCGACATGGGTCGCCAGGCCTACGGCGTGCGCGGGATGGATCTCGAAAAAGGTGACTACATCGTTGGCATGGAAATCGTCGGCGAGAAGGAACTGATTCTGTCTGTCACCGAAAAGGGCTTCGGAAAGCGAACGCCCATCACCGAGTACCGTCTGCAATCGCGCGCCGGCAAGGGCGTCATCAACGTGAAGACGGCGGAGCGCAACGGCAAGGTCGTAGGCGTGCTGAGCGTGACGGAGGATTCCGAAGTCATGCTCATCAGCCAGCAGGGGAAAATCTCGCGCCTCGACGCCGGCGAGATTCGCGAGAGCGGCCGGTCTGCGCAGGGCGTCCGCGTCATCCGGCTGGAAGAAGGCGACCAGCTTGCCGCCGCCTGCCTCATCCGCAGCGAAGAAAACGGCGGGCCAACCCAACCGGCTTTGATCCAGTAGATCGAGCATTACTTCGTTCGGATGACCAGACAATCGAGAAGATGGCCGGCCGGGGCACGGTGCGCAGTGCCCCGCTTGTTTTGGCTCAATAGGCGCGCTATCCTACTTGGTTGGGCGCAAGGCTATGGGTGAATTGGAGAACAGGGAGCACCAGCTTTACGACACGCTGGGAAAGGTTCCCAGGCTGATCGTGGCGTATTCCGGGGGGGTGGACTCGGCGTATCTGGCCTACGCGGCGCACCACGCGCTGGGCGAAAAGATGCTCGCGGTGACGGCACTTTCCGCCAGTTACTCGGAGCGCGACCGGCGCGAAGCCGAGGCGTGCGTCGCGCGTTTCAAGCTGCCTCACGAATTTATCGAGACTGAAGAGCTTTCCAATCCCGCCTATCGCGCCAACAATCCCGACCGCTGCTATTTCTGCAAAGATGAACTGTTCGACAAACTCGATAACCTAGCCGTGCAGCGCGGCTTCGCTGCCGTGGCTTACGGAGTCAACGTGGACGATCAGGGCGATTGGCGGCCTGGGCAGCGCGCCGCGCGCGAGCATCGCGTGCTGGCGCCACTGCTCGACGCTGGGCTGACGAAAGCGGACATTCGCGAACTGGCACGGCGCGCTGACGTCCCGGTCTGGAATCGTCCCGCCAGCGCCTGCCTCTCTTCGCGCATCGCTTATGGCATCGAGGTCACACCCGAGCGACTCGCGGTGGTGGAAAAAGGCGAAGAGGCCCTGCGTGCGCTCGGCTTCCGCCAGTTCCGTGTGCGGCATCACGACAAACTGGTGCGGGTCGAAATCGCCCCGGACGAATTGCCCCGCGCGCTCACACAGGAGATGGCGCGTAAGTTCGTCGAAATCTTCAAGCCCCTCGGCTTCAACTTCGTTACCCTCGATCTGGAAGGCTACCGCTCCGGATCGCTCAACACCCACCTCATCCAGATAAGCAATTAGGCTCCTACCTCTCGTGATAGTCTTCTTACCCAAGTGAGGAGGTATCCTGTGGAATTACGGGCAAAACCCTTGAAAATCGTCTTCACCGTCATGATATTTGTCCTAACTTCGTGTGGACTGGCCCACGCGCAGACCAAGACTGTTGCCGAGCGTCTCGGATATCCTTCCGATGCCAAGCTGCTGATTCTCCACGCCGATGACCTGGGCCTGGCGCATTCGGTCGATGCGGCGAGCTTCGCCGCGCTCGAGCGCAAGGCGGCGAGTTCCGCCAGCGTGATGGTTCCCTGCCCATGGTTCACGGAGGTGGCTGCGTACGCGCGCGAGCATCCGGACCACGACATCGGGCTCCACCTCACGCACACGAGCGAGTGGAAGATGTATCGCTGGGGTCCTGTCGCATCGAAAGATCAGGTGCCGGGCCTGCTCGATCCTTCGGGCTATCTCTGGCCCGATGTTCCGGATGTGGCCAAGAACGCGAAGCCGGAAGAGATCGAGCGCGAAATCCGTGCTCAAGTCGAGTTGGCGATTCGTTCCGGGCTCAAACCCACGCATCTCGACACCCACATGGGGACGGTGTTCGCCAAGCCGGAGTTCTTCGCGGCTTATCTCAAGGTCGCGCACGAGTACGGCATTCCCGCATTCGTGCCACGGGTGGCGGGGGCGTCGCCCCAGTTGCTGGAGATGCTGCGCGACACCGATTTCGTGGTGGATGGTTTTGCGATGGCGAGCGAGGGAGTGAAACCGGAAGGATGGAAGGCTTTCTACGCTGGCGTCGTCCGCACACTCAAGCCGGGATTGACCGAGGTCATCGTTCATCTTGCTTACGACGACGCGGAATCACAGGCGATTATGGTGGATCACCCTGATTTCGGAGCCGCTTGGCGGCAGCGTGATTTCGACGTCATCACCAGTTCGGAATTTAAGAAGTTGCTCGAAGAGAATAAAGTTATCCTGTTGGGCTGGAAGGACCTGAAGAAGCTGTTGTAGCGACACTCTGCAAGCGCCGAACGACTTCCAGCCTCCTTCGTCGGCTGCAGACCGGCGCTACAATCAATCCGCGAATTCCTTCGCTATGCGGATCGTGTTGGTGTGAATGGTGACGGTATCTTCGACTTTGCGGGCGTAGCCACCGGCGAAGGTGATGGCGACAGGAATCTTTTTCGAACGGGCTTTTTCGAGGATCAGGCGGTCTCTTCTTTCCAGGCCCTCCAACGTCAGCTTTAACCCTCCCAACTGATCTTCACGGTACGGGTCGGCGCCGGCAACGTAAATGATCAATTCCGGCGTAAACTCCTTCAGCGCCTTTTCCAGTCCCTCACCGAGCGCGGCGAGATATCCCTCGTCGTCCACGCGGTCGGGCATGTTGATATCGAGCGAACTGGGGGGCTTGGGATAGGGGTAGTTGTTTTCCTGGTGAATGGAAAGCGTGAAGACGCTCGGGTCACTGGCGAAGATGGCGGCAGTGCCGTTGCCCTGATGAACGTCGCAATCCACGGTCATGGCTCGCTCGATGACCTTCCTCTTTTGCAGGCTGCGGATCGCGATGGCGATATCGTTGAGAACACAGAATCCTTCGCCGTGGTCCGGGTAGGCGTGGTGAAACCCGCCGCCAATGTTGACGCATACGCGGTCTTCGAGCGCCAATTTTCCCGCCAGAATGGACCCGCCTGCCGAGAGCCACACGGCGCGAACGAGTTCCGGGGAATACGGAATCTCGAGGCGCAGGATCTCCATGTACGAGAGCTTGCCGGTTTGCAGCTTGCGGATGTAGTCGCGGTGGTGGACCAGAGCAATGTCGTCATCGGAGGCGGCGGGCGGCTCGACAAAATCTTCCGGCTTCGCCACGCCTTCGCGAAGGACCTTCTCCTTGATTAACCGGTATTTGATGGAAGGAAAGACGTGACTGCCGAGGTTCAGGTCGTAGTTGTCAGAGTAGATCAGCTTCACGCTGGTGTGCCTACCTTCCGGTCAGCGTCTTAGCCTTCAGCTTTCAGCCGTCAGCCATCAGCTTGCCACATGGGTTTGCCGTGAAATAGTCGGCTGGTAGCTGAATGCTGATAGCTGACGGCTTCTTCATTCCACCGTCACCGATTTCGCCAGGTTTCGTGGCTGGTCCACGTCGCAGCCGCGCAACACGCCGATATGGTAAGCGAGCAATTGCAATGGCACGACCTCAAGAATCGTCGAAAGCATCCCAATGGTGTGCGGCAGAACGATCTGGTGCTCGGCCATGGAACGCATCTCCCGGTCCCCTTCAGTAACGAGCGCGATCATGGTGGCGCCGCGCGCTTTGGCCTCCTTAATGTTGGAAATCGTCCGCTCATAGCGCGAGCGCGAGTAGGCCGAATCCCAATTGCACGTCGCGATGACCACGACGGGCAGCCCTTCGGTGATCAAAGCGTTGGGTCCGTGCTTCATTTCTCCCGCCGGATAAGCCTCGGCGTGGATGTACGAAACTTTCTTCATCTTCAGCGCGCCCTCGAGCGCCACCGGAAAGTGCACGCCGCGCCCAAGATAGAGGAAATCCGCCGAGCGGTAGAAAACGCGTGCCAGGTCTTCAACCTCTTCGTCCTTCTGCAACACGGCTTCGAGCTGGCGGGGAATCCCGCTGAGCGCGGTGAGCAGTTTACGCGCCTCGGAAGGGTGGAGCGCACCGCGCAATTGACCAAGGTAAACCGAGAAGAGGACCAGTGCGGTGAGTTCCCCGGTGAACGTCTTGGTGGAGCCAACGCCCAGCTCCGGGCCAGCATGAGTGTAGATGGTCCCGTCGGCTTCGCGTGGCACCATACTGCCAAGGACGTTGCAGATGGCGAGGGTCTTGGAACCTTTGGCGTGAGCCTCACGCTGCGCGGCGATCGTGTCGGCCGTCTCGCCGGATTGCGTCAGAAGGATCGTCAAGGTATTCGGGCTGACCAACGGGTCGCGGTGACGGAATTCCGAAGCGTAGTCCACCTCGACGGGAACTTTCGCCAGGCGTTCGATCATCACTTTCCCGGCCAGGCCGGCGTGGCGCGACGTTCCGGCGGCGACGATTTTGATATCGCGGAAATTGCGAAATTCCTCCTCGCTGATCTCCATGTCGTCGAGTGCGACCCGGCAGTTGTCGGCGGAGATCCTTCCCAGCATCGTGTCGCGGACGGCGCGAGGCTGCTCGTAAATCTCTTTCAATGTGAAGTGGCGAAAGCCGCCTTTTTCGGCAAGGATGGGGTCCCAGGTGATGTGTTGGACACGGCGCGTGACCGGATGTCCCTCGAAATCCATCAGCTTCACGCCATGCGGGGTGAGGACCGCGAGGTCGCCATCGGCGAGGAAGAACAGATCGCGCGTGTGATACAGAATCGCGGGAACGTCGCTGGCGACAAAATATTCGTCTTTCCCCAAGCCGATAACCGCTGGCGGGCCTTGGCGCACCGCGACGATCTTGTTCAAATCCTTGGTGGAAATAATCGCTAGCGCGAAGACACCCGTCAGTTGCCGCACTGCCGTGCGCACCGCCTCTTCGAGACTGGCAGTCTTGGCGGCGTGCCTGCCATCAAGATGCTTTTCGATCAAGTGCGCGATGACTTCCGTGTCGGTTTCCGTGGTGAACCGATGGCCCTCTTCTTCCAGCTTCTTCTTCAACTGCAGGTAATTCTCGATGATGCCATTGTGGACCACGACGACAGTGCCGCGGCAGTCGCGATGCGGGTGCGCGTTCTCCTCCGTCGGGGCGCCGTGCGTTGCCCAGCGGGTGTGTCCGATCCCGTACGTGCCATCCATGGGATTCAGGCGAATAACCTCCTCGAGATTTCGGAGCTTGCCCGTGGAGCGCCGAACCTCGAGCTTACCTTCGCGGATCACCGCCAGGCCGGCTGAGTCGTAACCGCGGTATTGCAGCCGCTGCAAGCCTTCCAGCAGCACCGGTACTACGCGTTTGCTTCCGATGTAACCGATGATTCCCGACATGAAAGCCTCGCTCCAGCGGGCCCGTCACGGCACGCGGGGCCGAACGAGGATAGCTGGTCAGAGCGCAGAGGAACGCGCCATTATAGCAGAGTCAATCGGAGGCTCTGAGGATACTCCGCCGCTGTGCTGGGGCAAGGTCGCGGCCCCGCGGGAATCGGGACGGCGAATCGAACCGCCTCTTATCGCTCGGCGGGGCGGTTCTGTTTTTCGGCTGACTGTCTGGTTGGGGAAGGTGGTTCGGGGTTACAGCCCTTGGAGGCCAGTTCCGCCTCGAAAACCACGAGGAGCCCGAACCGGTCCTCCGGCTTGAGGGAGTAGATCGCTGACTTGGTGATTTCAATTCTCTGGGCCAAGCGCGGATCATCTCTTGGTCCGGCGAGACACTGGCTGTAGACGTCCTTCATGAGCTGGAGCACTTCGTCACGCTTGGCTCGGTACTCATACGCTTGCCAAGTAAGGTAACCGTACACTGCGAGAGCAAGGAAGAGGGATACAACGAACACGCGCAGGGAACTTGCCCCGCGATCCCATTGGGTATGACAGGAGCGGCTCATTTGCACCCGTCCTGCAAGTAGACTGAATGTCCGAACGAGTGTGGCTCTGAGGAAGTTGGGAAGAAATCTCCCGCAGAATGCGCAGAGAATTGCATGGGCATTTTTTTCACACAAGCGCGTAAGGTCTTCCGCCAGAGACACATATACCCCGGCCCTTTTCCCAGAAACGCTTTCGTCAGGAATGGGGTGAGCATCTCGATTGCCAAAAGACCGTAGGACCGCATTGGATCAGCGAATCATTGGTGGAGGGAGAATCGGGGAGCGCCAGGTGATCCGGAACATGCGCGTCGCGCTCCCTACCCGTGGCGGCGTAACCTTCGCCCAGAGGCACCCGGGCCGGTTATGCTATAGTCACCGTAGGTTCTGGCGAGAGGGCGGATGGAGCAGAAGGCGCGACGCAACCTGGCCGGCTATGCGATGGCGGTGGAGAAATCACTTGGCCGGCGATACCCGGAGCCGCCCCACCCGTACCGAAATGACTTTGAGCGCGATCGTGACCGCATCATCCACTCACGCGCGTTCAGGAGACTCGAGGATAAGACGCAGGTTTTTACCCGCCGCTACTCCGATCATTTTCGCGACCGCCTGACGCACACACTGGAGGTGGCGCAGATCAGCCGCACCGCGGCGCAGGCGCTCGGCCTTAATACCGACTTGGTGGAGGCGCTTGGGCTCGTTCATGACGTCGGCCATCCACCCTTCGGGCACACGGGCGAAGAAACTCTAAACCGCTTGATGGAGGCGTACGGCGAACGATTCGACCACAACCTGCACGCCCTGCGGATTGTGGAGAATTTCGAGCTGAAATACGTCAACTTCCCGGGCCTGAACCTCACTTTCGAGGTTCGCGAGGGAATCATCAAACACTCGCGTGACTACAATCCCAAGGATTACCCGAACCTTCGCGAATATCACCTGACCGAACGGCCGCCCCTGGAAGCTCAGCTCATTGATGTCGCCGACGAGATCGCCTACAATTGCGCTGACCTCGATGATGGTTACGAAGCCAAACTCCTGCCCCTCGACCTGATCCGTGAAGGCGTGCCCAAGTTCGACGGTTTCTATCAGGAAATCGAAGAGAAGTATCCCGCGGCACTCGAAAAGCTGAGATTCAACGAAGCTCTCAAACGCCTCCTCGATGCTCTGGTCACGGACCTGATTGAAGCGACAAGCGACCGCTTGCAGACAGGCGGAGTCCGGTCGGTAGAGGATGTGCGGTTGCACCATTCGCGGTTGGTAGGCCTGAGCCAGCCGATGGCGGCGGAAAACCAGCGGCTGAAGGCATTTCTTTTCGAAAAGCTTTATTTGCACTCAGAGGTCCGCGCTGAGCGCAAGCGGATTGTCAAATCGCTCGAAAGCCTTTTCGCGCATTTCATGGAGCGTCCCCGCAGCCTGCCTCCTTCCTACCTCGCCAAAACCAAGGAGGAACCGCCCTACCGCGTTGTTTGCGACTACATCGCCGGAATGACCGACAACTATCTCCTGGAACAATACCGGAAGTCCTTGGGCGACTGAAGCCGTGCACTGAGAACAGAATCCTCGCCTGCGCTCCTCGCGGCATGTGCCGACGCCCTCCTGCGCTCACTGGGCGATGCCTGTGCTAAGATACGCCGGGTCCGGCGACCGGACACGCTTCTCCCCCGTGACGCGCTCGGGAAGTCGAGTCTGCCATGCCTCTGCGCCGACAACTGGTCGTTTCATTCCTGCTCCTGTTCATCGTCGTGATGCTGGCCGCGATCGGGTATCGCGTTCTAGGCGGGCCGCACATCAGCTCTCTTGACGCGATTTATATGGCCATCATCACGGTGGCGACAGTGGGCTACGGGGAGATCGTTGATACCGCCGCCAACCCCCACCTGCGAATCTTCAACATCTTCGTCATCTTCTTCGGTATTGGCATCATGCTCTACGTCTTTTCGGCATCGACCGCGTTTATCGTGGAAGGTGAGCTCAAGGATATATTTCGGAGGCGGAAGATGCTTAAACAAATCCGCAACCTCAAGGACCATTTCATCGTCTGCGGTGCCGGGGAAACCGCGCACCACGTCGTGCAGGAGCTTCTGAAGACCGGCCACCCTCTGGTGGTGATTGACCACGACGAAGAGCGGCTGGAGAAAATTCGGCACTTGGGTGAATTCCCGGTGCTGACAGGCGAAGCGGCTGATGAGGCGGTTCTGGAGAGCGCGGGGTTGTCGTATGCCGCCGGTCTGGCCGTTGTCCTGCCCGACGACAAGGACAACTTGATGGTGACCGTGACCGCCCGGCAGATGAGTTCGACGGTGCGCATCATCGCCCGCTGTACCGACGCCCGCATGGGTGACAAGCTGATTCGCGCCGGAGCCAGCGCCGCCGTCTCCCCGAATATGATCGGCGGTATGCGCATGGCGTCCGAGCTTGTTCGCCCGCACGTGGTCAGTTTCCTTGACTTGATGCTTCGGGAAAAATCCAAAACCTTGCGCGTGGAGGAAATCGAAATTCGCGAAGCTTCCGTGTGGGCAAGTAAGACAATTCATGAGACGGAGATTCACCCGCGCTTTGACCTCCTGGCATTGGCTGTGCGCAACTCCGCCGGGGCGATCCAATATAATCCCCACGGCGACACCGTGCTTCACGGCGGCGATGTCCTCATCGTTATGGGGAACGTCGAGCAGGTCTGGAAGGCCCGCGAGGCGGCGGGATAAGGCCGGGCGCCGCGGACCTTCACCCTTTCTACAACAATCTCTCATGCCCTCGACGCGGGTCAGGCCCTTTCTCAATCCTTGCCGCAATCGTCCTCAAGCCTGTATTCTCGAAGACGGGGAGAACGAAGGGTGTACTGAGCCGCGGAGAGTCGCGGCTCAATGTGGCGCCCACGGACGGGGACAGCATGCGACGGGAGGTCAGGGATTGAAAAGGCTCTCATCAAAAAGCGATTGGGGCATGGGCAAGGGCGTGGTTTTTCTGCTGGCGATTCTTATCGTGTTCCTGGTCGTGCTGGGCTTGAAAGTGACCAGTAAGGATTCGCCCACGATTACGTTGCGCGGACAACTAAAAGGCCTCGGGCAAAGCACACCGGTGGATTTTGAAGTTCGTGATGCGAATCACCGCATCAAGGGCGTCCAACTGGAAATCCGTCAGGGCGGGCGAGTCTTCGCAGTTCCCATCGCCGGCGTGACCGCCGAAGCCCCCGCGAGTTGGTGGAGGTTCTGGGCCAAGCGACCGGAGAGCAAGACCACCGTTCAAACGCGGGTCGGGCGCAAGGAAATCCCCGAGCTGCAGGAAGGCCGCGCAATGCTCGTAATTACGGCGACGAATGATTCCTGGGGGCGCATCTTCCGCGGTGGGAAGAAGGAGTTGACTGTTGACCTGCCCGTACGATTTTCCCCGCCCCAAGTGCAGGTGCTCAGCTTTCCGCATTACGTGAATCAAGGCGGCGCAGAACTGGCGGTCTTCAAGGTCTCTAACGGGACTACGGAGTCGGGCGTGCAAGTGGGTGATTACTTCTTTCCGAGCTGGCCGGTAAAGAAATCTCTCGCCGACACTCGCCTCTGCCTTTTTGCCTATCCCTACAATGTTGATGCCTCGACCCCGGCCCGCATCGTGGCACGCGATGACGCCGGGAACGAAACCGTGAGCAACTTCACTTATCGCGTTTTTCCCAAGAAGTTCCATAGCGACACAATTCAAGTCACTGAAGAATTCATGTCGCGCGTGGTCCCGCCCATCATGTCTCAAACGCCGGACTTGCAGGACCAGGGGAGCCTTCTCAAGAATTTTCTTATGGTAAACGGCCAACTGCGACAGACCAACGCGCGCGAGCTGGTCGCCCTCGCGCAGAAGACCGCCGACCATTTCCTTTGGACTGAGCCCTTCGACCGCCTGCCGTCCAAAACGGAAGCCTCGTTCGCGGATTACCGCACCTACAAATACAGCGGAGAAGTCGTCGATCACCAGACGCATCTTGGGTTCGATCTCGCCGGCCTCGAGCAGATGCCGGTAAAAGCGGCCAACGACGGCAAAGTTCTGTTCGCGGGATTCTTCGGTATCTACGGCAACGCTGTGGTGATTGATCACGGCTGCGGGCTGCAGAGCCTTTATGGCCACCTGAGCTCCATCGGCGTCAGGGCCGGGGATAGCGTCACGCGCGGTCAGCCAATCGGCCGCAGCGGCCAGACGGGCCTTGCCGGCGGCGACCACCTCCACTTCACCATGCTGCTGGATGGAATTCCGATCAACCCGGTCGAGTGGTGGGACCCCCACTGGATTCACGATCGGATTGAAAAGAAGCTTGCGGCGTACAGGTAGAGTATTTCTCTGCCCGTACCTCCTTCAGCGAGGTCATTCCCAGGAAAGCGGAGACCCCGAGCGTCACCACGCCTTTAGAGGGGTAACGGTCAAGGTGCGACGCGGCTCAGATAGAAGTCGAAGAACCGCTTGGGGTCCGTGCGCATGCCGACGGTGGCGTTGGCGGGCTTCCCTTCCACAGCGAGCGTCATGCCCTTCGCGTCCACCTCCACGGCCAGTTCCTTCAATTCGCAAAGGCTCGGATCGATTACAAGCGCGACGGCCATGGGGTCGAACAACGTCGGCGTCTCCTGGTTCCAGAGGTGATAGAGGAGTGTCAGCGCGTTGGTCAGCGGCGTGAGGCGTGTGAAGACTCTTTGCCGCGCGGCGGCGTCGAGTTGCAGCATCGCCGTGACATCGAGTGGGGCCATGACAATCGGCACCCCTGAAGCGAAAACCGTCTGCGCCGCGGCGGGGTTCGATTTGATATTCCACTCCGGCGCGGGCTTGGGATCTTGCCCATAGCCGTGGTTGATGGCGCCTCCCATCAGCGCGAGTCGCTTGATCTTCTTGCCGATCGCCGGATCACTTTTGAGCAGCGTGGCGACGTTGGTCAGTTCGCCAATCGCCACCAGAGTGATTTCTCCCGGGCGTCGATTGATTTCTCGTCGGAGCAGATCGACCGCTTTCATCTTGACGAGCGGCGCGCCAGTGAAGCCCTCGGCCCAGCGCGTCTGATCGATGGGCTGCGGCGGGCCCGGCTCGCCTGCCGCCACGGGGATGTTGGTCCGCCCGGCCTCGCGGAGCATCTTCGCGGCGAGCCGCGCGCGGGCCTGCGTGTCGCCTGCTACGGTCGTCACGGCTAGCAGGTCGAGTTCCGGACTCTTGAGAATGAGCGCCAGCGCAAATGCGTCGTCAATGTCCGTGCCGATGTCCGTGTCGAGGAGGATGGGAATTCGCTTCGTCGGGGCAGCGACGACCGAGATCGCGGACAAAAGGATGAATACGAAAAGGAGGAACGCTTTACGCATCGATGAACTCCGGATCTGCGACGGCCTTCGGGAATGAATTCTCTTTGGACATTCAACTTTCGACTTTGAACTTTCAACTTCCCTACACCACCGGCGCCAGCGCGACGCAAGTAAGCCCCACGATGAAAAAGATGAACATCAGCGCGAGCAGGCGTTTCGTTTCGGCGCCCGCGCCTTTGAATTCCTTCCAGACGAATACACCCCAGATCGCCGCCACCATTGTCGCGCCCTGGCCGAGCGAATAGGAGATCGCAGGCCCCACCATTTGCGCGTACGAAGCGACGAAATTGGAAATCGTCCCCACCGCCCAGATCATGCCCCCTAGCACGCCCCAGAAATGCAGCGCGCCGGTGCCTTTGAGATAGTCGCTCATCGCTACTGGCGTGCCGCTGACGGGCCGGCGCATGAAGATATAGTTGACGGGAATCGTCGAGGCGATGATACCGAGCGTAAACACGAACGCCACCGTGTAGGGGCCCAGATGGTTCTCGCCGGAAATCGCCTTGGCGACAAAGGGGTAGAACAGTCCCATCCCGAAGCCACCCAGCAGACTGATGAGGATACCCTTCTTTGAGACCTTTACATCCGAAGAGATCTTCCGATAGGCCAACGCATCGAGCACGATAGCGACGCACACGAGCGCGATGCCGCCGAAGAGCATCAGGGGATTTCCCTTGGGCGTGATGATGTAGTTGAGCACTGAACCGACCACCAAGGCCAACCCGATGCCCACCGGAAACGCCACGGCCAGCCCGGCAATGGCAATCGCCGCGACGATCAGGATGTTCGCGATATTGAAGACGATTCCTCCCACGAAGGCGTACGCGAGATGCGTGGAGTCTGCCGCCGAGAGGTTGGGAAAGAAGCTGTCCGGGCTCGCGGCGTCCGTCCGCCCGAAAGTCAGGCCAATCACCACCGCGCACAGCAGAATACCCCAAACATAATCCCAATAGAAAAGCTCAAACCGCCAATCCTTGGTGAGTTTCTGTGTATTGGCCCAACTTCCCCAGCAGAGCATGCTGAGGACCATCATGAGGAGCGCAACGGAGTAGATTTGAGGAATGAACATAGGTCACACCGAATCTCGAAGTGAAAGTCAGGGGTCTGGTGCCGATGACGGCGAGAGGATAGCACGAACCCAAAACCGCGGCGGACTATTTCGATTCGCCCATGGAGACAGCCGCAGACTCTACTCTTCCTCTTCCGCCGCGGCGGATGGTTTGTGAGCGGCGACAATCTTTTCCGCGATGGGCTGCGGAACGATGTCGTAGTGGGAGAACTCCATCGCGTATGTGCCGCGCCCCTGGGTCATCGAGGTGAGGTCAGAAGCATAGGTGAGCATTTCGGAGAGGGGCACCTGGGCCTTGACGACCGTTGAGCCACCCTTGGGCTCCATGCCCTGGATGCGCCCGCGCCGGCCATTCAGATTCCCCATAATATCTCCGGAGTTGCTCTCAGGAACTGTAATCTCGACATTCATGATGGGCTCAAGGAGGCAAGGCTTGGCCTGCTCCATGCATTTCTTGAAAGCCAGCGAGCCCGCGATCTTGAAGGCCAGTTCCGAAGAGTCCACGTCGTGGTAGGAGCCGTCATAGAGAATGACCCGGAAGTCGACGACCGGATACCCCGCGAGATACCCGCGAGCCGCCGATTCGATGATACCCTTCTCGACCGCGGGGATGAAATTCTTGGGGATGGCGCCGCCAAAGATGTCGTTCACAAACTCAAATCCAGCGCCGCGCACGAGCGGCTCCATCTTGATCTTGCAGTCGCCATACTGCCCGTGCCCGCCAGTCTGTTTCTTGTGCCGGCCCTGCGCGTCGGCCTTGCCGCGGATGGTTTCGCGATAGGGCACCTTGGGCGCTTTCAGTGTCACTTCCACGTTGAACCGCCGCTTCAGTTTTGAGACAGCCACTTCCACGTGCTGTTGTCCCGCGCCAGAAAGCAAAAACTCTTTGGTCTGCGGGTCGCGGATGAAGCGCAGTAGCAAATCCTCTTCGAGCATGCGGTGGATGGCGGTCGAAAGCTTGTCTTCATCGCCGCGTGACTTGGGTTCGATGGCGAACGAAATGGCGGGCTCCGCGACTTTGAACTTGGAATAGACGATGGGCGCGGCCTTGTCGCCCAGTGTGTCGCCTGTCAAGGTTTCCTTCAGCTTGGCGACGGCACCCAGGTCTCCAGCGCGCAATTCCGCCACCGCGGTTTGAGTTTTGCCCTGCATGACTCCAATGTGCGAGAGGCGCTCCGTGGCGCCGCGATTGAAATTGACGAGATTCGCTTCGTTCTTCACGACGCCCGACATCACTTTGAAATAGCTCACGCGCCCCGCGAACGGGTCGGCGACAGTCTTGAAGACGAAGGCAGAGACGGGTTGGTCATCGGCGACCTTACGCTTGACCGGGTCGCCGCCCTCGTGGGTCAAGCCTTCCAGAACGCTGTGCTCCGTGGGCGCGGGAAGGTAGTCGGCGATGAAGTTCATCAGGTTTTCGCTGCCGATATTGGGCAGCGCGGCGCTGACGATGACTGGATAAAGCCGCCGCTCAGCAATCGCCTGGCGCAAGCCGGGGACGAGGTCTTCGACGGGAATCGTCCCCTTGTCGAAGAATTCTTCCATCAGGTTATCGTTGCCTTCCGCCACCATCTCGACCAGAGCCTCGTGGGCCTTGGTGGCGGCGTCGGCCATTGCGGCGGGAATCTCTGTTTCTTTCCCCTTGCCCGAACCGTCGGCTTCGTAGAGCGTCGCCTTCATGTGCACCAGGTCAATTACCCCGCGGAAATTCTTCTCCTCGCCGACCGGCAACTGCACGGGAATCACAGCCCGGCCGAAAGTGCCGTGCAACGCCTCGAGTGCGCGCTCGAAGCTGGCTCGGTCGCGATCCATCTGGTTGACCACCAGCGCGCGCGGCAAGGAATACTTCTCACAGAAGCCCCAGGTCTTTTCGGTTTGCACCTCGACGCCCCCGACGCCGTGCACGAGCAGCAGCGCGGAATCGGCTGCCATCAAGGCCGCCTCCGTCTCGTGCAGAAATATGTTGTAACCGGGGGTGTCGATGAAGTTGATCTTGCACTTCCCCCATTCAGCGTAGGCGAGCGTGGCACTGATCGAAAACTTGCGCTGAATTTCCTCTTCGTCGTAGTCGGTGACAGACGTCCCGTCATCCACCTTCCCCAGGCGGTTCACCATGCCGGCGGTAAAAAGACACGCCGAGATGAGCTGGGTTTTACCCGTGTGGCCGTGGCCGATCAGCGCCACGTTGCGAATGTTTTCGCCGCCGTAGATTTTCACCTAGGACTCCTTGGGAGCGCCGCACCGCCGCTCGGCATGAAAAGAATGCGATTAGACAAATGCTCATGCTAGCACAACCGTTTGGAGGCGTTCAATCGCCGTGTGGAGGGAATCCTCAGGGTGTTAACCAGCGAGTGTATCCACGATGGCTTCGGCGAATTCACCCAGGCGTTTGCCGTCCCACGTCATGGCCAGTCCCAACACGTGGCGCCGCCGGTGCGGGGCTTCGGGCACAGCGGTGCGAAATTGAACCTTCCCTTCCGTCCGCGGGGGGATAGCGACGTCCGCCTTAGCGGGCGCTTCCCAGCCGCGCGGAAGGCGCAACTCGAGTGTCGCGCGCTTGGACTGGGCCGAGTGGTTGTAGATGCGGGCTTCGATGTCAACCGTGCCGCCGGGCAATGCCGTCTGGCGATAGGGGTAACATCGCGCCCATGAGGGATCGAGCCCGAAGTTCGGATCGTCCCACGGTAAGAGGCGCGCGAAGAGTTGCTTGCGCTCAGCGAGCAATCCGAGCGCGCGGCGCAGGTACTCCTCCGAAATCGGTACCGGGCCCCAGTGCGCCGCCATCAGCAAGTCCGGTTTGACGCGCAGGAGCAGTTGAAGGCATCTTTCGTATCCCACGTCGGGGCCGAGGAAGCAGCGGTTCTGGCTGCAATAGTCGTCGATACCGAAATTCGCGAAGGAATCGCCGGTAAAGAAAACACGCGTTCCGTCGCGCTCGACCAGCAACCCGTCGTGATAAAGCGTCTGGCCGGGGAAATGGAAGGCCGTGAGGCGAAATTCCTTCCAGCGAATGCTTTCGCCGTCATCCATCGGCTGCTCAACGCGAATCGGCTCGGGGAAAAGGCACGGCATCTGGTAGGCGCGCGGGTTTTCGAGGATGTCAACCATATGCCGCTCGACGTGGACTGGCGCGCCGAACCGCCGCTTGGCGGCGTTCACCTGCTCGGTGTGGTCGTCGTGATAGTGAGTGATCCAGATGCCGTCAATGGATTTGATTTCCCTTGCTGCGATCAGCCGCTCGAGTTCGGTGATCGCCGCCGAGTCGCCGCAGTCCGAGAGGAAAACGGATCCGTCGTCAGCGACGATGGCTTTGCTGGTGGAAGCGATGTGGCGGATCCACCTGGGATACTCGACCGGCGCGAGTGGCGGCACCATCGACGATTTTTCTGTGGGGAAGATCCCGGGAAAATAGATCCGCCAGGCGGCCGTGCGAAGGTAGTTGTCCATCGCCGCACGCACGTTGTCTTTCAATTCCGCCACGGCGCGAGTAGGGTTGTCGATAACGACGCCGTGCGAAGGTACGATGACATCCGGCCGCTTTTCCAGCACGCGGTCGACGCTTGAAAGCACTTCTTCTGCCGCGCCGCCAAAGCCCCAGTAATCGCCTCGCATTCCATGGAAGCGCTTCTGGAGGCTGTAGAATTCCCAGAGCTGCCCCGGGCCGTAAATCAGATCGCCCGTGAAGGCGACGCGCTTGCCCTCGCAATCGACCACGTAGCTGAGACTTCCGTCGGTGTGACCGGGCGTTGCCACAGCCTCGATGTGCAGGCCTTCCCAGTCAAATATCTCGCCGTCGCGAAGCGTGCGCGTCACCGCGATCGATTCGCGCCCCGTGAAGAGATGCGGCCGGAAATTGTAGCGATGATCGAGAATCGCGTCAGCGCGGTCCCAGAATTCCTCTGCCTTGCTGAAGAAAGTCTTCTCAGCCTCCGGCACCGCGACTTTGCACCCGAGGCGCGGAGCGCCAGACCACTGGTCGCGGTGATGATGGGTGACGAGCAGCCAATCTGTCGGACTGCCAACCGTTCCTTCTCCGCAGTCAATCAGCAGGCGCTTGCCGTTTCGTCCCAGCACGCCAACGTTGACGACATCGGAATGGACGCGCAGCCCTCGGGCGAGCGAGACGTCGCCGGCCAGGGCCAGCCCTCCCAGCCCGGCGAGGAATTCGCGCCGCGTAAGATTTTCTAATGACATCTGATTCGCGCTCTCTAGTTTCGACCTCACGCGTCGAATACGATCGCAGATTTTAGCATCGCTACAATCTGCGTGTCGAAGTGCCGAAAGGTGAATCCAGTCAGTCGAGGTCGATATCGCGCAGGGGCGGCGTGGCGGGTTCGTCTTTACGCTGCTTGAAGGCTTCTTCGAATTTCCGCTGCAGCAGTTCCGATTTGTGCTTCTCGTCTTCGGCGCTTTGCGCAAAGAGCGCTTCGCGGCGGGCCTTCTCCTTTTCCAGCAATTGCTGAGCATGGTCGAAATCAGGGGCCTTGGCGGGCTTGGGCGGCGCAGCATGGTGGAGAACTTTGCCCAGCTCTGCGTCCACTTTCAGGCTCGCGCCGCAGCAGGGGCAGGTGACTTCGAGCGTTTTCTTCTCGCCACTCATCTTCGAATTTATGCTACGCGCCTGGTTTTAACGTGTCAAATGGCCAAGGCAGAGGCTTGCAGGCGAGTTGGGCGGCGCTTATACTGGCGCGGGATTTTCAAGCACAATCTAAGGAGGGCTTATGGGAACGATTTCTCGTCGCGATGCGGGAAAGATTCTGATGGCGGGCACTGCCGGGCTGATGCTTCCGCGGACCCCGATCCTCGGGGCGGACAAGATCGATTCGGTGGTGCGCGGCGTGCCGCTGGGCGCGCAGAGCTATTCCTTCCGCGACCGCGACCTCGACGCCAGCATCGAAGGCTATCGCACGGTCGGCCTGGGCGAGTGCGAGCTGTGGCAGGGCCACCTTGAGCCGCGCCAATTGAAGGGGCCGGAGCTGAAGAAATGGCGGCTCGAAACTCCGCTCAGCTTCTTCGAAAACGCGCGCAAGAAATTCCAAGACGCGGGCGTGCACATCCACGCCTACAACTACAGTTTCCGGAAGGAAATGTCGGACGAGGAAATCGACCGCGGCTTCGAGATGGCGAAGGCGCTGGGGGTGGGCATCATCACCGCCTCGGCGAATGTCAGCGTGGCGGCGCGCGTCGATAAGTTCGCCGCCAAGCACAAGGTGCGAGTCGGCTTCCACGGCCACGATCAGACCGACCATCCAGACGAATTCTCGACCGCCGAAACGTTCGCGCGAGCCATGCAGGGCGCGTCGGAATATATCTGCGTCAACCTCGACATCGGCCACTTCACCGCCGCGAACGGCGACCCGGTCGAGTACATCAGGGCGCATCACGACCGCATCGTGACGCTGCACCTCAAAGACCGGAAGAAAAACCACGGCGCGAACTTGCCCTTCGGCGAGGGCGACACCCCTATCGGCCCGGTGCTCCGATTGCTCCGAGATCAGAAGTGGAAGATCCACGCCAACATTGAGTACGAGTACGGTGAGGAGAAGAAAGGCCTCGATACTATCGCTGAAGTCAAAAAGTGCTACGACTATTGCCGCAAACAACTGGAGGCGTAAAGCTGATCCCGGCTCGACAATGCTCGAACCTCCAGCCGTGACGGTGGACAGCGGGCGCTGGAGATAGGATCGGCGCGGCTGCAGAGCGCCCACTTGCAGCTCAATCCTTACGATCGGACCAAGATGGAAGCGCGGGATTACCGCAACGGCTTTTATTACTGGGAATTTGTGACGCCCTTTGGAAGGCTGTAACTGAAGACCGCGCGCACGCGGCAGAGAAGTTTCCTGCCGCCCCTGGTGGCAGGTTTTTCAACGGCGGGCGGAAGAAGTAACGCTCCTGATTCGGGAGGCCTTTTTGCGCGGCCTCTCGAAGCGGCAAGGAGGGTTCTGATCACGGTGTTGACGGGCGAAGCCGTGAGCGCGCAGACGGTCTCCAAGCGCTGCCGCCAGCTGCATGCCCCACTGAAAGCCTTTCACTTGGCGCCCACTGGTGTGATGTTCCAGGGATGGGGCAGAATGCGCGCTGCTGCCGCTCCGGCAATCAATCCCAATACCAACTCCAGGCGGGAATGCTTCACTGAAACGCTCCTCGCAGTTCAGCCTGAATATCATGCATGGGATTTGGCCGCTGGGACCAAGTCGCAATAGGCAAACTGGCCCCGCGTCACGACCTCGCCGATTTCAAATGGCACAGGGTCCCGAAACAGCGGGCCTTGGAAAACAAACGAGTGGAACTCGCCGTTTTCGCCGCAGGGGTCGGCGTGAGGCGGTAGATCGCTCACGAGGATTTCGTCGATCATCCGGCCCGCGAACGACGCGGGAATCTGCGCTGTGTCCACACAAACGATGACACCCCTGAAGGCGAGCGAGACGAAGTCCCGCATGAGTTCACGCGTGTCCCGGCCCCAGATCGGAAAAATGCCGCGCATGCCGATTCGCGCTAGATTTGTTTCGCGGTAACGGCGGATTTCTTCAAGAAACAAGTCACCGAACGCCACCGTTTCAATTCCCCGCCCATGCCACTGCTCGAGGGCCGCCTGCATGCGCGACTCGTAGACGGAATTCGCGCACTCGGACGGGATATCGACGCTGTGGAGCGGTAGTCCGAGCGATGCAGCCTGCTGTTCGAGTAATGTTCGCCGCACGCCGTGCATGCTGATGCGGTTGTAACCTTCGGTGACCGTCGTGAGGAGTCCGACAACATCAATGTCCGGCGTTCGCCGAAGTTCGTAGAGCGTCATGGCGCTGTCTTTGCCGCCGCTCCAGCCGATGAGGACTTTCTGAGCCACGGTCACCTCCTGTGAACATGCCGATCGCGAATTCCGCGATATCATTCCGCCGGGAAATTAAAGCGCGCGCCGGCGAGAAAATTCAGGCGGAGCGACGGAAAGCCGAAAGCTTCCTCGTATTTCTGGTTCAGGAGATTATTCAGACGTCCGTAGATCTCGACGCCGCGCGGCAGCCGGTAGGAGAATCCCGCGTTGGCGAGCGTGTAACCCTTGTTCGTGAACAGTCCGCCGAAGGCGCCGAAATTCGGCTCCACGTCGAGGACCTTCGAACGCCAAGATCCGTCCAGGTTGAGGCTCACGCGCCCGTGTCGCCACGCGGCATTAAACCCGCCGGAATTGCGCGGCCGGCGCAAGAGCGGCTGGCCGACGACGAACGGCGACTGCGTCAGCGTCGTCCCATCGACGGCCAAGATCGCGGAATTGAGCCAGGTGTAATGCGCTCCAAATTCCCATGCCTGCGATGGCCGGACCCGCAGTGACGACTCCAATCCGTGCGCGCGCGCGTTGGCGAGATTGTCGGAGACAAAGCTCGAGAGATTGGTGAGAGAGCCGCCCAGTACCACAATCTGGTCTTTGAACCGGTTGAAGAAATAGGTTGCGTCGAAGACTGCGCGGTCGTTGAAGAACCGCTGCTCGACGCCGGAATCAAAGCTGAGACTCTTCTCCGGCCGGAGGCGCGGATTATTGGTGAAAGCGAGTTCGAAGCCGCTGGGCGCGCGGATGCCCGTGCCGAACGTCCCGTGCAACCGCGTTCCGCCGACGCGGCCGGAGGTCCCTTCGCGAGCGAGATAAGTGACGGCGACGCGAGGATTCGTGCGCGTGAAAGAACCGGCGGGCAAAAGCGGCCGGAGGCCAAAGCCATCAGGCGGCAGTTCGTGCGTTCGGACGTCGTCAATGCGCACGCCGACCACCACCACCCAGCGCCGCGACGGATTCCAGCGGTTCTCGGCGAAATATGCGTAGCTCACGCGCGGCAGAAGAAACGGTGCGCCGCTCGCGTCGGCAATGAAAGTGTTCTTGATGCGCTCGCGATTGTATTCGAATCCGGCGACAAGAAAATCCGAATTCGAAACGGTGATTTCGCTCCGCGTGTTCACGACGCCGCGGAGGTTATTGGAGTACGAATCGCCGAAGGGCGTGCGGAAGTAATAATCGTTCGTGGCCAAACTGGCGTTCACGACCTGTCGGAAGCGCCGCGAAATCTGCTCTGCGTAATTCGCCTGATAGCCGAAGAGGTTCTGCTTGTTGCGCGAGATGAGGTCGAGTCCGGTAAAAAGCCCCAGTGGGTCGGAGCCGTAGGGGCCCGGCGCGCCGGCACTGTTGGCGTTCCCGAAGAAATGGAAATTGACTTGGCGGCGCGGGCTGCGCGAATAGCCAAGACTGAGGAAAGCGCTTTGGTTGTGGTAATCGTCGTTCGCGACCACGCCGCCGGAATCGAGCCGCGAGAGATCGAACGCCCAGCCGAGGCCGCGAGTCAAGCCGGCGCCACCCAAGGCGAAACGCCGCGTGGTGTAGCTGCCGCCTTCGGCGAGCGCCGTAAAATGCGGCGGGCCTTGGCCGCGCCGGCTCACGATGTTGATGGCGCCGGTTACGGCGTTCGAGCCGTAGAGTGCGCTCTGCGGCCCGCGCAGAACCTCGACGCGATCCACGCCGTCCGCAGGCAGCGAGGCAAAATCGAAGTCGCCGCCGAATTGGTTGACCTCGATGCCGTCAATCATCACCAGGTTGTAGTTGGAATTTCCGCCGCGCAGGAAGACGCCTGTGGCTCCGCCTCGCCGCCCGGCCTGAGTGGCACCGACGCCGGGAACATCGCGAAGAACTTCGAACACATTTTGGGCGTCTTGCCGTTCGATCTCCTGGCGCGTGACCACGCTGACGGATGACCCAAGTTGCGGCGCAAGCCCGCCACCGAGCGCCGCCGAGACGACCACTTGCTGCTGCACGGCGCTGAGCGCAAGACGCAGGTCGACAGATTTGGAATCGCCATCCGCAACTTCGACTTCGGCCGAGGACGCCGTGAAGCCGGGAGCGTTGCCCACCAATTGATAAGTGCCGGCGGGCAGGTTGGCGAACGCGAAGTGGCCACGCGTGTCCGCCTGGCGGTCGTCGAGCGGCCTCGGCCCCGCAAGCAGATTCACGCGCGCTCCCGCCACTGCCGCGCCACTGGGGTCGAGCACTGTACCTTCGATGGTCGCGGCCTTTGCGGGAATACCCGTCAGCAGGACGAGCAGCGCAAGATGGATCGCGCGTGACTCGCGACTCATGACTCGCGACCCGGGGATTTTGGATTTTAGATCTTGGATTCTGGAGTGAAAGCGCCCGCGGCCCATTGTCCGCGGTCCATCGTGCATGGCTCTCCTTCTGTCTTTTGGCTTCTGACTTCTGGGTTCTGACTTCTTGCTTCTGGCTTCCGACTCCCGACTCCCGACTCCCAAATTCCAGGTTCCGAATTCTGAATTCCGCATGACACGCTCCTTCCCCCGTTCTCGCGACGGGGAGTCGCCGACAGAAGGAGGCGAGGGACGCAAAACAAAAAGCCTCCCAATTCCTCGCACCGGAATCGGAAGGCCTCGGTCGTGCTCCCAGGACTCTTTCCGTCGAAGAGTTAGGTTGGGTGGTAGTTCCCGGGCAGGCTTCCTGGCTTTCGGGTCATCGCCTCATCCTCCGCCTTCCCAGTCCGCTGATAGCAGACCAGTGGCGGGCGTTACGCCTCATGAGGATTCGGCTCGCCGATCACAGTGGCGGGACCGCGGCCGATTTGCACGGCCTTTCCTTTTTCCCGATATCCCATCGGGACACCGCAGGAACCTAGTTTTCAAAGAACAGACGAGCAGAAGCAAACTACCATTCGGCGGCGCGAGTGTCAATGGGGCCTGCAGGCGCCTCCCACCATTTCAACACACGCAGCGCGCGGAGCGTGTTCCAGCGGCTGGGCTGGCCCACGCGCTCCATTTCGAAGAACGTCTTGCCGGGGTAGCGATTCTGCAGAATCCAGCGGCCGTCGGGTCTGCGACGTTGCCGCACGATCTCGACAGCATCCATCAGGCGCTCGTCCCGCGGCGCGTTGCAGGCGCGGAAGTAGTCGAGGCCGCGCAGCACGTCGTAATGCCAGCGGGGCGGAAATGAAAACCGCGTCCACTCCGGCTTGATGACCTTGCCGGTTCGATGCGACTTGAAAAGCCGATGCCGCAGCAGGAACTCGCGACCCCTATCTTGGACTTCGCGAACCGCCGCGGCATTTCGAGACGTGTATCTTTCGTACTCGAGCAATCCTTCGAGCGCGAGGATCGTCGTGTGCATCGAGCTGTGCGTGGCGCCCCAATAGGAGCGGCAATTCCATCCGCCGTCCTTCATCTGCTGCCCGAGGAGATAGTCCGCGTAGCGATGGAGCCGGTCGTCCTTGAGGCGGAAATATGCGGCCGCGCCGAGGATCATCCCAGTCACGCACGTTTCGCTATGCTTCAGCCCCTTCCAGCAATTGAATCCACCGTCCGCGGATTCGCCTTTGTCGAGGAGGACCCGACAGCCCTTCAGCGCCTGCGGGTGCTCGGGCGGCAGGCCCAGGGAGTGCAGAAGGACAATCGTATACGTCGTGGAGGTCCATTTGGGCGTGTAGATTCCCCTGGTCCACCGGCCGGACGCCTCCTGGCGTTCGAGCAAACGCGCGCCCCAACCTTCCTCCGCGACTTCGCTCTGCTCACGCTGGACTGCACGGTCGCTTGCACCCGCCAGATCACGCAGCGTCTGCCAGCGAATGGCAGGATCGCCTTCGAGGAGCCATTGGACCGTAGAATCCGTTTCAGACACGGTTAACTCTGGAGGAGGGAAACAACCGGACCTGCAGACCAGTTGCGCACAGCTATTTCCTGCGGCTCGCCGTCGCCTCAATGTAAGGCGAAAAGACGTCCGGCTTGCCGGGTGGCGCAATTTCAAACAAGATCTTCAGGCCTCCGGATTTTCCTTTCGTGTAGGTTAGGCGAAACCTCGGCGCTGATGGCGAAGGATCGCTGAGGAAGGTCACGCTGTTCCCGTCCGTGGAGACCGTCACCCTGTACTGAATCACGTGACCTTCGTTGTCAAAGTAGATGGCGCGTGTCGAGCTTGGACTCGGCCCTTGATAAATCACCATCAGATCCTCGTGTGAGTACGCAGGGCGTTCCCGCGTGGCGGGGTAGTCGGCGCGGTTCTTTCTGACCAGGATCCTTCCCTGCAGGTCCAGGGCAAACGAGAACTTCCCGATACCCTGGCCGGGCTGGCCTTCGCCTTCGCCGACCCACTCTCCCAGGAGAAATCGCCAGGGATCCCAGTCAGGCCCATCCGCGGCCAACAGTGGTAAAACGCCGAGGCCGGCGATCATAATACTAGATAATATACATCTACTTAACATCCGCCCTCTCCAAAACATGCAAACATCTGCCGACTCTGCGCGGCCGACGGAAGCCCGGCGAATCTCCAACCTCAGTGCACGCGCGAGAAGTGTTCGTGGACGATCAGCCACTGGCCATCGTGCCGCGCGAATACGTGGCTGCCGCGGCCGTGGATCGCGTGGCGGGGGCTCCCCGTTCCCAGCTCGACGGTCCAGTAAAACGTAGCGACCGCGACCTCACCGAACACGTGAACCTGCGGCTGGGCAATGTGGAACTTCAGTTTCGGTGAAGCCTGGTAGTAATAGTCGAAAGTCTTCCGCATCGCGACGCGGCCGGCGATTCGCTCCTTTCGCGTGGACGAAAAACCCACCACGCGCGGATGGAAATGCCCGAGCAACGCGTCGCGCTTGCCCGCATTGAATTCGCGCGCCATAGACTTTTCCATGTTCAGGATAATTTGAGCGGCGGAGGGCATGACTTCCTCCTTTCAGGCGAGGGGCTAGTCTTACTTCGGAAGGGTAAAGGATAAAGGTTAAAGGGTAAAGAGAGAATCCAAGCGCTCGGGAGTGGCTTTACCCTTTACACTTCAGCCTCCACCCTTTAGTTGATCCACGGCTTGGAGTCATCGCGTTCCTCGTGCTTGCGCATATAGACTTCAAACTTCCTGCGCAGCCGGGCGCGACGCCACTCATGATAGCGCAGTTGCAATCGATAGGGGAGCCCGGCGCCGCGCAGGTAGAGGAACCCGACAAGCATGCCTCCCAGGTGCGCGACGTGGCTGATGGTCGAGCCGGGATTGCTGAAGGAGCTGGTGAATTCGATCAGGCCCATGACCAGCACAAACCATTTCGCTTTCACAGGAATCAACAGCCAAAGCAGGATGGGGCGATCCGGGAAGAGTAATCCGTAGGCGAGAAGGATTCCGTAAATCGCCCCGGAGTTTCCGACGGTCAGAGTGATCGCCGAGGGTTGCAGAAGCACGTCGAATGCCGCCGCGCCGATGCCGGTAATGAAAAAGTAGTTAAGAAACCGGCGCGGCCCCCAGGTGCGCTCAAGATCGGCCCCGAACATCCAAAGCGCGAAAAGGTTGAAGATGAGGTGGAAGAAGCCAGAATGCAGGAAGAGATAAGTGACCGGCTGCCAGAGGAAAAGGCGATGCGTAACATCATAGGGGCGCAGACCTAGCAAGTTGAACGGAAACTGCACTCGAAACATCACGGCAGGCAAGTAAGTCAGTACAAAAACCGCCGCCGTGACGATGATCAGTCGCCGGACCGCCCATGTCAGCGGCGGGCCGAACGATACCTGGACGTCGCGATAACGCGGCATGGTTTCAGGTTAACACAGGACAAGTGGGAAGTGGTCAGTGGCAAGCGGCGAGCAGAAGCCGCGAGCTGGCAGGATCGCCAAGCGTCACATAATCGCGGTTGGTGGTGCGGGCTCGTCAGGTCTGCCGGCCATGGCGAGCGGCACGCGCACCATGGCGACCATCAGGATGGCCAGCGCAATTAGCGCAACCCAGAAGGGCGCGACCCAGGATATGAGCGTCACGTCGCGGCCTGAGCCGACGAGTCCGGCGATGACCAGGCCGCAGAGCGCCTCACCCGCGATCAATCCCGACGCGGTGAGTATACCGGCGTTATCTACGCGAGCTTTCTGAGCATCGTTCCACGCGCGGCGGTCGCGAAGCCGGTCGGTAATCCAGCGCACCACGCCGCCGGTGAAGATGGCGAAGGTCGTTCCGAGAGGGAGATACATGCCGACGGCAAACAGCATCACGCTCTTCACTTCGATCAGAATCAGGGCGAAGCCCATGAGGATTCCGACGATCACAAGCGGCCAAGCCATATCCCCCGCTACGATACCCTTGGAGAGCATCGCCATCAGGCCGGCCTGCGGCGCGGAGAGTTCGGGGCTCCCGAAGTGGTAAGCCTTGTCAAGCACCGCCAGCGGGAAGAAGAGCACCAGCGAGGCGACGACGATTCCCAGCAGGTCTCCGATCTGCATCTTGGACGGCGTGCCGCCAAGAATGTGCCCAACTTTGAGGTCCTGAAGCATCTCGCCGGCAACCGCGGAAGAGACGCAGACGACGGCGGCGACCCCGAGCACAGCGGCGACGCCGCCTGTGCCCGAAACGCCCAAGGCCACCATCAGCAGCGCCGCGATGACCAGCGTGCATAGCGTCAGGCCGGAAACAGGATTATTTGAGGAGCCGATCATTCCGACCAGATTGCCCGATACGGCGGCGAAGAAGAACCCCAGCACCGCCATAACCAGCGCCGCGACGACCGCGCCGGCGATGATCGTCGAGCTCGAGAGATTCCCCGCGCCGCTGATGAACAGGTAATAGAGCGCGATCATCGCCAGCACAACCAGCCCTACACCGGCGAAGATCACTTTGGCGCTCAGATCGCGTTCGGTACGGTTTGTGGCCGCCTGCGCGGCCGCAGACTTTTTCAAATCGGAGATCGCGCGCGCCATGCCGGCCCCGAGCTGTTTGCGCATCTTGAATAATGTGTAGGAGGCGCCAACTAACATCCCACCCACCGCGATGGGTCGCACGACCGAAAAATAGATTGCTTGAGCCAGGAGCGACCAGGAAATCGGTTGCCCGTCAGGTTGTGATGCCTGAATCGAGGGGCCGACCAGGAACGTCAGGAGCGGGACGAGCAATCCCCAAGCCAGCAGGCTGCCGGCGAAATTCAATGAAGCGAGCCGCGGGCCGATGATATACCCGACACCGAGATAAGCCGGGCTTACGGCTGGCGCGCTGAAGACCGTCGCGCCGCCGGTGGCGACGGTGGTGACGTTTGGTTCCGTGCTCGTCCGCAGGAGCAACTTCTTTCCCACTTCGCTGATGTTGACGGGGAATGTGTTGTTGGCGGAGAAGACGTTGACCGCCCCAAGCAGATACATCAATCCGCCGAAGCCCATGTTGGCGAAAAGAATTTTGGCCGCTTTCGAACCCTGTTGCCCGGCTTTGTGGATTTCAGAAGCGGCGACGGATTCGGGATACGGCAAATCGGGATCTTCGACCATCACGCGGCGCAAGAGCGTGACGAAGAGAATGCCCAGTGTGCCGCCGATCACCATCAGCGCGACAGACTCCCAATACTTCTCGCGGGTGAGCCCCGGCCACAGCCCTGCCATCACAAAGGCGGGAATCGTGAAGACCGCGCCTGCCGCCACCGACTCGCCGATCGAGCCGACCGTTCTTGCGATGTTCTCTTCGAGAAGCGAACCCTTCATCAGCCGGAGGACTGCCATTCCGATCACCGCCGCAGGGTATGTCGCCGCGATCGTCATCCCGGCTTTCAAACCGAGATATGCGTTGGCGGAGCCCAGGACACCCGTCATCACCAGGCCGATCAGGACGGCGCGGAAGGTGAACTCCTTCATCTCCAGGGTTTCGGGCACGTAGGGCGTGTACTTCTTCGGCGCAGTGGTTTTTGGTTCGGCGGCCATGATCTCAGCTCCCGGAAATTATGAGTTCTGAGTTTTGAATTCGGGCAGATGCAAGATTCCGGCGAAAAAACCCTTTCCAGGGTTGCCTGGGAACTTCGATTCCACTATCGAAGATCATTATGGATGTTCGTAATTCACAATTCAGAATTCACAATTATACTATGTTCCCAGTTTGGCTTTCACTTTTTCGCTGACGCGCTTACCGTCGGCGTTCTTTCCTGCCAGCTTGGCCATGGCAGCCTTCATCACCTTCCCCATATCCTTAGGCCCGGTGGCGCCAGTCTCGGCGATGGCGGCGGCAACCGCGGCCTCCATCTCCTCATCGCTCGCCCCCGCGGGCAGATAGGCTTCGAGGATCTTGATTTCCGCGGCTTCCTGGTCCGCCAGGTCGTCGCGCCCGCCTTTGCGATACGCTTCTACGGAATCGTTCCGCTGCTTCACGAGCGATCGGAACACGGCAACCGCTTCGGGATCGCCGACGGGCTTCCCCAGCTCGACTTTCTTGTTCATCAGCGCCGCCTTCATCATCCTGAGAACGCTCAGCTTCAGCGCCTCCCTGGACTTCAACGCGGCGACGAGATCCTTCTCGACTTGTTCGACCAGGCTCATGGCGATTCCCCGGCGATGGATTCGGGGCGACTATACCACAAAGTACGCGGCCGCTGGCGGCCGCAGAGCTCGAGATCAAGAATCTCTCCATGAGCCCTGTGTACCGAGATCTCGGGGGTTAGCGTGCGGATGACCAACAGGGCCTTGGGCACGCTTTCGATTGGCAGGTGCGCCGTGCTAATCTCGTCAGCCATCGGGAGTGGGCGGAACTCATCACGCTCAGAGGAGCTTGCTATGGTGGCCAGTTTATGGCACGACATGTTCGTTCTCGCATTGCCGCTGCTCGAGAAAATCCTTCGCCCTGTGTTCGTCTATTTCTTTCTGGTTGTGGCACTTCGCCTGGCGGGAAAACGCGAGCTGGCACAATTGAATCCCTTCGACCTCGTCGTCCTGCTAACGCTTTCCAACTCCGTGCAGAATGCCATCATCGGCGACGACAACACCGTGACGGGTGGCATCATCGGGGCGACGACGCTGCTTGTGTTGAATTACTTCCTCGTGCGATTCCTCTACGGCCACAGAAAGCTCGACCGTTTGGTGGAAGGGGATGAAGACGTATTGATTGAGGGAGGGAAACTCCGCAAGAAGCGGCTGAAGGACGAACTCATAACCCTACCAGAACTCGAGGCCGCGGCGCACCGCCAGGGATTCGCGTCATTGGAGGAAGTCGATCGCGCAGTCCTCGAGCCGGGGGGTACACTCAGCTTCATCGGCAAGAAGCCGGCGCCCGACGAAACTCGCCACCGGGAGCTGCTGGATCGCTTCGATCAGCTCTCGCGAGAGCTGGCGCACTTGCGCGCCAGACCAATTGTTCCCCCAGCCTGAACCGCCCGCCGCACTACATTGCGGGGCCACTCTCCGCGGGAGCCAAATGCTTCGCTTGCTCTTCCCGATCCGGTGGGGGAAGAGATTCGAGTTGCGATATCACAACGCTGGCGGCCTTAAGAGGCACCGAAACGTGGACCGTTTCGCCCTCGTCGTCCACATCGATCACCAGCGCGTCATCCACCTTCGCGATGTTCACTTTCTCGCGCGGGCTTGTCACTTGGACGAGCGGGCCATCGGGGCACCGGGCCAGTTCCTCGAGGGCGATTTTGACGGCGGGCAGGTAAGGTCCCGCCTCTTCGACCGCCTTCTGCAAATCGCGCTTGGGCGCGAACCGCAGGGCGATGGGCGCCGCTACCGCCGGAACAATCAGGCGAATATGCTCGCCGTCCGGCTTCTTCGATTGCACGGAAACACGCACCGCGCCCATATCGTAGACGAACGCTCCGCCGACCACCACCGCCGCGAGCGCCAAGGTGCCCGCGCCGCCCGCTACTGCTGCAGGACCTGTTGGCATTGCGCACCCCCTACTCCGTCGTATTCCGCGAATCGACCCAGATCCGAACCTTGCTGTGGTCGTCGTTCACCGTCACCAGGACGGTGTCGCCCACCGTGCTCAGCGCGCGAACCGCGGCCAGAACATCCAGTTCGTCTTTCGCCCCGGACAACAGGGCGTCAATCACCGTAAACGGGATCGAGACATCGACCGTTTCCGGTTTTTCCTTCGCGTCCGGTTTGGCCTTGTCGATGCCTTTCCAATCCTGGACTTTCACCAGCAAGTGGCCTCCGGACTTCGCCACGCGAACATGGTTCTTCTTGCTCTCCACGGTGACAAATTCATTGTCGGGGGCAGAACGCACGGCCTCTAAAATGGCTCGCACGTCAACGTCTTCGATCTTGGCTTGGTCACACTTAACCTTGCCGCCTCGCAGTTCTTTGGTATTGATGGCGGGCAGGACTTTTTCCGCCAGCGCGAGTGGAACATTGACGCGAACGATTTCGCCGTCCGCACCGCCGTCTTCAACCTTGATGTGTACCCAGCGGTCAACCGCCAAAGCCGCTGTGCTTGTCGAGAGAACGATCGCTAGTCCCAATAGGATTCTTCTCATGGCCGCCAGACTCCTCCCTTCCACCTTCTGTGAGCAGAAACGCAAAGCCAACGGCTAAAGTTCCACAAATCTATCGAATCTTGTTCTTCCGGCCCTGTTCCTCTGGAAGGTAGTGTTCCGAGGGGATCGGGGGGAATGAGGAGCACCGCGGCGCCGCTTGAAAGAGAAACTGTCATTCGGACATAATGTACATCCGCGGAGGCACTCACTGGTTATGGGGATGCTGACAGCTCTGAGGAGAATCGATAGGAAGGTCTGGTTCGTTTGTTACGGGTGCCTGCAGCACACTGCGCACGACGCTCTCAAATCCATCTTCTACCATGACGGCCCGCCAACGCTACTGCTGGGCCGGCCGCTCACTCCCTGCCCACGCTGCAAGAGCACAAACACCGTATCTTTTCAGAAGCTCAAGGAAGATGGGTCGGAAGCGCAGTTGTGGGGTCTTGAGCAAATCGTCAAGCAGCACCCTCGCAGCTTCTTCGAGGCCACGGCGGATTCGGAGAAGATCGCGAGCTAGTCGGTTGAGGACATGACGGAGGTCGGAGCCTGAGTGGACTCAAATCACTTGAGGCTTTGCGTTCGATTATGTGCCAGTAGCCGGCCCCGGGCTTGTGTTTGAGCTCGCCTGAAGCTTACTGTGAAGGGCCTGCTCAGTCCTGGCTTGTGTGTCGGGGCCCAATTTCTCCCCTCGATATGTCAGGTAGAATACGTCGACCACCTTCTCCCCTTCCGTATCGATGAGAGCCACCTCGATATTAAGCCCCACCTCGGCCAGCGCGGAGCTGACCTTGTAAAGCAGTCCCGGGCGATCCTGGGTGACGAGCTCGAGCAGTGTGCTGTGAGTGGAGGATGCATCGTCGAAACGGATCCGCGTGGCGACGGGCACTTTGGGGCGAGGCAGGGTAGCGGAATTGAGCCGTCCGGTCATCAGGGTCTGGACGCTGATTTTGCCGGCCACAACGTCGATCACATCGGTCTTGAAGCGCTCGATCTCGGACGGGTTCAGCTCCAGCGTGCGGAAGAGATCGGCGAACCGAAACGTGTCGAGCACGATGCCCGCCGAGTTTGCGAACGCGTCCGCCTTCAAGATATTCATTCCCCACGCCGCGAGCGTTCCCGTCAGCGAGGCGAAGAGAGACGGACGGTCGGCCGTCACAACGGTCAACTCGAAGGAGGGCTCCCTGGGGCGAACCTGCACCTCGACCGGATGCTGACCGAGCCGACGCGCCATCTGGCAGTGCGCGGCCACCTCCTCCGCCGAATGCGTCTCGAGGTAGCGTTTCGGGAAGCCTTCGAGAAACGCGTTCACTTCTTCCGCGCTCATGGAATCGCCGAGCAAAGCGACCACACGATCAGCCTTGGCCACATGCGCACGGGCGGGGTGGAGCCGCTCATCATCGAGGCTGCGCGCCAGGTAATTGGCCGTGGAGGCATAAAGCCGCCACAGCATCTCCGCCTTCCAGGGCGTGAGGGCCTCAGGATTCACGGCTTTGACATCGGCATAAGTAAGCAGGGTCAGCATCTTCAGCCGCTCGGTCGTTCCTATCGTCTCCGCAAAGGATCGGACTGTTTCCGGGTCGAAGATGTCACGGCGCAAGAGTGTCGCCGACATCAGGAGATGATCGGCAATGAGAACCCGAATTGTCTCGCGGTCTTCGGAGGCAATTCCCAGGCGTTCGAAGGCGCCCTCGGCAGCCTCCAGGCTTCCCACCACATGGTCATGGGCTGTCATGCCCTTGCCGACATCGTGCAAGAGCAGGGCGAGAAGGAGCAGGTCGGGCCGCTCCAACTCCGAGAGAATCTCCGCGAAATTCCGCTCCCAGCCTGGGGCCCGCGATGAGGGGGCCTCTCCCAGAGACCGCAACGACTGAAGGTTCTGGATGGTCATAAAGGAATGCTCGTCGACCGTGTAGCGGTGATAGAAGTCCCGCACGACGAGGCAATCGATGACACGAAGTTCCGGAAGGAGGGCCACCAAAACACCCAGGCGGTGCATGGCACGCAACGCGTCGGCGGGATGGGTCTGGAGAAGAACGCGGCCCAGCGCCCGCCACAGTCCCGGGAAACACATTCCTTCGGAGCCAAGATTCCGAACCGACTCTTCCACCCATCGTTCGGCTTCCCGACTGAGTTCGATACCGTGACGCGCGACCATTTCGAAGAGGCTCATCACAAGGGCCGGGTCGTTGTGGATCGTGGGCTGACGTGGAAAGATGCGCCCGCGCACGACCGCGAAATCGGCATTGGAGAGCCGCGAGCGCCAGTCCTGGAACAACCCGTAAAGCGACGAGCGCGAGGGGGCGGTCTCATCAAGCGCGCGCGTCGTCAACTGGTCGATGGCCCGGGCGTGGCGAAAGTAAGTCCGCATCCAATCTGCCGGCGTGACCTCGGTACCATGCTCGTGGCCGATGCCGAGGGCGGCGGCCTGGTCCTGGAATTCATAGGTCAGCAGGTTGTCGTCGCGCTCCTGGCGCCAATGGAGGAAGCAGCGCGCGGCGGAGAGGAACGCGAAAGCCGGTTCCGCGACTTCGCGAACCGCGTCAGGCCAGCGTTCTTCAGGCGACGAAAGCCGCCCTCCCTTTTCGAGCTCGGCAATCATGCTCAGCCATCCAGCAACGTGGTAGTCGCGGAGTCCGCCGGGGGCTTCTTTCAGATTGGGCTCGAGGTGAAAAACCGTGTTGCCATGCTTGGCGTGCCGTTGGCGGGTCATTTCGGCTAAGTCGCGGACCAAGTCGTCGCGGTCGCGGCCCACCAAGTGCGGAATGGCGTCGTCGCGTAAGCGGTTGAAGAGCCACCCGTCGCCGGCGATGAGGCGGCAATCGAGCAGGGCGATATTGAATTCCAGGTTGTCGCGATGAAGCTGGCTACACTCGTTGAGCGTTCGCGCTGAATGGCCCACGCGCATCCGCAGGTCCCAAAGCGTGCGCGCCAGAGTGGCGATGGCTTCCCGTCGCGCATGCCGGCCCTGGGGGTTGGTGGAAAGAAAAACCAGGTCGAGGTCGGAGTGCGGGAAGAGTTCGCGCCGCCCGTATCCGCCCACCGCCACGAGGCAAAAATCCTTCGGGCCATCGCGCTCGGGCGAGATCAGTTCCTGATAGAGCTGAATGATGATCTCATCGACAAGGTCGGCGCGCGCGCGGGCGGCCGCGCGCCCGTCACCCGCGGCTTCGAAATTCGCCCGAATGCGGGCCACGCCGGAGGCGTGGAGTTCCGCCAGTCGTGACGCGGAAGAGGGATTCGACATGCACTGTTTTCGGAGCGGCCTGGCAGGCCCCTCGCGACCAGACTCTGGTAGGCTGCCGCAGGAGGATTCGACTCACAACGCTGCGTCGCCGCGTTCTTCGTTGCGGATGCGGATCGCCTCGTCGACGCGCGAAAGGAAGATCTTCCCGTCGCCGATCTTGCCGGTTTTGGCGGTGCGCAGAATGGTCTGCACGGCAGCGTCAACACGCGAATCCGCCAGGACCATCTCAAGCTTGATCTTGGGCAGCAGGTCCACCGTGTACTCGCTGCCACGATAGACCTCGGTGTGGCCTTTCTGGCGGCCGTGGCCGCGCACTTCCGAAACCGTCATGCCGTCCACGCCGACCTCGCGCAGGGCCTCCTTGACCGCATCAAGCTTTGAAGGCTGAATGATCGCTTCCAGTTTCGTCATAGCACCTCATCTTGTCACAGAATTTGAGGGAGCATTTCCCCACTGGACGACCCGAGCCGTTTGCGCCGCGTCGTGCCGCTCAGGCCTCCAGATTGTACCCTTCCTCTCCGTGCTGAGAGAGGTCCAGGCCCTGAATCTCGTGTTCGTCAGATACACGCAGACCGATCACGGCATCCACAATTTTCAGGATGACCAGCGTCCCTACAATCGCCAAAGCCCAGGCGATGATGACGCCGACCGCCTGGTTGAGTAACTGGCGTGCGTTCCCTTCCAGCAGGCCTGAGGCAACAGGATTTCCGGCGCTATCCTTGAAAATGGGATTGACCAGGCTGGAAGCAAAAACACCGGTGAGCAACGCGCCCACCGTCCCGCCGGCTCCGTGCACGCCGAAGGCGTCGAGTGAGTCGTCGTAGCCGAACATTCCCTTCACCTTGGCGACCATCAGGTAGCAGACGACGCCCGCAATCAGGCCAATCGCCAGCGCCGACATCGGCGAAACGAAACCCGACGCCGGAGTGATGGCGACCAGGCCGGCCACGGCTCCGGAAATCGCGCCCAGGACGCTGGGTTTGCCGTTGCGAAGCCATTCCGCTCCGGCCCACCCAAGGGCTGCTGCCGCAGCGCCGAAGTGCGTCGCCACGAAAGCGCTCGTTGCCAGACTCCCTGCCGCCAGCGCGCTGCCGGCGTTGAAGCCGAACCACCCCACCCACAGCAGGCACGCGCCGATAAAGCTCAACACCACGCTGTGCGGGGGCATGGGCTCCTTGGGGAACCCCAATCGCTTGCCGAGATAAAGAGCGCAGACCAGCGCCGAGACTCCCGAGGTGATGTGAACGACCGTCCCGCCGGCAAAGTCCAGCGTGGGAAATGCCCCGCCCAGGGCGGCGTTGAGCAACCCGCCCTTCCCCCAGACCATATGCGCCATCGGGTTGTAAATGATCACCGACCAGAGAATCATGAACACCACCATGGCGCTGAACTTCATTCGCTCGGCGAACGCGCCGGTGATCAGTCCCGGGGTGATGATCGCGAACATCAACTGGAAAACCATAAAGGTCTGCGCGGGAATCGTGGCGGCGTAGTCGGTGTCCGGCGCCGCCCCCACGCCGTGCAAAAAGAGGAAGTCGAGGCCGCCCACAAACCGGTTGCCGGGCCCGAATGCCATGCTGTATCCGAACAACGCCCAGAGCACAGTAATCAGCGCCATGAGCGTGAAACTTTGCATCATGGTCGCCAGCACATTTTTCTTGCGCACCAGCCCGCCGTAGAAAAGCGCCAGCCCCGGCCCTGTCATCATCAACACCAGCGCGGAGCTGACCAGCAGCCAGGAATTGTCTCCGGCACTCTTCGCATCAGCGGCCTGCTGCTGGAGCTTCCCGATCTGTTCCTGCAATTCTGCGGCGCTGGGAGGGGAACCTCCAGCCGCCGCCTGCGGCGCGCCGGACTGGGCAAAAACCTCAACCGTGGCCGCGCCGGGTATCAGCACAACTCCCAGGAGCAGCCAGACAAGCAGCCTTCGCATATGCTTTTCCCCCGCTGTGTTTTGTGTTTGCCTGAGTAGTGAGCCGAACAGACCAAGATTATAAATATGCACGCCGCGCATAACCAATCAATTCGGTTTATGGGCGGGATAAAACTCCGGCGGAGGAGCGGTCCGCGGCGGACACCCGGAGGGGGAGTTGCCAGGGGGCTTGCGACTCTCCCGAAGACCGGTGTTAGAATCAAGCCCTTCTCGGACTGATCGATTACGCAAGGAGGCGCGGAACGGAGTGTCCCGGAATCGTTGACACTCTCCCGGTTTCGGCGCCTCGCAGGGAGGCTGGAGATGAGAGCCTATGTTCTGATCAACGTGCGGCCGGGCAAAGTGCGCGACGTCGTCAATGCGGTGAGCGGGATGAACGGCGTGCGCCACGCTGACGCCTGCTGGGGATTGCCGGATGTATTCGTCTACGTGGAGACTCCCGACGAGAAGAAACTCAACGAACTGGTTATGGACAAGATTCAAAAACTCGAGGGCGTTGACCGGACGGAAACTCACATTACCGTGGAATGACGAGGAAGGCAGCGCCAATTGCCGTGTCCGGGAGCGCGTTCACCGCTCGCGATTCCGGCCGCAGCGAAGGCAGTCCGGCGAAGTGGCACCCGGAGCGCGCCTAGGTCAAATCCTTTTTGGTGGCAAGCTCGACGCGGTCGTGGCCGGATTGGTTGGCTCGCGCCAATGCCGCCTCGGCGGCGCGAAGCAGGCGCTCCGCCTCAATGACTCCCTCGGAAGTTGCCACGCCCAGGCTGAGAGTCATCCTGAGGTTTCCTTCGTTCGCTGAACTGTAACTTCCCCACGCACTGACATCCATTTCTTCCGCTGCCACGGCGGTTCGCAGACGTTCGCCCTGTCCGAGCGTGGACTTTTCACCGCAACCCGGCACGATGACCAGGAATTCTTCGCCCCCGTAACGTCCGACCGTATCGTAGGGGCGCACGATCGAGCGAAGGCGGCGGGCCGCCTCGCGCAGGACCGCGTCACCCGCCGTATGGCCGTGCTTTTCGTTGATCTCTTTTAGATGATCGACTTTGGCCAGGAAGACCCCGACGGGGTTTCCCTCCCGCCGGGCCCGCGCCAATTCGCGCTTTAGAGCGTCAATAACCGCTGAACGGTTTGCCAGCCCCGTCAGCGGATCGTGGGTCGTTTGGTAACGGATGGCTCCTTGCGCATTGCCCAGCTCCTCCTCCATTTGCAGAACGCGTTTGGCGATCCGCAGGCGAACCATCAGTTCATCGGCATCGAGTGGCTTGGTAAGGAAGTCGTCGGCGCCGGCCTGCATCCCTTCGGTAATCTCCTGCGCATGGCCCGGCACTGTCGCCAACATGATATATACCGGGACTTCGCTGGCGCGCGCCCGAACCTTCCGGCAGACTTCCATGCCGTTCACACCGCCTAATCTCTTTTCCAGAATCGCCATGTGCGGCGCTCCCGGCTTGGTCAATTCTTCCCAGGCGGCAGTCCCATCCGAGGCGACGACGACTTCGTGTCCCCAGTAGGCGAGCGTCGTACGCAGCAGGTTGCGGGAGAGCTCGTCATCCTGCGCGATGAGTATCTTCATGAGTTGGCCTCTTCCCAGGATTCGCCGTGCATCGGCTTCAGCACTTCTGAGTCCAGTTTCGCACGGTCGTCAAGTAAGGGAGGGGCGAGGGCGCATGCGGATCTACACGATGGCGCGGCACAGGTTTTGCCCAATGATGCAAATCGGGACACCCTCGGTCGAAGAGGCGTTTTGATTCAGGTCAAGGTTGAGGGCAGGGAGGCTGACTTTCGCCGCCCGATCGAACTCGAGCGAGCGTGCTGCCCAGCGTTTCCACCGTATAGGGCTTGGCAAGGAATTCCTGCGCGCCCGCTTCGGCGGCATGGCGGGCCTCTTCGCCCCCGGAGTAGCCTGAAGAGAGAACGACCCTGACCTTGGGGTTGGCGCTTCGGAGCGTTCGAAGCGTCTCGCGCCAATCCATTCCCGGCATCATCATGTCCAAGATAACATAGTCAATCTCCGAGGCGCGCCCAGCATAGATTTCGCAAGCGCGTTGTCCATCCTCGGCGATCAGCGCCTGGTAGCCAAGTTCCTTCAAGGCTTCTCGCGCGAAAGCGCGAATGAAGGGCTCGTCGTCAACCACCAGCACCATCCCCTCGCCTCGTTCCACCGTCGCGGAGGCAAACTCAGCAGGCCTTTCTCCCACGCGTGCGACGGCTGGAAGAAAGATGCAGAACTCCGAGCCGCTTCCCGGCGTGCTTTCGGCCCGCACAAAACCGCGGTGCTGGTTGACCACCGCGCTCACCATCGCCAGGCCCAGGCCCGAACCTTGGCCCGCCTCCTTGGTGGTGAAGAAGGGTTCGAAAGCGTGCTCGAGAACTTGAGGCTCCATGCCGATTCCGGTGTCGCGAATCGCCACGCGGACATACTCGCCAGGGACATTGAGCGTCGACGGTGGGAGATCCTCGGCCCGCGAAACGAAAACGGATGTTTCCACGACTAACTTCCCGCCTGAGGGCATGGCGTCACGAGCGTTCAGGCACAAGTTGAGGATCGCCAGCTCAAGTTCGCCCGGATCTCCCTCGATCCAGGGCAAGCCCGGCGCCAGGTGCGTTTCGACGACAATGCGCCGGTCGAAGGTCTGCGACACGATTTTGAGAACTACGCTCACGATATCGTGGAAATCCAGCAGCTTGACTTTTCGGGTTTCATGTCGAGAAAAAGCGAGCAATTCGCGCGCCAGTTCGGCGGCCCGTGCCGCGGACTGCTCAATCATCCCAATCGGCTCCTGCATCGGGTCATCCCGGCGGAGGCGTAAACGGGTGAGCGAGACGTAGCCATGGATGACTCCCAGCAGATTGTTGAAGTCGTGGACGATGCCACCCGCCAGAGCGCCCAGGGCCTCCATCTTCTGCAAGTGCGAAATCTGCTCGCGCAGGCGCGTCTCCTCCGCGCCGGCCTTGTGCCCCAGCGTCGTGTCGTGAGCCATCACCATCACATGGTCAGGCCCTCCCGACTCGCCCTGCATCAACATCAGTGTGAACATCCCCCAGACTACTTCTCCCGATTTGTGAAGTAGCCGGACTTCTGCCTTCGCCGAAGGGCGGTGGCTTTCCGCGAGTTGTCGGAGGCACTCCAAGGGAGCCTCGCGATCCTCGGGGTGAATGAACTCCCAGTATTGTCGCCCACGCAGTTCATCCGGCTCGTACCCGATCAGATGACCGAGGGCGGGATTGACAGTGACGATCTCCCCGTGCAGTTCCGCCACGCCGATCCCAATGTGCCCCTGCTCGAAGATCGACCGAAAGCGATCCTCGGAGGCGCGAAGCTCTCGCGAAAGGTTGCCGCGTTCCAGAGCCAGTGCGATCGGATGCGCGACCTGATCGATTACCTTTCGCGTCATCGCTCGAATGCCTTCTCGTTGGCCCGACACGATATCCAGGACGCCGATGACCTTCGGCCCCACCAACAGTGGCACGGCGTATTCCGATTGCAGCGAGGAATCTTCTTGCCGGGTTTTCGGCTCGGATGTCAAGACGGGCACGTAAACAGCCTTCACCGTGCTCGCAGCACGGGATACGGGGCCGGGCCCGTCCAAGGGGAAAAAACGATGGGCCTCCATCACCCGGCCACTTTCGGCCACGCGGCGCACCTGCCGCTCCTCAGGAATCAGCCGGTAAATCGACGCGCTTTCCGCACCAACGCTATCCCGGAGGAGGCGAAGGATCTCCCCCGAGATAGCTTCCTCGTCGGAGGACTGAGCCACCGCCGTCAAGACTTCCACAAGGAGGCGCAGATTCCGGCCCCAGGTTCGGGTTTCCTCGTCCACCATCGCCCGGTCTTTCCGCGGCGGCGCGATGGAAGAATCAATCGGGAGACTGAATCCGGAACGTGCTGGAAGAGAACTGTCTGGCATCACCCTCATCACCCGAACAAACTGATCCGGCCTGAGCCTCGTCCGCGGAGGGCCAGACCTTTAGGCCTCCGTGGAGTTTTTCGGCTTTGTCAGTGGAAATCTTGAGAAAAACTTAGGAGCGGCTGCGCCTTCGCGCCTGCTGACGGGCCATCTGACCGGCAAGCAGGATGGCGTGCCGCATATTCTTCCCGTCCGCCCGGTTCTTCCCGGCAATGTCGAACGCCGTCCCGTGATCGACGGAAGTGCGGATGATCGGCAATCCGGCGGTCACATTAACGGCGTCGGAGAATCCCAGAGTTTTGGCCGCGATGTGTCCCTGGTCGTGGTAGAGGGCCACGACCAGGTCGAATTCACCTTGGGCAGCGCGATGAAATACCGTGTCGGGAGGCAAGGGTCCTTCCACGCGCCAGCCCGCCCGCCAGGCTCCTACGATCGCGGGAGCAATTTCGCGAGCCTCTTCGTCTCCGAACAGACCCGAATCGCTGGCATGGGGATTTAGCCCGGCCACCGCCACCCGCGGCCGAGCGATACCGAGCCTTCTCACGATCTCAACCCCCAGGTGAATCGTCCGCAGGATGCGCTTTCGCTTTATCAGCTCCAACGCGTCTTTCAGGCTGACGTGAGCGCTGACATGGATGATCCGTAACTGCGGCCCGACCAGCATCAGTCGCGCGTCTCTCGCGCCACAGAGGTGCGCAATGAATTCCGTGTGGCCGGCGCCCACGATGCCGGCCAGTTGCGCCGATTTCTTGTGAATGGGACCCGTGACAAGAGCGTCGAGAGCTCCCGCGCGCGCCAGCGCCACGCCCCGCCGAATCGCCGCCAGGGCCGCGCGTCCGCATTCCACGTGCACTCGCCCGAAAGGAATCCTGGGCAGGTCGAAATTCCCGGTATCGATGGCAGCGATTTCGCCGCCGCCGACCTTCTCGGGAAGGTCCGAGTAGACCCTCAAGCGCCGGGCGAGCCTGAGCCGGCGCGCGTAATGCTCCAGCGCCATCCGCGGGCCGAGCAGAACAGGACGCACCGCCTTCAGAATCTTCGGATTGCCGACCGCTTTCAACGCCACTTCCGGCCCGATCCCCGCCGGGTCGCCAAGCGTGACGCCAATCAGCGGCTTTGTTTGGGAAATCACGTGGATATCTTCTTCAGAATCTCGCGGACCTCATCGGTCCTGCCGAATCCGCCCGCTTTGGTGATGAGCGGCAGCCCGGGCCGGTTCCCGTCCAACAAGGTACTCCAGGCAATGCCGGGGCTGACCTCTCCGATGACTTGCACGGCGCTCACCCGCAAAACATCGCAAACCGATTCCGCCGTGGCCCCTCCGCTGACGAAGACGCCCCCCAGCCGGTGGCGCCGTTGGAGCCCTCGAAGAAGCCGCCTCAGAAACCTCGCAAACTCGTTCGGGACGCGAACGCCGAAATTGCGCGGAACCGTCAGCGCGACGTGCCGGCGCGCGGCGAGCGCCTTCAACAACAGATCGTACCACCGATCCAAGTCTCTTTGCCCGGCCTGTTTATGGAACCGGATCGACAGTACCGCGTCGTCTGATTCCAAACGGCGAAACTGATCGTGGCTGATTCGCTGTCGGCTGCCCTGAATCAGCAACCAGGGCCGCTCGGGAGTCGGGGCGGCCGCCGGTTCTGGACGGCCAAGGCGCGGCAGGACATGGCACGCCAGTCCCGCGGAACCAGCCCAGAGGAGCCGCTCCTGGGAATGACGGAAGGCCCTGCCAATCAACTCCAAATCGGCCTCCCTCGTCGCATCGAACACGATGTACCGCGAGTTTGCCGACTCGATTGCCGCCCGCACTGCCTTTTGCCCGCGGCGTATGACCTCCAGGGGCACGGCGCACGAAAGGTGATCCAGACGTTTCCTGAGAAGGTGCCGCAGGTTGCCCGATCCTCGCGTCGCTCGGGCGCTTCCTGGAAGCAGGTGCTTGCGGAGCTCCAGCCGGCCGTCGCGAATGAATCTTCCGCGCGCCGGGAAAGCCGGACAAACCAGCACGCGCGCCGGCCGGAGCAGCGAGTCCAAACCCTGAAGCTCTTCCGGCCAGTTCCCGCGCAGAGTCGAATCCATCTTGTAATAGACAACCGTTCGCCCCGCGCGCTCAAGGTCTCGGGCCGCCGAACGCACGAGCGCCATCGCGCCATCCTGCGAAGATGCCCGGCTGCGAGCGTTCACCACGACGACGAATGAACCCTCGTCGCGTCGTATTCTCCTTGTGGCCGGGCGGTCCGCACACAGGCGCACAACCGGGCGATATCCCAAGTGAGTAAGTCGCGCGGCAACGTCGCAGCTTCCGGTCAAGTCGTCGGCAATGATGCCGTATCGCACGCAGCCATTATACGGTGCGGTGGCGCGAGGAACTATCGCTCCGGCGGGCCGCTGTGTTACAACCTCAACAGTTGCAGGGAAACGAATCAACATGCCGGAAGCCCGGCCGCCAGTTCGAAGCGCCGTCCTTCGTGGAGGTCTGTGATGAAACCATTGCATCGAGTTCTTCTTCTGTGCGTCGCAGCAGTCGCTGCCATCGCGCCCGCCGGCGGGCAAACGTCGCCGCAGGAAACGGCCGCAAGCCGGGAGCTGTTTCCCTCGCCCATGGCAAGCCCAACCGAGCCCGCTAGCTTGTTCCGCTTTGTCGGCGATGGGCAATTCGATTTCGGCCTGACACAGCCGTTCACGATCTTCTCGGACGAAGGCAAAGGCACGAACTGGCAGCTCGGCTTGCGGCCGGGCATTGTTACGCGTTTTCAAACCCGCGACACACAGTTGCTTCTGAAGGCGGCGGATTTCCGGTTGGGGATTCCCGTGGCGTTTCGCCGCGGGAACTGGTCGGCGCGCGTCGAGCTCTTCCATGTCAGCTCGCATCGCGGCGCAGACTTCGATGCCACGAATCCCGCCGCGCGCTTTTCCTACAGCCGGGAAGTGATTCAAACGCTTCTCGCTTACGGCCGGCCGGACCGCTGGCGCGTCTACGCCGGACCGTCGGTGACGCTGCACACGCGCCCGTCGAATCTCGGGAGAATGAGTTTCCAGGCGGGCAGCGAGTGGTTTCCGAAACCGCTGGCTTTTTCGCGCGGGCGCTTCTATCTCGCCGACGATTTCGAGACCCGGCAGGAAGTTGGTTGGCAGATGAACTACAGCGTCCAACCCGGCACGCTCTTCACGACCGCCCAGGGCGAACCCATTGCACGCCTAGTCGGCTGGTTCTACCGCGGCCAGGCGCCCTTCGGCCAGTTCTTCCGCGAGCGCGAGACGATCGGCGGCGTCCAGTTCGTCCTCGAGCTCCGCCCGACGATTCATTCACTGGTCACACGACGGCGCTGACGAGGCTCCGCGCGGCGCGGTACCTTCCTTCGGGCCCCGCTAGCCCTTGTCTTGAGGTCGAGGAGATTCGGTATCTCCCCAACGCAGCCCGCTCCTGCCACTGCTTTCCTGAGGGCTATCCGCTCGCGTTCGGTTGACCCTTATTTGGCAAGAAATGGGGTCAGAATCTAGCTTTGTTTTGACCATGTCTTCTGACACTGAATCTTTGTTTTCAATAACATAGATTCGTTTGTATGGAAAAAATTACATACATTTGGCACGCCGGGTTTCCGCCCTAGAGACTCGGACATTTTGTCCCAAAGTCTGCGCTTGAATCCTTTCCAGGATCGACAATCTGTCCCACCCCTCAGCGAGGGTATTCCCGCCTTACCGGAAATTCTCCACCAGCATCAAGTCGCTGCCGGTCTGATCGAATTGGCCGTGGAGGATAGTTCGTTCGTCGGGAGAGATAGCGATGCGTTGATCCACCCGCCGTGCGACGACCACGAGTTTGCTCGTCTCGCCCGTGGCGAACTTGTAGAGACCGAGGTCGCTACGTCCCTGTGCGTCCGCTGCGCCAAGGAGGTAGATTCCTTGCCGCGCGACGGCCCACCCACCGAGCGGATGCAATGATTAGGCGAGGGTCGCCCGGGGCAGGTCAAAGCCGTTTCAGCAGCGCCTGGAAGCGGGGGTGGGCGCGGAGGGCGTTGAGGTCGGAGTCGTGCTCGATCCATTCTTTCTGGCCCATGCCGGAGGTGATGGATTTTTCCAGGCAGTCGATGGCTTTCTCTGTTTCGCCCAGCAGCGAATAAACGCACGCGACGTTATAGAGAACCGAGGGGTCGTCGGGGTCCATCATCAGCGCGCGGTCGGCCCACTCCAATCCGCGCTTCTTTTCGCCAAGCTGGCAAAGCGCGCCGGCGCCAAAGTAGAGGGCCCGGGCGTCGTCGGGGTGGAGGTCGACGTGTTTTTCGATGATTTGCAGAGCACGGCGATAGTTGGCTTCAGCGTCGGCTTTCCGGCCGAGTGACATGTAAACCGGCGAGAGCAACGCGGGAGACTGATAATCGTCGGGATTCACACGCGAGGCATGCTCGAAGAGGCGGGCGGCTTCGGTCATCTTTCCCTGTGAGAAGAGCGCGCGACCGTAGAAATAGTAGGCTTCAAAGAGATTGGGATTAAGGCTGACGGCCGCCTCAAATTCCCGCTGCGCTTCGTCATAGCGCTGATTGAGCGACACCGCGAGGCCGCGCGAGGCGTGCGCCTCGGCCAGCTCCGGATCGAGCTCGAGCGCCTTGCGGCTGGCCGTGTCGGCCTCCCGCAGGTTCTCCTCGCTCGATTCGTAGTACATGTAGAGGAACGAGCAGCAATCCGCGACTCCGGCATAGGCGCGCGCGTAGGCGGAGTCCAGCACGATGGCGCGCGCGAACATCTGCCGCGCCAGATCGAACCCTTTCTTGCGGAACTGGTGAAAGAACTGCCGCCCGCGCAAGTAATAGTCGTACGCCTGAACGTCGGCAGTGGGCGGCTTCACGATCGCCTGCTTCTCTTTTTCGGTCAGCATCAATTGCAGGGCGCGCGCGATATTTTGCGCGATTTCGTCCTGGATGGCGAAGACGTCTTCCATCTGCCGATCGTAGCGTTCGCCCCACACCGAGTGTCCGGTGCGAGTCTCGACCAGTTGGGCGGTGATGCGCAGGCGATTCCCGGCGCGGCGCAGGCTGCCACCCAATACGTACCCGGCGCTGAGTTGCTGCCCGATCTCCGGCGCGGTGGCGGGCTTGTCGCGATAGGCCAGCACGGCGGAGCGCGGGAAGACGCGCAGTTCCTTCATCTTCGACAGCTCGATGATGATGTCTTCGGTGATGCCGTCGCGGAAATACTCGTCTTCCTGCGACCGGCTGAGGTTTTCGAAGTAGAGGACGGCGAGGGATTTTTCCTGCCGCGGCGCCGCCTCGGGCGCGGCGGCGATGCGCCGCAAAGCCTCCAGGACTTCGCCCATTGATTGCGGGCGCTGTTCCGGCATCTTCGCCAGACAGTGTTCGATCAGTTGCTCCCACTCCGCCGAAATATCGGGAATCAGGCTGCGGATGGGGGTGGGCGGGTGGCGGAGAATTGCATACAGAATATCCACCGAAGTTTCACCCCGAAACGGCAGCCGTCCGGTGAGGCATTCGTAGAGCATCACGCCGAACGAGAAGATGTCGCCGCGAGCGTCCGTCGCCTGGCCGCGCAACTGTTCGGGCGACATGTAGGGAACCGTTCCGCCGGTGCTCCATTGGGTCGCGGTGCGGGTGATGAAGCCCTCCTCTGTTTCCCCGGCGTTACGCTCGCGCCCGGCAATCACGGCGAGCCCGAAATCCAGAATCTTCACCCGGCTTCTGGAATCCACCATGATGTTGGCGGGCTTGATGTCGCGATGGAGGATGCCCGCCTGATGGGCTTCGTGGAGGCCTTCGGCGATCTGCCGCGCCATCTCCAGCAACTGCGCGGGCGCAATCGGGCCGCGCTGCAATATATCCTTCAGGCTCGTCGCGTTGACGAGTTCCATCGCAATGAAGGGCGTTCCCTCGCCTTCCGCCACTTCGTAAATCGTCGCGATGTTCGAGTGGTTGAGCCGCGACGCCGCGCGCGCTTCCTTCACCAGGCGCTGCCGCGAGTCAGGGTACGCGGCCAGTTCGGCAGAGAGGAATTTGAGAGCGACCGGCCGCTGGAGGTGCAAATCTTCAGCGCGATAGACGGCGCCCATGCCGCCTTCGCCCAACTTACCGGTAATTCGATAGTGGGAAATCGTCTGCCCGATCATTGAAATGAGAATCCCTGGGTCACAACTCCACCGCCGCTACGATTGCAGGCTGTTCAGGAGGGCCTGGAAACGCGGCAAGCCGCGCAGCGAGGCGAGGTCGGAATCGTTTTCGATCCACGCCCGATGGCCGAATCCGGATCTGACGGCCTTTTCCAGGCAATTCAGTGCGTCATCGCTCTGTCCCTGCAGGGCGTACACGCAGGCGATGTTGTAAAGGATTGAAGTTTCATCGGGATCGATCGCCAGGGCCCGCGCTGCCCACTCCAGGCTGCGCTTCTTCTCGCCGATCTGGCAAAGTGAATTGGCGCCCAGATAAAGGGCTCGCGCATCGTCCGGGTGCAGTTCCACGTGCTTTTCGATGAGCTCGAGAGAGCGGCGATGCGCCACTTGAGCCTCGGCATTGCGCCCCAATGCCTCGTAAGCAGTCGCGAGCAGACCAGGGGTCTGGTAATCCTCGGGATTGACGCGGCTGGCCTGCTCGAACAGCCGCGCGGCCTCGGCCATCTTGCCCTGCTCGAAACAGGCACGGGCGTAGAAGTAGTGGGCCTCAAAGAGGCGAGGGTTTAACCTCAGGGCCGTCTGGAACTCGCGCTCCGCTTCGTCGTAATGCTTGCTGAGCGAAATGGCAAGCCCGCGCGAGGCATGAGCTTCCGCGAGCTCGGGATCGATCTCCATGGCCCGCCGGCTGGCCGCGTCAGCTTCCTTCAAGTTGTCGTCGCTCGCATCGGCGTACATGTAAAGGAACGAACAGCAGTCAGCGACGCCCGCATAAGCGCGCGCATAGGCCGGATCAATCACAATCGCGCGGGCGAACATCTGCCGCGCAAATTCATAACCCTTGCGACGAAACTGGTAGAAGAACTGGCGTCCTCGCAGGTAGTAGTCGTAGGCCTGGACATTGTCCGTAGGCGCTTTGACGATCGCGCGCTTCTCCTTCTCACTCAGGACGACTTCCAGCGCCTGCGCGATGCTCTGGGCGATTTCGTCCTGAATGGCGAAGACGTCTTCGAGTTGCCGGTCGTAGCGCTTGGCCCAGACGGAATGACCGGTGCGCGTTTCGACGAGTTGCGCGGTGATGCGCAGGCGGTTGCCGGCGCGGCGCAGGCTGCCTTCCAACACATAGGCGGCATTCAATTGCTGGCCCACCTGCGGGCCTGTCACCGGCTTGTCGCGATGCGCCAGGACAGCCGAGCGAGGAAACACGCGCAGCCCTTCGATGCTCGAAAGCTCGACGATGATGTCTTCCGTGATGCCGTCGCGGAAGTATTCGTCCTCCTTGCTGCCGCTCAGGTTCTCGAAATAAAGGACCGCGACGGATTTTTCCTCGGCGGGTTCGGGTTCGGGCTGCAATTGCCGCGCCGCGCGCGCCGCGGAGTCGCGCCCGGAATCGGTGTCGCGCTTCAGGCGCTTCAAATCGGATAGCAGCTCGGAAGCCGATTGATAGCGCAGCGCGCGATCCTTCTCGAGTGCTTTGCGGACAATGCGGTCCAGCTCCGCCGGCAGGTCGGGATTCAGCCGCAGAGTCGGAACCGGTTCGCGATTGAGGATGGCATCAAAGAGCCCCGCCGAAGTGTCGCCGGAGAAGGCTTGCCGCCGCGTCGCCATCTCATAGAGAACCGAGCCGAAACTGAAGAGGTCGCTGCGCGCGTCTACGTCCCTTCCCAGGGCCTGCTCGGGAGACATGTAAGCGACGGTTCCGAGCGCGGCTCCGGGGCTGGTGAGATGGTTATCGAGCGTGGCCGTGGCGCCGGCCGCCTCGGCAATGCGAGCGCGCTGCGGCGCGAGTTTCGCCAGCCCGAAGTCCAGCACCTTGGCCTGACCGCGCGGGCTGACGAAGATGTTCGCGGGCTTGATGTCTCGATGGACGATGCCCTTGGCGTGCGCCGCGTCCAGGGCGTCGGCGATTTCGATAGCTAGCTCTAGAATCTGATCGAGCCCCAGCGCCCGCTCGGCCAGGAGATGCTTGAGCGTTCTGCCCTCAAGCAACTCCATGGCAATGAAGTGCCGCCCATCGTGCTCGTCAATGTCATAGATCGTGCAGATATGCGGGTGGTTGAGAGCCGAAGCAGCCCGCGCCTCGCGTTGGAAGCGCTCCACGGCTTGGCGGTCCTGGGAGTACTCTTCCGGCAGGAATTTCAGGGCGACGTGGCGCCCGAGCTTGGTGTCCTCGGCCCGGAACACCACCCCCATGCCCCCACCCCCGACCTTTTCGAGCACACGATAGTGCGAAATTGTCTGACCAATCATCTGTGGCGATTTCCCGGAAGGCACCTATCTTAGGTGGCGCAGCAGGGTATGTCAATTCCTGCCCACGGGAAAGGGAAATTTCCCTAACCAATTCCAGGCATTGGCGTCACATGGCCAGAGAGGCTGCGCAGCCAAGAGGGTCTCGGCCAGGCCTTCCGCAATCCAAGAAAGGTCGGAAATGGCGGAACATTCCTGCGGGCCGCTGCGTATCTGAATTTGACCGACTCGAAGTGTCGTCTGGGGGAAAGGAACGATGGCCAACAATCACAAGAATGGCAGCAAACGCCGGCGCTGGATGATCGCAGGCATCATCGGAGTTGTCCTTATTGCCGGGATCGTCGGCACGGCGATGGCTCTGCGGTCCAACACGCAGATTGACCCGTCCAAGCTGGCCAAGGTAGAGAAGGGAGACTTGGCGCGCTCGGTTGTGGCTACGGGGAAGATCGAGCCGCTCTCCAAAGTGGAGATCAAGTCCAAGGCGAGCGGGATCGTCAAGCAGCTATTCGCCGACTACGGCGACCGCGTGAAGGCCGGACAAATCCTGATTGAATTGGACAAGGAAGAGCTCTCGGCGCGCGTGCGGGAAGCGCGTGCCACGCTGCTGGCAGCGCAGGCGGCGCAGGAAGCTTCTCAGGCCACCTACGAGCGCAACCGGGTCGAGGCCGAAGGGCCCGATCTGCCTTATTTGAAGACCGACATGGACCGCGCGCGGCAGCTCTATGGCGAGGGATTGATTGCCCGGCCCATCCTTGATAACGCCGAGAAGGTCTACCAGCTTGGGCTGAACAAGCAGATGGCCGCGCAACGCACGGTTTCCGTCTCGCGCGCTGAAATCTCGCGGTCTAAGGCTCAGGTGGCTCAGGCGCAGGCGGCGCTGGAGCGGGCCGAAGAAGACTTGCGCAACTCGACGATCGTCAGCCCCATGGACGGACTCGTGCTCTCGCGGAATGTTGAGATCGGCGACGCGGTCAGCTCGATCCTGGTGCTTGGTTCGCAAGCGACTTTGGTGATGACCTTGGGCGATGTGAGCGAAGTATACGTAAAGGGAAAGGTCGATGAAGCCGACATCAGCAAAGTCTACATGGGCCAGCCCGCACGCATTACCGTGGAGTCGCTCAAAGACAAGAAGTTCCAAGGCAAGGTCACGAAGATTTCTCCCCTGGGAGTCGAAAAGGACAACGTCACGACCTTCGAGGTGAAGGTCTCAATCCAGAACCCGACGGGCGAACTCAAAGCCAATATGAGCGCCAACGCCGAAGTCATTCTCGAAGAGAAGAAAGGCGTGTTGATGATCCCCGAGGCGGCGGTGGTGTACGACAAAGACCGCAAAACGTTCCTCGAAGTCCCTGACCCCAAGGCCGAAAAAGGCCGGCGCAAGATCTCCGCCAAGCTGGGAATTTCCAATGGCGTAAAGACGGAGTTGATCGAAGGTTTGAAGGAAGGCGACCAAGTAGTGCTTCAGTGACGAGTGACGAGTGACGAGGAAGAAAGTTGCAAGTCCACAGTCAAAAGTCGAAAGCAAAAGGCGGAGGGACGGAGCGTCTTTACTGCCGACTGTGAACTGTTGACTGTCGACTTTTCTTGGCTTGTCGCTTTTCACTCGTCACTTGCCACTGGGTTTTAAGGCTATGGTTTTCGGAGATCTGCTGCGCGACACAATCCGGACCCTTTGGGCGAACAAGCTGCGGACGTTCCTGACCATGTTCGGCATCGCCTGGGGAATCGTTTCCATCACGCTGATGGTGGCGGCGGGCGAGGGCTTCAACGTCGGCTGGCGGAAGCAGCAAGAGACGTTCGGCAAGGACGTGATGATCGTTTTCAGCGGACGAACCAGCATGCAGGCGGGCGGGCTGCGCGCGGGGCGCGAGGTCCGGTGGGAAGACACCGACTACATGCCTGTGGCGCAGGAATCGCCGGCCTGCCAATACGTTCTACCCGAACTGGGCCGTGGCGACATGAAGGTGCGGAGCGTCTATAACAACGGCTCTCCGCAGGTTGTCGGGTCGCTTCCGCCGTTCGCCGAAGTCCGCTCCACGCGCGTCGGCCAAGGACGATTTTACAACTGGGACGATCAAAACGAAGGGCGGCGCGTAGCCTTCCTGGGCACGAACATCAAGAAGCAGCTCTTCGGAACGCGCCCGGCGGTGGGCGAGACCATCCACATCAACGACATCCCGTACACCGTCATCGGCGTCATGGAGAGTAAGGACCAGAACTCCTGCTACGACGGCTGGGATGTGGATAAGGTTTTCATTCCCTTCAAATCGATCATGCGGGACTTTCCTGAAAAGGCTCCGGGAACGCCGCACACTGTTGACCGTCTGCTCGTCGCGCCCAAGTCTTTGGAATTGCACGAAGACTGCAAGCTGCAAGTGCGGCGGGCTTTGGGGCGAATCCACCGCTTCGACCCGCGCGACCGAGAGGCCGCACCCATCTGGGACACCGTCGAAAATGCCAAATCCTTCAGGTCCATGATTGACGGGCTCAAGTATTTTCTTGGCGCGGTGGGCCTCACCACCCTGATGCTGGGCGGGATCGGGGTCATGAACGTTATGCTGGTTGCGGTGCGCGAGCGGACGCGTGAGATCGGGGTGCGCAAAGCCGTAGGAGCAAGTTCGCGCGCCATCCTCAGCCAATTCTTCATTGAGAGCTTGATCGTAGTTTTTCTGAGTGGCGGCGCAGGCCTGGGAATCGCCTATGGAATCTGCGCACTCGTGAACCTGGCTCCTATGCCGGCATTCTTTGCCGGGTTGCTGCCGACCTGGCAGGTTGCGGTTCTGTCCTTTGTGCTGCTTGGAACCATCGCCATTCTGTCGGCGCTTTACCCGGCGCGGCGCGCCGCGGCGATTGATCCGATTGAGGCTCTGCGCTTTGAAGCTGGAGGTTGAGAGAAGTTATCAGTTATCAGTTGTCAGTTTTCGGTGGGCGTGGACAGCGAGAGGAAACCATGCAGGACTTCAAGAAACTTAAGGTATGGGAAAAAGGACATGCGCTGACGCTCGCCATCTACAAAGCCACCATCAAATTCCCCAAAGAGGAGTTGTACGGACTTACAAGCCAGATAAGGCGGTCGGGCGCTTCGATCCCAGCAAACATCGCCGAAGGTTGTGGCAGAGGAGGAAAGGCAGAGATGGCGCGCTTCCTTCAGGTCGCCATGGGCTCGGCGAGCGAACTTGAGTATCATGTGCTACTCGCGCATGACCTCGCGCTGATTAACGACGACGAATACAACAAGCTCACAGCAGGGGCTGTTGAAGTGAAACGGATGCTCGGCTCGTTGATTCAAAACGTCACGAATTGAGACTGATAACTGACGACTGATAACTGAGGACTGCCGAAGGTTTCTATGTTTCGCGAAGTCTTACTGCAAGCCTGGATCGCCCTGACGCGCAACAAGCTGCGCAGTTTCCTCACCATGCTGGGGATTGTGTGGGGGATTTCCGCGGTCGCACTCTTGATCGCTTATGGAAACAGCTTCCGGTCGTTGCTGGTCGCTTCCTTCGACGCCTTCGGCAAGGGCGCCATCATCGCCTGGCCAGCTCAGACCAGCGAGCAGGCGGGCGGCCAGCGCGCCGGCAAGCAAGTCCGGTTCGAAAAAGAAGACGTCGACCAGATTCGCGCCGAAGCCACGCTGATCAAAACCATCTGCATGGAGACGGTGCGCTGGCTGCCTATTTCTTACGGCGACCGAATCGCCAACACTGCGATCCGTGGGGTTTGTCCCGAGTACGGCGAAATGCGCAACGAGGTCCCGAACGCGGGCCGCTGGATTACCCCCGAAGATATCCTGGAGCGCCGGCGGGTGGCCTTTCTGGGAAGTCGGCTGCGTGAGAAGCTTTTCAGCGGCCGCCCTGCCGTGGGAGAAACAGTCCGCATCAGCGGCATGCGTTTCACCGTCATGGGCACGATGGACATCAAGATCCAGGACAGCAACTACTTCACCAGCGACGACGAGTCGGTGTGGATCCCCTACTCGACAGCCGGCGACCTCTGGAATACGCGTTACGGCTCCGTGCTGGTGTTTGAACCCGTCGCTCCGCCTTTCGAAAAGATGGCCATGCAGCAGCTCCGCGCGACGATCGCCAAGCGCCAGCGATTCTCGCCCACCGACGAACGGGCCATCATGATGTTCGGGCGTGAGCAGTTTCGCCCCATCATTGACGGCATCACGATCGGCTTGCAGGTTCTTCTAACCCTCATCGGCGCGCTGACATTGGGAATCGGCGGAGTTGGCGTGATGAACATCATGCTGGTTTCGGTGGACGAGCGCATCCGCGAGATCGGGTTGCGGCGGGCATTGGGGGCCCGGCGGCGCCACATTCAGGCGCAGTTCCTTGCTGAGGCGCTGGTGTTGACGCTCACCGGCGGTATCATCGGCATTGGGGTCGCGTATTTGCTCTCCGCCGCTATCGGGACTTTGCCGCTCTACGGCGCCTTTGATGAAGAACTCGTCGGACGCGGAGACATTCATCTTTATATTTCCGCATCCACCCTGGCCGTCTCGACGGCTGTGTTGCTGTTCGTGGGTGTCATTAGTGGGATGGTTCCAGCCATGCGTGCGTCGCGGCTCGACCCGGTGGCCGCGCTCCGTTATGAATGACTTCGGAAGGAGGAAATTTCAGATGAAGCTCAGAATTCGGCACCTGTCCCTTGTCGCATTCGCCGCCACGTTGGTGATGGCGAGCTCGCTCCTGGCGCGCGGGGTCGAAGGCTCCTTTGACCGCACGTTGAAAGTTACCGGCCCGGTCGATCTCGACGTCACGACGGGGTCGGGCAACATCGCAATCCGGACCGGTGACGCTTCGACCGTGCGGGTGCACGGCCTCATCCGCGTCAGCGACCGGTGGGGCGGGAGCGCGGGGGCGGAGGCCAAGGTCCGCGCCCTCGAGGGCAATCCGCCCATCCAGCAAACCGGCAACATCGTGCGCATCGGCCGCATCGACGACCCCGACCTTCGCCGTCACGTCTCAATCAGTTACGAACTGGAAGTTCCGGTGGAAACCAAAGTCCATGCTGATACCGGTTCCGGAGATCAGGTGATCGCGGGCGTAAAAGGCCCTGTGAAAGTCACGACCGGCTCGGGCAATCTGAGAGTAAGCGGAATTGGGGATGAAACCCATGTGGAGACTGGCTCTGGCGACATTGAGCTCAATTCCATTAAGGGCGCCGTGTACGCCGAGACCGGCAGCGGAAACATCCGCGCCGCAGGCGTTGCGGGCGCAATTCGCGCTCACACGGGCAGCGGCGATGTAAGGTTCGAGCAGACGTCCGACGACCCCGTGAAGGCGGATACGGGCTCCGGGAATGTGGAACTCAGCGGCGTGCGCGGGTCTTTGCGGGCCTCGACCGGCAGTGGCAACATCACCGCCCAGGGCGAGCCGCGCGGCGATTGGAAGCTCGACACAGGGTCGGGCAACGTGACGATGCGCGTCCCAGCGACTGCGAGTTTCAGCCTCTATGCCCATACGGGTTCCGGCAGCGTCAACACCAGCCTGCCGATCACGATCACCGGCAAGGTCGGCGGCCACGAACTGCGGGGGAAGGTGGGCACCGGCGGCTCGCTCGTCGAGGTTGGGACTGGCTCCGGCGATATTCACATCGAGTAGGCCTTCCTGAGCGTCTTTGTGTTCACCTCAAGCTCCGCTCCGGTGAGCTTCTAACACGTTCGCGCACCCCCCGCCCTCGTGCCTCGGGCATCCTCTCCCGCTGGGAGAGGGCGGCGCCCCCGCAGCGCGGGGAGCCAAGTGAGGGTGTAAACCCGCCCTCTTCTCGGTAGGATGTGATTGCGCCCGACCGCGGCGCTGCCCTAGAATCATGCCGCACCAGCAAGCACAAAGTGCCGTGCAGCCATTGACTCCGGTCGGCACGGCACCGCATTAATACCATCCGAGGGAATCATGAAGACGCCCCTTTCGGGTTTGGCGGCGCTGCTCGTACTGGGGGGATTACCGGCCGCGGCCCAGGGGACGCGCCGCCCCGCTCCCCCGGAAAAGCCCAGCCCGGTTTCAGTCAGCCGCTCGGCCACGATGCGGATCACCATCGCGAGCGACACCGTGGGGATCTTTGCTTACCTTTCGGAGCCCGACAAGCTGACCATGTGGTTCCCCGATCAGGCGATCATTGAGGCCCGGCTGGGGGGGAAGTACCACTTTCGCTTCCAGGGCGAGGAAGGCGTCTGGAGCGGCGTGGTGACGGAGTTCATCCGCGGCAATACGCTAGGCTATACATGGATGCCGCCGGGTGAAACGGTGGAGACGGCCGTCCACTTCAAGCTCTCGCCCCAGGGCGGGCAGACGCTGGTCGAGCTCACTCAGAGCGGGTTCTCGTCGAGCAGCGAACAGGAAAAGGCCGTCGTCGCGTGGACCTTTTATCTGGAGAATCTCAAGTCGGTGATCGAGGAAGGGAGCGACCTGCGGCAGACCCGGCGGAGACCCGCGCGAAAGCCGGTCAGAAAGCGCGGCTGACGAAGTCCAGCCTCTTTGCCCCCACGGAGCCGAGGGCGCTCTAGCCCTTTACTTCCGCCTCCAACCCTACTTTCCGCAACTCCGCTGCCGCCACCTCGGGCAGCAGCGAGTTGTAGTAAACCTCCTTGACGCTGTAAGACTTTGAGGTCGTCCGCAGGACAGGCAGGATTTCGATATGCCAATGAAAGTCTTCCGCCAGCGATTGCCAGTGGCCGGTGCGCTCGAATTTGGCGTGAACATTCGGGGAAGTATGAAGAACCAATTGGTAGGCAGGCGTGACCGCCTCCAGCCGTCGGAGGACGGACTTTAGAAATCGCCCCAGGCGGAGCTGTCGTTCCCAGGAAGTCAGGTCCTCCTCGAACGCACAATGATGTTGCGCCGGCAGGATCCAGGTCTCGTAGGGCACGCGCGATGCAAAGGGGCAAAAGGCCACGAAGAGGTCGTCCCATTCCACGGTGCGCGTCTGCTGGATCAATTCCTGCTTCACGATGTCACAATACAGGCAGCGCTCCTTAAGCTCGAAGTAACGCTGGGCCGAGCGCAGCTCATACACCACCCGCCGGGGAATGAACGGCGTGGCGGTGATCTGCGAATGCGGATGTTCCATGTCCTGCCCCGCCAAGGTGCCCTGGTTGCGGAAGACCGTGACGTACCGAAACCGGCGGTCCTTCTTCAAATCACTGATCCTGGAAACGTAGGCTCGGAGGACTTGCGCGGCGTGTTCGTCGGGCTGCTGGGAAAGGGGGAGGTGGTGGTCCGGGTGTTCAACCACGATCTCATGCGCTCCCAGACCACGCATCTTGTCATAGATGCCTTCTCCTCGCCGTTGGGCGTCTCCCTCAATTCGATAGAGAGGCCGAAGGTGAGGGACGACGCGAACCTGCCAGTTGGGCATGCCGTAAGGGTGCTCGTAAACGGTGCGGGGTGTGAGCGACTCCTGGCCCGGACAGAGTGGACACGCCGTAGTCTCGGGCCAGGTACCTTCCCCATCTTCCTGGATGACCCAACTCTGAGTAATTGGGTCCTTTCTGAGTTCCATCGTTCCTCCCTATTCCCCCGCGAAGTGGCGACGGGCTCGGGTGCTTACACCCATGCGCAAACCCGACAGTGCAGGCAACCGGCGTGAAAGGATCTGCCTGCGGCGGATATGGGAATGGGTCTGCAAAATCGCTCTGACCTCGGTCCTGCCCCGGCGTGAGAAAGGTATCGGAGACTTAATCGACGATTCTATATAGCGGCGGGTCTGGCTGATTGTCAAGTGCGCCAGGGCAAGCGTCGTTCCGCTCCCGCAAGCCTTATCGATGGGGAAGAGGGGCACGCCATTTCCAACCCCTTGGGCCATTCCCTCATGATGGCCCCACATCTTGTGTGTCTTCTTCGCGGCTTGCTCCGAACTATTTGAGACGCAAGGGGTTGTGCGCCTTGACGCGGGGAGTATAATGCCGTGAATTGGGAGTTTGGGGTTAAACGTTGAGCAAGGACCTTGGGCGCGCCGGTTGGTTCAGGCTAGGTTGGCTGGCGTGCTTCGGATGTGCGTCCATTAGGGAGTGCGAGACATGGTGATTCATTGCAAGCATTGCGGCGCGGCGTCGAAGGTGGACGACGCGAAGATGCCGACGGGGACTTTCCGCATCAAGTGCCACCAATGCCAGAACATTCTCACGGTGGAACCGCCCAAGCTCGGCGTTCCCCCTCCGCCCATTCGCACCGTGACCCCCATGCCGGTGGAACCACTCCCCCGGCCTCCGGTAGGCCGGCCGATCACCGCCGCCGGCAGCTTGCGCGCCGCTCCGCGCGCGGCTGAAAAAATTGCTGCTGCCGCGGTGATTGTCGCGCCTGAGCCGGAGGCAAAGCCCTCCGCAGGACGGACGCACTACCTGCAGAAGATCGACCTATTCAGCGCCCTCTCTTACGAGGAATGCCAGACCATCGAGGGCAAGCTGAAGACTCGCGAGTTCCCTCCCAATCACTTGATCGTCAAGGAAGGCGGCCCTGGCGATTCGATGTTCTTTATCACCAACGGGGCGGTCGAGGTTCGCAAGAAAGACGCCAGTACCGGTATCGAGTTCCTGATCACGGAACTCAAGGCCGGGAGCTGTTTTGGTGAAATGTCGCTCTTGAATGGCAAACCGCGAGGTGCCACCGTCTCGACGATTGAGCCGACGACGTGCAGCGTGCTCGAGAACTCCGACTTCGAGGAATTGATTCTTCATAACCCCAAGGTCGCCATGGCTCTCAGCCGCGTCCTTGCCGAGCGCCTGGAAGAATCCAACGAGCAAAGCGGCATCGAGTACGTCAACCTCCGCCGCCTGCAATTTGACGCCCGCGTATTGGGGCTGCTGCCCCAGCAAATGCTGATGCAGCACAAGATCATTCCCGCCGGCTACTCCAACAACCGCCTGACGCTGGCCATGGTGAACCCCAACAACCTCATCGCGCTGGACGACGTGCGGCGCATCATCAAGGGCGTCATCATCGAGCCCGTCGTGACTTCCGAGGACGATTTCAAGCGCTTCATGACCACCACTTACGCGGAGCTTCTGAAAAAAGAGGAAGAGACCAAAAAGCAGGCCAAGGATCAGGCCATGGCGATGGCGCGCTCCGCCGGAGGCGAGAAGGCGGCCGCGGAAGTTGCCAAGCTGATGGCGCACACCGACACCATGGAGGGCATCATGGATTCCCTCCAGAGTGAAGCGCTGAAGTCGCTGGAATTTGAAATCACCTCACCCGCCTCCGAGAACGTTACGGACCTCTCCAAATCGGCCGAGGACGCGCCCATCATCCGCATGGCCAACCAGATTCTGGCTACCGCCATCACCAAGGGCGCCAGCGATATCCATGTGGAGCCCCAGGAAAAGGAATTGGTGGTGCGCTTTCGCATCGATGGGTCGCTGCAGCAAGCGCAGACGATTGACAAGAAGATCCAGATGGCTCTCATCTCGCGTTTCAAAATCCTCTCCAAACTCGACATTGCCGAGAAGCGTCTTCCCCAGGACGGCCGCATCAGCTTGCGCATGGAAGACCGCCCCATCGATTTCCGTGTCTCCACCATCCCCTCGAAGTGGGGCGAAAAGATCTGCATGCGCATCCTTGACAAATCGAACACCCTGCTGGGTCTCGACAAGCTGATCCTGCACGAGGAGTCACTCGCCTTGGTGCGCGACATGATCGCGCAGCCCTATGGCATTATCTACGTGACCGGGCCCACCGGTTCGGGCAAGACGACCTCGCTCTACAGCGCGCTCGCCGAAATCAACACCCCGGATGTCAACATCTCCACCGCCGAGGACCCTATCGAGTACGACCTGGCGCGGATCAATCAGGTCCAGGCCCACAAGGACATCGGGCTGGACTTTGCCCGCATCCTACGCGCCTTCTTACGACAGGACCCTGACGTCATTCTGGTGGGCGAGACGCGCGACAAGGAAACCGCCCACATCGCGGTCGAAGCGGCGCTCACCGGCCACCTGGTCTTCACCACGCTGCACACCAACGACGCCGCGGGAGCCTTCACTCGCCTGGGCGAAATGGGCATCGAGCCTTTCCTCGTCTCGAGCTCGACCATCGGCGTCATCGCGCAACGCCTCACCAAGCGCCTCTGCCAAACGTGCAAAGAGCCTTACACCGCGGACGATCTGGCGCTTCAGTACATGGGCCTGAAGCCCGACAAGCCGCTTACTTTCTACAAGCAGAAGGGCTGCGATAAGTGCTCCCTTACGGGCTACAAAGGACGCGTGGGCGTGTACGAAGTCCTGCGCATGAACACCGAACTCCGGCACATGGTCGCCCAGGGCGCCACCACGGAGGCGATTGCTGACGCTGCCAGGAAGAACGGTATGCGCACTCTCAAGGACTACTCGGTCTGGCTGCTTGAGAATGGCTGGACGACGATGGACGAAATCCTCCAAGTAGTTTCCGTCAAAGAGTAACTCCGACCCATCGCGGTGCCACAGGAGCATGATCGGCCGGCACGCGGGTTGGAGTTCCGTGATGCCCAACTCAGCCAAGGAGGATGGATCGATGTCCCGCATGATCCGCGTAGTCGTTCTTTCCCTTGTGTTCCTTGTCTGCCTGCCAGCCTACGCGCACGGAGAGTGGCGCCCACTCTTTAACGGCAAAGACCTTGACGGTTGGCAGCACGTCGGACCGGGCGGCTTCGAACTTAAGGACGGCCTTCTGAAGACCGTGGGAGGGATGGGCCTGCTCTGGTACACGCGCGAGAAGTTCGGCAATGCCGTCTTGCGAGTGGTTTACAAGACCTCCCATCCGGAAGATAACTCCGGAGTCTTCATCCGCATCGCCGAGCCGCCGCCGGATCCCTGGTACGCCGTCCACCACGGGTACGAAGTGCAGATTCTGGAGAGCCCTCCAAAGGGCATGCCCACGGATCCCTACCACACGACCGCCGCCATCTATTCGCTCTCGAAAGCCGAGGCAAAGGCGGCCAAGCCGCCCGGCGAGTGGAACACGATGGAGATCACACTCGAAGGGCCGACCACCGTCGTGAAGTTAAACGGCGTAGAAGTCAACCGCTACCGCGAAGGCCAGCCCGTTCCGCCCCGCCAGCGGCAATACGAACCTGAACGCGGCCCGCGCCCCGACTCCGGCTACATCGGCCTCCAGAACCATCATGCGGACGCGGAAGTCTACTTCAAGGAGGTCAGCGTCCGGCCGCTCGAAAGGTAACCGGCTCCTCAGCCGAATCCTCACAGACTTTGGCGCCCGGCCTCTTCACTCATGCTCCCCTTTCTCGGCATCGACGGCGGCGGAACGCGCACGACGGCGTGGCTCGCGGATGAGCGCAAGCGCGTGCTGGGTCGTTCGGTGGCTGGCGCATCAAATCCTCTAAAGGTGGGATTTGCCCCGGCCCAGCGTGAAGTCCTCCGCGCCGCGCGGGGCGCGTTCCGCGACGCGGGACTGCGCTTTGGCAGACTGGAGGCCGTGTGCGTGGGCCTGGCAGGCGTGGACCGGCCACAAATGCATCGGCCGCTCTTCACCTGGCTGCGCCGCGCGATCCCGGCAAGTCACCATCAGCTCACTTCCGACGCGCATATCGCGATGCGCGCGGCGATCGGCGACTCGCCCGGTATCATCGTAATCTCCGGCACGGGCTCAATCTCCTTCGCTCGCGACGACCGCGGGCGCGTGCTGCGCTCCGGCGGCTGGGGCGCGCCCCTCGACGACGCCGGTTCCGGCTACGACCTGGGCCGCAAGGCGCTCATTGCCGCACTGCGCGATTACGACGGTCGAGGAGCATTCACTCATTTGACGGCGCGAGTCTGCAACGCCCTGAAGATTCCGGACATCACCCGTGTAATCCTCTTGCCGCTTACCCCGCAGGATATTGCCGCGCTCTTCCCGATCGTGCTCACGGCCGCGCGCCGCCGCGACGCCGTGGCACAACAAATGTGTGAAGAAGCGGGCAAAGATTTGGCCGATCTCGCTCTGGCCTTGCTCCGGCGCCTCGGCTGGCAGCGGCGGATCGTGCCCGTCGTGACCGCGGGCGGAGTCTTCAGAGCCAGCCTGCGCATACGCCAGTCCTTCAGGCGCCACCTGCGCCGCCATGCGCCGCAAGCGCGTATTCTCCTCCTCCGCCATCCGGCGGTTGAAGGAGCGCTGGCACTCGCACGCGACCTCTGCGGCTTGAAGGGCTAGCCGCGACTGTTGAGATGATCGCGAGGCACATGAGATTCCCGGCTTGATTTGAGCCTCCCCAGCGCCTAAGATAAAAACCGGTTCAGGATCCTCCGAAAGAAGCGGCTGAAGGGCGAACGAATTGGTTGGCGAAACCATCTCGCATTATCGCGTGCTGGAGAAGCTGGGCGGCGGCGGGATGGGAGTGGTGTACGAAGCCGAAGACATGAGTCTCGGCCGGCATGTGGCCCTCAAGTTCCTCCCCCAGACCCTTGCCAGCGACCCGCAGTCTCTGGAGCGTTTCCGGCGTGAGGCGCGCGCTGCGTCCGCGCTGAATCATCCCAACATTTGCACGATTTACGAAATCGATGAGCACCAGGGACGGCCCTTTATTGCCATGGAGTTACTCGACGGGGAGTCGCTCCTGGACCGCATATCCGGCAGGCCGCTCGTCACCCAGGAGAGTCTCGATCTGGCCATCCAGCTGGCGGAGGCGTTGGAAGCGGCTCAGGAAAAGGGCATCGTGCATCGCGACCTGAAGCCAGCCAACATTTTCGTCAGCTCCCGCGGTCAGGTGAAGATATTGGATTTTGGCTTGGCCAAAGTCACTCCCCTCGCGAGGCGCGTTGGTAGTGGGGCGGGTGATTCGACGGGACCGGTCACGGGCCCTCCCTCCGAGAATCTGACTCTGACCGGCGACGTAGTGGGCACGGTGGCGTACATGTCGCCCGAGCAACTGCGCGGCGAGAAGGTTGACGGACGTACGGATCTGTTTTCCCTGGGGGCGGTGCTCTACGAGATGGTGACCGGCCGACCGGCTTTTTCCGGGGCATCTTCGGGCGTCCTCATTGATGCGATTCTCAATCGCGCTCCCACTGCCCCGGTGCGCTTGAATCCCGACGTTCCCCCGGCGCTTGAGTCGATCATCAACAAGCTTCTGCAGAAGGACCGCGATCTCCGTTATCAGACCGCCGCGGACCTGCGCGCTGACCTCAAGCGCCTTCGGCGCGATTCCGAGTCGGATGCGAAAACCGCGATGGAAGGAATGGTTTGCCTCCCGCCTCCGCGGATGCGGTGGAGGCTTTGGCTGGCGGCGGGCTTCGGCTCGGCCATGACGCTGTTGGTCCTTTTCTTAGCCGGCATGGCGTGGCAAAGGTTCTGGCAGTCGCGACCGGCGCCACCCACCACTGTTCCGGCGGCTGCACCCGCTCCCGCGCCCTCGGTGCGGTCGGTGGCCGTGCTGCCGTTTCGTGATTTGACCGGAAAATCGTCGCGGGAAAGCTGGGGCATCGGCATGGCTGACGCCATCATCAACCGCATGGCCTCGCTCCGGAACCTCGCCGTCCGGCCGACCAGCTCGGTATTGAAGTACGTCCAGGCGCCCGCCGACCCCGCGCAAGTAGCCCAGGATCTCGATGTCGAAACGGTCTTGGACGGCAGCTTCCAATCGGTGGGCGGAGTCGTGCGGGTTTCGGTACAGCTCATCGACCGTAAAACTCACGCCGCGCTCTGGGCAGGACAATACGACCTGCACGCCAGCGACATGCTGAAGTTCCAGGACGAGGTCGCGCACAAGGTCGTGGAAGAGATGCGTGTGCAGGTTTCCGACGCCGAGCACAAGTCCATGACCGCGCCCATGACGGCGTCTTCTGAGGCGTACAACCGCTACGTCGAGGCGCGCTACTACCTGAACGAATTCTTCGCGCACCCCAACCCCGACAGCCTGGAACGCGGCCGCCGCTTGTTGCATGAAGCCGTAAGTCATGATCCCAAGTTCGCCCAGGCGGACGCCCTGCTTAGCGTCTTCTACGTCGTGGATACGGCTTACTACACGGACCGGGCGCAGGAGAAACTGGCGCGCGGCGTGCCCATCGCCCAGCGCGCTCTCGAGCTTGACCCGAACCTGCCTGAGCCCTATGTGGCCGTGGGGATGGCGCACGCCATGCAGGGCCGAAACGAGGAAGCCATCCGAAGTCTGCGTCGTGGCTTGAGCCTGGCGCCGAATTCCGATTGGGCGCTCGACGCCCTCGGCTTCACTTATCAGCGCGCGGGGCTCCTGGAGCTTTCCGAGAAAGCTCTCCGCCGCAGCCTGCAACTGAATCCCACCGCGCGTTCGATGCAGTTCCTTCTGGCGCACACGCTGCTTTATCTGGGCCGGCCTCAGGAGGCCGAGCAGAGCATCCGCCAAGCCTTTTCGGCCACCCTCGACGAACCGGAAGTCTCGGCCATGCTTGTGTACACGCTTTACTATCAGGACAGACTGCGGGAAGCCGAACCGCTATTCCCCCGCGCGGCGCTCGCCCACCGTTCGCGGCTTGACACGCCGCTCTGCTTCATTGAGTACGTCTATGCGGCGCGCGGCGAGCGGAAGATGCTCGACTCTCGCCTGCTGGCGCTGCGCCCGGCGGAGGTCATTAATGCGGATCTGGCTTACGGGCTGGCGGGGATTCAATCGCTGCTGGGCAACAAGCAGGAAGCGCTCACTTGGCTGCGCCGGTCCATCGAGCTTGGCAATCATAACTACCCCTGGTTCCAGCGCGACCGGAATTACGACCGGCTGCGCAACGAGCCGGAATTCCAGCGGCTGATGGCCGACGTCCGACGCCGTTGGGAACGATACCAGGAGCTCTTCGGCGAAGGCTAGAAATCGCCGCCAAACCTCACGAGGGTTTTGATTCCGTGATCGGCACGACGGTTTCCCATTATCGGATCGTCGACAAGCTGGGCGGGGGAGGCATGGGAGTGGTGTACAAAGCCGAAGACGTCAAGCTCGGCCGCCTCGTTGCCCTCAAGTTTCTCCCCGAACAGTTGGCCAAGGACGCGCAATCGCTGGAGCGCTTCCAGCGCGAGGCCCGCGCCGCCTCAGCGCTGAATCATCCCAACATCTGCACGATCTACGAGGTTGACGAGCACGCCGGCCAGCCTTTCATCGCCATGGAACTGCTCGAGGGCCAGACCCTCAAGCATCGAATCAGCTCAAAGCCTCTCCGGGTCGACGAGACCCTGGAACTCTCCACGCAGATTGCCGATGCTCTCGATGCCGCGCACGCCAAGGGCATCGTCCATCGCGATATCAAACCGGCCAATATTTTCCTGACGCAACGCGGCCAGGCGAAAATCATGGATTTCGGCTTGGCGAAGGTCTCATTGAGCCGCGGGGCCGCAGTCACGGAAACCACCCACACCGCCACGGTCGCCGAGGAACATCTGACCAGCCCCGGCGTGGCGATGGGGACCGTCGCTTATATGTCGCCGGAGCAAGCGCGCGGCGAAGTGCTGGACGCGCGCTCGGACCTTTTCAGCTTTGGGGTTGTCCTCTACGAGATGGCCACCGGCCGCCAGGCGTTCGCGGGCAGCACGTCGGCCATCATCTTCGACGCCATCCTCAACAAAGCGCCCATCGCGCCGATCCGCCTCAATCCGGAATTGCCCGCCGAACTCGAACGCATCATCAACAAATCGCTCGAGAAAGACCGCGAGGTCCGCTACCAAACCGCCTCCGATTTGCGTGCCGATTTGAAGCGACTGAAGCGCGACACCGATTCCGGGCGCTCGGCCGCCGTGGCCGTCGCGGCGGCCACTCCCGGCCAGGGCGTTCCGGCAGCGGCTCCGCCTTCCGGCGCCGCCACCGCTGCGGAGCCCGTCGCCACGCCCGCGGTCCTGTCGCATCGAAAATACGCAATGGCAGCGATCGCAGCCGTCGCGGTGCTGGCGACCGCGGCCGCGGCTTACTACTTCATGCATCGCGCTCCGGCGATGACCGAACGCGATTCAATCATCCTCGCGGACTTCGTCAACACGACCGGGGAAAGCGTCTTCGATGGAACCCTCAAGCAGGCGCTGGCCGTGCAACTCGGGCAGTCGCCCTATCTCAACATCTTCCCCGAAGATCATGTCCGCCAGGCGCTGCGATTTATGGGACGCCCGCCAGACACGCGGGTCACGAACGAGGTGGCTCGCGAGATCGCGGAGCGCGAGGGGATCAAGGCCATCCTGAACGGCTCGATCGCCAGCTTGGGCAGCCAGTACGTTCTCACCTTGAACGCCATCAACAGCCGCACCGGCGAAAGCCTGGCGCAGGAGCAGGCTTCAGCCAGCAGCAAGGAGCAAGTTCTCGGCGCCCTCGGGGCGGCCGCCTCGCGTCTGCGCGCCCACTTGGGCGAGTCCCTCAGCTCGATCCAGAAGTTCGACAAGCCTCTCGAGCAGGCGACGACCTCCTCGCTCGAGGCTCTCAAAGCCTTCAGCCTCGGGCAGGCGCAACATCAAGCCCTCAAAGACTTGGAGGCGATACCCTTTCTCAAGCGCGCTGTCGAACTCGATCCGAATTTCGCCATGGCTTACGCCACGCTGGGCGTTTGCTACAACAACCAGGGCGAATCCGTGCCCGCAATGGAGAATATCAGGAAGGCCTTCGAGCTTCGCGACCGCGTCAGCGAACGCGAGAAGTTCTACATCGCGGCGCACTACTACGATACCGCTACCGGAGAAACCGACAAGGCGATTGAGACCTACGACCTGTGGCGTCAGACGTACCCGCGCGATACGGTTCCGCGCGACAACCTATCACTGCGCTACTCCCAAATCGGGCAGTTCGAGAAGGCCCTGGCAAGTGCGCAAGAAGCCCAGCGTCTGGACCCCAAAGACGCATACGCCCTTCAAAACATCGTGGGAGCCTTCGCGGGTCTCAACCGCCTGGAGGAAGCCAAGGCGGTTGCCGAGCAAGCCCTGGCGCAAAAGCTCGACTCCTTTGTGTTCCACCTCCAGCTTTACATCCTCGCGTTCGCCCAGGGAGACCAGGCTGCCATGCAGCGTCATGTCTCGTGGGCCACCGGGAAGCCGGATGAAACCCTCATGACTTCGCTCCAATCCTCGGCGGCGGCTTTCTCCGGCAAGCTGAAAGAGAGCCGCCGGTTGACCGACCGCGCCGTGGGCCTTGCCCAGCAGTACAACATGAAGGAATTCGCGGGAGGCATCCGAGTTTCGCAGGCCCTGGTCGAGGCGGAGTTTGGAAATTCTTCACAGGCTCGCCAGGACGCGGCCGCCGCCCTTTCTCTGGTGCGCAGCGCCCCTGTCGAGGGCGGAGCGGCGCTGGCGTTGGCTTTTACCGGAGACGCCGCGGGCGTACAGCCGCTTGTGACGGACACCGAAAAGCGCCTCCCGACGGATACCCTTGTGAACTCCGTTCTTCTGCCCTCCGTTCGCGCCGCCCTCGAGATCAGCCGCAACAATCCGGCAAGGGCGGTGGAATTGCTCCAGGCGGCTGTCCCCTACGAATTCGGGGCTGCGCCTGGAGGCAGCGGGTTCATGCCGAACTACGTTCGCGGCCAGGCCTACTTGCGCTCGAAGCAAGGCAAGGAAGCGGGAGCGGAGTTCCAGAAGATCCTCGACCACCGGGGCGTTGACCTTGTTTCGACGCTGTACCCCTTGGCCCAACTCGGCCTAGCGCGCGCCGCGGCGCTCAGCGGGGACACTGCCGCGAGCCGCAGGGCTTATCAGGACTTCCTCGCCCTTTGGAAAGACGCCGACCCCGATATCCCCCTTCTCAAAGAAGCTCGGGCCGAATACGCGAAGCTAAAATAGGGCGCCTTTGAGCCCCGGCGAATTTGCGGTTTTGGATGGCTGCTACGTGACCCTTGCCACGCCCAAAAAGCCTGGAGAAACTGGGAGTGGTGGCGGTCATTGGCGGTGCAAGGGCCGTATCCAGCCGACTGATTCTAAAATAGAATAGCCGGTTTCTCAGGATAAGTTATGCGTTTTCTGTTGGGTAGCGTCCATCAGCTTCCGGCTACAGACCGGCTTTTGGTTTTCGACAATGTGCAGGCTCTGGGTTTTCATTCTCAGGTGTCACGCCCTTGCTGCATGCCCGGCATCGTCGCTACGAGGGGCCGGCTAGACGGCGCGATTCCTGCCATGTATAGACGATGCGGTGGATGACGGTAAGCATGGAGAGGATGGCGATAACCCAGAGCACCGGCGCCATGCGATCGAAGAAGGCTCCGATGAGGATGAGCACCATGCGCTCAGGGCGCTCGAGGAATCCCACCTTGCAGGTGGGGATCAGGTTTTCGGCGCGGGCGCGCGTGTAGCTGACCATGACGGAGCCGATCATCACCAGCGCCACCAGGGTCACATACCAGAAACGGTTGATTCGGCCGTAGAAAACCAGCAGGCCGATCATCAGGCAGAGGTCGGAATAGCGGTCGAGAACGGAATCGAAGAATCCGCCGAACCGCGTAACCTGATTCGAGAGGCGCGCGACGCGGCCGTCGAGCATATCGAAGAGCCCGGCGAAAAAGACCATGCCTCCCGCCCAGCGGAAATACCCATAGGCGAAAAGGTAGGCGGCGACCAGATTGAGCAGGAAGCCGATGACGGTGAGGGCGTTGGGGTTGATGCGGCTGGCCGCAAAGCCGCGAACGATGGCCATGAGCAGCAGGTTGCAGCTTTGACCTATCGCGCGAGTGAGCATGAGATTGCGCCGGCGGGGGCGGTGGAGATTGAGGCTACACCCGCCAGCTACGCCTCGTCAAAGATGGTTGTTAAAGTCCGCACTTCAAATTCCCGCACGCCGTTTGGGGTAGTGACCTTCACGCTGTCGCCCACCTTCTTTCCCATCAGAGCGCGCCCGATCGGCGAGGTGGTCGAAATCAAGCCCTTGTTGACGTCGGCCTCTTCGCTGGTGACCAGACGGTATTCGACTTCGACGTCGCGGTCAACGTCGTAGAGTACCACGGTTGACCCGAAGGCGATACGGTCCTTGGGGATGTTGTTCATGTTGATGAGCGAGAGGCTGGCGAGGCGTTGCTTGAGCTGGATCAGCCGGGCGCTCACGTAGTCCTGGCGCTGCTTGGCCATGTGGAACTCGGCGTTCTCGCTGAGATCGCCCAAGGCGCGGGCGCGTTTGAGTTCCTTAGGCAACTCGTTATTGAGCTCGAACTCCAGTGCCTGAATCTCCTCCTGGAGCTTCTTGATGATATGTGCGGGCATAACCGAAACCCTGTCGACGTCGGGTTTGCTCATTATAGGGGAAAGTGCTGGACGGCGCAACGGACGGGAATCACACCGAAGCCGGAACCGGTGACGCCATTCCCCCTCCCGCCCGGCGGGCCGGAGAAACCCTATATTCCCCAAGAGGTTACGAGAGCATTACCCGTCGCGGGGCCACTCCGAACTCATTGACTTCGCATAGGGCGTGTGCTAGCGTACGTTCACTTGTCAATTCTCGGAGGATGGCGGGAGCCTGTGAATGGCTTTTAACAAAGCCAAAGCAATGCAGGAGGCTGAGAAGCTTGTCGCCCAAAGAAAGAACCTCGAGGCGATCAAGCAATACTCGATGATCCTGGATAGGGACCCCACGGATCTCTCCCTGCTGAACACCATCGGCGACCTTTACTATCGCGAGAAAAATACCGCTGAAGCTCTGAAGGCGTTCAACCGACTGGGTGATGCCTACATGAAGGACGGGTTCACCGTCAAGGCGATCGCCATCTTCAAGAAAGTCAGCAAGATTGACCCGAACTCGGTCGATCCCCTCCTTAAACTCGCGGAGCTCTACATCCTCCAGGGGCTCACCCGCGAAGCGCGCGAGCAGTTTGCCCTGGCCATTGACTATTTCAAGAAGAAGAACCAAGCCGACAGGGCATTGGACGTATTCCACAAGATCGTCCAGCTCGACCCGGCGAATCTGAACTATCGCGCGAAACTGGCCGAGTTCGCGGAGCAGCAAGGCAAAAAGCTGGATGCTGGCAAGGCCTACTTGGAATTGGCCGAGACCGCCATCGCGAACGGCGACGACAGTGCCGCGAAGAAGGCCATCAAGAAAGCTTCGGAGCTGGATCCGAAGAACGCTCAGATTCATGTGCTGCAGGCGCGCTCCTCCCTCAAGAACCGGGAATACGACAAGGTTGAAAAGCTGTTCGAATCCACCCCGGAATTGAAGGACCACCCCCAAGGACGGCAGATTCTGCTGGAATCCTATCTGGGGTCGCAGAAGCTTGAGCAGGCAGAGAAGCTGGTTTCCAGCGTCTTCCGGGCCGATCCTTCGAACTTCGCGTCGCTCTCCTCTTTCGCCTCGCTGTGCATGGAGACGGACAAGGTTGAAGCGGCGCTCGTGCCCCTCAGCGAGGCTGCGGGAGTGTTGATCGAGCGCAAGGAAACCGCGCCACTGACGGATCTCCTCCGCCAGATGTGGACCAGATTCCCCGAAAAACTCGAGATTCCGGAACTGATCCGGCAGATCTGTGAGAAGACTTCCGACGAGGCCGCGTTGCCCGAAGTCCTTGAAGCGCTCGGCCGCGGTTACGAGCAAGCCGGAGAACTGGAAAAAGCCGAAGCGGCTTTTGAACAGCTCGCCAAGCGCTCGCCTACCAACGAGGAGTATCAATCGCTCCTGCGGGGGATCCGGCAGAAGCTGGGGAAGGAGGCTGCGCCTCCGAGCGCGGCCGCTCTGGCGGAATTTGATTTGTCGGCGATTCCCGATGCCGAGCCTGTTCCGGCCGCACCCGTCGAGCCCGCCCAGGATCTCGAAGAGAAGGCCTTGGTCAAGGAGGCGCTGGAAAACAGTGACCTTTTCTCCCGCTACGGCTTGGTCGACAAGGCCATCGCCGAGCTGGAGAAGGTTCTTTCTGCGTACCCCGACCAAGTCGACCTTCACCGCCGGATCTTCGAAATTAGCCACCGCACGAATCCCGCCCGAGCCAGCCAGGCTGCCGCGACTTTGGCGGAGATTCTGAAACGGCAAGGCGATGTGGAGGGCGCAAGAAAGTACGAGCAACTCTCCCGTGGCGGACCAGCGGAGGCGGCCGCTCCCCCGCCGCTGGTTGAGCCTGCTCTTGCCGTCGGCGCACCGGCTGCCGGAGGGCCGACGCCCACGGAGGTAGACCTCTCTGACGTTTTCTCTGCCCCCACAACGGAAGAGGCTCCGCAAGAGGTCGCGCCGGAGGTTCCACTTGACCTCACGGCTCCGCCTTCGGCGCCAGCCCAGGAGGCCGACCTTTCGAGCGATTTCGCGGCATTCACGGCCGCCCCTGAAGTTCCGGGCGCCGCGGCCCCGCCGCCAAGCTTCAATTTCCAGGAGGTTCGCGACGAGATCGAATTTTACGTCGGTCAGGGTTTCATGGACGAAGCCCGTAACGCCGTCCGGGCGTGGGAGGAAAAACTCCCGGGTAACCCGCAGGTGGCCGAACTCCGCCGGATTGTCGAGGGACAGGCGGCGCCTGCCGCCGCGCAGACGGAGGTCTTAGCACCTCCCGTTGAGGCAACTCCCCCTCCGCCCGCTCCTCCCGCGTGGGAACCGCCGCTGTCCCCCGAGCCCCCTCCGCCCATCGAAATGGCTCCGCCGCCAGCGCCAGTGGAGATGCGGCCTGCCCCCGTTGAGCCGCCGCCTCTCGAGCCGGCCGCGGTGGCGGCTGGCCCCGCAGCGCCTCCGGAAACGCCCGCGGCGGGCGGGGACATGCTGGGCAGCTTGGTCAGCGACCTCGAATCCGGGTTGGAGGGATTCGGTGAGGCTCCTCCCCCCCCTCCGAGTGGAAAAACGGCGCAGCCGGGCGGCCCGGCTGACCTGGGTGCGGCCGGAGATGGCGCCTCGCAGCTGAGCGGACTACTGGACGAATTGGGCGAGGGCGCGGGGGCCGGCGCTGACGAGGAGGATCCCGATAAGCACTACAACCTGGGTGTGGCCTTCCGCGAGATGGGTCTGTTGGACGAGGCGATTGGGGAGTTCCAAAAGGTCGTGAAGGGGGCGCAGAAGGACAAGTTTCCACCCAACTTTCTCCAGGCTTGCAGCCTGCTCGCCGTCTGCTTCACGGATAAGGGGATGCCCGCCATCGCGGCCAAGTGGTACCTGCGGGCGCTGGAGACGCCCGGCCTCGACGACGAGTCGGTCTTGGCGCTTCAATACGACTTGGGCGTGGCGTATGAGCAGGCGGGCGACACCCGGACGGCCTTGGAGAAGTTCTCGGAGGTCTACAGCCAGAACATTGACTTCCGCGACGTCGCCGAAAAGATTCGGACCCTCCAACAGAAGGCGCGTTGAAGACCCAAGTCGGATGTCTGGTCTACACTGTTAGGTACCCCACCGCCCGTTCTGAGGTCGACCTGCCGGTCCCGAGCATGAGCCGAGCCCTGACCATCGTCTATATTCTCTTCTGTTTCGAGTTGGGAGTCTTTCTTTTCATTTTCCCCTGGCTCTCCCTCTGGACAAGGAATTTCTTCGTGGCCCAGTACCCGTGGGTTTCCAGCATTGCGCTCAACTATTTCGTGCGCGGGGCGGTTTCGGGGCTGGGCCTCGCTGACGTGTGGCTGGCGTTCTACGAATTGTGGCGCCTGCGGCGGCAATTGGGATTGGTCAGCACGCGTCCGGCGCGATGAGTGGGTCGCCATGTGAGCCGTCACCGCGCGGCAGCGCTTCCGCAAAACTCGATTTCAATCATCGCCTGATTTCATGCCCCCGGTTTTTAACACTTGCTACATCACCGATCGCCACGCGCTCGCGCCGCGGCCACTGCTGCCCGTCATCGCCGAGGCCATCGGAGCGGGTGTGGACCTCGTCCAGATTCGCGAGAAGGACCTCGCGACACGCGACCTTTTGAAACTGGTTGATGATGCGGTCCACGCGACGGCAGGAACTTCTACGCGCGTGGTCGTCAACGACCGCCTTGATGTGGCGGCGGCGGCCGGTGCAGCAGGTGTCCATCTGGGGACGCACTCGCTGCCCGCCCATATCGCGCGCCAACACGCGCCCGATGGCTTCCTGATAGGGGTATCGTGCCATTCGCTCGAAGAAGCTTTCGCGGCGGAGCGAGCGAAGGCTGACTACATCCTTCTGGGCCCGATCTTCGAGACCCCATCCAAGCTCGCCTATGGCCCGCCACTTGGCTTGGAGGTACTCCGCGAAGTTGCGGTGCGGGTCGAGCTGCCGATCCTCGCTCTGGGCGGGATCACCGTCGAGCGGGTCAAACGCTGTTTTGAGGCTGGCGCGGTGGGGATCGCCGGCATTTCCATTTTCCAATCCGCCCCTTCGCTCGCTGCGCGCGTCGGCGAATTACGGTCGCAGTTTCCTTGATCGTCCGATCTCAACCTACTTTTTCTCTTTCGCCTCGGGCTTGCTAGGCGCGGCCGCCTTGATTTTCACAGCCAGCGGCTTGGGTGTCCAGAAACCGGGCGAGGCGGAGACCACCGATTCGGGAGGATTGCTGATCTCCGGCACAAAGTGGTTGATGACCGTCTGCGAGCCTTCCACACTCTCGGCGGAGACCGCCAGAAACTTCTGGTAGCCCTCCGCGCCGAAGATCTGCGGAATGGCAGCCATGCTGTCGAAATCGCTCCAGGTTTTCGCCAGCCAGCTGATGTAGAACGCCGTCCCTTCGTCCCCGGCGACCGACTGCGAGACGAGGATGGGCCGTTTGTCACTTCCCCTCTCGACCCCCTGCTTGGCGATGCGAAGCTGCTCTTCGAAGCGCAGCACGTGGCCGGGCCGGATGCGGATCGTGGTGGTGCGAACCAGACGTGAATCGCCGACTAGCCGGTTCAAATCGGCAGGGTCGGACGGAACGTTGGCGCTCAAGTCCCAGCGTCGCCGGCGGATTTCTCCGCGCGAACCCTTCGTGGCTGCCGGAAAATCCTGAAGGATCTTCGCTGTCCCCGCCGGGCCGTAAGCCTGGTTCATCGCCCCATAGAAAAGCTCGTAGCCCTTGTCAATATCCGCGAAGGTCCGCCGCGTGCTGACCAGGGTAATGGTGTTCTGTTCGCCATACACCGTTTCCATCGCAATCCAGTTATCGCCGTGGTTGCGCCGGCAGGCCTCGGTCATTTTCTTTGCTGCCGCATCCAGCGCCGCGCGTTTTGCCGGGTCCACTTTCACCACCAGGATGTCGAGGTAATCTCCCTGCGCCCTTCCGGTCGACGCCCAGCCGAGCCACACGACGAGCGCCATGGTCAGACACGCCGCTCTCACCATAAAAGCCTCCTTTTGGTTGTCTGCGGTTTGTGCGCTTCGGACGGAGGGGAAGTGTAGTCGTGCGGCGGAAGGCTGTCAATCAAGCGTATCGGAGATTCCCGCGAACGCCCTCACCCCTCGCCCATCCACTCGCCGTAGGGTTTGAGCGGGCGGACGTTATCGCAAACGGCCTTGAGCGCGGCGGTGAGCGGCACGGCCAGCACCAGCCCGATCCCCCCCCACAGCCAGCCCCAGAACATCATGGCGATGGTGACGGTGAGGGCGTTGAGCTTGACGCGATGCCCCACCAGCTTGGGCGTGAGGATGTTGACGGCCACGAAATGGACGATGACGACTGTCAACGAAATCGTGAGGAAAGGTTCCATGTGGTCGTATTGCACGAGCGCAATGAGCATGGGCGGCAGCATCCCCAGCGCCACGCCGATATAGGGGATCATGCTCAGGAAAGCGGCGAGCGGGCCCATCAGCAGGGCGTAACGCAGCTCGATCGCCGCGAAGACCGGCGTGATGAGCGCCGCGGAGACCAGCGCCACCAGGAGATTCCCCAGCACATACTCGCGGACCATCTTGCTGATGCCGTGCAGGACCGTTTCCGCCTGCTGGCGGCGTTCCAGCGAGAACAGGTTGAGGGTGGCCGTCCAAATGCGGTCCTTCGAGGTGAGCATGAAGAAGACCAGGAAGGGGATAAACATCACCGTCACCGTGAGGGCGTAGAGCGACCCGATGCCGCGCAGTAGGAACTGCGCCCAGGGCGATTCCTGCTGCAGGCGGACGGCGGGGAGGCTGGAATCGGCACTGGAGGGAAGAATCCCCGAGGTGCTCTGCTGGATGTTGCGGGTGGTGATCTGGATGTGCGCGACGATCTGCTTGATGCGCGCCGCGAATTTCGGCAGGTCGTCCATGAAGGCCACCACGCGGTCATAAACCAGGTACCCCGCCAGGTAAATAATCGAGAGCGTCAGCAGCACCATGAGCAGTGCCGCGAGCCAGCGCGGCAGGCGAAAACGCTCCATCAGTTTCACGCCCGGATCAAGGACGAAGGCAACGCCGATCGAGCAGATCAGCGTGATCACGATCGAACTGGCGTAATAGATGCACGTGCAGACGATCGCCGCGGCGATAATGCGCAGGCTGGTCGCGGCCGTGCCGGAACTGGTGTAGGCGTCGATTTTGGTGTCGGGCATGGAGGAGGTTTCCCGCCACGATTCTATCTCCGCGCGGGCGGAATTGCCAACCTTCCCACTGGACGGCGTGGCCCGTTCGGGCGTTGTGCCGGGCGGAGCCCCGGCGCTCTTCGTCGAGGCCGCCGGCGGCTTATTTTTCTGTTGACAGGCGGGCTGCTCATCCGCTATAAAAAAGCATATTTATACCTCGCGTGCATAATTATTCTCGCGAGAGGACGGGTTGGGGTGGAAACCACGGACGCGACACTGGAGGAGGAGGTTTTGGCGAAATCGGCGGGGAGCACCCGCCGCAAGGGGACCGTTCGCGCGGCGGTGGCGGGAGCCACCGGCTATGCCGGACGCGAGTTGATTACCCTCCTCGGGCGCCATCCCCATGTCCGCCTCACTCATTTGATGTCTTCCGGCCGCGACGGTAAGGGGAAGCGGCCCGTTGAGCAGTCGCATCCGACCTTGCGCGCCAAGATTCGCTTGGCCATCGAACCGCTGAACCTCGAAGCCCTCACAACGTCGACCACGGACGTGGTGTTTCTAGCTACGCCGCATGAGACTTCGCACGAGGTCGTTCCGGAACTGCTCGAACGCGGACTGCGCGTCATCGATCTGAGCGGCGCCTTTCGGCTGAAGGACGCGAGCGCCTATCCGCGCTGGTATGGATTCGGCCACTTCGCCCCGGCCGCGCTCGAAGAGGCCGTTTACGGCGTTACGGAGTTGAGCACCGAAGAGATTCGCTCGGCGCGACTGGTCTCGAATCCTGGCTGCTACGCCACGTCGATCATTCTCGCCCTGGCCCCCCTCCTGCGCAGCGGCTGGGTGGACACGGCGGCGGGAATCGTCTGCGATTCGAAGTCCGGAGCGAGCGGCGCGGGGCGCGGGCTGAGCGAGAAGTTGCACTACGTCGAGGTCAACGAGAATTGCCGCGCCTACGGACTCTTCACGCACCGCCACGTGCCGGAAATGCTCCAAGCGCTGGGACTTCGTGAGGAAGGTTTCACGTTTTCGCCGCACCTGCTGCCTGTGAACCGAGGCATTTTGAGCACCATTTACGTTCGTCTCCGCGAAAATCGCGACGGGGCGGAGATCGAGGAAATGTTCCGGGAGTTCTACGCGGCTTCGTCATTGATCAGAGTCTACGAACACGGCGCATTGCCCGAGATTCAGGCGGTTGCCGGAACCAATTTCACCGACCTGGGGTTCGCGCTCGATGCGGCATCGCGTCGCCTGATCGTGGTTTCCGCTCTCGATAACCTCGGCAAGGGTGCGGCCGGCCAAGCCATCCAGAACATGAACCTGATGTACAACCTTCCCGAAGCGACGGGCCTCTTATGACGATTGTAGTCAAGATCGGAGGCCAGGCCCAGGAAGACGCGCAGGTGCGCCGCAGTGTGGCTCGTCAGATCGCTGTGCTGTGCCGCTCCGGCCACAAAGTCGTGGTCGTTCACGGTGGCGGCAAGGTACTGACGGAGACTCTGCAAAAGCTCGGAATCCCCACGCGGTTTCACCAGGGGCTGCGCGTAACGGATCGCGCCACGCGCGACGTGGCGCTGATGGTGCTGGCGGGAATCGTCAATAAGCAATGGGTGGCGGAACTCGACGCGCAGGGGATACGCGCTCTCGGTATCTGCGGGGGCGACGCGAAATTGGCACGGGCTCGCAAGCTCGCCGCGCGCTCGAACGGTCAGAAGAAGGATCTGGGATTTGTGGGGCGGCCCCACAAGTTCTCGCCGGCAATTCTGAACGTCGCCTTTCGGAGCGGGATGGTTCCGGTGGTCGCGAGTCTCGCGCTCGGCCCAGGCGGGGAGTATTTCAACGTCAACGCGGACGATTTTGCTGCCGCGCTGGCCTCCGAACTCAAGGCAGACCGCCTGCTCTATCTCACCGAGTCAGGCGGCGTTTGGGACGCCGAGCAGCGCCTGCTGCCCGTCGTCAAGGTGGGCGAGATTCGCAGGCTGATTCAGAAGCAAATCGTCCGCGACGGGATGATCCCGAAGCTGCGTTCGTGCGCGCGCACGCTGCGGCATGACGTGGGCGAGATTGACATTCTCTCGCCCGCTGCGGTTAACGGGCTCGTGCGGGCTGTCGCTTCGGAAGAGCCGGTGGGGACGCGGGTCGTGAAGTGAGCATGGGCTTCGATCAAATCGCGCAACTTGAAAAGTCGGTTCTGGTTCCGACCTACGACCGCTTGCCCATTCTGGCGGTGGGCGGAGAAGGCTGCTATCTCCACGACGACAAAGGGAAAAAGTATCTCGATTTCCTCGGTGGCTTGGCGGTGAATTCGCTCGGTTACGCGCATCCGGAAATTCTTGGCGCGCTGCGCGACGAAACGGAAACGCTCCTCCATGTTTCGAACCTGATCTATCACCGCTTCCAGGCTCCGCTGGCGCAAAAACTAGGACGCTTCTCGGGGCTTGAGCGTGCGTTCTTCGCCAATACCGGCACCGAAGCCATCGAGGGCGCGATCAAGCTGGCTCGCGCCTACGCGCGAAAGAATCATCCCGCCGAGCCCTTTGAGCGCTTCGAGATCCTCGCCGTGGAAAATTCCTTCCACGGGCGCACGTTCGGCGCGCTGTCAGCGACCTGGCCGGAGAAATACCGCAAGCCCTTTGAGCCGCTCGTAGCCGGAGTGAAATTTGTGCGCCTGAACGACGTCGCGAATCTGCGCGAGAGTTTTTCGCCGCGCGTCGCCGCCGTGCTCCTGGAAGTGATCCAGGGCGAAGGCGGCGTGGTCGAACTGCGCGAGGATTTCCTGAAGGCCGCGCAGGAACTCTGCCGCGCGAACGACGCGCTCTTCATCGCCGACGAAATCCAGTGCGGCCTGGGGCGTACGGGCCGGTGGTTTGCTTATCAGAGATATGGCCTCAAGCCTGACGCCGTGGTTGTGGCCAAGCCGCTCGCGGCGGGGCTGCCGCTGGCGGCGATCATCGCGCGCGACTCTGTGGCCCAGGCTTTTTCGCCCGGGATGCACGGCACAACGTTCGGCGGCGGACCGCTGCAATGCCGTATCGCGCTGAAGGTTTTGGAACTTATGGAGCGCCCCGGCTTTCTCGAGCACGTCCGCGAAATCGGCGCATATTTCCGCGCCCAGCTCGAATCGCTTCAGAAGGAATTCGACATTATTCGCGAAGTCCGCGGCGAGGGACTGATTCTGGCGGCGGAGCTGACCGTGCCGGGGAAAGCGGTGGTCCGCCAGGCGCTCGAAGCGGGTTTTCTGATGAATTGCACGCAGGAAAAGGTTTTGCGTTTTCTGCCACCGCTCATTATCGAGCGACGGCACGTGGACGAACTGATCGCGGCCTTACGGCCGATCTTGGCGACGCTCGCGACGAACGAGAAGAAAGGGGTGACTGCATGACGCCCGTGGCATTGATGGAGAAGCAGGAAACTTTGAGCGTGCGCGATTTGATCGCTGAGAGCGCGCTCACGCGTCGCGACATCGAGCTGATCTACCAGCTCACCGAGCGCCTCAAGTCATCGCCCGGCGCTTTCGCCCGCGCGCTCGAAGGCAAGCAACTGGCGCTGATCTTCGAGAAGCCATCGTTGCGCACCCGCGTCACCTTTGAAGTCGGCATGACGAGCATGGGCGGCTATGCGATTTACCTCGACCACACCAAGCCCCGCCTGGGCGAGCGCGAGTCGATCAAGGACATCGCGCGCAACCTGGAGCGCTGGGTGCATGGCATCGTCGCGCGCACCTACGCGCATTCTTCCGTCGAAGAGCTGGCGGAGCACGCTTCGATCCCGGTCATCAACGCGCTGACGGATCTGCTTCACCCCTGCCAGGCGCTGGCCGACTATTACACCTTCGGCGAAAAGTTCGGGCGGCTGAAGGGACTGAAGCTGGCATTCGTCGGCGACGGCAACAATGTTTGCCACTCGTTGATGATGACCGGCGCGAAGCTGGGAGTTTCCGTGAACGTCGCGACGCCGCCGGGCTTCGAGCCCAAGGCGGAAATCCTCGACGAAGCCAAAGCGATCGCCCGCAGAAGCGGCGCAAAGATTCACCTCTTCAACGACCCGGTCGAAGCCGTGGCGGGTGTGAACGCGGTTTACACCGACGTTTGGGCGAGCATGGGCCAGGAATACGCCGCGCACCTGCGCGCGCAGGTTTTCGCCCCGTTCCGAGTCACCGAGGATTTGATGGCGGCGGCCGATCCTTCCGCCGTCTTCATGCACTGTCTTCCGGCGCACCGCGGCCAGGAAGTTTCCGACGCGGTCATCGATTCGCCGCGCTCGGTGGTGTACGATCAGGCGGAAAACCGGCTGCACGTGCAGAAAGCGCTGCTTATCCTGCTGATGCGGAATGGCAACGGCGCGGTGTGAGACTGTAGCGCCGGTGCTCGCGCTGACGCCACGGACGGCGATGAGGACATCGCCGCAACAGCGAAGGAGACGAATTGCTAACGATCCGAAAAGCCGAGTTGCGTGATGTTCCCACGCTCTTCCAGATGATCAGCCACTACGCGGCGCAGCGCATCATGCTGCCGCGGCCGCTCGTCGAGCTCTACGAGAACATCTGGGAATTCACCGTCGCCGAAGAAGACGACCAGGTGGTGGGCTGCGGCGCGCTGAAGTTTTACAGCGCCGAGCTGGCGGAATTGCGCTCCCTCTGCGTGGCGCCCGGAGTTACGAGCCGCGGCGTGGGCCGCGCGTTGAGCGAGAAAATACTGGACGAGGCTGCGCGCTACGGCTTGAAGACGGTCTTTGCGTTGACGCTCGCGACCCGATTCTTCGAGAAGCTGGGCTTCCGAGAAGTTCCGCGCGAGCGCTTTCCCACCAAAGTCTGGCGCGACTGCCTGCAGTGCCCGAAATATTTCCAGTGCGACGAGAAGGCGCTCGTGCTGGAGCTCGCCGACCGGACCTCCGCGGAGGAGCAAGCGGCGGAAGAATCCGCCAAGGTTTCCGCCTAGCGCTTTTCATCCTTCCATTGCCAATCCCCGTGTCGCGCCGCTCCCGCTCTGGGCGGGACGGGGCGCCGGGCTCCCGATAGAGTCGGGACAAGTTCCGCCTGGCGCCACACGGGAGACCCAAGGTGCCCGCGGCCTCCTTGCGAGCCGAAGCCGGTGTATCATCGGTCTGGGTGGATTTGAACTTGGCAAATAGAATTCTGGCCATCGATTTTGGCATGAAGCGCATGGGCCTGGCGGTTTCGGACGCCCTGGGGCTCACCGCGCAAGGACTCTCGACGCTGGAGCGCGGGCGGTTGAAAGACGACCTCGAGCACATCCGCAAGCTTGTGGACGAGTACACTGCCGGGTGCGTGATTGTCGGCAACCCCATCAGCAAGGCGGGCGCGCAAACCGCGATGTCCGGCCAAGCCGCGGCGTTCGCGGAGAAGTTGCGCGCCCTGCTGCCCTGCCCCGTTGAACTCTGGGATGAGCGCCTTACCAGCGCCGAAGCCAACCGCATGCTGCGGGAGTCCGGCATCGGCATCGAAAAGCGCCGTCGCGCCGCCGACCGCGTGGCCGCTACGCTTCTCCTGCAAAGCTATCTCGATTTCCAGGCAAATGAACGCGCACGCCAGGGCGCTTCCGGGGCCGGCCAGCCATGACCAAGCGCCTGCTCGTCATCCTCATTGTGGTCATGTTGGCGGGGCTCGGCTGGGCGGCGCGTGAGCTCTATCGTCCCTATCGCGGATTCTCCGGCAACGTGATGGTCGTGATAGAGCCCGGCACGCATTCGGTGCGGGCCGCCGGGTTGCTCGTCGAGCGCGGCGTGCTCGCCTCCCGCTGGCCGTTTCTGCTTCGCTACTGGGTGGCGCGGCCGCGCGCCAGCCTCAAGGCCGGCGAATATTTCTTCGATCGGCCGTTGCGTCCGCTCGACGTCTACCGGAAACTGGTGATCGGCGACGTCTACCTGCACGCCGTCGTGATTCCCGAAGGTTCCGACCGCTTCGACATGGCACGCATTTTCCATGAGCAATTCAACATCAGTCCACAGGATTTTCTCCGCGCCAGTGAGCAGGCAGCGGCGATTCACGACCTGGCTCCGCAGGCGACCACACTCGAAGGCTATCTCTTTCCCGACACCTACCGCCTGCCGCGCGGCGTGACCGCCGCGGGCGTGGTGGCGGCGATGCTGGCGCGCTTTCGGCACGTGATGGAGTCGCGATTCGCGGCCGAAATTCGCGAAAACCCTAACGAGCTCCACCAGCTCATCACGCTCGCCTCGCTGGTCGAGAAAGAAACTCCCGTGCCCGGGGAGCGCCCCGTTATCGCGGGGGTATTCGTCAAGCGCCTGGAAAAAGGAATTCCCCTGCAGTGCGACCCCACGGTCATCTACGCGGCGCGATTGAACGATCGGCCGGTCATTCCCATCAAGCAAAGCGACCTGGATTTTGATTCGCCCTACAACACCTACCGTCACGCGGGCCTTCCCCCGGGTCCGATTTCGAGCCCCGGCGAAGCAGCAATCCGGGCCGCCTTCCACCCGGGCGCAGGAGATTTTCTTTATTTTGTCAGCAACAACCACGGCGGGCACATCTTCTCGAAAACGCTTGCGGAGCATCAGCGAAACGTGGCACGATACCGCCAGGAAGTGACGGCGCTTCGCCGCATTTCTTCCGGAAAAGCTAAACTCGGTGTGGATTCCGGGCGGCGGAAGGCAGCGGACGCCACTTCACGTATGAGTCGTGACTCGAAACAAAAGCAAAAAGCAGCTCATTCTGGAGCTCGGCGAGACGCACGCTCAAGAACCGCTGGGGGAGCGGCAACTGCGAGCCCTGCAGGCGGAACTCCGCCGGCGCCTCGGCCCTGAAGACTCAACCTCCCTTTCATATATTGCGAATACGCTGCGCGAGTCCGGCGCGCTCGTGGATTATCAGGATCGTTTCGTCGATCCACTCATGGCAGAGCCTTACGCCAGCCGCCTCGCGGGGGCGCTCGAGTTTCACGACTTCGCCAGCGCCGAGGCGTCACTCGCCAAGCTCGACGCGCTTTACCACGAATACCTGCAGGTTGCCGACCGCGTCGGGACGGGGCTCGTTCGGTCGCTCGTCCTCAAGGGCAAGCAGCGCGCCGAGAGCCTGGCCGCCGGAAGGCGCGTCCGCCCCGAAAAGCGCCGCGAGAAAAAAGAAATCGCCGGCTGGTTCCACGTCTGGCTGGAAGTCCCCGACCTGTTCTTCGACTGGCTCGCGATGCGCAAGCAGTCAGAAGAATTCCAGCGGCTGTTCTCCAACCACCAGGGGCAGAGCACGAATCGCCACACGCCTGAGAGCGAATAACGCGCGGAGACACTCGATGGGTCGCGCATACATCGCGCCTTCTGCGAATTGTGCGCGGGGCGGCTTTGCCGCATAGATGTCGAAGGGCGGCAAGCGAAACTAAACCCGAACGCGGAATGACCAGCTCAGCCCGACTTTCTGGTTCAACTTTGGACGCCCTTCCACTACAATGGCAACGATGCCGATTCGAGACAAACTGATTGTGGCGCTCGACGTTTCGAGCGCGGAGGCGGCCGCTCGCCTTGCCGATCAACTTCGCGGCCGGGTGGGAATGTTCAAGGTCGGTCTCGAGAGCTTCTCCGCCGAAGGGCCCGTGCTCCCCCGCTACCTCGTCGCGCAGCACGACAAGGTCTTCCTCGACCTGAAGCTTCACGACATCCCGAACACCGTGCGCGCGGCAGCGCGCCAGGCGGCGCAACTCGGCGTGAGTCTGTTCAACGTCCACGCCTCGGGCGGGCGCAAGATGATGGATGCGGCGCTCGAAGGCGCGCAGGAAGGCGCTGCCGGGCGGCGCGACAAAACTCGCCCCCGCGTGCTTGCGGTCACCGTGCTGACCAGCCTCGGCGGCGGCGATCTCGCTGAACTGGGAATCGCGGGCTCGCCCGAAGAAGCGGTTGTCAGGCTGGCGACGCTGGCCAAGCAGGCGGGCTTGGACGGAGTCGTGGCCTCGCCGCGCGAAATCGCGGCGCTGCGAAAGGCGCTCGGACCCGAATTTCTGATCGTCGCACCGGGCATCCGCCCGGCCGCGGCGGACGCGAATGACCAGGTGCGCGTCGCCACGCCCGTTGCTGCGATCCAAGCAGGCGCGAGTTACATCGTCGTTGGGCGTCCTATCACCGAGGCCGCCGATCCCGTCGCCGCCGCGGACGCGATTGTGGCGGAGATGGAGAAAGCCGCCGCTTCTTAGCGCCGCGATTCGGCCCGGTGATTCTCGGAGACACCTCGACTATGACGGAAACCGAAATCCTCGACATCTTCCGCAAGCACTCTGCTCTTCTCGAAGGGCACTTCATTCTCTCCTCGGGATTGCACAGCGACCGCTACATCCAGTGCGCGCTGGTGTTGCAGTATCCCGACGTGGCGCAGAAACTGTGCGCGGAACTCGCCGCGAAATTGCGAAACGTGCGCGCTTCCGTCGTGGCCGCGCCGGCGCTGGGCGGGGTGATCGTTTCCTACGAAGTGGCGCGGGCGTTGGGCGTCCGCTCGATCTTCACCGAACGCGCGGACGGGGTGATGACGCTGCGCCGTGGATTCTCGCTCGCGCCGGGCGAGCCGACACTAGTGGTGGAAGACGTCGTCACCACGGGCGGCTCGACGCGCGAGACGATGACTGCGGTCGAGCAGGCGGGCGGGAAGGTGGTCGGCGTAGGCTCGCTCATCGACCGCAGCGGCGGCAAGGCGGACTTGGGCGTCCCCCGCGCGGCACTCGTCACGCTGGCCGTGCAGAACTACGATCCCGCCAACTGCCCGCTCTGCAAGTCCGGAATCCCCGCCGTCAAACCGGGCAGCCGGAAAGCGGCAGACAGCAGACGGTAGACCGCATACGGGGGATGTTTCCTGCCAAATTGGGGGAATGCCTGCTATGCCCGATAGACGATCTTGCCCGCGACGACGGTCGCTGTGACCGCACCTTTCAACTTCCATCCATCAAACGGCGAGTTGCGGCTTTTGGAGCGGCTCTGGGCGGCGTGATAGGTCCATTCGAGGTTGGGATCGAAGACGGTGATGTCGGCGGTGCCGCCCACTTGCAACCGGCCCAGTGGCTGGTTGATGAGGCGCGCCGGATTGGTGCTCATCAGAACGACGAGGTGGGCAAGCGAAATCCTGCCCGTATGGACGAGCTGCGTGAGCGCTAGCCCCAATGCGGTCTCGAGCCCGATAACGCCGTTCGGCGCTTCGGCAAGCGGCTTGGCTTTGAGCTGGGGCGCGTGCGGAGCGTGGTCGGTGGCGATAGCGTCCACGGTGCCATCGGCCAGGCCGGCGAGGACGGCCTCCAAATCCTTGGCGCTGCGCAGCGGCGGATTCATCTTGGCGTTCGTCCCGTACTGCGCGACGGCCTCGTCGGTCAGCGTGAAGTGATGCGGGGTCACTTCGCAGGTCACGCGGATGCCGCGCCTCTTGCCGACACGCACCATCTCCACCGCCCGCGAGGTCGAGAGATGAGCGATATGGACGCGCGCGCCCGTGGCTTCGGCGACGATCAGGTCACGCGCCACACAGACATCTTCCGAGCAGTTGGGCACGCCGCGCACCTTGAGACGCTCGGCGATGGGACCTTCGTTGATGACGCCCAGGCCTGTCAAACTCGGCTCCTCGCAGTGGTCGATGATGGGTACGCCGAGGGACTTGGCCTTCTCGAGCGCGCGGCGCATCAGGCCGGCACTCTTGACCGGTCGGCCGTCGTCTGAGAATGCCACGGCGCCCGCGGCGACGAGCGCGCCTGTGTCCACAAGTGACTCCCCCTGGCTGCCCATCGACACGGCGGCGATCGGAAACACCCGCGCCAAGCCAAGATTCCGGGCCTTTTCGATCGTGGCACGCACCAACTCCGGGCGATCGATGATGGGCTTCGTATTCGGCATCGGGCATACGGCTGTGAAGCCGCCCGCCACCGCGGCCTTCAAACCCGTCTCGAGCGTTTCGGATTCTTCGCCGCCCGGCTCGCGCAGGTGAACGTGGATATCCACAAATCCCGGCGCCACGACTTGACCGCGGGCGTCAAGCGTTTCGTGGGCAGCGGCGTTGAGATTCGGCGCGATCTCGCGGATAACGCCATCTTCGATCAGAACTTCGCGTTCGCCGTCGAGCTTGTCTTCGGGGGAAAGGACTCGGCCGTTCTTGATGAGCAAGGAGGGCATGGCCGAGGGGGAGTATACCACTGCCCGTAGCGCCGGGCGGAACCTGTCCCGATGATCTTCATCGGGAGCCCGGCATGCCGCCCTGTAGGGCGGCTCTACGCCGGCGCGAACGGGAACAGCGGCAGCACCAAATCTTTCACGGGCTGGAAGGTTTTGCGGTGCTCGGGGCACGGACCGAATCGCGCCAACGCTTCGAGATGTTCGGGGGTGCCGTAACCTTTGTTGCGGGCGAGTTGGTATTGCGGATAGACGCGACCGAGTTCCTCGAGATGGGCGTCGCGCTCGACTTTGGCGAGGATTGACGCGGCGGCAATCGAGACCGAACGCGCGTCGCCGTGGATGATGGCACGGTGAGGAAGAACGAGATCCTGCGCCTCACCGCGCTTCACCAGAGGCATGGCGTCGGTGAGGACGTAGTCGGGGGCTGGGTCGAGCGCGGCCAGCGCGCGGAGCATGGCCTGGCGCGAAGCTTCGTAAACGTTCAACTCGTCAACCTCCGCGGCGGGAATAGCGACGACGCGATAGGCGATGGCTTTCTCGCGAATCTCTGCGGCCAACACGCATCGTGTTTCGGGGGTGAGTTTCTTGGAATCGTCCACGCCGCGGATGGGCTTATCGGCATCGAGGATGACGGCAGCGGCGTAGAGTGGGCCGAGGAGCGAACCGCGCCCGGCTTCGTCGCAGCCCGCCACGCGGCGCCAGCCCTGGCGAGATGCCTGGGCCTCGAACTGGCGCGTGCAGGTGTATTCCCGGGCTTCCCTCGCGGCGTGTGCGAGCGGCATGGCGGGAGTTTAGCTCAGATGGTGTCCAGAGGTAAATGAGAGGCGTAGGGGCGCCCCTTGTGGGCGCCCTGGGCGGGGATCTGCCTGCGGCAGGCAGGCAAGAGCCACCCCTACGCCTCCTGTTCGGTTCGGACTTCGCGCAGGCGGGCGGCCTTGCCCTTGAGCTTGCGCAGGTAGTAGAGCTTGGCGCGGCGCACGCGGCCCGAGCGCACGACTTCGATCTTGTCGAGCACCGGCGAGTGGAGCGGGAAGATGCGTTCCACGCCGTGGCCGAACGACATCTTGCGCACCGTGAACGTTGAGTGGTTCGCGGCGCGGCGCATGCCGATGCAGGTCCCCTCAAAAATCTGGATCCGCTCCTTGTCGCCTTCCTTGATTTTGACGTGCACGCGCAGGGTATCGCCGGCACGAAAGGCGGGCAGATCCTTCTTCATCTGTGATTGTTCGATCTTGTCGAGAAGTCTCATCTTCGATGTGCTCCCAGGTTTGAATTTTCCGCGCGGCGTCACATGCAGGGCTAAGGCCCAGGGCTCGGCTGGCGAAGTGAAATCGCCGCTATCTCGCCGGCGCCAGTGCCGCGCTCTTGATCTCTTCCAAAAATCTCCGATCTTCGTCGCTGAGCGGGACTCTCTCGAGCAGGTCCGGCCTGCGACGCCAAGTCTTCTCCAGCGCGCGGTGTCGGCGCCAGCGACGAATCTCCTCGTGGTTGCCGGAAAGCAGAACTTCCGGAACCGTCCAGCCGCGGAAATCGGGCGGCCGGGTGTAGTGCGGGCAATCGAGAATTCCGCGCGCACCCACCGGCGGCGAAACCGAAAACGAATCCTGCGCGCTCGATTCCTTGTTGCCCAGCACGCCCGGCAGCAGGCGTGTCACGGCTTCCATCACGACCGCCGCGGCCAATTCGCCGCCGCTCAGCACGTAGTCGCCGATGGAAAGCTCGTCGGTGGCCAGATGTTCGGCGACGCGCTCGTCCACGCCCTCGTAGCGGGCGCAGAGCAGCGCCAGACGTTCGTGCCGCGCCAATTCCTCCGCAACCGCCTGCGTCAGCAACCTTCCCTGCGGGCTGAGCAGGATGACCGGCAGATCCACTCCAGGCGACTCGGCTTTCAGTGCTTCCACCGCGCGGAAGAGCGGCTCGGGCTTGAAAACCATTCCCGGCCCACCGCCGAACGGCCGATCGTCCACGGTGCGATGACGGTCTTCGGTGAACTCACGCAAGTCGTGCAGCCGGAATTCCGCCTGGCCCCCCCCGCGCGCGCGCTTCAGCAAGCCGTGCTCGAGGATGCCGGAGAAAAATTCCGGGAAGATCGTGACAATATCGAAGATCACGGGACTCGTGACTCGCGAAGAGAGTACGGTCGTTGTAGGCGAATCCGTACTCTGATTCCAACCTCTCCGTGTCTACTGTGACATCATCTTCAACGCGGAGGTCACAGAGAGGCTCTGTGAACCCTGTGTCGAGTCCTGATGGGCGCAGAGGGCACTGAGAATCTTATTCTCGTCGGCGAATACCCGCGCTAAGTTTGCCGATTCAACTCCAGCAAATCCTCAGGCGGATCGATGACGATCACTTTCGCCTGGGTATCGATCCGCGTGCAAATCTCCTGTGCCAGAGGGATGAGCACCTCGCCTCGCGCTGTCTTCACCTGGAGCAGGTCCACGCCGCCGGTCGGTTCGACCCCGGTAACGGTCCCGATTTCATTCAGCGCTCCGTTTTGGGCGGCCAGCACCCGGCAGCCCTGCAAATCGCCAACGTAGTGCTGGTGCGCTCGAAGCGGCGTTCGTTCCGACTTCGGAATCAGAATGTGCCGCCCGCGCAGCCGCTCCGCCTCGTCGATGGAATCGACGCCGGCAAATTTCCAGACCGCGCGGCCCTTGTGAGGCCAGGCCTCTTCGACCCGAAAGGGTTCCGGAGGGCCCCCTGGGCTTTCCAGGAATACACGCTTCAGGCGGAAGAGGCGGTCCGGGAAATCCGTGAGGATTTCCGACGCGACTTCTCCCCGCCTCCCCTGTGGCCGGGCGATACACGCCACGGCCAGCCATTCTTCCGTTTTCGTCGGACCCTTCACCAGTCTCGGGCTCCCGCCGCGGCCGGTGCGCGTCTGACGATCCCGCTATTCCAGGATCTCCAGCGTGAACCGCTTCTTCAGCTTCATGCCCGCGGCCCCCAGAATGGTGCGGATGGACCGCGCGGTCCGACCTTGCTTGCCGATTACCTTTCCCAGGTCCGAAGGGTGAACACGGAGTTCGAGAACCGTGACCTGTTCCCCTTCCACCGGCCGGACTTGAACCTGATCAGGATTGTCCACAAGCGCCTTGGCGATGGCTTCGATGAGCTCCTTCATCTGGTCCTCCCTCGAGTGGTCCGGAATGCCCAAAAGGAAAGAGTGCTCGGCCAACCTCTGATGCTTGACCGCGCTCCCGCCCACCAGTTCTGCGGCGGGCGGTCGCTAAGCCTTGGCTTCCGCGGGTTTCTTGAGAAAGCTTCGAACGGTCTCCGAGGCCTGGGCCCCGCGCCCGAGCCAGTATTCGGCCCGCTCGCGGTTGAAAACCAACTCCGGCGGAGTGCGCCGGGCGTTGTAATGACCCAGGATCTCGACGAAGCGGCCGTCACGCGCGCGCTCCCTCTCGATCACCACGATCCGGTAAGAACTTTGTTTCTTGGCTCCCGTGCGAGCCAAACGTATTTTCAGCAATCCAACCCCCTTCTGCTTTGATGTCCGAATGATCCGATAGGTCGTCTCATGAAAGACGCTCCACGGAGCGTTTCTTTTATGGTGCCCCGCCCGGATTCGCCGGCATCTTCATCCCGGCGAACTGGCGGCCGAACAAACCTTTGCCCAGAGTCTTCATCATCTTCTGGGTCTGAACGAATTGACGCAGTACCTGGTTAACGAGTTGTACGCTGGTGCCGCTGCCGCGGGCGATGCGCTTGCGCCGCTTGCCGTTGATGATCTCGTGGTTGGCGCGCTCGCGGGCGGTCATCGAGTCGATGATGGCCTCGATGCGCACCAGCTCTTTTTCATCCACGCGCGCCTTGGCGGCGTCCTTGAAGATCCCGACCTTGGGCAGCATGCCCATCATCTGGTCCACCGGACCGAGCTTGCGCATCTGGCGAAGCTGGTCGCGGAAGTCGGCGAGCGAAAAGGTGTCGGTGACGATCTTGCGCTGCACTTCCAGCGCCTTCTGCTTGTCGATCGTCTGCTCGGCCTTCTCGATGAGCGAAAGCATGTCGCCCATGCCCAGGATGCGCCCGACGATGCGGTCAGGGTAGAACACATCCAACGCGTCGTATTTTTCCCCCGTCCCGATGAACTTGATGGGCTGGCCGGTGACGTGATGGATCGAGAGGGCCGCGCCGCCGCGCGCGTCGCCGTCCAGCTTGGTCAGAATCACCCCGGTCGTTCCCAGGCGTTCGTGAAATTCCTGCGCGCTGCGTACCGCGTCCTGGCCGATCATGGCGTCGGCGACCAGCAGAACTTCGCTCGGCCGCAGTTTGGTGCGCAACTCACTCACTTCCTGCATCATCTGCTCGTCGATGTGCAACCGGCCGGCGGTGTCCACGATCAGCGTGTCGTGGCCGCGGTCGGCGGCGTCCTTGCGCGCCGCCATCGCCAAATCGATGGGGGAGGCGATGCCCTCGCCCGGAAAACACGGGATCTCTATCGCCTTGGCGATGATGGCGAGTTGCTCGCGCGCCGCGGGACGGTAAACGTCCGTCGAAACAAGCATCGGGCGTTTGCGCTTCGTAGCCAGCCAGCGAGCGAGTTTGCCCGCCGTGGTAGTCTTACCTGAGCCTTGCAGGCCGACGATCAGGAAGACCGTCGGGTAATCTTTCGAGAACGTCAGCAGCGCCGCTTCACGCCCCAGAATCTCGATCAGTTCGTCGCGGACAATCCGGAGAACCTCCTGGGCGGGCGAAAAGCTCTGCCGGACCTCTTCACCCAGGGCGCGCACCCGCACGCGGTCGAGGAGCGCTTTAACCACTTTGACGTTAACGTCGGCTTCGAGCAGCGCCAGGCGGACGTCGCGTAGGGTTTCGTCCACCAGTTGCTCGTTCAGGATGCCCTGGCCACGCAACGACTTGAAAACGCGCTGGAACTTGTCCTGTAGTGCGTCAAACATGCTTCAGTCCCCCGGAAGACAGTCTCCCCCTCCCGGGCTGCCCGTCCGGCCCGAACCCACCCGACCAGACTGATGGAGACTTTATTTTACACCGGTTTTCGCAAATCTGACACGAAACCTAGTCGGGCTGTCTCCTTATCCCTGGCGGGTTGCCTCAGCTTTTGGACCGAGCGGTAGCTTTTCCTCCAGTCCTGTTGTGCGACGCCCATGCGGGCCGTCTTGTTTGACAAATTCGGGTATATAAACTATAATGTAAACATATGATTTCGAAGGAGATTAGCGCCTTCTTCTGGGATGTAAATGTGGATACCTTTGATCCTCTTCTCTATTCCCAGTATACCCTTGGCCGCCTACTGGAGTACGGCGATGAGAAGGCTGTTGCGTGGATGAAGGCGCATTTCTCGGGAGACCTGATTCGCCAGGCTATTCGAACCGACCGAAGACTCTCGCGTCGATCGGCAAACTTCTGGGCCTTGGTGTATGGAATTCCCTCGACTGAAGTGGTAGCGCTCTCCTGAGACCAGCTTTGTGATTCTCCCGGATGGGGATCCTTGGATGCCTGAGAGCCAGAGACTCTGGTACGCGGAAGTCATCACCGAGGAAACCAAACGTGCGCTCGAGGCGTTGGTCCGTACCTCGCTACTCGGCTCGTTCTACTTGGCAGGCGGGACGGGTCTTGCTTTGCATCTCGGACATCGCCGTTCGAAAGATCTGGATCTCTTCTCCGAAGGAATGTTCGAATCAAACCGTCTCATCGATAAGTTGGGGGTCCTCACAGACCTGCTGGTCGTAGCGGAAGGAGAGGGAACGCTGCACTTAAACTTGGAAGAAACCAAGGTCAGCTTCCTGAATTATCCTTACCCGTTGCTGTTCGCGCCCAAATCCTTTCTCGGAGTAAGTGTCGCCGATCCCCGCGACATTGGTTGCATGAAACTCAGCGCCATTGCGAGTCGCGGCTCGAAACGGGATTTCATCGATTTGCACGTGGTGGCCGGGCGCTATGGGCTGCGGCAAGTTCTGGAGTGGTTTAAGGAGAAGTTGCCGCGGGCCAGATACAGTCGTGTACACCTGCTCAAATCGCTTACCTACTTCGACGACGCCGATTGCGAGCCCATGCCCGATATGCTGGCCCCGGTCAAATGGGACGAGGTGAAGAGATTTTTTTCCACTGAAGCCCCGAAACTTCTGTGATCCTTCGATCACTGCTTCCAATCAGCCGGCGGCCCTTATTCCCTGTTCGCTCCGTCTGTTTTGCTCAGCTCGCAACAGCTCTGATTTGCGCTTCAGCCCCCAGCGATAGCCCGCCAAATTGCCGTCTTCGCGGATGACGCGGTGGCAGGGGATGACAAGGGGCACAGGGTTGGTGGCACAGGCGCGGGCGACGGCGCGCACGGCGCGCGGCCGGCCGATGGCGCGAGCGACCTCGCTGTAAGTTCGAGTCCGGCCGTAGGGAATGCGGCGCAGCTCCTGCCAAACGCGCCGCTGGAACGCCGTCGCTTCGATATCGAGCGGCAAATCGAGCCGTCGCTCGTGGCCGTTGAGGTTGCTGAGAATTGACTTCACCCACTTCGTCAGCTCCGAGTCCCCGCGATGAATTTCGGCGTGGGGATACTCGCTGACCAGCGCGGCTTCGAGCACCGAGTCGGCGTTGCCCAGGCTGACCATGCAGATGCCGCGCGGTGTGGCAGCCACCAGGATACGGCCCAGCGGACAATCGGCAATCGTGTAACCGACGCTCATGCCGCGGCCCCCTTTGCGGTAGGTGGCGGGAGTCATTCCGAGCTGCGCCCCAGCGCGCTCGTAGAGCCGGCTGCTTGAGCCGTAGCCCGCCTCGTACATCGCGTCGGTGATTACCTTCCCTTCCCGCAGGCGCGACTTGAAGCGATGCATGCGTTGCGCGTCGGCGTATTCGCGCGGGCTGATCCCCATCAGCCGCTTGAACGTCCGCTGCAGATGGAAGGGGCTGGTTTCGACGCGCGCGCTGAGCGCCCGCAGGGGGAGAGGCTCTTCGAGATTCGAATCGATATACTCGCAAACGCGCTGAACGAGTTCCGCCTGGGGGTTCGCAGCCCGAGTATCGCGCGGGTGGCAGCGGCGGCACGGCCGAAAGCCCGCGCGCTCGGCCGCTTCCGGAAGCGCGAAGAACGTCACCTGCTTGCGCGCCGGGCGCCGCGACGGGCACGATGGGCGGCAATAGATTCCCGTCGAGCGCACGGCGAACACAAACGCGCCATCCAGCCGCCGGTCGCGCTCCAGCACGCCCCGCCAGTAGGAATTCTGTTCCACGATTCGCGGCTTCCAGATCTGATTCGTTCCCAAGCTTGTCATCTCCGCCTCCTCGAACGAGCCTAAGCGAAGGCAGAAAATCATTCTATCCGAAACTTGCGGCCAAATTCCGTCCGTCGGCAACCAAAACGGCCCCCTACCCTTCCAACCATCTTGCAGCGTCATGACCGCTTGTGCGCGGAGTGATTCGGATTTAGAATCCGTCCATCATCAGCATGGGAACACCTGAAGACAGTTGTCCGGCCAAGATGAGAGAAACGTCTCGCAGACGTGGGAAGTGGATTACCTCGGGCGTGTTGCTCCTCGGCCTGCTGGCGGCGACACTGCCGGCGCGCGCCGAGTTCCTCATGCGCCAGGTCAATCTCGCCTACCTGTCGCAACGCGCCGAGATCATCGTGCAGGGGCGCGTCGTCAGCGTGCGCTACGAAGGCCTGCCAGGCTACCCGCACATCCCGACCGTCCTGGTGACCCTGGATGTCGAGCGCATGCTGCGCGGCCCCGCGGAAAGGCAGTACACCTTCCGGCAGTGGATCGGTTCACGGCGCGAACTGGGCGCCAAGCGCGGCTATCTGGTCGGCCAGCGTCTGATGCTCTTCATGCTCTCACCGTCGCAATACGGCCTGAGCGGCCCCATCGGGCGCGAGCAAGGGCGCTTTCACATCACGCGCGACGCGCGCGGCGGGGAGCAGATTGCCAACGAGTTTTCGAACGCCGGATTGTTCAAAAACGTTTCTGAGACCGCACAGAAGGCCGGAGCCAGCCTGAGCGAAAAGCAGATGCAGACCGCCTCGACCCCAAGTGGCGCGGTGCCGTTGAACGATTTCGTCGATCTGGTCGAACACCTGAAGCAGTTGCCGAGAATCGAATGAGCTTTCGCCACGCGCTTCGCCGCGCGCTTCCACTCCTGCTGGTGCTGGCCGCAGTCCCCGCCCAGGGGGAGGGCCCGCTCTACGTGGGCGGCGACCCAAGCATTCCGAGCGCCGACATCACCGGGACTCCCATTGAGGGCAAGGCCTTCCACTTTGATCCCGCGAATTTCCCGCTCGATTACTGGACCGACCAGGGCGGCGTGGGCAGCATGACCAAGGCGCAGTCGGACAATCTTGTGCAACAGGCCTTCGCGGCGTGGGAGGGAATCGGCACGGCGAGCATCACTTTCAACAAAGCCGGCGACCTCGGCGACAACGTGACGGCCACAAACGCGTTGGCTGTGATCAATGCCGTAAGCGACTGCTCGACACTTCCCGGGTCGCCCGCGGGTCCCATTGCCAAGCCGCGCACGATCATCTACGACGACTCGTTAGGAAGCATCATTTCGGCGCTGGACGAAGACCCCAACGTTGTCCTGGGCTTTGCCGACGCCGTCTGTTTCTCGGGAAACGGAACCGACAACTTCATCAATCGCGGCTACGCTGTCCTCAACGGCAAGATGATAACTGCCACAAACGCTTCCTCCCTGCTCCTGCCCGTCATGATCCATGAATTCGGCCACATGATCGGCCTTGACCACTCGCAGGTGAATGTCAACTGCCTGGGCTTTTGTGGTGCGGTCGACAGCGAAGGCTTGCCCACAATGTTTCCGATCCTGGTGGACCCTGAAGCCATGTCCACCCCGGCCGTCGATGACATCGCGGGAATCTCGGCGCTTTATCCCAGCGCGACGTTTGCCTCCACGACCGGCACGATTACCGGGACGGTGTATTTTTCTGACGGCTTGACCCCGGCGGCAGGCTTTAACGTCATCGCGCGGCGGGTGGGCGACCCGCGGATCACGGCGTCCTCGAGCGTCTCGGGATTCCTCTTTACCGGTGATGCCGGGAACCCTATCTACCAGGACCCGGCCAGTGGAACGCCCAGCCCCTTCGGCTCGCACCAACCGGGTGATATGGGGAAGTACTCCATACCGGGGCTGCCTCCGGGCACTTACACGCTGGAAGTGGAGGGCATCCACAACACCGGGTCGGATGCCTTTACGGCCGGGTCGGGACTGAATCCCGTGGGGTACCTGGGATTCGAGTTCAATCTGCTCGCGCCGTGCTCGCCGTTGTTCCTCGGGAGCAACTCCCTGACAACCTGCGTCAGCTCCGGTGCGAGGACGATTTCCGTCACGGCAGGGAGTACAATGCCTGCCGACATCTTCCTGACCGGCACGACGGGGGAGTTGCCGTGCTTCGACGCCTGGGAAAACGGGCCGACAAGCGATTGTAGCGGGGGCCCCTGAGTGCCTATCGGTTTCGATAATCACCGCCCTTTCCAGAGGGTGCAGGGATTTCGGATCGCAGTTACAAGAAAAGTCAACGTGAGGGCACGCGGTACAAAACGCCGATGGACATTGCGGGCTGAGGCGGTGCGACTGGCAGCCGGGCTGCTGACGGCTGCGGTCATCGCGGCCTGTGGCGGAGGAGGGGGCGGATCAAGCCCCCCTCCCCCGCGGAACCCGGTCCCTGTCCTGACATCCATCAACCCCACCAGCGCCGGCGCTGGCGGCCCGGCGTTCACACTGACAGTCAACGGCTCCAGCTTCATCTCCAGTTCTACGGTGCGCTGGAACGGTTCGAACCGGACAACGACGTTCATCAGCGCGACTCAACTCACCGCCTCCATCCTGGCTTCTGATATTGCCAACGGGGGAAACATCTCGGTCACGGTTTTTACCCCTTCGCCGGGCGGGGGAACTTCGGGCGCGCAGACCTTCGAGGTTCAAAGCGGTGTCCCCACGCTCAGTTTCTTAGCGCCTTCGGTGACGCCGGCGGGCACTCCGGATTTCACTTTGACCGTAAATGGCTTGGGTTTGGCAAGTACATCCACTGTCATGTGGAACGGTAGTCCTCGCACCACCACCTTCGTCAACTCCACGCGACTGGACGCGCTGATTCTGTCCTCGGATGTTGCCAGCACCGGGAACGCGGAAGTAACGGTGGAAACGCCCCCGCCGGGAGGCGGGACGACCGGGCCCCTCGCTTTTCAAATCGTCGCGGCCCGCTCCGGCCGCAATGATAGTTGCGCCAGTGCGACGCCGATCTCGAACGGCACGATCCGCGCCTCGATCAGCCCTTACGGAGATGTTGATGTCTATTCCTTTCACGGAACGGCGGGCCATGAGGTGACGATCGAGATTTTCGCGGCACGCCTTGACCTCGACGGAGACCCTACCAATCGCGACTCCTACCTGGACTCGATGCTCGAACTTCTGGACGGCACCTGCCCCGATCCGAACCCGGGCGACACCTCGCCTGGGGTTATCGCCTGGGACGACGACATCGATCCTGGGGTCGTGCAGGATTCGAAAATTGTGGTGGGCTCGGTCCCCTTCCCCACCTCGACCGATACGGGCGGCAAGCGGCCACCCACAACGCTCCCCTACACCGGCACCTACTACATCCGCGTCCGCGATTTCCGCGGTGATGGCCGGCCGGACCTCATCTACGATCTTTCCCTCTCCGGCGCGGATTAATCCGAACCCATGGAATGAAAAGTGATGGCGCTTCGCGGCGGGCCGTTCAATCGAATTCGCGGACGGGCGGGGATTGGTCCGGCCCAACGCGGCCGGCGGTGATTTCAGCGCGGAAGTAATTTTCGCCGCGGATGGGGGAACCGGCAACGCGGCGCAGCATGGCGATTTGTCCCACGTGCGCCAGTGCGTCAGCGATGGGCCCTTGAAAAAGTTTCTCGGGCGAAGCGGCGAGACGCTGACCGGAGGCGAGATAAGCGTCAAGAGTTTGAAGGCTCGTGAAGAAGCGCTCGATGCCCGGTTCCCACGCCGCCGGGGCCGTGTCCTTCCATCTTTCCTGGCCTTTGGCCATGGAGAGCGCCCACTCCAGCAGATCGCCCAGATGCGCCACGATCTCGCCCGGACTGCGGGTGGTTCCCCAGGCGCGATAGGTGTCAAACCCCTTCGGCGCGCCGCGCAGCGCCTTGGCGCCTCGATAGGCCAGGGTCGCCAGCGTGTGTCGCAGCAGGGCCCGCCCCGCGTCCGACTCGACTGTTTGGGCTGGTGAGCTCATAGCGCGCCGATTCTACTCCCCGGAGGGGCGGTTCTCGAACGACCCTACAACTGCTTGCTGGGCTCGGGGTGTTTGTCGGGCTCGGGGGTGGGCATGTGGCACTGGCCGTCGAAATACCCGCCGGGCTCGACGTATAGCTTAGGTGTGTAGATGTCGCCGAGGACCACCCCGGCCTTCTTGATCTCCAGCGACTCGGAGGCGTGGACCGAGCCCTTGACCTTGCCGGCAATCGAGATCTGCTTGGTGTGGACGTCGCCTTCCACTTCCCCTTGCGCGCCCACCACCAGCATCCCTTCGCAGGCGATCTCGCCCCTGAGGTGGCTGTTGAGGATGATCATGCCGGAGGGCACTTTCAGCTTGCCCTCGACCTCCACGCCCGGCTCGAGAAACCCCACGACGTTGTCGTCGTCGAGCATCTCCACCAGCTCGCGCTTGCGCTCACCCTTTTTGGCGAACATCGTCATGGCCGGCTCCTTGGGAACGAGTTTACAGTTTACTGTCGACAGTCAACAGTAAAAAGTGGGCATTCGGTCGATTCTGGCTTCCGGGCCCCCTGCCGGGTCGCCATCCGGCTCAGGGCGCCGTGAGTTGTCCGGCCCGTGCCGGCGACTTTCTGGCTATCACGAAGAACGTAATGCTAAATCAGGTAGTTCTTTAATAGATTATCTCAATCTGCATAATCCGTGTAATCTGCGGATCACCGCCGCATGATATACTCGTAAATCCGGTTCAGATCCTCCCCCGAATAGTAGCGGATTTCGATGCGGCCGCTCGCGGCGTTGCCGACGATCTTGACCCGCGTGCCGAGCGCGCGCTCCATCTCGAGCACCGCGGCGCGGACGTTCGGATCTTCCAGTTTTTCCGCGGGAGGGCTCACAGGGGAAGGATGCTCGGTCAAGCCGCTGACCAGATCCTCGGCCGCGCGCACCGAATAGGCATTCCGATGAAACTTTTTGGCCAGCCAGATCTGATCCTTGGCCGAGTTGACGCGGAGTAGCGGTCGCGCGTGCCCTGCCGTGATCTTACCCTGCTGAATCATTGATTGGACTTCTTCTGGCAAGCCCAGCAGGCGGAGCGTGTTGGTCACGGCGCTGCGGCTGATGCCGAGGCGCGCCGCGATTTCCTCGTGCGTCAGTGCGTACTTCGACTGCAGCGCCTCGAACCCGTGAGCGACTTCCAGGGGATTCAATTCTTCGCGGAGAAGATTCTCCGTCAGCGCGAGTTCGAGCGCTTCGCGATCCGAAAGGTCGCGGATAACAGCTGGGACGGATTCGATTCCCGCCAGGCGTGCCGCTCGCCACCGGCGCTCTCCCGCCACCAACTGGAACCGCTCGCCCGCGCGGCGGAGCAAGACCGGCTGAACCAGGCCGCTGGCGCGAATCGAATCCGCGAGCTCCTTGAGGCTGGCCTCAGGGAACGTCCGCCGAGGTTGGAAGGGATTAGGGTCGATCCGGTCGATCGCGACGGACTCAAGCCCCGCGGTCGGGGGCGTTGATTCGACTTCGTGCAGCAGGGCGCTAAGTCCGCGCCCGAGCGCCTTTCTGGTCATGGTTGATGACCTCCTTGGCGAGATCGAGATAGCTTTGCGCCCCGCGGCAATCCGGGTCGTAAAGGATTATCGGCTTTCCGTAGCTGGGAGCCTCCGCCAGACGGACATTGCGCGGGATCATCGTATCGAACACCTGATCGCCGAAAAAGTCGCGCAGGTCGTCGCGCACCTGGTGCGAGAGGTTCGTGCGCTCGTCGAACATGGTGAGCAGGATGCCTTCGACGGCCAGCCGCGGATTGTGTGTGCGGCGGATTCGGATGAGGGTATCGAAAAGCTCCGAGACGCCCTCCAACGCGAAGTATTCGCATTGTACCGGCACGATAACAGAATCGGCGGCAACCAGCGCATTCAGGGTCAGCAGGTCGAGCGCGGGCGGGCAATCCAGAATCACGAAGTTGAACTTCTCACGCAGTCCCTCCAGCTTTCGGCGCAGGAGCTGCTCGCGTTCGGCAACCTCCACGAGCTCGACCGTCGCCCCTACAAGGTTCTTCTCCGAAGGAACCAGGTGAAGCCCCTCGACCGCGCAGGGGATTACGAGGTCCTCCAGCGACACACCCATCATGAGCGCGTGGTAGAGGGACCGGCGCGAGGGGTCTTTAGCGAAACCGAGGCCACCGGTCGTGTTAGCCTGCGGGTCGCAGTCAACAACCAGCGTCCACATCTCCTGGTTGGCGAGCGCGGCGCCGAGATTGATGGCGGTGGTGGTCTTCCCTACACCGCCTTTCTGGTTGGCAACAGCGATGACCCGGCCCACGTTTCCCCGACCCTTTGAGATTAGGGAGAAACTATCAAAGGCGGCACTTTTCCGCAAGACGAAACAAGATGTTTCACGTGAAACAGCGGCGGAATAGCCTCAGCGTACGCGAGTGCCGACCACTATCTGGCTTTCGTGCGCCAGGGGGATCGGTATCGGATCTCCCCAAGAGAGGCCCGGGGAGATACTAGAAATGGTCTTAGTCTGATCTGCCGTCAACCACAGGCACAACCGGCCTCCCGGGACCAGGCACTCAGCGGCCGAGGGGATCAGCCTGTCAAGCTTACCCACAGCTCGCGAAGTCACGGTCTCGTAGCAGGGAGCGTGCAGGCTTCTTGCGAAATCATTGAGCCTCTCGCCGCGAACCTCGACTGAGACCATTTGGCACACTCTCGCGACTTCCTTCAGAAAAGCCCGCTTTTTGGCGACCGGCTCCAAAAGCGTGACAGCCAAAGCAGGGAAGGCAATCTTCAGGGGAAGTCCTGGGAAGCCTGCGCCGCTCCCGACGTCCAGGAGTCTCCCTTTAAGGTCGAACCGTCTTGACAGAAGAAAGCTTTCCCCAAAATGCCGGGTCACACACTCTTCCTCGCTGCGAATGGCCGTAAGGTTGATCTTGCGGTTCCAGCGCATCAGGAGGTCGAGGTAGGCGAGGGCCTGGGCAGCCTGGCTGGCCGACAACTTCACGTCGAAGGGAACAAGGAGTTGGAAGAACCTGGCTTGGTCGACCATCCTGGCCTTGATTCTAGCGGAGGTGTCAAGCGGGAACCGAACGACCTTGTAGAGCAAGGTGCCCAGCAATAACGAGCCCTTCAGAATGTTTCACGTGAAACAGCATCATTTATATAACAGAAAATAATTGGCTTACACAACTTCGTCCGTGCGCGGGCGGCCGGGAGATGTATTCAAGCCCGTGCGGGGGATTGGCCTCCATGAAAGTCGCAGTCGAACCTGCCGCCCAGACACCCCCGTCACCACAGGAAACACTTGCCGCTCCCGTGCTCACTCGTGGTAGGATTTAGGCTTCAGGGCCAAGACATCATCGATCGGGGGGAGTCCATCCGGCCGCCGGACCTGCTCTGCGGCAGGGCACGAGCTTTCGATAACTACTTTTCGAGGCTATGCAAAGGCAAAAGACATCCCGCGCGGAGACGCCCGGCCGGCGGGTGGGCGTGGTGGTCTTCCAGTTGGGAGGACCGGACTCGCTGGACGCTGTCGAACCTTTTCTCTACAACCTCTTTAGCGATCCCGACATCATCGACTTTCCTTTCGCGCGCCTGGCGCGCCCGACGCTGGCGCGCCTGATTGCCTCGCGCCGCGCCCGCCACGTGCAGGAGCACTATGCCGCCATTGGCGGGCGCTCGCCCATTGGTGAGCTGACCGAGCGGCAGCGCGCCGCCCTCGAGCGTGAATTGCGCGGATCCCGCGGCCTCGACGCGCGCGTCTTCGTCGCCATGCGCTACTGGCACCCGCTCACCGCCGCCGCCGTCGCCGAGATCCAGCGCGGCGACTTCTCCGAACTGGTTCTGCTGCCCCTTTATCCTCAGTATTCCAGAACCACGACCGGAAGCAGCCTGAACGAATGGCGCCGCCTGCACGACGCCAACGGCCATCGCCCGATCCCTACCAGGACGATCCAGTGCTTTTACGACCACCCGGCGTACCTCGACGCAATGGTGGAAAAGATCAACGAGGGTCTGGCGCGGTTCCGCCCGGCCGCTCCAACGGATCCCCGCCTGCGCGGGGATGACGATCCCGGGAATGTCATTCTGAGCCAGCCTGACGAAGGGAGGCGCAGCGAAGAATCACGGCATTCTGAATTGATGAAGACCCCTTCCGGACTTCAGCCTGAGTGGGTACTGGAGAAGACCCTTCGCCCGCTGCGACGGGCTCAGGGCGACAGCGAACGGGCACAGGGTGACGAGCGCCGCCAAACCCTTCCTAAATCCAGTGTTCTAGCCGAGGAATCCGCGCAATCTGCGGATGACGTTCATCTCGTCTTCAGCGCTCACGGCGTGCCGCTGCGGGTGATCGAGGCGGGGGATCCTTACCAGCGGCACATTGAAGAGACCGTGAAGCTGGTGATGGCGCGCGGCGGTTGGGCCAATCCTCACGTGCTCTGCTACCAGAGCCGCGTTTCGCCGGGGAAGTGGCTCGCGCCGACGCTGGGCGAAACGCTACACGCGATTGCCGGGGTCCGAAGTAGCGCTCACCTTCAGGCGGGCACGACCCTCAACGATGACCAGGCCGGCCGCGCTCCGAGCGGGGCCGGCGCTACGTCGCCCGGGAAGCGCGTGCTGGTGATTCCCATTTCGTTTGTCACCGACCACGTCGAAACTCTGGCCGAGGTTGATATCGAGGCTCGACGACTTGCCGACTCACTTGGCATCACGCAGTTTGAGCTCATGCCCGCCCTGAACGACTCCCCCGCCTTCATCCGCGCCCTGGCGGAGCTGGTGGTTGCGGGGGGTGAGAATCGCCCGCCCGCAGAGCCCTCGAGAGCCCATAGCTGATCCCTCAGGCAGCGGGCTGGATATTCTGGTTGAGGCGGAAGAAGTTTGTGGGGTCGTATTTCTTCTTGATGGACGCGAGGCGTTCGTATTTCTTCGCGCCGTAAGCGGCCTTCACTTTGTCCGCCTCCACCGCGGCCTCGTAGTTGATATAGAACCCGCCTGCCGCGAAGGGTTTGGTCGCCTCCCAGTAATCCTGCAGCCAGCGGATATTGCGCTCGTCGTCGTCGGCGTTCTCCCACATGCTGATGAGCACCAGGGCGTAGCGCATGTTGCGATAGGCGACGGCGGTCGCGTCTTCGGGCACGCGCCCCGCGGCTCCTCCGCCGATCGCGTAAACGACGGCGTGAGAGAAAGGCGAGGGAACGCTGGCGTAGCACTCGACAATCGTCCGGATGGCCTCATCCGAGAGGTCTTTCAGGTAGTGGGTCTTCCAGTAGTTGCGCATACCCCGGGGATTGAATTTCTCCACAATGCTCTGGAGCGCCGAATAGGGCATGGGGCCAAGCTCGTCGGCGATGGGTGGGCCGTACGACCTTATCGGCTTCAGCAGGCGCTCGCCCTGGTCAATCGGCCCGCTCCAGCCGGGAAGGCCCACGACGGCTTTCGTTCCATCCGGCAGAGTCCCGAGAACCGCCGCGCCGCCCAATTCGTCCGGCGCGGTCGCCATCAGGTCGTCGTACATCCGGAGGAATCCCGTCGCCTTGTCGAAGGGAGTTATCAGCAGGCCACCCAGCATGGGTCCGATAGGATGGAGCCGGTATTCAAACGAAGTGAGGATCCCGAAATTTCCGCCTCCGCCGCGCACCGCCCAGAAGAGGTCCGGGTTCTCCGCAGCGCTGGCTTTGAGCATTCTCCCGTCGGCGGTGACCACGTCCACCGAAAGCAGGTTGTCGCAGGCAAGCCCGAACCTGCGTACCAGGTAGCCGTGTCCGCCCGCCACCGTCAGCCCGGCGATGCCTGTGGGGCGCGCCACGCCGCCGGTGGTCGCCAGGCCGAACGCCAGCGTCTCGTCGTCGAAATCGCCCCAGGTGGCGCCGCCCTGGGCCCGCGCGGTGCGCGCCGCAGGATCGACGCGCACGCCCCGCATCTGCGAGAGGTCGATCATCATTCCGCCATCGCAGACCGCGAACCCGGCAATGCCGTGCCCACCGCCGCGCACCGAGACCAGCAGTTCGTGTTCACGCGCGAAATTGACCGCCCGCATCACGTCGGCAACGCCGGCGCAGCGGACAATCGCCGCCGGATGCCGGTCGATCATCCCATTATGAATTTTGCGCGCCGCCTCGTACCCCTCATCGCCGGGAACGAGAAGCGGGCCGCGCAGCCCCGCCTTCAGCCCTTCCAGTTTCTTCGCCCCAGTGGTTCTTGCGACACCAATAGCCGCACCAGCCCCTTGGTCTGTCATGGCAACCCTCCTTTTTCGCAGCTCTCGCCCTGAGCCGTTCGATGCTCAACTAATATCGCGGAGTATACCACGGGACCCGCCGTCCTAGCGCCACTTCACGAGTAGCGTCGCGTCCGCTGCAGCACTGTAGCGGCGATCTATGATCGCCGGTTGTTATTCCTGGTGACGGGCGGCGAACGCAGTTCGCCGCTACAGCAGTAGGGGCGATGTGTCAGCGACGCATCGTTCGACGCTCCTGTGGAGGGGCGACGCGCGGCGGCCGGGGCGGGGAAGAAGTTGCAAGCGCGCTGCAAGAACCCTCGAGACGCCTGTCTGGCAACAACGGAAAGCCCGCAACTGGCTGGACAATCAACGAGTTGCATAAGATGTCCGAGGACGCGAACCCATCGCCGAAAAGTGGCGCGGGGAGCATGAGACGGTGCCGATCTTAGGCCTTATTTCCGGCCCGACCGTTTGGGAATATCTTGAAAGCGGCTTGCGATCTGCCACAATCTGTAGGCTAGTCGTGGGGCCGACGATTTCGGCCTGACTTCAGCAGGCGAGGTCGGCGCGGGTCATCCGGAGGCCGTTGAGGGGACCGAGGATGGTGAGCGCGATACGCTCGGTCGAGAAAAGGTCGCGCGCCACGGCCTGCACGTCGTCGATGGTGACGGCGTTCACGCCGGCGGCGATTTCGTCGAGGGTGATGGAGCGGCCGAAGTACATCTCCTGCCGAGCCAGGTTACCCATGCGCGCGGAAGTGGATTCGAGGCTAAGGAGCAGGTTACCTTTCAGATAGTCCTTGGCGTGCTGGAGCTCTTCCGCCTCAAGCGGCGTCCCCTTCATGCGGCGCAACTCCGCGACGATGAGTTCGACCACCTGGCGCGCGCTGGCGGTGCCTGTGCCGGCGTAAACGCTCAGGCAGCCCGCGTCGCGGAACGTGCTCAAATTGGAAAACACCGCGTAAGCCAGGCCGCGCTTTTCGCGGATATTCTGAAACAGGCGGGAGCTCATTCCTCCGCCCAGCACCGTGTTGAGAATGTAGCACGCGAAGCGCCGCTCGTGCGTCTGCGGATAGCAGGGCGCGCCCAGGCAGATGTGCACTTGCTCGAGTTCCTTCTTGTGGCGCTGCTTGAGGTGTGGGTTGGCGACGGGGGCGGGGCTTTCTTTTGTCAAGGCGCCGGCGGGCGCGTCGCCGAATTCCTTCGCGACCAGTTCGACGATTCGCGCGTGCTGGAGATTCCCCGCCGCGGTGATGAGCATGTTGGCGGGCGTGTAGTGCCGATGGAAGTAGTCGCTCAACTGCCGCCGATCGAAACTCCCCACGGTCTGGCGGGTGCCCAGAATCGGCCGGCCCAGCGCGTGGCCGCGCCAGTAGGCCTGGGTGAAGATTTCGTGCACCAGGTCGTCGGGCTGGTCTTCCACCATTTTGATCTCTTCGCGGATGACTTTCTGCTCGCGCGTGATGTGCTCGGGCTCGAAGAGGGGATTCTTGACGAGGTCGCTCAGGATGTCGAAGGCGCGCGGGACGTGCTCGTCCAAAATCTTGATGGAGAAACTCGTGCACTCTTTGGCGGTGAAGGCGTCGAGGTGTCCGCCGATCGAGTCGGCGGCGCGAGCGATCTCTTCGGCCGTGCGGTTCTTCGTCCCCTTGAAGACCATGTGTTCGAGGAAGTGCGTGATACCGTTCTCCGCCTCGCGTTCGTGCCGCGAGCCCGCGCGCAGCCAGACGCCCATCGACACCGAGCGCACCGACGGCATGCTCTCCGTGATGACGGTGAGGCGGTTGGGGAAGACGTGTTTGCGGACGGTGTTCATCTGACTTCCAGTGAGAAGCCGGAAACGCTGCCTGGAGCTTAAGTCTTGCTTCGAGTCGAGTACCGATACGCCCTAATTCTCTTTTGTACCACAGGCGGGGGCAAAAGGCCACCACACCCGGTATCGGCGGCGCGGGCGCGGTTTGCGCGGGCTTCCGGCTTCGATTCGGCAGCGCCGAGACGACCCCCGACCCGGGAGGCGACGGGTTAAGACTTGCGCGAGGGAGACAGTCGGCCTATACTGATCGGGTTGCGGTCGGGTTTTGGTCCTGCCCCAACCCGGCTGACCCACGGCAGTCCCGCGGGCCTGTAGCTCAGGTGGCTAGAGCGCACCCCTGATAAGGGTGAGGTCGGTAGTTC
>JBHGBD010000011.1:0-120789 GCA_041946825.1 Terriglobia bacterium | reverse complement strand
GGGGACCCCGATGCAGTCCATCGGGGTGGGTGAGGGCGGCGACCGCAGCGGCCTTGTCACACAATTTCGCACAACTCCTTAAATTCGCTCCGCCAGTCGAATCCCCGCCAGCACGGCAATCAGTCCTCCCACGACGCTCAGCATCACGTAGGCCGCCGCCCGCAGCCAGTCACCATCCTCCAGCATCTTGACCGTCTCCCAACTGAAACTCGAGAAAGTCGTGAATGCACCGAAAAAACCGATGGTAATGGCGACGCGCCAGTCGGGAGGAAAGGTGAGGTGTTGAAGCGCGAATTGTGCCACACCGCCCAGAAGAAAGCATCCCGCGAGGTTGACGATCAGTGTGCCGGTAGGGAACGACGGGCCGGTGCGGTATTGGACCAGTCCTTGCAGCGCGTAGCGAGCCAGCGTCCCGGCGGATCCGAAGATCACCAGCAGAAGAATCCGCAATTAACACTCAGCTTTCCGCCGCCCGGGCGCCCAACAAAAAACTCCTGGACGCCACTTGGCAGCCAGGAGTCATCAGCCCCGACGGGTCGGGGCGGTTTTGGCGAACTCCATCGCCTTTGATGCTGTTATTATACCGCAGTCCGGAGTGCGGGCGGTAATGCTCGCACGTCAGGCGACGCCGGAAATCCTGCAGAGAGGTTCGATGGTCGCGCGAACCCGGGAATCACAAAAATGAGAGGGCCCCACCCCGCTTCTCGCCTCGTCGTCCTGTCAGTGGACGGCATGCACCCGAACTTCTATCGGCGCGCGCAAGATCTGGGGCTCGAGCTTCCGAATATCCTCAATCTCATGGAGTCCGGCGCCAGCGCCGACGGGGTCGAGAGTGTCTATCCTTCCACGACCTACCCGGCGCACGCGACGCTGGTGACTGGCGTACCTCCGCGCGGGCACGGCATCTACAGCCATTTCGCCTCGCTCGACCCCACCGAACCCGCCCGACCCTGGCACTGGTTCGCGCAGGCGCTGGACGTTCCGGCGATTTGGACGGTGGCCAGGGTCGAGGGATTGAAGACCGCCGCCGTCAGTTGGCCGGTCAGCGTCGGCGCGCCGATCCATTACAACCTCCCGGAAATCTGGAATCCGGCGGCTGCCAAGCCCCACGAGGATTTCCAAACGGTGGCGCAGCATTCAACGCCCGGGCTTTACGACGAACTGCTAAGGGTCCTGGGGCCAACCCTCGGACACACAAAGCCTGACCGCCTCCGCGCGGAAGCGGCACTTTACCTGATCAAGAAATATCGCCCGGATTTCCTCCTCATTCACTTCGTGGAGTACGATTTTCAGGCCCACCGCTTCGGGCCGGTTTCCCGCGAAGCCTTGAATGCGCTGGAAGAAACTGACAGGGAAATCGGCCGGCTTCGAGAAGCCTCCGGGGCGCCCGGCGAAGTGACGATCGTTGTCCTCTCCGACCACGGGTTTGTTCCCGTCGAAAAGGAAATCGCGCCGCTCGTGGTCCTTGCGGAGGAGGGACTTTTCGGCAAACACGGTGCGCGCAAACCGGAATTGCAGAAGCTGGGAGCCGTCCAGGCCGGGGGTTCCTTCGCCCTTTACTGGTTGGAAGAACCGTCAACATTGGACCGCCAGGCGCTGGACCGGGCCGTCACGAAGCTCCGTAAATCCGGCGGGATCTCCGAGGTCGTGGACCGAAACACGCTGGAACTGCTGGGCGCCGACCCCGACGCGGAATTGATGCTCGACGCCGCCCCCGGGTATTGCTTCTCCGATCGATTTCGTGGCGCGCTAATCGAGAAATCCGCTACCGACCGCGGAACGCACGGAAACCTTCCGACCCTCGCGGGGCTCGAAGCTTCGTTCATCGTCGCCGGGCCGAGGGTGGCGCCAGGGAAAAACCTCGGGCGCATCACGCTGACCGATATCGCTCCCACCTTGATGAGCTGCCTGGGATTCCCGCCCGACATGCTGGCCGGAGAAAACGCGCCCTTGAAGCTCACCTGACGCCGGCCCGGCCGGGACCGCCCTTGCCCCAATCGGCGGCGTAATCGCGATAGAATGGAAGCCGATGGAAGCAGTTCCACCGTCGCCCGCTTCGATTGAAGAGTACCTGCGCTCGATGCCCCGCTGGGTCCGGTGGCGGCAGTGGGTCAGCGGACGAAGGTATCGCATCGCGCGTTTCAGCGACCGCGCAACGCCTCTCGTCATAATCGCCCACCCGTTTCGTGACGCGGCGAACGCGCGCCAGGTGGCTTTGGCCGTCGAGCAGGACTGGCCCGCGGTTCCCCAGGCCTGCCGCGATGTGTATGACGAGATTCTCTTCAAGGCGCCCGAGTTGATCGTGATCCAATTGCGGCGCAAAAATGTCTGCGGCTGTCTGGGCCACCGGCACGTCGCGGTGAGGGAATCGCCCTTTGCCGAACCGCACGAAGCCTTTTCCGGCGCGCGCGTCGGAGAGATGGATATTGCCTATGAGCGCGTCGAAACGTGGTCCGCCCTGCCCCTTTCCGACACCGCGCTGGACGTCAAGTTCCTGGACGGCTCCCGGCTCAGCGACTTCCGGGCCAAGCAGTTCCGGCTGAAACTCCTCAGTATTCTGCTGCATGAAACCAATCACCTGGTCGCCTCGACCGAGCCGGAAGGGTCCGTGCGCGCCCGCAGCCTCGCGTTCTACCGCGACGCGCTGGCCGCTTATGTCGAGGAAACTATTTCAACGATGTCCTTCACTATTGACAGGTCATTCTCGCGGTTGGGGGAGTAGCGCACTGCCAGCAGTGCGGGCTTCGCGCGGATACCGGCGTGGATTTTACTCGACGGAAAAAACGCTCCCTGCTTAAAATGGAGGATGCTGGTCCATAGAGGGTAGACCCATCATCAACCTGAAACGATTCTTATCTGTCTTCGTCGCGCTCATCGCCGCCAGTATGTCGTTCTCCTGCGGCGGGGTGAAAACTCGTCCTGTGACCACCCAGGTCGTGGTGCTGGGCTTTGACGGTGCCGACCCGAATCTCCTGGCGAGATGGATCAAGGAAGGAAAGCTGCCGAACCTGGCGCGACTGGCCGAGACCGGGACCTTCAAGCCCCTTGGAACCACCAATCCGCCGGAGTCGCCCGTGGCCTGGGCGACATTTGCCACCGGCCTCAATCCGGGCGGAACGGGAATCTTCGACTTCCTCAAGCGAGACCCGCAGACCTACCTGCCGGAACTGGCGCTCGTCTCGCGCGAGAAGGCGAAATTCCTTTTTGGCCTGATTCCGATCAAGCCCCCCAAGGTCACCAACGAGCGCAGCGGAGTGCCGTTCTACAGGGCCGTCGCCGACGCAGGGTTCAAGACCACGGTCATCCGCATGCCCCTCGAATTCCCGCCCACTGAAATCCCCGGTGGCAAGCTTTGGGCCGGCCTGGGCGTGCCGGATATTCGCGGGACCTGGGGAACCTTCTTCTATTTCGGGACCGACTTGACCCAGTGGGACGTTGGCGACACCGAATTCGGCGGCAAGCTCGTCAGGCTGGAGGTGAACAACAACGAAGCCAGGGCGGAAGTGGAAGGGCCCGTTGATCCTACCTCGGATTCCTACAAGCGCATCTCGGTCCCGCTCGTTTTGAGGGTTTCGCCCGAAGGCAATGCCGTCACCATTGAACTCGGTGGGCGCGCGGAAACGATTGCGGAAGGCCATTGGAGCGATTGGTACCACGTGAAGTTCCGCATCACGCCGTTCCTGTCCGTGCGCGCGACTTGCCGATTCTATGCCCTCCAGTTATCGCCCGATCTGCGGCTCTATATGTCCCCGCTCAACCTCGACCCTGAGTCGCCTCCACTCGCAATCTCTTCTCCGTCAGGTTTCACGGCGGAGCTCGTCAAAAAACATGGGCTCATCAAGACGCTTGGCTGGTGGCACGACACATGGGCCCTGAACGAGGAGAAGATCGACGAAGGCGTATTCCTCGAGGACACGTTTCGCACCATGCAAACGCAGGCGGAAATCACCCTCGACGAACTCAAGAACGACCCGCCCAGCCTGCTGGTTTCGGTTTTTACCGCCACCGACAGCGTCTCTCACATGTTCTTCCGGCTGATCGATCCTCAGCATCCGCGCTACGATGCCGACCTGGCAGAAAAATACGGCGACGCCATCCTGAAGACCTACGAGCGGATGGATCAAGTCGTCGGGGATGTGGAGAAAGCCATGAAACCCGAGGGGACTCTCATCATCGTCTCCGACCACGGATTTCATACCTGGCGGAAAGGGTTCAACACCAATACCTGGCTGGCCCAGAACGGCTATATGGCGCTTAAGAACGCGGTGGCGGAAGAGAAGATGTACAACCTGGACCAGCTGTTCGGGCAGGGGAGCTTCTTCCCGAACACAGATTGGAGCCGGACGAAGGCTTACGCGCTGGGGCTCGGACAGGTCTACCTGAACCTGCGCGGGCGCGAAAAGTCGGGAATCCTCGATCGCGGCCCGGAGACAGACCGCTTGCTGGAAGAAATGCGGACGAAGCTCCTGGCGGTCAGAGATCCCGACACAAACGAACCGGTGATCCAGAATGTTTACCTCGGAAGCCAGATCTTCCACGGCCCTCGCATGGCGGAAGCGCCCGACCTTCAGATCGATTTTCGCGATGGTTACCGCACCTCGTGGCAGACCTCTCTCGGCGCCCTGCCGTCGGGAATCGTCGTAGCCAACATGAAGAAGTGGAGCGGTGATCATTGCGCTTCCGACCCCAGCGATACGCAAGGAATCTTCCTCTCCAACAAAGTCGTCTCGACGGCGAACCCCAGCATTTTTGACGTGGCCCCGACGGTCGTGAAGATTCTGGGCGTACCGCCCCCCGGCAAACTGGACGGGCAGCCCCTGGAGTTCGGTCTCTCGCGTTCCGGCAGATAGGTTTCCCCTTTCTGGCCCTCTTCTTGGTTTTTCCTATGTCAGAGTCGGTCGCACAGCCGAACCGCTGGCGCGGCGTGGGTGCTAGAATGTTGCTGACGAGGGCTTTAGGGCATGTCCCGGGGGGCCGACCTTTACACCCGTTGGGCTGCGGCGACTCGGCGCGCCGGCTATTTCCGGCCCGGCGATCGTGTCGGGGTCGCGGTGTCAGGCGGACCTGACTCGGTTCTCCTACTCGAGTTTATGCGGCAACTCGCCCGCTCCCACGGACTGGTCATCTCAGCGGTCCATTTCAACCACCACTTGCGCGGCGCTGAATCGGACGAAGACGAAGCTTTCGTCCGCGAGCTCGCCCGCGGTGCTGGAATCGAAATGGTGCGCGGCGAAGCGGATGTAGCCCGCTTGGCCCGCGAAAGACGACGTAACCTCGAAGCCACAGCGCGCGAACTCCGCTACCGATTCTTCTTTTCGCTTGTCGCGCGAGGCAAGCTCGACAAAATCGTGACCGCGCACTCCGCTAACGATCAGGCTGAAACCGTGCTCCTGCGTCTCCTTCGCGGGACTGGAGCCCGCGGGCTGGGGGGCGTCTTTCCGGTGCTGGAAGGGAAGATTTTCCGCCCGTTTCTTGACCTGACCCGCGCGGAAATCGAAGCTGAAATCAGCAGGCGCAACCTGGCGTTCCGAACCGATTCGAGCAACCGGAACACTATGCTGCGCCGGAACAAAGTACGAATGGAACTCATTCCCTCGCTGCGAACGGATTTTGGCGTGGATATTGTGCCGCTCTTGAAGGGGCTTGCGGACCGCTCGCGGGAAGACGAAGAATTCCTGGATGAATTGGCGCGGGAACGCGCCCAGGCCTGGAGAGTCCGCGACGGCCTGGTCGAGAAAATCCCCATCCGGTCTCTTTTGGATTTCCCCCGTCCCTTGGCGCGACGGGTGTTGCGCCAGATGATCCAGGCGACGCGGGGGAACCTGGCGGGAATCACTCATCGACATCTTGACGCCGTCTATCGGCTTGCTGCCGACGCCCCCAGCGGTCGATGCGTCGTGTTACCCGGCGGCCTCCAAGCTCGGCGAGACTTCGAGTGGTTGACGGTCGGCCTTCAGGCCCCAAGTGCGAAAAACTCGGGTTTTGCCTATTCGGTTGTCCCGCCCGCGGCCGTGAAAGTGCACGAACTGGGGGTCACAGTGCGGCTGAAAATTGTCGGCCCGGAAGAATTGGGACGGGCGTATAATAGTCCAAGTGAGAGGGTTTTTGTGGACCCGGTCAGGTTGGCGGGTGAGTTGGTTCTGCGCAACTGGCGGGCCGGCGACCGGTTCCGCCCGTACGGATCCCGCAACTTCCTGAAGCTCAAGGAGCTGTTCCGACAACGCCGAATCCCTGTTGAGCAAAGGAGATTCTGGCCGGTTCTGGCCAGCGGAACGGAAATCATCTGGGTCCGGGGCTTTCCTCCCGCGGCATCGGTCGCCGCTGGGCGTGACGCGCAGCAGGTGTTGATCATCAGTGAGGAGGCGGAGGGAGCGGAACCATCCCCTGTGAAGCAGCAATGAGAAAAACGTCCAAACCTGCAACTGCAAAGAGCCCGGCGCGGAGCGCGGCGGCCTCTCCCAACGGGAAACTACGCCTGGTGTATTCGGAGCAAAAGCTCCAGAAACGCGTGCACGAACTCGCCGCCCAGATCAACCGGGACTACAAGGGTAAGACGCTCCACGTCGTGGGCGTGCTGGAGAATTGCTTCATGTTCATGGCCGATCTGATTCGTGCCCTCAATGTTCCGGTCTACTGCTATTTCCTCCGCACGGAAATCAAGGATGTTTCGCGCGGCGGAGTCGCGACCCGCGAGATTGCCTACACTCCGGCCGTGGACGCAAAGGGGAAAGACATCCTGCTCGTGGAAGGCATCCTTCAATCGGGCATGACGATGGACCACCTCTACCGCTATTTCCTGGGGCAGAATCCGAGTTCTGTCCGCACCGCCATGCTGATCGAAAAGACCGACGAGCGGAAGATCGATGTGCCCACCGATTACGTGGGCTTCAAAACGACGGGCAGTTTCCTGGTTGGCTACGGTCTGGGCTATCAGGGGAAGTACAAGAACCTGCCTCGGGTCGCCACATTTGCGTAGCCGCACAGGGACGAGACGTGGATTTGGAGCATCTAACCTAAGGGGAGCAGTCACGGGGACCCGGGGAGCAATCCGGGGGAGGAACCGAATTGAACACGGCGATTAGGAACATCATCTTCTGGGTCGTAATGGCAGTCTTTGCGCTGCTGATCTGGGCGATCGTCCGCTCCAACACCGGCGAACGGGTCCGCGAAATGACCTTCACAGAGTTTAACAACGAAGTCATCAAGGACAACGTCCGTGATGTCACCATCGTGGGAACCGATGCCTCCGGATCGCTGAAAAAGGACAACGCCAAATTCAAGACCACGATCCCCGCCAACTACCCTGACCTTTACAAGAGCCTGCAGGAAAAGAACGTTAATGTAACGATCAAGGATAATTCCGGCGGCTCTTGGATGACCTGGGTGGCCAATGGCCTGCCGATGATCCTGCTCCTCGGTTTGTGGATTTTCTTCATGCGGCAGATGCAGACGGGGGGCAACAAAGCTCTTTCCTTTGGGAAAAGCCGCGCCCGACTACTCTCCAGCCAGCAGAAAAAGGTGACGTTCAAAGACGTCGCGGGGGTGGAAGAGGCCAAGGAAGAACTGCAGGAAATAATCGAATTCCTTCGCGAGCCGCAGAAATTCCAGAAGCTGGGTGGGCGCATTCCGAAAGGCGTTCTCTTGGTCGGGCCTCCGGGAACCGGGAAAACCCTGCTGGCGCGCGCTATTGCCGGCGAAGCGAATGTTCCTTTCTTCTCTATCTCCGGGTCGGATTTCGTGGAGATGTTCGTGGGCGTGGGCGCCTCGCGCGTGCGGGATCTTTTCGAGCAGGGCAAGAAGAACGCTCCCTGCATCATCTTTATCGACGAAATCGACGCCGTGGGGCGCCACCGTGGCGCGGGATTGGGCGGCGGCCACGACGAGCGGGAGCAAACCCTCAACCAGTTGCTGGTGGAGATGGACGGATTTGAATCGAACGAAGGGGTGATCCTGATCGCGGCCACCAACCGCCCGGATGTGCTCGACCCGGCGCTACTCCGCCCGGGCCGCTTTGACCGGCGAGTCGTCGTTCCGCGGCCGGATGTCGGCGGGCGTGAAGCCATCTTGAAGGTTCATACCAAGAAGATTCCGCTCAGTGAAGACGTGGATATCTCCGTGATCGCGCGCGGATCGCCGGGATTTTCGGGTGCGGACCTCGCCAACCTGGTCAATGAAGCGGCCCTGCTGGCGGCCCGACAGAATCGCAAGACGGTGCTGATGCAGGATTTCGAGGCCTCGAAGGACAAAGTCCTGATGGGGCCGGAGCGCAAGTCATTGATCCTCTCCGACAGCGAGAAGAAGAACACGGCCTATCACGAGGCCGGACATGCCTTGGTGGCGGCGATGATTCCGGAGGCCGACCCGCTGCATAAGGTCACGATCATTCCGCGCGGTTGGGCGCTTGGATTGACCCAGCAACTTCCTCTCGACGACAAGCACACCTACACGGGCGAATATCTGGAAGCGGAAATCGCCGTGCTGATGGGCGGGCGCGTCGCGGAGGAGCTCTTCCTCAGCCACATGACGACGGGAGCCGGCAACGATATCGAGCGTGCCACTCAGCTTGCCCGCGATATGGTGTGCGAGTACGGCATGTCGGGCCTGGGGCCCTTGGCGTTTGGGAAAAACCAGCAGGAAATTTTCCTCGGGCGCGACCTCGCCACCCAGCGCGACTTCAGCGAAGACACGGCCATCAAGATCGATCAGGAAGTCAAGAAGATCGTGATGAAGGGCTACCAGCGGGCGCGGGATATCCTGACCGCCCAACGCGACGTGCTCTTACGCATTGCCGAAACCCTTCTCGAACGCGAAGTCCTCGATGCCAGCGAAGTGAAAATGCTCATCGAAGGGAAACCCCTTCCCGAGCACGTGCGCCGCGAGAGTCCCAAGCCGGAAACCACCGAAGTTCTGAAGCCTCAACCAAGCCCCGGCATTCCCGGCCGCGAGCGGCCCCAACCGGCGTGAAAAGCTGGGAATGGGGACGGAGTTGAAACGAAAAAGGGCGAGGGACTAACGGTCCTTCGTCCTTTTGTATTTTGGGGCGCGCTTGCCGCGCCCGCTGCGGTTTCCGAAGCATCGAGAGTGAGTTTTGTCCCACCTTATGGGCTAACTTCCACACAAGGAGATTCTTGGCCGAATATTTCCGCCCGAGGCTTCCCTGAGATGCTGACATGTTGACCGAGTTTCTGTGGCATTCTATATGCATATATACGGATAGAGTGCTGGAGGATTTATGCCTGAGCTGCAAGATTGCTTCAGGGGTTTGGGAGACAGGACTCGTTTGCGTATCGTCAACCTGCTGCTCAACGGTGAGCTTTGCGTCTGCGATATTCAACGTATTCTCGAGGTCTCTCAATCCGGCGTCTCCCGACACTTGACTTATTTGAAGCACGCGGGCTTGCTGCGGGACCGGCGGGATGGCGTCAGGATTTTCTATCGCCTGGCGGCGGAACAGGGTGCCACGCTCAAGAATCTGTTTGATTACCTGCGAGTCGCCTTCCGGACCGATGCGGCACTTCGTGCGGACCTTGGACAGTTGAAGCGCGCACTCAAAGAAGGCACCTGTGCTACTCCGCCTGTGGAGGCTTCCTTTGGCTTATCTTCCCGACCGCCCACGTATTGAAGGACCCGCGGGTGATCTACATTGCCGCGAAGGCGAATGGCAATATTCATCGTCATCGCGAGAGCCGTGGTATTCGATGCGGCGGGATGCACAGCTGGGCCCACTGCGAAGCAGGTGGCTCATTTCTACTCGGAGCAGAGCATGTCTGAAGAGATTCTCAAAGTAACGGTCGACAAATTCACTTTTCTGGCTCCAAAGGGTCTGTTCTATAGCGACGCTGGGGTTTGGATAAAGCTGGAAGGCAACCGCGCTCGACTGGGCCTATCTGACTTCGCTCAACAGCAGAACGGGGATGTGGCCTTTGCCAATATCAAGCCCGTTGGAACGGCCCTGGAATCGGGCGATGAGTTCGCGGAGATCGAGACAGTCAAAGTGGATTCGACCATCCCGTCTCCATTAAAGGGAACCATTGTGGAGTCCAATGCCTCTCTGGCAAAAGCTGCAGAACTGATTAACCTGGATCCCTATGGCCAGGGCTGGCTAGCGGTCGTGGAACTTGCCGATTGGGACAACGACCGCGCACACCTACTCGAGGCAGATGCATATTTGGACCTAGTCAAAGACCAAGCCGAGGCAGAGATGAGGAAATGAAAGAGAAAGTCCTAATTGTGCCCTGCAGCGGGATTGGCAAGAGTTACGGCACGGTGGCTCGCGAGGGAGCATACCTCGTGACTGAAGACCTGTGTCGCGAAAGAACGAATCTGGTCCCCCTGGCTATGTTGGTACTGGCAGGAGACAAGGCGCGCTCGACGATGGCAGGAGCGAAAGCCATCACGATTGACGGCTGCAAATTGACCTGCGCCGCCAAAGTCGTCGCCGAATCCGGAGGGACGGTCGCCCATGCGGTGGACGTTCCAGATGTGTTTCGGAGGCATCGAGACTTTAAGCCGTCCGGCATCGCGGAACTCGACGAAAAAGGACATAAGCTGGCCCGAGCGCTAGCCGAGGAAGTTCGGACATTGGTCGATGGCCTAGAATGAGAGGTCTCCCATGGCTGAAATACCCAAGAGTAAGGTCGGCATTATCGCGTGCTCGGGCGAGGAGATTCCCGAAGGCACCATAACCCGTCTGGCGGCACTCAAGGTCCTGGAGGCGCTGCGTCCTCACGAGACGGTAACGATTTGCCTGCCGCTGTTTCTTGCGGGAGGAAAGGGCGATCGCGCCTTCGCGCGTTTGCACCCCACAATCGCCGTAGACGGATGTGAAAAGCGCTGCGCCGCACGGGGAACGGAGATGTATAGCGCCAAGCCGGCGGTCAGCATTGTGGTTACGGAGGGGGCGCCAGCGGAATCTTCCGCCCTGGGCAACGCGCGAAGTCTGAACGAAAAGGGAAAGCAACTGGTCAGCGCTGTCGCCGATCAAATAGCCCGTCACGTGGACGAACTGCTGGACCTCAAACGCGACCAGGGGGGTCGACCGACCGCTGAACTTAGAATCTTGCGAGAAGGCAGCCCGCGCCAGGCCGCTTGCTCGTGTGGTTCCGGAATTCCGACGCAAACTCTGCGGATCGCAGGGCGCGAGGTCACGTTGATCGCTCTGCCGCTCCTCTTTGCCCAGTTCCGTCGAGCCGGAAGGGTGCCTGACGATGTTACGAAGACTGAGTTAATGCGAGCCGTGAAAATCTACAACTCGATTTCGGATGAGGATTTGACCTCGTATGAGCAGGCGATTATGCGGGAATATAGCGCATTCTGTGCGAGGAGCCGCTAATGTCGCGGACGACCAGCTACCACACTCGCGTAACGTGGAAAGGTGAGCACTGGGGCCACATCCAGATGGGCAACGGGCCGGAAATGGATTTCTCCGCGCCCCCCGACGTGCAGGGTCACCCCGGTGTTCTGACTCCAGAAGACGCCTTTGTGGCTGCGGTCAACACCTGCGTCACGATGATGTTTCTCTGGACGAGGGAGCGGTTCAAGCTGGACCTCGTTTCCTACGAGTGCGAGGCTGAGGGTATCAAGCGCATCGAGCTGGACCGGACGGAAATCTTCACTTCGGTGACGCTGCGGCCCAAGATCGTTTTGCGCGCCAGTGACGCGGAGAAATCCGCTCTCGACAAACGCGTGCGCCGCGCATTGGAATCGGCTCAGAAATACAGCCTCGTTGCAAACTCGATCAGGTCGGAAGTCCGGCTCGACCCGGTCATCGAATTTGTTTCTTGAAGATCAGCTCTGGCTAGCAGAGCTCAAGGGGAGGTTTCCATGTTGTCGATCAAAGTGCTCGGCCCTGGTTGCGCGAATTGCGTTAAGGTGGCGCAGGTTGCGCAACAGGCTGTCCAAACGCTGGGCGTGGAAGCCCACGTTGAGAAAGTAACTGAATTCCCAGAGATCAAGAAATATCAGATTTTCGCCACACCTGGGCTGGTCATTAATGAGAAGGTCGTGTGCGCCGGACGCATCCCGACGGCGGCGGAAGTAACCACGTGGCTCACAAACGCCCTCGTCTAAAGGGGCGCAGAAGATATCGCGGTATTGAACTTGAACGATCGGCATGATGATGTTGGCACGCAAAAATAAGACTCACTGCCCCGGGGTGAACCTTGATTGCAAAAATAGTTGCGCCGGCCGAAAAGAAACTGAACCTCTTTGAGCGCTACCTGACGCTTTGGGTGGGCCTGTGCATGACCGCCGGAGTGCTGCTGGGCAAGTGGATCCCCGGCGTCGTCGAGGTGCTCCGCCGGATGGAGTTCGGAAACGGCAGCCAGGTAAACGTTCCGATCGCTGTCCTCATCTGGCTGATGATCATCCCCATGATGATGAAGGTGGATTTCACCGCGATCCGCAACGTTGGCCGGCGTCCGCGCGGGCTGATGGTGACACTCCTCGTTAATTGGCTCATCAAACCCTTTTCGATGGCCTTCCTCGCATGGCTATTTTTCCGTCACATATTTTCCAGTTGGATCGCCGTGGGTGAGGCCGACCAGTACATCGCGGGGAGCATCATTCTCGCGGCTGCGCCTTGCACGGCCATGGTTTTCGTTTGGAGTTACCTGAGCGACGGCGACCCGGCCTATACCCTCGTGCAGGTATCGGTGAACGATCTCATCATGCTCTTCCTGTTCGCGCCCATTGTGCGCTTTCTGGTCAGCGGCGCTTCCTCTCTGACGGTTCCATTCAGAGTCCTGCTCTATTCGGTGGTGGCCTTCATCGTGATTCCGCTGGCCGTGGGGGCGTCCCTACGGGCCTGGTTCATTCACCGGCGAGGGAAAGATTGGTTCGAGAAGAAACTGCTGCCGACGTTTGCCCCGGTCACAACGCTGGCGTTGCTGGTGACGCTGGTGTTCATCTTCGCTTTCCAATCCGAAAACATCACAGGCAAGTACATTCATGTCCTTCTCATCGCTGTCCCAATTCTCGTGCAGGTGTACCTGAATGCCTCGTTGGCTTACGGACTGATGCACCTCCTCAAGGTTCCCTATTCTGTGGCAGCGCCCGGAGCATTGATCGGCGCCAGCAACTTCTTTGAACTCGCCGTGGCGACGGCTATCGCGCTCTTCGGGCCGGGATCGGGGGCGGCGCTGGCGACGGTCGTCGGCGTGCTGGTGGAGGTCCCTGTCATGCTCTCCATTTGCGCGGCGTGCAATCGGACACGGAATTGGTTCCCGGCCTTGAACACGACATGAGAAAAAGATTGCATGCGTTCTGGGGCCGTGAAGGCGTGCACCCGAAGTCTCGGACGTCCCTCGTGCCACACCCCGGCCGCTACAGCATGAAGCCACCCCAAATCTTCAGGGCAAAATCCCAAGACTGATTTATGATGTTGCCCCGGCTCGGGCACAGCGTACCCGGCCTCGCCAAGAGGGTTTTTCCAAATCCAAGAAACGGCGAAAATGCGAAGGGGGCTTATGCAACCGTTCACCGCAGAGGTAGTGGGTACGATGCTGCTGGTTCTTTTGGGTGACGGCGTCGTCGCCGCATGTGTGCTAAAACGCACCAAGGCAGAGAACGGTGGGTGGATGGTGATTACGACCGGGTGGGCGTTGGGCGTGGCCATGGCGGTTTATGCCGTAGGGAGAATCAGCGGCGCCCATCTGAATCCCGCCGTCACGCTCGGTCTGGCGTTGGCGGGGAAATTTGCCTGGGTTGAAGTCCCGGGCTACATTCTCGCGCAATTTATCGGCGCTTTCCTTGGAGCGACCCTAGTCTGGCTGGCCTATCTGCCCCACTGGGCCGAAACGGAGGACAAAGGGGCAAAGCTCGCCGTCTTCTCGACGATCCCGGCCATCCGCCATTTACCTTCGAACGTTTTGACGGAAATTATCGGGACTTTCGTTCTGGTTTTCGGCGTAATGGCGATTGGCGCCAACGCGGCGCCGGCTCAGAGCGGCCTCACGCCGCTCCTGGTTGGATTCCTTGTGTGGGCGATCGGTCTTTCGCTGGGGGCGCCAACAGGATACGCCATCAACCCCGCCCGCGATTTGGCACCGCGGATCGCGCATGCCCTGCTCCCCATCGCGGGCAAAGGCGACTCGGACTGGGGGTACTCCTGGATCCCGATTGTCGGGCCAGTCGTCGGCGGATTAATCGGCGCGGTCGCATACATCGGCCTGTTTGGAGCATAAGTGGAGATGGCAGGCAGGAGGCAGTCGGCAGAAGAACTAGGATGATCAAAAGGCAAAGGTCAAAAATCGAAAGGCAAAAATGCAGGGACTGGGTTTGCCGCTTCGATTTGGAAGAGCTTCCCGGCTTCTGAATTCTGACTTCTGGATTCTGAATTCTGAAGGCTTGCCGCTGATGCCCCGTTACTTGGAATTCCCATGACCCTCCGTCCCGGATTCGAGATCACAATTGGCGGCAGGAAAATTCGGCTGGGCGAACGGACACTCATCATGGGCGTGGTAAACGTCACTCCCGATTCATTCTCGGATGGAGGACGTTTCGTTGACGCTGATCGCGCCATTGAGCGCGGGCTCGAACTGGCAAGGCAAGGCGCTGACTGGATCGATGTGGGAGGCGAATCCACGCGGCCTGGTTCGAAGCCGGTCGCGGCGGAAGAGGAGTTGCAACGCGTGTTTCCGGTGATTCGTGACCTGCATCGGATACTTCCTTCCTTGCCTATTTCTATCGACACTACCAAGGCCGAGGTGGCCGAGAAAGCGCTGCAGGCGGGCGCAAGCATCATCAACGACGTCAGCGGTCTGCGCTTTGACGGCCGCCTCGGCAATGTGGCGCGCCGTCATCGCGCGCCGCTCATCCTGATGCACCTGCGCGGCCGACCGGAGACGATGCAGCGGAAGCCTTTCGTCCGAGACATCGGGCGATCCCTTCGCAACGGCCTGGCGGCATCCATTCGACGCGCGCGCTTGCACGGTGTCAGCCGGAAACAACTCATCATCGATCCGGGCCTGGGATTCGGAAAGTCCCGTCGCCAGAATTTCGAAATTCTCGCCCACCTCTCCCGGCTGCAAGAATTCGGACTTCCGATCCTGGTTGGAACTTCGCGCAAGTCGTTCGTGCAGGCGATCGTGCAAGGAGATAGGCTGGACCCGGGCAAGCGCCTCGCATCGACCTGGCCGATTACCGCGGGGAAAGCGCGCCGCACGGCCGAGGGGGGCTCGAACTCTGCCCTGGAAATCGGCGACGCCACGGCGGTTGCAGCCTCGATTCTCGCGGGCGCGCACATTGTGCGCGTGCATGACGTCGCGGCCGTGCTTCCCGCGGTGCGAATTGCCGACGCCATCCTGGCCGGAGGGGGAACTCGGCCGTCATCCGACGCCGATGCCTTCAGACTCTGAGACCCTGCGGGAGGACCGGCGAACCGACTCGCAACCAACCACCGGCAGTTCCCTGCAAACAAACCCGCAGTGCTAGAATCGAAGCACATGGCCAACAAACCTCAACTCTTCGGCACAGATGGCGTGCGCGGCGTAGCCGGGGATTATCCACTCGATCGGGAAACGGTCTGGAAGCTTGGCCGCGCCATCGGCGCGGTGTTGGTGCGGAAGGTCTCCACACGCCCGCTGCGGGTCATTCTCGGTGAAGACACGCGCGAATCGAGCGCCTGGATTTCCCGCGCCCTGGCCGCGGGGCTCAGAGCCGCCGGAGCGGAAATAACCTACGCCGGGGTCATTACGACGCCCGGCGTGGCGTATCTCACGCGGCATCACGACTTCGCGGCGGGAGTGATGACTTCCGCCTCTCACAATCCTTTTGAGGACAACGGGATCAAGGTACTTTCCAGCACCGGAATGAAGCTTTCTGAGCCGGTGGAGTTGGAGATTGAGCAGGAGATCAGAGTCACCCAACCTCCCGCCACGTCGCTGGTTGAACCGGAGCTTTCTCCGGAGCCCGCGCTGCTGAACGACTACGTGGAATTTCTTTCCGGGCTGATCTCCGACGTCACACGTTTCTCGCGGATTCGCCTGGTGGTGGACTGCGCGCACGGTTCGTCCTCGCGCGTCGCGCCCGAACTGATTCGTCGCCTGGGCGTCCAGGCCCGTGTCCTGAATGCTGCGCCGAACGGCCGCAACATCAATCGCGAGTGCGGGTCGCTGCACCCTGAAGTCTTGGCGCGCGAGACGCAGGCCGCCTCCGCCGATCTGGGCGTGGCGTTTGACGGCGATGCCGATCGCGCCATCTTCGCCACGCGTCAGGGCCGCATCGCCGACGGCGACCACGTTCTCTACGCCTGCGCGCGCCACCTCCACAAGCAGGGGAAGTTGAAGGGGCCGGGCGTGGTGGGGACCCTGATGACCAACCTGGGGCTGGAGCTGGCGCTGGCGCGGGAGGGCATCGCTCTCAAGCGCACGGCGGTCGGTGACAAATACGTCCTGGAAGAAATGCTGAACTCCGGCATCAACCTGGGAGGCGAACCCTCCGGTCATATTATCTATTCTGATATTTCCCTGACTGGAGATGGATTTATCACGCTTCTCCAGATCCTCCGCGTCCTTGAGGAAACAGGGGAATCGCTGGAAGACCTGGTGAACGAGCTCAAGCAATTCCCTCAGATCATCCGCAACGTGCGGGTGCGGAAGAAGCCGCCACTCGAGACGCTCCCCACCGTGACCCACGCCGTCGCCGAATGCCGCCGGGAATTTGGCGAGCGCGGCCGGGTGATTGTGCGATACTCGGGGACGGAAAAGGTCGCGCGCGTGATGGTCGAGGCGGAAGAAGCGGAAGTGGTCGAACGTCACGCCGCGCGCATTGCCTCCGCGATCGAAGCCGATCTCGGCTCGCCGTAGGCCCGGAAATACAGGGGGGAATATGCGTGTGTCCTTCCTTCCAGTCCTATTCATCACCTGCTGCTTGATGCCTCTTGAGCTGGCCGCCCAACAAAACCGCCTTCCCGCGTCCGACTTCCACGACTTCCTGACACGCTACAGCCAGGGCTTGCAGCCGCTCGACAAGCTCTATCTGGAAATCAAGGATGAGGATTTCTCCATGCTCGATGAGCGGAACCAACCCATGGCCCGCCGGCCCATCGAAGACCGTCAGCGGGCGCTTAACGACCTTCGCGAATCCGTCCGGGGCTTGGATTCCAGTCCCCAGGATCTGGTTCTGGCAATCCGAGTCTTTCTACAGGGTGAATCGTTGGCCGATGACCTCTTCGACCTTTCGCAGATCGCTTACGATAACGACCGCGAAGAGCTGGGAAAGGAATTCGCCGACCTGCTGGGGATAACAGACCGCCACAACTCTCTGCTGGAGTCGTATCTCCTCGAGCTTGCCGCCGGCAGGCAGCAGATCATCCAGACCCTGCAGAAGGAAAACGCAGAACTCCGAAAGCGGCTGCGGGAAGCAACTGAAAAGCCCGGAGCAAAAAAGGCCAGCCATGCCGGGAGCGGCGGGGTTGATCGGCCGGGCACACTGAGCAACCTCCTCCCCCTGCCCACCATCCCATGGGCATGCGGATCCCTCGTCGATTCCTGAGGTGCATCATGAATTTCGGCCGTTTCGTCGTGCTCATGTTGGCCAGCCAATTTTTGCTTTCTCCCTTGTCCTCGCGGGGGCAGGAGTCGCCCGATACCAGCAAACCTGCGGCCATTACAGGGCCGCACAAACTAATCCTGCCTGTGGACACCACAATCCCTCTCGCGCTCAAGAACACGCTCAGTTCGCGGACGGCTTTCGTAGGCATGGGAGTGTATTGCGAGACGATCTACCCCATTACGATCGGCAATCGCATTGTGATTCCCGTTGGAAGTTATGTGAAGGGTTCGATCACACAGGTGGTGCGCCCGGGACGATTGAAAGGCAAGGCGCAACTCGGTATCCGCTTTGATTCGCTGACGTTGCCGAACGGAACCACCCGGCCGCTGCGCGCCGCGCTCTCGTCGTTTGCAGGAAACAGCAACGAGGCGTTCAAGCGCGAAGAATCCAAGATCGAGGGCTCGGGCTCGAAAGGTGAGGACGCGGAGAAGATTGCCACCACGGCAACGCAAGGGGCGATCATCGGCGGACTCTCATCGCGCAGCGGGAAAGGCGCCGGGATTGGCGCCGGAGGCGGTGGTCTGGGCGGACTGATCTGGGTGCTGGCGACGCGCGGCAAGGAAATCGTCCTCCCGCCCGGAACCAATCTGGAACTGCAACTGGCTTCGCCTATCAACTTCGAGCCCGACGACGTTGAGCCCACAAGCCGCTATGACGCCGGCCCGGCTCTCCCCCATCGCGAGTAGCGGTCAAAGAATTCCTCAAGCCGCCTCGTTCCCTTGCAATCCAACGCGGCGCAAATCGCTCTCAGTTGACGGTCAGAGAGAAGAACGTCGAATGGGATACATCGCCCACCTTGGCGTTCACCACAACGGAGTACGTGCCTGGAAGCGTCCCGCGGAAACTGAAGTAATAGTCGTTGCACGAAGAGAGGGTAAGCAAACCAAGGAGAAGGGCAGCGAGTAGAGCGGCCGAAGCGCGGCGGCGGCCGCCCACGGCGAGTCGTGCTACGGTCGCGATGACCAGCAGGCCTCCGACCCAGGGCCAGGGCCCTCGCGGTCTGGGGGGCGTCTGCTGGGTTGTCCGGACTGTCGTCTTGAGCGTTACCTGGACTGTCGCCGCGTTCGTGCCGTCCAGGCTCACGGTGGTGGGATCGAACGCGCACGTGGTTTCTGCCGGGAGGTTTACGCAGGTAAAGGACGCGGAGCCGGTAAACCCAAATGCGGGTGTCAGCGTCATGGCAAATGCCTTGGAATCGCCGGAGGTCACCGTCCCGAATGACGGATCCGTCGCCAAGGCGAAATCCGCGAAGTTGATCGTGATGGGCAGGTTGCTGGTCTGAGTCTCGAAAGTCCCCGTCACAGTAAACGCTGCGGCGGCGGCGGTGAACTGCTTCAGGTTAGAGACGGTTAGCGTGCTGGTCTCCCCCACCTTGAGGGTCGTCGGATTAAACGCGCACGAAGCCGAGCCACTGTTCGTGCAGGCGAGGGTGACGGAGCTGGTAAAGTCCGCTGGCCCCTGAGCCTTGATGGCGAAGGTTGTGGAATCCACCCCTCGCGTCACGATGGTTGTGGTCGTGTCCGAGGTCAGAGTAAAGACCGCCAGGCCGTTCCCTTTGAGACCCGCCGTGTGCTTGCCGCTCGTCGCGTTGCTCCCGTTGTCCGTGATCGTGATTGTTCCCGTCCGCTCCCCCGACGATTTGGGTGTAAAGGTCACCCCGAACGTGCAACTTGCGTTCACCGCCAGGGTGGCGGGCGAAACCGGGCAATCGTTGGTCTGGGCAAAATCGCCGGTAATGGCAATCGCCGTAATCGTTAACGCCGCCGTTCCGCTGTTGGTGAGCGTAATCGTCTGTGCCGCGCTGGTGGTATTGTAAGTTTGGTCCGTAAATTCCAGACTCGTCGGGTCCAGAGTCACCGCCGGGGCGGGGGTGATGCCCTTGCCGGTCAAGGGGATGACGTGAGGGCTTCCGCCGGCGTTGTCGGTAATTGTCACGTCTCCGGTCCGGTCGCCAGTCGTGGTCGGCGTGAAGGTGACATTAATTGCGCAAGTCGCGCCACCTGCCGCCAGTAAATCGGCGCACGTGGTCGTTCCCGCAACCGCAAAGTCTCCGTGGGCGACGATGCTCGTGATGGACAGCGCTGCGCTGCCACTATTGGTGAGAGTAATGGTCTGTTCGTCGCTCGTGAACCCCGTTGCCTTGTCGGCAAAGGTCAGCTTCTGCGGCGAGAGGGCGACGGCCGGAGCGTCGGCAGTACCAATCTTGACCAGGAAGGCGTCGCCGGCGGGGGAGTTTCCGCCTCGCGCCACTTGGATGACCCCAAAGGTGGCGGGAAACGTCGCCGAGGACGTGCCGCCGGTCACGAACGCATTGTCTGATTCATCCACGGCAATGGCTTGGCCGAAATCCGTTAGAGTTCCGCCCAGAAATGTCGAGTAGGCCAGCGTGGAGGCCACCGGGTCGAGCACGGTGACGAAAGCGTCTGAGCAGGGTCCCGATCCGCACGTGCCCCCGCCGAAGGAGGTCTGGATCGCGCTCACCACCGGAAAATCAGCGGAGAATGTACTTCCCGTAATGAATACCCGGCCGGTTGAGTCCAGCGCGATCGCCGAGCCCGAATCGTTGTTCGCTCCACCCAGGAAGGTTGAGTACAGTATGGTCGCCCCGGTTGGATCCAATTCCGCCACAAAAGCGTCTGAACACGGCGCGGATCCGCAGGTCCCGCCGCCGAAGGTGGTCTGGTAGGCCCCGGGCGTCACCGGGAAGTCGGCCGAGGAGGACGTGTCGCCCGTGATGAAAACGTCGCCGAAGGCGTCCAGCGTCAGCGCGAAGGCCCTGTCGACGCCCGTGCCGCCGAGATAGGTCGAATAGACCAGCGCCGACCCTGCTGAATCCAGTTCGGCGACGAAAATATCCGCCGATCCCCCGTTGGTCGCCTGCAGCGGGCTGGCGGTGGCAAAGTTCGTTGAGAACGTGTAGCCCGTGACATACGCATTGCCAGCGGAATTCACGGCGATGGCTCGCCCGAAATCCCCGTCGGTTCCGCCCAGGTAGGTCGAGTAAACGAGTCCGCTTCCGTCGGGTTTCATCTTGGTCACGAACGCGTCCGTGCCCCCGCCTCCTGTCGCCTGAATTGGCGAGGATGTGGGGAAATTCGCCGAAAGAGTCGATCCGGTGACGTAGGCGTCCCCGGAACCATCGAGAGCAATTCCCTGCCCGGCGTCACTGTCGGCGCCCCCCAGATACGTCGAATAGACCAACGCGGAGCCGTCAGGATTCAGCTTGATGACAAAAGCGTCGGAGCAAGCCGTCGTCCCGCAGGCGCCCCCGCCAAAGGCGGTCTGGAACGCTCCGGTCGTCGTCGGAAAGTTGCTGGAGGTCGTCATGCCGGTCAGGAAGACATTGCCCGAAGCGTCTACCGCGAGGGCTGTGGCGCGGTCGAATCCAACTCCGCCCAGATAGGTCGAGTAGACGAGCGCCGTTCCGGTGGGATTCACCTTGGCAACAAAAATGTCGAAATCTCCCCCGGGCGCCGCCTGCAGGGGCGTCGCTGTGGGGAAATTCGTTGAACCCGTCGAGCCGGTCACATAGGCGTTGCCGTCCGCATCCACTGCCACGCCATAGCCAATGTCGCCGTTTGTCCCGCCCAGGAAAGTCGAGTAGGTAAGAACGGGATCGATGATCAGCGGCTTTCTGCGGTCGTAATCGCCCACCTCAAAGCCGACACGATTTCCAGCCAAGAGAACGAAACGGCCCTCGATCGATTTGTGATTTGTGAATTGTGATTTGTGATTGGAAGAGTCGGGATTCGGGGCTCGCGATTCGTGACTCGGGCTTCCCGCCAGCTGACGGCTTCCCTCTGCGGACTGCCGACTGCTGACTGCCAACTCTTCTTGATAAACGACGGGCTTGTGAAAGCGAACTTCGCCGGCTGCCGTGGCCATCACCAGATCGCCATGGGCGTCGATTTTCGCTTTGCGAATTTCGCTTTTCGGATTGCGCTCGTCGATTTCAAAACGGATGGCACGGGGATCCGCGCCCGGACCAACCACAAAATCGTATTCCAGCCGTCCTTCGTTCCCATAGTAGACAAGGTCGATGCCGGGATAGAGCTGCTCATACCTCACGCGGGAATAGTTCGGGACGTTGGTGTGCCACTGGCGGGGATCGCTCCCGCGGAAGTAGTTGCTCTTGCCGGGGAGTTCGTCAGCGCCCTTGGCGCTCGAATGGGCGGCGCTGCCCACGAACTTCAACCGCAACACGTTCCTCAATTGGCTTTCCGGGTCAGCATTTCGAAGACCCGGGAATTCGCCGCCCCTTTCCACTTTTGACTTCCCGCCCTGCAGGGAAAAGACGACACCGTCCTCAGTCAGGAACATCGTGTAGCCGCTTCCCCGGGAGAGGAATTTCACCTGCGGGTCGGCTTGCCCGCGATTCAGCTCGAAGCGTAACGGCAGGTTTGCGAAGGAGTCAAGAATCCGGGGCGGGACGGCCGCACGTGTCACGGAATTGGGAGCCCCGGGCGGCGCCGCAGCCACGCCGTGGCTCATCGTCAGAGCCAAACCCAGAACGACGCCAAAGGTAAGCAATCCCCCTCCTGCTTTGCGCCTGTTTGCGCGAGGATTTCGGGCGAACATCATATTAGGATGCTACCGGCGGGAGTGGGTTGTTTCATCGTAGTCCAGCTTTTCTTGAAGACTTAGCAGATTATCTTCTCGGGCGGGGGTTGTCAATTTCGATTTCGTCCTGCCGCGCGCCGGTTCTGAAGGGGAAGGCAGACTTCGGCACCCCCGCGAAAGCCGGCGGGCGGAAGCTCCCGCTCCTTCACGAGCAAGGGCGCGGGCCATTGGAACGTGCAGCCGACCGGCAGTCCGGGCGGTCCCCAAGGGACTTTCCCTCCTGACCGACCGGTAGGTTGGGAGCACGCAAGCCCTTGTGCTTTGCGCCTTTCTTGACATTCCGGGATGGTAGGTTATAATCACTGATTTGGGTCATCGAGGCTGCGGTGCTTATAACCCTCCAGGAGCTGGAACTCCACCGGATCGTTATCTCCAAGGCCTACGCCCCTGGGAGCCTGGATTTCCACGGCGCGGATTTTCGCCAGGCCGCGCCGCTCCAGGTGGAGGCAACTGCGGAACTGGTGGGCTCGGAAATCCGCATCCGCGGACATCTCAGGACGCGCGTCGAGGCGTCGTGCGATCGCTGCCTGGGGCGGGTTGAGATCCCGGTCGACCGCGACTTTGACCTCTTCTACCGCTCGATGAAGACCATTGCCCGCGATGAAGAGGTTGAGGTTCCGGAAGACGAGCTTGAGATCGCCTTTCATTCGGGCGACGGGATCCAGTTGACGGATGTCCTGACCGAGCAGGTGATCCTGGCGATGCCCATGAAAGTCGTCTGCCGCCCAGACTGTTTGGGGCTCTGCCCCACCTGTGGCGCGGATCGCAACCGTGAGACGTGCAATTGTCCGGAGCCCGTGAAACCCTCGCCCTTCGACGCGCTGAAGGGAGAAGAATCGTAGGGCGTTCTGAGGTGGTAAGGCGCGGACGACCGATCGGCAGGCGCCGCGCACAGCGGCGTGACCTCGGGGCAAAACATACTCAAATTTCAAAAGCTTAGAAAGATTAAATACCATGCCAAATCCAAAACGACGACATTCCAAGGCACGGCGCAATCGCCGGCGGGCGCATGACCACCTGGCCGCGCTTTCGCTGGCCGAATGCCCACACTGTCACGAGCCCAAGCTACCCCATCAAGCCTGCCCGCACTGCGGTTACTATCGCGGACGGGAAATGGTTCTGGTGAAAGAGACCGCCTAGAAAAGCGGCGGCGCGAGATCTTGCGCGCCTGGATGCGGGTTCGAGGCACCAGGGTGTGCCTGGGGAGAGAACATGCCTTCGGCGGGGATTCTGGGCACCGGCACGTCGCTGCCCGAGAAAGTCATCACCAATCACGATCTGGAGAAGCTGGTTGAGACCTCCGACCAGTGGATTGTGGAACGCACGGGCATCCGCGAGCGTCGCCAAGCCGCGCCTCACGAGACCACGTCCTCGCTTTCCGTGCAGGCGGCCCGCCGAGCGCTCGACCATGCCGGTGTCCGCCCGGAGGATCTCGACCTCATCATCTGCTCGACGATTTCACCCGACATGCCCCTGCCCTCGACCGGAGCTTTGATTCAGCGCGACCTGGGGGCGCGGGGCTGCTGCGCCTTCGACCTGGCGGCCGCGTGCTCGGGCTTCCTTTTCGGGCTGACGGTCGCGGATACTTTTATCAAGACCGGAAAAGCCCATCACGTGCTGGTGGTCGGCGCCGAACTGCTCTCGCGCTACATTGACTACTCCGACCGTGCCACTTGCGTTATCTTCGGAGACGGGGTGGCGGCGGCGGTGCTGGGCCCCGTGGAACCGCCTTCCGGCATCCTGGCCGAGGAAATGCACACGGAAGGGGCGTTTGCGGAGCACCTGTTCATTCCCGCCGGCGGAACCGCGCGGCCGGCAAGTTGCGAGACGGTCAAGGCCGGCGACCACTACATCAAGATGCGCGGGAACGAATTGTTCAAGGTCGCCGTGCGCAGCATGGAGGAAGTCTCGCGCCGGGTGCTCGAGGAAGGGGGCATTCAGCCCGACGAACTGAGCCTCTTCATCCCCCACCAGGCGAACCAGCGAATCACGGAGGCCGTGCGCGAGCGCCTGGGGATCGCCTCGGAAAAGGTCTACTCGAATATCAGCCGCATCGGAAACACGTCCTCGGCATCGATTCCGATCTGCCTGGACGAGTGCGTCCGCAGCGGGCGCATCAAGCGCGGCGACCTGATTCTGATGGCGGCCTTTGGGGCGGGAGTGACCTGGGGCGCCATCCTGATGAGATGGTGAGATCATCTTGCGATTTGGTAATCTGGCGATTTGGTGATTTTCCGCTAGTCAAGATGCGATGGGCTGCTTCAAATCACTAAATCGCGAAATCGCCAGATCGCTAAATCCTCCCGAGGCCGATTGACGAAAATAGCGTTCCTCTTCCCCGGTCAGGGCTCTCAGTATCCCGGCATGGGCCGCGAGTTGGCGGAAGCCTTCCCGGCCGCGCGGCGGGTTTTCGAGGCCGCGGACCAGGCGCTGGGATTTGAGATTTCGAAGCTGTGTTTTGAAGGCCCGGCCGAAGACTTGCAGCTCACGGCGAACACTCAACCCGCAATTCTGACCGCTTCAATTGCGGCGGCAGAGGCTTTGCGCGAGAAGGGCGTTCGGGCGGATTACGTTGCCGGGCACAGTCTCGGTGAGTATTCGGCACTGGTAGCTGCTGGCGCGCTGCGCCTCGAAGACGCCGTGCGGATAGTGCGCAAGCGCGGACAGTACATGCAGGAAGCCGTGCCCGTCGGCCAGGGGGCCATGGCAGCGCTGTTGGGGATGGATACGGCCGCTGTGGAATCGGTTTGCCGGGATGCCGCGCAGGGAGAAGTGGTCTCGCCCGCGAACTTGAATTCCCCCGGCCAGGTCGTGATTGCGGGCCACGCCACAGCGGTTAATCGCGCCGTTGAGTTGGCCAAAGCGCGAGGCGCCAAGCGCGCTGTGCTGTTGAACGTCAGCGCGCCATTCCATTGCGCCTTGATGCTTCCTGCGCAGGAGCGCTTGGCGGTGGACCTGAACGAGACGCATATCGCCGACCTGCACTCGCCCCTTGTGAATAACGTGGACGCGCAGTTGGTCCGCGACCCCGAGGCAGCGCGCGACGGCCTGAAGCGGCAGGTGACGGGCGCCGTGCGCTGGGAACAATCGATGCGCGTTCTTGCCGCGGAAGGCGTCGATCTGTTCATCGAAGTTGGTCCCGGCAAAGTGCTGTCCGGATTGATGCGTCAGATCGAACGCCGCGCCGAATGCCTGCACGTCGAGGACGTGGCCTCACTCAACGAAGTAACGGCGAGACTGGGACGGAATTAGGCCTGGAGGATAATCTATGAACCTTCAAGGACGGGTTGCACTGGTGACGGGAGCCGCGCAAGGCATCGGACGCGCGATCGCCTTGGCCCTGGCGGAGGTCGGAGCCGACATTGCCGGCGGCGACGTCAATCTCGAAGGCATGGAGAAGACCGCCAAGGAGATCGAAGGCCTCGGTCGAAAATCGCTCGCCGTGCGGCTGGATGTCTCCGACCCGGCGTCTGTCAAAGAGGCCGTGGCGAAGGTCCTCGAGACGTTTCAGAAGATCGATATCCTCGTCAACAACGCGGGGATTACCAAGGACAACCTCATCATGCGCATGAAACGCGAGGATTGGGACCGCGTCCTGAACATCAACCTGAATGGCGCATTCCACTGCATCCAGGCGGTGCTGCCCGGCATGGTCAAACAGCGCTCGGGCCGGATCATCAATATCGCTTCGGTGGTGGCCCAGGCCGGGAACGCTGGGCAAGCCAATTACATCTCATCTAAGGCGGGGTTGATTGGCTTGACCAAGGCCGTGGCGACCGAGGTTGGCAGCCGAACGATTACCGTCAACGCGGTCGCGCCCGGATTCATCGCCACCGCCATGACCGAAAACCTGCCCGAGCCGGTCAAGCAGCGGATGATGAGCCTGATCCCCCTGGGGCGCATGGGCACGGACCGGGATATTGCTTCCGCCGTGCGGTTCCTCGCCTCCGACGAGGCGAGCTACATCACCGGCCACGTGCTGAATGTCAACGGCGGAATGTATATGCAGTGACGAGTGTATGGGAGTGGACAGTCGAAAGTTGAAAGTCGAAAGTGAGAACGAAGGGGGCGGGCAAGGCCCTGATTTTGTGATTGCGCATTGAACTTTCAACTTTGGACTTTTGACTTTTCGCAAGCTTGCAAGTTCCCAGTGAGGTAGTTACAATGGCCGCCCCACCAAATCCGAGGAGGAGAGACGGATGGCTTCACTTGATGAGAAGGTCAAGCAGATTATTGTCGAACAGCTCGGCGTGGACGAGGCCGAGGTAACGCCCACCGCGCATTTTATCGACGACCTGGGAGCCGATTCGCTCGACATCGTCGAACTCGTCATGGCGTTCGAGGAAGCGTTTGAAATCGAGATTCCCGACGAGGACGCGGAGAAAATCGCCACGGTCAAGGACGCTGTCGACTATATCCAGTCCCACGTCAAGTCTTCCAAGAATTGAATCAACCGCTTGAGATGTAGTGCTGGCCTTTAGCCCAGCACGCCGTCCCGCTCAGAGCGGAAGCGGCGCTTCACGTGAGAAGATCCAGGAGGGATACCGCTTGGCAAGAAGAGTGGTCGTGACAGGCGTCGGTCTGGTCAGCGCCGTCGGCATTGGCCGCGAGGAGACGTGGAGTTGCGTCCTGGCGGGCAAGAGCGGCGCCGCCCCCATCACCCTTTTCGACACCAAGGACTTCTCCGTCACCTTCGCGTGTGAAGTCAAGAACTTCGACCCCCTCCTGTACGTCGAGAAGAAAGAACTGAAAAAGATGGGGCGGTTTATCCAGTTCGCGCTGGCGGCGGCGCAGTTCGCCGTCGAGCACGCGCAACTCAAAATCACCCCGGAAATCGCCGGCCGCGCGGGCGTCTATATCGGCTCGGGCATCGGAGGATTCGATGTCATCGAGCGCGAGCACACAGCGCTGATGCAGGGCGGCCCGCGCCGCATCTCTCCCTTTTTCATTCCCGCCTCGATTGTCAACCTGGCCTCGGGATTCGTCTCCATCCGCTTTGGCGCCAAGGGGCCGAACTCCGCCACCTGCACGGCCTGCTCATCGAGCGCGCACGCGGTGGGCGATTCCTTCCGCCTCGTTCAACGCGGCGACGCCGACGTGATGATCTCCGGCGGCGCGGAGGCGGCCATTACGCCCATGGGCGTGGGCGGGTTTGCATCCATGCGCGCGCTCTCGACGCGCAACGACGCGCCCGAAAAGGCCAGCCGGCCGTTTGACAATGAACGCGACGGCTTCGTCATCGGCGAAGGCGCGGGGCTGCTCATCCTCGAAGAACTCGGTCACGCTGTCAAGCGCGGCGCCCCGATCCTGGCGGAAATCGTCGGCTACGGCATGTCCGGCGACGCCTTCCACATCACCCAACCCGATGAAAATGCCGACGGCGCGGTCCGCGCCATGCAGAATGCCCTTGCCGACGCCGGCGTCCGGCCCCAGCAAGTTGACTACATCAACGCCCACGGCACCTCGACGCCCTACAACGACAAGCTCGAAACGCTGGCCATTAAGAAAGTCTTCGGCGAGCACGCCAGGAAACTTCCGGTCAGTTCCACCAAGTCCATGACCGGACATCTGCTGGGCGGCGCGGGCGGCCTCGAAGCCGGCATTTCGGTGCTGGCGCTGCGCGACCAGGTCCTGCCGCCTACCATCAACTACGAAAACCCCGACCCGGAATGCGACCTCGACTACGTCCCCAATAAGGCTCGCAAGGCCGAGGTCAATTGCATCTTGTCCAATTCCTTCGGCTTCGGCGGCACCAACGCCACCCTGCTCTTCAAGCGGTATTCGGAATAGGGCGAGTCCCATCCTACGTTAAACAAAATAAACAAGTTAATAATACATTTCCCGGTCCACAGAAAGCACTTGACAGGGTTAATCTATATATGTAGACTTTTGGCCATGAAAACCCCTCGCTTGTCCCGCGAGACTCTTCTGTTGCTGGAACGTTTCCTGGAGCAGCCCACCGACTGGCGCTACGGCTACGAGTTGAGCCGTGCCACGGGGTTGAAGTCCGGAACGCTTTACCCGATTCTCATGCGCCTGGAGAAGCACACTCTCCTCGAAGCTCAGTGGGTGACGACGGAGGACGGCGTCCCGCCTCGGCACACGTATCGGCTAACGCCGAGTGGTCTCGAATGGGCTCGCACCCAGGTGGCCGAGGCTCGCCCTCGCGCGATGATTCGCGAGCCCGCCTACTGCAGTGGGTAACTGGCGATGCTGGAACCGCATCTCCGCCAAGCCGCGATCGCCCTCCTTGAAACCACGATTCGCATTGCGCCTCCCGATACGCGCGAGTGGGGCGAAGGCATGCTCGGTGAACTGCCCCACGTGCACGGCCCCTGGGCAGCGTTGACGTGGGCGCTCGGGAGTGCGAGCGTTCTCGTCAAACGCGCCCTGGTATCCCTTTTCATCCCGGGCCGCAGAGGGCAGAACCTGGTACCGAACGGCGGACTCTTTGCCCGGAGTTTTCCTTTGCGCGAGATGGTGCTCGTGATCTGCGGAGTGTTTGTCGTGGGGGCGCTGCTGTTCTTTCTTGGGCCGCCCTTCCGGCACGGGGTTCGCATTTCTCTGGAGGCCTGGCACGATGTCCTTCTCGTTCAAGATCCGAATGTCCCACGGAACGAAGCGCCGGGGCGCACCGAGCCACTCGGCGCCCAAGCGTTTGGGCGCGAGGTTGCCGCGCGCAACGCTCTGGTGCTCCATGTTGCGACCCTTGCACTGGTCATCTTTTCGGCGATGGTAGTGTTGGCGGCGGTGGCGCTGTGGTTCGGCGTACTGAAGCGCTCCCGGCGCGAAACGCCTCGCCCCCAGTCGGGGGCATGGGCCGCGCTCTTGGCCGGAGCGCTGGGATTTCTTCTTTCGTCAGCCACGATCTACCTGACTTACCGGCCGTACTGGTATATCCATCAGAACCAAGTTTTGAGCGGCAACCGGAGCCGTGCCGAGGCGGCGCGCGATTTTCTCACGGTCGCCCAGAGTCTGCAGTATTACGGCGTTTCAGCCGCAAACGTCTCGCTCTATTTCTGGGTAGGAGTGACCCTGCTCAGCGTGATCGGTCTGGTCCTCATACTCCTGCGACACTTCCTGGGCCGGCCGCGAGCTAACCAGTCAGCCTAGTTCGCGTTTGGCGCCAAGCAGACTCTTGTGGCGTCGGTGTTGAGGTGTGTCGAAAGAGCAGGGGTCAACAATCAGCCGTCGGCGGTCAGCAAGCCGGTGCCGGGTCGTGGCTGAATGCTGAAGGCCAGAACGCACGAGAGTCAACGGGTGGAAGAAAGCGCCCGTCCGGGGAGGTGAAACATGAAGAAACTCATCGCGGTGGCGGCTTTTTTCATTGTATGGCCGGCATGCTTATCGGCACAGGAGGCGGTCAAATCGACTCAGAAGCTGCAGGCGTATGTGTTCATTGGACCCCTTGTCTCAAACGCCCGCTACGAGTTCAACCCGAAGTACTACGGAGTGGTGTTCCAACCCGGTGAACCGCCGCCTGCTGACCTCTACATCCGTCGCCCGCGGGGCGGCGTGAACACCGGCTTCGGTGGTGAATTGCTTGTCCACAAAGGATTGGGCGTGGGTGTGGAGTTCGCCTACGCGGGTCCTGACTGGAGGTTTGGTACAGGCGATGCAGTGGGCGTGGGGTCAGCTAATGCCTCCTACCACTTCGTTGGGAAGAACGATGGCCGGAGGGTCGAGCCGTTTGTGATGGGGGGCTACAGCCTCTACTTCGGCGATCGCACTTCGTTCGAAAGTGGGTTCAACCTCGGCGGCGGCGTCAACGTCTGGATGGCCAAACACATTGGGCTGCGTTTGGAGATCCGAGACCAGGACCATATCAATCGATTTCATAGTCAATTTACTCGTTTCGTCGCTTTTCGCATCGGCGTGACGTTCCGGTGAGGCTCGTCTGCGGCGGTGGGGACGCCCCCGCTACAGCGCATTCCCATGTCACCCTGAGCCTGCTCTGAGCGGGAGAAGGGTCCTTGTCAGTTCGCGGGCAAGATCGCCTTCGAACTGCGGGGATTCTTCGTCCCGATCAACTGCATCGGGGCTCAGAATGACAAGGGCGGGCGAACCCCCCGAAGTGCCGGGCGAACTCCGTTCCCCGGTACAGTCGCCGGTCACAGACCGGCGCTACAGGGACGTTTTGGCTTGACAAATGGCGACAAGTGTGATAGTCTAGCGTCATGAGAGATGGGGAACGGCGCCGGCGGGAAGTGACGAGTTGCAGCAGCCCTGCAACAAGCAAAAACCACGCCTATATAGCGAGCACCCAAAGCTGATAAAATACTGAAAACAGGCGAGTTGTATAAAATGTCCGACAAAACGAACCCGTAGCAAAATAGCTCGTTAGAATCAAACCGATAGGCTCGGTTTTGGACGGTTTTTCGCGCCGGATTCGTCGGGCGAAACCCTGCGGCTCGTTGCAAGAGGCTAGTTGCAAACGAGTGGCATCAATTCGGCGGGTCCAGGCTCGTCATCCGGGCCGCGAGGCGAGCCTGGGTCTCGGCGTCGAGGCTCCGGTCGGCGAAGGCGAGCAGGCCCTGCTCCTCGTCCTCGATGTGATGGTGGATGAGGTTCCAGAGTTCCCATCCCAGCGAGGAGAGCTCCGCGCGCGCCGAAACCGGAAGGTCCGAGCCCGCAGGCGCCTGGTCGAGCAGTTGCTGGAACGCCGAAGACGTCTCGCGCACGTCCGAGTGATCGTCGTTGAGTTTGGCAATCTCCAGGTCGTTCGCCTCGAGCGCCGGCGCAAGCGCCGGGTAGAAGACCTCTTCCTCCTTCGCAAAATGCGAAGCCAGATGTTTCTGGATTTCGGCGAACGTTCCGGCCAGCGCCGTCAAACCTTCACCCTGCGGATTGCTCAGCTCGCCTTCGAAACGCTGGAGAAGGCGCTGCATCTCGCGATGTTCGGCGCGGAGCTGGTCGGTGGCAGGAAAGCTCATGTTGTTGCACATCCGCGGATCGAAATTCCCACATGCTGAGGGCCTACGCTCGCGGCCGCTCCTCGGAAATCTTATCGCCGCGCAAACATCGTCGCAAGTCTCTACACGCGGACGGTGTGCACTACTCCGTCAACACAGAGCGATTCGGCTTGACAGGGGGTAGTCGCCAAAGTTTCAATACCCCTCACTTTTTGCCTGAGACTGTGGCAAGATAGGGCGCCCATGAAAATCGTGGTGTGCCTCAAGCAGGTTCCCTCGCGCGACGCCGTGTTGCGGCTGAACGCCGAAGGCACGTGGATTCGCGAAACCGACCTGAGCTTCGAGGTCAACGAGCCGGACACCTTCGCGCTGGAAGAGGCGCTGCGGCTGAAGGAGAAGCACGGCGGCGAGGTGATCGTCTGCTCGCTCGGCCCGGCGCGCGCGCAGCAGGCCATCAAGGAAGCTCTGGCCAAAGGCGCTGACCGCGCGCTGCATCTGGACGATCCCGCTTTTGTGGCGCTGGACCCGCTCGGATTGGCCCGCGTGCTGGCCCGCACGATCGACAGGGAAAAACCCGACCTGGTTCTGACCGGCCTGCAATCCGACGATTCCGGTTACGCACAGACGGGGGTGCTGGTGGCCGAAATCCTGGGCGTCCCGCACTCGACGATCATCATGGAAATCCAGGTGGAAGGCGCGACGCTGAAAGTGAAGCGCGAGCTCGAAGGCGGGTGGTTCCAGTGGGTCGAGATGCCTCTTCCGGCCCTGCTTACTATCCAGTCGGGCATTAATAAACCCCGTTATGCCTCTTTGAAAGGAATCCTGGCAGCGAAGAACAAGCCTCTGCAAAAGCTGACCCCAGCGGATCTGGGACTGAGTCCGCAAGACCTGACCCCGCGGCAGAAGATTTCCAGGGTGTATGTCCCGCCCAAAAAGGGCCAGACCGAGTTCCTCGAGGGCAGCCCCAAGGAAATCGCCGCGCGGCTGGTCGATAAGCTCAAGAACGAATCGCGGGTGCTGTAGCCGCGGAAGGAGACAACATGCATGTCCACATCTGGCGAATGCGCGCCCGCAAGAAGCGGGCGGAAGAGTACGAGAAGTTCGGCCGGCAGGTGACGCTGCCCGCACTCAAGAAGATCGATGGGTGCCTCGACGCGCACTTCATCAAGGTCTTCGAAGCTCGCAAGCCCGAATACCTCTGGCTGGTTTTCTGGCGCGACAACGAGGCGCTGGAGGCTGCGCGCAACAACCCGGTCTGGAAAGAGCAGATTAAAAAATTCGAGGCGGGGGAATTTTACAAAACCATCCCGCTCGAATTGGTCTGCGAGTCGATCGCCGGTTTCTCGTCGTCGGGCGCTGAAAAACCGAAGAAGGCCAAAGAAGCTGAGAAGGCCGACAAGCCCGAGGGCGCCAACAAGCCCTTTGTCGGCCCGACCGTGGAAGGGGAGTAGAAAGGTTAAGGGTTAAAGGTTAAAGGGTAAAGGTTGAAAGCAGGAAGTAAAGACTCCCGCGCTTGCAACTTTCAACCCTGAAGTTTCAACTGTCGACTTTCAACTTTCGACCTTCGACTTTTTCCATGCCTGACGAAATTCTAGTCTTCGCCGAGCATCAAAGCGGCAAGCTGACGCGCCCCGCGTGGGAGGCGCTTGCCGCCGGGCAGCAACTCGCCCAGGATACGGGCAAGCCGCTGGCCGCCGTCCTGCTGGGTCAGGGCATCGGCGGATTGGCGAGCGAACTCGCCGCCGTCGAACTCCAGACGGTGTTGACGGTTGATGCGGCGGCGCTCGACAACTACACCGCAGACGGATACGCGTTGGCATTGAGCGAGGTGGTTCGCCAGCGCTCGCCGCAGTTCGTCGTCTTCAGTCACACTTATCAAGTTCGGGATTTCGCTCCCAAGCTGGCGGCGAAGCTCGAACGCGCGCTGATCAGCGACTGCCTCGGATACCGCAAAGAAAACGACCGGCTGTTTTTTGTCCGCCAGGTTTTCCAAGGGAAGTTCTGCGCGGACGTGGAATTCGTAGGCGAAGGTCCGCACCTCGTCTCCTTCCAGGCCGCGGCGTTTCGCGAAGACTCGGTGCGGCGCGGAGCTGCCAGCGCGCCGGTCATTTCCGTTCCCGTTTCGCTTTCCGCCGATGTTATTCGCTCCAGGCCCGGCGAACGGTTTCGTGAGGCGAAGCAGGCCGTGGACTTGACTCAGGCGGAGGTCATTGTGGCGGTGGGCCGCGGCATCAAGGCTCCCGAGAATCTGGAGATGGTGAAGAAGCTGGCGGAAGCCTTGGGAGCGGAAATCGGCGCCTCGCGGCCGATCTGCGACAGCGGCTGGCTGCCCATGGACCGCCAGATCGGCAGCTCCGGCCAAACCGTCGCGCCGAAGCTTTACATCGGCCTCGGCGTTTCGGGCGCCATCCAGCACCAGGTGGGAATGAAAGGTTCGAGGACGGTAGTCGCAATCAACAAGGACAAAGAAGCGCCGATCTTTGAAGTGGCGACTTACGGCGTGGTTGCGGATTTATTCGAAATCGTTCCGCCGCTCATCGAGGAGATCAAAAAACTGAAGTCCACCTAGGGTCTCTGCTTTCTGCTTTCTGCTTTCTGCTTTCTGCTTTCTGCTTCCTGCTTCCTGCTTCCTGCCTACTGTCCCTTGGGCGTCCACTCAAAGTCCTTCATCACCGACTCAGCGATCGCGCATTTTTCGCAGTCAAACTTCAGGTAGCCTTCGGCGCTGCCGGCGATTCGATCCGATTCGACGCGTTTGAATTCGATCTTGGTGAGCAGGTGGCACCACCGGCCAATCTGTTTTCCATCCTTGTCTTTGCCGCAGGGAAAAGGCAGGTAGGTTTGAGACGACCCCACCCAACGGGTTCCCACTCTTCGGCATTCGGTGCGGATGTATGCTCCGCCTTTGGCCAGATCCGCCGGCACGTTGGTCCACACGGCGTACAATCGCCGGTTGGCGATCCACACGTTGTATTCCTTTCCCGTGGTCTGCGAATGCCAGGCGCGCGCGGTGGCCGGAGGAGCGGGGAACTCGCTGCGCTTTTGCCGCGGCTTAGCTTGCGCGGCGGCGGAAACACAGCAAGCCAGCACCGTGCATGCAGCGAGGATCAAAATTGTGGCCCAAGGTTTCACCCATTCCTCCTCAAAACCTGTATCGACTTGTCCCGGAGACGAACGCACTTCGCCACTCGCTTGTATCTGTTCCCCGCGCAATTGTCAATGAAAGGATGGCGGGGCTACGCTGCTTCCCGATTCGCGCGCACCTGTGCTACGATGCCTTGTGGGCAAGCGGCACGCAGGGAGTGCGTTCCCGCTCCCTTCGCTGATAATGCCATTTCCTCGAACAGCCGAATGACTGACCAGCAGAAATCACGGCCGCGAATCCTGAGCGGAATGCGGCCCACGGGAAAACTCCATCTGGGCAACCTCGTTGGCGCCCTTCAGAACTGGATCAAACTCCAGAATACGTACGACAGTTTCCACTTCGTCGCCGACTGGCATATGCTGACCACGGATTACGCCGACCCTTCGGAGGTCCGCGAGAACACGCTGCAAATGGTCACCGACTGGCTCGCCGCAGGGCTGGATCCGAACAAGGCTACGTTCTTCGTTCAGTCGCGCCTGCCCGAGCACGCGGAATTGCATCTGCTCTTTTCGATGGTCACGCCGCTGGGGTGGCTCGAACGCGTGCCGACCTACAAGGAGCAGCTCGAAAACATCACCGACCGCGACATCCACACTTACGGATTCCTCGGCTACCCGCTCCTCCAGGCCGCCGACATCCTGATGTACAAGGCCGACGCGGTTCCGGTGGGAGAAGATCAGGTCCCCCACGTCGAGTTGACTCGGGAGGTGGCGCGGCGGTTCGATCAATTCTACGGATCTGTCTTTCCCGAGCCTCAAGCACTACTCACCCCCTCGCCGCGGTTGCCCGGCACCGATGGGCGGAAGATGTCGAAGAGTTACAACAATGCTATCTTCCTCACCGATGCGCCGGAGGTAGTTTCGAAGAAACTGGCCACGATGATTACTGACCCGGCGCGCAAACGGCGCACGGATCCAGGGAATCCCGACGTGTGTCCGGTTTTCGATGTCCACAAAATCTTCTCGAAGCAAGAGACGATCGACCGGGTCAATCGCGAGTGCCGGACGGCGGAGATCGGGTGCCTCGACTGCAAGAAGCTTCTGGCCGGACACGTCAACGAAACACTCGCGCCGATTCAGAAGCGAAGAAAACCGTACGAGGAAAATCCCCAACAAGTCTGGGATGTTCTCGACTCGGGCACGAGCAAAGCGCGCAAGGTGGCGCAGACGACGATGGCGGAAGTGCGGGCGGCAATGAAGTTGACTTGAAAAGAGCATTCAGCCGTCAGGTCTCAGCCATCAGCAAGTCCCCAGGGCATGGGTGGCAGAAGGGCAATGAGCGACCCGCCGCGGCGGGTTTGCTGACGGCTGATCGCTGAAAGCTGAGCGCTGGCATGACCGACGACCTCGAACAATCCGGAGTTCCCGCACCTGACCAGAGCGATTCCCCGCAGGCCGTGGCGAAGCGCGCCAGCCGCGTTGCCGCGCCCGCGCCGCCCGTCAAGCTCGAAGTCTATGAAGGCCCGCTCGACCTGCTGCTCGACCTGATTCGCAAGCAGCAGATCAACATCTACGACATTCCCATCGCCAAGATCACGCAGCAGTATCTCGACTATCTGCGCCTGCTCGAAGAGATGAACATCGACGTGGCGGGCGAGTTCATCCTGATGGCGGCCACGCTGATTTACATCAAGTCGCGGATGCTCCTGCCGCCCGACCCGAACGCTCCCGAGGAAGAACAAGGCGACCCGCGCGCCGAACTCGTGCAGCGCCTGCTCGAACACGAGCAGTTCAAGAACGCCGCGCAGATGCTGCAATCGAAGCGCCTGATCGAGGACGCAACGTGGTCGCAGCCGGGCATTGGCGAATTTGTCGAAGCCGAGGACGAGCCCGGATTCACGGTCACAGCGTTTGACCTGATTTCGGTTTTCCGCGAGATTCTGGAGCGTTCCAAGAAGCGCCCGCAGATCGAAATTCGCCGCGAGGAAGTCACCGTCGCGCAGATGATCCAGCACGTCCGCGAAACACTCCTCGCCAGTCCCAAGCCCGTGCCGCTCGATCTGCTGATGGCAGGCTATATTTCGCGCCAGGCGCTCATCGCGCTCTTCCTGGCACTGCTGGAGATGGTCCGGCTTCACGCGATTTTGTTGCGCCAGAAAGAACTCTTCGCGCCGATCATGGTTTATCGGCACAAACGCTTTGAAGAAATCATGGCGGGCACGAATACGGCCCTATTGGAAGCGGGGCTGGAAGAGAGTTTCTCATAGTTGCCAGCAGCCAGTGGCCAGTTGCCAGTGAGGAAAAAATGGGGCGAGGAATTGACCGCGAGCCTTTGTCACTGGGAACCTGAAACTGGCTACTGACTACCTGCAACTGACATCATGCTGACTGACGAAAATTTAAAAGCCGTCATCGAAGCCATCATCTACGTAGCGCCGGAGCCCGTGACGCTGGACGCCATCGTGAAATCGCTGGAAGGCGAAGACCGCGAGCGCGTCAAAGCCAGGCTCGAGGAGTTGCTGGAGGATTACGAGCGCAACGACCACGGCATCCAAATCCGCGGGGTCGCGGGCGGCTACAAATTCTCTTCCAAGCCCGAGCATCACGAAATCCTGAGGAAATTTGTCAAGAGCCTCAAGCCGCCCATCCGGCTCTCGAGGCCAGCGCTCGAAACGCTGGCGGTGATCGCCTACCGGCAGCCGGTGACGGTTCCGGAAATCGAAGCGATTCGCGGCGTGGACTGCGGCGGCGTGATTCACACTCTGCTCGAGAAGAAGCTCGTGGTCACGGCGGGGCGGAAGAACGTCGTCGGCCGACCGATCCTTTATCGCACCTCGCGGGATTTCCTGGTGCACTTCGGATTGAAGGATGTGAGCGAACTGCCCAGCCTCAAGGAATTCGAGGAGCTCGCGCGCCAGGCCCTGGGATCGGAACTTACCCTGGAGCCCACGCCGAATCCGACAGAACCACCGGCAGCCCCGCCGGAGAGCAGCGATCAAGAGACAAGCGATCAGCCATCAGCGGTCAGCGATCAGCAGGAGCCCGGACACGGAGATGTTTAGCTGACCACTGAAGGCTGATTGCTGAATGCAGCCTTTGCCATGCAAGCCCGCCTGCAGAAAATCATCGCCGATGCCGGCATCACCTCGCGCCGCAAGGCTGAGGAGATGATTCTCCAGGGCCGCGTCAGCGTGAGCGGGAAAGTGGTGACTCAGCTTGGGTCGAAGGCGGACGTGACGCGCGACCACATCCGCGTTGACGGAAGATTGCTCGCCCCCCCTGAAAGGCATCTTTATCTGCTGCTCAATAAACCGCCGGGCTACGTTTCGACCGTGAGCGACCCTCAGCGGCGGCCCACCGTGATGACTCTGTTGCGGGGTGTGAAAGAGCGTGTCTATCCGGTGGGAAGGCTCGATTTTCATTCCTCCGGCTTGATCATCCTGACCAATGACGGCGAGCTGGCGAACTTCCTGATGTCGAGGGCCTCAGCCGTTCCGCGGACTTATCACGTCAAACTGGAAGGCCATCCGACATCTCATGACTTGGAGAAACTCGAACAAGGAATTGTGCTCGACGGTCGGCGCACCGCGCCCGCGCAAATTCGCCTGGTTTCGGAGCGGGACAAACCCTGGTACGAGATCACCCTTGTGGAAGGCCGTTATCACCAAGTGCGGCGAATGTTTGAGCGCGTCGGGCAAGCAGTGCTAAAGTTGAAGCGGGTGCGCATCGCCTTCTTGACCGACGAAGGCCTGGCGCCCGGACGGTTTCGGCACCTGACTTCGGCCGAGATCGACCGGCTGAAGCGGCTGTCGACTAAGCGGCAAGGATGAAGTTCAGAGGATGAAGCATGAAGGCTGAAATGATCGCAACCCCGCCTCCATGTGAAATCTTCGATCTGGCGGTCCATCCTTCATCCTTCATACTTCATCCTTTCTCCTTCGGACTTTCCCATGCCCGTGCCTATTAACGAAATTCTCCCGCCCTGGTCCCTTCGCATTCGTCCCTATCCTCCGGGAAAGCCCATCGAAGAAGTCGAGCGCGAGTTGGGGCGAACCGCCATCAAGCTCGCTTCCAACGAAAATCCCCTCGGCCCCTCGCCGAATGCCCTGGAAGCGATGCGAAAGTTCCTGGGAAATATCCACTTCTATCCGGATGGAGGCGGGTATTATCTGCGCAAGAAACTCGCCGAGATCCATGGCCTGGAGATGAACCAGATCATCCTCGGCGCGGGTTCGACGGACTTGATTGAGCTGGTCGGTAAGACGTTTCTGAGCGCCGGCGACGAGGCGATCACTTCCGAATCCGCGTTCTACATGTATCGCCTGGCGGTTGAGGACATGGGCGCCGCGCTGGTGTTGGCGCCCATGCGTGACCTGACGTTCGACCTGCCGGCCATCGCGCACGCGGTGACCCAACGCACCAAGGTGATTTATCTCGGCAATCCCAACAACCCCACCGGCACGATGTTCACGGCGGAGGAGTTGGACCGCTTTCTCGAGGCGCTTCCCCCGCGCATTCTGGTGGTCCTCGACGAAGCCTACTTCGAGTACGTGCAACGGGCCGACTACTCCCACTCGGTGGATTATGTTCGCGCTGGGAAGAACATCCTGGTGCTGCGGACGTTTTCGAAAGTGCACGGTCTGGCCGGAATCCGGCTGGGATACGGCATGGGCCATCCCGAGCTGATCGAAAGCCTGAACCGCATCCGCTCGCCCTTCAACGCCAACAGCCTGGCGCAGGTGGCGGGGTTGGCGGCCCTCGACGACCACGAGCACGTGGCCCGGTCGGTTGAATCCAATGCTCGCGAGATGAAATTCGTCACGGAGGAACTGACTTTGTTGGGCGTGCGCTACACTCCCTCGGTCGGGAATTTCCTGCTTGTTGACACGGGCCGCGATTGCGAAGAAGATTTCGTGCGCCTGCTCCATGAGGGCGTGATCGTGCGGCCGATGAAACTCTATGCCTTTCCGACCTCGCAGCGCGTCACGGTCGGGCGGCATAAAGAAAATGAGATTTTTCTCGAAGCCTTGCGCCGCGTAATGGCCGCCCCGGCGCGCGCCGTAACCGGATGATTTCTGAATTCATCAGACGGCTTGGCAGGCAATCAACATGCCCGACTTCGTAACGGAGATTCTGGAAAAGTACAAGACGCTGACCATCGTCGGCCTCTCCTCGAAATCCACACGCCCCAGCCATGGCGTGGCCGAATACATGCAGGAACACGGGTACCGCATCATTCCGGTCAATCCCAACGAAACCTCCGTCCTTGGCGAGAAGACATACCCTTCGCTCGACGCCGTCCCCGAACCCACCGAGGTCGTGGTAATTTTTCGCCGCCCCGAATTTGTCCCCGAAATCGTTGAGGCCGCCATCCGCAAGGGCGCCAAGGTCATCTGGATGCAAGAAGGCGTCATCCACGAAGAAGCCGCCGCCCGCGCCCGCGCCGCGGGCCTTACCGTCATCCAGGACCATTGCATCCTCAAAGAGCACGCCAAGCGTTTCGTGACGGAAGGGATTTAGAGGAACTCCGTGCGGTCCCAGTTCAATCTCAAAGCATTTTCGGCTACATCTGGCCGTGGTTCCCCGCGGCTTCTTTGCGAATTCGGGCGATTCTCTCCAGGAATTCCTTCCTCTCTTTCGCCGATTGGGCGGCCCGACGCGTTTTGTCGGTAAGGTAGCGCTGCCCCTTGATGCCGGACTCTTGAAGCGAGTTTGCCCAAGCGCGTGACTGGCGGGAAATTCCTTCTGCAGTCGATTTGAGATTTGAAATTTCAGATTTCAAATCTGTAAATCCCGGAAGTACGTCGAGGAGACAAAGCAGAGAACGAACCTCTCCCGCCGACCCGCGCGCGACGTAAAGAAACGTTAGCAACTCCTGCGTTGTCCCACGCTCAAATCCTTCGGCAATGTTGCTGGAGACAGAAACCGCGGCGCGTTCAATCTGGTCTTTCAAACTGAAGTGTCCCTTGAACGCTGGTTTGGCTGTCATCGTGAATGTCTGCTTGGCGAGCTCGATGGCGGATTTCCAAACCGGCAATTCTTCGAAGCGCTCGTAAGTCATTTTCGCCTGCCTCCCCTTTCTGATTTGAAATCTGAGATTTCAAATTTGAAATCTCCGACTTGCGATCGAGTCTCTATTCGCTACCGACCCGGAATGTTCCTCCAGCAAAAGGCAGGCTGCTATTTGCTCTCTGATTGTTTCCTTTTCCACTCCCCAATCGCCTTCATTTTCTCTTTGAGTCGCTTCTCGAAGCCTTCTTCCGTGGGTCGGTAGTAGTTGCGGTTTTTCAGATTGTCCGGCAGGCACTGCATGTCAGTGAGTTTTTCGTCGGAATCATGCGCATATTGATAGCCCTTGCCGTAGCCGACGTTGGCCATCAGGCCGGTGACAGGGTTGCGCAGGTGGAAAGGCACCGGCTCGGCGACGGTCTTCTGCGCGTCGCTGCGAACTTCGCCATAGCCGATGTAGAGCGCGTTGGATTTCGGCGCGAGCGAGAGATAGACGGCGGCCTCGGCGAGCGCCAGATCGCACTCGGGCATACCGACGAAATGCGCGGCTTGCATGGCATTGAGCGTGACCGTCAGCGCGTTCGGGTCGGCGAGGCCGATATCTTCCGACGCCATGCGAATCATCCGCCGCGCGATGTAGAGCGGATCTTCGCCCGCCTCGAGCATCCGCCCCAGCCAGTAGAGCGCGGCGTCGGGATCGGAATTGCGCACCGATTTGTGCAGCGCAGAAATCAGGTTGTAATGCTCCTCGCCCGCCTTGTCGTAGAGGAGCGTCTTGCGCTGGATGGCGTCTTCGATGATCTGCTCGGTCACCGTCGCGCGGCCCTGGTCATCGCGCGGAGCCGCGGAGACAGCGGTTTCCAATGTATTGAACGCCGCGCGCGCGTCGCCGTTCGCGAAAACTGCAATCTGCTTGAGCAATTCCGGAGCGATTTGAACCTGCGTGGCCCCCAGGCCGCGCTTTTGGTCTTTCAACGCGCGATCGAGGAGCGTCACCACTTCATCCGTCGAAAGCGCCGAAAGCATGTACACCTTGGCGCGCGAGAGCAGCGCCGAGATGACTTCGAAGGAGGGATTCTCCGTCGTCGCGCCGATCAGCACAATGTCGCCGCGCTCGACGTAAGGCAGGAAGGCGTCCTGCTGCGCCTTGTTGAAGCGGTGAATCTCATCAACAAACAGGACGGTCCGCCGGCCGTATTGCCGCGACTTCTCCGCTGCCGCCATCACCTCTTTGATTTCCTTGATTCCCGAAAGGACAGCGCTGAATTTCAGGAAATCGCTGCGGGTCTTCTTCGCGACAATCATCGCCAGCGTGGTTTTGCCCGAGCCTGGCGGGCCCCAGAGAATCATCGAGTGCAGCTCGTCGCGCTCGATCAGTTTGCGCAGCGGTTTGCCCGGGCCGAGGATGTGAAGCTGCCCGACGAACTCCTCCAGCGTCTCCGGCCGCATGCGGTCGGCCAAGGGAGATTTGGTCGGCTCACTGGCGGCGGAAAAATCCTGCGATGGCGATTCGAATAAGCCCATAACGAATTTGTGATTTGCTGATTTAGCGATTTGGTGATTTGATGTACTTGCGACGTCCAATCGCAAAATCGCTAAATCACCACATCACTCAATACCTGAACTCTCTTTGCCTCGCGACCTCATAGAGCATCACACTCGCCGCTGACGCGGCGTTGAGCGAATTCATTCCCTCGCGTATCGGAATGCTCAGGAGCAAATCCGCCTGACGCGAAATGGCCGGCGGCAATCCCGCCGCTTCCTGGCCGATTAGAATCGCCAGTGGCCCGCGCAGGTCAGCATCCGCAAGCGACGTCGAGCTGTGACGGTCGGCGGCGACGATGCGCACGCCCGCCTTGCGCAAATGACGGAAGAGCGAGTCTGGCTTTTCCGCTGCAAATATCGGCACATGAAACACCGCCCCGGCTGACGCGCGCACCGCCTTAGGATTGAACGGGCTGACGGTTCCTTCCGTTGTGACCACCGCGTTGGCTCCAAAGGCCTGCGCGCTGCGCATGATGGTTCCGAGATTCCCCGGATCTTGCAGCCCGCAGGCGATCAGGAGAAGCGCGTTTCGCGCCGCCAGCACAGATTCCAGTTTCTCGTTGCGAAGCTCAACCAGCGCGGCGATCCCCTGGGGAGCTTCCGTCTGCGCGACTTGCGCAAAAATGCGCTCCGGCACCGCAGCAATCTCCGCCTCTCGCGGTAAGCGCGCGAGCAATCCGCTGAACTTTTCCTCCACGACTTTCGCCACGACGACGCTGTGAACCACGGCGCGCTCGTTCGCTTTCAGCGCCTCTTCGACCAGGAACGGCCCTTCGACGGCCAGCAGCCCTTCGCGCGTGACTCCCTCGGCAAGCGCACGCCGAAAGACTTTCAGCAGCGCGTTGGCGGCGCTCGTAATCTCTCGGATCGTTCTCCCAGGGGTTCCCACGCCACTCCTCACCCGAGAGCTTAACCCCGCGCATGAACCGAGTCGAGGTCTTTCCGTTGCCGCGACCCGGTCCGATGGGCTGTGCTAGAATGCCGCCGCTCTTCCACACTCGAGCGGATTATCTCGGAGGCCTTTATGCAGAGACTGGTGATGCTCGTCGCGATTTTCAGTTTGGCCGTGCCGGCGACGGCTCAAACCGCCGGGAGTTTGAGCGACCTGATGAGTCGCCTTCCTGAGCCGCACAACTACACGCTCAAACGTGTCTCAAGCTACGATCGCACCGGCGGCAATCAGGACTACCGGAAGATCGCCGCGGGCGAGACGTTGACGCTCTTCGACGAACCCGGCCCCGGTTCCGTTACCCACATCTGGATCACCATCAACAGCCCCGAGAGATACCACCTGAAGAAGCTCGTGCTGCGCATGTACTGGGACGGCGAAGACACGCCCAGCGTCGAGGCTCCGATCGGCGATTTCTTCGGCTTGGGGAATGGCGACTACTTCATGTACCAGTCGCTTCCCCTGGCGGTCGGCTCGACCAAGGCGTTGAATTCCTTCTTTCCCATGCCCTTCGCCAGGCGCGGAAAGATTACGGTGAGTAACGAAGGCGCAGAGCCGGTGGCAAACTTCTACTTCAATATCGACTACCGGGCTCTGCGCGAATCGCTACCCACCGACACCTTCTACTTCCACGCGCAGTACCGCCAGTGCGCTCCCTGCCAGGGCTGGACGAACGACTGGAAAAACAACGGCGACGACAAGGTGGACCAGAAACCTAATGTCGACGGCGCGGGCAACTACGTCTTTCTCGAGGCCACCGGTCGCGGCCATTTTGTGGGCGTGACGCAAAGCATCTTCCAGAACCAGGACGAGTGGTGGGGCGAAGGCGACGACATGATCTTCATCGATGGAGAGAAAACGCCGTCCATCATCGGCACGGGGTCGGAGGACTACTACCTGGGCGCGTGGGGTTTCGATGGCGGGCCAACGAATTATCTCCTATTCGGCAATCCCGTGTTCGGCGGGTTCAGCGCCGGCGGGCGTTCGTCCGTCTATCGCTTTCACCTCGACTCGCCGATTCCCTTTTCGAAATCCATCAAGGCGACGATCGAGCACGGGCACGCCAACCATCGCTCCGATAACTTCTTCAGCGTCGCTTACTGGTACCAATCCGAGCCGCACGGGAAATTTCCCGGGCTGCCTCCCGTCGACGCGCGCCTGCCGCGGCTCTATCCCACCGGCGGGCCGGGGAATGCCGGGAAATAGGCCCCATTCGTCCCTGCGGCAACTTCCGAAAGCCCGCGAGGGTCAAGGACTTGAGACCGGCGGGGAAACTATCCGCTTGACAGAAAGTTATGGTTAAGATAGGCTAAAATTGTGGGCTCACGCGGTGATCGGCGAGCGGGAGCCACGGCGGGGACGGATATATCCAAAGAAGTGGCGACGCAGGCCAGCGGAGCATGAAGGCCCACAGGGTACCTGAGAATAGAAATCCGAAGCCCCTAGCTTGCTGCAACCACGCCGGTGACGTTTGGGTAATTCGTCACACCCATTATCCCCAAGAAAACGGACCGTTTGCGCCCAGCCCACGCTTATCTCAGTGAAACCAGACTGCTTAGATGGCGATACAAATTCGCCACGACATGAGAGAAGGCGACGCACGTTTCCACTTGCGCCGAAGCGGGATGCCCCATAGGATATTCTAAGCGGGAAATTCCCAAGCCAGCAGACGGGTAAAGAACATTGGTCGGGACGACTGTATCGCACTACCGCATTCTGGAGAAGCTGGGCGGCGGGGGGATGGGCGTCGTCTACCGGGCTGAGGACACGCGCCTGGGCCGGCAAGTCGCGCTGAAGTTCCTGCCCCCCGAACTCGCCAAAGACCGCCAGGCGCTCGAGCGTTTCCAGCGTGAAGCGCGCGCCACCTCAGCCCTCGATCATCCTCACATCTGCACGATTTACGACATCGGCGACCAGGACGGCCAACCGTTTATCGTCATGCAACTGCTGGAAGGCGTGACGCTCAAGCACCGCATCGCCGCCAAGGCCTTCCAGGCGGATGAGATTCTCGACTTCGGGATTCAACTTTCCGATGCCCTGGACGCCGCGCACGCCAAAGGGATCGTGCATCGCGACATCAAGCCCGCGAACATCTTCCTGACGGCACGGGGGCAGGCGAAGATCCTGGATTTCGGTTTGGCCAAGCTCTCACCTCGTCACTCGCCCGTGGCCGAAGCGGCCGGCGCGACGGCGATGCCGACGATGGGCGTGGCCGAGGAGCACCTCACCAGCCCGGGCACGGCCATGGGCACGGTTGCCTACATGTCGCCCGAACAGGCACGCGGCGAAGAATTGGACGCGCGCACGGACGTCTTCTCGCTCGGCGTGGTGCTCTACGAAATGGCCACTGGAAGGCTGCCGTTTCAAGGCGCAACTTCCGCGGCGATCTTTGGTGCCATCTTGCACGAAACGCCGACGCCGCCGCTGCACCTGAATCCTCAACTGCCGCCGCGGCTGGAAGAAATTATCGCCAAGGCGTTGGAGAAAGACCGCGAGCTGCGCTACCAGAGCGCTGCGGAGCTGCGCGCCGACTTGAAGCGCCTGAAGCGCGACACCGATTCCGGACGCACGGGGGCGACGTCCGCAGCGGCGACAGCCGCCGTTCGCGCCCCTGAAACAACAGGCGCTCTTCCTCTCCCGCGGCGTTCGCTCCGCTGGGCCGTGCCGGTGGGTGCCGCTGCGGTCGTACTGGCTCTCGGGATGTTCCTGGTGTTGCGCCGCCCCATTCCCCCGCCACGAGTCCTGGGCACATCGCAGATCACCAGCGATGGCCGCCCTAAGATTGGAGGCATTGGTGAGATCCCTCCACCGCTGCTCACCGATGGCAGCAGGATCTATTTCGGGGAAGGAATTCCGAATGCGACGCTGATGCAAGCCTCCGTCGATGGCGGTGAAACGGTCCCGATTCCCCTCACCGCGCAGTTCAACGGGCTCCTCAGCATTTCGCCCGTACGGTCAGACTTGATCATGCTGGGAGCAGACAACTCCGAAAATCCGGGGAGCTTCTGGCTGGTCTCACTGCCGGGGGCGCAGGCGCGGCGGATCGGGGATTTGACCGGGAACGACGCGACGTGGTCCGCGGACGGGAACCAGATCTATTACACGCGCGGCAGTGAGATTTACGTTGCGCAGAGCGATGGGGCGGGATCACGGAAGCTGGCCAGCGCGCAGGGTGTTTCCTTCTGGCCGCGCGTTTCCCCCGATGGCCGCTTGCTCCGATTCTCCTTGCTCGATCCGCGCACCGCGACACGCACGCTCTGGGAAGTGCGGACAGATGGAACGGGCCTGCGGGAACTCCTCCCCGGCTGGAACCCCGCCCCGTTTGAATGCTGCGGGTCGTGGACACCGGATGGCAAGTATTACGTCTTCCAGGCCCAGCGCAACGGCGTGACGGGAATCTGGGCATTACGCGAAAAGCTTCACTTCTGGGAAAAGGTCAGCCACGTGCCCGCTCCCTTGCCGGTGGGCCAAATGAATGCGCTGTCGCCCTTGCCCGACAAAGATGGAAAGAAGTTGTTTTTCCTGGGCGCCATTCCGCGCGGCGAACTGGTGCGGTTCGACCCCAAGTCTCGCCAACTCACGCCGTTTCTCGCTGGACTCTCGGCGGAGGGCGTGGTGTTCTCGCGCGATGGCCAGTGGATAGCGTACAACTCGTTTCCGGAAGGGACACTCTGGCGCTCGAAGACGGACGGGAGCGAACGCCTGCAATTGACCTTCAAGCCTCTGGAGGTGAGTCTGCCCACCTGGTCGCCCGACGGAACCCGCATCGCTTTCGCCGGCAGGCCACCCGGGCAGGTGTGGGGGATCTATGTCGTTTCCGCGGGCGGAGGCACGCCGGAAAGAGTTACGGCGATGGATTTCGATACCCTCGACCCTACGTGGTCGCCCGACGGGAAATCACTGATCTTCGGAAGGCTCTCCAATTCCCTGCGTGATTCAAGAACCAAAGCGAACGCCATCTTCAGGGTTGACCTGACGACTCGCCAGGTCGCGCCCTTGCCGGATTCGGCATGGTACTTCTCTCCGCGATGGTCACCCGATGGGCGGCTGCTCCTGGCGCTCGCGGCGAATTTTGACCGGCTGGTCCTCTTTGATTTCGGCCGCCAGAAATGGGAAACCCTCGTCAAGCTCGGCTCACCCAATTACCCCAACTGGTCGAAGGACGGCCAGTACGTCTATTTCAGTGATCCTTTTGATCGCAACCTGCCCTCTTACCGTATTCGCGTGAGTGACCGCAAAGTGGAGCATCTGGTCGATTTTGCCAATTACGGCCGACTCGCTATCGGCCGTTTCGGCTGGTGGACGGGCCTCGCGCCAGATGATTCGATCCTCGCCATCCGCGATATCAGCGTGCAGGAAATCTATGCCCTCGACTGGGACACGCCTTGATCTTTGAGTTCTCCGGCATTCACTGCTCTTGAACAGTCGGCCCCGATGCGGGAAATCAAGGGCCTTTGGCGGCCCCTGGGCCGGACTGGCAATTCTGCCTAGTACTAGAGAAAAACCCGAGATTCCTCGTGGAAGGCAATAAGTTCATCCCCGTTTCGCCTCGCGTTCGGTAAGCCCTCCTTCTAACTCGTTGTTTTTCAGGAAGTAACCCGACCGAATTGGTTGGTACCTAAGTTGCTCCCCACTTAGCCCGGCAGGTAACGGACAGAAGAAAGCCTGGTAAAGCTCCCGGCCACAGGGAGCGGAGGGGAGGACTGCCCTGCAGCACTCTCCCGGTGAGCCAGGCAAAAAGAGGGATTAGAGGAGGATTACATGTTTGAGGGTAGTGACAAGTCAAGTTTCAACAGTTCATCAAATGAAGGCACAGGCGCCTCGCCTTACGAAGGGCGCGAATCGATGTGGGATTCCGCGGGCGGGAAGGTCCAGATCTTTCTCGACGTCGTGCTGGTGATTCTGACCGCGTTCAATTTGTACTGGGCGGTTTCAACGCGCACGAGGTTTGAGGAAACCACGAGGACCCAGGCAGATCAATACAAGCTTCTCTCGCATCGGCTGGATTCGAACGACGACCAACTGGCTCGCCTGGGCGGTGAGATGAAAGTGACGGGCGAAAAGCTGGGTCTCACGACAGAGGAACTGGCGCGCGCCAAATCTCTGACCGCCTCGATGCGTAAGCAGCAGCAAAACACCGTGAAGCAACTGAACGACGCTATCGCCCAGAAGGCGAGTTCGGAAGATTTGAGCCGCATGCAGTCGGAGGCCGACCAGAAGTTCAGCGGCCTCTCCGGCGATCTGGCGAAAACCAACGAGGCGCTGACGGGGGCCAAGGGCGAGCTCTCCGGGGCCATCGCGCGCACTCACGACGAACTGGTCGCCTTGGCGCACAAGAGCGACCGCGACTTCTACGAGTTTGCGGTCCCCCGCAAGGGCGCCAAACAGAAGGTCGGCGGAGTCACGATCGAACTGGACAAGGCCGACACCAAGCGGAACAAATTTACGGTGTACCTCTACTTCGATGACAAGCGTGTCCAGCTGAAGGACCGGGGCTTGATGGAGCCCGTGCATTTCTACGTCTCCGGCGCTCCCAGCCCGGTCGAACTGGTAGTCAACAAGCTCGGCAAAAGCACGATTGCCGGATACCTCAGCACGCCCCGGGGCCTTTATGCCGGGGTGCCAAACGTCTTGACCGAACGGCCCGGCGCCTGAGCCATTCTCAGGTCGCGAGACGGAGTCGGCAAGTTTGGGAGTCGGCTTGGGCAGGGTGCCAGGGGCAAGCCGCTCCCATGGGCAGCCCGTCGGTTGCGGACGCCGGCGGGCCGCCCTTCCTTTCCCATTAGGGTACTTCCCGAATTCTGCGAACCAAAGAAGACGGAGGGCCCATGAATCTGCTCAGCCAATTCCTGATTCTGGGTGTCGCCATTGGGATTCTGGCCGGCACCCTTGTCGTCTCCATAGTATTCGAGGCTTGGATCTGGTCAATGAAAGACAATATTCGCAGCCGAGCGCCACTCATCGATGACCGGCTCCCGAATCCGTCGAATCAGCCCGTGACGCCACCCAGCCTTCGGGGAGCCGGCGCACATTTCCCGGCCATGGCGGCGACTAATCACAAATAGGCTATACCCGTGTTAGAATCACCATAGCTGTCATCGGTTTGATCCTTGGATACGCAAGTCTGTGGCGCGAAGCAGGCTGACAGCCGCGGCCCGCGAACTTTCCCGTTGTTCTCCGTAAACGCCTGCAAGCCACTGAAAAATCGAGACATGCACCCTACTGTGCAATTTCTGCCCGATTGCACGATCCCTTCACCACAGCACTCCTTTTGGTTTCAGCGAGTTAGAGCCAGGCACTATGGCACGCTCATTGCGTTTATTACCCTGCGGGAAATCAAGGAGGTGCATATGAACTTGCCAATTAGGAAGGCATACGTCTGGGTAGCGGTCCCCGCGTTGTTGATCGCGCTGGGCGTTTTCGGGATCAGCAGGATGAGCCATGCTGATTCCGTCATGTTGCCCGCGGGAACCCAAATCCAGGTAAAACTCGATCAGTCGATAGCCACCGACCGCGCAACTTCAGGCGATCCGTTTGTCGCTACGGTGGCGGAGCCGATTCAAGTTGACGGCAAGACAGTCATTCCTGCAAACGCGCCGGTGAAAGGACGGGTCGTCTCCGTGCGCGAATCCGGCCGCTTGAAGGGCGTGGCGCGCATGCGCCTGGAACTCCAGTCGATCGAGGTGAATGGCAAGGAGTATGACCTGCACACCAGCGACTACATACGTCGCGGTGGCAACCACAAAAAGCGGAACTGGACGATGATCGGCGGCGGCGCGGGCGGCGGCGCGTTAATCGGTGCGCTGGCCGCTGGCGGCAAGGGAGCCTTGATCGGCGGCCCGATTGGAGCGGGCGCGGGCATCGCTGCCGCGACTCTGACCGGGAAGAAGGACATTGTCCTGCCCGCGGAGACTCTGCTCATGTTCGAACTGGCTGAACCCGTAAGTGTGGAAGTGCAGAGCTAACAACCTGGGAATACGCAATCCCCGGTTAGGGCGCCAAGCGGGAAAACAAGCGAGTCGTAATCAAGATCGGGCTCGCGGGGCACGACCGCTTGGCGCCCTTTTTTTACAGCCACACTGAAGCTGGCCCGGGTTGCCGGAATCTTGGGGCATCGCGGAAGGGGCGGATCATTGGGCTAAGTGGCGACTTTCAATGGTGAGAGGAATTCCAGTCCGGCACGGTACTGCTTATCCGATTCGGGCGCGCCGACCCAGACGACGCGCGCTCGGACGGGCCCGCCCAGACCCTCATTGGCGCGAATGTCCACCAACTGGCCGGTCTTCAAATCTGTCCGGGTACTGATTTGCAAGCCATGCTCCGAAAGGTCTTTAGCCAAAGCAGCGGCCTCGGCGCTCTCTTCGCTTTCAGGTTCCACCACGATCAGCAGGGCTAAGGCCACGGGCTTGCGAGTCGACCGGCGGTCTTTACTTTCGGGCATGCTTTCACCGTACACCACCCGTCACGGCGACTCAAGCTCACGGGGCCAATATAAATAAGGCGTGAACGGTAAGGTTTGATAAACGCCTAAGAGGCTGTACAGACCTGGATAATACGCTTCGGGGCCTCGTCGTTAGCCAGGGACAGGCCTCTGGAAGCTGGGAGGCGTTACCTCCTTTTCTCTTCATCTCAAGAAGGCAAGAGCAAGCCGCCGAGTTACCACCCGAGCTTGCTATCGAAGAATTTCGCCATCAGGTTCAGCGCCTCTTTGGTTTCGGGCAATTGGTAGTTGTACCAGAAAGCGTGCGGCAGCGCCTCGAACACCACCAACTGCGCGTCCACTCCGGCACTCAGGAAGGCGCGATGCAGAATCGTCGTGCCGCTCAGAAGCAAGTCCCGCGTGCTGGTAACGAACAAAGTCGAAGGAAATCCCTTCAGGTCCGCGAAGAGCGGAGAAAGCGCCGGGTCTTTGGGATTGGTCGCGCTCACGTAAGGGTCGACAAGTGGCCCTTTCGAAGGCGGCTTCAGCTCACCACCCAGCCCCCAGATAGTGAAAAAGGCTTCGGAGTCCGCAGGTTGGCTCAAATCTCCCGTCCCCGAAAAGATGCCGAGCGCCGCGGGCAGCGGCAGGCCGAGTTGGTGCAGTTTCACGGCCACTTCCGCGGTCAGGATGGCGCCAGCGGAGGTTCCGAAGATGGCCATGTTCCGCGGCTTGTGAGTCTTCAGAAGCTCCCTGTACACCGCCACCGTGTCGTCGACCGCCGCGGGAAAGGGATGCTCGGGCGCAAGCCGGTAGTAAACCGAGACCACGGTCGTTTGCATCAGGTTGGCGATGGGAATGCCCTCCACCAGCGAGCCCGAATCGGTTACGAATCCTCCCCCGTGCACGTTGATCAGCACGCGGTTCCGCTCCTTGGCCGGCATCTTTAACGGCGTGATCACATCCGTCGGCACGCCGCCCAGCATCTTCGGCTCGATATTGACCGGATAGAGCTTGCGTGCCTCTTCCGAGCGCGATTTCCGGAACGCGTCGGTGCCGGCGCGCTGCTCGGCAAGCGAGGGCGGCCAATGCGCAGGTGGCCGCCAGGCGATCGACTTCTGTGCCTCGGCACTGATGGTTCCGGGCACGGGAATTACGCGCGTAATGTGCGCCGTGCCGTCCGCATCGATCGTGGTCGAGTTCGCTTGCGAAACCGGCTCGCCGGGTTTCTCCTGCGCCCACGCCAGTGAGAGCGTGGCGCCCACAATGAGCGCAAATGCGATTTCAATTTTCGCGCGTCGGGTCATCCTTATATTCATGAGTGCCTCCGGATCGGCCCACCAAAATCACCTCGGCGGCAAGATTATGGCCACAACCGCCGTGGTCCAAGTCCCGTGATTATGGGTATAGGAGGGCCCGCGCATCCAGACCAGCGCCGTGCGCGGGTCTTTCCATTTCGGGACAAGCGGGCGCAGGTTGTCCACCGTCGAGTTGGCCGTAATGGGTTGCCACCGCCAGTGCGTGCCGCCATCGGAGGTCCCGCCGCGAAAGATTTCGTAGTGCCGCTGGCCGTCCGCGGCGCTGACGAGCGGCTGGCCCGTCGCCGGATCGGCGTCGGTCGAGATAAATACCGTGTTCGGATCGTTGGGATGAAGTGCCACGAGCCCGCTGTAATCGTCCTCATAGGGGTAGAGCCGCCGGCCGGCGTAAGCCATCTCGTGCACGTTCCACGCGCGGCCGTCCCAGCGGCCATAGTAGTAGCGCAAGTCCATCCCACCCTGGCGCGGCGGCAACCCCCGGCCATCCTTCTGGACGGAAAAAACGATGTACGGCAGCTTGTGCTCATCCAGTTCGATATCCACGGTCCAAGCGACGTTATCGGGATCGCCCTGAAAAACTCTGGTCAGGTCCCACGCCGCAATCGTCGCTTGCGTCGAAGTGCTGAGCCTGGCCAGCACGCGCCCGTCCGAAGCGTGAATCTCGCCGTCACGGATGAAAGCATGGTAGATGCTGTTGTCATAGTTGCGCGGATGGTCTTCCGTAGCGATGAAGTGGATGGTCCTATCTCCGTCGTAGGCGTATTTCAGATACGGGCTGTATCCGCCCTTGCCGCGCAGCAGGTGCCCGCCGTAATGCCACGTAATGCCATCGTCGTCGGAGACCATGTAATTGGGTTCGTGGCCGATGCCGCGGAAGAAGTTGTAGATGCGCCCGTCCGGAAAGCGAAACAGGTTCGAGTAGGTGACGTTGTCGCCAGCGAATTTCTTGTCGCCGCCCGGCGTTTCGAATACTTGCGGGTCGCTCCAGTGGAGAGGGTCGCCCGGGTTCGAGAATCGGTAATAGATTCTACGTTCCACGGCGTGCCGAGTGTACATGGCCAGAATCCGGCCATCGGGAAGCGCCAGAAAGGCCGGAGCGTCGTGGTCGTCCTGCTCGAAATGGCGGTCGAGGACAACGCGGCCGGCGCGTCCCGTTTCAATATCGTAAGTGGAAATCTCGACATTGCCCCAGTCCGGCTGATCTTTCGTCGCGTCGAAGTCGCCCAGCGAACGCACCGACCCGATGATCAGCTTGCCTCGGTCCACGATGACGCGCTCATCCATGAACCACGACCAGGCGCCGTTGTCGTTAAGCTGAACGAGCGTTCCGGCAACGTAATTGGCGGGCCGTAGCGCCCCGCCGCTCCTCGCCGCCAGGAGAAGGGCGGCCGCGGCGACGCCAAGCCGGATGCGATTCCTCGTGCCGAACATTCCACCCTCCGCGCGGGAGAGTATACAACTTCGGTCCGTCGAGCCTGCAGGCGTCTTGTCGGGCTGGCAGGCGAATCAATCGGAATACGGTTCTCCGGGACGGGCGATGCGAATCCGGTGGTCCGTGAACGCAAAGTGCGCTTCGGGCGGCTCCACCTTGGGCATATGGCACTTTACGCAATCGCGAGTGGCGACGGGACAAGGATGCGCCTTCGCTTGTGCGGCGCCGGTCGAGGCGCTTGCAGGGCCGTGGCAGGCGAGGCATTTCGGGTCGTAACTGGCCTCGTCGCGCACCAACTGCTGGTGAGGGTCGTGACAGGAAACGCAGGCCAGGCGTGCGTCCCGGCCGCTCTCCTTCCAGCAGCGGCTTTTCTCGAGGCGAAAGGGCTGGAATCGGACGTTGATCGAGCCCACCGAACCCATGAACATCACGTCCCACCAGGTGCGGTGGCACGCGCCGCAAAAATCCACGGAATCGACGGCTTTCAATCCCGCGGGGTTGAAGATCTGCTTCTCGTCGAGTTTCCCGGCTTTCATCGCCGCCACGTGGCGGGCGCCTGGCCCGTGGCAGGCCTCGCACGTGACGCCTGGGATCAGTTCCCCCGGCTGCAGCCGGTTGTCAATAATCGCGGCGGTGGAGTGGCAACCAAAGCAAAGCTTCGCCTCGAAGGAGGGGAGGTATCGCCCCAGCCCGTCCTCCAGCGACGCGGGAGGGGTGCGCGGGTGGCCGATCGTGAAATCCAGGCCCTGGGGGGCGGAAAAATAGCTGACGCGGCTTTCGTAATACTCGCCGTTCCGCACCAGCAAGTAGGTCTCGCCCACCTTGCCCATGCCAAATGCCCAGTCGAGTGGCCCCGCGAGTTCCGCGGGTCCGTTCCGAAGGCTGTAGCGCGCGCCGGCGGCCGCGCGGGAAATCTCGTACGTGTAAGGGCCCGATTGGAACTTCAGCGGAAAGCGTATTCCCGGCACGTCCGCAGTGCCGGGCGCCGAGGCGTGCGCCATGGGGGTGGCGGGCTGGGTTTCGGCTTGCGCGGGGTGACATTCGGCGCAGGCCGCGGGACCGATAAAATCCGCGCGCGAGGGAACGCTCTTGGTCGGCCACCAGCCCGGCCCCTTCACGCGGTCTTCGGTGGCTTGCTGGCCCACCCCGCGGGAAGACCCCATAGCCAGCGCCATGAGGGCCGCGACCACTCGAACGACGTGGCAGAAATCCTTGCCCTGACCGCCAGGCACGACAATGTCCCTCGGACGCTGACGCTTATTTGCTGGGGCAAAGCCCGAGGAAACATTCTGTACGAAACCCGCGCAAAACTCCACACACGCGTCAGGCAACGGATGTCCGAAACGCCGACCAAGCACACACCGGTCATGGCTATGAGCAGGCGGAAGACCTTGGTAATTGGTCACGGCGCGGAACGAATCGCGCTGAACAGCGCCTTGAACGTCGCGGCGGCTTCGGCGCTTTCCTTGCGAGCAGATGAATCGCCGTTGTAAGCCTTGATGAATTCGTTCGGGTCGGTCCAGGTGGTTTGCAGGACGCCGAGCATCCGCGGGGCGATGGTCTGATCGGCGTGGGCCCGTGCGGCCCGGACCAAATCGAGCTCTCCAAGTGCAACATCGGTTTTGCGCCACGGACAATACAGGACGCGAAATCCCTCGACCGCGAAATGCGCCGCGGTGAGAGGCGGGGAATCGTAGTGCCAGTCGCAAATAACGATATCGCGCGGGACCAGGTTGATGGCGAAGGCCGTGCCGTTCTGGCTGGCTTCCCACTCGCCGAGGCCGGTGACCGTGCCATCAAGAAAGCGGTCGCCCCACATCCACATCTCGCGGTTCGCCGCCGCCAAGTGGTCGTGCAGTGCGCGAACTTCCTGCGCGAAGAGTTCGGCCTTATTGCGCGACTTGCAGCGCGGGCAGTCGGGATCGGCGAGGATGAAGACTTCATCCATACCGACATGCACCGCATCCGCTTCGCATACCGCGGCGAGCTCGTCCATCAGGTCAAACACGATCTTGTGCAAATCCGGATGGAGCGGGCAATAGCTGCGGCAGTAGATATCCTTGTTGTTCGGATACTTTCCCGGCGTCTCGTCGAACTCCGGATGCGCGCGCAACAGGCCCATTGTCTTCGCCGCCCAGGATTGGTGCCCGAGCAGGTTGATGAGCGGAATCAGCCGGACGCCCGCTTCCTTGCAGGCGGCGACAATCGCCTTGACGTCGGACGGGGAGAGCGCGTCCTCGTCTACGACTTCCCGGTGGCTCGCGTACTGGTAGCGGTAATCGAACTCCATCACCAGCACATTGACGCCTTCCCTGGGAAGCGCTTCGCGGATGAAGCGCACAACCGCGGGGACATCCTCGGGCTTCGGCGCGCCCAGGTTGAGCCCGCGAATGGGAAGCGGCTCGGCGGCCGATACGGGATTCGCCGCCGTGAAACAAAACGACGTAAGAATTGCGATACGGAGCAAAGTGAGTTTCATGGGTACTCCTTGGGTGAAATTGGCTCCTGGCAAGGGGCCCCCCTAGAAGCCATGGAAGGCCACGATATAGGAGTGTGGCGGCATCGACAAGTGGGGCCAACTCCAATTCATTCGCGAGCAAGACCTCGCAACGGAGAGTCTCTCTTTCATAGTATGGCGTGATAATTCAGGAAGGATTGTACCTCATTGACAAATAAGCACATAGACTTCGTCCGAGCATTTTGGGGTTGACCCCATGAGGGCCAAACCGTACAATCAGCTCGATTGCACCCAGACACCAAGGGGCGCAAGGGGCCAGGCTGAAATCTGGAATCGGGAGGGAGAGACCGATTGGGTCGGTCGAATCTCATTTTTGTAGTTTCGTCGTTGCTGCTCGTTGCCTCCTGTGGGACGGCGCAGCGACGGCAAGCGTACCTCCAACCCCGCGTCCCAGCGCTCACCCTTGATCCTTTGCCGGTAACTCCCATCCAAGCTTACGCCCGTCCTCCCCAAAAACTTCCTCCTGACCCCGTCGAACAACTGATCGCCGAAGCCGAAGATGCTTACGAGGCCGGGATGGAAGCGCACCGGGCCGGCGATTTCGCGAAGGCTCGGGAGGAGTTTGACCGGTCGCTGCGTGTATTGCTGGAATCAAAACTCGACATCGCCCGCGACCCACGATTGACCGCCGAATTCGACAAGCTGGTCGAGAGCATTCACGGGCTGGAGGTGGCCTCTGCCGAGAATGGCGACCAAGGCCCCCCAGCGGAGCAGTCAGCCGAATCAGACCTCCAGAAGCAGTACGAGCCCTCGCCCATCGAGGCTTTTGCCGGGCTGACCTTTCCGGTTGACCCCAAAATCCAGGAGCGCGCCCGGGAAGAGGTCAAGTCGGTAAGTTCCGACCTGCCGCTAGTCTCGAACGAATATGTCGAGGGATTCATCACGTTCCTCCAAGGCCGTGGGTCCGGCTACACGACGCGTGCCTTGAAGCGCCTGGGGCAATATCAGCCACTCTTTGACGAAGTCCTCCAAAAAGAAGGCCTGCCACGCGACCTGATCTACTTGGCGGCGGCGGAGAGCGCCTTCAATCCTCTGGCCCTTTCACGAGCCGGCGCCAAGGGCATCTGGCAATTCATGCTGAGCCGGGGATTTGAGTATGGCCTGAAGAAGGACCGCTGGGTGGACGAGCGCGAGGACCCGGTGAAATCCACCCAGGCTGCCGCGAAGCATCTCAAAGACCTCTATGCGATGTTCGGGGACTGGTACCTGGCGATGGCCGCATACAATTGCGGGCCCGTGAATGTACAGAAGGCCATCGAGAAGACCGGCTATGCGGACTTTTGGGATTTGCGCCGCCTGCACGCTTTGCCCGTTGATACCGAGAACTACGTTCCTATCATCATCGCCACCGCCCTCATCGCCAAGGACCCCAAGGCTTATGGATTTGATTTCGAGCCCGATCCCCCGCTCCAGACCGACGAGGTCGTGGTCAGTTCGCCTACTGACTTGCGGCTGGTAGCGCAGCTCATCGACCGGCCAGTGGATGAATTGATCAAGCTGAACCCGGGCCTGCTGCGCTGGACGACCCCCGCCAACAACCCCGATTACGTCCTCAAGCTGCCGTTAGGAACCAGAGACGCCTACGAGGCGGGTATCGCCATGATCCCGCCCGACAAGCGGATCTGGTGGCGGGCGACGAAGGTGGATGAAGGCGACACGCTGGCGGGGATCGCGCGGCGCTACAAGGTGACAACGGTAGCCCTGGCGCGCGCCAACAGCCTCGAGACAGGCGCTGACTTGACGGCCGGGTCGCGACTGGTGATTCCTCTTGCCACAGGAAGCGAGTCCTCGCTCGCCCGCGTGCGTGAGCGCGGCCTGCGGCGGCTCTTCATCTACCGCGTCAAAACGGGCGATACCCTGGAACGCATCGCTGACCGTTTCGACGTCACCCCCTATCAGATTCGCCGTTGGAACAAGATGCCGGATTCCCGGCTCACGCCGGGAGCCAGGCTGCGGATCTACGCCTCAACCAGCGCCACGGTAAGCGCCCGATCAAGGACGGCGCGGCGGGCGAAAGCCTCACGAACGCCAACCGCCAAGAAGACCCAGTCCCCCTCGGTAGCTTCCGCAGCCCCGGCGGCGAAAGCCTCGCCGCGGCCGGCCGATCCGGGACCTCTCGCCGCTCACTAGCCTATAGTCCTGCGCTCGATCTTCTATGGCCCCGCCCCAGGAGCCATTTTCATCATTGCCCTTGACATGGGAAATTTCGTGGTATACATCTGCCTCGCGGCGCAGCTCCGGGGCGAGGGACCTGTCCTCGAGCGAATTCCGCTGCTTCTTAATCGTCTGTGGAATGGGGCGAAAGGAGGAGGGAGTCATGAGGTTTGACATGCACGATCGAGAGCCGGGCGACGAATTGGAGGATTATGGAGACGAACTCTCCTCCGACTTTCACGAGGAAGAAGAGGAGGAGTTGGGAGAAGAGGGCGAGGAACTCGAGGAGGAAGTCTCCTACGAAGAAACGGTTCCTGCCGTAGAAGCTCCCGCGCCCGCGAGCATCACCGTGCCGGCCCCCGCGCCTGCGTTGGCCGCCAAGCGCGCCGCGACCGCTCGCAAACCGGCAAAGAAGGCCAAACCCAAGAAGCCGGCAAAGCCGAAGAAGGCCAAGAAGGCGAAAAAGCCGACCCCAAAAAAGAAAGCCCCAAAGGCCAAGAAGAAGGCCAAGAAAGCCCGGCGCCGCTAGAAACTGTGTTCCGATTCCCACCCGCCCGGAGGTCTCCATGTGATCTCCGGGCAGGTTCGAGAGGATTCGTGTAGAGCCTTGAGTCCTTCCCCGCAGCCAACCCTCGCCACCGCGTATGAGGCCCTTTGACGACCCTCCGTCTTCGCCTTCCCGCGCGCCCGTGCTAAGCCGAACTCCTCAAGCGGACGCGCTGCCGACGGTTCTGGCCGTGGAGTTTGTACGGCGTATGCGCGGCGCCTCCCAACCCTACCTTCTGCGCTGCGCGGACGGAGAGAACTACGTCGTCAAGTTCCGCAACAACCCTCAGCACGTCCGCGTGCTTGCCAATGAAATGCTGGCCGCCCGTCTGGCGCGCCTGATCGGGCTGCCGGTGCCGGACCCGGCATTCGTGGATGTTCCCGCCGTGTTGGTTGAAAGCAATCCCCTTCTGGAATTCGAGATTGGCCCCCGGCGCGAGCCTTGCGCCGTGGGGCTGCAATTCGGCTCGCGTTTTCCCGGCGCCCCTGCGCGGACCCTAGTCGTGGATTTTCTGCCTGACCGCCTGCTGAAAAGCGTCGTCAAAAAGACGCCGCACGTTTTCCTGGGCGCGTTGGTGTTCGACAAGTGGACGTGCAATTGCGACGGCCGCCAGATGATCTTCTATCGCAGCGTGGACCAGGAGGGCTCCACATACTCGGCGGCGCTGATTGATCATGGTTTCTGCTTCAACGACGGCGATTGGAATTTCCCGGACAGCCCCATCCGCAGCCTCTACCCGCGCCGGCTGGTCTACGAGGGGATCCACAGCCTGAATTCTTTTGAGCCATTTCTTTCCCGCGTGGAGAATCTCGAGGCGGCGGAAATCGAAGCGTGTTTGCGCGGAATTCCGGAAGATTGGTGCGGCGATCCCGCTCAGAGCGGGACCGAGAAACTGCTGCGGCTGGCCGAGAGTTTGTTCGAGCGGCGCCGACGCGTCCGCCAGGCGTTGATCGACGCCCGCAACAGCGCGCTCTCGCCGTTCCCGAATTGGAGGTAAGGGCGGCCTTGTGGCCGCCCTCGACCGGGTAGGCAAAAGGCCTGCCCCTACAGGTAATCATGGCGGAAGAAACCAAGCCAAAGCCCTGCACCTTCTTCCTAGTGCGCTACGTCCCGGACATCGCCCGCGATGAAGGCTTGAATATCGGCCTGTTCCTTTACAGCCAGCAGGAGGAGTATCTCGACTGCCTCTTCACCGACGACTTCCGCCGCGTGCGGGACTTCCACCCGCAGGCAGATCTGGAGCTCCTGAAAGCCCTTCCCGAACACTTTGAGCAGCAAATCAAGGAGCGCGAGAAGGAGCTCGACGTTTTCATCCGGGAAATGCAGGAAAGCTACTCAAATCTCATCCAGGTCACCCCGCCGCGCGGTTGTCTGGCCGTTGACCCGCAGGCGGAGCTTGAAAACCTCTATTCCCGCTACGTCGGCACGCGCGTCGCGCCCGCGATCGAGCAGGATTCGCGCATGCGCATCAAGCAGCGATTGAATGACGCGCTGGCGCGTGCAGGGGTCCTGGACCGGCTCGAACGGCGCGTCCCGGCCTACCGCTGGACTCACGAAGGCGATCCCTTTTCGTTTGATTTCGGCTATATGCCGCTGCTCGTCGATGGGAAACCGAACGGCCACATCAAATTCGTCCATGCCCTATCGCTCAAGCGCGATAACGACTTGGCCGCGACACTCAAAGACCGTATCCTCAAAGTCCGCGCCAAAGAACCCGCCGGCTTGACCGCCGTCGTCGGCGGCCTTCCCGCCGCCGAAGACGAAATCGCAAATTCCACCCGTACCATCCTCGAAGAGGCGAAGATTGTGATTCAGCCCCTCGCTGGCGTGAAGGTCTTCGCCGAGTCAATCCGCCGCGAATTGATGATTTGAGGGTTCCGACATTTCCCCGGCGTGCCCCGTGGCGGAGAAGCATCCACCGGATCAACTTGAGAAGCCAAAACGGAGATCCTTCACCTTCCTGCAAGCGCCAGGGCTAGTTCAGGACGACAGGTCCGCAAGAATTCGTCTCGCTCGCGCCGCATCGAGGGTATAATCTGCGCGCAATCAAAACAAAGGAGTCATCCATGAGCCAAGAGTCCGAAATCACTCGCCGGGATTTTCTGAAGTCGAGCGCCACTTCGGCCGGCCTCGCCGCGCTGGGAGGCATCACCTTTCTCACCGAGCCGCAGCGGGTCTTCGGCGCCAACGACCGCGTCCGCGTTTGCGTGGTGGGCGTGCATGGCCAGGGCTGGGCGCACGTCGAGGAATACTCGAAGCTGAAGAATGTCGAGGTCGCCGCCCTCTGCGAGATCGACGAGAGTGTCCTGAACCAGCGCCTCAGCCAGATGGAAAAGATGAAGTTGCCCAAGCCGCACACGTTTGTCGATTTGCGTAAGGCGCTCGAGGACAAATCCATCGACGCCATCTCGATCGCGACCCCCAACCACTGGCACTCGCTGCAAGCGATTTGGGGATGCCAGGCGGGGAAGGACGTCTACGTCGAAAAGCCGCTCTCACACAACTGGTTCGAAGGCCGGCAACTGGTGCGCGCCGCTCAGAAATATAACCGCATCGTCCAGCACGGCACCAACAGCCGCTCGGGCGTGGCCATCAAGGACGGCGTCAAAAAGCTCGGCGACGGTCTGGTGGGCGAGCTTTACCTGTCGCGCGGCTTGTGCTTCAAGTGGCGCAAGTCTATCGGCAAGACTCCCCCCGAGCCCGTCCCTGCCGGAGTGGACTACGATCTGTGGACCGGGCCAGCGCCTATGAAGCCTTTCACCAAGAACCGCTTCCATTACAACTGGCACTGGATCTGGGACACCGGCAATGGCGATTTCGGCAACCAGGGTATTCACGAACTCGATTTGGCGCGCTGGGGGCTGGGCGTTAAATTCCCGAGTAAAGTGTCGGCTATCGGCGGGCACTTCATGTTCGACGACGACCAGGAGACACCGAATACACTCAACGTGGCGTACGAGTTTGTTATGCCCGATGGCAAGAAAAGGATGATGGAGTTCGAGGTCCGGCACTGGATCTCCAACCACGAGGCGCTGATCGGCGAGCCGAGCTTTGGCGGCGGCGAAGTGCCCGCGGCGCTGGGGAATGCCGCCGAGCCGAAGAAGCGCAAGGGGCCGCAGAACACCATCGGCAACATCTTTTACGGCTCCAAAGGCTACATGGCCATGAACGGCTACGACGCCTACCGGACGTGGCTAGGCGAAGAGCAGGAGCCTGGGCCGACCGCCGCGCAGGAAGGCAATAACTGGGCGAACTTCGTCGATTGCGTGCGCAGCCGCAAGAAGGAAGACTTGAACGCGCCGGTCGAGGAGGGCCATATCTCCTGCACGCTGCTCCACCTCGGTAACGCCGCGTACCGCGTGGGGCGCACGTTGCATTTTGATCCTGCCACTGAGCAGGTGAACGGCGACGACGAGGCCAACCGCATCCTGCGCGACGGCGACCGCGGCTACCGCGCCCCTTACGTCGTGCCAGAGGAAGTGTAAGGGACACTGAATCCAGACGTTCACGCCACGCCGATTAGCGAAGGCGGTTCAAGAAGGCTCTTGGCGTAAGGATTGGAGGTCTGACGTTTCTTAGCTCGCACAGGTCGCGATCGCCTGACACGAGTACGTCAGCTGATTGCGAGCGTGCCAGCGCGAGAAGGTAGTCGTCCCCAGGATCGGGACCCACTCGCGGCGGCAAGTCTACGTCGGGGTACAAGCTGGCGAAGCGCTGCAGGAATGCGACGTACGCGCGCGCTTCCTGCTCGCTCACGTATGGCCGGAACTTGGGGCGGCGAAGGACGCGGCTCAGTTCATCGATGAGAGTGGGAGAGACCAGGAGTTCGAAGGCGCCGTCGATCCACGCCTCCAGGAGGACACGCGGGGCACCCCGGGACGAAATCAACGCGGCAATTAGTACGCCGGGATCGATGACGACGCGATACACTTAGCGCTTTCGACTGCGGTGGAGCTCTCCATACGCCAGGTCCAGCGCCTCCTTCTCGCCCAGTGTGGACTTGGCGCCGACCTTTCCCAGCAACTCCAAACCCAAGTGAGACCGCAGAGCATGCTCGAGCACTTGGTACTCGTGCTGGCCGGACCGTGCTGCGGCGACCTTCAATGCACGGAGGAGTGCGTCATCCAGGTAGACCGTAGTCTTCCTCTTCATGTTTCCATTTTAACAGAAATCCGTCTCTCTGTCTTTCCGGCTTGCGGGAGTTGAGGGTCTTCCGGGGTTAGTCGTACAGCACGAATCCGGGATTCAGCACCCCCTGCGGGTCGAACTTCTTCTTCAGCTCGACGACCTTGGACCACATCTCGCCGTAGTGCGCCTTCCACTGGTTGTGGTCAAACTTGATCCATCCGGAGAGATAGCGCTTGCCGCCCAGCATCATGGCGCCCTGGCTGGCCATGTTGAGATGGAAGAGGGGCTCTTCGACGAGGTGTTTGGGGAATGCGGGCAGGATCCCGAAGCCCATCACAAAATCGGATTTTGGCCGCATGAAGAGCGGGGCGGCGGAAACGTTGCCGCGCGCCGGCCAGAGCAGGATGTGCCCGCCGACCAACGCCTGCGGGGGGAAGTTTTCGAGTACGCGAGAAATGTACATCATGGTGGATTGCCAGGGAAGCACGCACTCCATCCAGGGGTGGGTGAAGTCCCAGGCCCCGCCGCGCTTCCACAGCGCAAACAGCCCGTCGAGGCGCGCGAAGAACTCGCCGATCTCGCCGTCCTCGGAGTGGACATGCTTGTAGAGCCGCAGGCCCGCGAGCTTCTTCGTCGTTTCCGGGTGACTCGTCCCGTCGGTCTCGATGGTGCCGTGGAGCGGGAAAAACCACTGCGCGAAAGGTGTGCGGCCCTCGCCCACTTTGCGGAACCCCTGCGGGCACGGAGCGCACCACGATTCCAGATAGTCAAATCGCTCTTCGACCATGAGGGTCTGGAGATCTTCGAGCAGGAAATTTAAGTTGTCGTAGAGCAGGTAGTAGCTGCGGAACTTGGGATGATGACGCCGTAACTTGAGCATGGCTTCCGTGATGACGCCGAATTGGCCCATGCCGGCGCGGACGGCGTCAAAAAGGTCGCGGTCCTGTTCGGGTGAGCAGCGAACGATCTCGCCCGTGCCGGTAACGACCTCCAACTCCAGGCAGTTGTCGGCTTGCGTCCCGTGCCGCCACGATGCCACGCCCAGCCCGCCGCTGGAGAGGGTCCCACCAATCGTGACATCGAGGTTGTTGGTGAGCACCGGCGGCGAAAGTTGCCGCGCGGCGAGTTGCTCGACTAGCCCGCGCCACGTCAGTCCTGCCTGGCAGACGACGTAGCCGCCCTGCTCGTCGATGCGGCGCACGTCGCTAAGCGAGGTCATGTCCAGCACGATATGTTCGGAAAGGGACTGGCCGGTCTGAGAGTGTCCGCCGCCACGTGTGGAGACTCCCAGCGAATTCTTGGCGGAGAATCGAACGACGTTGGCGACATCCTGGGCCGAGGCCGGCCGAACCACCGCCGACGGCTTTCGCACGATAAGCCGCCCAAAATCCGTTGCCACGGCGTCGCGCGTGGCCTCATCCAGCAGAACCTGTCCGGCGACAATCTTGGCCAACTCGGCAGTCCAAGTCATGAGTTCTCCGATGAAAGGATTTGAGACAGGCCGCGCGCTGTGTCCCAACCTGTCGAGCAGACATTTTGGCACGGCGGGCGGGATCTTTGGCGATTTTTCGAAGGTTGTAGGAACACCTCTCGCTTCAACATTTTAGGATGAATTCCGCGCCAAGATATTGTAAGATACGCAACGCCTCTTCAGGGCGAGTCGCAATCCAGTTTGCCTTCCAAGGATATTGTTGATGGGGATGCACTTATTGAACGCGAACGAGAATTCGAAGGGCCTCCGAGCCGGACGGAACGGCGATGGCAACGGACAGTCCGTCTACGAGCCTCCCAAGGATGGTGGCAGGCTCATCGTCCTGACCGCGCCGCTCACCGAGACCATCGATCACGCCGGTTACTTCATTCAGATGGGCATGGCGTCCTTGCCGATTTGGATGGAGTTCGTCCTCAACAGCAAATACCCCAACTGGCGCAACGTCGAGCGCAAGCCGGACGGCTCAGCGCGCTTCATGCCCGCCGGAGTCCGCCTGGTCGAGAAATCCTTGCTGCGGGAATTCAGCGAAAAGGACGTCGTCGCCTGCTATCCCGACGACCTGGACAATTTCATCGGCCCCAACACGCGGGTGGTAGCAGTCTCGACGCATAACCCCCTGGGAGTGACCTTCGCAGCGGGAGTCTATACCTCGATCTTTGGCTCCTCGCGCATGCCCATCAATTCTCACTACGCCCGTCTGATGTTCCAAAAGATCAAATCCAGCCCTCACCGCGGCAATTTCAAGGTGATCGTCGGCGGCTCGGGCGGCTGGCAGATTACGCAGACCAGGACTTTCGAGGAACTGGGGGTGGACTGCGTCGTCGAGGGCCGAAGCGAATCGCATGATTCGATGGAACTCTTCCACAAGGCCATCCGGGGCGAAGCCCTGCCGCTCGAAATCAACGTCAGCCACCCCACGACGCGCGAGGCGCTCCTGGTTCCCGACCAGCGGACGACCTTCGGCGTCGTCGAGATGACGACCGGCTGCGGGCGCCGCTGCCAGTTCTGCGTCCCTGACCTCAACCCGCAGATTGATTTTCCCAAACAAAAGATCATGGCGGCGGTGCGGGCCAACGTCCGCGAGGGCAACAAGCAGATTTCGCTCGCCACCGAAGACATGTTCATCTGGGGGCAGGTCCACACCGACACTCCATTTTTCTTCCCCAACCGCGAAGCGCTGCTCGACCTCTACTCTTCCATCGTGAACACGCCGGGCGTCGAGCAGCACGTTCTGAGCCACTCGACGATCGCGCCGTTCGTGGTGGATCCGCTGCTCATCAAGAAACTCTCGGAAACCCTCCTGCCGAAAAGCCCCCTCCATATGCCGCGCCTGAGCTCTCATCCCCAGAAGAAGGCGCTCGCCCCGCTCATAGGTCTCGAGACCGGCTCGGTGCGAATGGCCAAGAAGATCATGCCCAGCAAGGGCGTGCCCTTTTCGATCGAAGATTGGCCGAGCGTGGTACTGGAAGGCTTGCGCGTCGCCAACGAGAACAACTGGTTCCCCATGATGACCCTGATCGTCGGCAACCCCGGCGAGACTGACCAGGACGTTATGGACACGCTCGATCTCGTTTACGAGATGGAGCGCCGCGGCCTGTTCGCTTTCCTGATCCCTTCCATCTTCACCCCGCTGCATGACACGCGCATGGAAAATCAAAAGGGCGTCACCGAAACGCGCAACCTCACGCCCCTGCAGTGGCAGCTCATGATGAAGTGCTGGAAGATGAACCTGCGTCCCGGCCAGTACAGTTGGTGGGGGCCGACGGCGTGGCGCGTCGGCTCCATAGCCATGTGGCTCTACAAGCTCCGCCGGCTCAATGGCCCGAACTTCACCTGGCCACTCTGGATGTTCTCGGGCGCCCTCTCGGAGAAGACCCTCGCGCGCATGGGGAAGATCTACGTCGGCAAGCCGCTCAAGACCAAAACGCGCAAGGAGCTGATCGCCACGCTCAAGCCGCATTACTGGCAATACTTGCGCGCCGACAACGGCGACCTGCCCGATGGCTACACACCACCTGCCAAGCCTCAGCGCCACTCCGTCCCCGATCTGCGCGTGGTGGCGTAACGCGCCTGTCGGATTCACACGAGCTCTCTGCTCTCGCCGCAGTTCGCAATGGCGTCTTTCCCGCGGAAGCGGGAATCCAGTGAGTTGGTGAAGGAACCGCCCTCCCGGCTTCGCGGGCATAATGCGATCGGGCCGCCCCCGCTTGTTCCCCCATTTTTCATAATGTAAGATGGCCATGCGCCCGGAATTTGGGCCTCCGGAGACATGAAGTGGGGCGCGCCGTCGATTGAAAGGAGATTTGACAAGTCGACAGTTGACAGTCGAAAGTCAAAAGTAAAGGACCTGCATCGCTTCAGTTGACCGTCAACTTTCGACCTTCGACTATTGCCTGACAACTTCGTCACCAAATGTTCTGCCGCGTCCTCCAACTCGGTCTAATTGATTACGAAGAGGGTCTCGCTCTGCAGAAAGAGCTTGTGGCCCACCGCAAGGCAGGAGCGATTCCCGACACGCTGCTGCTTCTCGAGCATCCGCACGTTTATACGCTGGGGCGTAACGCCAAGCGCGAAAACCTTCTTATCACTGAAGACCGTCTGGCGGCGCTCGGGGCGCGACTCTACGAAACCGACCGCGGCGGCGACATTACCTATCACGGCCCCGGGCAACTTGTTGGGTATCCGATTTTCGACCTGACCAAACACCGGCGCGATATCGCCTGGTTTATGCGGTCGCTCGAAGAAGTCTTCATCTGTGTGGCAAACGACTTCAGCGTCGAGGCAAGGCGCATCAAAGGCTGCCCCGGCGTCTGGGTCGGCAATGACAAGCTCGTCGCCATGGGCGTGCACGTTTCGCGCTGGGTCACGTCGCACGGCTTCGCTTTCAACGTAAACACCGATCTGAGCTACTTCGATCACATCGTTCCCTGCGGCATTCGCGGCAAGGGCGTGACGTCACTTGAAAAGCTGCTGGGCCGGCCGGCGGAGATGGACCGCGTAGCGGAGATTGTGATCTCGCATTTCGGTGAAGTCTTCGGACTTGAGATGGATTTGGACGAGCAGTCGAAAGTCGAAAGTCGAAGAGTCGAAAGTCAGTAGGTCGGATCTTTGACTTTTCAACTCTTCGACTTTCGACTGTTGACCGACCTTTTCCTTTTGACTTTTACTTTTCCGAGCTTCTGATGTCGTCAAAACTCACCCGCGCCCAACTCCACGACCTCTACTACTTCCTCCGCCTCAACCGGCGCGTGGACGAGCAACTCGTCGCGCTCTATCGGCAAGGGAAGGTCGTAGGAGGCGTTTACTCCGGACTTGGCCAGGAAGCGATTTCCGTGGGCACGGCGTACGCGCTCGAGCCGCAGGACTTGATCGGCCCGGTGATTCGCAATGTCGGCGCGATGCTCATTCGCGGTTTCCGGCCGCGCGATCTGTTTCTCCAGTACATGGGCCGGCGCGATGGCCCCACCGGCGGGCGCGATGCCAACACGCACTTCGGCGACGTGAGGCGCGGCGTGATCGCGCCCGTCAGCATGCTGGGTGAGACCGTTCCGCTGATGGCCGGTATTGCGTTGGCCGCGAAAATCCGCCAGGAGAAACGTGTCGCCGTCGTTTACGTCGGCGATGGCGCGTCGAGTACCGGCCCGTATCACGAAGGCATGAATTTCGCGGCCGTTCAAAGGCTCCCGCTGCTGATCGTCGGCGAGAACAACGGCTGGGCCTACTCGACGCCGATCGAGAAGCAGATGGCCGTGCGCAGCATGGCGGAGCGCGCCAAAGGCTACGGCATCGCCGCCGTCACCGTGGACGGCAACGACGTGCTCGCGGTTTTCGAGGCCGCGCGCAATGCTGTCGGGCGCATCCGTCGCGGCGGCGGGCCGGAAATGATCGAGTGCCTGACCATGCGCATGAAGGGTCACGCCGAACACGACGACGCCAGGTACGTTCCCAAAGAAGAATTCGAGAAGTGGCGCAAGCGCGACCCGATTCTGGTCTGCGAGAAATATCTGGCGGCAAAGAAGCTCATGACCGCCGAGGAGAAGGCCGCCATCGAAGCGCGCATCGAAAACGAAATCCGCGAGGACGTGGCCTTTGCCGAGGCCAGCCCCTTCCCCGCGCCGGAAGAAGCAGCACGGCCGGTATATGCGTGAGACCGCGCTCGGGCGGGAGTAGGCAGAAGGCAGTAGGCAGGAAGAAAGCGGTGGTCGTTTGCTGGCAGCGATTTGTCCGGTTTCTGAGGTTTCAATCAGCCAGTTTAACGGATGAGCTGTCTGCCTACTGCTTTCTGCTTCCTGCCTACTTTGAAATAACGAGATGCCTAGTCGACCTAAAGTGAAACGCCCGGGGACGGACCGTGTTCCCGATGCCTCGACGTTGGAGCGAATGCTCTATTTCCTCAAGCTCACGCGCGAGGCGGAATATCGCATCGAGCGCGTGCTCTACCGCCAGGGGAAGATTCTGGGCGGCGTGTACGTCGGACGCGGGCAGGAAGCGATTACCGTGGGCTCGGCGATTCAGCTCATTGACGGCGACGTGGTCACGCCCACACATCGCGATTTCGCCGCTCACGTGATCCGTGGTCTGCCGCTCAAAGAGATCTTCTGCAACTGGATGGGCCGCGTCGGCTCGCCCACGCGCGGGCGCGACGGCGGCCCGCACATCGGCGATATTCGCCGAGGCATCATTGCCCCGGTCTCGCCGGTCGGGGCGTGGTGTCCGGTGGCGTGCGGCGCGGCGATGGCCTTGAAACAGCGCGGTCAGAGCAACATCGCGCTGACGTTCTTCGGCGAAGGCACCTCGAGCCGCGGCGACATTCACGAGGCGATGAACTGGGCGTCGGTGATGGAGCTGCCGGTCGTCTTCATTTGCAACAACAACGCCTTCGCCTACTCGACGCCCGCCGAAAAGCAATACGCCGTCGAGTCGCTGGCTGCCCGCGGCCCGGCTTACGGCATGCCGGGCGTCTCGATCGACGGCAACGACGTGCTCGCCGTTTACGCTACTGCGCAGAAAGCCTTCGCTCGCGCTCGAACCGGCGAGGGACCCAGTCTGATCGAGTGCCGGACGTTTCGCATGACGGGGCACTCCGCGCACGACGCGGCCGAGTACGTCCCCGAGGCGCTGGCGAAGAAGTGGGCAGAGAAGGACCCCATCGCGCGGTTCGAGAAATATCTGCTGGCTCACAAGGTTCTGACCCGCGCGGGCATCAAGGCGCTCGATGCGGTCATCCACAAGGAGCTCGACGAAGCCATCGGGCAGGCCGAGGCGAGCCCGCTGCCGGATGCCGCCGAGGCAATCAAGGGGGTCTACTGCGAGCCAGGAGAGTGTTGGTGGCAGAGAGGTACATGATCGGGCGATCTGGCCATCGGGCCATCGATCCATTGACAGCACAACCTGAAATCGGTTCTGCCGATCGCTCGATGACCCGGTGATTCGATCAGCCGATAAGAGTGTGAGGCAATCATGCCAGTGATGACTTATCTCGACGCCATCCGCCAGGGCATCTGGGAAGAGATGGAGCGCGACCCGAACGTCTTTCTGCTCGGCGAAGACATCGGTAATTACGGCGGCGCGTTCAAGGTGACGGCAGGAATGCTGGAGAAGTTCGGTGCCGAGCGTGTGATTGACACGCCTATTTCCGAATCAGCCATCGTCGGCGCGGCCGTGGGCGCGGCGCTGATGGGATTGCGGCCGGTCGCTGAGATGCAGTTCATGGATTTCATTTCCTGCGGGTTCGACCAGATCGTGAATATGGCCGCGAAGATTCATTATCGCTGGGGGCCTGCGGTGCCCATGGTGATTCGCGGGCCGTCGGGCGCGGGTGTACACGGCGGGCCGTTTCATTCCCAGTCGAATGAGATGTGGTTTGTGCACACGCCGGGGCTGAAGGTGGTGATTCCCTCGACGGCTTACGACGCCAAGGGGCTCATCAAGGCTTCGATCCGCGACGACAATCCGGTCATTTTCTACGAGCACAAATTTCTCTATCGCCGCATCAAGGAGGAAGTCCCCGAGGAAGATTACGTCGTACCACTCGGCAAGGCCGCAGTGCGCCGCGCGGGCACGGACATCGCCGTCATCACTTACGGCGCGATGGTGTGGACGGCGCTCGAAGCGGCGACGGAGCTCGAGAAAGAAGGGATTTCCCTGGAGGTCGTTGACCTCCGCACGCTGTTGCCCTACGATGAGGACGCGGTGCTCGGAAGCGTTCGGAAATGCAACAAGGTGATCCTGCTGCACGAGGACACGCGCACCGGCGGCATGGCAGGCGAGCTTGCGGCGGTCATCGCGGAGAAGGCTTTTGACGATTTGGACGGCCCGATCGTCCGCGTCAACGCGCCCGACACGCCCGTGCCGTTTTCGCCGCCGCTCGAGGAGTTCTTCCTCCCCAACGCGCTCAAGCTGACGGAGGCGGCGCGCAGATTGGCGAAGTATTGATGAATTGAGCGATCGGGCGATCTGGACCCCAAGCTGCACGTGCGACTCGATTCCTCAATGGCCCGATGATCCGATGGCTCGATTAATCGACCAACCGAGGTTTCCATGCCAACGAAAGTGATCATGCCCCAGATGGGGGAAAGCATTGCCGAGGGGACGGTCGTCAAGTGGATCAAGAAAGTGGGCGACCGAGTGGAGCGCGACGAGCCGCTCTTCGAAATTTCCACCGACAAGGTGGACGCGGAGATTCCTTCCCCGGCTGCGGGCGTGCTTACACAGATCCTGGTGCGCGAGAACGAAACCGTCGCCGTCAACACGGTCGTCGGAGTGATTGACGGCGAGGGGACAAAAGTCGCGGACGAAGCACCTGCTGCTGCGGCGCCTGGCCCGACTCCGGCCGCGCATGCTGCGCCCACCGCGCCCGCTCCGGCAGTGGCTGCACCGACGGTCGCCGCCCCGGCCGGCAATGTCCGCTCTTCGCCGCTCGTGCGCCGCATGGCGCGCGAGCACGGCGTGGATTTGTCCGAGGTGAAAGGCACGGGCCTCGGCGGGCGAATCAGCAAGAAAGATATTCAGGCGCATCTCGCTCAGCCGGGGGCCGCTCCCGGCCCCGCTCAGCCTGCGGCTGCCGCCGCGGCGCCACCGCCCGCGAGCCCGGCGATCGCTTTTACGGGTGCGACGCACGTCGTCCCGATGACGCCGATGCGCAAGCAGATCGCCGAGCACATGGCGCTGAGCAAGAGAACTTCCGCGCACGTCAGCACCGTCTTCGAAGTCGAGATGACGCGCGTTGTTGACCTGATGTCCCGTCAGGGCGACGAATTCGAGCGCCGCAACGGCCTGAAGCTGACCTACACGCCGTTCTTCGTGCGCGCCGCCGTGGAAGGCATCCGCGCCTTCCCGATTCTCAACTCGTCGGTGGACGGCGCAAACATCGTTTACAAGCGCGACGTCAATATCGGCGTTGCGGTGGCGCTCGAAACCGGCCTGATTGTTCCGGTCATCAAGCGCGCCGACGAGAAAAACTTCCTCGGAGTCGCGCGCGCGGTTAAAGACCTCGCCGACCGCGCCCGCACCAAGCACCTGAGCGTCGAAGACGTCCAGGGCGGAACGTTCACGATCACCAATCCCGGCATCTTCGGCGGCCTCTTCGGCACGCCCATCATCAACCAGCCCCAGGTCGCCATCCTGGGCGTGGGCGCCATCGAGAAGCGGCCCGTGGTGCGTAACGACGCCATCGCCATCCGCCCCATGGTCTACCTGGTGCTCACGTTCGATCACCGGATCATCGACGGCGCGGTGGCGGACCAGTTCATGGCGCGAGTAAAGTCGGTGCTTGAAAACTGGGAGGAGCCAGTCCTCTAATTCCCGTCCCGCCGAGGACGCGGCCGATCATCGTGCCGGCGGCTCCTGCTTGCTGACGGTCGCCGGCTCTCCCGCCGGCATCACACTTGCCGTCCTCTCCAGCAGACTCTCCACGTCGTCCATGCACGTGTTGGGATCGACGCCCTTCTGCTTGAGAGCGGGCACGAGACCGGGCAGACCCATGGCGAAGACCCGTTTCGCCTCCTCGCGTTCCCCGGTCACGGCGTAGCCGACGGCTATCGTCTGCAGGAGTTGGATGGAGCGGTCCTTCTCCTTGGACCATTTCTGAAGGTTCTCGCGCAAGACGCTTTGGAAGTAGTCGGCATGGCTCGCAGAGCTGTCCACGTACTGGCCATTCACAAACTCATAAACAGCGAGAAGATCCGGCGCGTCGGCGTGCCCCCCGCAGTAAGTCCGGTAGGGGCGATGGGCGATCAATTCCCAGTCCGCGTCTTTGTCGACCTTGCGGACTTCGAGCCCCTCAAAGGGCAGCCCGTCCAAGCCCTCGATGCGGGCCAGTACCCGGACAGCATCCTTCCCCAGTTCCAGCACGGTGGCGGCCGTGCAGCAATGATCGCCACCCGAGTACTGGCCGACGATGATGTTGAGGTCAGATTCTCCCGTCAGGCTGCGCGTGTAGTTGGGCCGCGCGCGAGTGCCGGGGGTTGAAAGGCCGTTCCGCCCGGCGAAATCGTAGAGGGTCGTCCACGCGTCTTTTGAACCCTCGAGGGTTTCCAGCCGGAAAGCCACGCGGTTCCCCGCGTCATAGATGAAGAAACGGCCGGGAGCAAAGAGCAATGGCGCCGGGCTGACTCGATAGAGCGCGGCACGGTAAGATCCCAGGCGATAGGTCTTAACTTTCTCGAAGCCGGCGATTTCGGGTACCTCTCCACCCAAGCCTGTCGTCGTGAGGATGAGTTGCTCGGCAGAGGAGGCCGCTTCGCGCAAGCTGGCGAGCTGCCAGCGCTGATGGACGGCGAGGAAGATCAGCAGGATCACCGCCGCCAGCGCGACCGAAATCGCGTTTTCACCCTTTTGCATGCGCCCTCGAGAGACTTCCTCCTGCGCGCCCCCGGCGCCAAACGGATTCGTGTGCGGCGGGCACGCAAGAACTATTTAATCACTTCCCGCCAGGATTGTCATGGGAGGGGTCCGCGGCCGACGCTGGCCTTGCGGCTCGGAAGGTCTCCATAGTCCAGATATCGCCTGGTTCAGTATGCTTAAGAATATATATGCCGCTGTCGTCCGCGCGGACTTTGAAGCACCGGTAACCAACGCCGTACCACTGGTCGAGGATTTCCCTGACCTCGTAGGTCCGCGCCGCGGCCACCTGCGGCGTGAAGCGTAGCGGCCGCTCCTCGGCCTTATATCCCGCATAACATTCGACTTTAAGTCGGAGGCTCATTTCCGTTAATCGCCGCAGCCGAATAACCAGCATTGTATGCTCACCAAAGCTCCTGCCGAAACCTTTCGTGCCTGGCATATAATTGCCGGCGGCCGGAAGCACGGAACAGGAATTCGCAGGTATCGGAGGCGGAAGGGGATGCGCATAGCCATTGACAGTGACGACGCCGGGATCGAGCTGAAGAAGATCATCGCCGAGCATTTGCGGTCGCTCGGCGTCGAAGTGGAAGACCTCAATCTATTGGGAACCAAGAAGGTGGACTACCCCGACGTCGGGTACAACCTCGCGCGCCGCATCGCCACCAAGGAATTCGACCGCGGCGTACTCATCTGCGGGACCGGTCTGGGGATGGCGATGATCGCCAACAAGGTGGAGGGCGTGTACGCGGGCGTTTGTCACGACGTTTATTCCGCCGAGCGGCTCTGTAAAAGCAATAACGCCCAAGTCCTGACGATGGGCGCGCGCGTGGTGGGGCCGGAGCTGGCGCGCACCATCGCCACCGCGTGGGTGCGATCGGATTTCGAACCCGGCCGGTCCGGACCCAAGGTGGCGCGCATGCGTGAGCTGGAGGAGCTGGACCGCAAGGGGCCCGCGGGGAGTGGGAAGAAAGCATGAGCAACGGTCGGCGGTTTGTGGGAACCAGTTGGAAAATGAATAAGACGGCCCGGGAAGCCGCCGACTATACCCGGCGTCTGCGGGAGTTGCTTGAGGGAATCGAGCGCACGGACCTCGTCCAGATTTTCATCGTCCCTCCCTTCACCGCCATTGAGGCCGTCAAGCGGGCGAGTGACGGCCGCTTCTGGGTGGGCGCACAGAACATGCACTGGGCGGAATACGGCGCCTACACGGGCGAGATTTCCGCCATCATGCTTGAAGAGCTGGGAGTGGAGCTGGTCGAGCTCGGCCACGCGGAGCGCCGCCGGTACTTCCACGAGACCGATGCCGACGTGGGGCGCAAGGTGCAGGCCGCGCTGCGGCACCGCATTCGGCCGCTCGTCTGTGTCGGCGAGCAGGCCGAGGAGAAGCGCCGCGGCAACGGCTTGGCGATCGTGCGCGAGCAAGTGCGCGCGGCCTTCGCGGGTGTGCCGGCGGATGGGGTTGCGCGGCTGATGGTCGCCTATGAGCCTGTCTGGGCGATTGGCGCGGACAACGCGGACATCCGCATGGATTACGTCCGCGACATCCAGAACCACATCCGCGCCACGCTGGGGGAGTTGCTGGGCACGGCAGGCGCGCAGGTTCCGGTCCTTTATGGAGGAGACGTCAATTTGCGCAACGCTGCGCCGCTGCTGCGCGAAAGCGGCACGGACGGACTCTTCATTGGCCGCGCCGCCCTCGACCCCGACAACTTCGCCGCGCTGATTCGCGCTGCCCTCCAGGCGATCGCGTGAGGCGAGTCCACGTTTTCGTCTCCGCCGATCGCAGGGACGGGCTCATCATCGTCTCGAGCACCCGGCGATGCTGACATCTTGACCGCCATCAAATTTCCTGTTGCATGACTCTTGGCGCGGCCTGTAAGCTGGAGGGTTATAAAAACCGCTCATATTGAGATGGAGGAAACACTATGGCAGTAGCAACCGCGGCGCCGACCTCGGGAACCCGCGTGGGGCGCCACACCGATCGGGTGAAAGAGATTCTAAGCTGGTACGAAAGCGACAGTCCCGGGACGAAGGCCAACATCGCCCGACTGCTCAACACCGGCTATTTGGCGGGTACGGGCAAGCTGGTAATTCTGCCGGTGGACCAGGGTTTCGAGCACGGCCCGGCGCGCAGTTTCGCCGTCAATCCGCCGGGTTATGACCCCAACTACCACTTCGAGTTGGCGATCGAGGCAGGCTGCAACGCATACGCGGCGCCGCTGGGATTCATCGAGAACGCCGCGGCGCGCCACGCGGGCGAGATCCCGCTTATTCTGAAGCTGAACAATCACGACCTCCTGTACGACGAGAAGGATCCCCTGTCCGCGGTGACCGCGAGCGTTCACGACGCCCTGCGGCTGGGCTGCGTGGCGATCGGATTCACGATTTATCCCGGCTCGGCGCACGCGCGCGTGATGTACGAGCAGTTACGCGCCCTCGCCCAGGAGGCGAAGAGCCACGGCCTGGCGGTGGTGGTGTGGTCTTACCCGCGCGGCTCGTCGATGAGCAAGGAAGGCGAGACGGCCATCGACGTGGTCGCCTACGCCGCGCATATCGCTGCGCAGCTTGGCGCGCACATTATCAAGGTGAAATTGCCCAGCGCCCACCTTGAGCAGGCCGAGGCGAAGAAGGTTTACGAGAAAACCGCCATCCCCATCGCCACGCAGGCGGACCGCGTCAAGCACGTAGTGCAGGCCGCCTTCAACGGCCGGCGGATTGTGATCTTCTCCGGCGGCGCGAAGAAGGAGAACGATGAGGCGATCTTCCAGGACGCGCGCGACATCCGCGAGGGCGGCGGTTTCGGCTCGATCATCGGCCGCAACTCGTTCCAGCGCCCCAAAGAACACGCCGTAAAGTTCCTGCAGACCATCATGAAGATTTATGCCGGCGAGATGAAGTAGCGCCGCGACCGGTCGGGGCAGCTTGGCAAATGTTCTTCACAGAAGGGCGAGGCCATGCCTCGCCCTTTCCGTTTTTTCCCGTGCATCTTCGGCGCGATGGGCAGGGTCACTCGCCGTTCGGGGCGTGCCCCACTGGGCCGCCGCGCTATTACTTCTTAAACGGCTGACCGCGGCGATGTCCCTCGGGTTCGCCGCTAAGTAGTCTTGAACGGCTTGCCGCCGTGGGGGGAGAGTTTGTTGAGGGTATTAGCAAGCGGCGCGGCGGCGGCGGGCACGCCAACCCCCTTGAGAAGAATCTCTTTAGGTTCGATGTCGCGGCCATAGATCCGCTTATTGCCCTTGGAATCCTGCTTGATGACCGCGCCTTCCAGTGACACTCCCGCGAAGAGTCCTTTGCTGCGCGAATAGCTTAGAATTTCCGCTCCCATCTGCAAGTCGGTCGCGGCTTCCGCTTCGCGGCCCTTGGGGCCTGCGGCCACCGACGCGTCGGCGCCCAACTTGGCGCCCGAGCGCGCCAGCTTCTCCGCGCCCTTGGGATTCATCACCAGAAAGATGAGGTCGGTCGCCGTTCCGCCAATCTGGAAGCCGATGCTGGGGCCACCGGTGGTAAAGAGCGTCGGCCCGCCCCACGACCCGTTTCCGCCGCGACGGCAAACGATGGCTCCCTTGCCACCGCCGCCGCCGATACCCAGAGCCAGTTTCTTGAACGAAGGAATCACACCCACGCACACTGCCTTGTCGAGCAGGCTCTTGGAGATTCCTTCCGGCGTGCCGACGACTTCAGTGAGGACTTCCGCAGCCTTGGTCATCCGCTCCTTTTCCTCATCCTGCCCCGCCAGCGGCATGACACTCACCATCAGAACCAGCAGACTCAGAACCCAACGTTTCATTTTTCACCCCTTTCACGGGCCATGCCAGCGGTTGCCAGCTCGTGCAGCCCGGCACAAATCACCATGCTGTCTCGATGCCGCCATTGTGCCACGATTCGAGCGCCCGGTGGCGGCGAATTTCAAAGTCGGGCAACAGCCGGTTGAGCGGTCACGGTCACTCGGGTAAACTCTCTCTGGCCATGCGCGCGATGATGCTTGTTCAGCCTCGGCCCGCCGAGGAAGGCCCGCTCGAACCGCGAGAGGTTCCCGCACCTGAACCTGGCTCGGGCGAAGTGCGCATTCGCGTGCGCGCCTGCGCCGTCTGCCGGACGGACTTGCACATTGCGGAAGGGGAGTTGAAACTCAAGAAATCGCCCATGATCCCCGGCCACCAGATTGTGGGGACCGTCGAGTCACTCGGCCGGGGCGTTTCGACCCTGCGTGAGGGCGACCGGGTCGGCGTGGCGTGGGTGCATTCCACTTGCGGCGAATGCCTCTATTGCCGGACGAATTTGGAGAACCTCTGCGACCGCGCGCGCTTCACCGGCTGGGATGTGGACGGCGGCTACGCGGAATTCGCCATCGCGCCGGAATCGTTCGTTTATCCCCTGCCTCGCCGGTTCGAAGATAAGCAGGCAGCGCCCCTGCTCTGCGCGGGGGTAGTTGGCTATCGCTCATTTCGCCTGAGCGGCGCGCGGCCGGGCGGACGTATCGGCCTCTACGGCTTTGGAGCGTCGGCCCACATCATCATGCAAGTGGCCCGGCACGCGGGCTGCGAAGTGTACGTATTCACGCGGACCGAAGGGCATCAGCAACTGGCGCGCCGCATGGGCGCGGCATGGGTAGGAAGGGCCGAAGAGACCCCGCCGGAGAAGCTCGATGCCGCGGTCATCTTTGCCCCCGTCGGCGCGCTGGTGCTCGAAGCGTTGCGCGTGCTGCGCAAGGGCGGAACGGTTTCGCTCGCCGACATCACCATGAGCCCCATTCCGGCGATTGACTACGACAGGCTGCTCTACCACGAGCGGGTTGTGCGCAGTGTCGCCAATGCCACCCGCGAGGACGCGCGCGAGTTTCTCCAAATTGCCGGAGAAATTCCGGTACGCACGGAAGTCGAGACATTTCGCCTGGAGGACGCCAACCGCGCCCTCGCGGCGGTCAAACGCAGCGCGGTCCGCGGCGCCGCGGTGCTGGAAATTTAGCGGCGGGTTTATCCCGCCGGAGTGGCGGCATGAAGCCGCCGCTACAATCCGGATTCCCCATGAAACGACTCTCTCGTCGCAAGCTTCTCAAGAGCGCCGTAGCGGTCGGCACAGGAGCCGCGCTGCCGCAGCCCGCACAACTCACGGCCGCAGAAAAGCCATCGATCCCCCACCCACAGCTCGCAACGCTCGTCGTCCCCCTCGACGGGCAGTGGCTGTTCACCCTGGTTCCAGAAAGCGGCGGCGCGGAACTGGAAGGCTCGCCGCCAACGCTCGACTCCGGGCCCTGGGCTAAGATTGTCGTTCCGCACACTTGGCAGACGTCCGAGGAATCTGCGGACTTCCACGGGACCGCGCTGTATCGCACCTACTTCCAGGCGCCCGCCCAGTGGGCCGGGAAAACTGTCCGCATCGAGTTCGAGGCAGTAACGCACAGCGCCACGGTTTGGGTGAACGAGACACAAGTCGGAGAACATCTGCTCAAGGGGTACACGGCGTTCAGTTTCGATGTCACCGACGCCATCAAATTCGGAGTGATGAATGCCGTCACCGTCAGGGTGAACAACCGTTTCAACACGCGCATGTTGCCGCGCGAGACTTCCTTCGACTGGACGCCCGATGGCGGCATCATCAGGCCCGTTTCGCTCCTTGTTTCCCCGCCGGTTTATATCGAGCGGATCGAAGTCGATGCGGTTCCCAGGCTCGACGATCCCAAGTCAGAGCTGGCGAAGGGCAATGCGCAGACCGACCTGGACCTTCGCGCCGTGGTCCGCAATGCCGGAAAGGAAAGGCCACAAGCGAGAGTGCGGTTCAGCGTCAGCGATTACGATGTGCGCTACGCCGGCTTCCCGGAAAAGGAAACCCCCTTACGAGACCTGGCGCCCAATACGGGCACAACGCTCGCGGCGCCGACTTCGATCAAGGAGATGAAACTCTGGCACTTCGACCGGCCGCGCCTTTATCGAGTGACTGCGGAATTAGAGTGCGATGGCCGCATCGTTCACACTTCCAGTGAAACTTTTGGTGTCCGCAAGTTTGAGGCGAGGGGCTCGAAGTTCTTCCTGAATGGCAGGCGGGTCCGCCTGATGGGGGTCGAGCGCATGGCGGGCAGCCATCCCGATTACGGGATGGCCGAGCCCGCGTCCTGGATCGAGCACGACCACAACGACCTGAAGGAACTCAATTGCGTTTTCACCCGCGTCCACTGGCCCCAGGACAAACGCGTGCTCGATTATTGCGACCGCCACGGCATCCTGATGCAGGAGGAAGTTCCCGCCTGGGGGCCCGACACGTTCAAAGGCACGACCGACGAGCCTTCCCCGGAGATCATGGAAAACGGCCTCGAGCAATTGCGCGAGATGATCGTCCGCGACCGCAACCATCCCTGCATCGTCGCCTGGGGCTTGTGCAACGAAGTGAACGGGCAGAATCCACCGGCGCAGAAATTCATCCGGGGGATGGCCGCCGAGGCCCGCCAACTCGATCCTTCACGATTGCTGACTTATGCCTCCAACTCTCTCCAGCACAGTCCCGAGCGCGACGTGGCCGGAGAGCTGGATTTCATTTCCTGGAACGAGTACTACGAAACCTGGCAGGGCGGAAAAGTCGAGTCCATTCGCCCCAACGCCGAGGCGATTCACCAAGCCTTTCCGGAAAAACCGATCGTCGTCTCCGAATACGGCTACTGTGAGTGTGCGCCCGATCGCACGGGCGGCGACGCGCGCCGCATCGCCATCCTGAAGAGCCACACGAACGTTTACCGAAGGCTGGACTACATCGCAGGAGCCATCTTCTTCGACTACAACGATTACCGCACGCACGTCGGCGACAAGGGGACCGGCGCGATCAAGCAGCGCGTCCACGGCGTTGTCGATTTGCTGGGAAATCGCAAGCCGTCCTTCGCGGCGTTGCGCGCGGAGTCGAGCCCCTTCTCGGAGCTCCGGCTGGTCGTGACCGGCCGATGGATAACGGCCACCATGGAGCCACGCGGCGGCTTGCCGTCTTACCGGCTGGAAGGTTACACGATGCGCTGTATTATTTACGGCTTCGGAGATCTGCCCGTGGAGGAGACGTTCGTTCCGCTGCCTACGCTCGATCCCGGCAACGGAATCATTCAGGAGGTGTCGTTCGAAGAGAAATCGCCCAAGCGCATCCGCGTGGACTTGTTGCGGCCCACGGGCTTCTCGGCCATCACATCGTGGTGGTCTCCGCCAACCCGCACCCGATCTCGGAAATGATAGTATGATAGCTGGGCAATCCAATTCAGGATGAGGTGACACCGCATGGCTCGAATCCATTCCACTGTCCTGGTGTTGACTTGCAGCCTGCTGCTGTCTGCGCCGGCCCTCCTCGCCGGCGAGGCCGTGGAACTGAAACACCACGACAGCAAAGTCGAAATCGCGATCGGCGGTAAGCCGTTTGCCACGTATTCGCTGGACACCAAAATCCCGAAGCCTTTTATCTATGAAATTCGCAGCGCGGGAGGAATCGTCTTGACCCGTGGCTTTCCGATGATCAAAAACATTCCGGGCGAAAGCCACGACCATCCCCATCACCGCGGTCTTTACTACACGCACGGCGACATCAACGGCGTGGATTTCTGGGGCGAGGCGGAGTTTGAAGAAAAGGCGCCGGTTCAAGCGGGCGGGAAGACTTACCAGTCCTCCGAACACCTGGCCTTCGGCCGCACGGTGTTCACCAAACTCGAGGACATTCAGAGCGGTCCGGACGCTGGCTCGTTGCGTGCGCGCTTCAACCTGGTTGGGCCGGACGGAAAAGTCATGGGAGAGGAGACGCAGGCGTACACGTTCCGTGGCGACGCGGCGACGCGCACGATCGATTGCGAGTTCACCATCTACGCCCACCAGACTCCCCTCAAGATGGGCGACACCAAAGAAGGGACTTTCGCGATTCGCGTCGTGAAGGCGCTGGAAGAGCCTGCCGTAAAGATGCTCAACTCCGAGGGCGCCGTGGGCGAGAAGAATATCTGGGGCAAGCGCGCCAAGTGGGTGGATTACTCGGGCACGGTCCAGGGCCAGAAGGTGGGCATCGCCATCTTTGACAATCCCTCGAATCCCAAGTACCCGACTTACTGGCACGCGCGCGGCTACGGGCTCTTCGCCGTGAATCCCTTCGGCGAACACGATTTCTATAACGATAAGAAACGCGACGGCAGTATCACCATCCAGCCGGGCAAGTCGCTGACCTTCCGCTATCGCGTGCTGATCCACAACGGCGATGCGACCGAGGCCAAAGTCGCGCAGGCTTTCGAACAGTACGCCGGACACAAGTAACTCGGGAGTCTTTCCTGCTTCGGAAGCTGGAAAGTGCCTTGGGGCGGCAATCGGCCGCCCCATTGAGTTTGGTGGGATTTCACACAGCGCGAAATCCCCGTTGGTGTTTCCTGATTACATGTCAGTCCGCCTGCTGCTTGAAATCTTGCAAACTGGTTCGTCGCAAATAACAACACGCATCCTTCTTGCTTGTCGAAGGCCTCATCACAATCCCTCGGCCCGGCGTACACAAATACTGAAAGCCGCATATTAGCCACGACTTTCCCCGGCGCAGTTCCTCGGCAATCTCGAGTTTACCTATTGGCCCGGTTTTTGCACCCCTCACGGGTCGAGCAAGTGTCTTGATGCCTCGGTCATGATGTCCGAATCTGACCGGCAGGCATGGGACATCTAACTCAGTCGTCACTCCTGAAGACCGCCACAGGAAGAGGGGAGGCGAGGGATGGCGCGTCCCACCTTTTTTCAGAAGGTCAAGTACGAGAAGGAACTGAAACGCGACCTGGCCGCGGAAGTCGTCGCGACTCCGGGCGGGGAGAAGATTCTTTCCTGCCTGCAGTGCGGCACGTGCGGCAGCGCCTGCCCCGTTTCCGTTTACATGGACTACACGCCGCGGAAATTGATCGGGATGGTGCGCGAAGGATTCAAGCAGGAGGTGGTGACGAGCTTCTCGATCTGGCTCTGCGCCTCCTGCTACGAGTGCACGGTGCGTTGCCCGGCGGGAATCCGCGTCACCGAAGTGATGTACGCGCTGAAGCGCATCGCCATACGGGAAGGCATCTACCCGCGACGCTTCCCGGTGCCGGTTCTCGCCAAAGAATTCATTCGCATGCTGAAAGGGACCGGCCGCAACAACGAGTTCTGGCTGGTGCTCAAGGTTCTGCTCAAGACGGCTCCCATGAAACTGCTGACCTCCTGGCCGCTGGGATTGCGCCTCTGGCAGCGTGGGCGGATGTGTTTGAGCTCAACAAGGATTCCGCGCGCAGCCAACGAGGACTTGCGCCGTATGCTGGAGGCGGTCGAGGCGGGGCCGGAAAGCACGGCCCGTGCGGGGTCGTGGGAAGCAAAGAAAGCCGCTTGAAGGTCCGGGAGAGAGGATCCTATGGCTTACACATATTTTCCCGGTTGTTGCATGCACGGCTTCGCGCGGCACTGCCAGGATTCGCTGTACGCGGTTTTCAACGCGCTGGGCCTGGAACTGCGCGAATTGCCGGAGTGGAATTGCTGCGGAGCGACCACCTACATTTCCGTGGAAGAAAATCAGGCCTTCGCGCTGGGGGCCCGCAACCTGGCCATGGCGGAAAAACTGGGGAGCGAAATCGTCGCTCCCTGCACCGCCTGCTACATGATCTTGAAGAAAACCAAAGACTACCTGGCGCGCTATCCTGAATTGAGAGAGAAGATCGACAAGGCGCTCGCGGCCATCGGGCTTCGTTACGAAGGGAAAATCGAGATCCTCCACCCCTTGGAAGTCCTCTTGCGCGATGTGGGCGTAAAAGGCCTGAAAGCCAAGGTCAAGAGGCCACTGAAGGGCTGGAACGTGGCGGCCTACTACGGCTGCCTGATCGCCCGACCCTATGCGATGAGCAACGGGTTTTCGCTTGAGGGTTTCGATGCCTTCGTACCCGCGCTGGGCGCGAACTTGGTGGATTTCGAATTGAAGGCACGCTGCTGCGGCGGCTCTCTGACCGGAACGATTGAAGAGGTCGGGCACCGGCTGGTTTATATCCTGCTCCATCAGGCCAAGGCCGCCAAGGCGCACGCGCTGGTGACGGTCTGCCCGCTCTGCCAGCTCAATCTGGAAGCGCACCAGGGAAAAATCAAGAGCCGCTACCAGGACGACGTCACGATTCCCATTCCATATTTCACCCAACTGATTGGCATGGCCCTGGGGCTTTCGGAGAAGGCTCTGGGCCTGGAGAAGCTGCTCGTTCCTCTCCGATGGGAGGCGGAAGGCAAAGCATTTGCGGCGCGCGAGCCCGCGGCCGCCTGAGATATCCGGCGAATCCCGATGGAGTGTTGCCATGGGCCTCGCTCAAGTTCCCCCGATTCCTGAGACCCCGGGTCCATTGTTTCCGGAGATTGCCAGCGCCGAGGAAAAATTCCGGCGGTGCATCCAGTGTGGCGTGTGCAGCGGCTCGTGCCCGATGGGCGGAGCGATGGACTACGCCCCGCGCAAAGCCGTGAAGATGCTGCTGGAAGGGCGGTTCCACGAGGTTGTCGAGAGCAACACTCCCTGGCTTTGCATCTCCTGCCACACGTGCGCGGTGCGTTGCCCCAGCCAACTGGCGATTTCCGACGGTTTGTTTCCGGCATTGCGTGCCGCTGTGGTCGCCGAAGGGAAGGCGCTTGATCAGGATCTGCAGAGAGCCTTGCAGAACACTTACCTGTATGGGAACCCCATGGGGATTTCGCCCAAGAAGCGCGCTGACTGGGCGAAAACCGCCGGCGTGCCGGTGCCGGTCATCTCGCAACTGAAGCGGCCGGTGGATGTGCTTTGGATTGTGGAGTGCAACCCGTCGTTCGAGCCCCGCGGGCAGGAAATCTCCCGGCTGCTGGCGCGCATTTTGAATGTCTTGGGCGTGGATTTCGCCATCCTTGGCCACGAAGAACGATGTCTCGGAGATTGCGAGTGGCTGGCGGGCGAGCGGGGATTGTTTGAAATGCTCATCGAGCGGAACATCGAGATTCTCAATAAATACAAGTTCCGCCAAATCATCATGACCGACCCGCACTCCTATCGTACGTTGCGCAATATCTATCCCGCGCTGGGCGGGCGATTCAACGTGCAGCCGGTCGTGGCCTTTCTGGCCGAGCGATTGGACCAACTGAAGCCGCACCTGAAGAAGAAAATCAACGCCACGATCACGTATCACGACTCGTGCTGCCTGGGCCGCAAGACCTCGCACTACGAAGAGCCGCGCATGCTCCTCCAGGCGATTCCCGGCGTCAAACTGGTGGAGATGATCCAGAACCGCGAATCGGCGCTGTGCTGCGGCGGTGGGTCCAGCACGATCTATCTCGACCGGTTCATCCAGGAGCGTGTAAAGGATCGTCTGGCGGACCGCCGGATTATGCAAGCGGCGGCGACAGGCGCAGAAACGCTGGCCCTGGCCTGCCCCTTTGAGCCGGCGCGCTTCGAGGATGCCGTGAAGCTTACTGGGCTCGAAGGGAAGTTAGTCGTGAAGGACATCATCGAGTTGCTGGCTGAGTCGATGGAGTTGATGTAGTGCCGGGCTGGGAGCGCGGCCGTGCCGGCCGCGGGAGGGCAAGATGCCTGCCTTCCCAGGCACGAGGTGAAGGAGGTAGGGACCATGAATATTGCGGTGCTCGCCAAACAGGTCCCCGATCTGGTGGAGGGAGTGGAGATCGATTCCACCGGTAAGGCCGTTGATCGCGATTCAGTCCGCTACATCCTGAGCGAATCGGATGATCACGCGCTGGAAGAAGCCCTACTGCTTAAAGAGCGCGGTGCTGCCCGCGTTGAGGTCTTCTCGCTCGATACGGGCGAGGTTCGCGAAACCCTCTACACGGCCCTCGCGAAAGGCGCAGACCGTGTTGTCATCCTGGCCACCGGCGCGGAGGGTCCACCCTCGAGCCATTCGGCCGCGAAACTCTTTGCCGCCGCGCTGAAAGATCTTTCATTTGATTTAATCCTGACCGGCGTGCGTGCGATCGATGACCTGGACGGCTCACTGGGCGGGCTGCTGGCAGGCCATCTCAATCTTCCCTACGTCGGCTTGGTCCGCAAAGTCGAGGTGACCGAGGGAACCGCGCTGGCGGTCGTCCAGAAAGAGTTTTCCGGGGGCTATGCGGCAGAAATGGAGGTCAGGCTCCCTGCCGTGCTGGGCATTCAGGCCGCCGAACAGCCGCCGCGCTACGTCCCCGTCAGTCGTCTGCGCCAAGTGATGAAAACAGCGAAGGTCGAAGAGCAGCCGGTCGCGCCGCCCGCCGCGGAATCACTCGAGATCGGGCGCATGTTCAAACCCGAGGAAGGCGCCGGCGCGACGATGCTTTCCGGAACGCCGGGAGAAATCGCACACCAGATCGCCGGCTTGCTTGCCGACCGGCGGATCGTGAGGTGAGGCATGGGCAAGGATGTATGGGTCATCGCTGAACATTTTCGAGGCCGGCTGAATGACATCACGCTGGAACTCCTTGGCAAAGGTCGCGAACTGGCGCTGGCAACGTCGGGGACGTTGACGGCCGTTCTGCTCGGAAGCCGTGTGAAGGGTTTGACTGCCGAACTTCCCGCCGATCTCGTTCTGATGGCGGACCGAGATGAGTTCGCCGAATTCACGCCCGAGATATACAGCGCAGCTCTTGAAGGCTTGCTAAAAGCTGCGCAGCCTCGGGTCGTGCTGATGGGCAGCACTTCGGTGGGACTCGACTTACTCAACCTTCTCTCGGCCCGTACAGCCAGCCCCTGCATTGACAACTGCACGGGCCTCGGAATCCGCGACGGGCGTCTCTTCGCCACCTGTCAAATCTACGGCGGAAAGGTCTTCGCGGAAGTGGCCATTCCGGACGTATCGACGCTGATTGCGGTTGTGCCCGGTTCCTTTCCCAACCCTGAGACATCCGCAGCCGCTCAGCCGGAAGTTCGCGAGATTACGTTGCCACCCGCCTTGCCCGAGGCTCGGACGAAGTTCCGCAGGTTGATCGAGCCGCCACCCGGCGATGTGGACATCACCCAGGTTCCGCTGCTAGTCGCGGTGGGCCGCGGCATTCAGAACGCCGACAATCTGGCGGTGGCCCAGGAACTGGCCGACGCGCTGGGGGGAGCTGTCTGCGCTTCGCGCCCCGTCATCGACCAGGGCTGGCTGCCGCTCACACGACAGGTCGGCAAGTCGGGAATGACCGTCAAGCCGAAACTCTATCTGGCTTTGGGAATCAGCGGCGCGCCCGAGCATTGGGAAGGCATGAAGAACTCCGAACTGATCGTCGCCATCAATACTGACCCGAAAGCACCGATATTCACTGGCGCGCATTACGGCGCCGTGGTTGATGCGCTCGACCTGATTCCAGCGCTGACCGAAGAGGTCCGCAAGGCGAATTTGAAGAAGGCAAGTTGATGGTTCCGACTAACGCACATCTCGGCCCCATCCCGGCATGGGTAATCCTCTGGGTGGCGTTGGCAGCCGCGGTGGGATTGTTCGCTTGGCGAGTTGTGTTCCTGGTCCGGCTGTTGGGTTTGGGGCGCCCCGAATTGCGCTGGGACCACGTCTTGGAACGCGTCAAGCGCGTGATGATTTACGTCTTCGGGCAACGCCGTATGCTCGACGAGCCGCTGGTGGGCATTCCGCATGTGTTCATCTTCTACGGCTTCCTCGTTTTCCTGCTCGCCACCAGCGGCATGCTGCTCCAAGGACTGCTGCCGGGGCTTCCAATCCCCAGGCTGGAGGAGAATCGCTACTTCGCCCCCGTCATCGACATCTTCGCAGCGGTCGTCCTGATTGCCCTGGCCGTAACTTCCTTCCGCCGTTTCATCCTGCGCCCGGAAGGGCTGCAGCAAACCTGGGATGCAACGTTCGTGAACATCCTCATCGCGTCGCTCATGGTGACTTACCTCGGCGCGTCGAGCTTTGGGATTGTCGCCTCCGCGACAGAAAGCAGTGTTTGGACGCCTGTTGCATCAGGGTTGGCGGATTGGTTCGGGGGTTCGGAAGCGCTGCGTCAAAGCGCGGCGACCATTCAGACGGCCTGCTGGTGGGCGCATGTGCTGATTGTGTTGTTCTTCCTCGCCTATCTTCCCTATTCGAAACATCTGCATTTGCTCGCCTCGCCGTTCAGCGTGTTTTTCAGCCGACTCGATCCGCATGGCCGGCTGCCCGCGTCCGCCGAGGCCGGTGAACGACTGGGCGCCGAGCGACTGGAGGAATTTACCTGGCGACAGCTGCTCTCCGCCTTTGCCTGCGCCGAATGCGGGCGCTGCGAACGCGCCTGCCCGAGCCATGACTGTGGCGAGCCGTGTTCTCCTCGCCAGTTAATTCACAACCTCAAAGTGCAATTGCTCGAATACGGGCCCGCACTCCTCAAGAGAGCCCGCGCAACCGCCGACGGCGGTGAGCCAGCGCTGATTGGCGGGCTCATCGCGGAGAAGGAGCTCTGGGCTTGCACGACGTGCCTCGCCTGCGCCGAGCATTGCCCCGTTCTGAACGAGCACCTGTCGATCATGGTGGACCTGCGCCGGCGCCTCGTCGAGCGCGGGGCGCTTGACGGGCGGCTGCAAGAATCGTTCGCCAACCTGCAGCGCTATGGCAACTCCTTTGGCCAGTCGGAGCGCAAGCGCGCCGTCTGGACGCAAGGCCTGGAGTTTAAGCCAAAGGACGCGCGCAAGGAGCCGGTCGAATGGCTTTGGTATCTGGGTGAGTATGCCTGCTACCACCCGGCACTCCAAGATTCGACCCGCTCACTTGCGCGCGTCCTGCATGCCGCGGGGTTGGATTTTGGGATCCTCTATGAAGCGGAACGCAATACCGGAAACGATGCCCGCCGAGCCGGCGAAGAGGGACTTTTCGAACTGCTGCGCGATAAGAACACCGCCACGCTTCAAAAGGCCAAATTCAACAACATCTTCTCGACGGACCCACACGTTTACAACACCCTGAAGAATGAATACCCGGACCTGAATCATGGCCGGCACCGTGTGCACCACTACACGGAGCTTCTTGCCGACCTCGTGGACCGCGGGCGGCTGAAGATCACCCGGCCGCTCAACTACCATGTGACCTACCACGACCCATGTTATCTCGGCCGCTACAACGGCGTTTACGATGCGCCGCGAAGAGTTCTGAAGGCACTCGGAGTGAACTTGAAGGAGATGCCGCGCTCGCGGCGGGACAGCTTCTGCTGCGGCGGTGGCGGAGGCCGCGTGTGGATGGAAGAGATGGGTGAGGCGCACTCCCGCCCGAGCGAGAACCGAGTGAAAGAAGCCGCGGCACTGGCAGGCGTCGAGATTCTCGTCGTTGCCTGCCCAAAAGACTACGTGATGTTTACGGATGCCTTGAAGACAACCGGCTTGGAAGGCCGGATGGTCGTACGCGATTTGATCGACCTGGTGGCGGAAACCGTGTTGGTAGCTGATTTCGCAGCTACACCTGCCAGGGCGGCATGAACCTGTCACCCTGAGCGCGACGAACAGTCTGTAATTGGAAAAATCAGATTCTTCGCCTCGCCCAGAATGACCGGAATCGGGAGCAGAGAGGACACACCCATGAACGGCAACGGGAACCACAACGCGCGAATCGGAGTCTACGTCTGCCATTGCGGCACCAACATCGCGGGCAAAGTGGACGTGAAGGCGGTGGCGGAAGCAGCAGCCAAGCTTCCCGGAGTGGTCGTGTCGCGTGAATACAAATACATGTGCTCGGACCCCGGCCAGGAATTGATCGTCAAGGACGTGAAGGAGCACAACCTGAACCGGGTGGTTGTCGCCTCCTGCTCGCCGCATCTGCACGAGCATACGTTTCGCACCGCCACCGAAAACGCCGGCAAGAACCCTTACCTCTTTCACATGGTGAATATTCGCGAGCACGTTTCTTGGGTGAGCGACGACACTGCCGCAGCCACCGAGAAATCGAAGGCGCTGGTCAAGGCCGCGGTGAGCCGCGCCTTCTGGCATCAGGAACTTCAGCCGCGCCGCTTCCCAGTGAACGCCAACGTGCTGATTGTTGGCGGGGGCATCGCGGGCATCCACGCCGCATTGACCATGGCGAACGCCGGCAAGCAGGTCTATCTCGTCGAACGCAAGCCGACCATCGGCGGCCACATGGCGCAGTTCGACAAGACCTTCCCCACGCTTGACTGTGCGGCGTGCATCCTCACGCCCAAGATGACGGCGGTGAAGCAGCACCCCAATATTCACCTCATGACTTACTCCGAGGTCAGCGAGGTGAGCGGGTTCGTGGGCAATTTCAAGGTCAAGGTGAAGAGGTATCCGCGCTATGTCGACGAAGAAAAATGCGTTGGCTGTCTGGAATGTATCGAGGCATGCGTCTACAAGGAAGGCAAATACGCCAACGAGTTCGACCTGGGGTTGGGAAAACGCAAGCCGATCTACATGCCCTTCCCACAGGCTGTCCCGCCCGTACCCGTGATTGACCCGACGACCTGCATCGATTTCAAATCGCACAAGTGCCCGAAAGGCTGCATGGAAGTTTGCGGCGATCGCGACGCGATCGACTTCTCGCAGAAGGTCCAGGAGGTAAGTCTGGATGTCGGCACCATCATCATGGCGACCGGCTTCAAGACGTTCGACGCCAACCGCGTGCCGCAATACGGCTACGGCAAATTCGCCAACGTCTATACCAGCCTCGAAGTCGAGCGACTGGTGAACGCCTCCGGGCCGACGCTCGGACAGGTGGTATTGCGCGATGGGCGGAAACCCGAATCGATCGGCATCCTGCATTGCATCGGTTCGCGCGACGAGAATACCAACAAATATTGCTCGCGCGTCTGCTGCATGTACTCACTGAAGCTGGCGCACCTGCTCAAGGAGAAGACCGGCGCGCACATCTACAACTTCTATATTGACATGCGCACGCCCGGAAAAGGGTTTGAGGAATTTTACAAGCGGGTGCTCGACGAAGGCGTCAGCTTCATTCGCGGAAAAGTTGCGGAGGTCAGCGGCTGGGCGCAATCGGCCGCCGAGGAAGGAAAGCTGGTTCTGCGCGTCGAGGACACTCTGCTCGGCATCGTGCGGCGCATTCCGGTAGACATGGTCGTGCTCTCGACGGGTCTCGAACCTCAGGCCGATGCGCAGGAAGTCCGGCGCCTCTTCAACCTGGGCTGCTCGGCCGAGGGCTGGTTCCTCGAACGCCATCCCAAGCTCGCGCCGGTCGATACGTTCACCGAGGGAATATTCCTGGCGGGTTGCAATCAGGGGCCCAAGGACATTCCCGATACGGTCGCGCAGGCGGGCGCCGCGGCAGCGCAATCGATGGCGCTCATTGACAAGGGCTTCGTCGAAATGGAGCCGAACACCGCCTGGATCGATGAGGAACTCTGCTCGGGGTGCCACGTTTGCGTCGGAATGTGTCCGTACACTGCTATTCATTTTGACAGCGAGAAGAAGGTCGCAGTCCTTAACGAAGCCCTCTGCAAAGGTTGCGGGACGTGCGTGGCCGCCTGTCCGTCAGGGGCCGCGCAACAAAATCTCTTCCGAGATGAGCAGCTCTTCGCCGAAGTGGAAGGAGTGCTGGTATGAACACAGAATTCAATCCACGGATTGTCGGATTCTTCTGCAATTGGTGCACGTACCTCGCCGCGGATCTCGCCGGCACCTCGCGCATGAAATACGCGCCCAACGTACGCGTCGTGCGCACCATGTGCTCGGGGCGCGTGGACCCGCAGATGGTGCTCTGGGCATTTCACAACGGCGCAGACGGCGTGCTGATTGGCGGCTGCCATCCCGGTGACTGTCACTATCAGGAAGGTAATTACAAAGCGCTGCGGCGCTCGAAACTGCTGCGGAAAATGCTGCCGCAGTTCGGCATCGAGCCCGAGCGACTACGCCTGGAATGGATTTCGGCGTCGGAGGGCGAGCGTCTCCGCGACGTGGTGAACGAATTCACGGAGCAGATTCGCCGCCTGGGGCCGCTGCGCAAGAAAGAGGCAGCGCCCAGCGTGGCGATGGCGGCTTAGGTGAGGGCGCGGACGGCAGCAATGGGAGGAACGGACATGGCGAAACCCAAAGTGGCTTTTTACTGGTGCGCGAGCTGTGGCGGCTGCGAGGAAGCGGTCGTCGATCTTGCCGAAGGCGTGCTCAAGGTCGTTGAGGCCGTGGACATTGTCTTCTGGCCTGTGGCGCTGGACTTCAAGCGCGCCGACGTTGAGGCGATGGCCGACGGCGACATTGCCGTCGCCTTTATCAACGGCGCCGTCCGCAACAGCGAGCAGGAAGCGATGGCCAAACTCCTGCGCAAAAAGTCGGGAATCGTCATTGCCTACGGCGCCTGCGCCTATGAGGGAGGAATCCCCGGCCTCGCCAACCTGACGGACAAGGAATCCATCCTGCGATACGTCTACCACGACTCGCCCTCGACGGCCGACGGCGATGGCACGCGCCCGCAGCCGCACCTCAAAGTTCCGGAGGGCGAATTGGAGCTCCCGGAATTCTACGAAAGCGTGAAGGCGCTCGATCAGGTGATTGCAGTCGACTACTACATTCCCGGCTGCCCCCCTACAGGCAAAATAACTTTCGCGGCGATTGAAGCGATCCTCGCCGGCAAGCTTCCTGAGAAAGGCTCCGTGCTCGCGGGCGATCGCGCGCTCTGTTACGAGTGTGAATTGAATTCCACCAAGCCCGAGAAGCTGCTGGTAGCGGAACTGAAGCGGCCGCACCAAGTCATTGTTGAACGCGACAAATGCCTGCTCGCGCAGGGAGTGCTCTGTCTCGGGCCGGTCACGCGCGGTGGATGCGAGGCGCTGTGCATAAAAGGCGGAATGCCCTGCTCGGGCTGCTTTGGACCGCTCGACCGAGTCTGCGACTACGGTGGCAAGGCGCTTTCAGCCATTGCGTCGATTGTGGATTCCACCGACGAAAAAGTGGTCAACAAAGTTTTCGAGGCCGTCCCGGATCCCGCCGGGACGTTCTATCGCTACAGCGTGCCAGCTTCGCTTTTGACTGGAAAACGCAAAGCGGCGTAGAGGTGTGACATGGCGCAAAGAATCACGATTGATCCCATCACCCGGTTGGAAGGCCACGGAAAGATCGAGATCTTCCTCGACGACAGCGGGAAGGTCAGTCGGGCCTACTTCATGGTGCCGGAACTGCGTGGCTTCGAGCAGTTTGTGGTCGGCCGCCCAGCCGAGGAGATGCCTCAAATCACTTCGCGCATCTGCGGCGTCTGCCCCACCGCGCACCACATGGCGGCGACCAAAGCGCTCGACGATCTCTACAAGGTCGACCCGCCGCCCGTCGCCAAGAAGCTGCGTGAGATGATCTACAGTATCTTCACGCTGGAGGATCACGCGCTGCATTTCTATTTCCTGGGCGGGCCGGACTTCGTGGTTGGGCCAAAGGCTCCCAAGGCCGAACGCAACGTGCTGGGCGTGATTGGTAAGGTCGGCGTGGAAGTCGGCAAACGCGTCATCGGCATGCGTAAGGAATTGCGCGATCTGATCACGCTCCTGGGCGGCAAAGTTATTCACCCCGTGTTCGGCCTTCCGGGCGGCGTCTCGAAGCCCATGGCTCCCGCCGATCAGCCGAAGTTCGTCGAGGCGGCGAAGCGCGGCGTGGATTTTGCCCTCTTCACCCTGCAAGTGTTTACGGACGTCGTCCTCAAAAACCAGGAATACGTCGACGCGATTACTTCTGACATGTACACCCACAAGACCTACTACATGGGTCTGGTGGACGAGAAGAACTACGTCAACTTCTATGATGGACACGTCCGGGTGGTTGACCCCCAAGGCAAGGAGTTCGGCGTCTTTACGGCGCGTGAGTATCTCGACGCGGTCGCCGAACACGTCGAGCCGTGGAGCTACATCAAGTTCCCGTACTTGAAGAAAGTCGGCTGGAAGGGCTTTGTGGATGGCACAGACTCAGGCGTTTACAGTGTGGCACCGCTGGCTCGATTGAATGCCGCCGACGGCATGGCAACCCGTCGCGCGAACGAGGCCTACGAACAGCTTTACGCGACTCTGGGCGGAAAGCCCGTCCATCACACCCTCGCCAACCATTGGGCACGAGTTATCGAAATGATTTTTGCCGCCGAGCGGTTCCTCGAGCTGGCGACTGACCCGGAAATCACAGATCCCAAAGTGCGCACACTCCCGACCGAGATCCCCACGGTCGGCATGGGCGTGGTCGAGGCGCCGCGCGGTACGCTCTTCCACCACTACGAAACAGACGAGGCGGGCCTGATCACCAAAGCCAACCTGATTGTCGCCACTCAGAACAACTCGGCTCGCATGGCGCTCTCTGTCGACAAGGTGGCAAAAGCGCTTATCAACTCCGCCACCGCCAATGACGAGGGCGCGCTCAACATGGTCGAGATGGCCTTCCGCGCCTATGACCCCTGCCACGGCTGCGGGACGCACTCGCTGCCCGGGTCGATGGCGCTTGTGGTCGAGATTCGCGACTCGGCGGGGAACTTGATCCGGGAGATCCGGCGGTGAAACAGAAGTCGAAGAGTCAAAAGTCGAAGGTCGAAAGCAAGACGATTCGACCTTCAACTATCGGTTGGGACTCTGCAAACGGCAGCGAAACGGATTTTGAGCCAGCGCCCATCCTCATCCTCGGGCTCGGCAACGAGATGCTGAAAGATGACGCGGTTGGGATCCACGTCGCGGAGGAGCTCCGAGGAAAGCTCCCCGAAGAAGTGGAGGTGCGATCTACGTCAAGTTTTGGCCTCTCACTCCTCGACGAGCTGATCGACCGCGAGAAGGTCCTGGTAATCGACAGTTACGTGCCTCGCGAGTTTGTCGGGTCGGAGATTCAGGAGTGCAACCTGGACGAGGTCGGCGAAGCCGAGAGCACTTCTCCCCACTTCGTCGGCCTGGGGGAAATTCGTGAGGTCATGCGCAAGCTTGGCCTCAGCTTCCCTTGCGAGGTGCACATCCTGGCCATCCCAGTCTCCGACCCGACTACTTTTTCTTACGAGATGACCCCCGCCGTCGCCGCGCTCGTGGACGAAGCCACCGCACGCGCCCGCCGCGTCGTCAAGGCGTGGTTGCCTGTTTGCGCCGCCTGAGACCTCCGAATTCAAATTCCCAAGTCAAGTCAGCATTCACGCGTATGTACATCTCAACGTAAAATGGTGGGGATGAGATTGCCCTGCCATCCGTGCCAGGTCGCACGGCTCGGCCTTGCGTTATTTCTTGCCAGCGCCTGGGCAGCAGAGCGTTCGCCCAGCAGTAGGCAGGCACCTTCCTCGTCCGCCGTGGTGCCCGGAAGACTAATCGCGTTGACTTTCGACGACGGCCCAAAGCCGTATGTGCTGAAAGGAGCGAAGCTGCCGAACGGCACCACGGTGCCGAGCCTGCTCGATTTACTGGACCGAGAAGGGGTAAAAGCGACGTTCTTCGTGATGGGATTTCGCCTCGCAGATACTGCGGACAAGTTCTGCCGCCAAATTGACGTTGGCATCAATTGCCGCCAAGCGGCCGAAGAGGAGCACCGTCGCGGTCACGAAATCGAGAACCACACGTACGGCCACGGCGCGTTTTCGAAAACCACCAAGCGCTACGGGGAAGAATGGGTTTTGAATGACATTGACCGCGCCTCGCGCATCATTCAATCGGTCACCGGTGTGCGGCCGCGATACGTGCGGCCGCCGGATTGGGACATCTGGGAGTCGTTGCGCAAGAAGATCGAAGCGCGCGGCTATCGCCTCATGACCAAATCCAAGGGAGACGTCATGCAGGCGCCGGCGCTCGAGGATGTTGATTCGCAGGATTACATCTACACGCTCCAAAAGTCAGCCGGTGCCGCAGCAATAACCGAGCACGATTACGTTATGCAACGGATCGAGCAAAGGGAGCGGAAGGGGATTTACACTCACATCCTGGTATTCCACGAACTCCCGATTTCCGTGGGTGTGCTGTCTGATCTGATCCCCAAACTAAGACAAGAAGGGTACGAATTCAAAACGCTCCGGGAGTATATGGCGGCTGTTGGTGAGGGGCAGAAGTAATCGCGTGAGTTGCACTCCTCACCCGCCCCCGATCAAATCAAAGTCCATCTCCCCACTGAGGGCGAGCGCTCAGCGTAGGGCGTTGCTTCCCACTTGTCACTCGTCACTCGTCACTGGCTCTTTGGCCTTGCGTCGTGACAAAGACTTTCGCGCGCTTGTTTTTGTGACCTTCGCGGCGCGGGATTTGCGAACCTTGCGGCCGGGCGACGGCCCCTCGGCGGGTGCTGCTTCCTCGACAACCAGAGGTGTCGGGGATGGCGTCGGCAACAATTCTTCCACCGGGATTTCCTCGGCCGGACCCGGTGTGTCCCAGGCCACATCGGGTTCCGCCTCTCCCGAATCGAATTCCACTGCCGGCGGTTCGACGGAAGCAACGGTTTCCGCCGCGGGCGTGGGCTCCTGGCCGGGTGTTGGCGCTCCCGTGGCGGAAAAGATCCGCCAAACCCCCTTGCGGTCACGGTGCAATCGCAGCCATCCTTCGCGCTGCGCCTGATGGAGGAGGTCGAGGATGCCGCGAAAACCGTGCCGGCGCGAATCGTAGTCCTGCCCCGCCGCGCGAAGCATCTGGCTGATCTGGCGAAGATAAAGTGGTTTGCCCGGCGCCTTGGCGGCAGCTTCGGCCAACGCGTGCTTCAGGTGTTCGAGCGCCGCGCTGGCGCTGGCAATGCTCTCCGGGGTGCTCGCGGCTACCGGTTCTTGCGCCGGCGGCGCCGCAGACTCCTCTGCCACTTCAGGCGAGGCGGGAGCGGATGGCACAGCAGCCTCGACGTCGCCGTTGCCAGGTTCCACGAGGAATCCTCGCTCCGTGCGGCGCAAATGGACATACCTCGCACGCTCCATCTTCTGCATAAACTCCAGGAACGATCCCACTCCGTAGTCGCGTTCACTAAAGGTCGGGTCGAGTTGCAGGAGCGTGCTCTTGAGGAGCCCAACCTGCGGTGAGACTTCGCGCTCCGCCAGAATCTTGAGGGCGCGTTGCACATTCTCGAGCGCCGCAGAGAGTGGGCGGCTGTCGGCGCTGGGGCGGCTGTGCGTGCGCGCCGAGCGCGGTGCACGCGAACTCTCCTGGCCCTTCAGCAGATTTTCGTAAGTAATGAACTCGTGGCAGTTTCGTTGCAGAATGTTGCTGGTGAATGCGCGCCCGCCCACTACGAACACGCGCTTGTCGTATTGCTTCAACTTTTCAACCAGGGCGATGAAGTCGCTGTCACCGCCCACGATGGCGAAGGCGTTGATGTGCGGCCGGTTGAAAGCCATCTCCAGCGCGTCGAGCGCCAGGTTGATGTCGGCGCCGTTCTTGTCGCCGCGCGGCGTCACGTTGCGCTGCACCATCTGCACGGCGTGCTGGGTCATCTGGCGGCTCTGCTCCCCGGCGCGCGGCCAGTCACCGTAGGCAACTTTCGTCACGACCTCGCCGCGTTCTTTCAGGGCTTCCAGCACCAGCGAGACATCGAATTCCTTGCTCAGCGTATCCTTAACGCCAATCTGAATATTGTCAAAATCAATAAAGACGGCAAGCTTCAGCCGTTCTTCTGCCATAGATCCTTCTTCCTCCCGCAGGCCAAATCCGCGGCGTATTTCTCGTCGCGGGACATCGAATCCCGCCTTTTATCATACTCCTGCCCGGCACACTCGTCTGCATCATCCACATCAAAACATAAGGAATCACATTTCTTCGTCACACCAATGATTTCAGGCTCAGATCGATCAGCTTCTGCGTGCCCGCATACGGCTCCCCATCGCCTTCCCACTCCATTGAGAAGTAGCCACGGTAGCCGGCGGCTTTGGCGATGTCGAAGCAGCAAGCGACGTCCACCCTCACGAATCGTCCCTGCCCGGCAGACTCGGAGTCCTTGACGTGGGCGATGTTGTAGGCTTGCTTGAACATGGCCGCGAGGGCCCGGTCGTTGAACTGGTAGTCATGCGTGAGCCGCGAGTTGCAGAAATCGGGCAGCGCGCGGAGAAAAGGATTCCCGACCTTCTCGATCACTTCCACCAGGAAGAACGGATCCTCCGTGAAGTTATTGTCGTTTTCGAGATTGGTGATTACCTTCTTCTCTGCGCCGAAGTCGGCCACTTCCTTCAGGCTTTCGACTGTCCGGCCCAGGTCGGGTTTGACGTCCTTCGGCCCGGAAAGATTCCGTCGAATGCTGGGCGAGCCGACACTGGCGGCGATTCCGAGCCATTCCTTGGTTACCTCCACAGCCTTCTTTCGTTTCCCCGGGTCGGGGTCGTAAAGGCTGGCAGGAGAATCTACGGGCAGGTTGACAACGTGCGCGCCTGCCTTTTCCGTCGCCGCGCGAAACTCGGCAAGGTAGGCGGCGTCGGTCGAGCGGAAATGAAAGCTCAGCGGCTCGATATTGTGCAACCCAAACTTCTGAACCACCATCGCCCCGAAGTCTTTCAGGTCCATGCCCGGCAGTTTGGGATCGCGCGCCCATTTGTTACCCGGGGCTTCGATAAACATCCGAAACGGCCAGGAGGCGACCGCCAGCCGGTCCCGCGCAGCCGTCGGGAATTGCAAGGCCGGCGCGGTCGCTGCCCCGCGAGCCCTTGCGAGCGATTCCAATGCCGCGACGCCCGCCACAGCGCCAGTGGACTGTTTAAGAAAATTGCGTCGTGTTAAGCGTTCCATTCTTCATCTCCTTCCAAAGAAAAACGGTGAGGCTAATCAGCAAAGATCTTATTGAGCTTCTCGAGTTCCAAATATTCCGGCAGCGGCTGATCACCGAACTTTTTCTGGAAATCCGACAAAAGCCATTCGCGGTATGCCCATTTCTGTTCCTGGTCGAGATGGCGGAAAATACAGATCACTTCGGTTGTCTCCGGCGGCGTAGCGAGGGTCGCCTCAACCTTCTTCCAGACCTCCGGCCGACCCCAACGCGCGTCGAGGTTCAGCAGTCGCGCCCGCCAGTTGTTTGTGGGCTGCACCGCGCTTGCCAGGGCCCGGCGAATCATCTCCTGCGTCTCGCTGTCTGTCTTAAACAGGCCGAGAAATACGTCCTGCTGTTTCTCGCGTGCCAGACTCTCCAACCCTTGCCCGAAAACGCCGAAAATGCCTTCCGGGACAGGGGCCAGGGTGCGAAATTCCTCCATGCTGTGAATCAACGCTCCAAAATTCAGCAACTTCAACTTCTCAGCATAATCCCATGTATCCGTATTGTCGAAGGCAATCACAAAGGCGAGCGAATGGACCGCGCCATCGGCAGCCACGTCGCCTTGCAGGAAATTGTCGAAAAGTTCTGGGTTCATGTGGTGGTTGTTTTTCTTGAACCATTCCTCGCCCCGCTTCTGGTAGGCGGCACGCACCTGCCCCACGTGCCGTTGGCGTACAGGCCCGTATGGCTTCTTGGGGTAGATCTGCCGGTGTTTCTTAGTTCGCGCGTCGTAAACCGACATTTCAACATAGTGCGTCGGTGCGAAGTGAACTTCGCTGTGCTGATAAACCACCAGGCCGTCGGGAAAAATCGATACTGCCCAGCCGAAGAAAGTGTCGTGATATTCCAAGTCCCTGCCCAACACCAGAGTCTGGCTCGCCGAGGGATTTACGTGGGTGTTGATCAGGAAATAATCCCCAGCTTTTGCGATTCCGATGACAGACCCGCCGAAAAGCGTCGGACGGTCTCCGTCCTCGGAGTTCCGCTCGAATCGCCGAGTGATCCAGCCTGATTGAGGTTTCCGGTAGAGGTCCACGTAGAGAGTTTCGCCAAGCAGTCCTGACCCATCGTCCGGGTAATAGGCGATGACAAATTCATCGATCGCATCATAGGTCGCATAACTCGTAATTTTCCTATCGAGGTCAGCTGCCGGTCGACCTGCCACTGGAATGTTGTTTCCCCGCAGGGCCTCCCGAAGCGTATTGGCGGCCAACACGGGATTCCGGCCGGAAGCAATCAGGCAGAGGCTGGCACACAACAAGTAGCGCGGCATACTGGGCAAGTCACACGCTTGCATCAATAGTGATAGAATCGCCCGCTTCCAGGCAGCGGTCAAGTCGAACCTGTCCAGCGCGCCGGATGCATCGAAGGAGCGGAACATGGCGAATTCCATTCGGGTGGGTATTGTCGGAGCGAAGTTTGCCGCGCGGTTTCACTATGAAGGTTTCCGGCGCGTCTACGGAGTGCCGGTTGAGGTGGTCGGAGTGACATCGAAATCCGCCGAGTCCGCCGCGGCCTTCGCGCGAGAGCGAGGCATCAAGCCTTTCTCCACTTTCGAGGAGCTGTGCAACGCCTGCGAGGTCATCGATCTCTGCACCCCGGGCTCCACGCACGAGCCTCTGGCGGTTTCGGCTCTGGCCCGCGGCAAGCACGTTATTATCGAAAAGCCTTTCACGGGCTATTACGGGCCCGTAACGGACGACTTCCGAGGCAACGCCTTCAGCAAAGAAATCATGCTGCGCGAGGCTATGGCGAGTTGCGACCGTATTCTGGACGCGGCTCGAAAGTCGGCGAAGAAAATTTGCTACGCGGAAAACTGGGTCTACGCGCCCGCCATCGCCAAAGAACGCGAAATCCTGACGAAAAGCGGGGGGCAGGTCCTGTGGATCATCGGCGACGAATCCCACAGCGGTTCACATTCACCCTACTATGGCATCTGGAAGTTCTCCGGCGGCGGATCGTTGGTCGGCAAAGGATGCCATCCCCTGACGGCAGCGCTGTATCTGAAGCGCGCCGAGGGCGAAATACGAGACAAGAAGCCGGTCCGCCCCGCAACCATCTCCGCGCGCACGCACGAGATCACGCGTATGAAGAATTTCCGCGACCTCGGCTTTCTCCGCACCACTTACGACGACATCGAAGATTACGGCCAGATGCATATCACCTTCGACGACGGCACCGTGGCGGACATCTTTTCCTGCGAACTCGTGATGGGCGGCGTGCATAACTGGCTGGAGGTTTTTGCCAATAATCACCGGACGCGTTGCAACTTGAATCCCATCGATGCGCTCGAAACCTACAACCCAAAGGAAGAATTCCTGAAGGATGTCTACGTGACCGAGAAGATCGGCACGAAGCAGGGTTGGAGCCATCCTGCGCCCGACGAAGACTGGCAACACGGATATCCGCAGGAGTTTCAGGATTTCATGGAAAGCATCGTAGGTAACCGCGAACCTCTCTGCGGGGCCGAACTGGGCCGCGATACGATCGCCGTCCTCTACAGCGCCTACCTTTCGGCGGAACGGCGGGGGGCGGAGGTTGAGATCCCCGCGTGAATGTACCGGGGCCACCTGGACGCTCAGAATCTCCACTCGAGGCCGAGGCGCGCCGCGCGGGGCGCCTGGATTGCCATCGGCACACGACTTTCAAAGGCCGGGCCGGTCAAGTCCGCTTCCCGCGTATTCTTATTCAGATTCTGGATATTAAATACATCGAGATAACCTGAAAGACTTCCCCGCCTCAGGGCGAACTCGCGGCCGAGCCGAATATCCGTTGTCAGGTTGAACTGGGTTTGAAAGCCTCCCGGATGCGCGCGAGGAGTCGCACGCACAAAAAATGGCCCCTGGTTGAATCCCTCGACGAAAAGCGTCCGTCCGAACGGCAGGCCGTCGTAATACTTCACGACGGCCGCGAGCTGCACCTTTCCCGGGGCAAGATAAAAGCTCGTCGCTTTGCCGATAAAGGCGCGATCGAAGTAAGTCCGGCTGGAAGCGTAGACGTAAGTGTTGGGATCGACGCCCAGGTCGCCGACAAAACCCCAGTCATTTTCGAGCACAGAATTCCCCGGACTGGTGGCGGCCAGCGTGCGCATGGCCGTAAAGCTGGCCGCAAACGACCACAGACGCGCAAGCGGCTTGTTCAAGCGGATTTCAAATCCCTTAAAGCTGGCGTGATGGCCGGGCGGATTAGTCAGCAGCAGAAAATCCTGACCGAGAGCAGAGGGATTGCGATTATAGAGTCTCAAAGCCTGGTCGTCAGCGTTACCCGGAATCCCGTCATTTCCTGGATCGGGATAATCCACCGCAACGTAGTCTGCAATTGGGACTCCCACGTTGGAGAGGGCTATCAGGCGATGCGAGTCGCGGCGGAAGAAGCGTACGCCGATGTGAAAGCCAGCGGCGAGGTCGCGATCCAGACCCACGCTCACTTCGTCGGTGAAGGGCCGGGCAAGGTCCCGATCCAGCGCGGAATACGGCCCGCCAAAAACCCGCAGGCGCGTTGAAAGTTCGCCCGGTTGGGCCACCCGGTCAGCGTTCGAATCCTGCCATGAAAAGACTTGTCCACCGATTGCTGCCGGATTTCCGAAATCAAGATAGCGCCCCTGTAGTGAGTGGGCATAGCGTGACCAGCTGGCGCGCAGCACGGGGCCACGGCGAGTGAGAGGCAAAACTAAGCCCGCACGCGGCTGCAAAGACGTCCAGCGAATCCCCGGCGTCACGCCTGCTGCTCTGCCCGAGGACGAATCAAGCCGCAACCCGAGAGGAAGCCTTAGCCAGCGAGCCGGGCTCCAAGCATCGTGTACCAGCGCGGAAATATTCTGAACGTGCGAACGTGCGGCGGCAGGCGTGTTCCACAATGTTACCTCGGTGCCTGTGCCATTCACGAGGATCTGTTCCATCCCTCGCAGCGAATCCCAACGATTGGAGATGGAGCTCCGCTGCCAATCAGCTCCCAAGGTCAAGCTGTGGTTAGCACGGACCGTCTGGACGAGCGCGTTCGCCTCGAAGCGAGTCCGATTTCCCGCTTGCGATACTGCCGCCGGGCCGGTCATCGTGGCCGTTGGAAGGTCAATGGTGCTCAGTTCAAACAGCCCCCTCTGTATCCCCGACGAGATTATGGCGTGCGCGAGGCCAAAGCCTCCACCGACCCACAAATTGGAACGAATGGCGCGGCTCCAGCGTGTTTGGAATTGGTGAAAGTTGTGACTCCCGAGCGTCGTGGCGCTCGGAGCGGCGCGTGGATCGGCGCTTTCGTGCGAGTCGAAGATGTGCTGGCCGGAGTACATCAGATCCAGCCGCTGGCGGCCACGCGAGAGCGGGGCAAGTTCCGCCAACGCGCGATCGACGTGCGCATCGATAGGTTCTGTAAATCCGCCGATCGTCTTCGAAAGTCGTTGGGTTGAGAGTGCCACAAAGAAAGGCCACGCCGCGGCTGGATCAGGAAGCTTCCCGCCCAGTTCGGCGCTCACGTCCACGAAGTTCTTGAATCTTTCCGGGCCGGGGAAGTTAAACCGGGCGAGGCGCGCATCCAGATTGTCACTCTGCAGGGCATGCCCGGAGAAAAAGGTTCGCGCCGCCCCGTGGAATGCGCCCGTCGGCACAGGAGCTCCGAAAACCAGATTGACGCCAGCCCCGGCGGAAAGCGCGGTCTTTGCCCCGGTAACACTCTGCAATTCCGCGAGCGCGTCGAGATCAGGATCGGTAAGCGGGCGCCCAGGCTGATAGGGGTCGGTCACTTCGAAGCCATTGAGCTCATATCGATTCTCGGTCCAGGAAGCCCCCAGCGCTCCGAACAGCGCCGGCTCGCCGGTCCGCAGGCCACCCACATCGAGACGATCGGTCACGGTAGACGCCTCCTGGCTTTCGAGAAGCGACCAGGCGTTACGCGAGTTCGGCAGTCTGTTCAGAGAAAATGCTCCAAGTGTCGTTCCCCACGAAACGTCGCGATCAGCGACATTCAACTCCACAGCCGGTGGTCGTGGACCGGCGGAAGTCGCGGGAAGCCTGAGATCTAATTCCAGCGTTTCTCCTCCGTGAATATCAAGAGTTTGCTTTATGCTTGCCGGTCCGCTCGAAGTCCTCGCGTCTAGCGTGTACCTTCCGGCAGGAACACCCAAGAATCGGAATCCGCCCTTTGCGTCGGTTGTGGTTCGGAGAGTAGAGATCTGCTTCGGACTGAGCGGCGAAAGCTCCAAAGAGATATCGGCAAGCGGCTCACCTCGAGATCCCGACACATGGCCGAGAACCACTCCCGGCGCCCATTGCCCGGCCGTACGTATAGCCCCGGCCCCGAGAGTCGAGGCAAGCAGAATAGTCCGTGCCAGAATCTCTAATTTCGATCGACCGTCCCAGAAACTGCCCATGAGAAGGCTCAGGGAGCCCAGGTGTTCTAGCCTCTTCCGAAACACCGTCCGGCGTCTGGAGTCTCGCGCTCTTATCTGCTGACTAACTAGATGGTTAATGCCACTGACAAATTGTGTCTCTTTCTGTTTCACACTTTGTCGCGCTATGTTAGTATTCGAACGAAATATCTTGGAAAGTTCTTCGTTTCCAATTGAGTTGAGCCCGCGCAAATCCCGAGATGATGGCACTGCACGTGCACAGCCCTCTCAATTGGCAAGATGATTTGAGCAAAATTGATTTGTTACCAACCGCGCTTGGAGGATTGCACCCTATGCGTCAAGACGCTCGCGGATTCTCGTTGATTGAGCTTTTGATCGTGGTAGCAATCATTCTCATCATCGCAGCCATTGCGATTCCCAATTTGCTGCGAAGCCGGATCGCCGCCAACCAGGCGTCGGCGATTGGCAGCATGCGCATCATCAACACCGCTGAGGTGACTTACTACTCGAGCTTCGGTATCGGGTACACGTCGACACTCCTTCGGCTGGGACCGCCAGCGGCCGGATCTCCCGCCGACGCGAATGGCGCAGGGCTGATTGATAGCGTCCTCGCCAGCGGCATTAAGAGCGGCTACACCTTCACCTATTCGCCCGCACTTCTAGACGGCGGTGGCAAGTATCAGGGCTATACGCTGAATGGTGCCCCAACCCAAGTGGGAATGACCGGCACCGCGTACTACTTTTCCGACCAGACCTTTGTCATCCGCGGAAACGTAACCGGTCCCGCCACGGCGAGCGACTCGCCGGTCGCACAATAACCGGATCAACCCGGCGTCAGCTTCACCACCCAGATCTCACCCGGCGCAAGTCGCTTCTGCACAGCCGCCTCGCCGCGCGAATCTCTGATCGAGATTGCCCGACCGGTTTCGAGATCAGAACCCTTCGCGTGGGGCCACGGGAGGCGGATCGAAATGGAGGCTTCCGCCGGCGCCTTCGCGTGGTTGAACGCGAAGAGGATTTGGACGCGATCGCTCGTCAGGCGTCGCACTTCCATCTCGGACGTGCCGGCGCCCGAAACGCGTACCTCCGGCGCGATTCCCGCTGAGCGTGCCAGCGCCAGAAGCAGGCGTTTCGTCGAAGGATCGTGTTCGCGTTGGTACGACATCGCCGGGAAGGAACCCACGAGAATCGCGCGCCCCTTTCCGTAATGGTTTTCCACGATCGCCGGCTCGCCGTTCGAAAATTTCGCAAGGACTCGCGCCTTTGCCCCGGGATCGAGGTCTTCCTCGAAGGCTTCGGCGAGAGCGGCTTCGCCCGCCGCCCAGCCGGGAAGGTTTGTGCCCGCCGCGGCAAGGATCCTCGCTTTCTCAACCGGTCGGATGAGTTTCTCCTTCGCTCCAAAAACTTCATCCAGCCCAAATCCCGGAACGCGGTCGCTGGAGAAGCCGCGCTCGTCGTTCCATGCCAGGCGCGCTTCTGCAACCACGGTGCCGCCATTTTCGATGTACCGAGCCACACCCTCGCCGACGTTTTTCGAAAGCATCACGGGAAACGGCAGAAAAACGACTTTGTATCGGGCAAGCCGGTTCTGAACGACATCGTCCTGATGAACAAAATCGACGGGAATCTGTTCCTCGAAAAAGGCCCGGTGCAGTCCCATCAGCGAGTCGCGTTCCGCGTTGCCGAGTTTCGAGAGTGACGATTGCGCGCCGCCCACCATCGAAGAGAGACGGTTATAGAGAATCGCCACTTCCGCTGGAGCGGGTGCGCACTGGCGGATCTCGACCGCGTTGTGCGCGATAATCTGCGCCACGCGCCCCGCAGCCCGCGCGCGCTCGGTCAGCGTACCGTCAAGATTGATCAGTCCGTAGCCGTTCGACTCATACCCCGAACTCATCGGGTACCAGGCGTAAATGGAAATCTGGCGCGCGCCGTGCGAAAGCACTTTCCACAGCCAGAATTCCAGGTCATGCGGAACCACGGCGTCGGCGATGCGCATTCCCGTAACGCCCTGCCCGGCCTGCAGTTCCCCAATCCAAAAACCCTTGCCATAGCTGCGCCCTGAAGAGCGCGTGAAGTCGAGCGCCGCGGCGATCATCGTGTAAGGCCACGGGCGCGTCGAGGCGGCATGCTTGGGGTAGATTGAGGTGCCGAAGTAGTCGGCGGTCGCCGCCATCTTCCAGTCGTCCGGATCGCCGTAACCGTCGGCAGGTGAAGTAAACAAGCCCGGCACGGCGGCATGGCTGGTGATGGGATGCGTCAGGTCGGCACTGCGGACGGAGTCGACGCGGGTTTTCAAATCGCCTGCCAGCTTGTCCTGAATAAACGTCCGCCAATCGAGATAGTCCGTGTAGGAAAGAATCGTCGAGCCGCGTGGCGGCTCAACCTGCTCCCAGCGCTCGAAGCCGCGATACCAGGCGGCGTTCAGCGCGTCGAGTGTTCCGTATTTGGCCTTCAGCCATTCGCGGAACCGAGCCTGAGAACTCGGGCAGAAGCAGAATTCGGGATTCGAAAGGTAGGGAAATTCCGCCCAGTTTATAACGTGGGGTTCGCTCCAAACATCCCAGCCGTAGAGCGCCGGCGAGCGATTCGCGCGCTCCGAAAGCGCGTGAAGAAATTTGACGATTTCACCACGCACGCCGGAATGATCAATGCAAAATCCCGGCGAAGCCTGCGATTTGATGACGGCGCCTGAGCGATCCACGAATTGCGCGTCGGGGTAACGTTCGCCCACCCAGTCCGGCGCGGAATCGAGATAAAGCTGCACGACCACGCGCAGCCCGCGCGCCTCAGCCAACTTCAGCAGCAGCTCGAGGTTTTCGAATCGGTATTCCTCCGGTCTCGGCTCGGCGGTCGCCCAATCCACCCAGCACTTGATGGTGTTAAACCCGACGCTCTTGATTGAATCAAGGTCGCGGCCCCAGCGCTCGGCGCTTGTCGCATCCACGCGCTCGAGCATCGGCGCGCGCGCTTTGCCGCCGCCGTACCAAACCGCAACGGGGAAGAAATCTGGCGGCTCGGCAGGCGCGGCGGCTTGAGGAGTGCTCGGCACAGCGTCCGCGAGGAACACTGCCATCAATGCGACAAGAAGCAGGGGACCTGAGCGATGAAGGGTGCGCATGGGGGACTCTCCGCGGGTGGGAAGAAAGTCGCGCGGCGATGCGCCAACCGCGGTCGGGCATCTTCCCGCTTATAGTTCAATGCTCGAGTAACACAGACCAACGCCGCAGATCAGTCTGGCAACGCGCGCTGCAGCGCTTCAAGCTCCGGCTCGCCCGGACCGAGGGGCAGCTTGACTCGGCCGCGCTGCACGGCCGACCGGCAAAGCGCCATCATAATCTCGAAGCCTTTATACGCCTGCTCGCCGTTCAAAGAGTGGACCTTTGCCGGATCGTCGAGCCAGTCGGCGATTTCCTGGACATAGAACGGCATATCGTGCGCGTAGTCCATGTTTCCCGGCCCGGAAATCATGCCATCGGAATCGCGCGTCACGGCACGCCATCCGCCGCCCGTCAAGACTTCCGCAAAGCCCTCGGTGCCCTGCGCGCCGATGCGGCACTTGCGCCACCACGCTTCGACTTCGGGAACGTCGGGCGCGCCGTCCCCGGTCTCGATGATGCCGCGCACGCCGTTCGCGTATTGAATGAAGCCGGCGATATAGTCCGGGGAAGGATGGTTGTCGGAAAATTTCCCTTTTCCTGACGCCTGGCCCATCACCCATTCCGCTTCGGCGTAATCGTTGAACCAGCGCGTGTACTCGATCAGATGAGTGATCATGTGCAGCATCCATCCCGTCGCCGTGCCGTAAACCGTGTGTACGCGCCCGATGGCGCCGCTCGCGATGATCTCCTTCACCTTTTTGTAATGCTCGCCGTAGCGGTGCTGATGGCTGACCACGCTTTTGACGCCCGCGTCGCGCAGGAGCTTCATGACTTCCAGGGCCTCGTTTGTGGACGTCGCGATGGGCTTCTCATAGGCGATGAGCTTTGCGCCGTTTTCAACGCCCAGGCGAATCATCGGCAGGCGCAGATTCGGCAGCGTACAAAAGCAGAAAACATCCGGGCGCAGTTTCTTGACCAGAGGCGCCGCGTCAAGTGCGGTCTCGGGATTGCCGAACTGCTTGGCCGCCGCCTCCACGCGCGCCGCGTCGATATCGCATAGCCCGACGAGCTGGAACTTCGGGTTCTTGAAAAACTCCTGGGCGTGATGCACGCCGCGCTTGCCGCAACCCACTACCACAACGGTGTAATTCTTTTCGGGGCTCATCGATGATGACTCCAAGTGTAGCGCCGCTTCCGCTCTGAGCGGGACGGCGTGGCGGGCTCCCGATCAAGAACATCGGGACAAGTTCCGCCCGCCGCTACAGGGATAAAGGGAACGGGCGGGCCGCCGCTGAGCGACCCGCCACCACCGGAAAGCTAAACCGAATAATCCTTCAGCAACCCCCGGCTATGCCGCGCCGGCGCCGCTGACCTTACCGGCGTGAGCCTTGTCCCACGCCTTGATCGCTTCCACCGTGTACTTCACTTCTTCACTGGTCAACTCGGGATACATCGGCAGCGAGAGGACGCGCGCCGCGGAACGCTCCGTGTGCTTGAGCGACCCGGAGATGCGCGCCGCATGATTCCACGGATACCCTTCCTGCTGGTGGATGGCGATGGGATAGTGGGTGAGCGCCGTGATGCCCTTCGACTGGAGGTCGGCCTGCAGCGCATCGCGGGCATCGGTCTCGACCACATAGAGGTGATAGATGTGCCGGTAGCCGGGCAGCGCCGTGGGCAGAGTGAGTGAAGTACCAGCCAGGCCTGCGTCGAATTCCTTGGCTCGCGCGCGCCGCGAATCGTTCATCTCGTCCAGGTGCCGCAGCTTGACGCTCAACACGGCGGCGTGGATTTCGTCCAGCCGGCTGTTGTAGCCGATGCTGTGATGGGAACGCTTCAGTGAGCCGTGGTTGCGCAGCTTGCGAATCTGGTTGGCAAGGCTGGCGTCGTTGGTCACCACCGCGCCACCATCACCGAAGCACCCGAGGTTCTTCTGAATGATGAAGCTGGTGCAGACGGCGTCGCTCAGTTCGCCGATCGCGAAGTCGTTGCCGCGCGCCCCCAGCGCCTGGGCGTTGTCTTCCACGATCTTCAGATTGTGCTTGCGCGCGATGCGAGCGATTTCCCGCATCTCCGCCGCCTGACCATAAAGATGCACGGGGACGATCGCTTTGGTTTTGGGCGTAATCGCCGCTTCGATCAGCGCGGGGTCCATGTTGCAGGTCTTCGGATTGATATCGACGAAGACCGGAGTGGCGCCGACCAACCAGATCGCTTCCGCCGTGGCAAAGAAGGTGTTGGACGTGGTGATAATTTCGTCACCGGGCCCCAAACCCATGGCGAGGAACACCAGCCACAGAGCGTCCGTGCCCGAGTTCACGCCTACCGCCTCGTGTTGTCCGCAGAACGCCGCGAGCTCTTCCTCAAACTTTTTCACTTTGGGGCCGAGAACGTAAGTGCCGCTCTCCAGGACCTCGTGGATCGCCTGGTCGATCTCCGCCTTCAGGTTGTGATACTGCCGAACATGGCCATAAAAGCCCACTTTCATTTCCGCCATAAGATTGCCTCCAAAAACAAGTTTTGCTGAACCAGCCAATTTAATCGTAAATCGCGCGGCGGGCAAGGAGTTTTCTGGGAAAATGAGAGGACGCGTTGTCCCTACGTCTTTCTTTGTCCCTGGTCCTTCGTCCTTCGTGCTTCGATCCTGGCTTTTTCTTCTGGCTTCTGACTTCTGGCTTCTTGCTTCTAAATGGTCCTCGTCACAATTTGCAGCGACCGCGGCTTGTCGGGGTCGATGCCTTTGACCTCTGCCAGCAACGCGGCAAAAAGCTGTCCGGGGACGATATAGGGAATGGGGGTGTAAACCTCGGGGATTTTTCCCGGAACGAGGATGGTGCGCGTCGCTGAAGGCAGACGCGCGCCCGTGGAAGAAATCAGCAGAGTCTCCGCGCGCAGTTTGCGCAGGCGCTCGGCGAGTTTGCGGAGATCATGAAACACTTTTCCGGGAGGCATCAGGATCAGGACGGGAAAGTCGCGTTCGACCAGCGCGATCGGGCCGTGCTGGAAATCCGCCGACGAGAATCGCTCGGCCACCACATAGCAGGTCTCCATGAGCTTGAGGGCCAGTTCAAAGGCGTTGGCGTAATTCAGGCCGCGCGCCACCACCGCGCACTGGCGCATATAACGATAGCGCTCGACGAGTTCGCGGATTTCCGGCACGAGCTTCAGCGTCGCTGCGACGCGGTCGGGAATTTCGCTGACGCTCTCCATCGAAATGTGCGGCCCCAGGCCGCCCGCCAGGAGGTAGAACATCAGAAGCTGTCCGGTGTAAGTCTTGGTGGCGGCGACAGAGCGCTGCCGGCCGGCGCGCACCAGAAAAGCTTCGTCCACCAGCCCCGCCATCGTCGAGCGCGCCTCGTTGGTGATCCCGATCGTGAACGCACCGCGGCGCTTCGCGGCCTGGAGCACCATGTTGATGTCTGCGCCTTCTCCCGACTGGGAGATCCCCACCACCACCGCCTGGCGAAGACGCATCCGCGCGTGATAGAGGGTATGAATGCTGGGGGCGCACAACGAGACAGGCAGTCCGGTGGTCAATTCGAGCAGGTACCGCCCGAACACTGCCGCGTTGTCCGAGGTGCCGCGCGCTACGAGTACGATCACCTGAAAGCCCTGCCGGCGCGCGTATTGCTTCACCACCTCGGCGTGCTCCCGCTCCGCCTCGAAGGTTCGCCGCAACGCGTGAGGCTGGTCGAGAATTTCTTCCATCATGAGCGACATGGGAATGCTCCTCCGTCGATCCCAACCCGCCATCATAAACACCCCACACCCGCGCCGCAACCCGCACCGTGCGGGCAGATTCCGGGCGCGCCGGGTAGCGCGGATTCTTGGCTTGACAAATCCCCCAAAGTTTGCTAGAAGTATAGGCTACGATTTTACCGAGAGTTCAGGGATGGCCTCGAAACCAGACCGGGGAGCGGGATTCATGACGGAATCCGTCACAGAATGTTTACTAACTTATATAAGACAACCGGGTCCTGTAAGGCTCAAACTAGAGGCTCCATCGGCACGCGAGGTTTTTTTCGCAACTCAACCTTCTATCTTGTTGAAAACACACGGCCGGTCCCAAAAACAGGGCCAGCGCAAAGCCAAAACAAAGCTAAATTTCAGGGCCTATTTTGCACAAATCCGGCCTTGATTCCACCTTTCCACCCTCTCCCAGCGCGGCAAAAGCTGACAAAGTGTCCGCTTCTCGTCGAGAGCCAAAGGTCTTCGCCGAAAGCTTACTCGCACAGTATGTTTATAACTTGTGAAATAGGCTTGCCGTGCCGCCGGCGGCCGCGGGGGGGGCAAGCCGCGCCACCGTCTAATGCGGTTGACGAAGCTCACCGGCGGGGTGCACAATAATGTTCTGTCCTGAATTGGGGTGAAGACAACCGAGATTCGCGCGCTCGCATCTTGACCGGAGATATGCGAAATAGAAAAGCAAAGTTCGCGGTCGGGATAGGCATTATCCTCGCCGTGGTCGCCTGGCAGGCCATCTCGGGTTTCCAGCAATCGAAGACCTATTACGTGACCGTGAGCGAACTCTTGAGCGGCCATGTCTCGCACCAGCGCCTGCGGGTGGGCGGAGTTGTCGCGCCGGGAACGATCGAGCGCCGTGGTGGGATGGTGAGTTTCCGGCTGGCCCAGGACGCGCAGTCGATACCCGTCGTTTACGTCGGCACAGACACTTTGCCAGACACTTTCACGGATCGCGCGCAGGCCATTGTTGACGGCGAACTGACCGCGAGCGGCGAATTTCGCGCCGATAAGATCCAGGCGAAATGCGCGTCAAAGTACGAGGCCAAGCCGCCAGGCCCGGGCGCCAAAGAACCTCCAGCAGGGCAGGCTGAACTAACCGGGGCAAAATAGGAATCGAATAGCAAACGCCGCTCCCGCCGTGTCTACGCGTGCCGCGGTGGCGGAGAGAATTAATGAACCAGATTGGAAACGTCGGGCTGGTCGCCGCGCTGGCGTTCGCCGTGTACGGAATCGCCGCCGGGGCCGTCGGCGGTAAACTACGCAGCCTGCGCGTCGTGCGCAGCGCTGAGCGCAGCGCGCTGGCGTTCTTCGTCCTCATCACGCTGGCGGTCATTGCGCTGGAAAGTCAGATCCTGACCGACGACTTCCACAATGCCTACGTGGCCGCGCACTCCAACCGCGACCTTCCCACTTACTACAAAGTGGCCGTCCTCTGGGCGGGCCAGGAAGGCTCACTCCTTTTCTGGACGTGGCTGCTTTCGATTTACGGCGGCGCGGCGGTGTTGCTCAATCGCCGGAAGAATCGCCAACTGATTCCCTATGTTGTGGCAATGCTCATGGCGACCGGAACGTTCTTCGCCGGGATCACTTTCTTCATCGCCAATCCTTTCACCGAACTTTCGGTTGTAACGGCTGCGGGCAGTCAGCCCTTTTCCCCCGCCGACGGCAACGGCTTGAACCCGCTCCTCCAGTACCACTCCATGGTGATCCATCCCCCGATGCTCTATCTCGGGTATGTGGGATTTGTCGTGCCGTTCGCCTTTGCGATGGCCGCGCTCATCACCCGCCAACTGGGCGACAACTGGATCCGCACCACGCGCCGCTGGACGATGGTGCCGTGGATGTTCCTGGGGGTGGGAATTCTGCTCGGAGGGCGCTGGGCTTATTCGGTGCTGGGCTGGGGCGGCTATTGGGGCTGGGATCCGGTCGAGAACGCTTCCCTGCTCCCTTGGCTTTCGGGCACTGCGTTCCTGCACTCGGTGATGATCCAGGAAAAACGCGGGATGCTGAAAGTCTGGAACATTGTCCTGGTCATCGTCACGTTCTTCCTTTGCATCTTCGGGACGTTTCTGACGCGCAGTGGAATCGTCTCCTCCGTGCACGCTTTCGCGCAGTCGAACATCGGCCCCGTATTCGCCGTCTTCCTGGGGATTGTCCTCTTTTTCTCGGTCTCCCTGCTCTTTCTCCGCCTGGAATTTCTAAAGAGCGAAAACAAGCTCGATTCGATGGTCTCGCGCGAGAGCGGGTTCCTGTTCAACAACTGGATCCTGCTCGCCGCGGTCTTCGCGGTGCTTTGGGGAACGATCTTTCCGATTATTTCGAAAGCGGTGCAGAACGTCACCGTCACGGTTGGCGCGCCGTACTTCAATAAAGTCGCGGTGCCGATCGGGCTGCTGCTTCTCTTCCTGACCGGCGCGGGCCCACTGCTCGCGTGGCGGAAGACTTCATTTCAAAGCCTGAAGCGCAATTTCACTTTGCCCGTGGCCGTGGCAGTTGCCGCGGGTGTGATTCTGTTTTTCGCGGGGGTCCGGCATTTCTACGCGTGGATGAGCCTGTTCCTTTCGGCCTTTGTCGCCGTATGCATCCTCCAGGAGTTCTGCAAGGGCGCGCGGACGCGGCAGCGGACCGGTGGCGAGAATTTCTTCCAGGCCATCTACAACCTCACGATGTTTAACACGCGGCGCTACGGCGGTTATGTCATCCACCTCGGCATGGTGCTGTTATTCGTCGGGTTCGCCGGGCAGGCGTTTCAGACTGACGTAAAAGGTTTGATGAGGCAGGGCGACGAATTGCGTGTCAAGGATTACATCCTGCGGTGCCGCAGTATCGAAACCGGCGACACGCCCAATTATGCATACGAGCGCATGGTGCTCGAGGTGAGTAAGAACGGGAGAGCGCTGGGGACGCTCGAACCCGACCGAAGGTTCTTCAAGGCCAGCCAGCAGCCTACCAGCCGTGTGGCGATTCGCTCGGCGCTCTCCGAGGATCTCTACGCTGTGCTCGCCGGGCAGGACGCCGAGAGCGGGAAATCCATGGTCGAGATCTTCGTGAATCCACTCGTGGCCTGGGTTTGGCTAGGCGGGTTTGTGGTGTTCTTCGGAACTCTGCTGGCCATGGTGCCCAGCCGCGTTGAGCGCCAGATGGCGGAAATCCGCCAGGCGCAGCAAGAAGCGGTGCGAACTCAGAATGCGCTATAGGCCAGCGACAACTCTTCTCCTTGCCGTCATGCTCGCGACCACGGCGTCGCTGCGCGCCGACAGCGCGCCCCCGACCGTCGAATCCGTCAGCGAGCGTGTGATGTGCCTGTGCGGTTGCGTTGCGACGCTGAACCACTGCCCGCATCCGGAGACCGAGTGCTCGATGCGGGCCGAGATGACGGCGGCCATTAAGAAAGATATTTCCGCGGGAAAAAGCGAGTCGGAGATTCTTCAAGCGTTCGTCGAGCGTTACGGCGTCAAAGTGCTGGCGGCGCCGCCCGGCGAAGGATTCAACCTCGCGGCATGGGTGCTTCCCGGCTTCGGTTTGATTTTGGGGCTCGTCTGCGTGTTCGTAATTGTGCGACGCTGGCGCCAACCCGCAGCAGCGGCCATGAGTGCCTCCCCCTCGACGGTGGACCCAAAGCTCTTGGAGGCGGTGGAAAAAGAAATGAGGAATTCGGGACTCGGGACTCGCGCCTCGCGACTCGGGACGGAAGATTCAGGGGTCACTGTTTCTTCGCCCGAATCCCGATCCTCAAAGTCCAAGTCCTGATAGACCCATGCTACTTGGCATCGCGTTACTCATCTCGGCCGGCCTACTGATCTTCGTGGTGGCGCCTTTGCTCGCCCCGGAGGCCGCAGGTGAGGGCACGCTTCCGGTCGACGTCACCCCGCAGGTTGACTTGAAGCGCCGCCGACTGGTGCTTTACGAAAACCTCCAGGATCTCGAGTTCGAATACAAGGCGGGCAAGCTCTCTCCAGAAGACTACCAGGCGCTGCGCGTCGATTACACGGCCGAGGCGGCGCAACTCATGGCGACATCCCAGGACCTTGAAACAACCAGCACAGAGGACGCCTTTATCGAGCGAAGTGTCGCGGCGCGGCGTGCCCGGAGGCACGCGCCTCCCCCGCCGAGTTACAAGTGCTCGAAGTGCGGCTATGAGAATCCGCTGCCCGTCAAGTTCTGCGGCGAGTGCGGAGCGAGCATCTCCGCAAGATCATGAAGATGATTCGACCCTTAGTGGCGTTCAGAGTTTCTTCGTGGACTGTCGCTTCGTCCCTTCGTGGGGCGGGCGTTCTTCTCTTTATACTGGCGTGTTTTCCGCCAGTGCGGGCGCAAAGCGCGGTCACAGGAAAGGTCACAAACGGCACAACCGGAAAGCTGGTAACCAATCAAACGGTTCAGCTCATGGTGCCGCGCAACGGGATGCAGGAAGTCGCAACCGCCAAGACCGACACTTTGGGGCGATTCTCCTTGGCCGCGCCCGACGAAAGCTCCGCGCCCTTCTTCCTGGTACAAACGGTTTTCCAGGACGTGAACTATCGCGTGCGGATCACGGGCGGCGAGCCTGCGGATTTGGTCGTCTACGACACAACCCGTGAGGCCCCGCCGTTGCGCATCAAGTCGGCGCGCATCATGGTCCATGCCGAGGGCACGAAGGCACACGTGCAGGAACTCTTCGCCGTGGAGAACCTCAGCCAGCCGCCACGAACGTTTGCGAATCCGGACGGCACGTTCTTCTTTCGTCTCGGCGAGGGCGCGGGCGATCCGACGGCGGCGGTCGTCGGGCAGATGAATATGCCGATCCCTCAGGCCGTCCAGGATGGCAAATCGCCGCGGGAGTTTTTAATCAACCACGACTTGCCCCCCGGCGTCACGGTGATAATGCTGGGGTACGATACCGACTATTCCGCGGAAAGAATCACTCTTTCAGATAGTGTGAATTATCCAATCGAGCAAGTCGAGCTCAGGATATTGCCGCCAAATCTTGAGGTGGACTCGAGTGTCTTCAAGCCAGCGGGGGCCGATTCCTCGACGGGCGAGAAAACGCTCCTGGCGGAGAATCTGCCCAAAGGGAGCGCTCTCACGGCGACGGTAAGAGGCGAGGCCGGGCCAGTTGCCGCCTCGGAAGCGCCGGCAAACGAAGGAGACATCAAAACCGTCCCCAATTCCATGGCTCGACTCGGCGTGCCGCTGCTCGCCTGCTTCCTCCTGATCCTGCTCTGGGCGCTTGGAGTGCGAACAGCCAAGGAATGGCCGGGCTGGAAAGAACGCCAAGCCGCGAGCCCCGCGCAAAGAGATCTCGAGGCGAAAGTCGATGCGCTGTTAAATTCCCTGGCGGATCTGGACGAGCTCTTCGCCGCCGGAAAAGTCCAGGAGAAGAGTTACTGGAAAGAGCGCTTGGAACTGAAGGCGAAAGTCGTTACACTCCTGAAGAAAAGTTCACCTCCGCCTCTTGAACCTTATGCCACCCGCGCCACCCGTCGCTGAGAGCGTTCTCGAACTGCGCAACGCATCCAAATACTTTGGCGACCTCGGAGCTCTGAGGGATGTCTCGCTGCGCGTCGGGCCCGGCGAGGCGGTCCTGCTCTACGGCCCGAACGGCGCGGGGAAAACGACCTTGCTGCGGATGCTCGCCTCGATCGCCCGGCCGAGTGAGGGCGAGGTGCTTTTCAACGGGCATGACCTTCACCGGGATCCCGCCGTCGCCAAGGCGCAAATCGGTTTTGTCTCGCACGCCACTTTTCTCTACGGCGAACTCACCGCACGCGAAAACTTGAGATTCACGGCCCGCCTCTTCGGGCTGAAGGAGGTCGAAAAGAAGATCCGTTCAGCGCTCAGCCTCTTTGCGCTCGAGATGCGCGCCGACGAGCCGGTGCGCGGCCTTTCACGCGGCCTTCAGCAGCGCGCCACACTGGCGCGTGCGCTCCTTCACGATCCGGCTTTTCTGCTGCTCGATGAACCCTTCACCGGGCTCGACGCCACGGCGACGGAGAACCTCCAGTTGCTACTCCGCAGGCTGCCGGAGCAAGGCAAGGCGCTGGTTTTTTCGACTCACAATTTCGAGCAGGGCGCGGCATTGGCGGAACGACTCGTAGCCCTGGAAGGGGGGCGGCTGCGATTCGATGGGCCGCTCAGAATGGCGCCTCTGGACGCGCTGCGGATACAGTAGGCACTGGGCGGTCGGCAGTAGGCAGAAGTCAGAAGTAAGGGGTCAGAAGTCAGAAAAAAGAACACAGGGAGGCGCCGGCGTGGTGTGGTCACGGTAATGACGATTCGAGTGGGCTCCTGGTGATTTGAGCGGCCTTTCCCTCCCTGCTTCTGACTTCTTGCTTTCTACTTCCTTTCACATGAGCATAAATGCATAACCTCAGGGTGATCTGGACGATTTTCGCGAAGGATCTACGGGTTGAGTGGCGCCATCGCGAGATGCTCGCCTCCATGAGCGTGTTCGGCATTCTCGTCGTATTCCTGTTCAACTTCGCGTTCGAGCCCGGGCGCGAGGAGACGCTGCGGTTGCTCCCCGGCCTGCTGTGGATCGCCTTCGCTTTCGCCGGCATTTTGGGCTTCAACCGGTCGTTCGCCGCCGAGCGCGAAAACGCCTGCCTGGAAGGGCTGGCCCTTGCACCGGTCGATGCAGGGGCCATTTATTTGGGCAAGATGCTCGCCAACTTCTTCTTCCTCCTCATGGCGGAAGTGGTCGTGGTCTGCGCGGTGTCGCTCTGGTACAACTTTTCCTTCTTGCCATCCCTGCGATGGTTCGGACTGATTACATTTCTGGGGACGTTGGGTTACGTCGCCGTCGGCACGGTCTTCGGCGCGGTTTCCGCCAACACGCGGATGCGCGAGGTGATGCTTCCCGTGCTGCAGTTCCCCGTGGCGGTCCCCGTTTTTATCGGTGGGATCGAAGCCACGACCGGCGCGCTGCGCGGCGAACCCTTCGGCGATTACGGGTCCTGGATCAAATTGCTGGCGGGGTTCAGCGTAATTTTTCTGGTACTCTCGTATCTACTCTTCGAGTATGTGCTGGAGGAGTAGGCTGTCGACCATGTCTGGCTGTCGGTCGCCGCTTGTCCGTCGAGAAATATTCGCCAGCGGATAGCAGATGACTGACGCCTGTTGAGCGCAACGAATGAAGCGAAAACTCTCGCTAACGATTCACCTGTTCATCGCGCTTGTTTGGATTCTTGTGGCGCTCTATATGATCTTTTACTACGCTCCCGAGGAGATGACGATGGGCGCCGTGCAGCGAATCTTCTACGCGCATGTGCCTTCGGCGTGGACGGCTTTCATGGCCTATTTCATCGTCTTCCTGGCAAGCGTCCATTTTCTCTGGAAGCGCGCGCGCTGGGCGGATGACCTGGCTTACTCGTCAGCCGAAGTCGGATTCGTTTTTTGCACTTGTGTGCTGGTGACCGGGCCGCTTTGGGCGAAGCCTGTCTGGGGCATCTGGTGGACGTGGGACGCGCGGCTGACCTCCACGTTTGTGCTGTGGCTGCTGTTCGTCTCGTATTTGATGCTTCGCAGCTACGTGATCAATCCCGGCCGAGCGGCGGTGCTGGCCGCGGTGGTGGGAATCGTAGGCTTCGTGGACGTCCCCATCGTTTATATGTCCATCCGCTGGTGGCGGACACAACACCCGCAGCCTGTCATCGCGGGCGGCGAAGGTTCCGGCCTCGACCCGCGCATGTGGGTTACGCTGCTGGTGAGCTGGGGAGCGTGTCTGTGTCTGTTCGCTTATCTCGTCCGGCAACGCCTGCGCCTTGCCGAGGTGCGTCGCGAATTGACGACGCGCCGGCGCGAGTCCGAGGCGCAGAGCGAATCGTCCGGTTAGGTGCGCGGCTTGCGCGAGGATTGAAGAATGACCGAAGGGTTGAAATTCCTCTATACCGCCTATGCCCTGGCGGGGCTGATTTACGCCCTGTACGGCGGGCATTTGGCCTGGCGCCTTCGTCGTGCCCGGCAAGAGCTAAGCGAGCTGAAAGACCGCGCGCAAGCCGCGCGGTCTTCGGACTCGACCCGCGCCTGAACTCCCCGCGAAACCGTCCGCCGCAGGCCTCGCCCTCCCGACCAAACTTTCGTCTCGGGACTGTTACTGAAGTTCAACTTATGGTATATCTCAATTTCCGGTTGGAGCCGCGAGAGGGTGGGCGTGTCGCTGCTGGAGAGGCACTATGCCCATCTCCGCCGATCCGATCCCGCCGCGAAGTGCAAACTGGATAAGGACGGTGAAGTTCCGGTGGAAGTCCGCTGCCAACATTGTGGGCGCACTTTTCAAGTGGAGAACACCATCTTCGGCGATCGGGAGAAAGCCCCGGCGACATGCCCCGCGTGCAAACACCCCCAAGAGGTGATCAATCCGCGGCTGGCAACCCTGCGGATTGACCGCACGCGGAAGAAGGTGCCGCAGGTCCTCTCCCAGACGACGCCGGACGGCCGCCTGCTCCTGCTCCCGCAAGACCGCGATTTCAGCCTCAAAGTTCTGGAAGGCGAGGAAGCGGGCACCGTGTATCCCGTCAACAAGCCGCGCTTTCTCATCGGGCGGACGAACGCTGACGCCGCCATCAACGACACCATGGTGTCGAGGCTCCACTGCGCGCTGGAGATCAGCGCCGAAGGCGTGATCCTCCAGGATCTCGAAAGCACGAACGGCACGTTGGTGAACGGCAAACCCATTCATTCCGCGCCCCTCGCGAACGGGTCGACCTTCAAAATCGGCAGCCATCTGTTTCAGCTGGTGATCACCCCCAGGCCGGCATGAAGACCATTGGGCGGTACGAAATCATCGAAGAGTTGGGCCGAGGCGCCACCGGCGTGGTTTACAAAGCCTCCGATCCCACCATCGGCCGCCAAGTGGCCATCAAGGTTCTCTCCCTCGAAAACGAAAAGACGGAAGAAGGCCCCGGCACGCGGGACGTCTTCATGCGCGAAGCTCGATCCGCCGGCCGCCTTTCCCATCCCGGCATCGTGACCATCCACGACGCTCTCGAAGATCCCGACTCCCACTCGTGCTACATCGTGATGGAATTCATCCCGGGGCGCACGCTGGAAAAGATCATGTACTCCGGGCCGTTGATGGCGACCGACAAGGCCCTGGACATCATCCGGCAGGTCGCCGAGGCGCTTGACTACGCCCACCGAAATCAGATCATCCACCGCGACCTGAAGCCTGCCAACATCATCTTGACCGAAGACGGGCGGGCCAAGATCACGGACTTTGGCATCGCCAAAATCGCGGCTCGTGAAGCAGTCTCGAAGACACTGGCGATCATGGGGACGCCCGCCTATATGTCCCCCGAACAGGTGACGGGCGGCGAAATCGATTCGCGCAGTGACCTATTCTCGCTGGGCATTCTCCTTTACCTGATGCTGGTCGGGGAGAAGCCTTTTCCCGGCGACACGGCGGCGGTCATGTTCAAGATCGTTTACGAAGACCCGACGCTGCCCAGCAAGATGAATCCCGTGCTCACCAGCGGGCACGACTACCTGGTCCTGCGGCTGCTCTCCAAGGATCGCGGCAAGCGTTACGCGACGGCGCGGGAATTTCTCGATGACCTTGAGGACGTACGCGCCGGGCGGCCGCCGCGTTCAGAAGCGAAAATCCCTCGCACGGAGCTTCACACCGCCGATCGTACTCTGGCCATCGGCAAGCCGCTCGTGGAGGCACCCGCGACTCCGGTCGTGAAAGAAGAGCCGCGGCGTCCCGTCGCGGAGATTCTCGCGGCGATCGCCGTAATCGCGCTGCTCGGAGGTGGAGTCTGGGTGATCCGCCACCGGCGTTCGCCCACAGCCTTGGCGCCGCGCGCGCCGGTGGCCGCCTCGCAAGGAACCGAGAACGTGGCGCAGGGCTCCCCGTCGCCCCCCGCCACTCCAGCACTGCCCAGCGCAGATCCTCGCTCCGCTCAACCCGCGCCGACCTCCCTTCCCACGGCGGGAAAAACTGCATCCACGAAATCCGCGGTCAAGTCGGCGGCTCTCAGAGCCGTTGCGAAACCGGCGTCGGCTCCGCCATCGGCACCAGGGTCTGGTCCGACCCCGGCGAAAGAGGCCACAACAACACCCGCCGAGCCTGCGCCGACGCCTGCCCCTCCGCCGCCCGCAGCAAAAACGGTTGGCGTGGGACGGGAAATAACGCTCACCTGCAGATATGAACTGAAAGAGGGCACGCTGAAGCTGCTGAAGAACGGCACGACAGAGTTCTATCGAACGGATCTGGCGGGCAAGCAGAGCGGTTTCTTGAGGAAATGGAAAGGCGAGCTGTCGCGTCGCCTTACGGTTCCGGCCGATGCGGATCAGCTTACGGTGCGCGTGGTGCTGGGAGGCGAGGCGGCCGGGCTGGAATTGAGCCGGGCCGTGGCCGCACATCCTCCCAGCGGTTCTTCAGACACTCTTCAGGTCAACATCAAGTCCAAGGAACTCACCGCGGAATGGGCCAAGGCCTCGTCACCCAAGAAATAGAGGAGCGCCACACGCGGCAAGGCTTTCGACAATACCTTCGGCCCAGCTTTACTTTCTGATCGTCACGGTTGCAGGCGCACTCAACTTAAAGGTGAGCTTTGTTTCGGTGGCCAGCGCGATTTCCTTCTTTCCAGTCGCCGCCGCTACGCCTGTCCCGCCGCCGGCCCCGACCGCCCCGCCGATGGCCGCGCCTTTCTTGCCGCCCGCCAGCGCGCCAATCAAGGCTCCCGCTGCCGCGCCGCCGCCGATCATCTCGACGTTGCGCTTCTTGTGCGACTCACCCTTCATGCTCCAGGGGCTGGTTGTGATGTCAACCTTCTCCCCACCCTTGGCCATCAACGAAGTCAGAACCAGCGAGAGCTCAGCGGGCCTGTTCAGCCGACCGGAACTGACGGCGTTAGTGACCTGGCCCGTCACGGCGCTGCCCACCGCAGCCACCTCGGTTCCACCGGAAACCAGGGCCGAAGCCAGCGTCCCTTCGAACTCCGCTCCTTGTTTGGCGGTCCCGGAGTCGATGGCTTGGCCGAGCCGAACGGCAATTTCAGTGCCCGCAGGTAGCGTGACCTTCACACTTTCGGCGGCTGGCTTCGAAGCAGCGCCGCCCGCCGAGGTTTCCGTTCCCGCGCCGCCTTCCGTGCCGCCCGGCTGCTCAGTCCCAGACTGGCAGCCCAGCCAGAGAACTGTCGTCAAGCAAGCAAGAAGCGCAATCCACGATGTCTTGTTCCGCATTTGTTGCCTCCTCGGGGCGGGGATCCGACATGCACGCCCGTACGCAAATCCCGGTACGAGTCGTTTGGCTCTCCGCATCCACCCCGAAACTTTTTTGAGAGTCGCCTTCGTGCTACCCAACAGGCTGACAGTAGACGATTAGAGCGGGCGCGTCAAGCCGCGAAATTACCAGCGGCGCGAAAGAGGTCGACGCAAGGCGAGTCCGCGTGTTACCATTTTTTCGACTGCTCAACCAAAAGAACGAAGGGTGGTCAGCGAACATGTCAGACTTCGGGCTCTGTGCGACGGATGTTCGTAAACCCCGCCAGGTCCGGAAGGAAGCAACGGTAGCGAGCCTCTCCGTGTGCCGCAGATCA
>JBHGBD010000010.1:0-127810 GCA_041946825.1 Terriglobia bacterium | reverse complement strand
TTGGACACGGGCGGCCCGTTGGGGCGAGCGATTGTGGTGATCCTTTCGGCGATCAGCGATCTGATTCGCGAGCGCATAAAATCTGGCTTGCGACGAGCTCGTTTGGAAGGACGCCGATTGGGGCGCCGGAGGCCGATCGTCCGGATCCGCGACCGGATTCTGCTCGGCGATTTCGGCGAGGTACTCCCGCGCGGTTCGCGAAAGCTGGGCCGCCTCGGTCAGCGGCTGGCGCTCCACCCCCCTCTGGGCACTGGGACTGGCATCGGTCCTCACCGCCGTTCCATCGACGGTCAGTCGCTGGCCTTCGACCGGTCCTGCTTCGAGGCATCGCCGCACGATCTCTTCAAAGACTTCCAGAAAGAGGCCGGATTCCCGAAACCGCCCGGGCCGATTCTTCGAGAAGGTCGAGTGATCCGGCACTTCCTGTCCGAGCCCCAGACGCGTGAACCAGCGGTAGGCCAGGTGCATACGAATCTCTTCCACCAACCGCCGCTCGCTGGTGATCCCGTACAGATAACCCACCAGCAGCATGCGAAGGAGATCCTCGGGATCAATCGATGGGCACCCCAGCTGGCTGTAGGCGTCCTTCAAGCGTTCGCGCACAAAGCTGAAATCCACGTGCCGGTCCAGCCACTTCAGCAAGTGATCCTCGGGGATCTGATCCTCCAGACGAAAGTTATAGAACAACGGCTCACCGCGTAGGTGTTCACCCATCATCGATTTTGCTCTTCTCGAAAGCGTCGCTGCCAGGCCCGCAACCCTTGTTGCGAACGGCAAGGTGACACTGCGTTTCCGTCCTGGACACTCCGTAGATTCCTTCTTCGCTCTACATTGCGAGTAGTAATCCCCCCGTGGCCCCAACACCCCGCCGAGGGGGCAGGGGCAAAACAGATCCCGCATCCGCACACCGGACGGTGATCCCGGACGCAAGAAGTTGTGTGGGTGAATTTCGTGAAGGTCTCTTCCCACCGCTCGGATTCCGGCATCAGAACTTGCTGCGGCTGTAGCCCGTCGTCACCATGACGCCGACCGAACCGCCCGCGCGGTTAAGCTGAACGTCGTAGTGAACGGGGTATCCGCCTTGCACCGTGATGTTGTTCGCTTTCACGGCGCCGACCATGTAACCGTCGCTTCCTCCCCCGCCGAGCGTTACGTCAGCGTTGGGGGCATCGATCAGCGCGGAGATAGCGCCTCCCCCGCCTACGCTGACGCTGGAAGTGCCGGCGTAGTTGATCTTCACGTATTCGGGCGCGATGTCGGAAGAAACCCCGTTGGAGATTCCACTCCCGTTGATACTGAAAGTCGTCCGGATGTTGAGCACCACATAGCCCGTAACAATCAGCGTTCCGCCTGTCTGTTGGAAATTGTCGATGTCGTAATAAACGGGGTTGCGGCTGCTGGAGCTTCCGATGAGAGTCACGGTGCTGCTGTTATTCTGCATTTTGAGTTTGTCGATCAGATAAGGGTGGTCTTTGGTCCCATCGCATGTCAGTCCGGCCATGCAAGGACCCGTCCAGGTGGTGTATGGCGGTGACGTTCCCGGATACCCGAAGGAAGGATTCGATGGCGCACCGGCAGGCAACGTCAAAGTGCTCCCACTTCCGCTCAACGTGTAGGAAGGCGCGCCCGAAGGAAAATCGGAGGGAAAGGTGGGGACTGGAGTTGGATCAATGTGGGGACCATTCAAAACCTGGCCCAAGACTGAACCGGTGTTTCCGGTAAACCCGGAGGCCGTGCAGCCTGGCGTGGGATTCTGTCCAATTACCACGTTCCCCGACACGACCACGTTGCTCCCCAGGGTTACGCCGCCATTGGCTCCGACTCCGGCATCGGCGGATATGACGTTGGTGGCGGTTGTGGAATTGCATTGGCCGGAGGCGACCGTGAGGTTGCCGCCCGCATAGGGTCCCAAATCAGAATTGAAAGCATCCGTGCAGACGCCCGCGCTGCCTTGCATCGTGACCGAGCAGTATCCGTAGAGGGCGTGTCCGTAAGAAGGGAAATACAAAGGTTGAATGATGGCCTGTTCCTCGGCGCTGGCGGCGCTTCCTGTGACGCTGGCTGTACCCGTCCAAGTGGCGCGAGAGGTGATCAGCCAGGTCTCGACCGCAGTAGGAGTGACAGCCGGCGGGTTCCCTGCGTTCAGAGTTTGGTAACTGAGCAAAACGGCGTTGATCGAAACCGTCCCCGAATTCAGGCTGTCGCCTGTGAGCCGGATGCTGCCCAAATCGCTGGCGAACGCCTGGGCTACCGCGACGCCGGAAGCATTCGTGATGTTCGGGAAATTGGAGCTTCCCGTCCCGGGGATGCTGAATAATTGGACCGTCGCGTTAGGCGACGGGCAGTTCGGCGAGGCCGCCACGCATTTAACCGGGGAAGTGGAAGAGCTATAGAGGTTGTAGATCGAGCCCGTGGCCGTCACGTTGTAGTAGGTGGTGGCCTGGCTCTCCGAAACCGCCTGATAGCGGGAGCTTCGGAACCAGTTGAGCGCCTGCTGTACGCCCGCCTTGGCGAGATAATCGGCCTGCGTTGTGAGTTTGTAGTTATAGGAGGCCATCGTGTCGGCGCGGGCCGTGAAGACGATTGCGGCCGTCAAAAGTGAAAGCATCGTGAGAACAAGCATCACGAGAATCAGCGCGACCCCCCGTGGGGAGGTCCGCCACGCCCCGAGGCCCTTCGTCGGGTTCTGACTGGATTGGATCCTCACTTCTTCCTCCTTCATACAATCGCTCCTCGCATTCAATTCATCGGAACCCCGGCGGGAATCCTCGGCAGGTAGGTGAAACCTCCCTGGCGGCTGACGGCCACCGCGGCCGAGAGATTCAAGGGGCGCACTTGCGTTGACATCGTGAACCAGCTCACACGGTTGGTCTCCATGTTCTTGGGGTTTTCCAGCACCGATAGCGTGATGACGACCGTCCCTACCACCGTCACCTGGTTCGGGACGATTCCCACCGTCACGACATTCGGATATCCGAAGATCGGCTGTCCGGTCACGCCCTGACCGAGGGTTGTGTTATAGAGGACGTTCGTGACCAGCGACGAAGAGGGGCGGCTTACCGCGCCCGCGACAAACGTTACCGGAGTGATCGAGCGATTGAGATTGTACAGAGCGTATTCGGTACCGTTGACGGTGACCGTTTGCGCAGGACTCGCCGCAGTCAGGCTGTAAACGACGTATTGGATTGACCCGTCGGCGTTGATGTCGCCGAAGAACTTCAGCGTGTGATCATCCGACGTGCCGGTTCCCTGCAGGATCCCCGAGGGGTACGGCATCTTGTAGCTGAGCAGCGGAAAAGGCGTGCCCGAGTGATTGACTTGGAAAACCGCCTGCACCTGATTTGCCCCCACGCACGCACCGGTGGAGGTTGTCCCGATGACCTTGACGAATTCGTTGTTTCCGCCCACATCGACGGACAGCCAATCGCCCGGATAGACCATGTTGAGGTCGCTGATGGGCACGCATTGTGGAGCGGCGCTGGCGGTCACGGCCACCGAGCAGGTTTTGTGCGGAATGAAGTTGGGATTGAATCCCGCCTGGCCGATTTCCTGCGTCATAATTTCGAGAGCGGCGCGGGTGCCATGATTCGATTCCGAAATGACCGAATTCCCCTGAAATTTCTTCTGCGCCTGCACGAGGAAGGGGACGATGGATGACATCAGCAGAGTGATGATGGCCACGCTCACCAGCATTTCCAGGGCTGAGAAACCCGCCAGGTGGGATTTGATCGGTCTGCGTTCTTCTCTCATGACTTGCTCCGCTAATTAGGATTCGAGACGACGCTGGTCAGCACGGCCACCGGCTTGCCGCCCAGGGTCGCGAGAGCGGATTGGGAATAAACCGCGACGGTCACCTGCTTAAGCGCCGGCCCGGAGGTTGCCAGGTCAACGACGCGCCATTGGCGGATATAGGCGAAAGGAGCGCCGTCCACGGCGGAGCAGGAAGCCCCCGTAATTCGCTGCCCGGCGCCGTCGAGGAAATCGATGTACCCTATCTGCGGCCCGCTCTCAGGGCAGGAGGTCTGGACGGGCGCAATCGCGCCCCCCGTCAGCAAACCCTGAGTCCACCCGGAGGCGGAGATGCCGGTGGTGTTGCAGGAAGCCGGCTGGGAAGTCGAAGATTGCGAGCACGCGGCGAAATCCAGCGCCAGCATGCTCTCGATCTTGTCTTGAGCGTAAATTGTGGCGCGGGTATTTTCGGTTCCCTGATTCTTGTTGATGACCGAGGCTTCAAAGATGACGGTCCCCAAACTGAAGACTCCGAGCAGGGCGATGAACATTGCCACCATCGTCTCCACAAGGGTTATGCCTCGCTCGTTGTGTTTGCCGTTCATGGATGCGACCCACCTTTGTCTGTCCCGGCGGAGGCGGCGCTCGTGGCCTCACCGCTTGCCGGGTTGGATTCAAAACCCGAATTGATTGCCCATTGGGAAACCGCAATCGTCGAAAGCGCCGTGGTCACGACCGGAGATCCGGACGCGGGGTCAGCCGTCGAGCCATTTGAAAAGCTGATCAGCACTAACGAGCCCAAGGTCGGGCTCAGCCCCGACACGTCGCTTATCGGAACCTTGTCCGTGCCGCGGAATTGAATCAGGACGCCATTGGAAGTCGTCCGCGGATGCACGGTGAGCGAAACAGAAATCGATCGCGACCCGCGCGGCTTCACGTTGAAGAATCTCTCCCCAAACACCGCGGTCGCCGCTATTCCGTTCATCAAAGTTCCCGCCCGCGCAAAAACGGCTTTCCCGTCGCGAAGGACCACGTCCTGGGCTGCCGCTTCGAATGTGAGTTCCCGGGGGGAAGGATTGTAGATAGTGAAGGCCCGCGAAATCGTCGCCCCGGGCTCGCACTGAATGATCGCCACGGCCGGAGCGAGCGTGAAAGAATCCGGCGAATCCAGCGGACTCGACGCCACAGTCGCTACTGTAGCCCGAGACACATTCGAGTTGGAGGGCATTTGCGGCTTGCTTTCCGAATGAATTCGCCACCAACCGTGTAACCCGACGCCAAGTACGAACGAAATGGCTAGCTGAACTGCCAGCTTAGACTGCGCATGAACTGGATTCCCGGCGCGAGTCCTGATCTTTGCATCGAGCCTTGCGGAGCGATTGGTCTCTTTGGATTCGCCCGGCCTTTTGCTGTTGGGCGGAGTCGGGAATCGTTCCGCCTGCGCCGGACTCGAGGACTTGCGCGACGTGCCCACAACGGATTGGGAAAGTTCACGGGCTGACTCGTCGTCCAGAATCCACTCGCGAGTCATACCACCACGCGGGCTCTCCGTCGGCCGAGCGCTTGGGGTTTCAACAAGCTTTGAAGCACTTCCCATTCTTTGCCCTATCGCCTGAAATGGATGGAAGGGTTCGACAACCGCCTCCCATGCCGTCTTTAGGCATTCCGGGTTCCTTTCTGAGGCCTCACTGCCCACTTCTCGAGCTTTTAAATCAATGCATTAGGGGAGATATCCGGAATTGACAGTTTGCTTGCCCGGATTTCATGTTCACAATTTGTGATGGCGTCTCAAAATCGTTCAAAGCCAATCGCGTGATGCATATCAGAGTTGCGAGCCCCACTAAAAGGCAAGGGCCCAGAGTGGTCTCTGGGCCTTTGGGGGTGAGGATTGGGGCGGGCTAGGCAGCGGCAGGTTGTGCCTCTTCGGTCAGCCCCGGAGGCGTGAGTTGGTTCTGGGCGAAGAAGACGCGGACAGCTTGCTCCATATCCCATGCGGTGTCGGTATGCTCGGGATAGTTGACAATATGAGTCTCAAATGTAAACCGATCGCTGGCACCAGAGGCGTCACTCAGCCCTTCGGCCAGACGGTCGGCAACCCGGTAAGCCGAATCCGCATTCGCCCCCGGCAGCAGAATCCCAAAAACCTCCGGTGAAAACCGGTAGATCGAGTCCTCGCGGCGCAGCCGCCGGATCATAGATTTGGCAGCGTCTCCAAACGCCGTCCAGATTTCCGAAGGGTCTGACAATTCCCTGGAAGCCTGCAGTCGAACCAACACAAGGGATAGCGGGTGGGACGTGCTCATCGCCCGCCGCACTTCCATGGGTAGCCGGTCCCTGAAATGGTCGAACTCCGGCAGGGTTTTCAGTAAATCGGCGCTCGCCTGTTGGCGGAGATTGAGGTTTCTCAATTGCTCTTCCGTGAGCTGCCTTCGCAACTGGCGCATGGCGAAGTGCCGATCGAGAAGATAAGCCACGAGAAGAATCGAGAGAGCACAGAAGCCGAAGAAGGCCTTGCGCACCGTGGGCCCGGCCACGACCACTGGGCTGGAAAACACCGCCGGGTACATCAGCAGAGCCATGCCGGTCGCCATGATCACGATCGTACCGATCGCCAGGAGCCACAACTGAAGCTCACGACGGTCGAGGTTTGCGGGATCGATTCGGTCAAAGACTCTCATTTTTTCTTCCTTTCGTTCATCTTGAATCTTCGAGATTCATGTCTCGTGAAGAATGCTTCGAAAAACCGCTCGGGAATGAGGAACCCGCCCTCGTCATATCCGGTCGAACGGCGACGGATTCTCACCTCTTCCGAAAATGTATTCGCGAATCGACTCCTGGTCGTCCAGGTCGATTCCCACAAACTGGACTGCCACGCGGTCCGGCGGTTCATTGCGCAAAACCTTGGCCTGGGTCTTGATCGGCTTCTTCCGGTTGGGCATTGAGAACTCCAAGCGCACATTGTCCCCGGCGCTCAAGCCGCCCGTGGGGGCAAACAGCATTCCTCCCTCGCCAACATTGATGCTATCTGCTTTGAACACCCTGTCAGCCAACTCGCCCCAGCGACATTCGACGGGGGCGCGATAAGGAAGTCGGGCGTGTTGCCGCTTCTCGCGCAGAATCACCCCTCGCATCGCGGCGAACAAGCCACAGGCCCTGTCGCGCGTGAAGGGCTTGCCCAGGAAGAAAGTCACGCCCGCCTGGAACCCCTTGCGCATTGTGTCAACGTCGTCGTATCCCGTCAGCAACGCAATCGGGACTTTGCTGTTTGCCCGGGAACGCCGAATTCGCTGGGCCAGTTCGAAGCCGTTCGGCGCCGGCATGTGCGCGTCGAGCAAGAACCCATCAAAAATTTCCGTTTCCACCATTTCCGCTGCTTCCCGACTGTCGCTGGAAGTGAGAATACTCATTCCCAGGGGCTCAACCAGGGCTTTCACAAGGTCGAGAATTGCCGGTTCGTCGTCAACCGCCATGATTCTGAAGTCCATCGGTACTCCTCATAATTTCTGTCTAAGCGTGTGTTGCTTGCGTCCTTCCCCGTCTGAGGCAAGCGGTTTGCCATCCCACGTCGATACCGACCTACAGCCGGCTGGGCCCTTGCAGATGGACTTGACGAAGGGCGGCAAGTTATTAAAAGGAAAGCACTTACGCCATGGTGGCTCTTGTGAGAGAGAATCGTCTTGCCTGATGGTTCCGAGTTTCGGAGCCCCGAATGGCCTTGGGGCGGGCGGGTTGCCAATGTATCGAATTGGAACGCGTTTCCCGCGCTCGGGACACGGAGATTACCCAAAAGAAAACAAAGGAGCTTGTGTGAGGTTGCGGCTGTGGCGACAGGTCCGTTAGGCAGGAATTGAAAGGACTTTCTAGGAGTTCTCTTCGGATGCAGGCTCGGACTCGGAGATAAGGCGATAGAGGGTTGAACGGCTAACTCCCAAGATCTCGGCCGCTTTTGCTTTGTTACCGTTCACCCGTTCAAGAACCCGCAGCGCGTGGCGGCGCTCGGCCTCCTCCAAGGAGATAAGATCGTCGTCCGGGAAGGCGCTTCTGGGAACAACCGCCTGAAAATGCTCGGGCAGATCCTTGATATCGATCAGGTTCGACTCTGCCATCATGCAGGCGTGGCCAATCACGTTCTCCAATTCGCGGACATTCCCGGGCCAGGGGTATCTTGCCAGGACGCCGTGAGCTCGCCGGCTGAGTTTCGCGACAGGCTTGTTGTATTGAGCTGCAAACCGTTCAAGGAAAAACTCTTCCAAAAGGGGCAGATCCTCCTTGCGTTCCAGCAAGGAAGGAAGGCGCACTTCGACCATCGAAAGTCGAAAATAGAGATCCTCGCGGAAAGCTTTCTCAAGGACTAATTTCTTGAGGTCCCGGTTGGTGGCTGCGATCACGCGCACATCCACGGGACGCGTAACAGGCGAGCCGACGCGTTGGATTTCCTGATTCTGGATGACTCTCAACAGTTTGGTCTGCGTCGCCAACGGCATGTCGCCTATTTCGTCAAGGAGGAGCACCCCACCATTGGCATATTCGAACACGCCGAGCTTGTCCTGCGTAGCACCCGTGAACGCGCCTTTTACGTACCCAAAGAGTTCGCTTTCGAACAGGGTCTCCACTACAGCAGCACAGTTGAGTACGGCGAAGGGACCCGAGCTGACGGGGCTCAGACTGTGGAGCGCGCGCGCCACCAGTTCTTTCCCTGTTCCCGTCGCCCCTGTAACGAGAACCGTCCGGAAGTGCGGAGCGACACGACGGATGCGCGCAAACAACTCCAGCATCAGCGGACTGGCGCCGACGATGCCCTCGAACTGTGCGGTCTTTAGAAGTTCAAGTTCAAGCTGGGCGAGCCGCTGCCGCTGCTGGCATTCATCAATCAACCTGCCCACTCGCTCCCGGAGCTTGTCGACTGAAATCGGCTTGGTCAGGTAATCACAGGCCCCCTTGAGAATCGCCTGGACTGCGGAGTCGGTTGAGTAATCCCCGGTCAACAGCAAGACGTTGATGGAGGGATCGGCGGCGAGGATTTTCTCCAGCATCTCCATACCGCCGAGCTTCGGCATCATGAGGTCCAGCAAAACAATTTGCGGGCGCTGTCGAAACACTAAATTGAGTCCTTCTTCGGGATCGGAGGAGGTGAGGATCTCCACATCGTCGCTCGCAAGGGCGGCGCGAAGGAAGTTCAATGTCAACGGATCATCGTCGACAGCGAGAAGTGTTACGTTTGGTGTATCGAGGGATCGATTAGCCATTTTCCTTGGGGGGACGCCCGACTACGGCTGTCGGCTCCCTGTCATAGTTATGAAAAACATGAGCGGTTGTCAACCTTTCTGTCGGAAGCGTTACTACCCAGTGTAAATTCCCGCGCCTCAGGTGCACGGCTCAACGGGGGCTAACTGCGCGAAGCGGTGCGCCTTTATTCTCCTATCCACCCAGTGGCCTCGGAGGCTTCGCGTTATGTTCTCGGGACAAAGCGCTTCGACGACTTGCCCCAAAACCGTACACGCGTTCAGCGGGCGAACACTTGCCTCATTGCCAGTATTCCCGATTCTGGAAACGCCAGTCTCAAGTTATTGAAACTGCTCGCGTATTTCTCGCGACGTAGCGACGCCACTTCGGCAGGATTCCTGCTCCAGGCAATGCGGCGATCCCTCCTGGGGCTTCAAGCTGTTGCCAGGATTGCCGATAAGAGGAAGAAATAGGCCCCTGTTTGATGGAGACGCCGGGAACGCTGGAGGGGACATGCGGGAGCGCATTCTGATTGTGGATGATGAGGCAGCGATTTGTACCCTGCTTGAGGAGCGGCTTCGTCAGCAGGGTTTCATGACTCGCAGTACCCTGAGTGGTGAGCAGGCCCTCGATTTCATCGCCCGTGAGCCCGTCGATGTGATCATTTCAGACCTCAGAATGCCGGGCATGTCGGGACTCGAGCTTTTGGACAATGTCCAGGCAAAATCCCCCCATCCCGCTTTCCTTGTGGCCACCGGAGTTGAAGACTTGCGAACCGGCGTCGAGGCGATGAAGAAAGGAGCAGCCGATTACCTCCTGAAGCCTATCCAGATGGACGCCCTCGTGGCCAGCATTGGCCGGACATTGGAGAGAAAGCGGCTGGAGACGGAGCTGGAGCAGTACCGCCGCGACCTGGAACACCTCGTCGAACAAAAAACACGCCAACTGCGCACCGCCATGCGGCGGATTGAGTTGACGTACGACGAGACCCTTGAGGCGTTGGGCGCAGCTTTGGATTTGCGCGATACCGAGACCGCCGGCCATTCCGAGCGCGTGACGCGTTACGCGCTGGAAATCGCCCAGCGGATGGGCTGCTCCCCCGATCAGCTCAAGCAGATTCGCCGCGGCTCCTACTTGCACGATATCGGCAAGATTGGAATTCCCGACTCGATCCTCCTCAAAGAAGGAAAACTGACCCCTGGGGAGACTCAACGGATGCAAGCCCACGTCAGGATTGGATATGACGTGGTGTGCCGGATCGCTTTTCTGGCGGGAGCGGCGGAAATCGTCTTGACCCATCAGGAGCGGTGGGACGGCACAGGCTATCCGCAGGGGCTGACGGGCGAGGAAATTCCATTGGGAGCGCGCATCTTCGCGGTGGCCGATACGCTCGATGCGATGACTTCCGATCGGCCGTACAGGCGAGCTTTGTCGTGTCAGGAGGCGCGTGACGAAATAAGAAGAGAGTCAGGGCGGCAATTTGATCCGGCGGTTGTCCAGGCGTTTCTCGCCATTCCCGAGGAGACGTGGGAAGAGATTCGGACAGCAGCCATTCGTCGCACGAAGGGAATACGGATCCCCGATATCGTCGGAACGTACCGGCCGGAGGCAGTGGCGCCGCCGGTCAGTTAGTGCCGCCAAGAATTTGGTGGCATTTACCGCGCCGAATACTGGCGCAGGAGTCAGCAGAAGTGAGAATCCTGATTGGAGAAGACGATCCCGTAACCCGCCGCGTCCTTGAGATCTACCTGACGCGATGGGGGTACGAAGTCGTGGTGGCGTGCGACGGAACGCAGGCCTGGGAGAATCTGCAGCGTCCCGATCCCCCACGCATTCTGATACTCGACTGGATGATGCCGGGCGTCAGCGGGGTCGAGCTCTGCAAGCGGGTTCGTCAAAGCCCCAGCCTCGTCCCATCCTACTTGATCATTCTCACCGCCCGAAGCGACGCCGATGATGTCGTGTTGGGTCTCGACTCTGGAGCGGATGACTATGTGACGAAGCCCTTCAATCGGGAGGAATTGCGCGCCCGAGTCAAGGGAGCCGAGCGGGTTGTCGCGCTTCAACAAAAACTGGCCGAACGCGTTCAGGACCTGGAAGCCGCGCTCGGAAAAGTCAAGCAACTCCAGGGACTGCTGCCGATTTGTTCCTACTGCAAGAAGATCCGCGACGATAAGAATTACTGGCAGCAGGTCGAGCAGTACATCAGCAAACACTCCGAAATCCAATTCAGTCACGGGATCTGCCCCGACTGTTACGAGGTCCACGTGAAGCCCAGTCTGGGCGGCCTTCCCGCCACAGGGGAGCGCAAAAAGTGAGTTATCTCTCCCCCGGTCGTATCGGCAGGATGTCGCCGAGAAACTTCCTACCCCGCGCTCTCCTCTGCGCGTTCATTTTTGCCGGCGTCGTAACTGACGTTTCAGGTCACCACGACAAGGCTGACAGCCTGCCTCTCCTGACGCAGGTCAGCGACGTGCGCCAGCTAACGCCGGAGGAGGCAAATCTTGGCTACCCCGTTCGAATTCGCGGCGTGGTTACTTACTTTGGCGGAAGCGGCTGGGAATTATTTGTCCAGGACTCGACTGGGGGCATATACCTGGAAGCCGAAAAACAAGCGCTGAACCTTAAGGTCGGGCAACTCGTGGAGGTGGAGGGTTACTCCACTTCTGGCGGTTTTGCGCCGGATATCCTTCAACCCCGCATCCGGGTAATCGGCGAGGCTCCGCTGCCGAAAGCGCGACGGGTCACATTCAAGGAACTTGCCACCGGCAAGGAGGACAGCAAGTGGGTCGAGGTCGAGGGAATCGTCCGCACGGCCCAGGACACGGAGGGGCGGCTCGTCATGGCGGTCGTCGCGGGCGGGCGCTTCAAAGTGCACCTCCCGGAGTTCAATTCGGAATCCCGCCGATGGGTCGGTGCTAAGGTATTGCTGCAAGGCGTGTGCGGGTCGGTCTTCAATCAAAAGCGGCAGATTATCGGAACCGTGCTTTACGTTCCGGCGCCGGAGTTTGTCAAGACTCTCGATCCCGCGCCTCCGGATCTCTTTGCCCTTCCCGTGCGGCCGGTTCATTCCCTGATGCAATATAACCCGCGCGGCGAAGAAATCCGCCAGGTGCGGTTGCAGGGCGTCGTCACCCTTCGGCGCGGAGGAGATAACCTGTTTATCAGTGACGGCACCGACGGAGTATATGTGCGCACGGCACAGTCCGACCCGTTGGCGGCCGGCGATGAAGTGGACGTAGTCGGCTTCGCGTCAGTCGGGGAGTACACTCCGGTGCTGGAGGACGCGATCTTTCGCAAGGTTGGCACGCGGCCCGCTCCGCAACCCATCCCGATAACCGCCACTCAGGGAAGAAGCGGCAATTTCGACGCTGAGCTGGTTCAGGTCGAGGGGCGTTTGGTGGGAATAGAACCCCACGACGGGGAAACGGTCTTGATCCTCGAGTCGGGCAATGACGAGATTTTCTACGTCCACCTTCCCGGCAACGAGAGCGGCAGGGGTTTTCCGCGCCTCCGCCCGGGGAGCCGGCTGCGGTTAACCGGCATCTGTTCCGTGGAAGTTGACGAAAACCGCCTGCCTCGAGCCTTTCGCCTGCTCCTGCGATCCCCCCAAGACATCTTCGTACTTGAAGCGCCACCCTGGCTGAACCGCCAGCACCTTCTATTGCTAGCCGGCTTTCTGGGCGGTGGAATCCTGCTGGTCCTCGTCTGGGTTCGCCTGCTCCACCTCAAGGTCAACAGCCAGACAGAGACCATCCGCATGTGGCTGCAGCGGGAAATGGGCCTCAAGCGGCGCTATCACGAGCTGTTCGAGAATGCCAACGACATGGTCTTCACCCTCGACCTGAACGGCCGGTTCACTTCTCTCAATCGAGCGGGCGAACGGCTGAGCGGCTACTCGAAGGACGAGGCGCTCACGATGACCGTCGCGCAAGTCGTCGGTCCGGAATATGTGAGCGTCGTGCAGAGAGTGCTGGCCCGGGCGGCCGGCGGGGAGTCCGTCCGAGCGGTTGAACTTGAGCACATCGACCATGACGGCCGCCACGTCTGGCTCGAGGTCAGCGTCCGGCCCATCCGGGAGGGAGAGAAGATCGTCGGCCTGCAAGCTATCGCCCGGGATTTCACCGAGCGCAAACGCACCGATGAAGCGCTGCGCAAATCCAATGAAATGCTCCAGGCCATCTTCTCGGCCTCTCCTGTCCCCATCATGATGATTGATGGAGAAGGCAAAGTCCTGCTGTGGAACGCGGCTGCCGAGCGGACGTTCGGCTGGGCTGAGGCGAAAGTAGTGGGCCGGCCGAATCCCATGGTGCCGCCTGACAAAGCCGAGGAGTTTCGCAACCTGCGCGACCATGTTCTCACCGGGCAGGGGTTTATTGGAACCGAGGTCCGCCGGCAGAGGAAGGACGGAACCCTACTGGATATTTCCCTTTCGACCGCTCCCATCCGCGACGCCCAAGGCAACGTTCGAGCCGTCGTGGCGCTCCTCGAAGACATTACCGAGCGCAAGCGGGCACAGAGACTCCAGGCCACTGCGTACCGAATCGCGGAGCTTGCAAACTCAACGAATCGCTTCGAGGATTTCTGCCGCTCAACCCATGAGCTTGTCAGCGCGCTCATGCCGGCGCAGAACTTCTACATTGCTCTCTATGACTCAACCGCCAGCAGGTTGAGTTTCTCTTACTACGTTGACGAGCGCGACAAAGCTCCCGCTCCCCGAACGCTTCGGAAAGGCTTCACGGAATACATCCTCCGGACCGGGAACGCCTTGCATGCACATCCTGACGCTTTTGACGAGCTCGTGCGGGCGGGAGAGATCGAGGCAAAAGGGACATCGCCGCGTGATCGCATCGGCGTCCCTCTCAAGGTGGGCGGCAAGACCGTTGGCGCCTTGGTGGTTCAGACCTATTCTGAAGTTGTTCGATACAACGAGGACGATGAGAATGCCCTGGTGTTCATCTCGGAGCACGTCGCCATGGCGAGCCTGCGGCTGCGAATGATGGAACAGCAACGGCTTCTCCAAAATGCCGCCCATGCGATGGGAGCTTCCGAAGACTTTGCTTCGGCGCTTTCTGCCCTGTTGCAGACGGTGTGTAAGACGGCGGGCTGGGATTTTGGGCAGATATGGCTTCCTCAGACCAATGGAGCGGCCTTGGAAGCCAGCCCGGTCTGGTGCGGCGACATTCCGGAAAAAGACCAGCTCAGGCGGGCAAGCGAGGGTCTCAGCTTCCTGCCGGGCCAAGCACTCCCTGGTCGCGCCTGGTCCAGCAGAGAGCGAGTTTGGGTTGATGTAGGCCAGATCGAGGGTGATGACCCCCGCCGGCCAATCGCGGACACCGTGGGCGTCAAGAGTGGGATCGCCATTCCCGTCCTCGCCGACATGGAAGTCGCAGCCGTCATGGAGTTCTACACAACCCAAACTCGCCCCCAGGACCAGGGCTGGGTCGAGATCGTCACCGAAGTCGCCAGTCAGCTCGGTGCCACACTTCTGCGCAAGCGGGCGGAGGAGGCGCTGCGCAAGAGCGAGGCCAGCCTGGCGGAGGCCCAGCGCATGGCCCGCCTGGGGAACTGGGAATCCGATCTCGTCACCGATCGTCTGCAATGGTCAGACGAGGTATATCGCATTTTCGGGGTAAACAAGGGCGAGGTCGAAGGGACGAACACCGGATTCTTCAAGTTTGTTCACACCGACGACAGGGAACCCGTCCAGAAGGCCTCGGCTGCCGCCCAGGCGGGAACCAACTCCTTCGATCTCGAGCACCGCATCGTGCGGCCGGATGGCGCCGTGCTCTTTGTCCACGAAAGGGCGGAGGTCATTCGCGATAAAGCCGGGAAGCCGGTGCGCATGATCGGGACCGTCCAGGACATCACCGACCGCAAGCAGGCCGAGGCGGAATTATTGAAGGCCAAAGAAGCGGCCGAGGCTGCCACCCGGGCCAAGAGCACCTTCCTGGCCACGATGAGCCACGAAATCCGCACTCCTATCAACGGGATCATCGGGATGACCGATCTCGCCCTTGATACACCACTCACCGCCGAACAGCACGATTACATGACCACGGTAAAGGACTCGTCGCTTCGTTTGCTCCACCTCATTAACGACATCCTCGATTTTTCAAAGATTGAAGCGGGAAAACTGGAAATGGACCAGTCGGAGCTTAACTTGCCCCGCACGCTCGAATCCGTTCTGAGACCGTTGAAAGCGCGCGCCCAGCAAAAAGGGTTGGAATTCGGGTTGGAACTAGCCTCAGACGTGCCCATGGAGCTGATTGGGGACTCCGTGAGACTGGGCCAGGTCGTGGTGAATCTGGTCGGGAACGCTATCAAATTCACCGAGCGCGGTTCGATCCGTCTGCGTGTCGCCAGGGCCGGAGCAGACAACCGGCACATCCGGCTGCAATTCTCGGTATCGGATACGGGTATTGGCATCCCTGGCGCCAAGCATCAAGTAATTTTCGACTCCTTTACCCAGGCCGACGATTCGACGACGCGGAAATATGGTGGCACGGGTCTGGGCCTGGCAATCAGCCGCCGCCTCGTGGAAATGATGGGCGGAAACATCTGGGTGGAAAGCGCGACTGGTAAAGGGAGCACGTTCCACTTCACGGCTTGTTTCGGTCTCCCTTCTTCTGAGGGCGATGAGCGCGCTGACGACGCATCGGCTCGTGGCACGGGATCAACACCAGATGAGGGGTCCGGGTGCGAAGAGCCCAAGGACATCAGACCCGATGGGAGCAGGCTGTGGATTCTGATTGCCGAAGACGAACAGGTGAATGAGCTTGTGGCCGTCCGCGCACTCGAGAAGCAAGGGCACAAGGTTGTCGTGGCGGCCAACGGAGTCGAGGCGCTCGCCACCCTCGATCATCACCCCTTCGACCTGATACTGATGGACGTGCAGATGCCGGAAATGGACGGGATTGAGGCCACAAAGGTGATTCGCGCCCGCGAGAAGTTAAGCGGCGCACATATTCCGGTAATTGCCATGACAGCGCGTGCCTTGCCTGAGGACAAACAACTCTGCCTGGAGGCTGGAATGGACGGTTACCTTCCGAAACCGCTTCGCGTACGGGAGTTGATCGCCACCATTGAGACCGTGGTTCGGATGCTCCCCCGCCATCGCGCGGGCAACAAAGCAAATCGAAACCACCAGCAATTGGACCCGCCCACGACAGATCCCGACAACCTACTTCCCTTCGTAAAGTTGACCTGATTTCATACAGGCTATCGCATGGGCGGACAGTGCCTTCGATCCGCCAATACCGCTTCCCCAGAGCTATCTGCAATCTATTGTAACGACATATGTTAGGAATCTCCGCCTGACGGGACTTGGCGACGGTCTTGCAGTCACAAAGTTGAGCCGTCCACCGCTCGCGAGGGCCACCGGTTGGATCCGGTGACCTGAGCCTGGCGGGAGGACCGTCAGCCCCGGAAAGGCGATTTCATGGAAACCCTCGAAGTGATATGTCCCGAACTTCAGATTTCGATTGATCCGCAACCGCGCCGCCTGGACCCGCGTGCCTTCGCCCAGAGGCTGCCGCTGCGAGTTCCCATCCGCGTGTGCGGTTTCGACTCCGCGCGAATCGAGTTTTCTGAGGACATCCACACCCAAATCATCACGCCCTCCGGAGCGCGGGTCTCCCTGGAGCACGAGGTCTTTGCTGACGATACCCTGCGGATCATCAATCTGCGCAATTACTATGAGGGAGACTTCCGGGTTGTGGGCCCGACGCGCGTGCAGGACGGGCGGGTAACCGAATGGGCCGTCGAGTCGGTCCTCAAGGGGCGGAGCATCTGGGACATTGATTTCCTTACCCCGCCGCCGGAAATCGCCAGCGCTTGGGAAGGCGTCAGCCTCGAGTGTCGCGCCTGCGGCCGGCGCCAATGCGACGAGATTTCCCCGATGGAGTGGGAAGCGTTGACCGCCACCGGCACGGTCGCGAACGCTTGCCCCGAGTGCGGCAAGACCACTTATTGGACCTTTGCCGACTCTGGCCGGCGTCCGCGCCAGTTTCCTCCCTTCCCCGAGGTCGCGCCACCGCCGCGTGTGGATCGAGTCAAGAAGTTTGTGGACACTCGCGCCCACAAGCGGCTCAAGCTAACATTGCCGGTTCTGGTTCGCGATGCAGCGGGACGAACGGAAATCACCACAACAGAGAACGTTTCTCTCGGCGGCCTGGCGGTGATTCTCTCCATGGACCTGGCCGTCGGAGACACGGTGACGTGCGTCTGCCCGTATCTGCCGAGTGGCCAGAACATCGAGCAGCAGGTGGAGTGTCGATGGTCGGCTTCGGCGTCGCCCGGAGGAGCGCAGCGCATCTACGGCTTCCGCCGCATATAGAAACCGCGGGCTTCGCCTGAAGCCTCTTCCGACCCAGGGCATCAAGTCTATTGATAGGTCGTTCCCATCAAAATCCTTCCAGGGCGGGAGGGACATAATCAACCTGACAAACTGTCATATGGCTATATCGGGTTGAATCATAAGCCGATTCAACAGATTCTCTGCGAACAAGCGAGCGCCTCCCGGGGGAGTATGGCAGGGAGTAAATACCCACAGAAGTCATCATTCGTACCCATCGGCCACGCTTTCCACACGGCTCTTTCATATACGCATGATAGTTATTGAGTTAGTTATTCAATACCGTTTGTATGTTGACAATCGATGGAAATTTGGTTAAATGTACTAATCGCGCGTCACGGTGGGTCGGACCACTGTGCAGATACCAGTCTTCCTCAATTACGGGTCGCAGCTTAGGGGCGGCGCTCGAACGGTCATTCATCCTTTTCACGCTCACGGCGTCGCTCGCCTCTGTTTGAGGAGGTGAAGGGCCATGAAGCCTAGCTTGGACAACCCCTCCGACGCGCCCCGTCCCCGCTCCCGCCATTCCATACGGTCGCGGAGCCGCGGTTTTCTACCCGCTTCTCCTGTTTCATGGGTCCTCGCGGTAGTGGTTCTGGCTGCCGGAGCCGTCATCGACTTCCACACACCTCGGGGATTCTCGGACTGGGCGCTTTACATCATCCCGATGTTGCTGATGATGAGAACCGCCAGCAACCGGAGGCTCCTGATGGTTGCGGGAGCCGGCAGTCTTTTGACAATCGTCGGTTTCATTGTATCTCCTCCCGGCGCCCTGGTCTGGGTGTCGGCTGGGAGCCGTGTGCTGGGACTGACCCTCATCTGGACGATCGTACTAGTTTCCCGGAGATGGCACGAGGCTGACGACAGCGTGCTGCGGGCCAACCGCGCGCTCCGCGTCCTAAGCGAGTGCAACCAGGAATTGGTCCGCGCCGCCGACGAACAAAAGCTACTCGATCGCATCTGCCGGGTCGTAGTCGAGATCGGCGGATACCGGATGGCGTGGGTAGGATCTGCCGAGCACGACGAAGCCCAGCGTGTTCGGCCCGTGGCCTTCTCCGGTTGCGAGGAAGGCTATCTGGCTTCCGCCCAAATTACCTGGGCTGACCGGGAGCGCGGCCGAGGCCCCACTGGAACGGCCATCCGGACTGGGGAGCCTTGCTTGGTGCAAGACACCCTGACGGATCCCCGCATGGCCCCCTGGCGCGCCGAAGCCATCCAGCGCGGCTTCGCATCCTGCATCGGGCTTCCCTTGATCACGGACGGCAAACCTTTCGGCGCCCTCACCATTTACGCTCGAGAAGCGAATGCCTTTGACCCGTCCGAGATTGAATTGCTCAACGAACTTGCCCGCGACCTGGCTTACGGCATTGGCGCCCTGCGCACTCGAGCCGAGCGCCAGCAGGCGGAGGCCGCGCTGCGCCGAAGTGAGGCGAACTTGGAAGAGGCGCAGCATATCGCCCACGTGGGAAGCTGGGATTGGGACGTCGTCAACGACCGGGCGTGGTGGTCGGACGAGATGTACCGCCTTTTCGGTCTCGCTCCGCACTCGTTTGCGCCAAATTTGGCCAACTCTTTGGCCCTCTTCCACCCCGATGACCGAGCCCGGGTGAAGCAGGCTCTCGAAGAAGCGCTGGAAGCGGGCACGCCCTATAGCCTTGACTATCACATTCTTCATGCCGACGGGAGCGAGCGCGCCGTCCACGCGCAAGGGGGCGTGATCCGCAGCGCCGAAGGCAAACCCGTCCGGATGTTCGGCACGCTCCAGGACATTACCGAGCGCAAGCGAGCGGAGGAGGCGCTGCGCCAACGCGAACAGCTTCTGTCAATGATCTATGACAGCGCGTCGGATCTCGTGTGGGTAATGGCGGTGGAACCGAACGAAACTTACCGCTGTGTCTCCATTAGCAGGTCATACCTGGAGGCGACCGGGCTGAGAGAGGAGGCATTGGTAGGCAAGAGGCTCGAAGAAATCCTTCAAACCGCGCCCTTTCAATTGGCCCGGACAAAATACCGCGCAGCAATCCATGCTCGCAGGACCATTCGTTATGAGGAGGACGCTAATGTCCCCACCGGACATGTGATCGTCGAGACGAGGCTGACCCCAATCTTCGACGTGGCGGGGAACTGCACACACCTGCTTGGAGTGTCCCGCGACATCACTGAGCGTAAGCGGGCAGAGGAAGCATTGCGAGACAGCGAAGAACGCTTCCGGAGTCTCGTCGAGAACGCTACGGTGGGGATTTACCGCACCACGCGGGACGGCCGCATCCTCATGGCCAACCCTGCCCTGGCCAAAATGATGGGCTTCACGTCACCGGAAGAATTGACCTCGCGTAATCTGGAAGCCGAAGGCTTCGAGCCGAACTACCCGCGCGACGAGTTTAAGCGCCGGATCGAGCAGGAAGGCGAAGTCAGGGGACTCGAGTCTGCATGGACACGGCAGGACGGGTCGGTGATCCACGTTCGGGAAAGCGCCAGTATTGTCCGCGATGCCGAGGGCAATGTCCGATTCTATGACGGGATCGTCGAAGATATCACGGAGCGCAAGAGGGCCGAGGAACGGACGAAGGAAAGTGAGGAGAGATTTCGCAAAGCCTTTATGACCGGAGCGGATGCTTTCTATATCTCGACTCTGGAAGAGGGAAGGCTCATTGAAGCCAACGATCGCTTCGAGGAAATGTTCGGGTATCGCCGGGAAGAAGCGATGGGGAAGACTCCTCTCGAACTTGGACTTTACGCAGTGCCCGCTGACCGGGACCGGATGGTGGCGGAACTGAAATCGAACGGATCAGTCAGAAACCTGGAACTCACGGGCCGACAGCGAAGCGGCGAGCCGATTACGGTCCTGCTTTCGGCCAACCTCCTGGCCGGGGCAAATGGGCAGATGATTCTGGGAGTCATCAGGGACGTCACCGAACAGAAGCGTGCCGAACAGGCCCTTGTCCGCCTCCGCAAGGCGGTCGATGCCTCGGGCGAGGCCATCTTTATGACCGACAAGGACGGAATCATCAGGTTCATTAATCCGGAGTTTACACGGCTCTACGGCTACACCGAGGAAGAAGTGGCCGGCAACGCAACCCCGCGCATTCTGAAAAGTGGTATGCAACAGCCGGAGGACTATGCGAGCTTCTGGAAGAACATCCTGGACAAGCGTGTGGTCCGAGGGGAGGTCATCAATAAGACGAAAGACGGGCGGCTGGTGGCTGTGCAGAGCTCGGCAAATCCCGTTCTGGATGAAAGCGGCAACATCATGGGCTTCCTGGCAATCCAGAGAGACGTTACGGAGCGCAAGCAACTGGAAGAGCAGTTCCGCCAGGCGCAGAAGATGGAAGCCGTCGGCAGGCTGGCGGGCGGCGTGGCCCACGACTTCAACAACCTGCTCACCATCATCAACGGGTATGCCCAGCTCCTCAGAGAGCGCGAGGACCTGGCGGCGCCTGCCCGGGAGCAGCTCGGCCAGATTCAGAAAGCGGGCGAGCGCGCCTCCTCCCTGACCCAGCAACTCCTGGCCTTCAGCCGCAAGCAGGTGATGGAGCCGAAGGTTCTGAACCTCAACAGCGTGATGGAAGGGATGGAGAAGATGTTGCGCAGGCTCATTGGCGAGGATGTCGAATTAAAAATGGCTCCGGGAAAAGGCCTGGGGCAAGTCAAAACCGATCCGACGCAGATCGAGCAGGTGATGATGAACCTGGTGGTCAACGCGCGCGACGCCATGCCTCACGGAGGGAAGCTCATTCTCGAGACGGCCAATGCTCAACTGGACGAGTCTTACGCCCGCACGCATGTTGATGTGCAGCCGGGGGCGTACGTCATGCTGGCCGTCAGCGACACGGGACACGGAATGGATGCGGAAACTACCGCCCACATCTTCGAGCCTTTCTTCACCACCAAGCAACAAGGCAAAGGCACCGGCCTGGGACTATCCACGGTCTACGGAATTGTGAAGCAGAGCGGGGGCCACGTCGCCGTTTACAGCGAATTGGGAAAGGGCACGACGTTCAAAATCTATCTGCCCCGGCTGGACCAGCCCGCCGAGGCGCCGGACGAAAAGGGAATCCAGTCCGGCCTGGAGGGCTCGGAGACGGTCCTCGTGGTCGAGGATGAAGCGGGTGTGCGTTCGCTGATCCAGAGTGTTCTGGAGCGCCACGGTTACAGAGTCCTGCTCGCCGGGACACCCGAGGAAGCGGCGGCCTTGAGCGAACGCCTGAACGGCCAGATCGACCTCCTCCTGACCGACGTGATTATGCCCGGCTTCAGCGGCAAGGACCTCGCTGACCATTTGGCCTTCTCCCGCCCGAATATGAAGGTGCTGTTCATTTCCGGCTATACCGCCGACGCCATCGCTCATCATGGGGTGCTGGACGACAAGGTGCAGTTCCTCCAGAAGCCATTTACTCCATCTGCGCTGCTCCACAAAGTAAGAACTTCCATCGATAGAATTGCAGAGTAAGAGTTACCCGGAACCCGCCAGCGTCACGTCATTCAGGAATGTCGCATGACAATTTACTGTGTGCCCTCGCCGGCGAGCCTGGACGACCACGACTCCCATTCCTATGACGTTCTGGCTGTTATACCTTTCTTGTTGCAGACCGTTGTTCATTAGTCTGTTTGACTCGAGCTTCAAGCCAGGACGGGGGTCTTCCTTCAACCGGTATTCACGTGGAAGCTCTCAATGCACTGGATCTCGAAGTGAGGCCTACCCTCCAAAGATCCCTCCCGACTGCGGGTCACAAACCCGCGGACTCACATTTTGATTTGGACCAAAACCGGGGTGCAGGTCAGTAGATGTTAGGTGGCAAGTGGGAAAGACCAAACCCAGCGCCCAGAACCTAGCGCCGAGTATCTAAACCCTGTCCCCAGCCTCCCCAGGGCCTAGCCCACAATCGTGGACGCACGCACCGCCCGAGGAGGCACTCGCGGAGGGCGGGGTCGGATGGTCGAGGGGGCTCGGGACCTGGAGTCCTGCCGGGATGGTGCGCGGCAGGATGACGCGGCGGTCGCGCGGCTGACCCTCGCGGCGCTCCGAGCATTCGAGCAGGTACGGTGACGTCCGAGTCGCGCGCGAGCATGGATTCCCAGATCAATCTCAAACTTACAACGACAAGCCCTGTGCCGTTTCAAGAGGAAAACAGCCATAAGGGAGAGTTCTGAAATCGTCCACTAGGGCGTACCATTCCCTCGTTCAGGCTGCTCCGCCGGTCAGATCAAAAGGGTTGGGCTGGGCGGGATCGACACTTGCGGAATCCGCCCGGCATTCCAGGATTTCTAAGCGCGTAGTGCTACCTGACTCCTGATCCGGAACGGGGATTTTCTTCTCGAAGGAAATTACTTCGCCGGCTGTAGCTCGGTGGTGATGATGCCTCGAAACGCCTGAAGGAAGGTGGCAAGAGGTAAATCGAACACCCCGTCGGTTCCGGGGTCGTGTCCCCAAGGGTTGCGCAGGCGGACCCGCTGGGTTGTCGGGTCGTAGGCAAGGATGGTGTAGCAGTGGAGGTTCAAGTACCAGCCCTGCGCGTCGGCTGGTAACTTCTGGCCGGCGGCCAGTAGTTGATCATAATGGCTGTCCCCCGTGCCCGCCACCAGGGGAAGGTTGGCCTTCCACGCTTCTTCCAGGGCCGCGTGCGTCTTCTCCGCCGATTCATTCGCGACGAACCGGACGCTGCCTGCCAGAGTGCTCATGGAGCGCTCGACAATTCCGCCCTGGCCCACGGCCCGATAGGCTCCGAAGAGTTCGCCATTCTGCTTGATCGTGCCCGCGACAGCGTCGAAGAAACCCCCGGATTCAAGCAAACCCGCCAGCGAATCCTTGAGGTCGTCAGAGAGGGGGATCGGCTTCATTTGCGTTTTCAATTGTGTTTCGAGCTTGGTCCGATCGATCTTCCCGCGTTGATCAACCTGCGTGCGGATGGACCGATCGTAGGCGAGGAGCAGCGGATCGTTTGAGGCAACGAAGTCGCGTGCGTACCCCTTGACCAGGGGAAAGAGATCACTTTGATCAATGGCTCTGACCAGCGCCTCGCGCAGGACGCGCTGCGCATAGGCGCGGAACAAGACCGCTACCCAAAGACCCTCGGACCGGTCGTAGCCGCTGTCACGGGCATAGCGGAGGTCCTCGGGGTATGCCGTTTCGGTCTTCCCGTCGGGAAATTGGACGATGAAGGTCCCGTCTGGGTTCGCCTGGATCATTTTTCGGATGACATCCGGCTTGGAGCGCGCCAGGGCGGCGATTACCGCGTGGAAGTAGCAGCTTCCCAGCCCCCCTTGATTTACACCCTCTGCCCGGATCCCTCCCGGGCCGTAAAGGTCTTCACACAAGGCAACCCTGGAGAGAAGGAACACCATTGCCGCGACAAAGGGAAGCGTGTGCCGGGAATGAATCCGGGCCTGCATTAATACCGCCATTTGTGGGAAAAGATACCCGCATGGAGGAGAGGCGTCAAACGATATTGCGGAAACACACTGGGGGCCGCCACCAGGGCCAGGCTAGCTGAGGCTGAAGTGAGTGGCCCTGCCGATTTCCTTCACCACCGGATCGGAGTCCGGCCTGAGGCCGGCCCTGCCGGCAACGAAGTAGAGGCCGTAACCCGAGGTGATTCCAGTCTTGCTGATGTCGCTGGCCCCGCGCCACGCCACTTGTTGAATACAGATGGCGGAAATGCGATGGGTGGTGAGCCTATTTCCGATAGAAGCCCGGGAACTCCTTCTGAAGGTCGCGCAGCTTCGGTAGGTCGTTGAAGACGATGTAGGGGTAGTCGGGATGGCGCTCGAGGAAATTCTGGTGATACGCCTCGGCGGGATAGAAAGCCTTGAAGGGAACAACTTCGGTCACGATGGGCTTCGAGAAAACCCCTGCCCTGTTCAGTTGCTCGATGTAGGCCTGCGCGATTTGTTTCTGGTTCTCATCGGTGTAGAAAATCACCGAGCGATATTGCCTCCCAATATCCGGACCCTGGCGGTTCAATTGCGTGGGATCGGTGGCCACCGAGAAGAAGATCCTGAGAAGGTCGCTGTAACGAACCTGAGAAGGGTCATAGAGGATCTTCACAGATTCAGCATGGCCGGTTCTGCCGTTGCTGACGCTTTCGTACTCCGCCGTGGCGCCGCTTCCGCCCGAGTAACCCGAAACGACACTCGTGACGCCCTTTACGTGCTTGAACACCGCGTCCACGCCCCAGAAGCACCCGCCGGCCAGCACGGCGGCTTGCTGACCCGCCGTCGCGGGAGAATTCGACTCCCCGGCAAATGGCGGCACCGGCCCGCGCCCCGCAAGGCATGTCGCCGGCCCCGAGAGCGCGGCCGTCGCCACCAAACCAACGAACCAGCGAAGAGATTTGATCCTTCGGTTTCCCATGAAAACCTCCGCACTTCGATCTTCCCACCCTGCGACACTTCGAATTCGTCGCCTCAGCTAAAGCTCCCGCCTAATTGGATGCACGGCAGAGCCAGACTGCCGCGCCCACAAACGTCGGGCAACTTCGTCTCTCTTCCGCCCGAAAGTCGACCACCGCTCAACCTCTTGCGCGTCACGTTCGAACGACGCGATCTTCCACCTGATCAAAAAAGATTGCGAGGAGCCACTCCGCGATTGGAGCTCGAGAGTTGTGGCTCCCCGCCACCAGGCTGCGGCTAACGAGCGGCGATCCCTTGACTGCCGGACGGTAGCCCCGTCGTCGTGCCGATCGGGGTCAACCTGCCATCGGCTTCGACGTGGAAAGCGCCGATGGTTCCGTTGCCGCCGTTGCGAACGTACAGAAATTGCCCGTTGTTGCTCAGGGCCATGTCGGTGGGAGCACTCCCGTTGCCCGTCGTTGCTGCCGTGATGTCGAGCAATTCAAGGACCCCACCCTCCAGCACGGAATAGCTGGAGATGGTTGCGCTCCCGGCATTGGCGGTGAAGGCGAACCTCCCGCTCTGGGACAGCACCAGCCAGCAAGCGGCGGTCTGCGTATCGCCGAGCGCCGGGGTTACGACGGCGACGTTCCCCTCGTCGTCGACCGTGTACGAGGAAACGGCTGAAGTCCCGGGGGCGCCGCCCGCATCCGACACCACCAGGACGTTATCTGGACGGAACGCGAATCCGAAAGGCGTGATGCCGCTAAATGGGAAAGCCACACCCGGCTGCGCGACGCCATGGTCGTTGAGGGTGAAGGTGTCAATCTGGTCGGTCCCCTTTTCGGTGACAACCAACACACTCCCATCCACGCTGAAAGAGACTTGCGCGGGCGCGGCCGCCACGCCGCCCGGAAGAGTCTGCACTGAGCCTGGGAGCGGGACTAACCTGTTGGTTGGCGACACGATGGTGAATCCCGAGATGTTAGGGGTGCCGCCCCCGTTGAGGACATACAGGAGGTTGTCCCGGACCGTCAAACTGATTGGAAAAGTGCCCCCCGAAGAAACGGTATCCAGCGGAGTGAGTGAGTCGCCGGACGCCGCGAAAACCGAAATTGAATTACTCCCTGCATTCACCGCGAAAAGCAAGCGGTTGTCTACGCTCAGCACCACCGCTCCCTGGGAGGCCAGGGGGTCAGCCCCGGTTCCCGCGCCACTGCCCCCGCTCGCGACGCTGGTTACGAAGGTAAGGGCTCCAGCCGGGTCGCGGTGGAAGACCAGGATAGAGTTTCCGGACGCCTGATTTGTCGGTACGTAGACGTTGCCGGCCCGGCCCGCAGCAAGTGCGAATTGTGGCAAGAACGTCAGCGTTGCAAAAACTGTGGTTGCCTGGAAAAAGCGAAACAGCCTGTGCTTGACTCTGACCGAAAACATTCCGATTGACCTCCATGTTCGAACGGGCCCGCGCCATGTCGCCGCGGGAGTCCACCGTTCTCGAGATTGGGAGTCGGCTTCCAAATCCCGCCCGGGTCGGACAGTTCAGGCCAAGCGGGATTTGGAGCCGCTCCGTTCCTGTAATGCCAGTTGGGGCCGTTTTTATTCCCGAGGAGGCAGAGCTTCTGGTTGTCCGGCCGAATGCTGCGATAAATTGCGGGCGAGTGCGTTCTGCGGAGAAGGCAAGGCGAGGATTGGCGCCAGAAGGATAGCGGGTATTGCTTTCATTTCGGGGGATTGTTCAAGAGCCCGTCGAGTAGGCGCGAAATCTCCTCCTCGCCGATTTCACCAGCGCGATCGTAGACGGCGTTGCCCTTGGCGTCGAGGACCACCACGTGCGGAATGTAACCTCGATAATACCTGCTGACGAGTTCCTGCTGCCCAGCGGTGTGGCGCCTGTCCAGGTCAATGATTACAAACTGCACTCTGCCCTTGTACTTCTCGTAGAGGCTGACGGAGCGGCGAGCCTGCCGCTTGGAATTGAATCAGCCCTCGCCGAATATGAAAATGTAGTTGGGTTTGCCGCGGACGGCGGCGTCTTCGAGGCGATCGCCGGTGATGAGCGGGCCGTCCTGGCTGTCGCTGGAGTAATCCAGCCGCGGATTCAAACGCAAATTCTCCGCTCCCCACAGGTTCACGGCAACGCTTAATCCTGCGACCAGCGTCAGCGTCATCATTCTGGTAAGCGAACTCATTTTTCCTCCAACTATTCCAAGCCATTCCGTCCCACCGATTCGGGATAGTCGGTGAGAAACGAGACGGCGAATGTTGCCGGAAATGCGGCGGTCTCGGCCGCAGCGTTCAGAGCGTCTCGCAGCGGCGGAGCCAGTCCGCCAGCCAGGCGAACCAATTCTTCCTGGCCGAGATCGGAAACCACGAACCCGAAGTACTCCTTGCTTTCAAAGCCCGCCACGCTCATGCCCTCCAGCCGGGCCTTGTAGAGATCGACATCGCCGGAGGTGCCGGCCACCAGAATCCTGCCCGAGGGAAGGCTCTCCCCTTCCCGTTTTGTGAGGATCACGGAAAGAATCGTTCCCCGGCCGCGCGCAATGAAGTGAACGTATTTCCGCGGGCTGCCGGACACGGCGCAGATGTGCGCTTCGAGAAGCTGGAATCCCGCGAGCCTTGCCTCGACAACGGGCAAGAGCCCGGAATACTTTGGTCCGAGTTTTTGGCGAAGCCAGTCGGGCGGATTTGCGGCCTCGGGATAGTTGTGCTCCCGTATGGCGCATTGAAGGTGGTCCGTCACTCCGAGGGTGAGGACTCTGGCAATCGCCTCCCTCCCGTGCCGGACCTTCAGCCACTGCTGACCTGCGGCGCCCACGATTACGATGAAGGCCAGCCCTGCCAGCGCCAACGTCCAACTCGGGGCTTGCCAGAAGGAGACGAATGGCCGGGACGCTTTCCTGAGACTCCCGCGAATTGACACGGCAAGGTGCTCAGGGGGAAGTTGCTTCGCAACCGCTTTGCGCAGGGCCTCGCGGACGCGCATTCGCGCCTCCAGCTCTCGCGAGCAGGCCACGCAGCCTTCCAGGTGCTTCAACACTTCCCCCGTGGTTTCCACCAGGAGTTCGTTGCTCAGATACGCGTCCAGTTGCTCGCGGATCCGCGCACACTCACGGGATTGGAAGATGTTCGTGTTCACGCCGACTCGCTTTCTGGTTCGCTGCTCGGCAGGAGGCCGTATTCTCTCGCCACCTTCCCCAAGCCCTCTCGCAACAGCTTCCTGCCTCGGCTCAACCTCGACATGACCGTGCCCAGCGGTATTTTGAGGGTCTCCGCCACTTCCTTGTAGGAGAACTCCTCGACGTCCGCCATCAAAACAACCTCGCGGAACTCCAGCGGAAGCCTGGACAGCGCCTGCAGAATGTCTTCATCCTGGATCTCCTGGGGGACTGGCGTGTCGGCGATGAACTTGTCCTCGTCCCCCGGATTCGCGAGCGGTTCCACCCTCGAAGTCTTGACCAGTCGTCGTCGGAAATGGTGAAGGCGATGAAACATGATCTTGAAAAGCCACGCTCGGCAATTCGTTCCGGCTTCGAAGCGGTGAAATGACTTCCAGGCTTCCAGGTAAACCTCTTGCACAAGATCCTCCGCATCCGACGAGTTTTGCACCAGAAATGAGGCGGACCGGTACAAGTCAGCCAAATGCGGCATCGTTGCGGCCTCGAAATCCTCCACGGGAGGCTGGCGGCGAAAGAACAAGAATCTCTCCGGAACCGCACCCTCGGAGCCGGAGAGACGGGGTGTCGACTCCGTCTCTCCACTCGCGGAGCAGGGTGCTTACTTCATGTCTCCCATCTTGTCGTCCTTCATCTTGTCGTCTTTCATTTTGTCCCCGGCCATCTTATCCTTCTTGTGCTTCTTGCTCTTCTTGGCCATCTTGTCGCCGGCCATCTTGTCGCCCTGCATCTTGTCGTCTTTCATCTTGTCGTCGCTTTGCATCTTGTCATCCTGGGGCTGCGCCAGGGCAACCGTCGTCGCCCGGTTGGCAAGCCCCAGACACATGCCCACGGTCAATACCGCCACTGCAATTTGTTTCTTCATCGTCACTTCTCCTTTTGAGTTTTGGATTTCAACAGTCAGAGCCCCAAGTACCAGTCGTAACCGCGCTCGCCCCAGTAGTCGGCGGGCCGAAGCGTGGAATATCGAATTGTCCCGATCCGCTTGATGTTCTTGACCCCATACTTCACCGGAATGACCAGCCGCAGCGGCGCCCCGTGCTCTTCGGTGAGCGGCGCTCCGTTCATTTCGTAGCAGAGGAGGGTCTGCGGATGCGTCATGCTCTCCATGTCGAGACCCACGTAGTAGGCTTCGTCGGGCGTCGCCATGCTGACGTAGGGCGGCAGGTCTTCCGGACTATCGAGGTTGAATCGATCGCCGCTCATCGTTTGAGGCGGATAGGCCTTCATGAAGTCAATGAAACGCGCCCCAGCCCATTGGACGACGGTGCTCCACCCTTCGATACACTTGAATTCGGTAGTCATCTGGACGCGCGGCAGCTTCTTGATCGCCTCGAGACCCAGTTGCAGGGGAGAGTCTTGAGACGCGAGGCCATGAACTTCGAGCTTCCAAGTGGCACCGTCAACATCATCATCCAGGCCGATGTCGCCGTTCACCCGCTCGGCGCTGATTGGGGCTTGCGGGAACTCCGGGGAAAGGCGTCTCGGGCTGAAATAATCGCGCCAGAGCTGCTCGTTTACTTCCAGGGCCTTTCGGAATGGCCAGGGGATGCCATCGATCTCGCGGCGCGTCGTCAGCCACGCCAGGCCCCCCAAGCCGGCCGCCAAGCCAGCTCCCAGGCTTAGAAAACTCCGTCGTGTTTGATGGCGCATCCGGCTCCGAACTTGCGCGTTCTGAGCCTCCAGGGCAGCTTCATCGGGCGTCGTGGCGTCTGGAGTCAGTGATGCCCCCGCGTTGGCATCGAGCCCTACTTCTTCCTGCGGGTCGGCGGCAGAGCCGATGTCTTCCGTTTGTGCTTTCAGTTCACTCATGCGCGCCCTCCTCGACAGAGCGCAGCTCGTAGCCACTCACCATGGCGCGGAAATTGTTCCATCCGGCGCGGATGACCTGCACGATGTGGATCACGAAAAAGAGCACGTAACCCATGGCCAGCCAGAAGTGCACGAACCGCGCCGCCTCGTACCCCCCCAGCAAGTTAGTCAGCCATCCGAACTGGGCGGGCTTGTAGATGGCGAGCCCCGTCACGATTGATCCGAAGCCCATCAGGATGACGCTTGTGTACGCCAATTGCTGCGCGCCATTGAATTTTCCCTCGGGGAGTTCCCCTTTCCACAAATGCAGGTCGCGGAGTGTAACGAGAATGGCTTCGCGAAATGAATCTCGCGTCGGAACCAAGTGCCGCCATTCCCCTGAGACCGCCGTGTAAACAACATAGGTGATTCCATTCAGGGCAAAGAACCACATGAAGAAGAAGTGCCAGGCCATCCCCTTGGCGAGTTCATGACTCACTCCGAAGGTGCGGTAGAAACCCTCTGGGAAGAACCTGAAGAGTGTGAAGGACCCGACCCCGAGGCGGTAGACGTCGTTCGCCCAATAGATCCAGAGCCCGCTCCAAACCATCAGCGCCAGCAAGGGGAAGTTGATCCAATGGCACCAGCGGATTGCCACGGGGTGTTTTGGCCTTATTTCTAATCGCTTCACGTCGACCCTGCCATTCGATGGTTACGTTCGGGCCCTGTTCGTCGGGGCCCTCCACCCCCGTAATACCAATTCTGGGAGCAAATATTCCCAAACCCTGGAAGATGCCTTGATTGGAAGCAGCATCCCAGGTTGGACGCTCCCAAGGAAGCCGCTGATTCGCTTAATTTGGAACACGCAGGAAGCCATACTGTCGGGTTCGAATTGAGGTATACTCTTTGGGTAGAAGGGCTTAGAACCAGGACGCGGACAAGCTGCTAAAACACGTTTCCGAGGAGTTATCTTCTTGGATAGCAACGCTCTATCGAAGTCGCACCCAACGGAGCGCTCCGTAGAACCCTCGAGCGGGCCTTTTCGGACTGTGGAGCAATGGCGCGCCGTGTTCGAGAAATCGGCGATGGGCGTTGCCATGACCGCTAAGGACGGCCGATTCCTTGATGTGAATCCCGCTTACGAGAGGATGCTTGGTTACACGAGGGAAGATCTCCGGAGGCTCACCTTCTTCGATGTTACTCCGGAGGAATTTCGTGCCTCCAACAGTTCGCTTTCCACGGAGCTGTGGGCGGGAGATATCGGGCAGTACCAGTTCGAGAAGCCTTATCTCCGCAAGGGAGGAGGATTGGTCTGGGTCAGGGTGAATGCCTCCCTGGTTCCGGACTCGGAAGGCAAGCCCTTGTTCTGCATGGCGGTTTGTGAGGACATCACGGAACGCAGACGAGCGGAACAGGCGCTACAGAATAGCGAGGAGCGCCGGCGGACGCTGCTCGAGATCAACAACGCCATCATCACAAAACTCAACCAGGACGAACTCTTCCATGCAATCTGTGAGGCCCTAAAGCGGGTCGTCCCCTTTCGCGGAGTCGCACTGATCCTCCATGACCCGGCTACCGACGGCCTGCGGCTGACTGCGGTGGAGGGACCCTTTCGTGGCGAGAATTTCACCGTCGGGTACGAAGTTGGTTCAAAGAGCGTTTCAAGATGGGTTTTTGATCATTGTCGTCCGCTCCTGCGCAAAGACCTGGAGGCCGAGTGGCAATACCCCACGGAACGCCTCCTCCTGGAGAAGGGGATCCGATCGTTGTGCGGGCTCCCTCTGATCGTCCGGGAGAAACCCAGTGGCATTCTCTGTGTGGTGAGTGATATTACTGGCCAATACTCCGAACCGGATGTGTCCTTCCTGCAAGAAGTGACCAACCAGATCGCATTGGCCATCGGCAACATGAAGGCCTATGAGAAGATCGGCGCCCTCAACCGTGAGGTCGCCCGGACGGCCGATCACCTTCGGACTTTGCTCGAGATCAACAACGCCATCATCACGCACCTCTCGCAGGAAGCCCTCTTGCACTGGATAGGCGAAGCGCTGCGCCGCGTTGTCCCGTTCGATCGTGCCGCGCTGACGCTCTACGTACCGGAGAAAGATGTCTTCCGATTTGTGGCGATCGTGGGCGGGACAGCCTTCGACTACTTCCAACCCGGCCTCGAGATTGACCCCCGGGATAGCAGTGTGGGGCTGGTGTTCCGTGAAAGGCGACCCCATGTACGAGGGGACCTTGAAAAGGAGCAAGTGTTTGCCAATGAGCAGCGCCTCGCGCGGATTGGCATGCGTTCGCACTGCGTAGTTCCCTTGATCGCCCACGGGAAAAGCATTGGGACTCTCAACGTGGCCAGCCGTGTTCCGAATCAATACTCCGAGGCCGCAGCGAGTTTTCTCCAGGACGTCGCGAACCAGGTCGCACTGGCTTTGGAAAACATGAAAGCCTACGAAGAAATCGCGACACTGAAGTCGAGATTGGAAGGCGAAAACATCTACCTCCAGGAAGAAATCCGCACCGAACACAACTTCGAGGAAATCGTGGGTAACAGCCCCCTGTTGCTCGAAGTGCTGCGAAGCGTCGAGCAGGTAGCGCCGACGGATTCCACGGTTCTTATTTACGGTGAAACCGGAACTGGCAAGGAATTGATCGCCCGCGCCATCCACAGCCGCAGCGCCCGCAAGGATCATCCGCTGCTCCGGGTGGACTGCAGCGCCATCCCGGCGGGATTGGTGGAAAGCGAGCTCTTCGGCCATATGAAAGGGGCGTTCACGGGTGCGTTTGAGAGGCGCACGGGACGCTTTGAGCTTGCCGACGGAGGCACGGTCTTCCTCGACGAGATTGGAGAACTGCCTCCAGAAATTCAAGCCAAGCTCTTGCGCGTGCTACAGGAGCACGAGTTTGAGCCCGTCGGAAGCAGCCGCTCACTTCGAGTCAATGTCCGGGTCATCGCTGCCACAAACCGGAAGCTGGAGGAGGAGGTCCAGGAAGGCAGATTCCGCTCGGACTTGTTTTATCGGTTGAACGTATTCCCATTGACCGTCCCGCCTTTGCGGGATCGTCGCTCCGACATCCCCCAGCTTGTGGCGTTCTATCTGGCCCGATCATCGAAGAAGTTCGGGAAGAAGATCGATACCGTTTCTCAGGAGACGATGGACAGGCTGGTCAACTACCCCTGGCCGGGGAACGTCCGCGAGTTGCAGAACGTGATCGAAAGAGCGGTCATCCTATCGCCTGGCCCTGTACTTCTTCTTGATCAGGATCTGATACTAAGAGCTCCACAGGCGAGAGGTGCGCAAGAAACTGAAACTCTCGATGGGGATCCGCCGCCCGCCCTCCTTGACTCCTCACGCCTCTCTACCCTGGAGGAGGTTGAGCGCACGCACATCCTCGCTGCGCTTCAGCAAACCGGTGGCGTGGTTGAAGGGCCAAAAGGAGCGGCAAGAATCCTGAATCTTCATCCCAACACCCTCCGCCATCGAATACGGAAGTTGGGCATCCAACGCCCTGCCCACCGCCAACGGTAGTCCCCCACGAAATCTGGTAGGCATCAAGCTGGCAGTTGAGAGAACCATGATTCCGACTTGGCCTGCGGCATTCGCGCGGAGAGAGTCTACAGCTATCGGCAACTCGTTGATCCTAGGGCGAAACCGCTCAGCACCTTTGTCGAGGGGGGCCAACCGGAAGACAATCGTCTTCTCGCATCGTGAAATCGCCGCGGCATTTATGGACTGGCACGGGATTTGCTATCTCAGGCAGACGGGTTCAGGACTCTTGAAATGCTGAGAATTACGGTGGTCGATTCATCGAACACTGATGTCAGGCTGCGAGTGGAAGGCCGATTGACAGGCCGGGGCGTCGACGAGTTGCGACGGTCCTGTGACCCGCATGCCCTTTCCGAAGGTGTGCGGCTGACTCTTGATTTGGCGGATGTCTCCTTCGCTGACGGAGATGGGATCGCGCTGCTCAACGATCTCCAAAGCCGCAAGGTTTCCCTGTTGAACCTGGCACCTTTCATGGCTTTGCAGCTTCATAGACCCCAAGTCGGAGAGCCGCCCAAGCCGTGTAAAAATGACGACCCCGAAAGGAAATGACGGAACCCGCAATGCCTGCGAACTTTGACAACGAAACCATCCTGATCGAAAAGGGACAGCGGGGCGACCCGGAATCGCTAATCGCCTTGGCCCGGCTTTACGAACAGCGGGTCTACCGGCTAGGTTACGCGCTCACACTGGACGCCCATGATGCTGAAGAGGTCCTGCAAGAGACCCTCTTGAAAGCGTGCGAGAACATTGGACAATTCAGCGGCGAACCACAATTTCACATCTGGCTGGTCCAGATCGCCGTGAATGAGGCGCTTGTTGTGTTGCGCCAACGCCAGACACCATTCGTCGATTCACCGGACGTTCCGGCGGACGCCGACAAATCCCTTTTGACGCCGAGAGATTTCGGAGAATGGCGTGAGAATCCCCAGGAAGGCTATACCAGGGGTGAATTGAATTGGATCCTCTCGAAGGGCCTGTTTCAACTCGAGGCTCGACTGCGGCTTGTCTTCGTCCTCCGCGACATGGAAGGCCTCTCCCTGGAAGACACGGCGAGTATCCTGGGGATTTCGACGGAAAACGCGGGGAACCGTTTACTAAATGCGCGTCTGAAGCTGCGTGAAGCGCTGAGCACCTGGTTCAAAGACGCCTCGGTACTCACCGACAGGGCGGGAGGGGAAGGAACGTTCTCGGATCTCCCGGCTCGACCCTGACGGAAAACCCAAGGTGCTTGTTGAGGTGACCTATGCCAGTCAAGGGGAAGATATCGCGAGGCTACCGAGACAATGTGGGCGCTGTGTCGGGAGAGCGAGCCCAGGGTGGTTGGGGTGCGGGATTGCTTTCCAGTTCAATGGCGGGCTTCATCTGTCACGACCTGCGCCACCCCCTCTCTGCGATCTTGGCCTACTCGGAACTCCTTGCAGAGGATGCGCTGGACAGGCCACAACGGGCGGATTTCCACCAGGAGATTCGCCGGGCCGTGACTCGGATGAACGACCTGATTTCCCTGGTATTGGAGTTCTCCAAAGGTTCTTCGCCCGCCCGGTCTGAACTGGCCGATATTGCGGACTCGGTCGGGCGCGCGATTCAAGTCGTAGCGGTACGGCCGGAATTCCGAGGGATTGTGATCGAATACGAGCACGAGGGTTTAGCCAATGGTTGGTTCGATCCTGGACGCCTCCAGCAAGTCATCATCAATGTCGTTCTCAACGCCTGTGAGGCGGTCTCGCCCGACACCGGGAGAGTGGACGTAAGGTCCCTGGGACGTAAAGAGTTCCTCGAAATCAGTGTTCAGGACAATGGGCCGGGTATCTCCCCACATCTTCGCCACGCCATCTTCCAACCCTTCGTGAGCTACGGAAAGGAAGGAGGGACGGGCCTGGGATTGGCAATTGTTCAGAAGATCCTTCGCGACCACGGCGGAGAGATCTACCTGGAGTCTTCAAGCGCCGGCGGGTCACTATTCAGAATTGTCCTTCCCTTTGTTCGCCACTTGATGAATGCATCGCCCTCAGCGAATGCGATACGGGGCAGAAATCCTGCGGTGCAGTGTTGCTAGGAATGCCCCTGCAAGTTCGCATTCGTTGGGATGTCAATGCGCCCCGCCGCCCTCTGACGCCGGCAGTATCCCCCCTTCACTGGGTTTTGGATCCAGACGGAGATGCAGGCTAGGAACCGGACGCAGAGCCCTTTTGGGGTCTCTGCGTCCAGTTCCGAGCAGGCTTCAGCTAGAAGACGAACTTCAGCGCAAACTGGACCTGTCGCGGTGGGCGTGCCTGGAGAATCTGTCCGAAGAAGGGGTTCGCAATCAGATAGCCGGAGTAGCCCGGGAAGCTTACGAATTGGCCCTCCTGGGAGAAGGGCAGGAGGTAGTTCACGTTGTTGAACAGGTTGAAGAACTCCGCCCGAAACTGCAGATTCATCCGTTCGTCTCGCCCGAAGTAGGTGTTCTTCAGAACCGAGAAATCGAAATTGGCAAGGGCGGGTCCGCGGAATGCGTTGCGGGGCAGCCGACCGGGGTAGAACGCCTGGTTCCAGCTGAGGTCGAAGGCGCTGACCGCCGAAGTTCCGGTGCAGGGGTAGACGGAGAGATCGACGTTGCAGCCGGCGGGCACCCCGCCATCGATGGCAGCGTCGGGATTGTTATTGTTGATCACCGGCATCTTGGTGATGTTGGGGCGCAGGGGAACTCCGAAGGAATCAGCAAAGACCGTAAAGGGCTGGGCCGACTGGACGGTGACGATTCCTGCCAGCTGCCAGCCGATGCCGAGCAGGCTGGCTCGCTGCCAGCGGGGAAGGTCGTACATGAAGTGCGCCACGAAACGATGCCGGGCATCGAAATCTGAACTGGCCCGCTCGCCGGCGAGATTGGGATTGTTGGTAGTGTCATTGGGAAGCAAAGCCCGGGTGTTAATGGTGGGCAGTCCAGGGCGCAAGCTCAGGGTTGGATTGGCGTTGTTGAGCGCCGCAAACTGATCGACGTTGACAGTTCCGATGAGCTTCACCAGGGCCGCCGTGGTCGGCGAGAAGAGGAAGACCGGAGGGGTGGCCGCGGAGGCGGTGTCGATGGAATGCGCCCACTGGTAGTGCAGACGAACGGTGATGCCGTGCAATGCCCGCGTCTCCCAGCGCGCGAACATGGAGTGGAAGTTTGAGTTCGTGGAGTTTTCCTGATTAACGATCGAGTCGGAGAGCAGTCCCGCACCGGGCTCGACATCCCTGAAGCCCGCGGGGAAGCACGGTATGAGGTCGATGCTGAATTGATTCGGCGTGCAGGCAAGCGAAAGGCGCAGCCGGGGCAACTTGTGCCCGAGCGAGCTTACATACGCCAATTCGAACGCCGAGGAGTTCCCGAGCTGCCGCTGAATGCCGAAATTGAATTGGTGGACGTAAGACGAGCGGGTATTGGGATCGCGCGCGGTGATCGAATACGGCTGGCGCAGCCACGTGGAAATGAAGCCGTCGCCATCCACGTCAAAATCGGCCACATTCACCGACGGGAATCCCGCCGGGAAAGTGTCCGAAAGAAGAACCAGGGGATAGAACGAGACCCATTGTTGAACAGAGGGCGGGTTCAAGAGCATGTTTGCCGAGGCCTGGACCGGCTGCTGGTCGTAGGCGAGCGCGTAAGCCCCGCGGAAGACCGTCTTACGGCTCTTCCCCGGAGCCCAGGCAAATCCAACCTGCGGGCTGAAATTGTTGAAGTCGGTGTCGAATCCCGCGCGAGGAGCAGCAAAACTGCCCCCGACAGCGGTTCCCTCGCTGTCCATGATGGTGTTGGTTCCGGAACGGACAAGGCAGACGAGGTCGGGGCAGGCTCCAGGGTAGTTGTTCACCAGGCGGTCGCGGGCCTCGACGGGGGCTTGATTGATTTCGTACCGGACGCCGAAGTTGACCGTAACTCCGGTGGCAGGCCGCCAGGTGTCCTGCACAAAGAGGTCGTAGGAAGTCGCGCGGAACGAGCGGTCAAATCCCCCGCCAAAATCCGAGCTGACCCTGGCGATGGAAGCAAGGTCCGGCTCGCCCAGGCTGGCGAACGAGGCATCGAAAAAGGTTACTAGCCCGCGGCCCATCGCTTGATTGTTCACATCGAGGCGGTTGTAGCGAACTTCGCCGCCGAACTTCAGGGCATGCTTTCCCGACGTGCGGCTCCAGTTGTCGGCCACCGACCAGAGGTTGTTCGCCCGGTTCCCAGGCGCCGTGAAATTGGCCCCCAGATTGGCGAACGGACCGAAGGTATTCTCAAAGCCCCCGATCAATACCGAGGGCATACCTCCGTTCAGGAAATTGAGATTTTGGAAAAGGTCAAACGCGCCGCCTGTCCTGTCTAACGGCATCGTCGTCAGGCGAAACCGGTTCCATCCCAGGCGGAGCTCATTGACGGTGCGCTCGCTCAGACGGTGAACGTAGTTGTAGCTGAAGTTCTGGTTGCGCCCTCTGAGGTCAATTCCGCTGCCATCGTAGTTGGGCGTCCTGGGTACGGCTCCTCCCTGGACCTGTCTGATAGCCTGAATGTTGTGCTTGAAGCTCATGGTGACTTTGTCGCCGAAGCGTGTATCGATGCGCTCCAGAAAATTGTCCGAGTTCGTGAAGTTCCTCGCGTCTCCCACGGCAAACGCCGAGAAACCATTCGGGTCGGAAACGGGATCGCCAAAAGCGTCCACGACCGTGCTGGTGGGGACGTTGGGGGCAGGATACAGATTGAGAAGCGCAATGCCCCGCGAACTGCTCTCGTCGAAAGCGTTGGCGGGATCACGGTAGAAATTGGCCGGCACGCGCTCGAAATCGGGGCGCGGGTTGGTGGCCCGGAAGCTCTCCCAGTTGAGGAAGAAAAAGGCCTTGTTCTTGATGAGCGCGCCGCCCACATTGGCGCCAAACTGGTTCTGATTGATCCGTGGTTCGCGTCCGCTGTCGTATATCCGGCGCAGGCCACGATCGCTTAAGACCGGGGTTGGGTAGAACGTGCCGCAAATCCCCAGATTCGCGCACGCATCCTGATCATAAGGATCAGGTCCCCACTCGATAAAATCGCCGCGGGCTTTCTGGGCAAACGCGTCGAAGCTTCCCCCGCGATAGGCGGAAAGAGCATTCTGGGCGCTTGCGCCGGAGTTGCGATTGAACTCGAACAACGTGCCATGCAGAGCGTTGGAGCCGCTCCGGCTGATGGTATTGATTTGCGCGCCGCCCGTGCGGCCGTATTCGGCCGCTGAAGTGCTGCTCTGGACGCGGAATTCCTGCATGGCTTCAACAATCTGGAAGGGCAGCGACTGGTTGATGGTGTAGTCGTTGTTGTCCACTCCGTCGAGCAGGAAGTTGTTCATGTTGGCGCGGACGCCGTTGACCACCAGCGACGCGCCTTCCAACGCCGAGCCCTGCTCCACGGGATAAGTGCCCGGAACCAGTAAAGCCAGATCGATAAAATCTCTCCCTGCCAGCGGCAAGGTCCGCACGGTCCGGCTGTCAATGACGCCTCCCAACGTGGTGCTAACCAGCTCCAGCGAAACAGTAGGGACTCGGATCGCCTTGACGGCAGCCGGCGGGGTCATCGGCGGAGTTGCGGGTTGAACGGCAGGAGTGGTGGGTGGCGGAGGTTGCGAGGGCTGCTCGGCGGCGGGCTTGGGTGCGGTCGGCTGAGTCGGGACAGTGGGCGCGGGCTGAGCCGTCGTCGGGGCCGGAGCGGCAGGCTGGCTTGGCGGGGCCGCCACAGCGGCGGGCGCAGTTGGTTGCAGCAAGAAGGGCGGCAGCACCAGCTTGTTGTCGCCTACGGTGATCTCCAGGTCCTGCCGAATCTCGGTCGCAAAGCCGGTTGCTTCCACGGAGAGGACGTATCCCTCGGCAGGCGGCACGGCGGCGAAGGTGTAATTCCCGTCGCTGTCACTCGTTTGCCCCTGAGAAAAGCCGGTTCCGGCATTAATCAGCCGCACGGTAGCCCCGGGAATGGGTGAGCCGTTGGAATCGTACACGGACCCTGTAAGAAGGGCGTTTTGCGTGGCGGCCCAGGCGGGGGCAACCGTGGCCATGAGGGCAATGAGTGCACCGACAAGAAGAAGCGCTAAACAGCGCGCAATCTGTCTCATGATGTGACCTCCTCTGCGCCTGAATTCTGCAGGGAATGTTGTGCGCTTATGCTAGTTCGAAGACCATCCCAAGTCAATGAATTGTCAGCAACGGGGATCGCTGTTTATTGTGCGGTTATTGCTTCGTTGTAGATGGAGAGAATCTGGGGAGACACGAACTTGGCGGGAGGATCAAACGGGGCGCCACGTTCTTTGAGGGCGCGAAAATCTGCGATCGCCAAGTCTTTCTGAGGTTTGTCTTTCTGGCCCGAAAGATAGTAGCGAGTGCTTCGCGTGGCGCCGCGAAAGAAGAAAGCGAGCGCACGCTTCGAGCCGTTCTTGTTGAGGTAGTCCGAGAGATCCCGTTCCGCGTCATCCCATTTTCCTTCGAAGTACTCCTGCAGCCCGGCTCTCAAGATGGGCTCCGTCGATTCCGCAGCCTGCGCGGGAACCGTCCTGGGCGCTTCTCTGGCTGACGGTTGGGACGCCGGCGGGCCTCCGCCAGGGGATGATACGGGTTTGCTCGTGGGCTTCGCCGGCGAACTCTGAGCTCGTGCGAGTTGCTGGAGACGCTGCACGTAGTTTCGGGCATCCTCCGCCCTCGGCCCGCCCCCGCGTGCGACTTTTTCGAACGTCGCGAAGGCGTCGGTGTGCTTCCCGGCGTTGAAGAGTTGGACGCCCTCCTGGAACGTGCGCTCCTCGCTTAGTCGGGTTTCGATGTCTTTCAGGTATCGGCTGGCCTGGCCGCGGTACTTGGGATTCTTCAACTGAATTTTGTTGGCCTGCTCGAACTTCTGTTTTGCGTCGTCGAGTTTGCCCTGGTTGAATTGCTGGACTCCCTCATTGAACAAGTCTTCTTCCATTTTGAACATCCGCTTGACCTGGCTGCAGGCGACATTCATGTAGGTCTTTGTCTGCTTGTAATCGGGTTTCTCCTTAGCGACCTGTTGCAGGAGGTCACAAGCCTCTTCCATCTTGGCATTATTGAAGAATCCGACACCTTGCTGGTAGCGCTCCTCGAGAGCATCCTGGGCCGGCACGCTCTGTGCTCCCAGAAACACAAGGGCAGCGAGCGCGCCGATTGGCAAGGCGCGGCTGGGGCTAATATCTGCTGACCAGTTCATCCACCACCGCATTTACGGTAACTCCCGGGAATGTGAAGTTCACCCTGGTTGTTTCCCCGGATTTGACCGCTACGTTCACCGACTCGCTTCCCTGCTCACTCTTGAGTTCAAGGAGGTAATCCCCAGGGGGCAACTCAATTCCCATCGGGGTGTAGCCGTGGATATTCAAGCTCTGTCCATCCTTGGCTTGCACTTTGACAATCTCAGCCCAGGGCACCGCCGTTATCTGGGCACGGCCCGGGGGAGCAGCCGTGCCCGCAAAATGCTTCCAGGCAGCGACCCCGGCAATCGCCAAAACAATCACACCCACGACTGCCCACAGAGCCACAGGCGTCCCTTTCTTGGGTGCCGGGACTGCCACGGCCGGCGCGCGCGCGACGGCGGGTGTGACCGGAGGTGCAGCGGCCCCGGATTTGGCGTGCGGAGCTGTAACTGGACCGGCCGCCGCAGGTCCAGCCCCTGGCAAGGTAGCGGAGGTCGGGTCCATGGCGGGGCTGCCAGGTGCCGGTCGCGCGGGCTCCTGAGTTGCGCGGCCACTCCGCTGCAACGCTTCGCGGAGGCGTTCCTGCGAGGACATCAAGCCGCCATCCGTGCTTGCTGCAGCACGGAGGGGAGGAACCGCGCGGACGAGCGTTTGTCGCATTGCCGCCTCTTCCTCCCGACGGCGAGCTTCTTCTTCCGCCCGGCGCGCTTCCTCATCCTTTCGGTGCGCCTCGGCCAGAAGGGCGGCGGCTTGGGTCGCCAAGTCGGGAAGTTCCGCAGACTCCCAATCAACCGAACCAAGCAATCGAATCGCCTGCTGGTATTTCATCCGGCCGATATTGACGCGGGCATCGTCCAGGAGTTTTCCCCACAAGGCCCAACGAACACGAACCACCTCTTCCTTCAGGCGCTTCTCAATGGCCAGCAACGATGGATCGCCCGGATAGCTCCGCAAGGCGTGATCCAGCACGGCCTCAGCTTGAACCAGGTCTTCGGCGGCGATGGCCTTCTCGGTCTGCTCAACGGCGCTTTTGATCGCCGTCTGGCGCGCGAACGCCTCGCGACACGCGGCATAAAGGCTCTGAAACTCCGGGTCCTTGAAATAAGCTTTCGGAGAGGCTTCCAGGAGCGCGACGGCTTTTCGCGCTTCATTTCCCTGTACCAACTGGCGGGCGCGCTGGACCGTTTCTCCCCGCTGGCGCTCAAACCGCTCCCATTGCGCCCGCACGGTGGTCAGAAGTTCGCTGATCTCGCTGGCTTGGAGCTCGGTTTGACTCCGCTCCAGCAGATCATAAGCTTCGGCGTATTCCTCTCCGGCCAAAAGCGCCTGCGCCCGGCTGAGAATGGCCTGCATCCGATCCTGCCGCTGGTAGTCCGCCTCCTGTTCGCGAACGAACTGCAGGATTTCGATCAGCTCGGGGGACTGGCCCGCCCGCGCCAGAGCCCTCTCCAAAGTGTTAACGGCGCTCACGAAGTCTTTCGCGCGCACGTGTTCGTGGGCTTCGCGGATGGCATCCTGGCGCAAAGCCTCCAGTTCAGCCGCCTCCTGGGTTTCGCGCACGGTCTTCAGATAGGCCGTCAGCCTGGCATCCTGTGGCGCGGTTTCGAGCGCACGCTCCAGCAGGGCGATGGCGGAAGAGTACTGGTTTTTTTCCAGAAATCCGCGCGCGGCCTGAATCTGCTCTTCCACAAAGCGTCGTTTCTTCTGCGCGTCCACCTGGCGCGAGGCTTGAGTGCGGAGCTTGAGAACCTGGGAATGGTTGGGAAATTCCTGTAACGCGGAATCCGCCTGGCCCAGGGCTTCGTCGAACCGTTCGCGGTTCAGAGCCTCTTGGATGGCCGCCAACCGCTGCTCGAGAAGCTTGCGCCGTTCTTCCTTCTCCTGCCCGCTGCGGACCAGTCGTAAGAGCGATTCGACTTCGATATTGACGGGGTCGAGCTGCTGCGCGGCTTCGAGCAGTTCCAACGCGCGCGCGTAGTTCTTCTCAGCCAGTTGTGCCTTGGCGGCCTCGGTGTGCTGGCGAACCCGGCGTAGCCGCTCCTGCTCCGTGATCTCTCGCAACACCGAACTCAGCAGGGCCTGTGCCGCGCTATGGCGAGGATCGAGAGCGAGAACCGCCTCCAACTGCGCCTTGGCCGCTTGGAGGTCGGCGTCGGACATGAGTTTTTCGGCGGCTTCCATATGGCGGTGGATCTTGCGAATCCGGTCGCGCTGCTCCACCGCCAGCTGCTTGTACTGAAGCGCTTCTTCGTGGAGCGGGTCCATCCGGAGAATATCGTCCAGGACGAGGATGGCTTCCTCGTACTGCTCCCCCTGCAGAGCGTCTTTGGCCTGACGAAGCGTCTGCTCAACCTTCTGGACCCGCTGGCGGGAGTAAATCTGCTCCTGAACTTTGCTGAGGAGTGCTTTGGCGACATTGTGGTTGCTGTCGATCTCCAGCACACGCTGCAGGGACTCCTTGGCGAAAGTTAGGTTTCCTTCCTCGATCGATCGCCTTCCCTGTTCGACGTAGAACGTCACCATATGCTTACCCAGGTAGTCGGCCACTTGCAGGAGATCGAAGGCAAAATCCTCCGCGCTCTGGTACCGTTCCTCGCGGTCCCGCGCCAGCGCCTTCATGATCACGTTGTCGAGTTGGGGAGGACAATTAGGAAGCAGGGAAGAGAGCGGCTCCGGGCGCTTCTCAACGATCTTGTAGAGAATGGATGGAATGTCACCGCCGCCAAAGGGATTCTGGAACGTCAGGAGTTCGTAGAGGATCACTCCTGCCGAGAAGATGTCAGAGCGCGCGTCCACCTGCTGACCCAACACCTGTTCGGGTGACATGTACATCGGCGTACCCATCACCAGGCCCGTACGGGTCATCGAACCGCCGGCGATTCGCGCGATTCCGAAGTCCACAATCTTCACCATACCGTCGGTCAAGACCACAATGTTGGCAGGCTTTACATCGCGGTGAACAATCCCGTGCTCGTGAGCGTAGTGGAGGCCCTTGCAGGTTTGCGCCAGGATTTCGACTTTCCGGACGACCGGAAGTTCCTTGCGCGCGGCGATGACACTTTCCAGCGACTCACCTTCAAGGAACTCCATGGCGATAAAGGGGACCCCGTCGGCTTCATCGATGTCGTAGATGGTCACGATGTTGGGGTGACGGAGCTGGCCGGCGGATTGGGCTTCACGATAAAAGCGTTGCAATAATTCCGGATCGTCGGCGACCGAGGGCGACATGGTTTTCAACGCGACGGGCCGCCCCAGGCGTTGATCCTCGGCCAGATACACGACGCCCATGGCCCCTTTGCCGAGCGGGGACTTGATCACGTACTTGCCCAGTTTGGTTGGTTGCTTTGGCGGCACAGTTTTCCCCGTTAGCGGCCAGGGAAGCCCCTCGCCTCTCCGTCGTCGGATGCTAACACTCCACCCGGCGCAGTTCAACCGGGTGTCATGACCCGGTCATTAACCAAGTAGGTATTCCCGTGTGCCCAGACCTTTGTCCGGCCACCACGTGTTAGGGACGTTGTGGGCCTTCCCAGGCCCTGCGGAAGTATCGAAGCCAATTGCCGCGCATCACTGCTTCGATGTCCGTTTCAGTGTAACCCCGGTTGCGCAGAATCGCAGGAATCTTCTGCAAATCGGCGATGGTGTTGAGATCGTGTGGAGACTGCTCCCTGCCAAAGCCACCGTCGAGGTCGCTGCCAATCGCGGCATGTCGCGCGTCGCCCGCCAATTGGCAAATGTGGTCGATTTGGTCAGCGACCGCCTCGAGGCTTACTAGCGAATTTGGAGTCTTGCCAGGATCGTACCCCGGGTACAGCATCCAGGAATCGAATGCAACACCAATCACCGATCCGCGGCCGAGGAGGTATCGGACCTGCTCGTCCGAAAACTGCCTTTCGCCGGGGACCAGCGAGCGGCAATTGTTGTGGCTGGCAAGGACGGGGCCCCTGAACATTTCCAATGCCCGCCAGAAGCTTTCGTCGGCCAAGTGCGTCACGTCCAGCACCATTCCCACTTCACTCATCGCCCTCAGCAAATCGAAGCCCTGGCTGGTGAGCCCGCCTGAGACCCCGGTGCCGTGCGCGTACGCGCTCACCCCGTAATGCGCCAGGCCCACAACCCGCAACCCGTCGTTCCACCACTCCGCGACATCAGCCGGCGAGAGGATCGGATCGGCACCCTCCATGCTGAGGATGAACCCAAGCGGCGCGGAATGCCCGCCTGGCTTCTGCCATTCATGAAGGTGCGCTTCGACGTCCTGCCAGGTCTTGAGCATGCGCATCCAACCCTGACGCTCCATGATTCCGTAATAGGCAAGCTGGCCGCGAGCCATGGCCGACGCGGCCTCCCGGGTGCGAAAATCGAGATTCGCCTCGCCCAGGCCACTCGAGCGCGCCAGCAGAGTCGCCAGGCAAATGGCCACTTCGCCTTTCCGCATCTCAGGAAACGAGACCGTATTCCCACCGCGATGCGCTTCTTTCATGGGTGCTTCCACGCGTCGGATTTCAGAGATTGGCTGAGTAAGGTCGCGATTCCAATTGAGCGCGTTCCATGCCAGGTCGAGATGAGAGTCAATGATGATCACGAAGAAATCTCCGGAGGGGATTCAATCGTTTTGCGCCGCCTCCGAGTAGCGTGCGGCCAGCGCGCGGATTTCATAGCTGAATTCGAGGAATCGTTTCTCCCAGCGTCGAGCTTCTTTTTCGCTATAGCGGTAGAAGCCCTTGGCGTTGGAAATTCCGCGCGCGCCGGAGGCAACAAGATCGGCCATCAGATCCGGGACTTCGGTCTCGTTGGACAATTCCGGCCACAGATCGCGCATGACCGTGGCGTAGGCGGGAATTCCCGTCAGGTCCATGTAGCGGAACGGGCCGGCAAATGTGATCCAGTACCCGAGATCATTGCGCAGCGAGCGATCGACGTCTTCCACTGTGGCGTAACCTCTCTCGACCAGGTGAAACGCTTCCCGCATCAGCGCGTACATGCAGCGGTTGGTAATGAACCCGCGAATGTCTCGCCGCACGATCGAAGGCTCTTTGCCCCATCCGCGAGCCAGCGTCCGAACCCGCTCGGCGTTGGCGGGATCCGTCTGGTCTCCGCAGATGATTTCCATGAATCGGAGCACGTGCGCGGGTTCGCCCCAGTGAATCCCCAGGATGCGTCTGGGATAAAGCGCACCCTTCTGAAGTTGGCGGATCGGAATGGCGGACGTGTTGCTCCCGATGATCGCGCCGGGCGAAACGACTTCTTCGATCTGCCGGATCACCCCTCGCTTGGCTTCAACGTCTTCGATGATGGACTCGATGACGATCTGGCAATCTCTGAAGACCGAGTAGCCGTCGGAAATTGTAATTCGCTTGAGGACCTCTGCCGGGTCGTGGTTCAGGAGGCCCTCTTTTTTTGCGCCGCGCAGCAGCGCCAGCAATCGCGCGCGGGCCGTGCGGCGCTTGGAGGCATCCGACTCCACGCCGGCGACGGGATGCCCGGCGATCAGCAGGCAGGCGGCGATGCTCGTTCCCATCAAGCCCATGCCAACAATTCCGGCGGGGATATCGGCCGGGCTGATTGCGGCGCGTGGCCGCCGCACGGAACGACGCTTCGCGTTGCGCATAGAACGTCTTCGATTCATCGCGGTCTTCCTTTCACGCACACGCCCTAGCGCTCCGGGTCGAACGACTCGAACGGCGGCAATGGATCTCCCTCACGGTACTCGTCCTCGAACCGATTCAGTCGCCGATTCAACTTCCACCAGTATTGGAACTCGGCGTCCCATTTCCCCATCGCGGTGCCCAAACGATAGTCGGTGTAGGATTCGAGCCAGGCCGCGCGGTAAGGTTGCTGCAATTCTGTGATCGCGTCCATCAGGTCGCCTACGCGGCTGTGATTCTGCGCGTTGATCTCCCTGAACAGCAGAAAGCCGACCTCGTGTGGTCGGGGATTGGGGCCGAGCTGTCGCCAGAACTCCGTCATCTCGACGGCATAGAGGTTCTTCATTCCCAGATAGTCGATCATCCTCGCGCCCAAGAGGAAGCAGGAAAGCGTGGCGGAGTCTCCTCCGGCTGAGATGGCGCGCGCGAAGTGCTCCTGAGCGTCTTCGGCAAAGAGGCGTGCTTGCCTTAAATCCTCGCGACGCGCGATCGACTTCTTGAGGTTCGACGGCGCGAGGGGGTCATCCCAGAACCGGTGCATCGTTTCCAGGCCCACGGCCTTGCGTAAGGCTTCGTCGGCGCGAGCAAGTTTCTCGAGTCCCGGCCCCGCCTCCGCCGCGGCTGGAGCGCTATAGGTCGCACGAGCGTAATCTGAAAAAAACTGCTTCCGGTCTGCGGGCGCGGATTGCCACGATGCAACCGCGCCGTAAGCCATGCTCGGGAAGACCATGCGCGTCAGAGTCTGGGCATCGTCGTTCCAGACGGTGTTCATCATGCCGAGGACGCCGTATGGCCGGCCGGTCGAGAGAAAGTTGTCAACGTTGTCGAACTCCACCTGGAACGCGGGAACGATCTGGTTCCAATTTGTGGCGCCTGTGGCGATGAACACGGGCTGGCGAGTTCCTGCGAATGGCGCCAGGAAGGATTTGTAATCCTCGCTCGGCCCGTAATCCCAAGCCACGATGATCGCGTCACGCGGGAGTTGCGGGATGATCTCCGGATACTTCGTGAAGATATCTCCCCAAACCATCACGGTTTTGCCGTGTCGCTTCGCCATCTCCGCCACGGATTTGAAATGCTGAAGGTACAAGCTGGCGGGCGAGCGGCCCTCGGCTTTTTCCTTGGCGAAGCTTTCAAGCTCCCACGTCTCATCCATTCCCATGTGCAAGTAAGGGCTCGGGAACATCTCCGCCAACTGGTCAACCCACCTCGCCAGCAGCGCCTTGACATCCGGGTTCAGCGGATTGAACTCGCTCCCGTGGGGAACGGCCGCGAGGTCGGAGTAGCGCTCCACGCGAAAGAGGTCGTGGAGATGCCCATACAATTCCAGGCAAGGGATCACGTCGATGTGCCGCTCGCGCCCATAGGCGACGATGCGCCGGACTTGTTCCTTCGTGTAGCGGCCCTCGGGGTTGAGGAGCGAAAATCCGTCGAGCTCGATGCTCGCCTCGGAATAGAAGTAGTATTGGTTGATCTTCCAGCGGGCGAGGAAATCGAGTTGGCGTTTGAGTTCGCGCTCAGTGTGCAGCGCGCCGTGGCTCAGGTCCATCATCACACCGCGATAGACGAGCGACGGCCAATCGCGGATCTCCACTTCCGGCAACGCCGCGTCGGCGGCGGACCCTTCCACAAGCTGGCAAACGGTTTGGACTCCGTAGAATAGACCCGCCGAAGATATCCCGCGGACTTCCACGCCTTCGGGCTTCACGGTTACCCAGTAGGCCTCTCGCGACTCGCGCCCAGGAGCCTCACCAGGTACCGGGAGAGGATCAGCGGCGCCGGTGCGCCGCAAGGTGATCTGGCCGCTCGCGGCGGAGTTCTCCGAAATCCTCATCGGGGTTCGGGCTCGTTGCGCGAGGCAATCCGCGAGTTGCTCCGCGGAGAATCGGTCTTCCGCAGGTGCTTTGGCCGGGAGATAGATACTCGTCCTGCGCAGCAGAAATCGTCCCGGGCCGTAACGGACTTCCTGCGGGCGCGGGAGCAAGGGGTTGTGCTCGCCCATGGCCAGGATCGGCTGAAGTGAAATCAAAGACAGGAGAGCCAACACCTGCAAGCGACGCATCACAGTTCTCCCTTCGTCATGGCCGAATCGTGCGGAGGCCCGGCACAGCCGGCTTCCAATCAGATTGAGCGTGCCAATACCTCTTCCAATTCCTCGCGGGCAAGCGCAATCGGGTTAGCTTTCATGCTGCTCGCCTGTGCCGCCTTCTCGACGATGGCCGGGATGTGTGCTGCCGTCACGCCGTATGAGCCGAGCGGGGGAATATTCAATTCCCGGCAGATTTCCGCCGCCCATGCGACTCCATCCGCAGCCGAGGCGTTAGGGTTGCCCGTCAGAATCGCTGCGACCGTCTGATAGCGGCGCAGCGATTCACTCTCAGGCGAGCGGCTGCGCAGGGCGCGAATGTTCACCTCCATCCCCTGCGGCAGCAGCGCCGCGCAGATGGCTCCGTGCGGGGCGGGAAACATCCCGCCCACTGGCCCCGCAAACCCATGCACCACACCCAGCCCGGCATTGGCCAGCGACAAACCGCTCAGCAGGGCGGCCGCGGACATGTCGGTTCTTGCCCCCGCGTCGCGCCCGTCGTGGTACGCGCGGCGAAGCGAACGAGCCACGCGTCGCAAGCCCTCCACGCAAAAGCCGTCGGTCAGGGGATTGGCGCGCGCGCAGACGTAAGGTTCGATTAACTGCGTCAGCGCGTCGAGTCCGGTTCGCGCGGTGATATCGCGCGGCAAATCGAATGTCAGTTCGGGATCGACGACGGCCAGTCGCGCGAGCATCCTGGGGCTGCGCAGGCTGACCTTGACGCAATGTTCGCTGGAGGCAAGCACGGCGTTGCGCGTGGCCTCGGTGCCGGTGCCGGCGGTGGTGGGCACGGCGATAAACGGCGCGCTGGGATCGGCCAGCGGCTTGCCCGCTCCGATGACCTCCACATAGTCCATTAAATCGCCGCGGTTCGTGAGTAGCGCGGCGATGGCTTTGCCGGCGTCAAGCGCGCTGCCGCCACCGAAGGCGATGACGAGGTCGCACGCCTCTTCCCGGGCGCGCGCCACGCCGCCTTGAACGATTTCGAGCGTCGGCTCTCCCTCGACGGCGAAACGGGAACAGGAGGCGCCCGCCTGGGCGAGTTGGGCGGCCAACCATTCGGAGCGCTCCGCTGAGCGTCCGGTAACGAGCAGCGCGCGACGGCCAAACTCCCTTGCCGCAGGAGCGACCTCGCGGACGGCCCCGGCCCCGAATACGATTCGCGCGGGCGCGGCGAATTCAAACCGCATCGGTTCTCACCAGCCTTCGTCGGCGGGGAAAAGGTTCGAGTATTTGACGCTGGTGCGCGGCTCCGCCATCATCGGCGCCACCTTGTCGCGCCAGGCCGCGTAGTGCGCGGTCTCCTTGTGCCGAGCCGGAGCCTCGGCCGTTCGATAAACTTCGACCAGAATAAATCGTGACGGATGATCCCCCTGCTGGATGACGTCGAAGCGCGCGATTCCCGGCTCCTTCACGCTCTCGCGTGCGTTCTCGATCGTTGCCTGCTTGAAGGCATCGACGAACTCCGGTTTGACGATTGCATGGACGTGGATGATCAGCATGGTCTATTTTCCCTCTATCTTCAGCTCGTACCTTTTTCCCCAATCCCCGGGCGCAGGTTCTCTTTTAGCCTGAATGCGAATTCCAATCAACCGCTTCGAGATGTCCGCCCAGGCTTCGCGCCGCGAAGCTTGCATCCGCGTTTCGAAAGCATAGAATAGCTCCGGAATTTGCTGCCGCGTGTTTTTGTGTGGCCGTGGAGCGATGCTGAGATGGAAATGAATTCGCGCGAGCGCATGCTGGCTACGCTTAGGCATCAGCCGGGCGACTACCTGCCTTGCAGCTTCATGAGCTTCACCGCGTTGCGCCGGAAATGCGGTGAGGACTTGTTCGAGCTCGTCAAAGCCGAGCGCGCGATGGGGCTCGACTCGTTTCTCTTTATCCCCGCTGCTCCGCGTTCTGAAAGGCTGATCCATCCCGACCTGCGCGGCTTGCCCGTGCGCTTCGACCCGGCAGTCGTGACGCGGGAGTGGCGCGAGGAATCCGCGGGCACGGCGGGGATTCTGCGCAAGGAATACTCCACGCCTGCGGGGAAGCTGAGCGCCAGCGTGCGACTGGCGGAAGACTGGCCGCACGGTGACCACATCCCCTTCGTGGACGATTACCAGGTTTCCCACGGCCTTAAGCCCCTCATCACCGAGGCGAGAGAACTCGACGCCTTGCGCTACTTGCTCACGCCACCCAGCGCGGAGGACGTCGCGCGATTCAAGGACGAGGCCGAGAGAGCCCGCACCTTCGCCCAAGAGCAGGGTGTGTTGCTCGCAGGTGGATGGGGCGTAGCCGGCGATATGGCCGGGTGGCTCTGCGGGCTGCGCAACTACACTCTGCTCGCAATTGATCAGCCGGAATTTCTCACCGCGCTGCTCGAGATGATTCACGCCTGGAACGTCGCGCGCATGAAGGTTGTTCTCTCGGCCCCCGTGGATCTTTACATCCGGCGCGCCTGGTACGAGGGCTGCGATTTCCTGATGCCCAGGTTCTTCCGCGAGGTCATGCTCCCGCGCTTGAAGGCGGAAGTTGCTCTTGCCCACGAGCACGGCGCGCTGTTCGGATACATCTGCTCGAGCGGCACGGTGCCGATGCTCGGTTTCTATCTCGATGCCGGTGTGGACGTCCTGATCGGCGTGGATCCGATTCAGGGGACGCACACCAACATGCCATTGATGAAGCAGAAGGCGGGCCGCAAACTGGCGTTCTGGGGCGGGGTTTCGGGCGCTGTGACGGTCGAGATGGGGAGCGAAGAAGAAGTCCGCGCCGCGGTCGCACGCGCCGTTGAAACGCTCGGTCCCGATGGCTTCATCCTTTCGCCCGTGGACAACATCACGGTCGACAGCCCGCAGACCTGGCGCAACGTTCAGGTCCTCATTGACGAATGGCGCTGCCGCTGACCCCACTTAATCCCGCAAAGCGAAATCCAAATCCGTGAAATGTGGGAGGCGCTTTCTGGACGGGACCTGTCGGCCAACGTGTTTGGGTGTCCTACTGCTCTCCGAAGAACCTACTGTCGAGCAACTCCGCTTCACGCTGCATGTTCGTGTCCCAAGCGACACCGACCTTCGCCATCATTCGCTTAAGAAGTTCTGACGGCCTTACCTCGGCATAGTCTGCGCGTTCGTCGAAGAGACGCGGATCGGGGTCTCCCAATCTCAGGTCGACGGGTCGGGTCTCACTTTGCGTTTTGAAGACTCCTTCGTGCTTGTATCCGGATCGACGCTGGATAACTTCACATCCCAACTCCGGGGCTCTCCAGACGGTGTCCACGAAACTCATGCTCACGACGGCCACCTTCTGACCAAGCAAGTTTTCGTGACGCAAAAAGATTTCCGAGTTGGAGAAGACACAATCCTTGGCCGGATGGAGAATTCGATCTCGGCTCGGGGCCGAGACTTTGGCCAGGGGTTTCGGCCAAGTGGTTTTGGCAGCGACCGCGTCCGCTAGCTGGATACTGCGCCCGCCGAGATACCTGATGACCCGCATCCTCCGTTCAGCGGGCGTGCCCGGATTAAAGGTGCTGACTTCCACTGTAATTCCATCCGAACGGCGTGCCGTGGTTTGTCGACGGAGTAACCGCCCCCTCGGCTCTCCTTCGTAAGTTAAGCTCTCTGTCCGCAGGGTGAATGGGGCTGCCACTGGCTGAGCAACTCTGCCGGGGATGGCCAATAGCTTTGCCAGGCTGAGACATGTTGCAGCGAGGGCAAGCAAAAGCCCCAAAGGGTTCCGAAATGAGGTTGAGCCAGTCGAGGAGGGATTGCGAGGCATGGGTTAACCTCCTAGTGGGACTAACATACATATAACCGAAAAGGGGTGAGGTCAAGCGGAATGCATCAATGAAGATGGATTGGACTCCCCAGCTGACGCCCCAGGCGCAAGGCTTCGCTGAGTTCGGCGCGGCGGTCGGGTGGAGCGGTGGCGAGTGCGGCGTCCCAGGCCGCGGCGGGCAGAAGCGGCGAGACCGCGAGCCAGGCGGCAAGGCCGGCGAGCGCAGCGCGGGCCGGTGACGCCACACGCCGCAAAGGAAGGCGCAGCACGCGGCCCCGGATGGGCGGCAATTCCAATTGGTCGTCGAGGAGGACAAGCGTCTCAGCCCGCGAGCGCGAAACCGTTCCATTCGCCTGAAGTTCCCTCAGACCCTCGGTGCTGGTCGCGATGATGAAGTCGGGGCTTTCCATTCCGGTGTACTCAATCGGCTGCGGGCTCACGCAAATCTCGGCGAGCGAGAATCCGCTCCCCTGCGTCACGGGATTATCGTTCTTCTGCGTCGTATAGAGTCCGACGGCCAGCGCCGCCCGGCAGAAGAGCGACGCCGCTGACTGCACGCGCTCCCCCGCGCTGCCCGCCACGACCAACCGGGTATCCTGATCCAGGGATGAGGGCTCACCGATTTGAACCGCCTCCGCCTTCCGGTTTTTGGCCGGATGGGAATCGTGCTGCTGATGCCGGAAAACCTCCCGGAACGACGGCCGCTCGAGGTTTTCCTCGACGCGACCCATTTCATTTCCCTGTCGGGCGGCGATCTCCTTGAGCCGGGCGCCGGTTAATTCATTCAAGCGCGTGCCGTAGGCCGTGCAGAGCTCCAGAATTTCGACGAGCGCGAAGCCGGGATAAGCGATGGCCTCTTCGATTGCCTCGTCGAGATTGGAGTCGGTGGCGAACTTCCGCTCCAGGAATCCGGCATGGGCGGAGCGCAGCAGCGCCACGAGGTCGAGTGGCGGCGTGTAATTTCCTTCCTGCGTGGTTGCTGTCACGAAATCCACCGGCGTCAGCGCCGAGTGTTGGCCGCCCGTCATGCCGAAAAGGAAATTGTTGTGAAGTAGCACCGTTACGTCCACGTTAAGCTGCGCGGCGTGTACCAGGTGGAGCAGCCCGATCATCGCCCCGCCATCCCCGATCATAACCACGGGTTTCAGGCCGCTATGCTCGAACAGCACGTCAGCGAGCGCGATGCCGGTGGCGAACGCTGTCGAGCGGCCGTGAGTCGTGTGGACCGTGTGGAGGTAGGGGAAAAGCGAATCGGCGAGGCCGACGCAACCAATGTCCGTCGTGAGCACGAGCGAGCGCGGCGGGAGTTGTAAGCGCTCGAGCGCGCGGCTGAGTTGGCGGACCACCACGGCATGGCCGCAGCCGCGGCAATAGGGCAGCTTGGCGTCCGAAGCGAGGTATTGCGACTCTGCCATCAGGACTCCGCCGTGCGCGCCGCGGCGACGATTTCGCCCGGAGTGATGAGCCGGCCGATCTGATTGATGCCCACGACTCGCTTGCCTCCTAGGTGCGCCGCGAGTGCGGAGCGGTACTGGCCGGTCAGATTTTCTTCCGCAACCAGAACCGTCCGTATTCCGGCGAGCGCCCAGTCGAGCGCCTGGCGCGGAATGGGAAACAGGGTCTGTGGTTGGAAGAACGAAACACGCGCGCCTTGGCGCCGCAACGCCCCGACCGCCTGCCGACCTGCCCGCGCCGTGATGCCGTAACTCAGGACCAGACTCGTGGCGCCCGGGTCGAGATCGGCGCGGACAAGTTCCATCTCTTGGGCGTGCGCGGAGATCTTCCGTTCGAGGTGTCTCAGAACTCCGATGACCTCGGGCGCATTCTTACGGAGGCGGCCCTGCTGGTCGTGCGCCGAGCCAGTGACTGTGACTTTGACGTCGCCGCCCACCGCCGCAAATGCCGGGACCTGTTCCGGTTCGGCGAATGCGTAGGTTTGGTAACCGCTATGGCCCGCGAACCGATGCCGTTCCACTAAGGCCGGCTTCGCGAGTGCCTCATCGTCCACGACTTCGGTCGTCATTCCGACTTCCTTGTCGGAGAGCAGTACGACCGGCGAGCGCAACCGCTCGGCCCAGTTGAAGGCGTGCAGGGTCAGGTCGAAGCACTCGCCGGCGGTGCTGGGAGCGAACACCGGAATCGTGTACCCCCCCGAGGTGGCGAATTCCGTGAGCCACACGTCGCCTTGCGCGCCCTGCGTTGCTCCGCCGGTGCTCGGCCCGAGGCGCTGCACGACGGCGATCACGACCGGAGTCTCGGTCATGAGGGCGTATTGGAGGGTTTCGATCATCAGCGCCCAGCCGGGACCGGAGGTCGCGGTCATCGCCTTCACGCCGCGCAGGCTCGCGCCCGCGCAGTAGCAGAGAGAGGAGATTTCATCAGGCGCGGAAAGCGCCAATCCGCCCCGCGCCGGAAGCTCGCGCATCATGACTTCGTAGATTTCCGAGGCGGGGGTGATGGGATAGCCCGCGAAGAAGCGGCAGCCTGCGGCCAGCGCGCCTTCGGCCACCATGCGATTTCCCGAGCAGAGTCTTCTGGCCATGAATGTGCCGTTGTCAGCATGCCGAGCAAAGGAGAGGCCAAGGCAAAGGAGCCACAGTCCCAATTTGCCAGGGTTTTTCGTGGGAAAGTGGAAACTTTGTCCGAATTCCCTGATCATTTCACTCGAGGCTTGCGCCATTTCGCGCTTGGCAGTGAACGTAGCAGAGGGCATCGCCTGACCCCGCCTTGCAGAGCGACGGTATTCCCGGATGACCGAAGGGCAGTTCGATTGCCGGGGAGGCGGGAGGCTGGTAGAATTCTCCCCCGACCCGAACCGCCCTCCGCCCTCGCAGGAGGAGCGTCGTCATGACATCCCGAGAGCGCGTTGCCCGGGCGCTGAGCCACCGGAATCCCGACCGCCTGCCGCTCGACCTGGGCGGCAGCGCCACCACCGGCATGCAGGTCAGCTCGGTCTATCATCTTCGCCAGGCGCTGGGTCTCGACCCGCCGGGCACGCCGGTCAAAGTCGTTGAGCCCTACCAGATGCTGGGCGAGATCAAACCCGACCTGATGGAAGCGATCGGCGTGGACGTCGTCCAACTTCCCGGGCCGCGCAACATGTTCGGTTTCCGCAACGAGAACTGGAAGCCGTGGAAACTTTTTGACGGCACGCCGGTGCTGGTGCCCGAGGCCTTCAACACCGACCCTGAGCCCGACGGCTCGATCCTGATGTATCCCGAAGGCGACCGCTCGGTGCCGCCCTGCGCGCGCATGCCCAAGGACGGTTTCTACTTCGACTCGCTTACCCGCCAGGAGCCCATTGATGACGACCGGTTGAATCCCGAGGATAACCTCGAGGAATTCGGCCCCGTCTCCGACGCCGACCTCGACCACTTTGCTCGCCAGGCGAAGCGCCTCTTCAATGAGACCGACAAGGCGATTCTGGCCAATTTCGGCGGCACGGCGTTTGGCGACATCGCGCTGGTTCCCGCGCCGTGGCTGAAGCACCCGAAGGGCATTCGCGCCGTGGACGAGTGGTATATCAGCACCGTCTCGCGCGAGCAGTACGTCTACCGCGTCTTCGAACGGCAATGCGAAATCGCGCTCGCCAACCTGGCGAAGATTCGCGAAGCCGTGGACGACCGCGTGACCGCGGTGTTCGTGACGGGCACGGATTTCGGCATGCAGAAAGGGCCTTTCATTTCGCCCATCGCTTATCGCAAGCTTTTCAAGCCTTTCCACGTGAAGGTCAACGACTGGATTCACCGCCACACGACGTGGAAGTCGTTCATCCACTCTTGCGGCTCGGTGTGGGCGCTGCTGCCGGATTTTGTGGACGCGGGGTTCGACATTCTCAATCCCGTGCAGTGCTCGGCCGCGCACATGGACCCGCACCGGCTGAAGGATACCTTCGGAGGGCGGCTGACGTTCTGGGGCGGGGGAGTCGATACCCAGAACACCCTGCCTTTCGGGACACCGGACGATGTGCGCACCGAGGTCTGCGAACGCATCCGCACCTTCGGGCGCAACGGCGGGTTCGTGTTCAACACCACGCACAACGTCCAGGCGCGCGTGCCGAAAGAGAACCTGCTGGCGCTTTACGAGAGCGTGCGCGACTACGGCAAGTACCCGCTCAACTGACCCGATGTTCCGCGTTCGGCGCCGACTGTCTCATCTGTCTCACCAGTCTCATTTTTCTCGAAAAACCCAATTGGGTCAGAATCGGTAATCTATTGATAACAAATATGTTAGATTGCACTGCATGGAGTTTCCGCTGAAAATGCCAGTGGGGCGAAATGCCACACTTCGGGGTCTCAGACAGCTACATAGCCTACTATACAAGCTTATATGCCGCGTCGAAAACCCCTGGTCGCCCCGAGAGGTTTCCGCCCGCTCAGAGGTAGCCACGGCATGATTTCTGTGCCGTGGGTTCCTAACCTTGAGGCCCGAAAAAGCAGCGTAGCGCAGGATTCGTGGTCCAAATCCTAGGGCACTTCTCGTCCCGAGTTACGAGCCGCAACTTGGAGAACGCAAGTCGCGCGACTCGTTACTTCGCAGGCGGGGGCGGGGCTACGGTCATGCCATGACGCCGGAAGACCTCCGTCATCTTGGCGCGGTCGGGCGGACCGCCGGCGGCGGCCGCGATGACCTCAGCCGCTTCGCGGAAGTAGGCGGGCCCCATGATCGCAGGGGATACAACGGCGAGCTGTTTCGCATCCTCGCTGCCGAAGTTATCGAAGCGGTGCACCGCGCCCCGGGGAATGCACAGCGCCTGCCCGGGACCTACTTCGATGGGCGTGCCGTCCACCGTCCAGGTGAGGACGCCGTTAATCCCGTAGAGGATCTCTTCGTAGGCGTCGTTTTTATGCGCCGGCGCCGCTAATTTCTCCCCGGCGGGGACGAGAACCTCGAACACGGACACGCTGCCGCTCGAATCATCGCCCGTGAGCAGAAACCGGATTCCCAGCGGACCAATTTTGATGGTCTCTTCCGAAGGATTCACTCGGGTCGTACGGTGCTGCATGATCGGCCCCCTTTGAGTGAAGCTGATAAGCACAGCATGGTCTTGATGCCGTGGGTTCGTCTTTTGGTAGCGGCGAGTTTACCTCGCCACATGGCGGCGTAAAGCCGCCTCTACAGCTGGTAGGCACGGCATGCTCCGCCGCGGCGGATGCCGTGGGTTCGTAATGTCGCCGCCCTGAGAAAGCCCACGGCACAAAAGCGGTGCCGTGGCTACCGGCTGTTGCTACGCCAGCCGGCCCAGCTACTTGCTTTGGCTGGGTTGACGGTGAAGATGAATCTCGTCTAAATGCGCTGCATTTGGGCTGCATTTGGAATGAAGGAGCGACGCGATCGAGACGGCTCTGGCCCACGACGCATTTTTCTTGAACCCCAACTCACAGTACGACTGCGGGGGCCTTAGCTGTTCCTGCAAGAGGTACTCAATTTGGTCTAGCGGGATAGGGGAGAGGTAGGGTTGCACATCCTTCAGTTCAATGGCAGAGACCTCGTCGGAGGACGCCGTGTAATTCTGGAAGTCCGTCCAGGAACTTCCAATGTTCGGACCAAAATTAGACCAAATGTCGGACGGCTGCCCACGAGTTACCTTGTGGATCGTTGCTTCTCCGACTAGTGCGCCCTGTGGGCCCGAAGCATATAACACAACTCTTCTTCCGAGCCATCGCCTGGAGAATTTCCTCCGTATTTCGACAACCTTGGCACCTGTGAGGATTTGATCTGCATAATTCCGCTTGATGCTGAGCAGGAGTTTTCCATCCATGGAATATCCACCGGCTCCGAATTTGGTTGTCAGGTCGGGTAGTTTGTTTAGTACAGCGAACCAGACAGCTGCCAAGGGTGCGGAGCAAGCAAGCTCCGTGTCGCCTTTGCGATATTGCCGCGATGCCTTGACGACGGTGGAAAACCCGAAGGACTTGAAGAATTCGCTCTTTTCCGTCCAGAGGCTCTCAGGAAGCGTGAAATGAATGGCCTTTGCTTGGTGCCGGATTTCGAGAGTCATCAGAGTGAAAAACATCTGTCCTAGGGCTTGGTCCCGGAAGTCCTCGTGTATTCGCAGGTGGCAGAATTTTGAGCTGTCACCTCGCTTCAGTATGGCGGTTGCAATCGGGCGCTCTGATTCGTATGCAATGTACGCAACTCTTTCCGCTGCTTTGATGCCTGGAACAACCTTGGAAGAAAACCAGCGGTCAATTCCTGGGTACATCCCCTCGGTGTAGGTGACAAGTTGCTGGAGGACTCTCGCGCGGTCATTCCAGACCTGGACGTCAGGTTGCTTCACCTGGACGATCTGCACTTGAGTTTGCAGACGGAATAGGGTTCCGGTCTCTTGGTGGCTAAGCTGGCTCAACCCTGCCATCGGCATATCTCCTTAAGTTTGGGGGCCACGGCCCGAAGAACTTGGATAGGTTAAGTTCTTGCCGATCGTAATCGGACTTGCTATCGGAATCCTCCGACATCCGATAAAAGATTAATTTGGCCATCTTTTCACCATCCGCAAGGCTGACATCAACTTGATGACCGCGAACTTCAAACATCAGAGGCGTGCCAACCTTATCGCCTTGTCGCTCCTTCCCGAACTTTGGATGCACGAAGCCAGCGTAATGTATCCTCATCTCGCCAATTGTTTCGTCGATGGCACGGCAATAGATGGCGATTCCAGACGGGACTCGGATTCTTTCCTTAGACCTTAGCAGGTAGAACTGCCTCTCAGTAATCTTTAATCTTTTGGCATTATCGGACTCGACGAACTTCCAAAACTTGCACGGATCGGGCAATTCAGAGGTCTGCTCTTTCCAAAGAGGAATCGCAGACTCAACCTCATTCTCCAAAGCACAGAACGCTGCTGCTCGAGAACCGTTGATTTCAAGGTTGTCCAAATCCACGGATAGTGTTCCACCCTCAGCATCTTGGCCAAGAGCCGTCTTGAACAACTCAGTGCCTTCCATCTTAGCGTCTTCCGGCTCGCCCTTGAAAAGCCTTAGCTGTGACAGACTTTTTCCTGATTTTACTTTAACATAAAACGTAATAGGCGTAATCTCAAGGTACATGTCCCCATTCGAGCCCTTCAGCGAATCCGCGTTAAAGGACTCGTAGGTGTCCATTCCGTCGACGATCAGTCTAGCGAGCACATCTACCCGGCCAATAGAGCTCTTAGCTGTGGCTTGCCCGTGCATCCTTGCATCAAGCAGGCGCTTTGTGTTGAGCCGCTCTCTCAGCTTAAAGACATAAGTCTTCCTCGCGTGTAGTGTGAATGTGCCCTCGCCCGACGGCTGATATTTCTTCCCAAATTGGTCGATAAGCCAACTGTACTTATCCTTTCGTGAGGGTTTTACAGACCCTTCGGGCATCTCAAATGCTTCGTCGGACAGTGTAACGTCAAGCGAGGACCCATCTAAGGAATCGTCCCACTCCTCTTTGGGCTTTCCTATGATGAGGCCCTTTTCGAGCAAACAGCGCATCTGCCGCCTGTTAAGGACCCCTGGAATCCAATCGTCCCATGGTTCTGCCATTTTGGAAGTCGCTTAAACAGCGAGAAACTTTGAAACTATGATAACGGACCTCTAGCTGCAACGCAAGCTGTTTTCGAGGAGTCATGTCCGTGACCACCCCTTGAGCGGATCGTTCAAAACTTGGAGCGAAAGGGCCGCTAGAGCTTGGGCAAAAAGCGTCCGGTGCGGGCGACGAACTGGCGATAAGAATCGCCGAAGCGCGAGAGCAATTCCGCTTCTTCTTTGCGCGTGCGGACGACGATTAGCAAGAACGCCATTCCGCCGGTCAGCAGGATGAACCAGTTGGCGGCGGCGAGCGAATACCCGAGAATGCAGAGCGCCACCGAATCGTAGAACGGGTGGCGCACCCAGCGGTACGGGCCGCCGGTTACCAGCCTGTGCTCGCGCCGGGTGACGACGGTGTCCGTCAAATTTTTGCCGAGGTTGGCGAACGCCCAGATCATCAACCCTCCGCCCGCGGCGCCCACGACAACGCCCGCCCAGCGCGCCGCGCCCGGCAGCGCCAGCGACGACCACGCCATCCACGAGGGATTCACCATGTAGGCGCCCATGCCCAACATGCAAAACAGTCCCGCCAGCCGCAGCGCGATCAGGATGAACAATCCCTCGCGCCGGCGGTCGAGCTTCTCGCCCGTCGCCTGCGATCGGAAGCGGTAATACGCCGCGACGGGGAAGACAATCATCGCGCCAATGATCAGCGCAATTCGGAAAGGTTGATCGAAGTTCACCCCGCCCCTCGTTACGCTCCGCCATTGTATCGCGGAACTGAGTTCTTCACGCCAGCGGCTTACCCGCCAGATGCTGCGGGTCAAGGGACAGGGTGGATGTGCTGGCGCAGCCAAGGCTTAAGCCGGTCAAAATGGAAATCGTTCTTTTCGTAGAGTTGCATCAAGAACTGATAGGCTTCCGAGTCGTCAAAATGCAGGCGCAGGCCGTTCATGCGCAGGAACGCCGCGGTCACGGTGATGGCCGTGCGCTTGTTGCCGTCCACAAAAGGGTGATTCTCCGAAAGGCTTTCGAGCAGGGCCGCGGCCTCCGCAATAATATCCTGATAATGACCCGTCTGTGGGCGGCGCAACGCGGCATCGAGCGCCCCGCGGTCGCGAATGCCTGGCGCACCGCCAAACATTGCAATCAGCCGCGCGTGGGCGGCAAGCACCTCATCGAGGGAAGGGTAGAAAGTCACTGGGCGAGCCGGCGGAGCAGTTCGGGGTGGGCCGCGATGAAATCGTCCATCGCCGCTTGGAAGGAGGTTCGAGGTGCTTTGCGCTCCTTCAGGTAGGCGACGAATTCTTTGACCGCCGATTGCTCCTCGGGCGAAAGTTGGGAAACGAGTTGGGTCAGTTCCTCGGAATCCATGGGTGGTCCAATCAACGCCAGTATACTCCCGCGCGAGACCTCCGGCAACGACCCTGTAGCGCGGGCCTGCGTTCTTCACGTCCGCGGCCCTTCCGATAGAAAAGCCGCAGACCTACAGAACAGGTGTGCGCTACAGCTTTCAACCTTCGACTGTCGCCTGTCAACTGCTAAGCGCCCGCGAAGCATCTTCCGCAAGCGTGCGGGTCGGGTTATGCTAGGGGCTATGGATTCCTGGGCCACTGGAAAAGGGTTCTTGAGGGCACGGTGGGTACGCATCTTCGTCGCGCTGGTGGTGGTAGTGGGAACTCTCGGCGCAGGCGGGGCGGAGGCGAAAAAGAAGAAGAAGGGTGCCGAGCCGCCGCCGTCTGATTTGCCGGGCAGGGTGGCGTTCCTCTCATGGAAACTGCGCGGCGTGCACATCGACGACGCCACGGAAACCACGAACGCCATCCAGAAGCTGGTCGTGGACCACATGCAGGCGTGGCTCCCGGCATCGCCCGAGCGCGCCAATTCCGTCGCCGTGCGGCGCGAAATCGAAGCGGTCTTCGAGAAGATTCAGTATCCCATTACCATGCAGCCCGCCTGCTTTGTCGAGCCGTGGAAGGGCGGCCTCGTGATCGGCGCAGGCTACTCGCTGGGCTGGACGCGCTTCAATCGCGTGAACGTCGTCATGCTCTTCGAGCAGCGCGACGGGCAGACGCGCCTCGCCGCCGTCACGAACTTTACGCCCTTCGTCGATCTTCACTACGAATTCCTTCCCGCGCGCGATGAGGCTTTTCGATTCTTCATCTGGGGCACGCGCCCCGGCAAAAGCCAGCCGCGACTGAGCGCCGCGCTCTATGCCTTCGACGGGCAGAACCTGAAATCACTTTGGGAAACGCACGACGTGTACGACGGGAAGATGGATGTGGAAGGCGAGAAAGTCCTGATCCGCTACCTGAAAGAAGACGAGTACATCCGCGAACAGATCCACGGCCGCAAACCGCCCCGCCACCTCGCTACTTACAATATCACTCCGCAAGGACTGGAAATCGAGACGGACCGGGAAATTCCGTTTTAGACAAGTCAAAGAGTTGAAAAGTTGAAGAGTTGAAGGGCCTGACTGTTCGCTGCCCGCCTTCAACTCTTCGACGCTTCGACTTCCTCGACTGCTTTTCAGCTATTTCGCCCGCTCGAGATACGCCCCGTCGGCGGTATCGACGCGGATGGTTTCGCCCTCGTTGATGAAGGGAGGAACCTGGACGATCAGCCCGGTCTCCATGGTGGCGGGTTTGGTGACGTTGGTGGCCGAGGCGCCCTTGATGCCCGGCTCGGTCTCGACGACCTTCAGGTCCACCGTTGCCGGCAGTTCGATATCCACCGGCCGGCCTTCGTAGTACACCACCTTGAGCATGACGTCGGGGATCAGATAGAGCGCGCGATCGCCGATGACTTCCTTGTGCAGATGAACCTGCTCGTAATTCGCGGTGTTCATGAAGCAGTAGGTGTCGCCGTCGGCATAGAGGTACTGCATCTCCGTTTCGTCCAGCATGGCGCGCTCGACGGCGTCGGTGGAGCGGAAACGGTAGTCGCTGAGGGCGCCGGTGCGCAGGTTACGCATGCGCGCCTGCACAAACGCCCGCAGGTTGCCCGGGGTGCGGTGCTCCGCCTTGTGGATCGAGTAAAGTTCGTTGTTGTGCCGGATCACCATGCCCGGCCGGAGATCGTTTGCATTCATGACACTACCTTCAGGTTCTGGGTGTGGGGCGCGAACCAGGGAGGAGACTTCCGGAGTCCATTCCAGCACGAGCCCAAACACCTATTTTAACCTGCCGCGCGAAAGGGCGTCAACCTGCGCCCGGCAATTTCAGCGTCCTGAGTTCAGGCGTGGCGCCGGGCTTCGCGCCGGGATGCCGCCCTGAAGGGCGACGCTCCCTGCTCCGCCACGCGCTTCGACTCACTGTTGCCACAGACGCAACCCATGTGTATTAATCTATCAGTTAATAAGACCAAGCCGGTCAAACAGAGGCTTGGTATTATCTTTTATGCCCGCCATCACGCATCTGTGCTAGTATCCGCGTCAGGAACCCAGGGCAGTTCTTAAAACTTGAACATCCTTCAAACCAGGGTGTGACCTTTGTTGAGCGGGAGGTCTGTCGCAATGCACCATTCAGCCATGCGAAAGGTTGCGGTGTCGGTGATGGTCGGACTCATCGCGCTTGGCGTGGGTCGGAGCCTCACCCACGCGCAAAGCATTTGGGACAAGATGAAGGAAGCGGCGCGCAAGGCGCAGCAGCAGAAACAACAACCGCAGCAAAAACCGCAGCCTCAGCAACAGTCGGGCCCGCCGCAGCCGGGGCAGAGGCCGACGCGCGGGCAGCAGCCGGCTCCCGCGCAAGCTGCGGCTGCCGCCTCCGGCCCGACTGCGCCGCCACCCGGCACGAAGATCGAGGAGAAAGTGATGGCGCCGGTGCAACAGGGCGCCGAGTTCACCGTCAGCCCGCGCCGCGTGAACGTGGCCACGGTGGCGCTGAGCGGCAGCCGCCAGGTGGTTTGGTACAACGGCGTCGAGGGGCCGAAGTTCGACGAGATTCTCGCGCCACAGTACACCTTCGGCGGGGCGGGGTCCACAAAGGTCGCGTTCAGTCCGGACGGGAACCGCTACGCCTACTGCGCTCGCGCGGGCAACGAGGTCGTCGTCATGGTGGACGGCAAAGAACTGGCGCGCACCTCGGAACCGGCCGCCGCCGGGGGTTTCAACAGCCTCTGTGCCAATCTCGGTTTCACTTCCAACAGCAAGCACGTCTATTACCTGAGTCAAGTCTACCCCTCCAATTCCTATGCCTACGTCCGGCTCGTTATTGACGGCGTGTCGAACCCGCCCGGCGGCTGGGCGGAATTGGCCCCGGTGCCCACGTTCAGCCCGGACGGTGACCACTACGCTTACATCTGGAACGACCCCGCCAAGCAGAAACCCTGGCTGCTGATCATTGACGGCAAGCCGGCTCCTTATCGAGCCGGCAGCCCGCAGTGGAGCGCCGACAGCAAACACCTCTACACCCAGATGACCGTCAACCTGGGTCTCGGCAAAGGGACGGCCACGGATCTGCTTCTTGACGGTAAGCCGATCATGCGCGCGGGAACTATCCGCCTCTTTATTCCTCCCGTCGGAGATATGACCGTCGCCGCGGTCGTCGTAGGCCAATTCGCTACCCAGGCGGTGCAGTTCCTGGTAGTCGGAGGCAGGAAGGTGCCAGGGAGCGAGATCATCGGCACCGCCAACGGCCATTACAATGATCCTGTTTTCAGCCCTGACGGCAAGCATTACGCGAGCAAGGTGAGTGGAACGCCGGGCAAGGAGTATGTGTTCGTGGATGGCAAGAAGGAGCTCGACTACTTCAGGGTCGACAAAGTTTCCTTCACGGCCGATTCCACCAAGGTTGTGTATCAAGCCTGGGCGCAAGCGAACAAATCGTTCGTGGTGGTAGGCGACCAGGAGTCCCAGGCGTTCGAAGGGCTGGTGGAGCCCGTAACTGCTCCCTCTGGCGGCCGCGTCGGGGGAGTCATGTCAGGTCTGCAGTCACAGTTGTTTGTTGATGGGAAGACCACGCGATTGAAAGCGGTTGTGGCGGAAGCCCTCGGCTTCAGTCCAGACGGGACACGCTGCGCCTACATTATGGGTGAGACGTTGATGCGTCGCCTACTCGTCGTGGATGGTGTCCCGCAGTCGAGTTCGTATATCGGGAACCCCTTTATGAGCGAGCCTCGATACGTCTGGAGCCCGGACAGCAAGCACATCGCGCACTTCCACGAGGGCGGGGGGATGAAAGGGGTGTTCCTGGACGGAAAAGTCCTCGAGATTCCCGCGGCGACGGGCCAAGGGATATACACCATGCTGGCTTTCACGCCTGACAGCAAACACCTGGTCTGGGCGCGCAACGACACCATGCAGGGTGCCCCAGGCTTCCGCGTCTTCGTGGATGGCAAACCCGTTTACGAAGGGCTCTACGCGATCCAGGGGTTCTTCTCGAATGTCCATGGTTCCTGGGAAATTGCGCAGGACGGCACGCTGTCGTTCGTCACCCAGGACGACAACAACCTGAAACGCGTCAGCATCGCGCCCTCGCCGGAAACGAGCCTGGACACGATGCTCGCGATGGCGCGGTAAGGTAGCGACGCCATTCACTGTAGCGGCGATGTCCCCATCGCCGACCATTGTTTCCGGATTGAGCGGCGGGGACGCCGCCGCTACCGTTCGAGGTATCAACCAATCCATTCGCCGCTTTTGCGGCCAAAAGGAGAAAACACAATGCATCGTCAGGCCCTTCACAAATCGTTGTCCCTGGGGATCGTTCTATTGCTGAGCCTCGCCGCCATCGCCTGCGGAGGTTCGAAGATGGAGGGCACGTACTCGAATGCCAGCGGCATGGTGACGCTCGATCTCCGGTCGGGCGGAGAGGCGTCTTTCACGATGATGGGTGAGACCGAAGCGTGCACCTACAAGGTGGAGGGCAAGAAGCTCCACCTCAAGTGCAAAGAGAATGAGGCGGACTTCGAAATTCATAACGACGGCTCGCTCAGCGGACCGGGATTTATCGGGATGTTGAAGAAGTCGAAATCCTAGTCCGCAGACGGAACCAGGCAGGAAGGAGGACGGTCCGATGAAAGAACCCAGATTCAACGCGCATTCTATCCTCTCGCCCCTGATGGTCCTCCTGCTGGAGTTCACTTCAACGGCCGTGGCGCCGCGTGCCCAAACCTCCCTACAATTCAACGTCCCCTATCAGTGCCCCAACGGGTTAACGTACATCATCTATCGCTGCGAAAACCGCCCCAAAGGTCAGGTGTGTTTTTACAAGGCTGGCCAGAACGGACAGTGGGATTCCGACGCCTACACCTCCGGCCCGCAGATGGTGGATCGCGTAAAGGGTTGCAGTGTGAGCGCGCCCGCAACGCCGCCGAGTGCAACCTTGCAGGCGACTAACCCGCCCTACATGAAGGAGTTCCCTTCGCTCGAGCGCGTCCGAGCGGAGCTGAAGAGCGCCGACGCCATGGAGACCGCCGCGAAGCAGATGGGCGCCTTCTGGCAGCTTCAGGAGATGATCAATAACCTGGCGGGCCCGCGGCGGTATCGCAACCAGCTCACGCCCGATGAAAAGCGATTCCTTGGCCAGTACGCCGCCGGCTACCAGGCGGCCGGGCAGCCTTATGCGAACTATCCTGACCGGCCGACCTGGTACAAGCTGCACGCCCATTATGAGGTCGATGCGGTCTTCCTCGAGGAACTGCTCAACCGGTTCTTCTCTCCCGGCCTTCGCGCCCAGTATCTTCAACTGAAGGGCGAGCAGCACGCGCGCGCCGTGGCTCGAAGCCAAGCCGCGGCGAACACGCGGGCGCAGATGCAAACCGGGGGAACGGGTTCGGCATCACCACCCGCTCCCGGAAGCGGGCAGCAGGACGCCGCGCAAGCTTTGCAGCAGCTCACCCAAGGCCTTTCCCAGATCATCATGTCCGTGGCAGGCAATCTGCCGGCAGCGCAGCCGGGTGGGTCGGCTTATGCGAACGCCGCAAGCGTGGAGGAGGCGAATCAGCAGTGGCAGCGCGCCCTCAGTAAATCGGACACGTTCGAGAGCAGCGACCAGTTTGTGCTCATGTTCTTTCGGCCGGGCTACGCGGGCATGATGTGCCACGGAGGCCTCTTAGTGGGCGAAAAGGCCTATACGGTGGAGGTGCAGAATGGCCGCATCATACTGACGTTTCCATTTGATGCGACCACGAAGTGGGTCCTGTGTTTGCGGAACGATGGGGCCCTGGTTTCGCAGAACGCCCAAAGGCTGCAACTCTTCGGGAAACAGGAAGACAAATATAAGCCTTGCCTTGTAGACGTGCTCACACCCAAGCCCCGCGCCGGTACGAGCGCAACCGCTGCCGCCGGCACCAAGCCGGCCACAGGGAACAGCGTGGACCCTTACTATGCCCAAGGCAAGCAGTACTATGAGGCCAAGGATTATGCGAATGCGGTCGCGGCATTCAAGAAGTCGATTGCTCAGAACCCGTCAAGCGCGGCGTACATCTATGTCGGAAGGGCCTATCACGATCAGAAGCAGTATCTTGAAGCCATAGAGGCTCACAAAAAAGCTATCGACATGGCGCCGAACAGCGCCGAGGCCCACCTGTGGCTGGGGATGGCTTATCACATGCTGCAGGCCAAAATGTGGTCTGAGCCGTCGCCCTCTGCATCTCAAATTCGGAAAGTTCAAGAGAACGCCGAAGCCGAACTCCGGGAAGCCATCCGACTCAAACCGGACTACCATGACGCCCACTTTACTCTCGGCTTTTCCCTCATTTCGCAAAACAAGTATTCAGAAGGCTTGAAACCCTTTCAGGATGCAATCCGCCTGAATCCCGAGGATGGGCTGAGCTTGTATGGGCTGGGCTTCTGCTACTCCAGATTGGGCAAGAAGGGAGAAGCGAAGCAAATCTACGGGCAATTGGCCCGTCTCGACAAAGACCGAGCTCAACAACTTTTGACTGAGATTAACAAGCCGGTGGCGCCGAGTCAGGCCGCGAGCGCCGCCCCAAGTACGATGCAGCCCCAGCCCGCCGCGCCCGCGGCGAACACGGCGGAGGCTCATTACGCGCAAGGGCAGAAGTATTACGAGGCGAAAGACTACCCAAGCGCGCTTGAGGCATATAAGAAGGCGGTTGCGCTGAAGCCTTCCTGGGCTCAGGCCCAATATGGTCTCGGCATGACTTACATCGGCTTGGAAAAGCGCAAGGAGGCGATGGAGGTTGCCGAGAAGCTGGAGAAGCTCGACGCGAAACTGTACGAGGATCTTGTTGCAGAATCTGTGATCATCGACCCCGTTTTCCTCAAGGTCATGGGCGACAAGAAGATGGGCGAGAAGAAACCGGAAGATGCAGTGGCCTACTACCGCGAAGCCATCCGCCTGGGACCGGACTACGCCGAGGCCAGGGAAGGGCTGGGAAGCGCCTATTTCGCTCTGGAAAAATATCCCGACGCCGAAGCCGCCCTAAAGGACGCCATCCGCTTGAAGCCGGATTTTGCGGAAGCCCAGTTCGGCTTGGGGATGACCTTCCTTGCTATGGGGAGGAGGCCTGAGGCGCAACGAGTCTGTTTAACGCTCCAGCGACTCGATAAAGACCGCGCCCAAAAGCTTCAGGCGGCCATCGGCAGAATGGGTGCGACTGGTCCACGCACGCGCGCAGTGAGCCCGCCTGCGCGGCCCCCGTCAAATCCAACCCAATAGTCGCTGTTCTATTGGAACCGATGACGCTCATCACCACGTGGCCATGTGTCACCACGCATTGAACGACTCGCTGCCCCTCCCGCTCTGATTGACGCTCTCCACGCTGGTTGTTAAGATGGAAAGCTTAATGCCGCGCCAGGAGCCTGGACCGTGCCCCACATTTCCCGCCACGAATTGAAGGAAGACCAGTTCAAGACGAGTGTCGAAGAGTTCGAAGATTTTATCAAGAACCGCTACAAGGAGATCGCCACGGTGGCGGGAATTGCCATTGTGGTGGCGGGTCTGGCCGTCGGCCTGAAGGTCTACCAGGGCGAGCGAGAAGCTCAAGCGAACGAACTGTTAGGCGCGGCGCTTCGGACTTACCGGGCTTACGTGGGCACAGCGTCGGAAACCAACATGATTCCCGGCACCGAGACTTTCCCCACGGCGCGCGACAAATACAAGAAGGCTCTCGAGCAGTTCCAGGAAGTGGTCGCCAAGTACTCGCGGGTTCCGCGGCCGAAGGCGGTGGCCATCGCGCGCTATCACGTCGGGGTGTGCCAGGCGCAGCTTGGCGACCACGACGGGGCGGTCAAGAGTCTGCAGGGAGCGTCGCGCGATTCCGACCGCAATATTGCCTCACTCGCGCAGTACGCCCTGGCCGGCGAGCAGTTGCGCGCCGGCAAGACCGACGAGGCCATCAAGCTCTTTCAGGAACTTGCGGCGAAGCCCACCACCACCGTGCCCGAGACGACTGCCAGGCTCGCGCTTGCCGACGCCTATCGCGCCACGCAACCCGCCAAGGCGCGCGAAATCTACCAGCAATTGGAAAAACAATTCGGCTCCGATGTCGCCGTGGCCCAGGTGCTGAAAGAGCAGTTAGCAAGCCTGCCGAAATGATCGGCGCGGCGAGCGGGATTTCCGCGGCGGCCGGCGTTTCTCCTCCGTTGCGGGGGGCCATCGTTCATGTCACAAGTTGAGCGCGAGAGGCTCGAAACCGACGTGCTGATCGTCGGCGCCGGGGCCGCGGGATTGAGTTGCGCGCTGCGCCTGGCGCAGTTGATCGAGGCGAGCCGCAAAGAGAATCCCTCGCCAGGCCTCAGCACGGAGAATATCTACGTGCTCGAGAAGGCGGGCGAAATCGGCGCGCATTGTCTCTCGGGCGCCGTGCTCGACCCGCGCGCGCTGCGCGAACTGCTTCCCGACTTCGAGGCCCGGGGCGCGCCCCTCGAATCACCTGTTACGCGCGATTCCGTTTATTACTTCACGCGTGGCAGCCAGTGGAGGCTGCCCGTCAATCCTCCCTTCCTCAACAACCACGGAAACTATATTGTCTCGCTCAACAAGCTGGTGAAGTGGCTGGGCGGTTTGGTCGAAAAGACGGGAATCAATCTCTTTGCCGGATTCGCGGGCGCGGAAGTGCTTTACGACGGCGAGCGCGTTGCCGGCGTGCGGACCGAGGACAAGGGCATCGGCCGCGACGGCAATCGCCAGCCGAACTTCCAGCCGGGCTACGACCTGCACGCCAGGGTCACCGTCTTCGCCGAAGGCGCGCGCGGCTCGCTGACCAAGACGCTCGTCAGACGCCTCGGGCTCGACCGCGGGCGCAATCCCCAGAACTACGCGGTGGGCGTGAAAGAATTGTGGGAGGTTCCCGCCGGCCGCATCGCACGCGGCGAGGTGATTCACACCGCCGGCTGGCCGCTCGATTCGAAACAGTTTGGCGGGGGCTTCATTTACGCGCTATCGGAAACGCAGATCTCCGTCGGCCTGGTCGTGGGACTGAATTACGACGACCCACGATTCGATCCGCACAACGCCTTTCAACAATTCAAAACCCATCCCTGGGCACGGCGCCTGCTCGCGGGTGGGCAGCTAGTGCGCTACGGAGCGAAGACCATCCCCGAGGGCGGCTACTACTCGATTCCCCAGACTGCGATGAATGGCGCGCTGATCGTCGGCGACTCGGCGGGCTTCCTCAACTCACAGCGGCTGAAGGGAATTCATCTCGCCATGAAGACGGGAATGCTCGCGGCGGAGGCGGTCTTCCAGGCCCTGCGCAAAAACGATTTCTCCGCGGACACGCTCGCCGCGTTCGAGGAGGAGTGGCATTCGAGCTGGGTTAACGATGAGCTGTGGAAAGTCCGGAATTATCATCAGGGTTTCGAGCATGACTTCTGGCGCGGCGCGCTGGACGGCGCGCTGCAGTTGGTCACGGGCGGGCGCGGCCTCCGCGCGCGATATGCTTCGAAGCCCGATCACACGGCGATGAGGCGGCTGGAGCAAATGGCGGGACCGCCGCCGGAGAATCTCAAGCCCGATGGCAAGCTGACCTTCGACAAACTCTCCGACGTCTACCATTCGGCGACGCACCACGAGGAAGACCAGCCTTCGCATCTGAAGATCGCCGACTTCGATATCTGCAACGGTCGCTGCATCCGGGAGTTCGGAAACCCCTGCCAGCATTTCTGCCCCGCGCAGGTTTATGAAATGGAAGATCGCCCGGAAGGCAAGCGGCTTAAGCTCAACCCCTCGAATTGCGTGCACTGCAAAACCTGCGACATCGCCGACCCCTACGAGATCATCACATGGGTTCCGCCCGAGGGCGGCGGCGGGCCGCACTACGACGGAATGTAGGAGAGCAGTAGGCAAAAAGCCAAAGGCAGTAGGCAGAAAAAGGGATGACAAACCATTCTACCTTGAAGCTCGCCGTGGATTTTGTATGCTTCAGACAGCATACGAATTTTCAGGATTTGTATGATATAATCTGCATATAGTTCGGGACGAAGGAAAAAGCAATGCGCACGACGCTGAACATTGACGATACGCTTCTGAGATTCATCATGAAGGAAACCCGTGCAACCACCAAGACCCGGGCGGTCCGCCAGGCCTTGCAGGAATATGTGCGGCGACGGAAGATCGAAAAACTGATCGCCCTGAAGGGAAAGATCCGGTTTGACGTCGACTGGAAGACGCTTCGTAAAGGCTGGACGAGGGACTCTCGTGGTTCTCGTTGACACGTCCGTTTGGATCGAGTACCTGCAGCACGCTAACCCTGCCGTCGAGACAGGGATGGATGAGCTTCTTCTCGCGGGAGAAGTTGCGACAACCGGCCTTGTGCTGGCCGAATTGCGTCGCGGGTGCCGGACACCAGCCCAAACGAAGGTCGTGCTTCAGGCGATGGAACCACTGGACTACCTCGAGGCCACGCGGGCCGCGTGGCTCCACGCGGGCGAGATCGCGATGGAAGGCGCTATACGCGGCTATAGACTCGAGCTGGGCGATTGTCTCCTGGCTGCAATTTCTATCCAGGCAGATTGTGCCCTCTTCACTCTCGATCAGGATTTCCGGCGTATTCCGGGAGTGGTTTTCTATCGCTCTCGAACTCCGTAGCCGGCGGGGCGGTCCGTGGCGGAAGTACCTAATAAGATGGCGAGCACCAGCGAAGCCGGCGGTGCTGCCGGCATCGAGAGCCCTCAGTTTGACCTCGAGGAGAACCCCCGAACTTTCACGCTCTGGCAGCGCGTTCAAATCCTGGTCGCGAGCTGGGTTGGCTATCTCGCCGTGCTGTTGATCGGGCGTTCGCTACGCTTTGAAATCCACGGCTGGGAAAACTGGGAAGCGGCGCGGCGGCTCGGCAAGGGAATCATCTACACCTTCTGGCATCGCGAGATTTTTGCCGCCACGTGGTTCTGGCGGAAGCGCGGCATCGTGGTGATGACCAGCCAGAATTTCGACGGCGAATACATCGCGCGCATCATCCAGCGGCACGGCTACGGCGCGGCGCGCGGGTCGAGCTCGCGCGGAGCGGGACGCGCGCTGGTTGAGATGGTCCGCTGCCACCGCGCCGGGCGTGATACCGCCTTCACCATCGACGGCCCGCGCGGCCCGCGCTTCGTCGCCAAGCGCGGCTCGATCATCCTCTCGCGCGCCACGGGTGCCGCCATCCTCTGCTTCCACATTGCCGTGCGCAAAGCTTTCGTCTTCAGGAAGAGCTGGGACCAGACGGAGTTTCCTTATCCCTTCACGCAGGCCGCCGTGTTCATCGCTCCGCCCATCGTTGTCCCCGAAGGCGCCGACGACACCACGCAGGAACGCGCCCAGCTGGATGTGCAGCGTTCGCTCGATGAGCTTCGGCAGCGAGGAGATCTTTGGCGAGCAGGTAACCGGTCGGAAACTGGAAACTAGAAACTGGAAATTCGTGAGGCTCGGCACCAGTTTCTAATTTCCAGTTTCCAATTTCTCTTTCATTCAACCACGCTGTTGGAGTTGGCGGTAAAGTTCCGCAACCTGTTGGCGGGTCTCCTCCAGCGTTCCCGAGCAATCAATGACGTAGTCGGCGCGGCGGCGCTTTTCCTCGGCGGGCATTTGCGCGGCGATGCGACGCTCGGCCTCGTCGCGGAGCAACCCTGTCTTGGCAATGAGGCGCTCCAGCTGCTGCTCGGGGCGGCACCAGGCCACGATTATTTTCGCGAAGCGGTCGGCAATTCCGGCTTCGTAATGAAGCGCCGCTTCCACCAGGACGACCGCCTGCGGGTCCGCCAGGTGATGTGCGGCGGCGAGTTGCTCGACGCGCTCGATTACGCGCGGGTGAACGATGGAATTGAGCCGCCGGAGCTTTTCCGCGTCGGCGAAGACAATCGCCCCCAGCCGCTTGCGGTCGATTTCGCCTTGCGGGTCGAGGACCTCGAATCCAAATTCGCGAACGATTTCGTGATAGGCGGGCTGCGGCGGGCGAATCAGCTCATGCGCGAGCCGGTCGGCTTCGATGACCTTGGCGCCGAGCTCGGCGAACATCGCCGCGACGGTGCTCTTGCCGCAGGCGATGCCGCCGGTCAGGCCGTAGGTTCGGCGCAGGTCGTTCATGGCGAAGTGACAAGTGACAAGCAAGAAGTCAGAAGCCAGAAGCCAGAATTCGGAATCAAGAATTCAGAATGAAGACACGCGAAGGCATCCATTCATAGCACAAGAGGCCTTCGAGGTCAGGTCAATGGCTACCCACCGAAGGCGCAGCGGTCTTCCTTCTGGCTTCTTGATTCTGACTTCTGGATTCTGAATTATGACTTCTGGATTCTTCTTCACCCCTTCACACTCGTCGCGGCTCGAACTCCCCGTCGCGCGCGGGCGGCCTGTACGGTATTCACCATCAGCATGGTGATGGTAAGCGGGCCGACGCCGCCGGGCACGGGGGTGTACGCGCCCGCCTTTTCCAGGGCATCTTCGGGCTGGCAATCGCCGACCAGCACCTGTCCCTTGGCGGCGAGCTTGGCCAGCGCCGCGGTCGGGTCGTGAAAGACCTTCCGCACCTCTGCCTCGGTCTTCAGCACGTTCTGGCCGACGTCGATCACCACCGCGCCGGGCTTGATGAAGTCCCCGGTCACGAACGCCGCTCTGCCGATCGCCGCGACCAGGATATCGCCCTCGCGGGCTACGGCGGGCAAATCGCGCGTGCGCGAGTGGCAGATGGTAATCGTCGCGTGACGATGCATGAGCAGCATGGCGGTGGGTTTGCCGACGATGTCGCTGCGGCCCACCACCACCGCGCGCGCGCCTTTGAAGTCGACGCCGCTACGCTTCAGGATTTCGATCACGCCCGCCGGCGTGCAGGGCACCAGCCCCGGCCGCCCGCTCACGAGATACCCAATGTTGACAGGGTGGAATCCGTCCACGTCCTTGGCGGGATCAACGGCTTCGAGAACCTTCTTTGAGTCAATCTGCGAGGGCAAGGGAAGCTGCACGAGAATGCCGTCAATGTCGTCGCGCTTGTTCAGGCGATCAACGAGGGCCAGCATCTCTTCGGTCGTGCTGGTTGCCGGAGGCTCGATTTTTTCACTGAAAAGGCCCAGCGACTCACAGGTTTTGACTTTGCTGCGTACATAGATTTGCGATGCGGGATTGTCGCCCACCAGTACCGCCGCCAGTCCCGGGACGATCCCCGCTTGCTTGAGTTCGTCGATTTCCTTGCGAAGGTCTTGCAGAATCTCGTCGCGGATTTTGTTGCCATCAAGAATGCGTGCGCTCACGTACGTTCTCCTTAGGATGGATTAGGCCCAGCGAGTTTAGCACACCTGCTTGCGACGACAAGACCCGCCTAGTCGCCGGCTTACAGACGACATCGTGTCCGCGGCGGCGCGAGAACCTTGACCCCGGGGAGCTCAAAAGTCGCGGCATCGCCGGCATGTGGGCCGACAGAAACCCGCGCCAATCCTTATTTGGAAGCCCGCGAGGTTTCGATTATAATGGCGGGCACGGCGGCTGCGTTCGGCCGCCTGTCCGCTTGCGGCGCACGGCATCCCAAAACTCGGCAAGCTTGGATTGTGCGGAGGGTAAACTGTGGCTGAACCTGTGGTAACACCGGAGACCGAAAAGCGCGTGGTGTACGGCATCCACGACATCATGCGGTTCCTGCCGCATCGGTATCCCTTCCTGCTGGTGGACCGGATTGTCGAACTCGAAGCCGACAAGCGCATCGTGGGGCTGAAGAACGTCACGATTAACGAGCCGTTTTTCCAGGGCCACTTTCCGGGCGCGCCGGTAATGCCCGGCGTGCTGATTATCGAATCCATGGCGCAGGTGGCCGGAGTGATGATCTACCGCGACCTCCCGGACAAAGAGAAGAAGCTCATTTACTTCACCGGCATCGAGAGCGCCAAGTTCCGCCGCCCGGTGCTCCCCGGAGACCAGTTGCGCATCGAGATGGAACTGCTCAACCGCCGCAGCAATTTCGGCAAGATGCAGGGCCGCGCGACGGTGGACGGAAAGCTCGCGGCGGAGGCCGTGGTGCTGTTTGCCATCGCCGACCATCCGGGTTATTCAGGTTCATGAAAGCCCATCCCACAGCGATCATCCATCCCCAAGCTCAGATTGCCTGCAGCGCGACGGTGGGGCCCTTCACGATCATCGGCGAGGGCGTGGAAATCGGCGACGACACGGAAGTCATGTCGCACGTGGTGATTGAAGGCCCGACGCGCATCGGCAAGCGCAATCGCATTTTCCATTTCGCCGCCGTGGGATTCCCGTGCCAGGACTTGAAATACAAGGGCGAGCCCACGCGCCTCGAAATCGGCGACGACAACATCATCCGCGAGTATGCCACCCTGCACCGCGGGACGGTTGAAGGCGGCGGCGTGACGCGCCTCGGCAACCACAACTTTCTGATGGCTTACGTCCACATCGCGCATGACTGCCAACTGGGCAGTCACATCATCATGGCCAACGGCGCGTCGCTGGCGGGACACGTCGAGATCGGAGACCACGCGATTGTCGGGGCGTTCTGCGGCATCCACCAGTTTTGCCGGATTGGGGCTTTCAGTTTTCTGGGCAGCTACAGCGTGGTGAACAAGGACGTCCTCCCCTTCGCCAAAACCACCGCCGAGCGGCCACTGGGAGTTTACGGCGCGAACCGGCTGGGACTGGAGCGACGAGGGCTGGCCAAAGGTGAAATTGACGAACTTGACCGGGCGCTCCGCCTGCTCACCCGCGCGAAGCTGAATACCACCCAGGCCCTCGAAGCCATCGAACAAGAAGGCTTCCAGTCGCCCCACGTCCGAGCGCTGGTGGAATTCGTCAAGACGTCGGAACGCGGCGTGGCGAAGTAAAACCATCGAACCATCAAAGGATCGGGCGATCGACCGATCTTTCGATCAATCGATGGTCCGATCGGCCCATGGTCCGATTCCTCTCTGGCAAGGATGTCATGTCGTCACCGTCTCAGACCCAAGCCGGACGGGCTGGCTCCCGCCTCGCCGTCATTGCCGGCAACGGCAGCTTCCCGTTTCTGGTGCTGGATTCGGCGCGCGAGCAGGGAATCGATCCCCTCGTCGTGGCCATTAAGGAGGAAGCTTCGCCGGAATTAGCGCAGAAGGCCGCGAACCTCCACTGGCTGAGCCTGGGAGAGATTCAGAAGTTGCTCGAACTCCTTTCGGCCGAGCATGTCGAAAGGGTCATGCTGGCCGGCCAGGTGAAGCACGCGCAGATTTTCAGCCGGTCGATTAAGGCCGACGGGCTTCTTCAGCGCGCGTTCTTCGGGCTGACGCGGCGTAACACCGACGCTTTGATCGGCGCGTTCGTGCGCATGCTGGAAGCGCGCGGCATGAAGGTCGTGGATTCGACGCTTTTCCTTAAACCCCTCCTCGCCGACGCGGGCGTGATGACGCGACGTGCCCCCGATGAGAGCGAGCGGTCGGACATCAGCTACGGCCGGGAAATTGCCAAGAAGGTCGCCGGGCTCGATATCGGCCAGACGGTGGTGGTGGCGGATCGCGCCTGCATTGCGGTGGAGGCCATGGAGGGCACCGACGCCGCCATCGAGCGTGCTTCCAAGCTGAGCAACGGGCGACGGCTGATTGTCGTCAAAGTAAGCAAGCCTCGCCAGGACATGCGTTTTGACGTCCCGGTGGTGGGACCGAAGACGATCCAGGTGATGCAGCGCGCCGGCGCGAGCGCCCTGGCGGTGGACGCGGGCAAAACGCTGTTGTTTGAGCGCTCAAGGCTGATTGCGGACGCGGACACAGCCGGAATTGCGATTTTCGGCGTCGCCGGTTGAGCGGGCGCGTCCCGAGGGCGCAATGAGCGAAAGGATTCCGGTTGCCGTTATTGGCGTCGGCGAGCACGGCCGAAAGCACGCGCAACAATTCCGTGAGGTGGAGGGGGCGCGGCTCGAAGGCGTTTACGACCTGCGCGCCGAGCGTGCCCAGGCGGTGGCCGCGGAACTGAAAGTGAGGGCCTTCGCCAGCCTGGAAGAGGCGCTTAGCTCGGTGGCGGCGGTGAGCATCGTCATCCCGACCACTGATCACGCCGCGATGGCGCGCCGGGCGTTTGACCGTGGCGTGGACGTGCTGCTCGAGAAGCCCATCACCCGCACGGTCGAGGAAGCCGACGACCTCATCGCCCGCGCCGCGGCCGCCGGGCGCATCCTTCAGGTCGGGCATCTCGAGCGCTTTAACCCCGGCGTCGTGGCGGCCAAAGCCGTCACGCGCAGCCCGCTCTTCTTCGAAATTCACCGCCTGGGGGTCTTCAGCCGCCGCAGCCTGGACGTGGACGTGGTCTTCGACCTGATGATCCACGACCTCGACCTCGTGCTTTGGATGGTGAACGCGGGGGTGCGCGACGTCCGCGCCGTGGGCCTTCCGGTCCTTTCCGACAAGGTGGACATTGCGAATGCGCGGGTAGAGTTCGACAATGGAACGGTAGCGAATCTGACCGCCAGCCGCGTCAGCACGGAGCGGGTGAGGAAATTCCGGTACTTTCAGCCCAGCGAATACCTCTCGATCGACTTCACACGGCGGGACGTTCTGGTGCTGAACGTGGACCGCGATGGAGCGTCGCCGCGCATCGGTTTCCGCAAACTCGAGACGAGGGCACAGGAGCCGCTGCGTGCCGAGCTCGACGCCTTCGTCGATTCGGTGCGCACGCGGCGCCCGCCCTTGGTGGGGGGGAAGGAAGGGCGCGAGGCTTTGGCCTTAGCCGAGAGAGTCATGATTTGCATCGAACAACATGCGGCCCAGGTCAACCTTCCCCTCGGCCGCGCCATCGGCCAAAGCGGAGAACTCTAGCGATTTGTGATTTTGGATTTGTGATTTGTGATTTGAAATTCGGGCTTCGGAACGGTTAATCGCGCTTTTTGGCGACACCATGCCTCCGTTCGGTTTTCGAATTTCGAGTTTCGGTACTTCCCATGTCTGCCGAGCCTGAGCTACATCTGATTTTGGAGCTCGAAGCCGAAGCGGCGCGCTGGCGCCGGCGGACGATGTTTCTTCTTTCGGTGGTGTTGCATGGAATCCTCATCCTCATCGTGTTGTTCTCGCCCAACCTTTTCCGGCGTGGCGCGGCGATGATGGGAATCCGGCTTGAACCTCAGCCCAAGCGCGAGACAACCTTCCTGTGGTTGCCACCCGACGTGCTGAAGCGTCTCCAAGAGCCGCCGCCGGACACTAACAACCTTTCGGACAAGGACCGGCGCGCGCAGGGACGCTCTCCCTTGGTCAATCCGTTCGGAAATCGCATGCCCTATTCGGCGGGCAATACTCCTTTGCCTGAGATTCCGGGTGGCGCTCCGCCCCAACTGCCCGCTCCGACAACGCCGCCTCCCCAGGTCGGCGGGGGCTCTCCTGCTCCACCCCCTCCGCCTCAGACAGAGAACAGAGAGGAAAGTCGTCTGAAATTGATGGATGTGCCGCCCGCGGGAAGCGGCGGGAATCCTCAGCTTCGGATCCCCATGACCTCGCCGGGCGACGCAATCCGCCAGTCCGTGGAAGAAGCCGCGCGCGGGCGCGCTCGCGGTTCAGGCGAAGGCCCGGGCGACTCGATGTCGCAGTTTCGGAACCTCGATCCTAATTTCTCCACCGAGGCGCCCACGATCCTCTCCGACACGCGCGGCGTGGATTTCGGGCCTTATCTGGCGCGGGTCGTCTGGAACGTGCGGCGCAACTGGTACTCAATGATCCCGGTGGCGGCCCGGTTGGGACAGAAGGGGAGAGTGGTCATCGTATTTGAGATCCTGAAAGACGGCTCAGTGCCGGAGCTCCGGTTGGTGGGGTCCTCGGGTTCCGACCCGTTGGATCGCGCGGCCGCCGGGGCCATACAAGCTTCGAATCCCTTTCCACCCCTTCCGGCGGAATTTACCGGTGAGCACCTGGTACTGCAGTTCGTGTTCCTGTACAACCTGGGATATTACCCTTGATGGCTTGGGGTCCCTTGAATAGAATTCCGCTGTGCGGCGTAAGATTGCGGGGCGATGAAACCGCTGGGACGGCTCTTATTGATTCCTTCAACCCTCGCCGAGGCGCAATTTACGCTAGCCGGAATCCGGCTCATGCTGCGACCTTCGAGAAGCCAGCTCCTGGGTTGTTTTCTTCTCCTCACGGGGATTCTGGGCTTGCTCGTGTTTCGATATCTGCGCCTGCTCTGGTGGACGCGGTGAGCCAGGACCATCCGCTGGTCGCCATCGTCGGGCCGACGGCGGCGGGGAAATCCGAGTTGGCGATCGAGCTGGCTGAGCACCTCGAGGGCGAAGTCCTGAATTACGACTCTGTCCAGGTTTACCGCGGTTTCGATATCGGCACGGGAAAAGTTCCGCTCAGGGAGCGGCGGGACATCGCTCATCATCTGCTCGACGTCGTTGAGCCGGGCGAGGTCTTCACGGCGGGCGACTTTCGAATCCGGGCACTCGAAGTTCTTGCGGGGATTCGGGCACGGGGCAAGTTGCCCGTTGTTGTGGGGGGAACGGGGCTTTACCTGCGCGCCCTGCTCCTGGGGCTCTTTGAGGGTCCCACGCGTTCGGAAGAATTGCGGGGACGCTTGGGCGCGCTGGCGAAGCGGCGCGGCCGGGAGTTCCTCCACCGCCTTCTGGCGCGGCTGGATGAAAAGGCAGGGGAGCGCATCCACGCCCGTGACACGCCCAAGGTCATCCGGGCCCTGGAGGTTCGCCTGCTGGCCCGCGAGCCGATGTCCCAAATGCTTGAGCGGGGGAGGACGGGTTTGACCGGATTTCGCGTGCTGAAAGTCGGACTGCGCCCGGATCGCAAGCAACTGGCGCATCGCATCAACGCCCGCGTGGAACGGATGTTCGCGGAGGGATTGCTGGACGAAACGCGACGGATGCTCGAGCGCCCGGACGCCGCTGGAATCAAGCCGCTGGGGGCGTTAGGGTATCGTCAGGCTTGCGCGGTCCTTCGAGGTGAGATCAGCCGCGAGGAAGGCGTGCGCGAGACGCAAACGGCCACCCGGCGTTACGCCAAACGCCAAATGACCTGGTTTCGACGCGAGCCCGGAGTCGAGTGGTTCGAGGGATTTGGTGATGACCCGGCGGTTTGCCTCCGGGCGCTCGCCTGGGTGCGACAGGCGCTGACGACATCGACGGATGCGCCGCGCGCGCCGGGTGGAGAGATTCCAATTGGTTCTTAACGGAGACTCATAATGATAACTTCCGGCAGTGGAGAAAGAGGAAAAATGGAGAAGCAGACGCAGAACATTCAGGACGCTTTTTTGAACTCGGCGCGCAAAGAACGGACACTCGTAACCATCTACCTGCTGAGTGGCGTCAAGCTTTCGGGGCGAATCCGCAGTTTCGACAAGTATTCCGTCGTCCTGGAAAGCAGCAACCAGGAACAGCTCATCTTCAAACACGCCATCTCAACCGTGGTGCTGCCGCGCGCCGGTGCCGCACCCGCGCCCGCCGCTGCGGCGCCATCGGAGGGATAACCCCATTCGCCGGCACGAAGTTCGCGAGAAAGCTTTTCTGGTGGGTTGGGCGCCGACCCGGCGTTCCTTCCAACTTCCGGGGTTGCCCGATGCGGAAGAAACGCTCGATGAGTTGCGCGAGCTCTCGACGAGCGCCGGGGCTCAGATCGTCGGATCGGTACTCCAGCGGTCTCCGGGGCCCGATCCCGCAACGCTCATTGGCCGCGGCAAGGTGGAGGAAATTCGGGCCACGGCGCGGGCGGCTGATTCGGACCTTGTCGTCTTTGATCACGACTTGAGCCCCACGCAACTCCGGAACCTCGAGCAAGCACTCGACCTCAAGGTCATTGACCGCACCCAACTCATCCTGGACATCTTCGCCCGTCGCGCCCGCACGCGCGAGGGACAACTCCAGGTCGAGCTTGCGCAATTGAACTATCTTCTGCCGCGTCTGTCGGGCAGGGGAACCATGCTCTCCCGGCTGGGGGGCGGCATCGGGACGCGCGGGCCCGGCGAGCAAAAGCTTGAAACCGACCGCCGGCGGATTCGCGCGCGCATTCGACGTATTTCCGAGGCCATCGAACACGTGCGATCGCAACGGGCACTGCATCGCGCCGAGCGAAGGGCCCGGCAGTTCCTGACCGTTGCCCTGGTGGGGTATACGAACGCGGGAAAATCCACGCTCTTCAATACCCTGACGCGCTCCAGCGTCGCAACCTCGTCCCGCCTCTTCGCGACACTCGACCCCACCGTCCGCGCGCTTCCGCTCCCTTCACGCCGTCCGGCATTGCTTTCCGATACGGTGGGATTTATCCGCAAGCTCCCGACGCACCTGGTCGCGTCGTTTCGCGCCACCCTGGAAGAATTGAAAGGCGCCAGCCTGCTTCTACACGTCACCGACGCCGCGCAAGATCAGCGCCGGCAACAGGACGCAGCCGTCGAGTCTCTGCTGGAGGATTTGGAACTGGCATCCGCGCCACGCCTCCACGTCTGGAACAAGATCGATCTCCTTGACGCTCGCGAGCTGGAGGTTCGCCGGCGGCTTCACTCCGCATCGGAAGAATCAAGGGTTTCCCCTTCTAGCCACACGCGGGAAGTCTGGGTTTCGGCGCTGAATGGCGAGGGCCTGGAAACCCTGACGCGCACGATTGACGAAATGCTCGTGGACGATCCGATGATTGAGGCGGAATTCGAACTCTCGAGCTCCGACAGCGAACGTCTGGCCCTGCTCCACAGGCTCGGAACCGTTCAGTCCGTGGTCTATCGGGATGACCGGGTTCGCGTGCGCGCGCGACTCGCCTCGTCGGTTCGCGACCGTCTTCTGGCCCCTTTGCCTACGCCCGACCAACTGCCCGGTAGGGGCTAAACCCCAGCAAATTCGCGGTTCCGAATGGTGTGGAAAACGCTGTGGAAAATCCACAGAGCCGTGCCACGCGCAGGGACCGGCCAAAACCCGCTTAAATAGAGGGCGCGATGAGGCTGGCCTTTGTAACATGTTGAAAATGCGTCGGTTGCTGCGGGTATTGTGAAATCAAAACCCCTCCGCCTAAGCTACGGAATGGCGGGCACGGCCCTTCCGCCGGCGAAGAAGTTTTGCACAATTTTGAGGCAGGCTTCCCGCCTCGCGACGTAGCCCGCCACGGTCATCTTTGCCGCATGAAATCACGTCAATTCTTCTGTAGCCTCTACGAGTACGCATCACTCGATCGTCCGGCGGCGCGCACTTCGCGGGGGGAGAGTCTCGACTCACCGCAGCGAGCGGCCGTGGCCGGAAGACCTCGCGCTTCGTGATCCGCGGCCGCCGGTCCGCAGTCGGAATGTTTTTCGCTTGCCGAGTTGGGTCAAAGGGCGCGGGGAGTTCCCGGATCCTCGACCCTCAAGCCGTCAAAGGAATTCCGCGCCCGGCGCATTTTCGATCCTCGGAGTGCGTTGACAGAGTGAAACGTCTTGGTTATAGTGGCCTTGAGGCGCCGGTATCATTCCTCGCGCGGCTGCTGGGCGTTCACGGTTGCCGGATCCTTCCACTCACTTCCCGCGAAGGGACAAAGTCGAAGGCGCATGAATCTCCCCATTTCGCTCACCTTACTCCGAATCTTCTTTGTTCCTCTGGTGGTGGTTCTTCTGCTCACCAAGGGAGAGAACATGGATTTGTGGGCGGTGGGGGTGTTTCTCGCCGCGGCGGCGACTGACCTGGCGGATGGCTACCTGGCGCGCAAGCGAGGTCAGATCACCACGCTGGGGATCCTTTTGGACCCGATTGCGGACAAACTTCTCATTTCGGCAGCCCTCATTTCTCTCGTCGAACTCAATGTGATTCCCGCCTGGATGGTGGTGATCATCGTGGGGAGGGAGTTTGCGGTTTCCGGCCTGCGCGCCATTGCTTATGCCGAAGGTTTCGCGCTGCAGGCTTCGGATCTGGGGAAAGCCAAGATGGTTTTCCAGGTCGTGGCCGTGACCGTCCTGGTGCTGGAGCGGCGCCACCCCGTCATGCACCCTCTTGGCGAGTTGCTCTTGCTGGTCGTCGTGGTCTTTGCACTCTGGTCAGCGGTCCAGTACTTCTGGAGTTTCTGGAGAAATTTGGACGTGCGCGTCAAGCAGCGCCCGGGGCGGCCCATGGTGATCCTGCGCGTGGGAGAGAAACAAGGTGAAGAGAAGGATGTTGCCGCTCAGTGAAGGCGAACAATCGACCCTTCTCCTATTGGCCCGCCGATCATTGGAAGCAGCGGTCGGCGAGGGATGCCCTCCGCAGGTTGATGCGCCTTCCGGCGTGCTTAATGAAAACCGGGGGGCGTTTGTCACGCTGTTCAAGGGGGGGCGGCTGCGCGGGTGCATCGGGTACGTCGAACCGCAGAAACCTCTCTATCAGGCGGTCGCGGAATGTGCCTTGGCGGCGGCCCTCCACGACCCGCGTTTTGACCCGGTCCGCCCCAGCGAACTTCCTTCCATCCATCTCGAGGTTTCAGTTCTCTCTCCGCTCGAGGACATCACGCCGGACAAGATTGAAGTGGGACGTCACGGCCTTCTGGTGTCGCGCGGGTTCTACCGGGGTCTCTTGCTGCCGCAGGTGGCGGTCGAGTGGAAGTGGGACGCCCGGAAATTCCTGGAAGAAACCTGCACAAAGGCGGGGCTTCCTACTGACGCCTGGCGCCACGGAGCCAGGATTCAAGCCTTTACGGCACAGATCTTCGGGGAAACAAGGCGAGCCGCACGCTCATCCCCTCACGCCGCTTGATTCACGCCTTTCAATACTAGAATAAGGGGGAGCGCGTCTGCTTGCCCTTCGCACCAAATATCCCATCCGCACAGGTGACCAGTCAGGAACGAGCGGGGGAGCGCGACTCACCGCCAAACGGATTGCGTTAATCCGAAAGAAATCCGGCTCGTCCGCCCCAGCTTCCCAGTTTTGATGGCCCCGCCGCAATCCGCTGCGGTCATTTCCGATCAGTATTTATGCTGGCTTGAAAGCGGCGGAGGGGCTCCACCGATGTACGCCCCGCAGGTGAAAAGCCGCAAGGAGGCTTCTACGTCCCCCTTGCGGCTTCGGAGACCAAGAATGGAACCTACGCTCAGGTTTCGGCTGCCAGTCGGCGCCGCCTCAGACTTTGCTCAAGGCATCAACTTCTTGTCATCGAGCAATGTCATGGAGTCTTTTGCATTGAACGGGTATCGCCGAACGGACTCTTTCCCCGTGGGTACCAGGATCACATCAACGCGACGGTTCTGGGCCCAGACAATCCCGTTCCAATTAGCGCTCATGAGTCTCTGCCGATCCGCCGCGGTCAATTCGGGATTGTTTTCCATCTCTTGCCTCACCTCGGCGGCGCTCAGCATGCCCTGTTCACCGAGCGACCGCATCTCGATATTGGCCGCCGGAACGCCCTGCTCGACCAGGAAGTTCCTGGTCCGTGCCACGCGCCGCTCCGTCAGGGCATTGTTGTAATTCGCCGAGGCGCGCTGGTCCGCATGTCCCTCCACGATCAGGTGGGCATTCGGGTCGAACGCGAGGTACTGCTTGAAGTCATTGGCCAGAGTCCTGAGGATTTCCTGCTGACTCGCCACCAGACCGTCATCGGGGTGCAGGGCCGTGGGTTGAGCCGTCGGAAAGTAAATGCTGCGGAGCTGGACCTTCGGTTCCAGTGGGCCTGCCGCCGTGCTCTCCTGAGGCGGCTGTACCGCGGCGCGCGGAGGGGCCTGCACGTCGATATCGACGGAGCATTCGGCGGTTCCGCCGCGCCCATTGTCCACGCGACCCGTCACGGTGTTGCGGCCCGGCGCCAGGCCGGAAGTATCGAACGTCACCGAGGGTCCCGAATCGAGGATCCGGCCCCCGCTGCTTTGCCAGGAGAAGGTCAACGGATTGCTGGCCGGATCAGTGGCCATCGCCGTGATCCGCACCTGCTCGCCGGCCACGACGGACGTGCGATCCGCCGAGCAGCTCATCGTCGGCGGGCGAATGGGGGGTGGTTCGGCGCGAACAACTTCCTCTTCCAGTTCGATGCCGTCGCCCAGAAAGATTTCGCGGGAGCTGTTCACAATCATCGCCACGGAAGATTTCTCCTGCGTGGAAAGGACCACCATCTCACCGGTAATCTCGCGCGGCGGCTCGGGCATGGTTTTGAAACCCGAATTCATACTATCGCGGATGATGTGAAAGATTCGAAACCGCTGGCCCGGCGAGACGCCATCCGATTGCCCCAGGTTGATGTAGGCCCGGCTTCCCACACCGAAGTAAGCCGCGTTGTCCACTCCCGCCGTAATGGCCCCCGCCAGCTTGCCATTCGAGGGGGAGAATCGATCGAGTTTGGCGGAGGGCGTGTATTGGGGAATTGTCCGCGCCTGGTAAGCCATGGCAAAGTCGCCCGGACGAATCGGGCCACACGCAAAGGTAACTTCAGCGATGTCTCCGTAGGGCGTGTTCTGCACGACCTTGACGCGGCCTACGTCTTCGTAAGGTTGCCCGAGCGACCGAACCGAGGCACCCTGCCCGTCATACCACTTGATCCGCATCAGTTCCTTCGCGGAACGGTAGATGGAAAACTCGGTTCCGACCGCTGCGCTTGCCCCCGAGCGGCTGCGCAGAAACACGAAGTCTCCGGATTGAAACTGTCGGAGGGTGGCGCGGAAGTCGTTGTCTGCGCCGTCAAAAACATAGCGGTCGGTAGACAACGGCGTGCCAGAGATGAAGCCCGAGCAATTCATCTCAGTCTCAGTTGCTGCCGGGATGCTTGCGGCAGGTTCTGAGGTTTCTTGGGCGAGAATTCCGCTAACGGTAAGAAGAAACAACACTCCAGCCAGGCAGATAGGTTTTCGGAACACAGGTTTCCTCCCGTCTTAATCCAGGACTGGCGCGGGTGCATTCTCCCTCCCGAACGGCGGGTAGCACCCCCTCTACCTGCGAAGTCTAACAAAAGGCTAGGGAAAGTCAAGCGAAAGTGCAGGCGTCAATAGCCTCGGAAATACGGGAGGCTTGCTAGGCCAAGAGGGGCTCTAGAGAGCCGCAGAGAAGCGATTGAAGTTTTTTGGAATCAATGGCTTGGCGTCGTGACAACCTGTCGCCTTAGCCTATTTATCAGCCTCACCGAGACCGCGGAGCTTCTCCACGACCTCGTCGTAAGACACTCTCTCTTTCAGGCTGGCGTACGAGCCAGGGAAGAGGACGAGGGTCAACTCAGCGCTCGAGTCGCCCAGTTGGTCGAGCACGACGGCGCAGCGCTGGTCGCGCGAGAGGCGAGTGTTGTCAATCATGGGGAAATCGAAATAGCCGACGTGGAAGGTCAGGCGGCGGACGATGGGAGATTCCTTGGGCGTGCGTACGCCAAGCTCCATCGTCAGTTCTTTGCGCCTGGGATCGATTTCGAGCACGGAGAGCATGAATTCCCGGTCAGTCCCATCAAGGGAGAGAGTTTCCTGATCGAGCTCCAGCCCGCCCGGATTGGCCTTGAACTTATCGAAATCGACCGTGCGGCTGAACTTCTTTCCAACCTGCTCGAGCAGAACCATCTGCCGCGTAGTGATCTCGCGCGCCACTTTGTTGAGGCGGTCGGAAAATTCAGGCTGAGAAGCCGCCGGAGCTACGGCGACTTGTTTCTGCATGTGGACGAACAGGGGCTTGAGGTTCAACGATTCGTGGAAGTTGTAGGCGAGCAGCTCCAGGTTCAGCATCCGGTCTTCCAGGCTCGCCGATTGCGGCCGCAGGAACGACTGGATGATGGAGACAAACATGTCCTTGCGCAACGCGCTCTCCGCCTGCTCGCGGCTGCTCATGAGTTGCGTGTAGATGCGCTCGTTGGTTTCGCGCGTTTCTCTTTGCCGCAGAAGATTCGATGTGTAGTATCCCAGCAGTGCCACGGCCAGCGCGGTGAACAGGCCGTTCAGGGGGCGGAGGATGACGTCAATCTTGTCCCAGAAATCCTTCGGTTGGTCGGCCATCGCTACTTTCTCCTCAGTGCATACTGCCCGCCCTGCTTCTCGAGGATCAGGTCGTACTGTACCGTGCCTTCGTACGAGTTAACCTCGAACGTCGGCGCCTGGCCCTGATAGTTCACCTTGAGCGTGCACTTGCCTTTTTCCGGTACGAAGAGCTTGAACGCGCCATAAGCGTCCGTCTGCGCGGCGTAGTTCTTGTCGCCGCAGGTAACTTCCACCTTCACGCCCTGCGCGACCGGCTTGCCCCCATCGCTCAGGCTTCCGTAAACCTTTCCCGCGTAGGCCGCCCCGGCCACGCCCAGCATCACGAACGTGAGCAATAAGGCTCGCTTCATGGCGGTGCTCCTCCTCCCCACTATCTTATTACTTCCCCGCGGCCTTGGCTCGGGGAATCAGAAACTGCATTCTCAAGCGGTGTTAGAATGAGGCGAGGGAGCGTTTCGGAGAGCAGGCAATGGGTATCGAGGAAATCCTGAAATCCAAGCGTGGCGATATCCTCCGGATCGCCGCGCGTCACGGCGCCTACAACGTGCGCGTCTTTGGCTCCGTCGCCCGCGGCGACGCCCGCCCCGACAGCGATGTGGACTTCTTGGTGGATGCCGGCCCGGCCTGTAGTGCGTGGTTCCCTGGCGGGCTGATCGCGGACTTGCAGGAATTGCTTGGGAGGCCTGTGCATGTGCTGACCGAACCGGCTATTCATTGGTATATACGCGACCGGGTGTTGAAGGAGGCTGTGCACTTGTGAAAGACGACCGGCTTTATCTTCATCACATTCTGGAATGCGTGCGGTTCGTTGAAGATTTTACGAAAGAGGGGAAGGAGTTCTTTCTAGCTGACAGGAAAACGCAGGACGCTGTCATCCGAAACCTTCAGATTCTGGCTGAGTCGTCGACGCGTTTATCCGGACATCTTAAGTCTCGCCATTCGGAGCTGGATTGGCGTGCCATTGCCTCCTTCAGGAATGTTGTGGTTCACGACTACCTCGGCGTTAATTTGCAGCAAGTTTGGGGGATTGTAGAAAATTCCCTCCCTACCCTCAAACGGACGGTCGAGGTGATTTTGCGAGAATTGGGAAATTCCCCGTAAGCTTTTTCCTTGGCCCGGCGCATGCAGCTCCAGCGGCTTGAACGCTTCGCGCAGGGCGCGCTGATATTCCTTGACGTCGTAGCCCCTCCAACCCTCCCACATCGTGAAGGCGCGGTAGCGGTCGTCGGAGTAATTCGAACCGGCGTTGGTGATGATGTATTCGATCATCTCGCCGGGGCGCAGTTCGACGCCGGAGCGGTCGAGTTGGCGGGCGGCGATGGCGGTGGCGCTCGATTGCTTATAGGCTTCGGGCGGGCGCGTCATGCGCCGGCGGACAATCAATTCCTCGATGGGCGCCGTGCCGTCTTCGACGCGCTCGAGATAGCGGTTCAGCACCTCACGCGCTTCTTCCAGCTTCCGGCAATAGCTTTCATAATCGTGCGCCTCGGCGACAATCGCCAGCGCCTCGCGCTGCATGCGCGCCACGATGGGCGCGGTATCGTGTCGGCGGCATTCGAGCCCGCGGATTTTGATTTCGCTCCCGTCCTCCGGCACGCAGAAGAAGCGGTTGGGCACGGGCACTTCGGCATGTTGTTTCGAAGGCAGGAAGACCACGTAGCGATACACCGCTTCGAGCGCCATGGGCAGGCCGGTTTGCCGCTCGATTTCCTGCGCCATGCGCGCGTAGTCTTCGCGTGTCGCCTCCGGGCGCTGCACGTAGAGCGAATCGACCAGCGCGTGCAGGACGCGGTAACCGGCGCGCTCGGCGGTTTCCTTGGCGACCAGCAATTTTTCGCGCGCCAGGGCGTTGATGGCTTCGTGCGCCTCGATTTTGCCGAAGCGCGCGTTCTTGTAGCCCGTGTAACCGAAGCAGCAGACCAGCAGCCATTTGAGCGACGAGCGGCGCTCTTTGTAACTGGCGGGGTTCGGGGTTCGGGACTCGGGATTCGGGGGCGGACCCTCCCCTGTCCCCGATGAACTGCATCGGGGCCACCCTCTCCCCGAGGGAGAGGGCTGGAAAACCAAGGTTGAGTCGGACGTCTCGCTGCTGGAGGGAGAGGGCTGGGAATTATAAACAACGATTTCCTGCTCCCCTCTCCCTTGGGGAGAGGGGTCGGGGGTGAGGGTGGCGAGCCCCGAACTCCGAATCCCGAATCCCGAGTCCCGAATCCCGAATCCCGAGTCCCGAATCCCGAGTCCCGCGATCCGCCGCTTATATTCCTCCCGCTTCCAGATCAGCCGCTCGACGACGCGGCTGGTGATGCCGCGCCGGCGCTGGCAGACGCGGTAGCCGAGCTCGGGAACGCGTGGCGCGTCAGGGCAGCAGCGGCAATTGACCGTCTCCGGCGAAACGTTGAACCGCGCCATGATGCTCGGGAACTCGCTGATGAAGTCGAGCTCGGCGACGTTCTCAAAAAACCCCAGGCGCGGAGGAAACACCAGCCCGCCGCGGTCGGCGCGGAGCAGTTCGTCGGGATGCTTGGGGCTCTCGGGCTCGGCCTTCTGCTCGGGAATCAGCACGCCGTCGCGCCAGGCGAGTTCCATCTGCATGTAGGAGATGCCGGTGCCGGTCGAGGTGCGCGCGCAATATTGCACGGGCAGCTTGGTGACGCGCGTGAGTTCCCACAGGCCGTCCATCGCGCACTGCTCGGCGATGAAGGAATTCTCCGTATCAACGTGCAGGCGTCCAAAGAGCGTGGTGGCACTGCCCTTGAAGAGGATGCGGCCGTAACTCATGTAGCTGCGCGCGCGGCTGCGCTGGACTTCGCCGCCATGGGCGGAGTCGCGATTGAGCGAAAGTTTGATGTGCTCGCGTCGCGCCTGTTGCAAGAGGCCGGGGAAAATCGTCGAGTCGCCCCACTCGCTGACGATGAGGTCGGGGTCGTGCGTGCGCAACATCCGCTCGAAGCCGACGGCGACGGGCTCGAGCGCGTCGTCGAGTTCGAGCCAGTCGTCGTCCACCGCGACTTCCAGCTTGCCGCGCCGGCCATGCTTGGGATCGACTCTCCCCAGGCCTTCGAGGCGCACTCGCATGATCTTGAGCGGCGGCAACTCGAAATCGATTGCCCATTCGTTGTCGCGGCATTCGATCATTTGGAATTCGGAATTCGGAATTCGGAGTTCGGGGTTCGGGCTGGGTTCTGGGTACTGGGTTCTGGGTGCTGGATGTTTTCTTGCCCTGGTCCCCAGCCCCCAACCCCCAGCCCCTGTTTTTTCTTCCCCAGCCCCCAGTACCCAGCCCCCAGTACCCGTTTCCACCTCGACCTTCGCCAGCGGAAAGACGTTCTTCTCCCAGCAATACATCGGCGCGAGCATCAGGTCGGAGTTATAGAGGCGCAGGCCGGGATCGAAGCGGTAGACGAAGCGCACAAGCGCCGCAAACTGCGTGGGATGCTCGAGCGCGATGCGCAGCACGAGCAACTCGCGCCCTTCCCAGATATCCTCGCGGCGGGTGAGCGTGCAGTTGACCGGGGCGCGCGCGGCGAGCGCCCGCGCCAGGCGCTTCAGGCGCGGCTCCGGGCCGTAGGCGTAAAACGCGGGGCGAAATGAGCGGTCAATCAGTTTCAGACGTTTCCCGCTCCCGCTCGCTGGAATCAGCCACAGCGTCATCCCCTCCGGGCAGGGGTAGAGGTCGAGAATCCATCCACTGAGTCTCAAGGTTGATCCTCAAAAGCGCTTCGAGGCGGCGCAGCCGGATTTCGTGGTCGAGCCCGATGGCGACGTTGATGGCGTCCATGGCGTGCACGGGGAATTCATAGGTGCACGCCTGGATATAAAGCCGCACGCGGTTGAACATCAGCTCGAAGTAGGCGCGCTCCTCACGCCGCAGGGCGCGGCCAAAAACCCGCTCCCAGTTCTGAAGCTCCTGCTCGATCAGGTCGCGAAATGTCGAAACGGTTCGGCCCATAAAACACCTCGCTCCCTCACCCGTCCCCGATAAACTGCATCGGGGCCACCCTCTCCCCGAGGGAGAGGGATGGAAGTCAAAAACAGAATTTACCTGACCCTCTCCCTTTGGGAGAGGGTGGACACGTCCGTCAGCCGACGGACGGGGCCGGGTGAGGGCAACCGACGTTCTGCAATCAGCCGCAGCCGGTTCTCGGCGTCTAGGCTGAATCGCCAGACCTCGCTCGCTGCCGTGCAGAGCCTGGAGAAGAATTGCCGGCGCCCCGATCGGATCGGGGCAAAATCCTCGATGGCGGAAAAGACGGCGATTGCGACGCTGGGCCTAACGTCAGGGTACGGCTTTAGCCGTGCCGAAAAGGTAGCCTCTCCTCGGGCGGCTTTAGCCGCTGAGGCCATATTCTCCCCAGGGCCTAAAGGCCATTGACGTTTGTTTTGGCTTATCCGCGGCATGGCTAAAGCCATGCCCTGACGCTGGATCGCTGAGGATGAACCCACCCAGTGCTGTAAATCTCTGAGCCCCTGCTCGAACGCCACGCGGGCGTTCCAGTCGCGCACGTCTTCGTCGAAATAGAGATCGGGGAACGCCGTAACGATGACGACCTGGGCGGGAAAATCCGCCAGAAATTTCGGCGCGCGCGCGATCAATTCCGTAAGCTGAAAGCAGGTGAAGGCGCGGGCGATCTGGATGCCGCGGTTGAATTGTTCGAATGGGACATTGCGCTCGCGGGCGAAGCGCTCGAGCAGGCGCGGGTCGGCGGAGTTCGCGCCATCGAGAAACAACACGCGCTTGCCTTCCATGAGCAGGCGTGGCAGAAAATAGTGGCTAAGTCGCGCCACGTTGCCCGCGCCATGAAAGACCGCCAGGCCGCGTGCCGGCAGCCGCCAGGGCGGTATGGCGGGACTCGGGACTCGCGACTCGGGACTCGGGGCGCTGGGTTCTGGGAGCTGGAAACTTGGTGTGGGATTCTTTTCCCTAGCACCTAGTCCCCAGCACCCAGTACCCGGTACTTCGGCCATGGCCGCCCCCAGGTTTCCCTTTCCCGAGCCAGTAGGGGAGCCCTTCGGACTCCCGCAGGAGGGCCGAGCCCCCCCTACTTTTCCCCGCCCAAAGCGTAGGCGAACAAAAAGCGAAAGTCAAGCGCGGGGATTGAAATCCTCACTTTATTCATTTATATTCGCTATGAATAAGAACGGAGGCAGCCGAAAATGCCCAAGACTCTGACCATGCGCGTGGACGACTCGACCTACGAAACCTTTGTGCGCGCCGCCAAGGCCCAGCGCCGCTCGCTCGCCAACTTGGTCGAAACTGCCGCCCTGCGCCACCTGGAGGAGTCCAACTTCGCGGACGACACCGAGATGGCCGAAATTCTGGCGAGACCGGAACTGGTCAAGCGGCTGAAGGCAGGATCCCAGGATGCTCGCAAGCGACGCGGGCGATTCGTATAAGATCTTCGAAACCCGGCAATTCCTTCGCGACCTCGGGCGACTTGGGCCTGCTGCCCAAAAGAGGCTGGAAGCGAAGTTGCGCGAGCACATCTATCCCATCCTCCGGGATAATCCTCACTTCGGTCCCAACATCAGGCGCCTAAAAAACTGGGAACCGCCCACTTGGCGCTACCGAGTGGGTGACTGGCGATTCTTCTACGAAATCGATGCGGAAGAGCGGATCGTTTCGATGACGGCCGCCGACCACCGTCGGCAGGCGTACCGATAGAAAGGGCCGCAGAGTCCGGAAGAGCCGGACTCTGCGCTACAGTCGCTATCCCTACGCCGCGGGCTTGATGTTCTGGTTCACGCGGAAGAAGTTGGATGGATCGTACTTCTTCTTAATGGTTGCCAGCCGCCCGTAGTTGTCGCGGAACGAAGCCTGGACGCGCTCCTGGCCTTCCTCCATCATGAAGTTGACGTACGCGCCCCCGGCCGAATGCGGATGCAAGGCGTCGTAGTACTCCTTGGTCCAGTTGGTGATTTTTTCCTTGTTCTTCGGGTCGGGGTCGACGCCCACGATGACTCCCGCCAGCAGCACGTCGCGGTAGCTGAACGCCGTGTCGGTATTCTTCACGCGCTGCACCGCGCCGTTGATGGGATACATATGCATCGTGGTGTGGCCGGTCGGCAGCTTCTCGGCGAACTTCTGATGCACAGGAATCGACGCGTCGGTGATGTCCTTGAAGAAGTCGGCGCGCCAGTACCACTGCAGCCCCGGCGGGTAGAGCGGATCGAATAAGCTTTGCAGCGCCGGGAAGGGCATCGGCCCGACGTGGTCGAGCGCCGGCTTGCCGACCGAGCGCATCGGCCGGGTGGCCTTCTCAGTCCGCTCCGCGTCGGCCGTGCAGCACCACAGCACCGCGCACATTTTCTGGTTGTGCAGGTTCTCCGGGAAAAGCGGCACGGGCGGCACGGTCAGAAATGCGAAGAAGCCGCTGATATCTTCCGGCGCCTGCTTGATGAATTCGCGGTAAGCCTTCATCACCTGGGGCGTCTGGTCGAGCGGCCAGAAGGTGGGCCCGGCCTGCACGATCTTGACCGGCTGCGTGCGGAAGAGGAACGACGTGACCACGCCGAAATTCCCGCCGCCGCCGCGCACCGCCCAGAAGAGGTCGGGGTTCTCGTCGGCGCTGGCGGTCACAAAATTCCCGTCTGCCAGGACCATGTCCACGGCGAGAAGGTTATCAACCGTCAGCCCGTACGGCCGGCTCAGGTGGCCGATTCCGCCGCCCAGTGTCAGCCCGGCGACGCCGGTGGTGGCGATGGTTCCGGTGGGCGTGGCCATGCCGAAAGCGTGCGTGGCGTGATCCAGGTCGCCGCCGGTGCAGCCGCCTTCCGCCCGCGCCTTATGCTCCTTGGGATTCACCCGCACGCTGCGCATCCGCGAGAGGTCGATTACCAAGCCGCCGTCGCACACGCCCAGCCCGCCGGCGTTGTGCCCGCCGCCGCGAATCGACACCAGAAGGTCTTTTTCCCGCGCCACGCGTACCGCCGCGATCACGTCGGCCACGTCCACACACCGGGCGATCGCGCCCGGCCGCCGGTCGATCATGCCGTTGTAGACTTTCCGTGCCGCCTCGTATCCCGAATCCGAAGGGGTAAGAATCTCCCCTCGGAATTGCGGTTTCAATTCGGCGACTGCCTTGTCAATCGAAGCTGCTGTTCCCACAGCTGGTTGTGCAGACATAGTTCTCCTCCTTGCTGAATTGAAAATCCGACTCTGTTACGAACTCGGAAGCCCCAAACTTCAGCCCCGAAAATCCCGCTTCTCGCGGTCTAGGCCTTCCTACCCCAAACCTGCATGCAGGTGAAAGTTATCGCCAGCGTCTCCGGGCTTCGCGCGGCGTGCTCGCACTCGTCAACCGCCTCCGCGAGTTCGCTCTCGGTGAGCAACCCTGCCTCCAGCAGCCTGGGACGCAACGAAGCGGCAAACAGCGCCGGCAGGCGCATGTAGGGATGGCCATCTTGGAGCGCCAGCACCGCGGCGCGGGAGCGAACGTCCTCGAGTCCCGCGCGCCTCAGCATCCCGAACGTCCGCTGTCCGGCGTCGAAGTCCCCGCCGCTCCGGCGGAAGGTTTCACGAATAGCCCGCTTCAGACGTTCAAAGCCCCGTCGGTTGGGATAGAGGCGCCACGACGAGCTATCCGGTTCCTCAAGCGCGATCACTCCGCCCGGTTTGACCAGGGAGAGCATCTCCGCGATAAGCTCTTCGTCGTGCCCCACCGGGCAAAGAAGAAAGCGGACATGCACGAAATCGAAAGACTCGCGTGGAAGCCCGGTGCGATACGCATCGCCCTCGGTCAGTTCGACGTTACTGAGGCCTTGCTGTTCGGAGTACCGGCGGGCGGCGGCGAGGAGATTGACGTCAGCGTCGAGGCCCACGACTTTCCCGGATGGTCCCACACGGCGACCGAGTGGCCCGAGGATTCCCATGGCGCCGCAGCCGAGGTCGATGCATCGCCACCCCGGCTGGACGCCGATCCGGTCAAGCATAGCCTCGACTTCCGGCTCCCAAGTCCGAGCCTGAAGCGTAAGCCGCTCCAGTTCAGCCGCGCCCTCTGCCAGGAGATACGACTGCGCAGTCCCCGCCATCAGATTCCCCCGATTAGTGACCAGTCGAAGCCCGAGACCCTAGAGTTTAGCCTGAAATCGGGCTATTTGTCACTCCAAACATAACTGCGGCTAAAATGCCCCTACCCGCTGCCTACGCCAGCGGTTAAACTCCTCAAGAAACCAAAGGGCGGATCATGCGTCCAAGGGACATGGGGGGGCCATTGATGGCCGGTCGAAATTTCGCACGGATCTTTCTGTTGCTAGCTGCTGGCTGGGTCGCCGGAGCCTCGGCGGGTATGGCGGGACAGGGCGCTGTCATGTTTCGTGGCAACCCGCAGCACACCGGCGTGTACGACGGCAAAGGCGGCTTCGCGATCCAGAAGGAGCGCTGGCGGTACAAGACGGGGAACGTCAACCGGTCGACGCCGGCGGTTGCCGCTGGGGTTGTCTACGTGGGCAGTCACACGGGGAATCTGTACGCCATCGACGCGAAGACCGGCGCGGCAAATTGGGTGACGCAGTTGTCCGGCGAGATCTCGTCCTCGCCCGCCGTAGCCGACGGAATGGTCTTGGTCGGGAACGATGCGGGCTTTTATGCCCTCGATGCCAAGACCGGCGAGCGCAGGTGGACTCTGAAGACCGGTGAGATTGTGCCGTTCACCCAGCGGTGGGATTATTTCCAGTCCTCACCGACGTATCTCGACGGCGTCGTGTACTTCGGCAGCGGTGACGGCCACATCTACGCCGTGGAGGCCAAGACCGGAAGCGTCCTCTGGAAATTCAAAACTGACGGCCGTGTGCGCACTTCACCGGCTGTGGCCGCGGGTGTCGTCTATTGCGGCAGCATGGACGGCAACCTCTACGCGCTCGACGCCAAGACCGGCCAACTGAAGTGGAAGTTCAAGACCGAGGGAAATTCCTTCTTCCCGCTGGGCGAGGTTCAATCGACTCCGGCGGTCGCGGACGGACTGGTTTTCTTCGGCAGCCGCGACGGCCACCTTTACGCCGTGGATGCCGCGACGGGCCAGAAGAAATGGGCATTCTCGCACGAAGGGTCGTGGTGCATCTCGGGACCGGCGATCGCTGACGGTCTGGTGTTTGCCGGGAGTTCCGACGGCCAGTTTGTCAACGCCGTCGATGCGCAGACCGGCCAGGAGAAGTGGCGCGCCAAACTGCCCTCGCGAGTCTTCACTTCCGGAGCGGTTGCGGGCGGGAACGTCTACTTCGGCGCATGGGGCGGTGAGGTCTTCTGGTACGACGCCAAGACCGGCACGCAACGGGGCGGCACGATGGCCGAAGCGGCTGTGCAAGGTTCGCCCGTGATTTCTGACGGTGTCCTCTATTTCTCGAGCGACGACGGATACATCTATGCCGTCGAACTACAGGCGCCAAAGGAGCGGCACGCCATCAAGGTCGATCCCAAAATCCTGGCCGCGTATGTGGGCGAGTACGAAACCATGCCCGGCCAGAACCTCGCCATTACTTTGGAGGGCGACAAGCTGATGGCCCAGTCCCAGGGCCGCGACAAGCGGGAGCTGCTCGCCGAGACCGAAACCAGATTTTTCCTCTCCGACTTGCCCACAGAATTCGAGTTCGTTCGAGACAGCCAGGGCGCCGTGGAGAAGCTCATGCTGCGTCAGGGAGAGTTTGCGTACAGCCTCAAGAAAGTCAAATAAGAGATGGCGGCCGGCTGCACTCCCATCTCGCTGTGGTAGCATTTCCAAATGCGATCCATCCTTCTAAGTGTCGTCCTGTTTCTTTCGGCGGCGACCGCCGCTCCAGGCACGCCGCTTCAAATCTACTTCCTTGATGTCGAGGGTGGGAAGGCAACGCTGGTCGTTTCGCCCTCGGGTGAGTCTCTGCTGATTGACACCGGCTGGCCGGGCTTTGGCGGAGGCGATGCTGACCGCAATCTGGACCGGCTGGTTCGCAACGCTCGCTCCATTAAGGTCGCGGTGAATTCATGCCTACTCTCCGAGTCGCCGAACCGGAGCACTGACGTGCGCCGGTGATTCCGGAAGGGTGGACAGGACAAGGGGGTTGCCGCCCCCTTGCCTCCATCCTCCGTCCGGAAGCCGCTGCCTCTGCTCCGGACAATTCCTCTTGGCGATTCCGATCAATTAGCCTCCAAGGAGAATCCCAGTGTCGCTTTGCTTCGACAGTTGACCGGAACCCCACCGCGACACGGGCCGCATTCCCTTGCGGAGTCGGCGACCCCCCTCAAAGGAATCCCCAGCTAAGCTGCCTTTCGCGTCCCCGGCGGAAGCTTGGCTCCCAGAATCTCCGCTTTTTCTATGGAAGGTGGGACTGACAAGAGATCCGGGGCGTGGGCCATAAGTGCTTTGGCAATGGGCCCGTTGAGGTGAGCTTGGCGCCCCGACTCGTCGGGAAACGCGTCGAATATGGCGAACGTGGACGGACCCAGGCGCAGCGCGAACCACAGCGTCGTCGTCGCTTCCTGATTTGCCATTTGCAGGCCTTGCATCAGGAAGGCGGCGACTTCATCCTCCTTACCTGGTTTCGCCTCAAGTCGTACGAACAGTGAGAGCATATCCAATCCTCCTCGTTAATCGGACTAGTGAGCGGCGATGGCCGCCACGGGCGCCACTCTGCCAGGGTTCCCAGCGCATTGCTTATCCGGGCGTCTGGAAAACTTGATTCACTCGCGGTAGAATAGCGATCGCTTATCAGGGCATCCCAGAACGTTAGCTAAGAGTCCGAATCGAATGTCCTATGGACGCTCTCTCGGAAATCCTCCAATCGGTGAAGCTTGAAGGGGCGGTGTTCTACAGGGCTGAATTCACAGCGCCGTGGGGCTTCCGCTCGCCGCCCACGAGCGAGGCGGCGGCATTTATTGGCAAGGGACCCAAACATATCATCATCTATCACCTTCTCGCGCAAGGACGCGCCCGATGCGAAGTCGAAGACAGTACACGCTGCGTCGAGTTGGTTCCTGGAGACATCGTGGTATTCCCCCATGGCGACGCGCACATCCTTTCCAACGGGTCCCCCCAACGCATCCACGATTACGGCGAGCACTTGAAAGAATTGTTCTCTCAAGGGGTGGTTCTTGGCAGCTATGGCGGCGGAGGCGAGACCACAGTATTTCACTGCGGATATTTGGTATGTGATCGGGAACTGAGCAAGACCTTTCTGGGTGGATTGCCACCGATGTTTAAGGTGAATATTAGAAATGACCCCGCGGGACAGTGGCTGGAAAACTCCATCAAATTCTCAGCCGCGCAAGCGAGCGCAGACCGGGCAGGCAGCAATGCGGTATTGGCGAGATTATCTGAAGCGCTCTTTGTAGAAACCGTATGCCGTTACTTGGCCGAGTTACCGCCGCAGCAGACTGGCTGGCTCGCAGGGGCGCGCGATCCGGGGGTGGGCGCGGCGTTGGCGCATATGCATCGCGCTCCAGAGCATCCCTGGACGATTGCGGATCTTGCCCGGCTTGTGGGGGTCTCTCGATCCGTCCTCGCCGAGCGATTCCGGCAGTACCTGGGTGAACCGCCGATGACCTACCTCTCGCGGTGGCGGCTGCAGCTCGGCGCCCGGATGTTGACGACCACCAGTTATAGCGTGGCCCGCATCTCGGGAGATGTAGGTTACGAATCTGAGCCCGCCTTCAATCGGGCATTCAAACGGGAGTTTGGAGCCCCTCCAGCGCGGTTCCGGAAGCGGGTAAAATCGGCGCAAAAAGTCCTGCGACCCGAAAAGGAACAAACAGGACTGAACCCTCCAATGCCCACCAACAAAATTCATCAGACGGGTTAGGTCAGACCGAGTTCCTCCTCACTGCACGATCCTGAGGCGATTGTGGCAGATTCGGAAACCACTTCGACCGCTTGCGGCACTTCCCGTTATGCGGGCAGTCACGTGGTCGGTGTTGCCCGGAATAGTGGCCTGCAGACAGGGTCCCCCGATTCGGCTTTCTGGGAGATAAAGACGGAAACAACCTGCACCGAGATTTCCGTTACCATTACGTGGGTTCGCGGGCGCCAAAGGGGAGAAATGACTTCTTCGAGTTGGGTGACACAGTCGCAATCGCGGCTGGCTGACTCCCGCCGGGGTTGGGATTCGAGGCAGAAAATCGGTGCCCTATGGTAGGATTCGGCCATGCGAAGCATCCTGCTAGCGCTGTGCTTCTCCCTTTCGGCCGTCAGCTTCGGCAAGGACAAGGCCCTGGAAGTCTACTTCGTGGATGTGGAAGGCGGGCAGGCGACGCTGGCCGTTTCGCCCTCCGGTGAGTCTCTCCTGATTGACACCGGCTGGCCGGGCTTCGAAGGCCGCGACGCCAGGCGCATCGTCGCCGCCGCGCACGAAGCGGGCATCAAGCAAATTGACTACCTTCTGGTGACCCACTATCACATGGACCACGTGGGCGGCGTGCCGCAACTGGCCGAGCGGATTCCCATCCGCGCATTTCTGGACCATGGCCCGAGCGCCGACTCCGGTGAGCGCGCGGAGGCCCTCATGGCCGCCTATCGTTCCGCCATCGCGAAGGCACGTCACGAGGTTGTCAAACCGGGAGACGAAATCCCCATCAAGGGCCTCGAGGTCAAGGTGCTGACGGCGGCGGGTGAAGTTCTGCAAGTGTCTTTGCCTGGAGGGGGCAAGTCCAATCCCCATTGCGCATCGACCAAGCCCATCGAAGACGCCCAAGGCGAGAACCCGCAATCGGCCGGCATCCTGATCCGCTATGGGAAGTTCCGCTTCATCGATCTTGGCGACCTGACGTGGAACAAGGAGTTGGCGCTGGTCTGCCCCGACAATCGCCTCGGGAACGTGGACGTTTATCTGAGCACGCACCACGGCAATGAGGATTCGGGCTCGCCGGCAATTGTGCGCGCGCTCGCCCCGCGGGTCGCCATCGTACCCAATGGCGCGCGCAAGGGCGGAACGCCCGCGGCCTGGCGAGTGATGCGCAGTTCGCCGGGACTGGAAGACATCTGGCAGTTACACCGCTCGGTCGAGGGCGGCGAGGCAAACAACGCTCCCGAAAAGTTCATCGCCAATCCGGCAGAGCGGTGCGAAGGACGGGCCATCAAGCTCACGGCCGATGCAGATGGTTCCTTTACGGTCACCAACACTCGCAACGGCTTCTCCAAGCAGTATCGTCCCCGCTAATGCTCGTCCCTCGCGCGGGCCTTCCGTCTGACGTTCGCTCCTCAGCAACGCGAACTCTGCCCCTTTCCTGGACCGGACACGATGTGGTGAACGACGCAGCCAAAGACCCCGCGTCGTTGGATCCCCCATCAGCCTTGACGCTCCCGTTCCCGGTGGCGCTTGTATCGTGCTGATACACCAGCGTATATCCCCCACGTACGAGGACGCGCCTTTGGAGCTTCTATTGCCTTGAGCTTGGAAGAGTATGTGTGTTTAACGCCTGCGACTTCCTGTCGCTGGCAGATGTGCTCGTGCTTTGGTTTTGAACAAGCTCTGTTGAAAGGGCTCTCTGATTGAGCCCGTGATTTCAGGGGACGCGCATGACCCCTCACCCGGAACTGGACGACGGTTCGCGCATTGCGGTCATGGGTGGAGGTCCTGCGGGATCATTCTTCAGCTACTTTCTTGTTCAGTTGGCACGCCGCGCCGGTCTCGATGTACGCCTCGACATCTACGAGCCACGCGACTTCTCAGCGATCGGTCCTAAGGGCTGCAACATGTGCGGCGGAATCGTTTCGGAGTCGCTGGTGCAGAGTCTTGCCGCCGAAGGAATCAACCTTCCTCCCACGGTCGTTCAGCGCGGCATCGACTCTTACTTCCTGCACATGGACGTCGGCAGCGTGCGGATCGAGACTCCACTGCAAGAGATGCGCATTGCCGCCGTGCATCGGGGAGCCGGGCCGCGGGGATCGAAAGGCATTCCGGGTTGCCGCGGGCTGGACGGTTTTCTGCTCGAGCTGGCCGTGGCCAATGGCGCCAATCTGGTTCGCAAGCGTGTGGACGGCATAGACTGGCCGGACGGCCGCCCGCGCCTGAAGTCTCAGGATAGCAGCGAGGAAACGTACGACCTGCTCGCTGTCGCCACCGGTGTGAATACACCCGCGCTGAAGCTGTTCGAGAATTCAGCATTCGGCTACGCCCCTCCGCGCAGCACCAAAACCTACATCTGCGAAATTCATCTGGGCCGCGAGGTCATCGCGCGGCATCTCGGCACCTCGATGCACGTCTTTCTGCTCAACATCCCCCGCCTGGAGTTCGCCGCGCTCATCCCCAAGGGCGACTACGTGACGTTGTGCCTTCTCGGTGAGGACATCGACAAAGAACTTATCGAGTCTTTCCTCCACGCGCCCGAGGTTCGTCGCTGCCTGCCGCCCGGCTGGCAGTTCCCCGACGACTTCTGCCATTGCTCCCCTAAGCTCAGCATCCGCGGCGCGGTGAATCCCTTTGCCGACCGGGTCATTTTCTTGGGCGATTGCGGGGTGACGCGGCTCTACAAGGACGGGATCGGAGCCGCCTACCGCACGGCCAAGGCAGCCGCGGTCACGGCGGTCTTCGAAGGCATCGGCGGGGAAGATTTTCGCCGCCATTTCTGGCTGGCGTGCCGATACCTGGCGAGAGACAACCTGGTTGGGAGAGTTGTCTTCATGGTCACGCGCCAGATCCAGCTTTGGAAGTTCTTGCGGCGCGGCGTCTGGCGCATGGTGGCCGCGGAGCAGCAAGAGGCGGGCAGCCGCCGCCGGATGAGCATGGTGCTGTGGGATACGTTCACAGGAAGCGCGCCATACCGCAGCGTCTTCCTGCGCAGCCTTCACCCCGCCTTCCTGGGCCGGCTGCTCTGGGAAACACTGGCGGGGTTGTTGCCAAGGCATTTGCCCCGTCAGCAGGAAGAGAGGATGCCATGAGTGAAGGGAGCTTGGGGAAGTTGTACCAGAACGGCGAGAACATCATCCGCCAGGGCGACGTGGGCAATTGCATGTACGTCGTCCAGCAGGGCGAGGTTGAGGTCCTTTTGAGGAAAGGCGAGTCGGATGTCTGCGTGGCGGTTTTGAGCGCCGGCGACTTCTTCGGCGAGATGGCACTATTCGATCATGAGGTCCGCTCCGCCACCATCCGCGCCCGCGGGGAGGTCCGGGTGCTCACCTTGGAGAAGAAGAGTTTTCTGCGACGAATCCATGAGGACCCTTCGCTCGCCTTCCGCATGCTGGAAAAGATGTCAGGCCGCATTCGGGAGTTGAACGCCTCCCTGAACGCCGCTTTGGGCCGCAGGAATGTTCTTCGTCCCGAAACCACCAGCGCACATCTTTCCACGTCTTCCCATGAATGAGATCCGCACCGAGATCCAGATCCAAGCCTCCGCCCAGCGTGTGTGGGAGGTGCTGACGGATTTCCCTTCTTACAGCTTGTGGAATTCGGTGCTCCACCCTATCCAGGGCGAGGTGAGACCGGGAGGGCAGTTGAGGGTTCGCGTCCGGCCTTTGACTCGGCCAGGCATCAGGTTCCGCGCGATGCTACTTTGCGTCGAGCCCGCCCGCGAACTTCGCTGGGTGGCAAAGTTCATTCATCACCGGGTCTTTTCGGGAGAGCATTCCTTCACGATCGAGCCGATCGGGAACGGCGCGGTCAGATTCGTTCAACGCGAGGTTTACACCGGCCTGCTCGTGCCGCTTATCATGCTCGTCCTCGCCTCCAGAAACCGCCGCGCCTTCGAGGAGATGAACCGGGCCCTGAAAGCTCGCGCCGAAGAGGCCCATAAGCTCCCTTGAATCCCACCGCCTCCTGGGCCAGTCTTCCCCCTTGGTCGCTTTCTGTAGCTGAAGACCAACTTCCTTGGGCAGCTTCCTTTCGACACTCTCTGAGACTAGAATAGGTGCGGGCAATCCCATTCATCTACTGGAGGCCGCTTCGTGAAGAGGGCGAGCGAGGGCGACGAGTTCGCCAGAATCGGCAGCGAGGCCGTTAAGGCGAAAACCGGAAGGACCTGGGCAGAGTGGTTCAAGCTGCTTGACGCCACAGGCGCGCGCAAATTCTCCCACAAGGAAATCGCCACCCTGCTCTACAAGAAACACAAGCTTCCCGCGTGGTGGAGCCAGATGGTCACGGTGGGCTACGAGCAGGCGCGCGGGTTGCGTCAGAAGCACCAGAAACCCGAGGGCTTCGAGATTAGCAGCAGCAGGACACTCGACGTGCCGGCCGCCAAAGCTTTCGCTGCCTGGCTCGACGAGTCCGTGCGGCGCCGATGGCTCAAGAACTTCGCCTTCACCGTCCGCAAGGCCACGCCGCACAAATCTCTGCGTATCACCTGGGTCGACGGCAAAACGAGCGTGAGCGTCAACTTTTATCCCAAGGGAGATGGGAAATGCCAGGTGGCCGCTCAGCACTCGAAGCTCGCCGATGCCAAGCAGGCGGCGCGCATGAAAAAGTATTGGGCCGAACAGCTCGACAAGTTGAAGGAAGTCTCCAGTCGCCAGTAGTCCGTTGCCAGAGCGGATCGCGCGATGGCTCGACGGCTTAACGGGAAATGAAACCATGACTCAGTGATGCAGTCTCGAGAGGGAGGAAATCATGGCAGGAAACGTCAAAGCGATTCCGGAGGGGATGCACACGCTGACGCCGCACCTGGTAATACGCGGCGCCGCGAAGGCTATCGAATTCTATAAGAAGGCGTTCGGCGCGCAGGAACGGAGCGTCCACAAGATACCTGACGGCATGGTCATGCACGCCGAGCTCAAGATCGGCGACTCGACGGTGATGCTCGCCGACGAGTTTCCCGGCGCGCCGTGCCAGGCGCCACAGACCGCTGGCACGACAACCACGGTGCTGCATCTCTATGTCGACGACGTGGACAGCTGGTTCAATCGCGCGGCGAGCGCGGGGGCAACCGTCGTCATGCCGGTGATGGATATGTTCTGGGGCGACCGCTATGGACAGTTGAAAGATCCGTTCGGCCATCTCTGGGCCATCGCCACGCACAAGGAAGACGTCGAGTCGGGCGAGGTGGAGAGGCGCGGCGCGGCCATGATGGCGGAAATGACGAAGAAGATGCGGGCCGGCACCAAAGCCTCATAACGTTGTCCGGGCGGGATGGTTGGCGGCTATCCGAGGACGTCCATGAAGATCGCGCTCTCCGTGTCCAAGAAGGAAAAGGCTCTGGGCAAGGATTCGCCTTACTTTCGTGCGCTGGTCGCAGCCGGGGCGCGGGGGGAAGAACTCGAGCTGGTCAGCGCCTCGGACCACGGCCGCCTTCGCGCTGACGCCTACGACGGGATTCTCTTCGCCGGCGGTGAAGACGTTGACCCGTCGCTCTACGATGAGCCGAAGAAATACGACAGCGTTCACACCGATCGCGCCCGAGACGATTTCGAGATGCGCCTGCTCGACGACGCACTCGGACGCCGCCTTCCCATTCTGGGCATCTGTCGCGGCATCCAGATGATTAACGTGAAATTCGGCGGGACGCTTTACCAGGACCTGAAGAAAGACACCTCCATCGAGCTCGATCACCGCCAGCCGGACGATCGTACCCAACCCGTGCATACGGTCACGGTGACAGAACCAGAGTCGCAGTTGGCCGGAGCTATGCGGGGTTCTTGCCGCGTCAACAGCCTCCACCACCAGGCCATCAAGCGACTGGGGCGCGGCCTCAAGGTCACGGCCCATTCCGAGGACGGACTCGCCGAGGCGGTCGAGGCCGCGGACGATTACCCGTTTCTGATGGCCGTGCAGTGGCACCCGGAAGAAATGGCCAGCGTTCCGGCACAGCGTCGGATCTTCGAGCAGTTTCTGGCCAAGTGCCGCGAAGTGGCCGCCCGGCGCAAACGCAGTTAGACGCCCCCACCGCCTTTTCACAATTAGTTAACAAACGGTGCTTGGAATTCCCCGGCCGGCGGGGGGCCCGCCTTTCCGGAGGCGAGATCGCCACAATAGGACAATTTGTCGTATATTCTGAAATGTAGTTTGTTTTGAAATGCTTAGACAGAGAATGTCGCACGTCGCGTTTTGGGCAGTTTTAACGGAAAGTGAGCGAGATTCAACCTCAAAATCAGCTTTGTTCTGACAGACATTTTGAACCGCGGTCTTTTGTTTTCAGTCACCTAAGGGCCGTCGCCATGTAAGAATTACACATTTTTCTCTGCGGCATCTTTCGGGCCTCATAAGACTTTTTGTCCCCAATTCCAAACTAGTGAACCCAGCAATCGAAATCGCGTTCATAATTCCTCTCAGCCCATGTTCCGACGCAGCGCCTTCGGCCGGGCCAGCACGAACAGTCGGCTATCAGCCTAGCATAGTTCCGCGCAAAAGTCAAGAGACAGAATGTCCTCGCCCGCGGTGCACGCTCCTCCGGGACTGCGGGCCAACACCCTCACCCGGCTCGCTGCGCTCACCACCCTCTCCCGGCGGGAGAGGGCAGGAGTTGCGTGTTGGGTCGCGGCCTTTTCCCCGGGGCAGAGGGTGTCGTGTCCCGCTCCGAGCGGGATCGGGCCGGGCGAGTCACTCGCGCCTTGCACTCAAGGCAAGAAAGCGGTAGCCTTTCCTCTCGGGCTTATCCAATCACATCGCGCAGACATGTCCGCAGGCGCGCTGGCGGTTTTTCCGGGACCGGACTTCAGCTTCGGCCCCACTGCTTATGTCGAGTCGGGCAATTCATCGCGACCAGCCAAGGATGCTGCTCTGGGCGGGCGCCAGTGCGCTCCTCGCACTCATGGCGGCGGGCGGGTTCGCGCAGGCGCCGTCGCCGCAGAAACCTAAAGGGGTGGAGTTCGATCGCGACATTCGCCCCATCCTTTCTGACAACTGTTTTACCTGCCACGGTCCCAACGACGCGGACCGCATGGCGAACCTCCGGCTGGATATCAAGGATGGCGGGGCGTTTGACCAGCGCGACGGATATCGAGTCATCGTGCCCGGCTCGAGCGCTCAGAGCCGCCTCTACCAGAAGATCAGCGCCCAGGACGAAGCCGACCGGATGCCGCCGACCTATTCAGGCCGCAGCCTCACGCCGAAACAGATTGAGCTCATCCGCCAGTGGATCGATCAAGGCGCGCATTGGGAAACGCACTGGGCGTTCGTCGCGCCCAAGCGCCCGGCGCTTCCGGAAGTGAAAAGCGCGAAGTGGCCGCGCAACGAAATCGACCGCTTTGTTCTCGCCCGCCTGGAGCGCGAAGGTTTGAGGCCCGCGCACGAGGCCGACCGGAGGACATTGATCCGCCGCGTGACGCTCGATTTGACCGGCCTCCCACCCACACCCGCCGAGGTCAAAGCCTTTCTTGCGGACCCGTCTCCCGGCGCCTACGAAAAGGTTGTCGATCGCCTGCTTGCCTCGCCGCATTACGGCGAGCGGATGGCGATGCAGTGGCTCGACCTGGCGCGCTACGCCGACACGCACGGCTATCACATCGACAGCCAACGCGACATGTGGCGCTGGCGCGACTGGGTGATAGCCGCCTTCAACCGTGACATGCCGTTCGACCAGTTCACGCTGTGGCAACTGGCCGGCGACCTTCTCCCCAACGCCACCGACGAACAACGCATCGCCACGGCATTCAACCGCAACCACATGATCAATTTCGAGGGCGGGGCAATTCCCGAGGAATACCACAACGAGTACGTTGTCGATCGCCTCGACACGACGGCCACGGTCTGGATGGCCACGACGCTCGGCTGCGCGCGCTGCCACGACCACAAATACGATCCTTTCAAGCAGCGAGATTTCTATCGCTTCGCGGCGTTCTTCAACAGCGTTCCCGAAAAAGGGCTCGACGGGCAGCAGGGCAATGCGTCGCCGGTTTTGCAGCTTCCTTCTGCCGAGCAGCAGCGCCAACTGGACGAGCTTAAACGGAAGATCTCGGCCGCCAAGGAGGCGATGCCGGAGAAAGAGATCTCTTCCCTCCAGAGCGAATGGGAGAAGACCGCGCTCACGACCATCCCCAACGAGGCGCGCGATGGCCTGGTCGCTCACTTCGAATTCGAAAAGAATCTTGCCGACACTTCCGGACGCCACCAGCCGGCGAAAATCACCCGCGGCGGCGTAACCTACGGTTACGGTGTCGTCGGGCAGGCCGCCGAGATCAGCGGCGAAGCACAGGTCGAGCTCGGTGGCGCCGATTCCTTCGATCCCACGCATCCCTTCACGCTGGCATTCTGGTTCAGCCCGGGATCGAAATTCGAGATGGCGGTGCTGCAGAAGATCGATGACGCGAAGACCCGGAAAGGATTGGAAATTCTGCTGGACGAGACGGAATGGGTCGGCTGGCAGAAGCGCGCCTCCCACATCATCGTTCGCCTCACGCACACCTGGCCCGGCGAGGCAATTGAAATCCGGACCAAAGAGCGAGTGCGCCTGAGAATGCCCCACCTCGCGCTGACCTATGACGGCTCGGGCAAAGCCGCCGGCCTGCGAATGTTCCTCGACGGCAAGCCGCAGGAAGTCGAAATCCTGAAGGACCATCTGACGGGAGATGTCGCGAGCGTTCGTCCGATGGAAGTCGGAAACAAGGAACTCGGAGGGGCGTTCAAGGGCCGGCTGGACGACCTGCGCATTTATGCGCGTCCGCTCGAGGTTCCCGAGATCGAACAACTCGCCGTCCATCAGCCCGCGCGCGCTCTCGTCGCCGGCCTTTCCGGCGCGTGCGAGGAAATGCGCCGCATCCAGGATCCCCGCATCCTCGTCGAAGACGACGACCCGCTCGTTGAGCAATCCAAAGTGGACACTCCCGAATACGGTATCAAGGAGCAGTGCGAGGCGGAGAAGGAGAAACTCCGCGATTACTTCCTCACCTGGGTGGCGCCGGAGAACTTCCGAAAGCCTCATGCCGAGTTGAAGAATCTGATGGAGCAGAAAGCGGAGCTCGACAAGGCGATTCCGAACGTGATGGTGATGGAAGACATGGCAAAGCCGCGCGAGATGCACGTCCTGGCGCGCGGCGATTATCGCAACAAAGGCGATGCCGTCACACCCGGCGTTCCGAGCGTGCTGCCGCCGCTTCCGGCGGGCGCCCCGCTCAATCGCCTGGGCTTGGCAAAGTGGCTTACCGATCCCTCCCACCCGCTCACCGCGCGCGTGGCCGTGAACCGCTACTGGCAGCTGTGTTTCGGAACGGGAATCGTGAAGACGTCGGAAGACTTCGGATCGCAGGGTGAACCGCCCAGCCATCCCGAGCTGCTCGACTGGCTGGCGACGGAATTCATCCGCAGCGGCTGGGACGTTAAAGCCATGATGCGGTTGATCGTGACCTCGGCGACGTATCGTCAATCATCGCGAGTGACGCCGGAATTGCAGGAAAGGGATCCCGAGAATCGGCTGCTGGCGCGCGGGCCGCGCTTCCGCTTGCCGGCGGAAATCGTGCGCGACAACGCCCTGGCCGTGAGCGGCCTGCTGAATCCGGCGCTCGGAGGACCAAGCGTCTTTCCTTACCAGCCGCCCGGGCTTTGGGAGGAGATGGCGTTCGGCGACGGCTTTACGGCGCAGACCTACACGCCGAGCCACGGGGGAGATCTCTACCGGCGCAGTATGTACACCTTCTGGAAGCGCACCGTTCCGCCGCCGTCGCTGGTGACGTTCGACGCGCCGGACCGCGAGAAATGCACGGCCCGCCGCGCCGTAACGAACACACCGTTGCAGGCGCTGGTTCTGATGAACGATCCCACTTACATCGAGGCGGCTCGGGCCCTGGCTGAGCGGACCCTGGAAGGAGCGGGCCGCAATTCCGCGCAGCGGATCAACTATGCGTTCCGCCTGGCGACGTCGCGCAATCCCGCGCCTCAGGAGCTGAGCATTCTGCGCCAACTGGCCTGGCGCGAGCTCGCGCACTATCGCCGCGACAAAGAAGCCGCCGCCAAGCTGTTGGGCGTCGGCGAATCCACCTACGACAGGAAGCTTGACCCGAGCGAACTGGCGGCCTGGACGACGGTTGCGAGCGCCATCCTCAACCTGGACGAAACTGTAACCAAAGAGTGAAGCCATGTGCCTGGAACATGAATTGGAACTGAGCATGACGCGCCGGACGTTTTTCTCGCGCGCCAGCACGGGGATTGGCATCGCCGCCCTGGCCTCGCTGCTGAACCCGAATTTGTTCGCGGGCGACACGGAATTCAATCCCCCTCGGAGCGGGACCGGCGGGCTGGCGGGCCTGCCGCACTTCGCCCCCAAAGCCAAGCGGGTGATTTTCCTCCATCAATCCGGGGCGCCATCGCAGATCGAGCTTTTCGATTACAAGCCGGCGCTCGACAAATTTCACAACACCGAACTTCCCGGCTCGGTTCGCATGGGCCAGCGCATTACGGGAATGACTTCCGGCCAGGAATCATTTCCGGTGGCGCGCTCGATTTTTAAGTTTGCGCCCCAGGGGAAATCAGGAACCTATCTGAGTGAGCTGATTCCGCATCACGCCAAAATCGTGGACGATATCGCCCTCATCAGGACGATGCATACGGACGCGATTAATCACGATCCCGCGATTACCTTTATTCAGACGGGCTTCATGCAGCCCGGCCGGCCCAGCATGGGAGCTTGGGTCAGTTATGGACTGGGCAGCGAGAACCGGGACCTGCCGGCGTTTGTCGTGCTGCTTTCGCAGGCCCAGGCGCTGAACACTGACCAGCCGCTCTTCTCGCGGCTGTGGAGCAGCGGTTTTCTCCCGTCGAAATACCAGGGGGTGCGCTTTCGCGGCGGCAGCGATCCGGTGCTTTATCTCGCGGACCCGCCCGGGATCGACCGCACAACGCGCCGGCGATTGCTCGACGCCGTGGCGAAAATCAATCACCTGAAAGCCGGCGCTTACGGTGATCCGGAAATCGAGACGCGCATCATCCAGTACGAGATGGCCTATAAGATGCAGACTTCGGTTCCGGCGCTGACGGATCTTTCCAAGGAGCCGGATCAGATTTTCGAGATGTACGGCCCCGACTCGCGCAAGCCGGGCACTTACGCGGCAAATTGTTTGCTCGCGCGGCGCCTGGCGGAGCGCGGCGTGCGGTTCATTCAGCTCTATCATCGCGGCTGGGACCAGCATAACGACCTGCCGCGCGATATCAGCCTGCAATGCAGGGGCGTCGATCAGCCCTCCGCGGCGCTCGTTCAGGACTTGAAGCAGCGCGGACTGCTCGACGACACGCTGGTCATCTGGGGGGGAGAGTTCGGGCGGACGGTGTATTGTCAAGGCAAGCTCACCGACACCAACTACGGCCGCGATCACCACCCGCGCTGCTTCGCGATGTGGCTGGCGGGCGGGGGCATCAAGCATGGTATTACGATCGGAGAAACAGATGATTTTTGCTATAACATCGTTTCTGACCCTATCAGCATCCATGATCTGCAGGCGACGATCCTGCACTGCCTTGGAATCGACCACACGCGACTGACCTTCAAATACCAGGGCCGCCACCACCGCCTGACCGACGTGGACGGCGAGGTCGTGACGAAACTCCTGGCCTAAACGTGGTTTCCACTGAAATGCCTGCCTACTAGCCAAACCGTGTCGCGACACGGTATGCTTAACTCCGCTCCGGGACCGTCAAGCCTCTCGCACAGGTGGAGCCATGGCGGCAAAGATCTACTTTCGCAAGGGCGACATTACCGAGATGGCCGTGGACGCCATCGTCAACGCGGCGAACACCGACCTGGTGCTGGGCGCGGGCGTGGCGGGGGCAATCCGCCGGAAAGGCGGGCGGACCGTCGAGGAGGATTGCGAACGCGTGGGCCCCGTGGCGCTGGGCGGGGCGGCGGTCACGACGGGCGGCAACCTGAAAGCTCTTTACGTCATTCATGCCGCCGGCATGCACCTGGGCGGGACGGCGAGCGCCGAATCGTTGCGCCTGGCGACGCGCAACAGCTTGCTGCGCGCCGAAGAGAAAGCCATCAAGAGCCTTGCCTTCCCGGCCATTGGCACGGGGGTCGCCGGATTTCCGATGGAGGAGTGCGCGCGGGTCATGCTTACCGAAGTCCTCGAACACCTCAAATCGCGCAGCAGCCTGGAAACGATCCACTTCGTGCTATACGACGACGCGGCGCTCCAGGTTTTCGAGCATACTTACGCGCAACTGACCGGGCGGCCCGCCAGCAAAGCCTCCTAGCATGAGCATCCCGCCCGCGAGTTCGCAAGACCGGCCGCCGACCGGAGAGAATTCGCTTCGCGAAAAAGTCGAAAGGGAGCTCGCGCGATACGAGCATCCGCTCCTCCGGTTTTCGACCGAGGAGCGCCGGAACGGCGTCACGTTGATGATCGACCTGCGGGAGGGATTAGGATTCGAGCACCACTACGAAATCAACCTTCATGAGCGGGAGATAACCAACGCGCAGTTCCCCTGGACGTTCCAGAAGCTACTGTACGATTGCCTGCACGATTTCATCGTCGAGATGTTCGAACGCAATCCGCAAATGAAGGAATAGGGCCGGAATAACTCACCTTGCCTGCGATATCTCTCACGACATTCCTGCTGGATTCCATCCGGCGCTCAGGGCCGATGACTTTCGAGCGATTCATGCAGACCTGCCTCTATCATCCCGAGTTCGGCTACTACATGCAGGGACGGGAGAGGACGGGAGTCCGGGGCGACTATTTCACGAGCCCTGATTTGCATCCGATCTTCGCCCGCCTGATTGCGCGCCAGGGCGCGGAGATATGGGAGGCGCTAGGCCGGCCATCGCGCTTTGGCTGGGTGGAAATGGGTCCGGGGCGAGGCTGGTTCGCGCGGGATTTCCTCGGCTGGGCGCGAGACGCTGACGCGGATTTCTTCTCGGCGCTCGACTACGTGGCGATTGAACCGGGCCCAAAACAGCGCGCGCTGCTTGGCGAGCGTCTCAGCCGCGACCAGCTCCAATCCAAAGTCAGAATTCTCGAGAGCTTCGAACAGCTCGAACCACAGACCGGATGTTTCTTTTCCAACGAACTCGTAGATGCCTTCCCGGTTTCCGTGGTCACGCGCGCGGGCGGAAGGCTGAAAGAGGTTTACGTCACTGCGGAAGGCGATGAATTGCGCGAAAAGCTTGGCCCGCTCAGCAGCACGGAAGTGGCGGCCTACGTGGCGCGCTATGCGAAAGTTCTCGAGGAAGGGCATCGCGTCGAGGTGAACCTGCGTGCGACGCAATGGATGCGGACGGTGGCGGAAAAACTCACTCGGGGATTTGTTATTACGATTGATTACGGCGACCTCGCGCCGCGCCTCTACACGCCCGACCGGCCACGCGGAACGTTGATGGCCTATCGCGGGCATTTGGCGTCTGAGGACTTCTATAGCGCGCCCGGCGAGCAGGACTTGACGGCGCACGTCAATTTCAGCGCCCTCATCGACGCGGGGAGGGAAGCGGGGTTGGAGTTGACCGGCTTCACGACGCAGGAGCGATTCTTAATGGCTCTGGGCGAGTCGAACCAGTTTGGCGATCTGTACGATCCTGGCCAAAGCGAGACCGAGCAGCTCCAGGCGCGGCTCAAGCTCAAGCGGCTGATCAACCCCGAAGGCATGGGGACGATCTTCAAAGTCCTGATTCAGCATCGCGGTCTCTCCGAGCCGCGGCTCACGGGGCTGAAATTTGAAGGGTTGCGCCGAGTTTGAAGTGAGATGGAAAAATTCAGAAGTCAGAATCCAGAATTAGAGCCCCGGCCCCAAAGCCGCGCCCTAATTTGGTTCGACGGGCCTTTCAGCGGCTGAATCTGCTCCTCGCGATTCGGCATTCTGGATTCTGAATTCGGAATGCTGGAATCGCGATCCGTCACTGGGCCGCACTGTTGGGGTTGCTCTGTTCCGAGTAGGGTTTCTGGACGTAGCGGTTGGCTTCGTCGAGCGCGCCCTGGGTATTGTCATTGGTCTGTAGCGCACGCTGATATTCGTTGAGGGCGCGATCGCGCTGGCCTGTGACGTCGAAGATTTTCCCCAGCGTCAAATGTGACCAGACCTCGATCCAACGGGGCTGCATGTCGCCGTTCAGGGCCGCGCGCATTTCTTCCGACGCCGCGTTGTAGTTGCGAAGCTTGAAGTGGATTTCGCCGATGCGGTAGTGGGCGAGCGAGCTGTTCCGGTTCAGCTCGAGAACAGCCTGGTACTGTTTGATGGCCTCCAGATAAGCCTGTTGCTGGACGAGTTGATCGGCGCGCGCCATCTCGACGGCAAGCTTGATTGTGTCGTCGTACTTCAGCAGGCGGCTGGCGGGATCGACCACGACACGCAGAGGGCGGGTGGTGGTGTTCACGGTGAAGTCGGCGGTCGTACCCACCATTTCCACGCGCTCGTTGACGGGCTTGCGGCCCTCGGGAAATACCCGGATCTCAACCGGCATGCGAAAGATGTCGATGTCCTGCTGCACTTTGCCCACGACCTGGTACCCTTTTTCCGTCCGATAGACCGCCCAGGTGCGCTTGAACTGAGGAACGCCGGTTGAGCTGACCCACTGGGCGAAGAAGTAAGTCAGCTCCTGATTGCTGGCCTTCTCCGCCAGTTTCTGGAACTGGTCGGTGGAAATGGTTTTCCAGGCGAAGTCGCGGGTCATGGTCTGGAGTGTCTTCAGAAAAGCGTCATCCCCGACCACCCAGCGGAGCATGTGAAGCACCATAGCCCCTTTTTGGAAAACGATGGATTGGTATTCGGGCGTGAATTCGTGGAGGCGGCTGGCCTGCGCGATCGGGGCGGCATCTTCATGGGAAAGCGCGCCGATCTGAATCTCGCGCATCGTGTCCTCGAAAGCGGTTTCCCCGGCGGATTCCTCGAGGTACAGCGCGGCGGAGTAGGTTGCCAAGCCTTCGTCGAGGAAAGCGTCATCAGCGGAAGCGGGGCTGACCAGGCATCGCCACCATTGGTGGGAAATTTCGTGGGCTAGCAAGCGGTCGTTGACCGGCGTCGAGAACCCGCGCGAGGCCAGCGCTACGACACCGGGCGCCGTGTACCCGCCCACCGTGCCGTCTTCGATTTCAACAAGCGAAAGGTGGCTGCTGGGCAGGCCTCCGAACTTGTCCGAATAGAACGCCTGAATCCGGGCCGCGGCCTGGCCGTAGCTCGCGGCGAAGTTTTCGTGGCCGGGCTTAAGGTACAGCGTGATGTCCGCGCCCACGGCCGTCGCCGGTTGCGCTATGTAGCGCCCCGCGATGACGGTCCCCGGAAATGAGGTTTCGGGGTAATCAAACGCATAGGTAACTTTTCCGGTCTGCCGCGCCGGCGCCAGGGCTCTCCCGGAGGCGATCACGGTTTCGTCGGTCGGAACGGTGATTCGCATGGAGGCCGCAAAGCGGTCCACGCCATAATTGCTGACGGGAAACCACCGCCCTGGATAGAACAGGTAGGAACCTTCTGAGCCCACGTAAGCAAGCTTGAGATTCTCGACCGGGCTGCCCTCGGCTGAGGAGAGCGGGCCGCCGTAGGTGACCGTAACTGACGAAGGCTTGCCCTGAGTAAGGGGGTTGATGAAGTCGATGTCGAGCGCCAGCCCTTCGCGCCGGAACCTCAGGTCCTTCCCTTCCGCATCGACGACCTTGTCCACGCGCAAAAAACTCTGCAGCTCGAAACTGAGCGTCGTCAAATCCGTGTTGGGGACAAAATCGACCTGCACCTTCGCGGAAAGAACGTGCGTGGAGGGAAAGAGCTCGGCATCGATGGTGTACTTGGTGACATCGAAACGCGTTTGCGCCACGCCCGAAGGGCCGGTCAGCAACAAAGCCAGCGCAACGAGCGCCCCAAGGGTCCAAGTACGGTGGAAGGATCGTTCCGTTTCAGCCGCAGCAGTATCTCGTGAAGTTTTGCCGTCGCTCATTCCTGGCTTGACCCTCCACCCCTGTTCATTACGTAATCATTCCCCGACCGTGTAAGTCCAACGGAGTTGCATCAGCCTTTCCATGCGGCCCACGCTCACTATAGATTGGATTACTTTGGCCGCTCGTCCGTTGCATCAAAAGGGGCCTTTGCGCGGATGCCTCACCCAGTCGCAAAGGTTGCCCGCGACGCCTTCAGGACTCCTACGACCGCGTCGGCAGCCCGCCCAATAGCGCCCCCGGGGCCCAGGCGCGTGCGGAGGGAGCGAAGCTCCTGCGCCATGGTATGGCGAGCCTCCGGGGAATCCAACAAGTATTCTACCCGCGCAGCCACGCTTTGGGCGGTGAATTCATTCTGCATCAGTTCGGGGACCAGCGGCTTGCGGGCCAGAAGGTTGACCATGCTGTAATGAGGCACCTTTACGAGCAACTTTCCGATGAGCCAGGTCAGCGACGAAACTCGATAGACCACGACCATCGGGCGTTCCGAGAGCGCGGCCTCAAGCGTGGCCGTTCCGCTGGCCACAACCGCCACGTCGGAGTGATGCAAAACGTCATAGGTTGAGCCGGTGACGGTGCGGACCACCGCCCGGCCGACGTAGTGCTCGCGCAAAGTCGCTTCCAACCACGGGGGCTCGAGGGTCTCCGCCACTGGAATGACGAACTGGATCTTCCGCGCGAGAGCCAATCGTGTCGCGGCATCAAGCATGCACGGCAAATTGAACACGACCTCTTTTTGCCGGCTTCCCGGCAGGAGCGCTACGGTCGGCGTATTGAGATCCAGTCCAGCCTTGGCGAAGAATTCCGGGCGCGACAGCGTGGGCTTTACCAAATCCACCAGCGGATGCCCGACGTATTCGACCGGCACTCCCGCATGGCGGTAAAGTTCTTCTTCAAAATCGAACAAACAAAGCATTTTGGCCACGGTCGCTTTAATCTGCTTCACCCGCCCCGGCCGCCATGCCCAGACCTGCGGGCTGACGAAATAGACGACCGGGATGCCACGGTGTTTCAGTTTCTTTGCCAGCCGCAAGTTGAAGTCGGGAAAATCGATCAGCACGGCGAGTTGCGGGCGTCGGCGGTCCACGTCCGCGAGGAGTGTGCGGAAGGCCCGATAGATCCGCGGCAGGGACGAGACCACTTCCACAATCCCCGCCACCGCCACGACGTGCGCGTCCACCGTGGTCTCGACGCCTGCCCGGCGCATGGCGTCCCCGCCACAGCCGAAGATTTCGACGCCCCCCAGGCGCTCTCGCAGCGCCGCGGCCAGCCCCGCGCCGTACACGTCGCCGGAGCGCTCCCCCGCGACAATCATCAAGCAAGGTTCAGGCATGGGTTAGGCGCCCGGCGCGGAAGATCCGGATTCGGCGGGGGAAGCATGGCCCACGACCGATAGCGGATCACGGACGCCGAGCGCTTCCTGGTCCTTATACTGAAGCTCGTAGAGCTTATAGTAAATCCCGCGTTTTTGGAGCAATTCCTGGTGGGTACCGACCTCGCGCACGCGGCCCTTGTGCATGACCACGATCTTCGAGGCGTTCTGGATGGTCGAAAGCCGGTGCGCGATGACGAGCGAAGTGCGGTTGGCGAGCAGGCGCCGCTGAGCGTCGCGGATCATGGCCTCCGTTTCGGGATCGACGCTGGATGTGGCTTCGTCGAGGATCAGCAGTTTGGGGTCGTGGGCCAGGGCGCGCGCGAAGGAGAGCAATTGCTTCTGACCGACGGAGAGCGTGGCGCCGCGCTCCTTGACCGGCTCGTCGAATCCGCCGGGGAGTGATTCAATGAAATCGAGGAGGTTCACCTGACGTGTGACCTCGCGCAGACGCGCGTCGCTGATGCTTTGCGTGCCCAGGCGAATGTTGCTTGTGATGGTCCCGGAAAACAGGAAGGGATCCTGCAACACCATCCCGAAATTCTTCCGCAGGTCACGCAGACGGAGTTGCCGGACATCGATGCTGTCGAACAACACCGCGCCTTCCTGGACTTCGTAAAAGCGCAGCAGCAGGCTGGTGAGGGTCGTCTTGCCCGCGCCGGTGTGCCCCACGACGGCCACGGTTTCTCCCGGATCGACGGTGAAAGAGACCTTCTCCAGCACGCGATGGTCATCGCGGTACGCGAAGCCGACATCGCGGAACTCCACGCGGCCGCGTGCCTCGTCGAGCGGGACCGGCGACGCGGGGTCGGCAATCGTGACCGGCGTGTCGAGCAGCTTAAAGATGCGCTCCGCGCTCGCCATCGCCGCCTGGAGTGTGTTGTATTTGTCGCTTAAATCCTGGATCGGCCGGAAGAAGCGCTGAGAGTATTGGATGAACGCAATCGCCGTCCCTACGCTGACGGCGCCCGAGAGCGTCATCCCGCCTCCCACATAAAGGATGATCGCAATCGCCAAGATTCCCAGAAACTCGACCGCCGGATAGAAGAGCCCGTAGGCCATGATGGAGTCCTTGTAGGCTTCCATGTGCGCGCGGTTGACGGCTTCGAATTCCTGGAAGCTGCGCGCTTCGCGGTTGAAGAGTTGGAGCACCGACATCCCGGTGATGTGCTCCTGGAGATACGCGTTGATGCGGGCGATAGCGACTCGGATGCGCCGGTAAGATTCGCGCACGGCGCGGCGGAAAAGCATCGTCACCACGACGATAATGGGAAGAATGGAGAAAGTGAGCAGCGCCATTTTCCAGTCGAGCTTGAGCATGACCACGACAATGCTGAGCAGCGTGAAGAAGTCGCCGAATATGGCCACCATCCCGGAAGCGAAGAGCTCATTGAGGACGTCCACATCCGCCGTGACGCGCGTGACGAGGCGGCCGACCGGGTTGTGGTCATAGAAGCTCAACTGCAACCGCTGCAAATGGGCGAAAAGCTGCTTGCGCAGATCGTACATCACCTTCTGACCCACCAGTTGCATGGCAAACGATTGCGCGAATTCCAGCAGGAAGGTCAGGAAAACGGTGGGCAGGAACAGAACAAAAGCGATCTGCATGATGCCCACCAGCGGATTGGGGCTCAAGAACCGGGCGAGAACGGGCGGAAGCGCCGCGGGCGATTGGGGGTCGAGGTAGCGATCGACTTCCACTTTGAGCAGGTAGGGCGGGATTGCCTGCAAGATGCCGTAGAAGATGATGGCCACCAGCGCCAGTAAGGCCACCGGCCAATAAGGGCGCAGGTATCCCAGCAGGCGCCTCATCAATCGCCCGTCATACGCTTTGCCGAGAATTTCTTCTTCGTGGAAACTGTCAGGCATAACCAAAAGTCAAAAGTCGAAAGTCTAAAGTCGAAAGCAAATCGGATTCCTTTGAACTTTTAACTTTCAACTTTAGACATGTTCCTCACGCTTCCTGCTCCAACGCTTCCTCAATCAACTGCTTGTTGTAGAGCTCCGAGTAATGTCCGTTCATCGCCAGCAATTCTTCATGGGTGCCGCGCTCGACGATTTGGCCCTCGTGCAGGACGACGATTTCGTCGGCGTTACGGATGGTCGAAACACGATGGGAAATCAGCAGGGTCGTTCGTCCGGCCATCACATCCGTAAGATGGCGGAGAATTTTCTCCTCGGTGTAAGTATCGACGCTGGAGAGCGCGTCGTCGAGAATCAGGATGCGCGGATCGCGAATCACCGCGCGCGAAATCGCCGTGCGCTGCTTCTGCCCGCCGGAAAGCGTCAAGCCGCGCTCGCCGACCATCGTATCGAATCCCTTGGGGAATCCGAGAATGTCTGGAAGGATGTTGGAAATCTCGGCGGCGCGTTCAACATCCTGTTCGCCGGCGTGATGCGCGCCGAAGCGGATGTTCTCGCGCACCGAATCACTGAATAGAAAAGTTTCCTGGGGAACAAAGCCGATTTGCTGGCGAAGAGTCCGCAGAGGGATCTGTCGAATCGGCACTCCATCCACCAGCAGCGTGCCCGGCGGCGCATCGTAAAGGCGCGGAATCAGGCCTACCAGTGTTGACTTTCCGGAACCCGTCGCGCCCACGATCGCCACGGTCTTGCCGGCTGGAATGTGCAGGTTGAGCTTTTTGAGAATCGGGCGTCCGTTGTAACTGAAATCCAGATTGCGAAATTCAATCTCGCCACGCAGCGAGGTGAGGGGCTGAGCGGACACTTCCCTGTCGGTGATTTCGGGCTGCGCCTGGATGATCGTGTTCAATCGGCCCAGGGATGCCAGGCCGCGCTGCAGAATGTTGGTCACCCAGCCCAGGGCGATGATGGGCCAGATGAGGTAGAGCAGGTAGACATTGAACGCCGCGAAGGTCCCGACGGAAATCACGCCGGTAAGAACGTGCCGGCCGCCCACGATCATGATGAGCATGAAGGCAACAGCAAAGAGCAGCGCCATGCCCGGCCACATGAGACTGGATATCCAGATCAACCCTTTGTTCTTATCGACGAATTCCAGATTCATCCGGTCGAACTCGGCCATCTCCGCGTCTTCCTGGCAGAAGGCGCGAACGACCCGGACCCCGGAAAGGTTCTCGCGAACCTTCTCGGTGATCTCGGAGTACATCGCCTGGATCTTCTCGAAGCGCTCGTGAATTTTCTGGCCGAAGACTTTGACCAGAATCGAAACCAGCGGCATCGGCACAAGCGTCAGAAGCGTCAGCCGCCAGTCAAGGTGCAGCATAATGCCCACGGTCGTGATTCCGACGACCAGCGTCGACGCCGAGTACATGATGCCCGGGCCCACCATGTTGCGAACCGCGTTCAGGTCGTTGGTGAGCTTTGACATCAGGTCGCCGGTGGGCGTTTCGGTGTAGTAGCGCGAAGAAAGGCGGCAAAGGTGACGGAAGAGATCATTGCGCAGATCGTATTCCACATCGCGCGAAATTCCGATCAGAATCCAGCGCATCCAGAACTGGAAGACGGCCTGCACCAGCGCCACGCCCAGCAGCAGGCCGGCGTAAAACAATAGCCGGTTCATGGTGACGCTCTGCGAGAGGCTGTCAATCGCCGCCTTGATGATCAGCGGCAGATTGATCCGGCTGGCCTGGCTGAGCGCCAGGGCAAGGAAGCCCAGCACGTAGCGCTTCTTATAGCGCGCCAGGTACGGCTTGAGTGGCGACAGTTCACGCAGCAATGAAGACCCTCTCCTGGTCTATTGGATTCAGTTGCCCCAGAGATGGGAACACTAATCCTTGATTATAGCCAGCGCGCCGAGAAGGCGGCAATTGGATTGTACGAGCGGGCAGGACCGCCCCTCGCCCGGCCTTCAGCCACCCTCTCCCAGAGGGAGCGGGCAGGGTGAGGGGAGTGGCGCTTGACGGGCGCTGCGATTCGTATTACAAATGTGTACATGAAGACGAATGATCGGCGTTCCGAGAGAACCGCCATTCTTACGGTACGTGTTCCCACGCGATTGAAGCGACGACTGGAGGGCTTAGCCAGAATGAAATCCAGCAATCGTTCGCGCCTCGCAGTGGAAGCCTTAGAAAGCTACGTTGATGACCAGGAAGAACAACTGACAAAGATTGACCGCGGCATCCGCGACGCGGATGCGGGACGTCTGATTCCGCACGAGGAAGTGAAGCGTTACCTCCAATCCTGGGGCAGCAAGCGCAAGTTGCCTCCACCTAAATGCAAATAGTCTGGACTGAGCAAGCGATTTCGGACCTTGCAGAAGTCGAGGAGTACATCGAACGGGACAAGCCTGAGGCCGCTGAGCGCGTCGCCAATCATCTGTTGAGCAGCGTCGAGCACCTCGCGGAGTTCCCAAGCCTGGGCAGCCAAGGTCGCCGGCCTGGAACCCGCGAGCTTGTCGTCACGCCCTATATCATCACCTATCGCCTGAAACTCGACCGCCTCGAAATCCTCAGCGTCTGGCACGGCCGGCGGAAACACATCTAGGAGTGGATGAACCGAAGAGCTCCCCTCGGATGGTTAACGGTGTTCGCGGATTTCCAAATGGCCCATCAGCCCGCTTTGAGCAGTAGGGGGTTGCTTGCAGATACTTACCATGAAGATTTGTTTATCATTCGGAATAATCGGCTCGAACTTCCTTACTTTCTTCGGTCCACCCATTCTTCCTTGCAGGGCGTCCATTATGTCTTTCAACCTGTTGTCAACATCATGAAGCTCAAGCTCATTCTCACCAAAATACAATCGTGCCCGAATCTCTAACCGGAGTTTCTTGTAGGAATTCTTGTTGATTCCATTAGCATCCATTCCTGTTTTGACAGCCGCATAGATCTTCTCGCGCCACTTGTTTCGGGGATGTCGATATGGTGGGATTCTAACCGCCAAAAGTCTGACCTCATTCTTTGCCATTGGGATTCTCCTTTCTCGTCATGTGGCGATCCTGCATTTCGCTCAAGATCGACCAAACCTCAGCATACCAGCCCGCTCGCTGAGCGCCTTGCACGCGGTGGACTTCATCCTTGAAGTTCGTATAAGAGATGTCAGAAGCTACCCGACCGACGGCTGCTGCGAAAGCGTCCCCCTCGACTGAGGCGCGAAACCGGTAATCATGGTCTGGTGTCTCGGCAATCGGGCCAAGCTCGGCCAAGTATCCTGCCTTCAGCGCCTCGAGGTCACCGGGCATGCGGGCTCGGACGAGAAGATGTCTGGGCTGGCTGTTGTGTGCGACGACGCTGAAGAATCCAAACCTCGTGAAGAGCCACATACGTTCCACCTCCCTGCGGGCTTGCCGAAGAGTGTACCCATGATTGGGAGGTATTGCACTAGGCGGGGTATTTCGGAAGCGGGGACCGCGTCCCTAGCCCGGCAGGTCGGCAATGAAAAGGCCTCGTTACAGATGCCGGGCTGAAATCCGTCGCTATCGCAACCCCGCCAGTTCCTGAAGCTGGCGCCAGTTTTCGAGGCGGTCTTGTTGGGCGGCGAGGAGGGTTTCTGACGGTGTACCGTCCTTATCGAAGTGTTTGGCGAAGCGGCCTTCGGTGCGCGCGAAGGAGATGAAGTCAATCACCTCGCCGGTTTTGGGGATGACGTACCAATCGTCTTTCATCGCGGGGTTGCCCTGCAGGCTCAAGCGCTCCTTGATACGCTCGCCCTTGCGGGGATCGTAAATGAAGAGAGGGAATGCTCGCGACTCGGCGGCGAGCTTCGCCTGCGCCATGGCGCGGTCGTCGGCGACGCCGTGTTCGGGCTGGCAGGTCGTGTAGGTATTGACAATAGCGGGCCCGGGAAATTCGTTGGCGGCCATCACCGCCTTATAGAAATGGTTGGGATGCGCGGCGGTGGTCTGCGCGACGAAGGTGTTGGGATGCATCATGGCAATCGTGCCGATTTCCTTGCGCTTCTCCTGCTTGCCGTGAATGACCTTGCCATGCGCCGACATCTTCGCGTCCTGGCCCATGTAAGAGCCTGTGGACGACTGCCCGCCGGTGTTGGAATAGACCTGGGTGTCGAGGATCAAAACCTTGATATCCATCCCCGAAGCGAGCATCCGTGAGAGTGACTGGAAGCCGATGTCGAGCATGGCTCCGTCACCGCCGATCACCCACAGGCGCTTGTCATTCCACCCCAGTTGATTCCAGCGCGCGCGCACGCCCATGGCATCGGCGGGCGCGTTTTCGAACAGCGAATTCGTCCAGGGAACAAGATACGGATTGTAAGGATACGTCGAGGTGTAGACCGTGTTGCAGCCCGTGGCGGCGACGAGTCCGATGTTCTTGGGCCCGTAGACGAATCCCGTGGCGGCGAGCATCATGCGCAGCACCGTTGCTTCACCGCAACCCATGCACGAGCCCGCCCCGCCCACGTAGAGCAGAGTGTTGGGGGCGAGCATGAAATCCACCAGCGCCCGCTCGTTAATGTATTTGGAAGGCGTCTCGCCGACTTCGTTGAAGAACTTGAAGGCGCGCTGGTAGCCGGCCAGGTTTTCGTCGTCCTTCTTGATCATCTTCAGCGCCTGATGATCGCCACACGCCGCCACGCATTCAGCGCAGCCCTTGCATTTTGTGGGATCGATGAAGATGCCAAAGAGCGCCGGGACGTCGCCTTTCTTCTCATACACCTTGGCATACTTGTTGGTCTCTGCCCACATCGCACGCAGACGGTTGCGTTCCGCCTCGTCGGAAATGTTCGCCAGCCGTTGTTCGAGTTGCTCGCGCGGAATCGCCTTCCCGAGGATGGCAGTATCGGGGCACTCGGTGACGCATTCCATGCAGCCCACGCACTTCTCGGTGATGAACTCGGGGATTTCGGGAGCGATATAGCTGAAGTCACGCAGCACGCCCGTGCCCGCGGGGATGAGGCTGCGGGCCACGTCGAGGTCGGCGGGCAAGCCTTTTTCCGCCGTGCCGGTGTTGTAGCCGCCCACGACTTCGTCGTTAAAGCGCGCCACGTCGAGCAGCGTCTCGATGCTTACCGTCCCCGTGGGTTCAAATGCGGTTCCCATATTTGCTCCCTCTTATTACTACTTGCCATTCTGAGCCCGCCGCGGCGGGCGAACAATCCCGGCAGTTCTGTAAGCTAAATGCGGAGATCCTTCGCGGAGTCTACCCTGAGCAGCAACTGCGGACCCTTCGCTTCGCTCAGGGTGACAGCGAAGGGCTCAGGATGACAACGAAGGCCTCACGCCTGCGCGGTGGCGGGCTCGGCCCCGACAGCGACCCCTTCGCCGTTCATGATGATTTCGCGCGGGATTTCAAATACCTCGTTGTATCCGCGCTTCACTGCCGTCAGGTTGTCCTGCACGACCCGCTCGCCGCGCTTGCCGAAATACTTGCGCAGCGACTTCTCGACCCCGGCAAACAATTGCTGGTCGGAGACTCCCGCACTATCGCGGAAAGGTGTGGCGCGCAGGAAGATGCCCAGCAGCACGATGCCCTGCATGCGCTGGATCAAGTCCGCGGTGGTGGCTACCTCGCGGGCAATCTTAACGGTATCGAGCGCCAGCACACGGAGGTTCTTGGTTCGGATGATCTTCTTGGCGTAGTGCGGAATGCGCGCCCAGATTTCCGCCGGATCGGTCTTGTCCGATTGGATGAAGATCATGCCGTTCTGAGTCAAGCCCGCCAGCGGGTTGCCAAGGTTGAAGGCGTTCACGTCGTTCATGGGCACGAACTCGACGTGCTCGAGTTCGCAGTGCGTCAAGATCGGTTCCGCCGCAACCGTCAGGTAGTACGTGGTTGGCAGGCCCTTCTTCTCCGAGCCGTACTTCGGATACGCCTGTACGTGAAGCCCGAAGAGTTCGCCGACAATCGTGGCGATCACCTTGTTCGTGGTTACCGAGCCGTAGCCGCCCACCGAATGCCCCCGCATCGAGAAGGCGCCGGGAGGCCGCACGTCGGGATCGAACGGCGCTTCGAGGCCCAGGTCGTGCTTGATTCCCACGCTGAAGTAGTACTTCTTGGAGCCGTTCCCGAAAGCCATGTTGCGCGCCACGGCAAGGAAGTCGCCGGGGCGGATGTCGCGGCTTCCCAGGCCGCCGGAACCCGAGAGGAATTCCGGCATGCGCTCGACCTTCGAGTAGGGTGGCGTGCCCGCCAAGGCGCTGGCAAAGGCGCCCTTGATCTCGCATATCAGCGGGTTCGATTCCGCCAGCGGGTTGTCCATCCGCTCGATCACGGAAATCGCTCGCACACTCCTGAGCGCTTCCACAATCTGCGGGCCGGGGAAGGGACGGAACGAAGTCACGTGAAGCGCACCGATCCGCAGCCCTTCGGTTTTGCGCAGATAATCGACTGTCGCTTGCGCAGTTTCGACCAGGCCGCCCATGCCGACGATCGCGTATTCGGCGTCCTCAAGTCGATAAGGTTCCACCAGGCCATAACGGCGGCCCGTCAATTCGTAGAATTCATCCATCGCCTTCTGGACTGCCTGTGGAACTCGGTCGTAAAAGGCACGCTGGGCAATCTTGCCCTTCATGTAGCTGTCCTGATTCTGCACCACGCCGCTCATCACCGGGTGGTCGGGATGCATCAGGTTGATGAGCTTGGCGCTGGGCGGCCCGATGTACTGCTTCATGAACTCGAGCTCGGGCAGGCGGACGTTCTCGATGGTGTGCGTGGTGAGGAAACCATCCTGGACGTTCAGGAAAGGCGTGGCAGAATCTTCTGCGGCGCGGCGCGCAATCAATGCGAGGTCGCCGGCGTTTTGGGCGTTCTTGCCAAACAGGATGCCCCACCCGCAATCGGCCACCGCCATCACATCGTCGTGGCCGGCGTGGACGTTAAGAGAGTGCGACGTTAGCGCCCGCGCGCCAATGTGGAACACCACCGGCAGGCGCTTGCCGGAGATCGTATACAGAACCTCCTTCATCAAGACCAGGCCTTGGCCGGAAGTGAAGTTGGTGACTCGTCCGCCGGCCACAGCAAAGCCCTCGCATGTGGATGCGGCGCTGTGCTCCGACTCCGGCTCGATGAAGGCCAACGTTTCTCCCCACAGGTTCTTTTTGCCGTTCGAGACTTCCGCCTGGTAGCCGCCGCCCATCGTGGTCGATGACGTAATAGGGTAGGCGCATGCCCCTTGGGTGATATTGGTCTCGACCCAGACGACCGCAGCCGCGCCGTCGGCCGTTGTGGCAATCCCCGGATAGGGAAACGATTTGGCAGGCTTGCTAGAGGAGTCGCTCATCCCCTTCCCCCCTTTGAACGAAGCTGATCAGTGCGGGTAACCCCGATGGACATTTTAGCACAGCGACACAAGGTCAACTGGGACTTTTTGGCTTATGGTATGGATAGAAACAACTTATAGGTGAGTTGGCCATCCATTCGCACGGGATTGGAGATTCGCGGGTGAGATATCTCAGGCCGAAGTGAGCGGTCGGTCAGTTAAGGAATGAACCGAGGTTAAATTTCGCGGCGCCCTTCGATGGCCTTGAGCATGGTGACTTCGTCGGCAAACTCCAACTCCGAACCGACGGGAATGCCCATGGCGATGCGGCTGACCTTGACCCCCAGGGGCTTGATGAGTTTGGAGAGGTAAATGGCCGTAGCCTCGCCTTCGACGTTAGGATTCGTCGCGACGATGATTTCCCGGATCTTCCCGGTCTTGATTCGCTCGAAGAGGTTCTTGAGCTTGAGCTGCTCGGGGCCGATTCCCTGCAGCGGCGAAAGCGCGCCGTGCAGGACATGGTAGAGCCCGTGGAACTCCCGCGTCTTTTCGATGCCGATTACATTGTACGGAGTCTCGACGACACAGACGACCTCCTGGTCTCGTCGCGGGTCGGTGCAGTACTCGCAGGGGTCCAGCTCGGTGAGGTTATTGCAGACCGAGCAAAGCTGGATCTTGTCCTTGGCGTCCCGAATGGCGGTCGCCAAGCGCTCGACGTCTTCGCGTGGGGCGCGCTCGAGGTGGAAAGCGATACGTTGTGCTGACTTCTGCCCGATTCCGGGCAGACGCTTCAGCTCATCGATCAGGCGAGCCAGCGGCTCGGCGTAGTCTTTCATGGGAAACTGAAAATTCGAAACCGGAAATTCGAAACTCGAAATTCGAAAAGCGAAATTCGAAAAGCGTGATTGGCGGGTCGGGGACGAGTTTCGTTTTTCGATTTTCGAATTTCGAGCTTTAGGTAAGGCCAGGAATGTTCAGCCCGCCCGCGAGATTTCCGACCCGGCTGGCCAGTTGTTCGTCAACGCGGCGGGTGGCTTCGTTGACGGCGGCCATCACCAGGTCCTGCAACATCTCGATATCCTGGGAGGTGAAGACTTCGCGGTCGATCTGCACGGCGACGAGTTGTTTCTGGCCATTCATCCTTACCGTCACCATGCCACCGCCGGCGGACGCTTCGACCACCAGCTCGTCCAGTTGCTTCTGGAGCTGCTCCTGCATCTGCTGGACTTGCTTCATGATCTGCTGCATCTGTTGGAGATTTTTCATCGCTCACTCCTGGCTGAGGTCCTTGACATCCACCAAGGTGCAGTCGAATTTTTTCCTGAAAGCCTCCACCGTTGCGTCGCCAGCGGCGCGAGCACGGGCGCTCAGCCGTGCCGCAGCGGGCTGCCCTTCCTGCTCTTCGAGTGTAACATAAATCTTCACGGGCTGGTCCAGCACCTGCGTGCACGCGGCGCGCAAGGCTTCCAGCTGCTCGCGGCTTTTGATGAGATCGGCGAAGGTTGAAGCGTTTCGCGGAAAAGTAAATCGCACCTCGCCGTTTTCGAAGCGCCAGCCGGAGACATGGTCCAGGCACGTGCTGAGGAACTTTTTCTTTTCGAACAGGGCCGCCTTGATGGAATTGAGGCGGTCGTCTTCCAGCGCGGGAGCAGCGGCCATGGCGATCGCCTCGACGGGAGCCGCTCGCCTTTCGGCGGGCCGCTCCAATCGCGGAGCGGGTTGCGGCGCGGCCTGCTGCGGTTTTGCCGGAGCCGGAGCCGCCGGACTGGGTGTCGCACTCCGTTGGGCCGCAGAAGCTGGCTGCTGACCGGCACCGGCTTTTCCAAGCTCCGCCAGGAGCGATTCGAGCGAAACCAGCCTGCGCGCCTGCGCCAGCTTGATCAATCCCATCTCCAGGTGGAAGCGCGGCTCGAGTGAGTAGCGCAACTCGCTCTCGGTACGCAGCAGGATATGGAAGAAGCGAGTCAGGTCCTCCTCACTGAAGAGCTTGACGATTTCCCCCAGATTCGTACGCTCGTCGTTGGGCACCTGGAGGAGGGGGCTTTCAACGCCGCAGCTTTTGGCGATCATCAGGTTGCGCACGTAGCGCGTGAACTCCCCGCAGAAATGCGTGAGCTCGTACCCCTCGGAGGCGAGCTGGCTGACGAGTTCCAGGACGCGTCGGGCGTCGGAGGCGTGAATGGTTTCGATCATCTCCCGCAGCAGGCGGAGGGGAACCACTCCCAGCAATTGCCGGACTCTCCCTTCCTCCAGCTTCTCGCCGCAGGCGGCGATGACCTGATCGAGCAGGGAAAGCGCGTCGCGCAGGCTCCCTTCCGCGGCCTGAGCCAGCGCGCCAAGCGCGCCCTCGTCGGCCTGGATCTGTTCCTTCCCGCAGACGTATTGCAGCCGGTCGAAAATCTCCGCGTAATCGAGCAGTCGAAACGAGAAGTGCTGGCAGCGCGACTGAATCGTGGCGGGAAGCTTGTGCGGCTCGGTGGTCGCGAGGATGAAGAGCGAACGCGGCGGCGGCTCCTCGAGCGTCTTCAGAAGGGCGTTGAAGGCCTCCGTCGTCAGCATGTGGACTTCGTCGATGATAAAGACCTTATAGCGGTCGCGCGCCGGAAGGTAGCGGACGGTCTCGCGCAGTTCGCGGATCTCGTCGATGCCGCGGTTCGACGCGGCGTCAATTTCGAAGACGTCGACGGAATTGCCCGCGGCGACCTCCTGGCAGGAAGGGCACTCGCCGCAAGGCGTGAGCGTCGGCCCCTGCGCGCAGTTGAGCGATTTCGCCAGAATGCGCGCCGTCGAGGTCTTCCCCACGCCGCGCGCCCCGGAGAAGATGTATCCGTGCGCGACACGGTTGGTCTGGATGGCGTTTTTGAGAGTCTCGGTGATGAGGCGCTGCCCGACCACGTCGTCGAAGACCTGCGGCCGATATTTGCGGGCGATGACCTGATACGACATGGAGAATTATGAATGCGGAATGATGAACGTTGAACACCCGAAATTCGAGACTCGAAACTCGAAATTCGGCGGCACCCTCGCACCGTTCTCGAATTTCGAATTTCGAGTTTCGAGTTTCGAACTGGGCGCCAGACTTCGGGTTGATCTGCGGCACACGGAGAGGCTCGCTACCGTTGCTTCCTTCCGGACCTGGCGGGGTT
>JBHGBD010000001.1:0-674197 GCA_041946825.1 Terriglobia bacterium | reverse complement strand
CCCGCTCAGAGCGGGATCGGGACGGGTGAGGGCGCAAGCGAGCGCTCTTGTCATCCTGATCCCCGATCGAGTCGGGGAGAAGGATCCTTTTCATTCCGTCCCGGAGAACCTTTACAACCGATTCGATGCCGGCCCCGTGCGGGGATCCTTCGTCGTCCCGATAAAGCGCCTCGCGACTCCTCCCGATGACGCTCCTCGGAGCCTAGCTGCCGCGTCCGATATCCGATCGGCTAACACCTATTTAGTATTATCTTACTAGGACATAATGTCTCTTGACATGAATGTTCGTCCCTTTTAATCTCATCCCTGTTCCAGCAAGTTTCCCCCGGGTGAGTACCTTCTCAGGTGGTAACAAGATGTTAGCTTCGCTTCGCCCCGGGCGCCTTTTACTCTCGCCTTTCAAGCCTCGGATCATCCGCTGGCACAGCCCTCCGTAGCTGCGGGCGTGCGCTTCGCTCGTCCCGCCTCGCGGGATCGCGGCGCTCTGCCTGTCCCGACGCTCGCTGTCGGGGTCACCGCCGAGTGCTGTAGCGGCGGGTTTATCCCGCCAGTGTAGCGGCGATCACACATCGCCATCTCGGAGGTGGCGCCCCGGCCAACGTCCCGTGTCCGGATCGCCGCCGAAGGCCTTCGCGACGCCTCCGCGTCGCCAATCGTAATTCCGCTCGGGCGGCCCATCAACCGCCCGCGCCTAACCCCAAGCCCGAGTCCTCGTGGAATTTCTGAATGGAGGGACAATCTATGCGACTCAGATACTTACTTCTCGCAACCCTGGCGCTACTTCTCGCGGTGCCTTTGGCCCGTTCGGCGACCACTTGCGCATTCACGACTGTGGATACTACCTGGATACTGGACGGCGATTGCTGGACGGACCAGACTATCGCGATCCCCAATGGCTTCACCTTGGATGGAGCGAACCACACCATCACTGCCCAGGATCCGTCCGGCGACCACTTTCAGGGTGCCGTGGTCAAGAATGGCGGCACCACAGTCCATATCAAGAACTTGAAAATCACGGCGTCCGCCTTGGTAAATGTGTGCGACGGCCCTGGCCCACCGGATAACCGGCTCCGCGGCATCCTGTTCGAGAGCGCCGACGGCTCGATTACAAAGACGATAGTAGAGAACATCAATCAGGGTGTCAGCGGCTGCCAGGAGGGAAATGGGATCGAGGTGCGGAACCCACCCTTCGATGGCACACATCCCGGAACAAAAACCGTGACTATCAGCGGCAACACAGTCACGAACTACCAGAAGAACGGAATCACAGCCAATGGCGACGTGGCCGCCACGATTACGGACAATGTCGTAACTGGAGCCGGCCCCGTCCTTTATATCGCGCAGAACGGTATCCAGTTGGGATATGGAGCCACCGGGATTGTCATGGACAATCAAGTTGCAGGTAGCTGGTACACAGGTGCCGACTGGTCGGCTACGGGTCTCCTGGTATTCGAGGCCAACGACGCGATGGTACATCGCAATCAGGTCAGTGGGAGTCAAGTCGGCGTCGCAATTGAGACTTGGTGCTGGAACGTCCCAACCGCAAGCGAGAACAGGGTCGTCCAGAACACTATAACTGGAGCGGAATGGGGCGTTACAGTTGCCAGCCTCGATTTTCCAGGGTATTCCAATTGCCAAGCGTCCGCGGATAATAATAAGGTCACAAATAACACAATCACGGGTGCCAGCACTGGTGGGAACGCGGGCATCGCATTGGGCCCAGCGGACTACGACCTAACCAACACCCTGGTGCCGGTGACATACAACAACAAAGTGATAAGAAACAACATCTCCGGATTCAACCCTTCGATCGACGAATTCGGCAGCGCATCAAAAGTGCGTGCGAACGTCGACGGACCGTAAGCGGGTGACACAGGCGTTGAGCTTTTCCGATCTACGGCGCGACAAATTGTGAACCGGAAAATCGGCAGGCGCGGGCCGTAAGGCCCGCGCCTGCCTCAGCTTATCGAGGTCCCCATGAGCATCGTGTCCGTTGTTATCACTAAGCAATGCACCGTTCACGCGTCCGATTCCTTCATCACGAAACGCGTGGGGCGCCAGAAGTACGAGGTCTTAGAGAAGCAGCAATCCAAGATTACTAGAGTCCCTCGTTGGCGAGGCGCCCTCTCTTACTGGGGCCTTGCTGGGTACAACGGTGGAGACTTTTCCACTTTACATTGGCTCCAACAAAGGGCCCATGACGCAGTAAAGGTTCCCACCGCCGAGGAATTTGCGGGCGCTCTTGCCGCGGACCTCAGTAAGATTATTGGTAAGGTGAATTTCGCCGACCCTACTGATGCAGGAATCGGGATCCACTTTACGGCGTACGAACTCATTTCTAATGTGTGGATACCCGAGCTTTTTCTGATTTCGAACTGGCAAGATACGAATTACGCCGGAGTTCACTCCGACGGATTCCGCGTTTCCAGAGAGACGTTCCACGTCGCATTTGACGCGGACTCGCTACCGGCCCATCGGGATCCCGAATACCGACTTCAGGTGCACAAGTTCTTACACCAAGGGAAGATTCTAAGGTTCAACAATGGGGACCCCATACTCTTCAATCTCGCCGCCAAAGGACTGCTAAGCATGTTCCAAGAACTTGCCGCGCGGGAGACTCTGGAAAACCCGGACAGGATCGACACTTATCGCGCAATCGCAAGGAGACCAATCGAAGTTGTGGCAAGTGCCCAACGCGATTTCTGCCGAGTCGGGACGCGCATAGTGGGCGGAAAACCTCATGACCTGGCAATCACTCCGGGCGGAGAATACACATCAACGACGGGTGATGAGTGACAGCCGGCGGGTGGCGCATGCATAGAGCGGTTTGCGATGTGTGCGAAGAACCTGCGGCGATGTCCATACGCCAAACGCACACACACCTGAAAGCGGCATGTGTGCGCCACCCGGCGAGGAGGCGACGCCTGAAGAATAGCGTGAACGCGCAATACTATCTATAGGAGGTCGCGATGAAACACGAGTGTGGAGCATGCAACGGGACTGGCCAGTGCCAGCACGACCACCATGGCCTAATAGATGGCATGGTGGACGTCGGGTCAGGCGGGTTGTTCACCGACCCTTGTCCCGCCTGCGGACAGGACGCCTCACTGCCTGGAAATTGCTCTGTCTGTGGAGGAACGGGCTATCAAGATGACTGAAGCAAGTAGCTGGTAGCCACGGTCACGGTCTTCGTGACCGTGGGCTTTTTCCGGCAGCGAACCCACGGCCCCGATCAAGCTCATCGGGGCCGTGGCCACCACTTACATCCTTGGCAAGCTCGAGGGCAGGTTCACGGCGAGTAGTTATCCAAATTTGAAATAGGGCCAGTCTCTTCCGACCATCTATGGCACGTTAGTGCCGTGCTAATAGCACCCCTGCGCCATTGTACCTAGTATGTTTGGAGTTATAAAAGAGCAAAGGGTCTTCGTGTCTTGACCCTGAATGTCCTAACTATATGCGCCAGTGGTTTGCGACTGCTCTCGTTCTCCCCGAGCGACGACGGACATCAGTTCCGTTGGCCGAAGGGACGAGTCGTGTTCCCAGCCGGACGGTCGCCGGGAGAAGCCGGCCCGCGACCGCAGGCTCCCATTTCTGGCAACTGGGTGCCGCGCCGGCGGCGCTCGCTTGCATCCTGCTGCTCTTTCCACTCGCCTTCCTCGCCGATGATCTTCTCGACGAGCCCGACGGGCCGGTCGCCGTTTCCCGGCAGTGCATCAAGCAGAGTCGCGCTCCAGCCAGGTCTCATTACGGCGGGAAATTTCTTCCCCGCGTGGCGGCCATCGTCGTCGTTCCTCAACTGTGCAGCTTGGTGGTGGTTTCTCCGCAGATACATCCGGAGCCGGCGGAACGTCCGCGGCTCGATCCCGTTCGTCCCTCCGAATGCCGTTCCCCGCCCCTCGCTTTGCTTCCCTAACACATCCCTGGGCTGAACAAGCGGCGCGCGCGAAGTCTGCGACCCGCAAGGCGCAGGTTGGGTCGGGCAGCGCGCAACATGCATCAGGCCCAGGCGGCGGTTCATGCGAAAGCGTGTCGTGACCGCTGAATCGCGCGATCCCATAACGCGTGGGCCCAAAAAACTGATCGGCCGGACGGTGCGGACGGTTGCACCGCCGGCGGGTGTTGAAGAAGAGGTTGAATTCCATGCGACGCCAGAAAAAGATCATGAAGCTCTTATTGGCCACAGCCCTTTTGACCGGGCTGGTAGGCTTCCTCCTCCACGGTTCCGTGCTACAGGCTCCTTCGAGCAATACCTGGGCGCCGACGCCCGGCGCCATGGTCGAGGCGCGTTCCGGCGCGGCGGCAGCGGCGCTCGCGGACGGCCGCGTGCTAATCTCTGGCGGCGAGGGCGCCGCGGGATCAGTGGCCAGTGCCGAAACGTTTAATCTCGACGGCTCGTTTTCGCCGGTTGCGCCGATGTCGTTCGCGCGCTCGCGCCACGCTGCCGTGACGTTGAAAGACGGCCGCGTGCTCGTCGCCGGCGGCGTCACGGCCGACTCGAGCGCTACGAATTCCGCCGAAATCTTCGACCCGGCTTCCGGGGCGTGGCAAGCCGCGGGCGCGATGCTCGAGGCTCGCGCCGGCGCCACCACGACGTTACTCTCTGACGGCCGCGTGGTCATTGCCGGCGGCGAGAATTCCGGCGTGGCCAGCCAAACGCTCGAAGTCTTCGACCCGGTTTCTGACAGCTTCCTGCCGGCGGGCATGCTGAGCTCGCCGCGTATGGACCATGCGGCAGCACTGCTGGCCGAAGACCGAATTCTATTGGTGGGTGGATCGGACGGAAATGTCTCCCTGGCGACCTCGGAAATCTGGGACGCGGCCACCGAACAAATTGTCGCTGGCCCCGCTATGTCTGTGGCGCGCAAAGGCTTATCGGCCACGACTTTGATTGACGGAAAGGTTCTGCTCGCCGGAGGCTCGGACGGCTCAAGCGATCTAGCCACCACGGAATTGTTCGACCCGGCGGCGGTCACGGTCGCGCCCGGCCCGGCGATGGCCGCTCCCCGCGCGGGCCATCTGGCGTTCCTGCTGCCTCACAACAACGCGGTGTTATTTGTCGGCGGAGGCGCCGCCGCCGGAGCCTCGGCGGAGCTTTACCAATCCTGGACGGGCAGCTTTGTTTCGACCGGAGCGATGTCCGCAGCGCGCGCGCTGGCTTCCGGCTCCGCACCCAAGGGCACAGACGGAATCCTCCTGGTTGCGGGCGGCAAGGATTCGAATGGCGCGCTGCTCGCTTCCGGCGAAGTCTACGGCTTCGCGACCATCAAGACCGACGCCGACGACTATCCGCCCATGACCCAGGTCTTCATGACCGGCTCGGGCTGGGAAGCCGGTGAACTCGTCAACCTGACGCTGCACGAAACCGGCATCCCTGACCCCGACCCCGATATCATGCTCACTGTCACCGCCGATGCCAGCGGGAATATTTCTGAAAGCAGCTTCTATACCGACCCGCACGACGCGGGCGTGCGCTTTTACCTGACCGCCGTGGGCGAGCGCTCGCAGGCGCAGACGACGTTTACGGATGCGAGCGTGAGTGTTACGTGCGCAACGAACCCCGTAGGGGTGGGCAGCGCAACAGTTTGCACGTACAGCCTCAGCGGCAACCCATCTGGAAACGCAACTTGGACTTGGAACACGGCCAACACCACGAATTTCACCGCTGCCGCTCCGTTTTCGTTCACACCTCCGAATCAGTGCACGCTCAGCGGCACAGGGACCAAGACCTGCGCCGTAACTTATACGCCGACCGCCCAAGGCTCCCAGACGATTGCGGCGGTCAATGGCGCTAATTCGGCCAGTTTTGCGCTCACGGTTTACGGGACTGCAACGCAGTACCTCGTGACGTCGAGCGACAACAACCCGGTGGCAGGCACTACCGTGACGATCACGGCGCAGTTGGCCGATAGCGGTGGCACGCCGGTGCCCACCGCTGGCAAGGTCGTTACATGGAGCAGAACAAACGGGGGCTCCTTCCTGTCCTCGACGAGCACCACGAACGCCAACGGCATCGCGACAGTCCTGTTCACCACAAACACGGTGGCAGGCACCGTCCACACCGTCACAGCCACGGACAACACAAGCGTGACAGGCACAAGCGGGAACATCACAACTGTGGTCGGCCCGCTGGACCACCTCGCCTTCTTGCAGCAGCCGACGAACACTATCGCGTCACAGACAATCACCCCGCCAGTCACCGTTCAGGAGATGGATGCCAACAACAATGTGCTGACGGGGGACGGTACTACCCACATTACCATCGCTATATCCAATAATCCGGGTTGTCCCGCCAACTGCGGCACGCTGACTGGAAGCACGAACGTTGTCGTGTCCGGCGGCGTCGCCACATTCAGCAACTTGTCGATCAACATCGCGGGCAACGGTTACACCCTGGCGGCACATGGCCCTGGCAATGCACAGGGGACGAGCGATCCGTTCAACATTGACCCGTCGACCGTCAGCACGACGACGACGGTAGCGTCTTCTGCGAATCCGTCCACTTACGGCGACGACGTAACCTTCACGGCGGTGACGAGCCCGGCGTCCGGTACCAACACACCCACGGGCAGCATCGCGTTCGTGATTGACGGCGGGGGACCGGTGGCGGGAACGGCGAGCGCCTGCCCGATAAGCGCTCCTGCTCACAGCCTCTGCGCGACATACAGCACGGCAACTCTGAAGCATCTCACTTTGCCTCACACCGTTTCGGCAACTTACACGCCCGACACCGCCAGCTTCAACAGCAGCAGTGGCTCACTGTCCGGCGGGCAGGTTGTAAATGCATTCGCGCTGACGGTAACGGGCATCACGGCGAATAACAAGGAATACGACGGCAACGACACGGCGACGCTGACCACCACGGGCTACGTTCTGCATACCCTGGTGGGAAGCGATGATGTGACTCTGGATGATTCCAGCTACTCGGCGCACTTCAATGACAAGACGGTGGCGAACAACAAGCCAGTGACGGTGACAGGACTGAAGCTCGGCGGCGCGGATGCGGATAATTACACCCTGACCCAACCGACGGGCCTTACGGCCAATATCACGCCCAAAGCCCTGACGGTTGCGGGCATCACCGTCAATACCAAGGACTACGACGGTAACGACACGGCGACACTCGATACCTCAAGCGCCGTCCTGCACGATCCGGTGACGGGCGACTCTGTATCGCTCGATGCCTCCAGCTACTCGGCCCATTTCGATAACAGGAACGCGGGCACGGGAAAATCCGTGACCGTGTCCGGCCTGAAGCTCAGCGGCGGGGATGCGGGCAATTACACGCTGACCCAGCCAACGGGCTTGACGGGCACGATCAAACCTCTGGCGATCGACGTCACGGCGGTGAACGACACCAAGACGTATGATGGCAACACCACGTCGACCGGGATTCCGACTGTTGCTCCTGCCGTGATCAGCCCGGACACTGCCGACTTTACGCAGGCGTTCGACAACCGCAATGCGGGGGTGGGTAACAAGACACTGATACCGAGCGGGTCGGTGAATGACGGGAACGGGGGGAACAACTATGCCGTGACCTTCCACAATTTCACCACCGGCACCATCAACCCGAGGCCAATTACGGTAACAGCGCAGACCAACACCAAGTACTATGACGGCAACGCTTCTGCGGCTGCGCTGCCTGTGGTGACCTCGGCCTTGAGTCCGGCCATCGTGGCGGGCGATACCGCGGACTTTAGCGAGACGTACGACAACGCTAACCACGGCACGGCCAAGACCCTGACGGCGTCGGGTTCGGTGAATGACGGCAACAGCGGCAACAACTACGCCGTGACCTTCGTCGCTGACCACACCGGTGTCATCAATCCCGCCACCACGACGACAGGCGTCACTTCGTCGAAGAATCCTTCGACGGTAGGTGAGTCCGTCACATTTACAGCGACCGTGACGAACACCGTTACCTCGCCAGTACCAACGGGGTCGGTGCAGTTTAAGGTCGACGGCTCGAACTTCGGGGCACCCGTCGGCTTGGATGGGACCGGGAAGGCCACTCTAACCACAACGACACTCAGCGCCGGAACCCATACCGTGTCGGCATACTATACAAGTGCCGACGGGAACTTCGCGGACAGCAATGGCCCGCTGGCAGGCGGACAGTTGGTCACCTTCAACTTTGCTGGTCTCTTCGATCCGTACGCCCCACCGAGCGTGAGAGCGTTTAAGGTCAAGAGCGCTATCCCGCTGAAGTGGCAGTACACGGACGTGAACAGTAACGTGGTTCCGAGCCCGAATGCGGATCCGCGGGTGAAGATCCTTGCGCTGGGTGCTTGTGGTGATACTTCCGGCGACGCCATTCTAGTGGACGACGCCGGCACCAGCGGTTATCAGTATGACTCGCTGACCAACACCTGGCAATTCAACTGGAAAACCACCGGTCAACAAGCAGGATGCTACCTCATCTCCATTCACAGCAACCTGACAGGCCAGGATAATGGGTCGTTCCCGATCCAGTTGAAGAAATAACGCCGCGGCACGGGCGGCGGGACCACACCTGACTCCCCTCCTCATTGAGGAGGGGAGTCTGTCCGCCATGGCAGGAAAGGCCAGCGGGGGCACGCCTCCGGCTCGTTCCCGGCGGGAAGTTTCGGGGGGGGGGCCATGGCGTGCCCCTAACCTTGCGACGGGCAAGGGCCACGCGGCCGGGTATCCAGCCTGGCTTTATCTTTCGCGGTTGGCGAATAGATCGCTCCCGGTGCGAACGGCGCGCCGAGGGCCGAATCGCCTGGCTGCCGTGGGAGCCGATGCCGGCAGCCCCCTCACCGTCCCGGTGAGCGGGGGCCTGGTCGGCTGGTAGGCTTGACAATCCCAACCCGCAGATCATCCAAACCCTGCATTGGCCGGGGGTGCCCCCTCTTAGCAAAATGATAGGCTGCATTCTAGTCAACAAAGGCGTATGATGGGCCAATGACAAGGAGCAAGCTATGATGAAACCACTAACCACCTGGAAGACCTTCCGGGACGAGTTCATCCGGGATGAAGCCGGTCAGGACCTAATCGAATACGCTTTGATCGCCGCATTGATCGCCCTGGCAGCGACCGTGGGCATGAGCGGCGTGGCCACAGCGATCAACGAGGCTTTTTCTTCCATTGGCGCCAAGCTGAAAAGCTACTCGTCGTAGGCGGACGCCGCCGTCGGGTTCCTCCTGACCGTAGCCTTCTTCCGCGGACGAACCCACGGTTAATTCCAGATCCAGATCGGCCGCGAAGATCTCTCTACAGCGCGCCTCCCTTCAGGAAGGCGGCAGAGTGGGTCTCTGCCTTCGGGGTTTTGGTTGGAAAGCGGTGGAAGGATCGCAGCCTTCAACTCTAAGGCAGCGTTATCCGGCCCAAAGACCCAATTTCACGCGCCGCTCTGCCCGGAGCGCGCGCCGGACCTATATCCGAGACGATACGATATTTCCCGGCCAGTCTCGCACACCAGGCGGGCGATTTCCGGCACGCGCTCCATGGTGATGCGCGTGGCCGGACCGGCAACACTGAACGCCGCCACGACGCGGCCGTGGTGGTCGAACACCGGCGCCGCGACGCAGCGCAGGCCCTCGACGATTTCCTCGTTGTCCACGGCAAATCCCCGCTCGCGGACGCGCTCGAGCTCTTTCTTGAGTTGCGGGACGCTGGTAATTGTCCGCGCCGAGCGGCGCTCGAAGCCCGGAGACTTCGCCAGCCGGGCCAGCATCTCTTCTCCCTGGTAAGCGAGCAGCGCCTTCCCCACTCCCGTGCAATGCAGCGGGATTTGCCCGCCCAGCGGCGCGTCCAGCCCGACGGGTTGAGGGCTGGGGATATTCTCAATCGACACCGCCGAGTCGCCCCGCAAGACCGCGAGGTGGACCGTCTCCTGGGTTACCTGGTTGAGTTCGCGAAGGAGCGGCTGAGCGACGCGGCGGACGTCCAGGCGGTCCAGGACTCGCAGGCCCATCCGCAACACTCGAAACCCCAGCACGTATCCGCCCGTCGCGGGATCCTGCTCCACAAACCCCTGACGCAGGAGATTGACCATCAGGCGGTGGACCGTCGAGACATGCAAATGCAGGCGGCGGCTGAGTTCGGTGAGCGTGCGGCTGGGCTGCTCGTCTTCCGCCAGGCATTCCAGAATGCGCAGCGCCTTGACCAGCGCCTTCACCGTGTAGGCGCCGGTGGGAACGGATGACGGCTTGGGGGTTTTCATAGTGCGAAAGCTAGTGCCGAATCGTCCAGCGTGTCAAGCGTCCTCGTGGCATCGGCCATCGCCACCGCTCAATAGACTTTGCGTCGCGGCACGCGGGCGCCGGATTCGAGGAGAGCGATCTCCGCCTGCGCCCGCTCCCGCGCTTCGCCGCCCGCCTGGCGCAGGTAGGCGATCGCAGCGCGCACGTCGCCTCGCTGGGTCATCGCGTACCCGCGCAGCAGGTTCCTCTCGTCCTCGGAGGTCAGGTTGTGAATGATCAGTTCGGGAGGGATGGGGTCAGCCGGGCGCAGTTTAAGCATAAAGTTGATGTTCAGAGATACTGTATTATACGGAAGCGAATTACCTTTGGGGGTCTGGTACTCCAGGTGGGGCCGGAAATCGGTGGAGACGAATCCCGGCGGCAAGCCGCTGAAACGAGGGAGGAAAGAAAGCGCCTGGCGCATGGACTCGCCATGCATCATCAGCTCTCCGAGGAGAGCCGCGATGCTCGGCACATCGATGCGGTTCAATTCTTCGCGGATCCCCGGGTCGGCGTCGTAAGAGCGCAATTGCCTGTAGTCGCATTCGAGGGGCGACGCCGAAGCCACCAGGACTCCCTGCTCCGGTCCGAGGAAGAACGCCACGTGGGGAAATACCTGCGCGGCGGTATTCAGGATGACCAGGAAATCCTGCGTCCGCATGTGGTGGATCTGCACCCATTGCTGGAGCACGCCGCGCTCCTTCAAGCGCGCGCGGCAGAGCTCATAGAATTCGCGGTTGTAAAGGTCCGCCTCGCCGCTGATCCAGATGGAGCTGATTTCAATGGTAATCAGGTCGTAGCGATCGCGAGAAAGCAGGAGGAAGTTGCGCCCATCGGCAATCGTCAGGCGAACGCGCGGGTCGCGGTCGAAAACCCGGTCGTTGATATCGTCGAACCAGCGACGCGCCGCCTCGACGATGTGCGGGGCGATCTCGACGACGTCGATCAGACGGAATGGAAAGCGCGCCACCGCGCGCAGCGTGTTGCCCGTCCCCAGGCCGATGACCAGGACGCGGTCGAACTGGCGCGTGAAGAGCATCGGAAAGAGAGCGATGCGAATCTGCTCGCCAACCTCGCCCGTGTTGTTCCCCTGGAACTTCCCGTTTGAAAGGAGAACTCGCGTCCCTTGAATCTCCACGACCGAGGTCAGACCCCCTTGCACGTCTTCCGCGGAGTAGAGGACGCGGTCAATGGGCATGCCCTCGCCGAAATAGACGTAGGAGCCGCGCAGGAGTTGGCGCGCATCCCAGCTTTCCGGGCCCGTCCAGAACACCAGCCCGAGCGAGCCCGCGACCAGGGCGAGCAGAAATTTACGCCGCCCCGCGAGTCGGCTCAGACAGACTGCGAACGCCAGGCCAAGGAGTAGATTGAGAGTCGCTGAGAAGCGAAGAGTGTCAAACGATCCCCAACTTGGTAACAGGACGAATCCCGTCAAGACCGAACCCGCGATGGCTCCGGCCGTATTGGCGGCGTAAATGCCGCCCACGCTACCTCCCACCCGCGAGCTGCGGTGGCTGGCGAGATTGAGCAGAAGCGGAAAGGACAGACCCATCAGCAACGACGGGACGATGAGGAGAAAGAAAGCCACGAAGAATCGCAGAAGTTCCGCCGCGACGAAGAACGAAGTCTCGTGCTTCCAAAGGGGCGATAAGTCGCCGCCCATCAGAACAGTCAGGAGGACGACTTCCATCCCCAGCTCCATTGCGCGAAGCAACGGGAAACGAGCACCGGGTTGCCGCCGCAAAATTCTCGCGGCCAGATAGGCCATTCGGATCAGCAGCAGGAAAGCGATGCTTAGGAGATCAAACTCGAAGGCGCGCATGATTCCCTGCGCGAAAACATCAGGGATGTGATTCCAGAGCGGCAGGCTGCAAAAGACCGCCATCGCCAGGAACATCTGCGAGCCGGCCAGCGCCGGGGCCCATCGGCCGGGCGACGTAAAGCGGCGAGATACCAGATGCGCGCCAATTCCCAGGCCGCAGAGGAAGGTGAACAGCATCACCCCAAACGCGTAAACGGTATTCCCAATCAGGAAAGCCAGGACGTGCGTCCAAACCACTTCATATGCGAGCGCCAATGCGCCCGCGAGGAATGCCCCGACGAGCAGTACGGCGGCTCTATTCCGCGCCTCGCTTCTTTCTCCCGCCGTCGAGGAAACCGCCGGCGCCTTGTCCTCGACGGGGGGAACCTCAGACTTCCGGCTGAACAGCGCCACCACCGCAAAGATCGTGAGGTTGATGCTGCAGGCCAGAACGATTGTGCTCCGCACGCCGAGCGTGGGCATCAGCAGGTAAGTCGAGGCGAGCGTCCCCACCGCCGCGCCGAGAGTATTCCAGCCGTAAAGCGCGCTGATGGCAGAATCGAATTCCCGTTGAGTGCTGGCAATGTAGCGTGCCATGGCCGGGAGGGTGCCTCCCATCAGCATCGTGGGGATCAAGATGACGATTGCAGCGAGGGCGAAGCGGATTCCGGTCACCGCCGTTGGACCAAGTTGAAATTGATGATAGAACTCAACGTAAAGACTCGTCAGGCCCGCGAAGATATTCGGAATGAACCAGCAATAGATCCCGGCCAGCAATTCCAATACGCCGTAAATCCAGAGCGAAGGCGCGCGGCGATCCACCCACCGGCCGATGAGCCACGCCCCGAGGGCCAACCCGCCGAGGAAGGCGGCGAGGACCGTACTCGTCGCATGCGCGGTGTTGCCGAAGGTGTAGGTCAGCAGGCGCGTGAAGATCGTTTCGAAGATCAAACTCGATGCGCCGGAGAAGAAGAAAAGCAAAGCGAGTACTCGGAACGAAAATGTCGGATTGAAAGGTTGAATGGGGTTTCTCCGGCTCACTGCGAAATTCCCGTCGGCGTCACGAGGCCACCGCCGCCTTCGTTCCTGGATGCGGGTTGGACTTATATCCGAAATGAGCGAGCTTTGAAATGGAAAAGCAATCGGAATGACCGTATAATCAGCCGGGTGGTGGAGCGGCCTATTGCGGGTGGGCTCCAGGGCATCAAGACAATGAGACGAATCAGGCTGGCGATTCTGGTGGCAACGGGCTTCGCGGGACTGGTTCTCGCCGTATCGCCAAGCGCGAGACCCGTCCTCAGGTCCATCCAATTCCGTGACGACTTCGAAGCGGGAACACTCGATGCCTGGGAGTTCCCGTTTGCCGAAGACTGGGTGATCCGCAGCGAGCCCGGCAATCATTTCCTCCACATGCTGCGCCGCCGTGAGCCCGGCGTGCCGCGCCGGCCTCTCCAATTCGCGCGCTTGCGCAACATGAACGTCGGAAGTTTCAAGCTGCAAGCCCGGGTGCGACGCGAAGGCACCTCCATGATCGTGGTCTTCAATTATGTCGACACGATGCATTTTTATTACGCGCACCTCTCCGCCGACCGGGGAACCAAGCAGCCCGTTCATAATGGCCTTTTCATCGTCAACGGCGAGCCGCGCAAGCGCCTTGCCGGAACCGAAGCCGACCCCGCGTTGCCTGACCCGGTTTGGCACGACGTCCGCATCGAGCGCCGGGCCGCGACGGGGTCCATCGAGGTTTTCGTCGACGACGACAAGGAACCGCGCTTTGCGGTTGTCGATCGGACATTCAATTGCGGGCAAATCGGAATCGGATCATTTGATGAGACGGGCGATTTTGATGATGTCAAGCTGACGTCGGATGACGCCGGCTGCACGCCGGGCGCGGTGATCCGGCCCGCGAGCCGAGATTAAACAGGGGCCCTGAAGCAACAGCAATGCAATCCATTTTGAAGGAGATGCCATGAGCAACGACGTTTCCCGCAGAAAGTTCCTGGAGAAAGTCGCCCTGGGCACGGCCGCGGGTGCAACCCTTCCGCTGCTGAACGATGTAGCTGACGCCGCGCCAAAATCATCCAAGCTCCCCTCGCGCACGCTGGGGCGGACGGGAGAGAAAGTCTCCATTCTGGCTTTTGGTTGTGGCAGCCGTTTCCTGATGTATGAGGACGAAGGGCAGGCCCTCGCCGCTCTGAACCACGCCATGGACCTCGGCGTCACGTATCTCGACACGGCGTACGCCTACGGCGACGGCAAGAGTGAGACGCGCGTGGGCAAGGTGATGGCAACGCGCCGCAAGGAAGTTTTCCTCGCCACCAAGATTCCTGATCGGACGCGCGATGAATTCATGAAGCGCCTGGAAGGCAGCCTGAAACGTCTCCAGGTGGATCATGTGGACCTGGTGCACATCCACAGCCTGGGCCAGGCTGAAGATCTTGCCAAAATCGAAGCGCCCGACGGCGCGCTCAAGGGCTTGCTTGAGGCGAAAGAGCAGAAGATGACGCGCTTCATCGGCATGACCAGCCATACCAACGGCGAGGTCATGGCGCAGGCCATCGAACGCCATCCGCTCGATTGCGTGCAAATGGCGCTCAACGCATCGCGCACCGGCCACTTCGAGGAATTGGCTTTGCCCGCCGCCAACAAAAAGAAACTCGGAATCATTGCCATGAAAGTGACCGGACAGGAGTTCCTGGTGGGCACGGGCGAAAACAAAGCCGGAATCCAACAACTCCTGCGTTATTCGATGGGGCTGCCCGTAACGACCGCAGTGATTGGCATGCCGAAGGTGGAACATATCGACCAGAACATCGAGATCGCTCGAACCTTCAAGCCACTCGACCCTGCGGAGTTGGAGTCGCTGCGCAAGGATCTGGGCCCCGTCCGCGACGCGCTGCAGAAGCGCCTAAGCGGCCACCTGGACGGCCCGACGAGCACGCCCGAGATCTTCTACGTCTAGTGGCGGGGAGGACGGGGCTCTGAACGATCCGTCGCGCTTCACCGCGCGCGCCAAGATCCGCCCGGCCAGCCGGCGAGACGCGGAGCGCCTCGCGGCGCTGGCCGGCCAGCTTGGTTATCCTTCGACGATCGATCAGATCTTATGCCGCCTCGAAGGGATCGTTGACGACCAGGAGCACGCTGTCTTGCTTGCCGAGTCCGAGGATGGCGTGACCGTCGGGTGGGTACACGTCTTCGTTTGTCACCTGGTCGAAAGCGACGCCTTTACGGAGATAGGAGGCTTGGTCGTCGACGAGAAGTGGCGCGGCGCGGGGATTGGGCGACTGCTCGTCGAGCAAGCTGAAGCCTGGGCACGAGCCAAGGGCTGCACAAGCATTCGCCTGCGCTCCAACATAATCCGCCAGGAAGCTCACCAGTTTTATTCGAAACTCGGATATCGCATCGTCAAGACGCAACACGCCTTCACAAAAACGCTTTGACAAGCGAAAAGCGGATCAACGCTCCAGTTCGATCCGCGCTTGCCAGAATGCGGGGTCGGCCTCCAGCGCGCGCTGGAAATATTCTTTGGCAACGTCAGGCTTGCCGCCCAAAGCTTCCAGGAGTCCGACGGAATAGAACGTCGAGGCGCCCGGGGACGCTTGTGAAGAGGCATTCAAAAGGCTCGTCGCGATCTTCTCACTGTCGTCGGCGTGTCCCAGCTTCAGCAAGGCAGCGGCCTGATAGGCTCTGGCCGGGCCGTGAATCCTCTTCCCACCCTTGGCGGCTTGTTGCCACGCAGAACGCGCCTCATCGCTTGCGCCCGCAGCTTGCAGGGCTTCACCCAGCCAGTAGAAAGCCGCTTCGTCATGCGGTTCGTTGGGCTTGCCCACGCCAAGGTTTTCCGGGTATTCGGCCGCCCGACGAAACGCTTCCGCCGCCGCCTGGAATTTCCCCGCCGCCATACTGGCTTTCCCCTTCGCAAGATTGGCGGCTACAAATACCTGGCGGACTGCCACGCCGCCTTCGTAAGGTTTGAAGTGGTGCGCCTTTAGAACCTCCAGCGCCTGATCGTACTGTTTTAGCTGAACGTCGAGGAGCGCGCGCCGAAGTCGCACAGCGTCCCTGCCCAGAACCTCCGGCGGAGCTTGCGCAAACATCCTCTGGCGCTTCTCTGGCTCATTCAACTCCGCGTAGATTTCGTCAAGATCAACGTACAAGCGAAATTCCCGGGGAGCCAGTTCGATGGCCTTGGCATAGAAGCCCGCGGCCGCCTCCAAGTCTTTCTTCACATGCCAGGCGTTCACGCCAAGGTTGCGGTAGAGCACCGGACTCTCGAATCCCAATCCGAGCGCCTGAAACCACATGCGCGAGGCCGTCTCATACCGTCCACGGGCGAAGAGAAAGTTTCCGAGAAGATAGGCGGCGTGCGCGTCCGTGGGGTCCTGGCGCACAGCTTCGTCGAGCACCAGAGCATCCTCGATGCGATTCGGAAAAACCTTGTCGACCGGAGCGGCAGCAGCCCGTTGCGCGAATTCTCGAGCCTCGTTCTCCTTCCCTTCCTCCCGGGCGCTCGATGCAAGATAGTGATAAACAAGCGGCGAAATGGTTGCGACGGGAAGATCCTTCAATGCCGACCCGAGAACGAATCTCACTGACGAGTGATCATCCAAACGGCGGTACCACGCCGCGACCTCCAGGTAGTTCTCCACGTCGTGTCCCAAGGCTTTCTTCCATTGTGCGCTTGCCGTAGCCGGCTGCGATGGGACGACCTGAGCCTTCTCCGCCATCGCGAAGGGCAGGAGCGGCATCTTCGCCAGCGCCTGGTCCGCGGCTTTGGCGGCGTCAGCTGTTTTGCCTCCCAGGCGCAGCGCCACCGCCAAATCCGACAAGACAAGCGCGTCGTCGGGATTGAAACTGAGCGCCTGGCGGAGCAGTTTTGCCGCTTCATCAAAGTGTTTCTGGCGAATGGCGATCTCGCCCAACTGGGCGTACGCCGGCGCCGGCAGCCCGCCGTAGCGGATCGCCGACCAGAAGGAGTCTTGCGCCATTCCCCATCGTTGCGACGCGCGGTGTACGACACCCGCCGCGTAATGGATGGACGGATCGGAGGCATTTCTGGCGAGAGCGGTAGCGACGATGGCTTCGGCCTGCTCGAAATTCCCCGCGCGATAACTCAGCCAGATGTGTTTCAGCAGCGCCGGAATGTACCCCGGATCACGCTTGAGCACTTCAGAGTAGATTCGCGCCGCCGCATCCTCGTCGCCGTCCTTTTCTTCCTCGACACCGGCAAGGAAGAGTTCTTCCACGCTCATCTTGTCGCGGGGTTTGCGTGGCGGGAATGTCTTCCCCGCCGCCGCGACGAAATCCGGGTTGCCATCGATGGGGTTGGCTGCTGACCATCGCGCCATCAAGAGTCTGCCATCGTAGATCTCGACGACGAGGCCCTTCTGCGCCGCGTCGAAATCATCCAGCGCTGTCCGTAGCGCGGCCGGCTTCAGCGGAGCTAACGCCGGCAAAGGGAGGTCGTGCAGCAAGCGGGAACCGAGGAGCAACCGGACTCTGGGCGCGGCAAGCGGGATGGTCGGGGATAGGGTGACCTCCGCTTGGGGTTTTGAACTCCCCGATGCGGGAATAAGTTGGACATTGAATGCGAGCTGCTCAGTGGCCTCGACCCAGCCGCCGCCCAGGCCTCGGACGGGGTACCAGTATTCGGTGAATTGTTCGACGCGGCGAGGTGGAATGAACTCGTAGTTCAGTTGCGTCTCGTAACGCCCTGCCTGGATTTCGTTGTACGCGCCGTCGTTATCGGTCAGGAGATTCGTCCAAATAAGTCCGTCATCCGCCACGCCCCAAGTCCAGGTCTTTTTGCCGGGGACGTCGTGGAAGTCCGCGACATGCACGACTCCGTAATCCGTCTTGTGGTAATAGGCGCCAAAAAAACTGCGATGCACCTGGCGTGCAAACAACGACGTGGGCTCGCGAACGTTCTTGTACCAGCTCCAGTCCGTGCCGTCGTGCATGGGGTACGACCAGACAACGCCCTTGGTATGCGGGTAGGCCTCGCGCATCGGATAGATAAACTGCATGTCTTCGGTGGCCGGAACCGCGGCGGTCGCCCAGAACCAGTAGAGGTTGGTGAGCGGCGTAGGGTTGAACAACGTCACGCGCTGCTCGAGTCTCGCCACACCCCTCCGCAGTGTCAGGGCAATTTCCCAGTGCATTTCGGTCACGCGGTCGACGTCGCCCACCACGGCGGTCACGCTCCCGTCAGGGTTCTGTCGGATCATCGAGGCCACCGGCGAGACGGTTACCACCGTGTGCCCGTTGGGGAAGTTCCATTCGATGCCGCCGGAAATCCACGCGCCACGCAACGCCACGAGGCCGTACTTGACCACATTGTTGCGATAGAAAACCTCGCGCTTGTTGACCTTATCGTAGAGCGAATAAAGGCGGCCACCCATTTCGGGCAGGACCGTCGCCTTCAGAAATTCATTCTCCAGGTAGATTGCCTTGTAGGACTTCGGCTCGCGCTTGTCCGTTAAATCGTCGAGCATCGTATAAGGATAAATGTTGTGGCGGTTAATCATGGGGAAGGGCGGGTTGGGGTCTTCCTCACCCAGCAAGTACGTGGGAATCGTGATCGTCCCTTCCCAGGCGCGGACCTCCGCCCTTGCACTCGGTGCCGCCAACAGAACTGCGCAAGCCGCAAGAAGTACTGCGTATCGAAATGATCTCATGGACGGGCTCCCGGCAGGAGAAATCGGGGCGGGCGCGGAACCCGCCCCCGAAGGGATCCTTGTCGGACGACTCGGATTCAGACTTTGTACTGTGCCGCCTTCTTCTTCAGAAACTCAAATGATTCACGGTATTGCTCGTCGATGTCGGGCACCATACCCACATCGATCGCCAAGTAACCGGAAAACTTGTGCTTCTTGAGCCCTTGGAAGACGCCGTCCCAGTCGACCGTCCCGCGTCCGGCGGCGACGTGGTCGTTCACACGCCCGTCGTTATCGGCGGCGTGAACAAAGAAAATGCGCTTCCCAAGCTTCTCGACGCTCAGAGCCAGGATCTCCTTCTGCGCGTTCAGGTGCGCCGTGTCGAGCACCGCCCCGAAGTTGTCATTGCCCACGTGGTCCATCATGCGCAGGATGGCGTCGGTGTTGCAGAGCATTTCGCCCACCCGCGGCTCGACGCAGAACTGGAGCTTGGCCTTCTTGGCCTCTCGAGCCATGAAGCTGAACGTCTCAACCATGGCGTCCCACTGCCGTTCCCACTTGAACTTCGGATCGACTTCGACGGTGAAGTGTTTGCCGTAACTGATGCTCTCTTTATAGGGCGAGTCTCCCTTGAACTTGAGCGGCGGGGTGAAACTGTCGCCCTGGATCGTGTGGCATTTGAAAAGGTTGGCAATCTCGATAGCGCGCTTGAAGAGGTCCCAGGACTCCCGGCGCTTCTTCTTGTCCGGGCTCACCGAGTCGGGGAGCACCGGGCAGAAATTGATGACTTTCAGCCCTTCCCCGTCGCAGAATTTCTTCAGCTCATGGCGCTGCTCGTAGACCGCCGTGAGATTGTCGCGGCGCACGCCTTCGAGCTCGACATGTTCAAAGCCCAGCGCCTTCATCTCCCCCAGCACCTTGAACGTATCGGGCAATGAGGGCGGGTACCCGTACTTGGTGATCGCGTATAGCCAGCAGCAACTGATCTTCATATGGTCCAGCCTCCTGTAAATTTATGCGCCCTAAATCTATACGAGCTTGTGAAGGGAATGCAATCAGAAGTGGAAATGAGAAGGGTCGCGTGACATTTGGGCCGTTGCCGCTTCGATGCCCCAATTGCCAGAAGCCAGTCCAAAGCTTCCGTGGATAATTCGAAATTGGATCTTTGGATGAATCGAGAACACGCGTACCATGACCCTATTGATGAAGAAGGAGAAGTCGCCTATGCCGATTCCCATCGTCCAAGTTGATGCGTTCACGGACAGGCCGTTCGCAGGAAATCCCGCCGCAGTCTGCGTGCTTCCCGAGCCGCGCGATGAGCGGTGGATGCAGGACGTGGCACGCGAGATGAACCTTTCCGAGACCGCGTTTCTGGTCCGGCAGCCTGATGGATTCAGCTTGCGCTGGTTTACACCCGCCGTCGAAGTGGCGCTTTGCGGCCACGCAACGCTCGCCAGCGCCCACGTGCTCTGGCAAGACGGCCACCTTAAGGCCAATGAACAAGCGCGGTTCCACACTCAAAGTGGTTTGCTGACGGCCGATCAACGCGGCGAGTGGATTGAGATGGACTTCCCCGCCCTTCCTTGCGAGCCCGCGGAACCCCCGCCGGACTTGATCCGCGCCTTGGGTGTCGAAGCGAATTACGTGGGGAATAGCAAGTACGACTTCCTTGTCGGGGCCCCATCCGAAGCTGCCGTGCGTTCGGCACGTCCGGACTTCGGCCTGCTCCGCACGCTGGGAGTCCGAGGCGTGACCGTCACGAGTCGCGCCTCTACGCCCGGATTCGACTTTGTGTCGCGATTTTTCGCACCCGGATCGGGCATCGATGAAGATCCGGTTACCGGCTCCGCTCACTGTTGCCTGGGACCGTACTGGGCGAAGCGACTTGGGAAAACTGAGTTCTTGGCTTACCAGGCCTCGCCGCGCGGCGGTGTGGTGCGTGTTCGACTCCAAGGCGATCGTGTGATACTGGGCGGGCAGGCGGTGACGGTGCTGCGCGGAGAGCTACTCTAAATCAGGTTGCAGAAAGAACTCCTTCGTGTCCCTCACCGCAGAGGCGCAGAGGAATCGCAGAGATTCAAAACAACTACGCAGCATGCTGACTGATTCCGCTGTCTCTTTGCGGACTCTGCGTCTCGGCGATGGGAAAGCAGTTCCTCATCATTTGTTTCTCTGCGGACTCTGCGTCTCGGCGGTGAGAAAGCAGTTCCTCATCATCTGTTTCTCTGCGGACTCTGCGTCTCGGCGGTGAGAAAGCAGTTCCTCATCATCCCACCTAAACTCACGACGCATCAATGGCGCGCGCCACGCGGTTGGCCGAACGCGTTGCAGCTTCCATTCCCCAATTGAGATTATCGGCGTACGCACCCGCAAAGTGGATCCGCCCATGCGGCTCGATAATCAACGGCCAGAACTTCTTCAAATCGCCCGGCGGATAGTTGAGGCCTTCGCACGCCATAGCCCACGGGTCATTTGCCCAGTCGTGAACGTAAACCTGTTCGATATCCTGGGACTTGCCGGGATAATACTTATTGAACGCGGCCAGCGCCTCTTCGGACGTCGTCAAACCCTGAGCCGTGCTGACCAGAAGACCTCGCGAGGTTTCGATGTCATCGCCCATCTTCCAATAGTGATTTAGCGCCGGGTCACCGACGCCGGCATTCGGGCTGACGCCGTCGCGCTCCCAGAAACGCGTCCGAGACTGGAACACCGGACGGGAAGCGGTGTAATACCGGTAGTTTTGGATCACGTAGTTCCTGGTTTCCGGCCATGCGGGCTTCACCGGCACCTGACGCAGCATCACGAGCGACATGCAGGAAACCATGTAGTCCCCGTTGATCTTCTTCTCTTGTCCGAACTCGCGGTAATGGACCGTCACACCCGTCGAGCCGTGCTCAATCATTGTGACGGGACAACCGAGGCGAACCCTTTCGCCCAAGCGCTCGGTGAAGGCGTCGGTCATTCCGGAGTTGCCGCCCTTCAAGCGATGTACTTTGGGCGGGGCGAGCGGCACGCCGCGAAGATGCAGCAGCGCCGCGTGCCAGATGGCATGCAAGGCCGAATCGTTTCCTCCAATCTGGCGGAGTGCCGCGGGTGATGCGCCATCCTTTTTGAGAACATCGGTCAGCGTCGTGTCATCCAGATGATTCAGGCCAGCTTCGAAGGGTTCGTACTCGTCCTTGAACTTCTCAATGTACGGCGCGAGATACAACGTCGACAAGTTCCACCACGGCTCCTTCGCCAGGAAGTCGCATTCGCGCGCGTTGAATCCCATACCGCTCAGAATGTGACGGTCGTGGAGCTCGTCTTCTGTCCGCAGTTTCCCGTCAAGATATCGCACGTAATTCTCCCGACGCGGATAATAGAGCCACGGAAGTTTGAACTCATCCACATAACCCCAATAGAGGTCGTAACCGGGCTTGGTGAAATGTTCGGCGCCCGCGTCGAAATAGAATCCGTCCGCCAGCGGGTCGCGGATGGTGCGGACGTGTCCGCCCGTCCTGCCGGCGGCTTCCAGAACCACGACCTCGTGGCCGCGTTTCATCAACTCGTATCCGCAGCACAGCCCGGCAATTCCTCCCCCGGCGATGATGACTTTCTTCGGACGATGCGTCTGTGGCCGGGGTGGTCCGGAAGACGCTGCGGCGGCATCAAGTATCCCTGCCCCGGCGGCCAAGGTTGCGCCCGCGAGTTTCAGCGCCTCACGGCGATTCAGGGGTGGCAATCCCCGAGTCGCGTTCGTGAGCTCATTGCCGCCTTTTGACATTGGCATTTGCGACTCCCCGAAGAAGGTCTCGGTTGTTGAAAAGCAGCCCTGCGCAGCACCGAAGCTACATGCATTCCCGGTGAGGTGTCAATACTCCGCCGCTTTGCGCCTTGACAGATCCCGGAGCGGGCCGGATGATAGGCGCCCGGAGGAAGCGTGCCCGCTGATCCGCGCGAACATCTTGCTCGCATTGCCAGGCTGGTCTTTGCCCGGCGCCTGACCGACTCGAGTGGCGGGAACATCAGTCTGCGCGCGGGGGACCGTGTTTACATGTCGCCTTCCCACGCGGGCAGCAGACAGCAATGGCAGATTGAGCCCGGCGACGTGGTTGCTCTCGACTTTGAGGGCCATGTCATCGATGGACCCGAACGTCGTACGCGCGAGTGGCAGTTCCACCTTGGTATTTACCGCGCACTGGCGCGCGCCGGCGCCGTCATTCACGCGCAAGGGGGACACTTCATGGCGTTTGTGGCGGCGGGAAGACCGATGCCTCCCGTCTTGGAGCACACACGAAAATTCGGGACCATTGGCGTCACGCCGCCCGCCCCCGCGCACAGCGCGGACCTCGCCCGTATTATTGTTGAGGCCTTTCGTCCGTCGGCCGAAACGCTGGAGAAACACGCGCTGGCCGCCTTCGTGCCGCAGCATGGAATCGTTGTCGTCGGCCGAGACCTCGACGACGCGTTCGATACACTCGACCGGCTCGAGACCAACGCCCAGGCCTTTTTGTTGGGGAAGTTGCTTGGAAACCCAGCCTGATTTTGGATTTTAGATTTTGGATTACGGGCGCAGAGGAGTCGAAGCTGTTTCCGCATTCCGCTTTTCGAGCTGCGAATTTTCATGTTGCTTACCGTTAACCCCAACACCGCGCTGGAACGCGTTTTGGAGGTCTCGCGGTATGTTCCTGGGGAGCGGCTGGCGGTTATTCGAGACACGCTCTGTATTGGGGGCAAAGGGAACCTGGCTTCAGCCTTTGCGGCGGATTTGGGCGCGCCGACCGTGGCGCTGGGCTTTGCGGCGGGCAAGAGCGGCAAGGAACTGGCGGCGCTCTTGCATGCGCGCGGCGCCAAGGTAGATTTCAGTCCGGCGCAGGGCGAAACGCGGCGCACCGTAGTGGTGGTTGACGAAGCTCTGCCCGGTCAGACATGGCTGATGCCGGAAAGCCTCCGTGCTACGCAGGCGGGCCAGCGCCATCTGCGCACCCGTTTTGCCCACTGGCTGAGGAAGGCAAACTGGGCAGCCTTGTGTGGAAGCCTTCCGAAGGGTTGTCCGGCGAACCTTTATCGCCGCCTCACCCGCGAGGCCCGTGCGCGCGGTATTCCTGTCCTGATCGACGCGCGCGGCCCGGCCCTGGCGCAAGCCCTCGCCAGCCGGCCAGAGGTCGTCCGGCTGAACCGAGAGGAACTCGAGCTCACGCTACAGGAAAGGATCCCGACCCTGCCACGTCTCCTCTTCGCCATGCGGCGGCTCGTGGCGGAAGGAATCCAGTTGGTGATTTGCACCTTGGGCAAGGATGGCGCGGTGGCGGTAACGGACGCCGGAGGATGGCGAGTGGTGGCGCCGGCGATACAGATGAGCAGTTCCGCGGGTTCCGGCGACGCTTTCACAGCCGCGCTGCTGGTCTGGCGCGAGAAAGGCGCCGACTGGCCCGAAGCGCTCCGCTGGGCTTCCGCAGCGGGCACTGCCAAAGCGATTGAGGCGCCGACCGACGCGCCTCTCGATCTCAAGCGAGTGCGGGCCATCTACCGGCGCGTCAGAGTCTCCAGATTGTAGCGCTCGTCTTGCCACAGACACGCTGGCCGGAAGCCACAACATTGTGATACTTTCCACGGCAGCCGTACCGGGAGCCGCTCCCGAGGGGAGATCAAAACTTGTGAAACCTCTTAAGCACCTTCGCTGGTGGATTGTCTGGACGCTGTTCGGCTCGACGGTCATCAACTACATCAGCCGCCAGACGTTTTCGGTCCTCGCCCCGGTCATTACGCAAGAGTTGCACCTCAGCCGCACCGAGCTGGGTGGAATCTTCTCGGCCTTTCAGCTCTCCTATGCGCTGACGTGGCTGGTCGGCGGGGTGCTGTTGGATATCATTGGCACGCGCCTGGGATTGGCGCTGGCGGTTATCTGGTGGTCAATCGTCAGCATGCTCACCGGCCTTGCGAATTCCATCTTCTCCTTCAGCGTATTTCGCTTCCTCCTCGGCATCGGCGAAGGCTGCAACTGGCCGGGCGCCAGCAAGACAGTCGCGGAGTGGTTCCCCGCCAAGGAACGCGGAGTGGCAGTGGCGATCTTTGACAGCGGCTCAAGTGTGGGTGGCGCCGTGGCGGCCCTGACCATCCCCTGGATCGCCATCATCTTCGGCTGGCGGTATGCATTTGTGGTTTCCGGATTACTGGGGTTGGTTTGGCTCGTCGTCTGGCTGGCTCTTTATCACCCTCTGGAAAAGCACCCACGCCTCAGCAAAGAGGAACGCGCGCTGATTGAGGCGGGGCGCGACACGGCGACGACTTCCACGGCGCGTGGCGCAGGGCGCTATCTTCTCCTGCTCAAGCAATCGAATGTCTGGGGCATCGTGCTGGGTCGTTCGCTGACCGACCCGATCTGGTGGTTCTACGTCTTCTGGCTTCCTCAATACCTGAGCGACGCGCGCGGATTCAGCCTCAAACAGATTGCGGCGTTCGCCTGGATTCCTTTCGTTGCCGCCGACATAGGGAATTTCACCGGAGGTTTTGCTTCGGGTTTTCTCATCAAGCGCGGCATGCCGGTGATCCGTGCGCGAAAGTGGGTCTGCGTCGTCAGCGCATTGCCGGTGCTGGCGGGAATCCCCGCCGCCACGACCGACAATCCCTATTGGGCGCTGGCGCTCATCAGCTTCGCCGTGTGGGGTTATGCCGCCTGGTCCACCATGGGATTGACTTTCCCATCCGACCTCTTCCCGCAAGATGTCGTGGCGTCGGTGACTGGTTTGAGTGGCCTCGGGGCAGGATTGGCAGGAACGGTCTTTACCCTTCTGGTCGGTTGGCTCGTTGACCGGTTCTCTTATTTCCCCGCCTTTGTCGCCGCCGCGACAATTCCACTGCTGGCCACCGCCAGCGTGCTCTTGCTGATTCGAGCCCCAGAAGGCCAGCGCGTAGTGAATACGAAGTAGGAATGCACCACGGACCCCCATCCCGTGGCGTTGCCATCGCGGTTCGGCGTGTTCCCGGCATCGGAAGGCCCCGCGAGTGTCGTGTTGCTTTCTGACTTCCAGATCACACTTTTTGGTCTACTCCTTCCAAGACGCGCTGAGCCCTCTCAATCCAATCCCACACGTTGAAATCGAAAAGGATGCCCCGACTCTTCACCCCGCTTGACATTTAGTCCGACTTATGAGATAAGCGTGTCGGGTGTTAGGGCACAATTAAGTTCTAATCTTTAGACAAAAAAACTGTTCGGCGCTTGCGTCGGGATGATGAGGAAGGCGACTCGCAGAAGTCGTCCCCTACATTTGTTCGCCAGATGCGGAGAGTTGATCCGATGCGTGGAGATGGGCCGAATCTTCGACACAGGGAGGGGCTACATTCGATGAAAAAGGCAATGAAGGAAATGAGGCTAAAGGGCGCAGCACTCGCGTGGGCGGCCGCAGGCCTTTTGGTGGCCGGGATGGCTCTGGCCCCACTCGATGTTCATGCGCAAGTCCTGTACGGTTCGGTGGTGGGCAACGTAAGAGATGCGAGCGGCGCCGCGGTCCCACAAGCGACCGTGACGCTCTTGAACAAAGCGACAAACACCTCCCGCGAGGCGACGACCGATGAGGGCGGCAGTTACACCTTCCTCGATGTCCAAACCGGGAATTATTCGCTGAAGGTCGGCAAGAGTGGATTTAAGACGGTTGAAAAGACCGACCTCATGGTTCAGTTGAATACTGTCACGCGCTTCGACGTCAGCCTGGACGTCGGGTCGATTACAGAGAGCGTGACGGTAACGGCGGAAGCCGCCGCCCTGCAGACCGATACATCCGAGGTCCACGTGGACGTTGCGGCGACGGAATTGACCAACCTGCCCGTGCCTCTGGGACGGAACTACCAACAAGTTTATCGTGCCCTGCCGGGTTTTTCGAAACCGGTCAATTCTCACTCCATCCCCACCAACCCTGCCATCTCGCTCGAGTTTAACGTCAATGGGACGAGCGACAACCAGAACAATACGCGGATTGACGGGGTAAGCACCTACAACATCCAATTGCCTCACGTGACCTCGTACGTCCCGACTCTTGAGTCCATCCAGGAAGTCAACGTTGCCACCAACAGCTTCGACGCCGAGCAGGGATTTGCGGGTGGAGCCGCGATCAACGTCCAGACGAAGAGCGGCGGCAATCAGATGCACGGCTCATTGTTCGAGTACCATACGAACAACCACCTGAAAGCCTGGCCGATGGAATTCGACAATGCCGGAGCCAACGTGGGGAACAAGCCCAAGTTGATCTACAACCAGTATGGCGGCAGCCTCGGCGGGCCTATCGTCAAAGACAAGCTGTTCTACTTTGCGAGCTACGAGGGCACGGGCAATCATCGAGGCGTGCAGCGTCGCGTAACGATCCCCACGCCTGAGGCCAGAGCGGGAGACCTCTCAGCGTTGGCCGCGGCTCTGGAGACTGACGTCTACGATCCGATGACGGGCGACCAAACGACGGGTGTAGGCCGGACGCCGTTCATTTCCTATCCCACGGGTTACGTCGACCCCGCGATGGTCAATGCCGCGTGCACGGATCCGGCCGGATGTTTGAATATGATTCCGACCAGCCGCTTGGATCCGACAGCCCAACAAATCCTGGCGCTCCTCCCAGCCAACACCAATCAGCCAGGGCGCGAGAATAGTACGAACAATTATTTCGTTTCCGGGCCGTTCAAGTACGACCGCCACCAGTTGGACACGAAGATCAACTACAGCGCCACCTCCAAGCTCAACTTCGTCGGGACCTTTGGATTCCTGCATTACAGCGACACCACGCCGACGGTTTTCGGCGATTCGCTTGTGGGACGCCCCATCGGCGGGACGAGTAACGAGGGCCACGGCCACGGGAACACTTATCGCTTCACGATCATGGGCACGTACACGTTTACGCCCAACCTGGTCATGGACGCCCATTTCGGTTACGCCAAGCAGGGAACGAGTTCCGAGCAGCCCGGCTTGGGAACCAACATCGGCAGCGACGTCCTGGGCATCCCCGGCACAAATGGCACGCGGGCCTTTGAGAGTGGCTGGCCGCAGTTCGACATCAATGCTGGAGATGACTTTGCCACCATGGGGATCGTCAACAACTTCATGCCCTACTATCGGCATGATCCCCAGTCCCAGTATGTGGCGAACTTCAACTGGATCAGGGGGAAGCACAACATCCGCTTCGGCACGGATTTCTACCGCATGGGGCTGAACCATACCCAAGCGGAATTTCTGGCGGGCGGGGCTTACGGAGCGCAGGGCGGGTTTAACTTCGACCGGGGCTTCACGGAGAACTGCATCACATGGGACGCGGTCAATAACAACTGCGCCGAAGTCACTGACTCCTCCCGGGCCAACAGCTTTGCCACCTTCCTGCTTGGCTTACCCTCCACCGCCTCTCGGACTTTCCAGGTGCCCGACGTAATGCGGGTCCGTGCCCACCTGATCAGTGCCTATGTCCGAGATCGGTGGAACATTACACCCAAACTGACTTTGGATTACGGAGTGCGCTGGGAATACATCCCGACTCCCACTCGGACTGACCGCGGCATTGAACGGTACGACTTCACGACGAACACCGAACTGGTCTGCGGCGTCGGGTCGGTCCCCAAAGACTGCGGGACCGAGGTCAGCAGGAAGATGTTTGCGCCACGGCTGGGGTTCGCCTACCGAGCTTCCGAGACCTTCGTGATCCGGGCCGGGTACGGAATCACCTACGATCCTTACATGGCCCTTGAGCCGCTACGCGGCAATTACCCCACCATGGTGGCTCTGATTCAGAATGCCCCACAGAGCCTCATCCCCTTCCGCCGGCTTAGTGATGCCACTCCCTCGTTCTCGTCTGGACCGGGAGTGCTACCAGTGGGGATCGACTCAATCCCGACGCCGGATGTCGGGGATGGAATGCTACCCATGCCGTCTGACTACGCGTTTCTGGGCTATGCCAAGAACACGCACCGCGGTTACGTGCAGTCTTGGAATTTCACCCTTCAGAAGGAACTCGGCTGGGGCTTTACCGGGCAGGCTGGTTACGTTGCCACGCGCACGATCCGCCAGCTCGCTTTCCTGGACCTGAATGCGGGCCAAGTTCCCGGCGCCGGGGACGACGGCCGCCCCCTTTTCAACCAATTTGGCCGTGCAGCCCTGACGGGGAATATCCTGCCTGTCGGCACAGGACACTACGACTCCTTGCAGGTCCAGCTCCAACGCCGCCTCACCCAGGGCCTCTCACTCGCGGTGAATTACACTTGGAGCAAGACCATCAACTCGGTTGACAACAGTGACTGGACTCCGGCTATCCAAGCGCTTCCCTACCTCGGTCTCAACCGGGCGCTGACCAGCTTCGACCGGCCACACAACCTGCAGATCATGAACATTTGGCAGTTGCCGTTCGGAAATGGGAAACGCTGGCTCTCGGGTCAGAATCGTGTTGTAGATGCCATCGTATCCGGCTGGCAGACCAACACGATCCTCAGTCTGATGAGCGGGCCGCCGTTCACGGTCTCCGCCTCCGACAACATCAACATGCCCGGGAACACCCAGACCGCCGATCAGGTGAAAGCAAACGTGACGAAGCTCGGCGGTATCGGGCCTGGAACGCCTTATTACGACCAGTCAGCCTTCGCCGATGTCACTGCTCCGCGGTTCGGGACCTCGGGCTTCAACATCCTGAGGGGACCCGGAATCGTCAATTGGGACTTCGGAATTACCCGGGATTTCACAATTACGGAGCGCTGGAAACTCCAGTTCCGGATGGAGTCCTTCAACTTCAGCAACACGCCGCATTTCGACATTCCGGACGGCAGCGTGAGCGATGGCCCCGACTTTATGACGGTTACAGGGGTCAGTGACCTCGCGCGCGAAGGTATCGATGAGCGGCAGTTCCGTTTCGGCCTGAGACTGCAGTTCTGATCTTGGGCTGACTGGCAGTATTTCATGGGGCCGCCTCTAGACGCGGCCCCTTTTCTTTTGACCCGTGGTCCATCTTGGGTAGTTGGATCTTGCAGAGATGCCCCTTGCCTTGAAAGCGCACCACGCTTATAGAATGGGCGCATGAGAAAGCGCCGCTCCGTCCAATTGTTCGTGACGCTGGTCGCTGGATTGTTGCCGGTGGCGCTTCGGGCGCAGGAGCCACCCACTCTTCCCACCATCAATGTGGATCACTTCTTTCCCGTGGTGAGAGAGCAGGTTGAGAAGGCTCTGGAGACGGCGCGGGCCAACCCCAAGAGCGCTGAAGTAAGCGGCACGCTGGGAATGGTCCTCGATACTTACGAACAATACGATTCCGCCGCGATCTGTTACCAGCGCGCGCGATGGCTCGATCCGATTTCCTTTCGCTGGGCTTATTACCTGGGATGGGTGGAGGCCGCGCGGGGGCGCTTCAGCGAGGCAGAGAACATCCTCCGCGAATCCCTGCGGATGAACCCGCGTTACCTTCCCGCAAGACTGCGCCTGGCAGAAGCTTTAATGGCGGCCGGGAAGTGGAAAGAATGCGGTGATTTGTATGCTGCCCTCACACGAGATTATCCCCAAATGCCCGCGGGCCACTATGGCCTCGGACGAGTTCATTCGGCCAGGGGGGACAGTGCCGCTGCCATCGATTCTCTCGAGAAAGCCTGCCAGTTGTTTCCTCCATACGGGGCGGCTCACTACGCCCTCGCGTTGGCTTATCGCCGAGTCGGGCCTGCCGAGAGAGTCCGCGAACACCTCAAACTGTACGAACAGAGCCGGACTTCGGTCCCGGGCGTCGAAGACCCTCTGCGGAGCGCGGTCGAGGATCTCAACCTGGGACCGCTGGGGCATATGCGTCGGGGGGTCACGCTCGAGCAGGAAGGCAAAATCCAAGAAGCGATCGCCGAGCAAGAGATGGCGCTCGATGCCGATCCCAAGCAGATTCAGGTGCACATCAACCTCATCGCCCTCTACGGCCGCACCAACGAATTCGAAAAGGCCGAGGAACACTATCGCGCGGCAATAGATCTCAACCCCAACCAGGCGGAGGCCTACTACAACTACGGAGTCCTGCTCATGCGACAGGGCCAGAACCAACGAGCGGAACAGGCCTTTGGCGAAGTGGTGCGAATTAACCCGTTTTACGCCGAGGCCCACCATAGTCTCGGTTTTTTGCTCGAAAGGCAGGGGCGCCTCGATCAGGCTCTCGAACAGTACAATGCGGCGCTTGCCAATCGGCCAAATTACCCCCTGGCCCATTTTCACGCCGGAAGAATTCTCGTCAACCAGAATCACTATGAAGAAGCAATTGGGCATTTTCTAAAAACCCTGACCTCGGAAGACGAAAACACGCCCCGGTTTCTATACGCGTTGGCAGCAACCTACGCGCGGGCCGGCCGCCGCGAGAGGGCTCTCGAGTATTTCCTCAAGGCTCGCGACTCCGCCGCGGCCCGAAGGCAAACGGAATTACTGCGAAGCATCGAACGAGACCTCGAAGCCCTACGGAACCATGGGACACAACCAAAGTGAAGCAACGAACGACAGGTCGAGCTGCACGAGGCGGGATTCTGGTGGCGTTTTTCGCCATCAGCTCGGTTCTAGCACCCGCCACGTACCCGCAAACTCGAAACACGACATCCTTGCCGCGCGCGGCCTATTTTCGCGATATCACGGGCGAAGCTGGCCTGAATTTCCATCACTTCACCGGCGCCACCGGCGAATACTACATGCCTGAAATAATGGGTTCCGGTGTGGCCTTGATTGATTACGACAACGACGGCGACCTTGATGTGTACCTAATCCAGGGAACAACTCTGGATGTTGCCGGAAAACTCAACTTTCCTCCTCCCGCGGGCGCGAAGCGCGGTAATCGCTTGTTCCGTAACATGCTCGCGGAGACTGGCAAGCTGCGATTTGAGGACGTCACGGATATGGCCGGTGTAGGTTACATCGGTTACGGAATGGGTGTCGCGGTCGGAGACTACGACAATGACGGCTTCCAGGATCTCTACGTGGCGAATTTCGGCAGCAACGTTCTTTACCACAATAACGGCAATGGAACGTTCACCGACGTCACGCGCGAATCGAACGTGGACGATCCCCACTGGAGCACCAGCGCCGCTTGGGTTGATTACGACGGCGACGGCCGCCTTGACCTGTTCGTCTGCAACTACGTCGACTTCACCGTCAAGGGCAACAAGCGCTGTTTTGCTCCAACGGGCGACTTGGATTACTGTACTCCTGTTGCCTATCACGCCGTCCCTTCCCGGCTGTTTCGGAACCTCGGCAATGGGAAGTTCAGCGATGTCACGGAATCTGCGGGGATTGGCGCCGCTTACGGTCCGGCGCTCGGTGTGCTTTGCGCGGATTTCAATGGCGATGGGAGAACCGACATCTACGTTACCAACGACACTGCCGCCAACCAGCTTTGGCTCAACCAGGGTAACGGAACGTTCCGGGACGGCGCCCTTGAAGCGGGTCTGGCGTACAGTATGGCGGGACTTCCCAAGGCGGGCATGGGCGTCACTGCCGATGATGTTGAAAATGACGGCGGATTACTGGTTCTCGTCACCAATCTCAGCCGCGAAGGCGCCACACTCTTCCGTGGCGACGGCAAAGGAATTTTTGACGACTTCAGCGCCCAATACGGACTGGGCGACGCAACTTACAACTTCACGGGTTTTGGCGTGAAATTCTTCGATTACGACAATGATGGCCGACTTGACGTGTTCATCGCTAATGGCGCCGTGACCCTGGTCGAGTCCCAGCGCGGCGCGCCCTATCCATACGCTCAGACCAAGCAGTTGTTTCACAATGAGGGGAAGAATCGCCCGTTCCGTGAGGTGGATTCGCTGGCGGGGCAGATCTTTCAAATTCCCGAAGTGAGCCGGGGCGCCGCCTTCGGTGACCTCGACAATGACGGCGACATCGACGTTGTGGTCTCCAACAATAATGGCCCGGCAAGACTCCTCCTCAACCAGACCGGGAATTCACGCCATTGGTTGGAGGTTCAACTCCAGACCGCCAAGGGAAATCGCTTCGCCCTCGGCGCCCGCGTGGGGCTTCTGAGAAACGGCCAGGAGACCCTCTGGCGGCGCGTCCATTCCGACGGCAGCTACCAGAGCGCGAACGATATGCGAGTCCATTTTGGGCTGGGCGACCAACCCGTCGTTACCGGAGTTCTCGTGAACTGGCCGGACGGAACGAGGGAAATCTGGGATCACGTCGAAGCTGACCGAATTATCACGCTCCGCCAAGGCACAGGACGAACGCCGTAGACCGGAGCGTCGTTTTTCTTTCTCCCTCGAATCCCCGACGTTGACTCCCGAAAGCCAACACATATAATGCATCATCATGCATGAGGGCGGTTCGGGGCCGTCGCCAAAATCGCGCATCCTTGTCACCGGCGCCAAAGGGTTCATTGGCGCATGGGTGGTCAAGAGCCTGGTTGAGCGCGGCGATGTTGCGACCGTGTTGGATGTCGATCCCGGGCTTAGCCGTCTCGAGGCGTTGCTTTCGCCTGAGCAGCTGGCGCGCGTGAAATTCGTTCAAGGCGATGTGACCTCTCTGGATGATGTGGATCGCTGCGTAGCGGAACAAGGGATCACACACATCATTCATCTCGCGGCCTTGCAGGTGCCGGCCTGCGCGGCCAATCCCCTGCTGGGAGCCAGGGTTAACGTTGTCGGGACGCTCAACATTTTCGAGGTAGCGCGCCGCCGGAACGATTTGGTGAAGCGAATTGCCTATGCGAGCTCGGCTGCGGTCTTCGGGCCGGAAGAGTTTTATGGCGGAGGCACGGTTCGTGAGGGTGCGCAGCTTTTCCCCGGAACACACTACGGAGTATTCAAGCAGTGTAACGAAGGCAACGCCCGCGTCTATTATCTGAATCATGGGCTTTCAAGCGCAGGATTGCGTCCCTGGGCAGTCTACGGAGTCGGGCGCGATCAGGGGATCACCTCCGGGCCGACGAAAGCCATCAAAGCGTCTGTCGTAGGAAAGCCCTATACGATAAGATTCACCGGGCAGCTTGACCTGCAGTACGTTGCCGACTGCGCGCGCATCTTCCTCCGTTGCGCGGAGGAAGACCTTCCAGGCGCTCGGACTTACACACTGCGGGGCGCCGTAGTTAGCGTGGAAGATTTCATTGCCACTCTGGAAAGAATCTATCCATTGGCGCGTGGCCTGGTTCGCGCGGAAGGCAAGCACCTTCCGATCGCGGCCGATCTTGACGACAGCGCGCTGGTGCGTGACCTGGGAAGTGTACCGCGGACGCCGCTTGAGGAAGGCATTCGCAAGACCCTCGAGATCTTTGAGAGCCTGCATCGCAAAGGTAGACTGGATACAGAAGATTTGGGCGAATAAGAATCGCTAGTAATTGGCCTGGCGTCGCCAATTCTCTAACCCGGCTTTTCGGATTTCGAACTTTCCAATCTTCAGCTTTTCAGGTTGGAGCCATGAAAGCGGCTGTCCTCGAAGACGTGCAAAGGCTGGTAATCCGGACGATTCCTGACCCGGCGGTTCCACCGAAGGAGGTTGCGATTCGCGTGGGTGCTGTGGGTGTGTGTGGCACGGACCTGCACCTTTTCGGTGGCCACGCCAATTACAACCTGGACGACCGTGGCCGGCCTGTCCCACTCAAGGAGCAGCCGCAAATCCTCGGCCACGAATTTTCGGGTGAGGTCGTCGAGGTGGGGCGCGAGGTAAGGGACCTTCAACCCGGCGACCGCGTCCTCTGCGACCAGGGCCGCAACTGCCAAAGCCAGGGCCGCCAGACGCTATGCTCCTATTGCGCCTCCGGTGATTCGCACCAGTGCGAGTTCTATGCGGAACATGGCATCACCGGGCTTCAGGGCGCGCTGGCAGAATTTATCTCGATGCCTGGGGTCAATTGTGTGCGAGTTCCGCCGGCGATTTCAACGGAGCTTGCGGCGCTGGTCGAGCCGCTAGGCTGCGTGCTCCACTCCAGCGACCGCGCCGAACACGCCCACGCCCGGTACACGCTTGGAGGTGAAGAACGCATCCGCAATATTTTGATCTGTGGCGCGGGCCCGGCGGGACTTCTGTTTCTTCAATACCTTCGTAACGTGAAACACTTCGACGGCCTCGTCCTGGTCAGCGACGTCCGCGAAAAGAACCTCGATCTGGTGCTCGAACTGGGAGGGACTCCCATTAACGTTGCGCGGCAGAATCTGACGACAACAGTGCATGAACTGACTCGCGGAGAGAAAATCCACTATCTCATCGAGGCGTGCGGAAATTCCGTGATCTTCGAGCAAATTCCCAGCCTGCTGCGCAAACAGGGAACGATCCTGCTTTACGGCCACGGCCACAAAGGACGAGACATCGGGCTCTGGGCAAACATCCTCTACCTTGAGCCGGCGCTCGTGGCCGCGGTCGGTGCTTCGGGAGGATTCGACTCCGACGGGCGGCCGACCACCTACCGCCAGGCGCTCGAGCTGATCGCCTCAGGCAAGATTCGGGTGCAACCCTTCGTTACGCACCGCTATCACCAATTGGAAGAGATTCGGAAGGCATTCGAAGACGATTTCGCGAAACCAGACTATATCAAGGGAGTCCTGAGTCTGCGGTCTTGAATCCCGAGGCGGAAATTGGGGATCGGCAAATAGACAATGCCGATCCCGAGGAAGCGACTTGATGACAATTCAACAAAGGGGTTGTATTCAGCGGGCACGGGCGACTCCAAACTCTCAACCCTCAACCTTTCTCCTCGCCTTTGGTGCACTACTGGTGGTGGTCCTGGTAACGCTCCCTTCCTGCCAGCGAAGCCACCGCACGGTCTACGCCGTCGTGCCCAAGGGGCAAGCGCATATTTTCTGGCAGACAGTCCGCGCCGGAGCGACCGCCGCCGCCCGTGAAAACAAAGTCGAAATTGACTGGAACGGACCGGCCACCGAGTCGGATTTCGCCCGCCAGATCACCATCGTCGATGACTTCATCAATCGCCATGTGGACGGCATACTGCTTGCTCCCACGGACCGCGACGCCTTAGTGCCGGCGATTCGGCGCGCCAAGCAGGCGGGCATCCCGCTCAGTATTTTCGACTCCGGGGCCAACACCGAGGATTACGTGTCCTTCGTTGCCACCAACAACTATGGCGGGGGTGTAATGGCAGCTCGCCGTCTGGCTGAAATCCTCGGCAAGAAGGGTCGAGTGGCGATGATCGCTGTGATGCCCGGGGGCGCCTCAACGCTGGCCCGCGAGGCGGGTTTTAAGGAGACTCTTGAAAAGGAATTCCCTGACGTCAGACTCGTTGCATGGCAGTTTGGCATGTCGGACCGCGCGCGGTCGCTGGCGGTGACGGAAGACATTCTGACCGCGCATCCCAATCTCGACGGCATCTTCGCCTCGAATGAATCCAGCAGCATCGGCGCCGTGCAGGCGGTCAAGGCGCGCGCCCTCGCCGGCAAATTGAAAATCGTCGGTTTCGATAATTCCCCGAGTCTTGTGGACGACATGAAGGCAGGTATCATCGACTCCCTCATTTTGCAGGACCCATTTGAAATTGGTTATCAGGGAATGAAAACCCTTCTGGATCTCAAAGCCGGGCGGACACCACCCAAGCGGATCGATCTTCCGCCAACCCTCGTAACCAAGGAGAACCTCAGCGACCCTCACGTCCAGCGACTCCTTAATCCCGACCTGGACCGCTACCTTAAGGAAGAGAAGCGCCCATGACGAATGCGGCGGTTTCCGACACGAGCGCTCCTTCCAATCGAACCCTCGTCGAACTTCGCGATATTGAAAAAGCCTTCGGAGGCGTTCCGGTGCTCAAGCGCGTTCACTTCCGACTGGCGGCCGGCGAAATCCACGGCCTGGTGGGCGAGAACGGGGCCGGAAAATCAACTCTCATGAAGATACTCGCCGGTGAGTTATCGCGTGACGCCGGCCAAATCCTGTGGCTCGGCGCGGCCGTACGTTTGCACGATCGCGCCGAGGCGGCACGCCTCGGCATTAATATGATCCATCAGGAGTTGAACCTGGTTCCGCACTTGACCGTGGCTCAAAACCTTTTCCTCGGTCATGAGCCACGCCGGCGCGGCGTCATCGACCGTAAGCGCGAAGCCGCCGATGCCCGAGCGTCCATCGAAGGGTTGGGGTTTGACCTCGACCCGACGACGCCCGTGCGCAAGCTTAGCCCGGCACAGCGGCAACTGGTGGAAATCGCCCGCGCCGTGGCGCGCGCCACGCGCCTGGTGATCATGGATGAGCCCACGTCGTCGCTTTCGGCGAAGGAGGTTGATGAGCTTTTCGCCGTGGTTCGCCAGGTTCAGGCCCGAGGAACGTCGGTGATTTTCGTGACCCATCGCCTGGAGGAGTTGGCGCAAGTCGCCGATCGCGTTACCGTTCTTCGCGACGGCGAAACGGTCCACGAAGGGCCGATGCCGCGCGAGGATTTCAGCGCGCTGATCAAGGCAATGGTCGGCCGTGACCTAAGGGACTTCTTCCCTCCCCGCGGGGGGCTACCGGTCGAGATTTCCGCCCCACCCGCCCTGGAGGTTCGCAATCTCGGTCGCGGAACTGACTTTGCAGATGTTACTTTCTCCCTTCGGCACGGCGAGATCGTCGGCCTGGCAGGGCTGGTCGGAGCGGGGCGCACCGAACTCGTCGAAGCCGTTTTCGGCGCCGCGCCTGCAGATCGAGGCCAGGTCCTGATCGAAGGAAAGGAAGAAAAAATCCGTTCCCCACGCGACGCAATCCACCACGGGCTGGCGCTATTGACAGAAGATCGCAAGCGGACAGGTTTGGCTCTGAACCTGGCCATTTCGCAGAACGTGACGCTGGCCCATCTTGGCGCCATCATGCGTCAAGGGCGCCTCGACTTGGGAAGAGAAGAACAGATCGCCCGCGGGTTTCTCGATCGCTTGCGCATCCTTGCCCCGTCGGTGAGACAAAAGGCAGGAAGGCTAAGTGGAGGCAATCAGCAGAAAGTCGTCCTCGCCAAGTGGCTTTTCCGAGAAGCTCGAATCCTGCTCTTCGACGAACCCACGCGCGGCGTCGACGTCGGAGCGAAGGCAGAAATCTACCGCCTCATGCGCGGACTCGCCGATCACGGCGCGGCGATTCTGATGATCTCGTCCGAATTGCCGGAGATTCTCGGTATGACCGACCGCGTGTTGGTGATGCGCAACCGGCGGATCGTCAAGGAACTGATGACTTCCCAAACGACGCAGGAAGAAATCATCCGATTCGCGACGCTCGGAGAGAGTTAAAACCAAGTCAAAAGGTAGAAAGAGGCGGCACAATATGGGCCCGTCGAATAAGGCAACCTGGAAAGGCAGGGCTCGCACTCTGTCTTCAACCTTTGCCCTTTGCCTTTTGAGCTTCTACTTTTGATTCCGCGTTCTTCCATGACCGCGCAGACTGACGAACAACCAAGGAGCGACGAAACCGTGACGACCTCCCGCCGCGAGTGGCTGGAGCGTCTTCTACCCTTCGCGAGTGTCGGCGCACTCTTCGTCGTGTTGTCGCTCGCGTCTCCTTATTTTCTGACCGTGCAGAATCTCTCCAGCGTCTGCCGGCAGACGGCAGTCATTAACATCATCGCCCTCGGCATGACGCTGGTTATGATCTCCGGCGGGATCGATCTATCGGTGGGGTCGGTGATGGCGTTCGCAGGAATCTGCGGCACAACGTTACTGGCCTCCGGGTGGGGACTCTTGCCATCGATTGGGGGCTCGATGTTGGCAGGAGCCGCCTGGGGGTTGATTAATTCCGGCCTCGTCACATTGCTCCGCGTGAGCCCATTCATCGCTACGCTCGGCACGATGGGCGCGGCGCGCGGCCTAACGCTGGTCCTCACCAACGGGATGCCCGTCGTAAACCTCCCTGATTCCTTCGGGCGACTCGGTGACGGGAACGTCATGCGTGTCGTGCCGGTGCCGCTGGCGATTCTTGTTGCGCTCGCCGTTCTCACTGGTTTTATTTTGAAGTACACTCGATTGGGGCGTTATGCGTACGCTATCGGAAGCAATGTGGAGGCAGCACGTTACTCCGGCGTGCCAGTTTTCCGCTATTTGATTGCCATCTATGTTTTCTGCGGCGCGCTCACCGGCCTGGCGGGCATGATCGAATCCTCACGGCTGATGACGGGCCAACCCACCGCCGGACAAGGATACGAACTCGCAGTAATCGCGGCGGTGGTGATTGGCGGAGGGAGCCTTTCGGGCGGCGAAGGCACCGTAACCGGAACCATTGCGGGCGCATTCCTCATGGGGCTGATTTCAAACGGAAGCAATCTCCTCGGCGTCTCGCCCTTTTGGCAGCAGGTTTTGATCGGCGGGGTAATTGTGCTTGCTGTGGCGGCGGATGAACTTCGAAAGCGGCGGCGTGCGGCGTAGTGATGACAGCGGGCTTCGCCGAGCCTTGATGAAAAAAGGGCGCGCCCGCCCGGAATTCGGGGAAGGAAATCATGGGAGTGCTAAATCTTGAAGACGTAGCCATCGTCATCCGGTCCGAGAAAGACAACCTCGCCGTCGTGACCGCGGATTTTCTTGAGAAAGGGACGGAGCTGAAATACCAGAACCGGGTTATCACGGTTTCCGGACGTGCCCTGCGCGGGCAGAGTTTCGCGGTGGCGGCAGTCCGCAAAGGGCAGCCGTATGTGACTCTGGGCGACCCCATTGGCCTCGCCTCGCGCCTCGTATCGCCCGGCGAACCGATTGACGAATCCAACCTCAAGAACCGCCTGCCGCGCCTGCGAGTGCACTACCGCGACAATCCCAGGCCAACAAAGATCGATCGTGACCTCGCCCGACGGACTTTCGACGGCTACGTCCGCCCGGATGGGGCGATTGGCACTCGTAATTTCGTCGGAATCGTCACTTCCGGCATGTGCTCGTCCACTGAGGCACGCGAGATCGCCAGCCGTGCTATGCGTGAAATCTACAACCGCGAGAAATTTCCGAACGTGGATGGGGTCGTTCCCATTGTCCACGAATCGGGATGCGGCATGCCTGATGGGCCCGCGGTCGAGCTTCTAAACCGCCTGCTTGCGAACACCCTGCGCCACCCCAATCTCGGCGCCGCCATTTACATCGACCTTGGCTGTGGCAAGACATGCGTGGAGTGCTCTGTGCCCGTTTTTCAGACGGCCGTTCCGGATTACAGCCAGCGGGTTGTCAACCTCACGATCCAGCAATCCGGAGGCAGCCGGCGAACTGTTGAACGCGGACTTGGAATCGTCGAAGAACTCCTGCCCGTTGCCAATAAATTCCGGCGGCAACCCGTGCCAGTCTCAAAGCTCGTCGTGGGAACAAAATGCGGCGGCTCCGATCGCTGGTCGGGCGTCACAGCCAACCCTGCTGTGGGCGTCGCGGCGGACCTGTTCGTGAAAGCCGGCGCAGCGGTGCTGCTTCCCGAGATCCCCGAACTCCAGGGCGCGGCGATGGTCGATCTTGCCCAGCGGGCCCGGACACGCGAGGTGGGCCGGAAGTTGATGAATGCCTTAAAGCGTTACGAGGCCTACGTTCAAAAGTTCGGTGACGATTTCCGGGAGAACCCCTCGCCCGGAAATATCAAAGGCGGGATCTACAATATCTTTCTTAAGTCGAGCGGAGTGAAAGCCAAGGGTGGAACGTCCATCGTCGAGGGCCTGGTGGAATACGCCGAGTGGCTGGGAGATCGCAAAGGGCTCCACGTCCTCTACACGCCGGGCTATGACCAGATTTCGACTCCGGCACTCTTCTTGAGCGGCGCGCAGGTCGCACTCTTCACCACCGGCCGCGGGACTGGGATCGGCTGCGCGCTCGGCCCGGTTGTTAAGATCGGAACCAATCCACAATTGGCCCGCACGAACGGCGATATCGACATTGACGCGGGTGTCATTCTGGAGAAAAAGGCGACTGTCGAAGAGGTGGGACGCAAAATCTTCGAAGACACGCTTGATTTCGCTTCCGGCCGAAAACTCACCCGCGCCGAAGAAGCGGGCTACCATCACGAATTCAAGATCTGGGAGTCGCTCTGGCCGGCGCTTTGAGCCGCGCCGCACTCATCCCGTCGATGGCCGGCCATGGATGAAACCCCTCTCGAGAAGGCCTCTGATCTCTCAACGCGCTACTCCTCCGGCGGTTGCTCGCAAATCTTCGGAGCCCTGCTTGGCGTGACACTGCTCTTCGTGGGCGTTCCCTGCTTGCTCCTTGGCCTTTCCAACCTTATGGCGGATCACTTCCCGCTCAGCCTTCCAATCTTCGTCCCGGCCGGCCGCTTCCAGTCAATTCTGTTGGCCACCATGGGAGGATTCTTCACCGTTCTCGGCTTCATCGCGCTGACCACCTGGGTACGCGCCGCCGTCGTGTCCTCGAAACTCGGCCCGGTTGAAGTCAAGTTGTATCCTGGAATGCTTCGACGCGGCGATACGGTCACCTGTGCGGTCCGGCTGAAACCCCGCGGCTCAATCGAGCTGATTCAAGCGACGGTGACCCTCGCCGCATCGGCACACCCAAGGACCGAAAGCAGTTTCACCGACGACGGCCCCCCTGTCACCAAGCAACCAACTATTTTCCAGACCGAAGAGATCCTTGCCGCCGGACGCCGGGTTCGGGCTCGCGAAGAAGCCATCCTGACCGCCACGCTGACTCTGCCCACCGATGCGCCTTGTACCGCAGCAGACACGACCGACAAGCTGACTTGGATTGCCACCGTCGATCTCAGGTTCAGAGGTTTGCCTGACTGGACCGGGAAAGTACCCCTAATCGTCCTCCCTTGAAAACGAACCCTCACGTTCCGGCGCGAAGGAGCTTTCGTGGGTGCCTTTTTTTCAATACCCTAGCGGTTTCGGTTTTTCATTTCGGGGGAAGAGGAAGGGAGTAAGAGAAAAGTTGACAGTTTTTCATATCCCGCTGCTGGGCGCTGTGGTGACGGAAAAGAGGACAAATAGTCCGGCAATTTGCGAGCTGTCGGTAACGACTTTTTGTCTCTGGCCAATCACCCATGGAGAGCATAGAATTCAGCTTATGGAAGCCTTCCTGGTCTTTGCGTTGTTTCTGGTTGTTTATTTCCTCGTGTTGCCGCGCATCCCGTGGATTGCGCGCTTTACCTGATCGTATCGGCCACCTGCCCCGTCGGGGCAGGCAAAGTCGCCTGAGACGGACCCTAAGGAGTGACCACTATCCTCGTCGTCAGATTCGTCCGAACAATCAATCTCCGGCCACAAAGTAGGTGATGGTCCACTTGCCGTTTTTCTTGAGGAAACCGATCCGGTAATCGATGGGGCTGCGTACGAAGCGGCTTGAAACGAAGCCTTCGTGGCCAGCGGGTGTGATGATCTTAACCCAAGAATTCTCCCCGGCTTCCCCCGCCGGCAGCCACGACTGGTCCGCGAACTTCACGATATCGTATGACAGCGTAGCCACGACTGGCGCCACTGGGTCAGGACGGGCTCGAACCCGGACGTTGGTTCCGATGATCGCCCCGTATTCAAATGCATCAACTTCGTTTGGCCAGCGGCTATAGACATAGGGCGCCCAGAAGGAAGTCTCCTGATCGGAGACGTTCAGCGAACCGCCGAGGGTCAGTACAAGAATGAGCGTATCCCAAAGCTTGGTCTGCGGTTTATCAACCTCCCAGATCGCCTTGAATCCCTCGATTCCTTCCGACCCACCGAAGCTGTTGACGATTTGGGGATCAAGGATGGTCAGGATGTACTGGAGATCGTGTTTGCGCGCCGCCGCAACAAGACCTTGACGAAATGCAAGAAAGGAAGGGTCCTGGGCGGCCTCGTCCACGGGGAGCACTTTCCCTTGGCCGGCGAAGGACAGTATCGCGGCCACAAGAAAGCACGGGGCGAGGCCAACGGCGGATTTCATTCGCGTGGTCAAACCAGGCCCGCCCCCTCGCCGGCTGCCGCGCCAGATCGGCCTTGGATCTCCTCAGGGGCTGGGGACCGATGCGTGTTCATGAACGATTTTCCACCGACCCTTCTGCTTTTCCAGAATCTCTGTCAGGCGGCCTTCAAGATGGCGCCGGGTCCCATCCTTAAAATGGAAATCCATCTTCCACGTGGCTGTGGCCCATGCAACCTTTCCGGCGATTTGCACGGACAGATCATCATTGAGGATGATCTTGAATTCCTTAATCGATTCCTGGACTTTCTTAATTTCATTCTTGTACGTCTCCCAGCCGACGTACCGCATGGGCGTGAAATCGAAAAAGACAGCCGTGTTGCTGGTCGTATAGCAGGCCTCGTTGGCGTCGGCATCGAGCGCCGACCAGTTCTCCATCGCTTTCAGGATCGTGGTACGAACCTCCTGCTGGTCTTTGTCGGCGCCGCGAGCGCCTGCAGTCAGAAACAGGCCCACCAAAACCACTCTGCCAGCAATCTTGCCCATTTTCCAGGCTCCGCAATCCCGCCACATTTTGGCCGCTCCTCGAGTTAAACCTGCTTGCTTATCGGATTTCGAGTTTCGATTCTGTTCAGAATGACGAGTACTTCAGCCATGCTTCCACGATGTCTTTGCCACGGAACACCCACAAGCGGTCGTTGATCCGTTCGATTCCATCCCGCCTCTCAATGTCGGGTGTGCCGCGTGGAGTGAATTCCACTTTCACTTCAACCGGCCCCGCGAGCTTGTACGGTTTGAATTCCGTCAGGCGCTCGACCGCCCGGCGGGCCTTCTCGCGGATCAGCGCGCACGCCACCGGATGCGGAAGCATGTAGCCCGCCGTCCGGCTGACGCCCGACTTCACTTCCGCGCACTCCACTTCGGCAACCAGATCGCGGATCTCCGCGCAGGCCGCCGTGTCGCCGGAAAGCATGATCGCCGGGACATTCATATACCCCGCGAACATCACCCGCGCGCCAATTTCCCCCACCGGCTTCCCGTTGACCCAAATGTTCTGGACTCCCTGGGAACTGTAGGAATGGCTCAGAATACCCTTTTCCGCGCCAGCCATGGCGTGCTGGCCGATGAAGATGATGGCGCTGTAGGTGCCGTCCAGCTCCATCGTCGAGGGAACGGGCGTACCCGTCAGCAGGCGCGCCTTGGGGTTAATGTCGAGCACCGAAAGCGAACGGCTGGCGTCGTGGCCATCCCAGACCACGACTTCCGTCGCGCCGCCTTCGAACAGCCCGTCGACGGCGGCGTTAACCTCGCCGGTCAGAAGTTTGTGCGACTCCTCCCAGCGAGCGCTCTGGTACGGCATGCATTGTTGGTCGCTATCGAAAATTCCCGACACTCCTTCCATGTCGGTAATCATGAAAATCTTTTTCTTGGTCGCGGCTTGCGCCCCGACCGCAACAAAGATGAGCAACGCCAGACACAGAATCCGGACCGTCCAACGAGTCATAGTTCGTATCCTCCGATCGCGAGAGAATGAACATCCAAGGGCATAATTCAAAGCGCACAAGTTATAAATGGGCAGACAGAGGACCTTCACTCCCCACCTCCAACCGCTGCCTGCACAGGTTGAGGACACACGCGCGATGAATAGAGAGCGATGAGCTTCCCCGACTTGAAGCTCTTGGTTTTTGACTTTTGCCTTTCTATTTTCTTCACTCCCTCTCAGCTTGTATCCCCAGCTCGCGTAGCTTCTCCTGGAGACTCTGCCGGTGGAGCCCGATCGCCGCGGCGGTGCGCGTAATGTTCCCTCCGTGCTCGCGCAGCTTGCCCTTGATATAGGCAATCTCGAATTGCCGCTTGGCCTCGCGGAAGTCGCCGACGGAGAGGAATGATTCCGCGCCTTCGCCCCCTGCGGGGCGCGAATGTCCGGCCAGAAAATCCGGGGCGATGTCTTCAGGATGGACCACGTTGTCGCGGCTGACGACCACGGCGCTCTCGAGGAGATTCTTGAGCTGGCGAACGTTACCCTTCCAATCAGCGGCCACGAGCATTGCCAGCGCTTCGCGCGATACCGAAAGCGTATCCCGGCGGTGCTTGGCCGCGAGGATTCGACAGAATTCTTCGACGAGCAGGGGAATATCTTCTTTATGCTCGCGCAAGGGCGGACACTTCAGCAGGACGACGCGCAGCCGGTAGTATAGGTCCTCGCGAAAACCCTGCTTGGTGATTTCCGCGGCCAGATCCTTGTTGGTCGCGCTCAGCACACGGACATCAACCTCAATCGAGATTGTTCCGCCCAGTCTCTCGAAGCGGCGCGTTTCGAGCACACGCAGGAGGCGCGCCTGCGTCGCGAGCGACATGTCGCCGACTTCGTCCAGAAAGAGTGTGCCCCCGTTAGCCAATTCGCACTTGCCGCGCTTCTGCGCGGTCGCGCCGGTGAACGCGCCTTTTTCGTAGCCGAATAACTCGCTTTCGATCAAGTTTTCGGGGACTGCCGCGCAGTTGAGCGCCACGAAGGGTTTCGAACCGCGATTGCTCCGGCGGTGAATTTCCCGCGCCAGGAGTTCCTTCCCCGTCCCGCTTTCCCCTTGGATCAACACTGTCACATCGGCCGCCGCCACGCGATCCGCCAGGTTGAAAAGTTCGCGCATCGCCGGACTCGATCCGATCATCGAGCCGAACTGCCCTTCGGATGTCAGTTGCCGCTTGAGCCGAACGTTCTCTTCCGTCAGCTCCAGGTGCTCGAGAGCTTTCTCAACCACCAGGCGGAGCTCGTCCACTTCAAAGGGTTTGGGCAGATAGTCGTAGGCGCCGCGCTTCATCGCTTCGACGGCGACTTTTTCCGACCCGTAAGCGGTGATCATGATGACCGCCGGCGAGGCTTCCGCGCTTTTCAGTTCCTGCAGGAAATCCAGGCCGCTCTCCGCCGGCATTTCGATGTCGAGGAGGAGGAGCTTGGGATTCTCCGCACTCATAACGCGCCGCGCCGCGGCCGCGCTGTCCGCTTCCAGCACCTTATAGCGGTCTTCCAGAACACGCCGGACGCTGTAGCGCGATGTCGCGTCATCATCAACGATTAGAATCGAATGCATACCTATTCGCCAGATTAGAATTTGACTAGCTCGCAGCCCGGAAACGCACCAGGAACCGCGCTCCGGATTGGCCGCCGTCCCAGGGAGATTCGCAGTTCACGGCACCGCCGATTTCCTCAACCCGCCGCGCCACGATCGCCAGCCCTAATCCGGTGCCGCCGGGGCGCGTGGTGAAGAATGGCTGGAAGATCTTCGCCTTCATTTCGGCCGCAATGCCCGGGCCGCGATCCTCGACGGCCAGGACCACATGTTCCGGAGAGGTCGATTCGCGCGCCACCCGGACACGTACGGGAGCCCCCGCCGGGCTTGCCTGGAGCGCGTTAAAGACCAGATTCGATACGATATCACCCGCCGCCTCTTCCCCGCCCTCCACGGCGCACGGGCCCGCGGCCGAATCGAACTCGAGGGAAACTTTCCGGCGCTCGGCCTCGGCGCGCGCCAGGCTCAGCACTCGCCCCACGACTCCGGTCAGGTCAACCGCGCGATCCGTGTCCCGGGCAGGCTTAGCGTAACGCAGAACCTGGGAGATATTACCGTTCAGCCGGTCAATTTCGGAAATCACCATCTGGCAGTCGCGGCGTACGCGTTCCGGCAGAGTCGTGTCTTCCTCCATCAACTGCACGAGCGTCTTCATGGAACTCAAGGGATTCTTCACGTTGTGAGCGATGCGCGCCGCCATCTCGCCCAGGAACGCCAGCCGGGCCTTTTGCGCCAGCGCCCGTTCGAGTTCGACCTTGTCGGCGATGAGCTGGCAAAGCTCCAGCGCCCCCGCCATCCGCTCCGCGAGAACTTCCAGCGCGGCATCAAGGTCTCCGGAAAGGTCGGAAGTGACCGGTGTGACCGCCAGCGACGCGATGACGTCGCTGCCGCGATGGATGGGAAACAGGCGCATTTTGGATGGCGGCTGCGAGTCCGGCGTACCGTATCCAGCCGGCTCCAGTCTCAACTCGACCCGCTCCAGCGACAATTCCCTGGCCACGCGCTGGGCAACGAAGTTCTGTAGCGACTGGACGTCACCGGTGCGCTTGGCGTGCTCGTAGATTTCGGCTGACAGGCGCTGCACGCGCTCGAACTCAAAAATAAACGCCGCATGCAGAAGCCGGTCAATCTGTTTTTTGATCGGCTCGAGCATGATCACCAGGAGGAAGATCATCACCCCCTCGGTGACCGCCGAGGGAAGAACGTTGCGCGCCTCGAGGAAACCGCTCAGCCGCCGGATGACGTTCAGGTAGATGAGCAGCGAGAACATGGCCGCAATCGTGTAGACCAGATTTCTCTGCACCCGCAGTTCGAGGAATTTGTGGCGAAAGATCGAGTAACCAACGAGAGCGCTGGGCGTCACGGCGACAAGCATCAGCAGGACTGCGAACGGGCCGCCGAGTCCCTGAATGGGAAGCGGACGGAGAAGGTATTCCCACAGCATCCCTAAAGCCAGGCCTCCCTGCAGCCCCGCCAGTGCAGTCGGGAACCACACCGCGCCTGAATCCTGAGCCGCGCCCCGCAGCAGAAACTCGATCGCCGCGCCGCACCCAAGCGCTGCGACCATCCAGACAACGAGCGGCCGAGCGAATGCGCCGAGGGCGATCGTCGGCTCAAGTTCGATACGGCCGACCAGCTTTCCGACCATCCAGGGCGCGACGATTACCGGAAGATAGAAGGCTGCAAGGAGAAACCTCATCGGCCTTCCCCATGGGTGAACTCGCCCGGCGTATTCGGCCTGGGTGTGAACCACCAACGGCGCTGCGGCCACAAAGCCCAAAAACGGAATCAGCCGCGAAATCCCCGCAAGGATGTTGGGTGGGACGCCATAGAACAATCCCACGTTAAGGGCCAGCAGATTCCCCGAGTTCCACATGAACAGCGCCGCCATCAGCGCGAAGAGCAACCACTCCAGTTGGCGCAATCTCCTCTGGCCAAGGATCAGGACCATCAGAAAAAGGTGCACCAGCGCGCCGAGCGAATAGACAATCAGCTTGGCGGCAACAAGCAGTGTAAGTTCGGAGGCAACGTCCACCCGGCCACCTCGGAGATTCGCGCGGGAGAATACGGCGCGGCCAACTCGAGGGATCTACGGTATGACGGAGCGTATTGTATGCGAAGGAAAGCGGTGGCTCAACTGTGGAGCGGCGGGAATGCTGCGACGTCCGTGTCGAATCCAGCTCAAGATGGCTACTTGGCTCGCGTAACGGACGGCGAAGGGCTGTCGTTGAGCTTTTTCAGAGCCTGGCGCGCGGACCTGGCTTCGCCACTCGAGGGAATCGCCTGAACGACGCGCTCGTACCGCTGGCGAGCCTCTTCGCGGCGATTCATGCGCAGGCACAGGCCGGCGGCTTCGAATTCCGAGCGATACACGAAGACGTTGTTCTCGCTGAGCTTCGCGGCACGATCGAATCTGCGCAGCGCCTCGTCGAACTCGCCCATCTGCGCGCGCACCTGGCCCGCCTGATACAAGACCTTGGGCAGCGGCAGCCCCCGGTAACCCGGCGCGTTGTCGTCATGCTTCGCGAGCATCGCGTCATAGGCCTGAGAGGCGGATTTCAGGTCCCCTTGCGATTTGTACGCGCGAGCGATTTCCTGCGGCAGGAGGTAATTCCGGGGATAGGAAGCGGAGAGCCCCCGCAGCAGTTCGAGCGCCTCCGAATACCTCTTCTCACCAAAGTAGAGAATGGCGAGAAACCACTTGCCATCTTCGCGCGCCCAATGGCCCTGCTCGCTCACGCGGCGGATCTCCTCCAACCCTCGGTCTTTGTCGCCGTGATGACCCGCGATCGACGCTACCACTTTCAAGTACCACGGCAATTTCCCCACCACGTAGTCGTACACCCCGATGACCAGCAAAGCGTCAACGGCATTGGAGTTGGCCGCCAGCAGCCGGGCATGAAGGTTGCGCGCTTCTTTCGCCTCACCCAACGCCTTAAGGTCGGATCTTGCCAGCGAGAGATAGAAGATGGCTCGCGTGACATGCGCGGCGCCCGCCCAGTAGAGGGCCTCCTCGTCGCGAGGATTCTTCCGCAAGCGAATCTCCGCATGATTTTCCGCTTTGCCCAGGATGTCAAAGAGTTGCTCCTGGAAGCCGGCGGGGAGAGTCGGTTTTCCGGGCTGATAGGCCTCACCCTTGGGGCCGTACGCCTGCGACTCCATCAATTCCCGTCGCAACAATTCTCTTTGCAGAATGACCGTGGCGAGATAATTCAGAGCGCGCAGATCATCGGGATGCTGCGCCAACCAGGCTTCCAATTGTTTCTGCGCCTGATCGTGCTCCAAATTTCGATAGTGATCGAGCGCGACTTCAACCGGACTCGGCTCCGCATTTGGTGCAGCCAGTGGGCGTCCCGCCACCTGACCGGCCAGCCCAATGAACATTCCCGCCAGAACGAATGGCCACGCGAGAAACCGATGTGTGAAGCGAACCTTTCCACGCATCATGCGACCCCACTCTCATTGGATGCAAATCGTCCAGCGCGGACAACAGCGATCTTCTCACACCGCGGCCCCCATTGTGCTTGAACAGGGCAAAACAACAAACCCCTTTCATTCGCAACTGGCTTGTGTGAGAATATTTCAGTTTGGAGTCACATTGAGCGCGCTTGGTCGCAGGGACTTCGCCCTGTTAACTCAAGCCGCGCTCATAACCGCCGATGGATAGCCCTTCCCCGACACAACCCAAAACCACAACCAACGCCTTGCCGCAAGTCATGGTGGCGACGACCGCCATGCTCACCTTCATTTCCTTCTGGCGTGCCGCGGCAATCGTCCTCAATGACTTGGGGTCTTCGGCATTTTACGCCTGCGGCATCGCTGAGCAGGCCATCGGCAAGTCGGCGCCCTGGTACATCCTGGCGGTGATGCTTTTTGCCTACGCCGTGGCACAGATGTATGTGGAAAGCTGCAGCATGTTCGTGCGCGGCGGCGTCTACCGTGTAGTCAAGGAAGCCATGGGGGGGACGCTCGCCAAGTTTTCCGTTTCTGCCTTGATGTTTGATTACATCCTCACAGGCCCCATCAGCGGGGTGTCGGCGGGCCAATACTTGGTGGGGTTCCTGAACGAAACACTCCACTTCGCCCATATCAATGTCAAGTTCCCGGTGAATTCTACTGCGGCGGCCTTTGCCATCTGCGTCACGCTCTACTTCTGGTGGCAAAACACGAAAGGGATCGAGGAATCGAGCGAAAAAGCCGTTCACATCATGAAATTCACCACCGTCCTGGTGATTCTGGTAATCGGCTGGTGCGGGTACACGCTCTGGGTTCAGGGTGGCCAATTACCACCTGCGCCACGCCCCGAGAACCTGCACTTCTCGCCGGAGGCCGAAGGTTGGCTGCGGACCAGCCGCCTGCCAGAATTGATTGGCGTGGTGGGAATCCTGGTGGCGTTCGGCCATTCCGTTCTTGCCATGAGCGGCTTGGAAACCCTTGCCCAGGTTTATCGGGAAATCCAGCACCCCAAACTCCCCAACCTCAAGAAGACAGCCTTCATTATTTTCGTTTACAGCATGGTCTTCACTTCGCTCGTGTCGTTCTTTGCGGTGATGATCATTCCCGACGGCGTTCGCGCCCAGTACAAGGACAACCTGATTGGCGGCTTGGCGATGTACGTCGCGGGACCCACCACCCTGAAACTGCTCTTCCACGCTTTCGTGGTGGTTGTCGGGATCATGATTCTCTCCGGCGCCATCAACACCGCGATTGTCGGTTCGAACGGCGTTCTTAATCGCATGTCTGAAGATGGAGTACTGACAGAATGGTTCCGCCATCCGCACCCCCGCTACGGAACCTCTTATCGGATCCTCAATCTCGTGGTCATCTTGCAGATTCTAACCATCATATTGAGCCGCGGGGACGTCATCCTGCTCGGCGAAGGCTACGCTTTCGGACTGATGTGGAGCTTCGCCATGAAGGGAATCGGAGTTTTGGTCCTCCGATTCAGGGAGAAAGGGCGGCGAGAATTCCGCGTCCCCTTGAATCTGCCGGTTGGACGATACGAAATCCCCATTGGGCTGGGCCTGATTACTCTGACCCTGCTGGCGGTCGCAGTCGTTAACCTTTTCACGAAGCAGATTGCCACGACCGCCGGCATCACGTTCACACTAGTCTTCTTCGGCGTATTTACCGTGTCTGAACACTACACGCGCCGGCGTCGCTCGGAAGTGTCTGAAATGGACCAGTTCCATCTGGCTCCGGGCGATGAGGTCACTCCCGACTCCGTCGGCTGCCGGCCTGGGTCGATCCTGGTTCCGGCGCGGGATTTCAACACACTTTACAACCTGGCGGCAGTTCTCGACCGGGTCAACCTTGCTCAGCAGGATGTCGTGGTTCTGCACATCCGCATCCTGCGGCGCGCCGGCTCGGGCGAGCACCCTCTGGAACCCGAACAGCTTTTCAGCGCCCGTGAGCAGATGCTCTTTACCGAAGCGCTCGCCCTGGCAGAAAAGAAAGGAAAGAAAATTTTCCTGGCGGTGGCGGCGGCCAATGAAATCTGGGACGGCATCTTGCGCTCAGCCTACAACCTCCAGGCTTCGACTATGGTCCTCGGGACGTCTGCAAAGATGGCGATTACGGAGGAGGCGCGCCGCGCCGGCCTCGCCTGGGAACGCCTCCCCGACCCCAAGCCGCATATCACGCTGGAAATCTATACCCCCGGCGGGTACGAAGAGATTTTCTACCTGGGTCCGCACGCTCCGCGCCTGACGCCCAAGGAAATCGAGCTGCTGCACAAGATCTGGCTGCGCTTCAGCACGCAGCTGGGAGAAAAGGAGCTCCACCACCACGACGTGGTCCACTTCGCATTAGCGGAAATCGAGAAGGAGCTCGAAAACGGGAAAAACGACGAAATCCTGACCCGACTGAAGGATCACCTGTCAGAAATTCAAACTCGCCGCGTCCCGCACCTCTAGCCCGCCTGACTCTCGTCCTTGGGGCCGTAAATCTGCGTCAGACCAACTCCCACCGAAACCAGCAGGACGCCCGCCAGCATAGTGAAGTTGAGATATTCACCGAGAAAGAAGTGCGCGAAGAGGGTCGCCACCAGCGGCGTCAGGGCAGAGAACGCATAGACGCGCGCCACTGCCATCAGGCGCAGCGCGGTAAACATGCAGTAGATTCCGACGATGCCGGAGAGAACCCCGCTGCTGAGGAGTGCCGCAATGTCGTGCCCTGGCGTGGTCACGATCGTCGACCAGCGGCCCAACGCGGCCAGCCCCACCATGGCGACCGCGATGCTGGTGGTGAATTGCATGAGGATCGCGGTGGACTGGTGAGCGCCGCGGAGCTGCCCGTCGCGCCACAATACTCCTGAGACACCGTAGGTCAGCGCCGTGAACAGCGCCAGCGGAATCGCCCAATACCAAAGCGGAGAGATCGCCTGGCCGCGGAGCTGGCCGAGCGAAAGCGTCGCCAGCCCGATGGCAATGAAACCGACGCCCGCCATCGTCATCCCCCGGACACGCTCGTGAAGAACGAACCATGCAATCATCGTCCCCCAGATAACGTAGGTTTCGAGCACCGGGATCGTGATGATGACTCCCCCCACCCGAATCGCGAAGTAGTAAACGAACAATCCGATGGTGGAGAGAATTCCGGCGAGAACGAACGGCAACAACGCGCGGCGGCCGGCGAATTGCGCCGAACCCGGCCGGAACTGGCCGAACGTCTTGTTCCGCCAGACGAGGAAAATCCCCAGCGCCAGGCTCGGGAGGCCGCGCAGAAACGGCCCAATCAGCGGGTCCGCATGGACCACCGCGATGCGATCAAAAATGTTCGCCGAGGAATACCCCAACACCGACCCCAGCGCCCACGGTTCGCCGCGGCGCGATTTTGGCTGCTCCTCAGTGTGTTTCGTCATGGTGTGGAAATCCGGCGAACTACGAGTATAAGGGCATCCTGGTGGGGGTCAAGCCGACCGCGCAAGATTGACAATTTCTTGACTCCACCCCGACACCTGAAGCCGCCCCTCGTGCGATGCTTACTTCCTGCCCGGCGCGGTAGATTCCGACGAGAGGTTGAGCGCTCGGGCAGCAAAGTGCTAGACTGTTGGCGACATTTGAATACGACCTTCGGGGCAGGGTGAGGGAAAGCGATTTCCCAATTCCCGATCGGCGGTAGAGCCCGCGAGGGCGAAGGACAGTGGACAGTGATGAGTGAACAGTGTACAGCAAGCGCGGTCTGACTACTGTTCACTATTCACTGTTCACTGCACTTCTCCCACGATCCGGTGAAACTCCGGGGCCGACGGTATAGTCCGGATGGGAGGAGGTCGAGGCGGAAATCCGCCTGGCGGATGGGCGCATGCCCGCGCGGGCACGTGTCCATCCATGACAGGTTGAAATTCGTCTGTCCCCGCCAATGCCCCGAAAAGGGGCAGCCTCTTGTTGACGAATCACAAGCGCAATTTCTCATTCATTGCTTCGTTTCTTTTTCTCGCACTGCCGTTCTCACTGCGCGCCCAGAACTGGAGCAGCAACCTGGAAGGCTATGTAAGCGACCCTTCCGGTGCCGCCGTTCCGGACGCGAGAGTTGAGCTCCTCAACACTGCCACCTTGCAGCGCCGTGAGGCGCGCACCGACTCCGAAGGCTTCTACAGTTTCCCGATGGCCCCTGTGGGCGCCTACGATTTGGAGGTTTCGCGATCGGGATTCGCCACGAAAATCCTGCGCGGGTTGACCCTTCGGGTTGGCGAGACGGCGCGCGTGGACGCGAAGCTTGAACTTGCGCGTGAGCAGACCACCCTTCGCGTGGATGCCCAGCCGCCACTCATTCAGACCGCCACACCCGCCATCGGCGACGAAATTGACAACCAGCGCGTCAGTTTGTTGCCGCTCAATGGCCGGCAATGGTCGCAATTGACTCTGCTCGCCGCGGGCGCCGTGCCCGCCTATCCCAATGGCTCCAGCCAGCAATTCAACACCGCCGCGCAAGGCATCGGATTTTCCGTCAATGGCCAGCGCTCCGAGCGGAACAACTTCTCACTCGACGGCATTACCCTGATGGAGCCGTTCGCTTACAGCCTGACGGTGAATCCCTCCATCGACGCAATTCGCGAATTCCGCGTGGTGGAGAGTTCCTACTCCGCCGACCAGGGACTGACCTCGGGCGCGCAGGTCAATATCGCCTCGCGCTCCGGCTCGAACCGATTTTCCGGGACCGCCTACGAATTCCTTCGCAACAGCGCCCTGGATTCGCGAAACTTCTTTGACGATCCGGGCCGGCCGATTCCGCCCTTCCGTCAAAACCAGTTTGGAGCCAGCGCCGGCGGGCCGCTCCAGCGCGACCGCACGTTCTTCTTTGCCAACTACGAAGGCTTGCGAATCCATCAGAGCGTCACCAACACGACCCTTCTCCCCTCGGCGGCGCTGCGCAGCGGGGATTTCTCCGGGATCAATCCGCTCACCGGACTTCCCTTCCCGGCCATCATCAATCCCTCCACCGGACAGCCATTTGATGGGAACATGATTCCGGAATCGGAAATCAATCCCCTTTCGCGCGCGGTTCTGGATCGCGTCCCTTTTCCGAATCAGCCCGACGCGCCGCCGGGAAACAATAACAACATCAACGTCGGACTGCGCAGCGTGACGACCGACCAGTTTCTGGTTCGCCTCGACCATCAATTGAACGAACAACACCAGTTGTTCGGGCGATTTCTGCTCTTCGACGGCGCGCAGCTCTTCCCGTTCGTCCCCAACACCTTCGCGCAGAACCCGCCCGCGCCGCCGGGCTTCGGAACCAACAAAGACGACCGCGGCAGAAATTTTGCCCTGGGCCTGACCTCGGTGTTCCGCCCCACTCTCATCAACGATTTCCGTTTCGGCTACGCCTATTTTCTCGGCACCAAGGAGGCGGAAAACATCAACAGCAATTTCCTCGGCGCCCTCGGCATCGAGCGCGCGCCCGGGGCGACGAACCGCGGCATCCCGGCCATCAACGTTCCCGGTTACGCCGACATGGGCGACAGCGACATCTTCCAGCCCTTCATTCGCAAGAACCACACATTTCAATTCACCGATAATCTGGTATGGGTGAAAGGCAATCACACATTGAAGTTCGGCGCGGACGTCCGCCGCCTGCGGCTGTTTTATCTCGTCGAGGATTTCGGCCAGGGCATCTTTTCGTTCAGCGACGGGTTCGGATCGGTGTCAGGCAACGCCTTCGCGGATTTTCTGCTGGGCCGGCCGTTCCTCTCCTTCGCCCAGGCGGGGAATTCCGGCGGCAACGACCGGTTGAACTACCTGGGGCTCTACTTCTCTGACGACTACCGCGTTACGCGGCGGCTGACACTCACTTACGGCCTGCGCCAGGAATTCTTCACCCCGCCTGCCAACGCTGACGGTCGCGCGTCGATTCTCGATCCCACCGACGCCACGCGCTACATCGTGCGCAACGAGCGCGGGCAGGCGGAAGGACTTCTCTCCGATCCCCTCGTTCAAAACCTGCAGCAGCAATTCGGGCTGCAATTCATGACCTCGCAACAGGCCGGCTTGCCCGCTTCCCTGCTGCGGCCTGACTGGTCCGGCTGGGCGCCGCGCCTGGGATTTGCTTACGACCTCACAGGCCGAGGAACAACGTCGCTGCGGGGAGGCGTCGGAGTATTCAATTCCCTCGGCGAACTCGATTACGCCGCCGAAACGCGCTTGAGCGCCCCCATCACGGAATTCCTCTTCGGCCTCGACCTCTGCCGGTTCTTCGGACCCGGCGCCTGCGGGCAGAGTTGGGCGCCGCCCATATTGAGCTACGGACTCGCGTACCAGTTGGGGAATTCGCCGCCGGTCGCCGTTTCGTCGCCTCCCGATATCCGCAACGGCTATGCCTACGAGTGGACGCTCTCGCTCGACCATCTGCTCACCCCCACGACAGGATTCTCTTTGAGCTACGCGGGCACGGCGGCACACAAGCTGCCTCGCCGAGCGCTTCAGAACCAGGGCGTCCCCAACTTGCCCGGCGAGCGCCGCGGGTATCATCCGCAGCCGGGGTCGAACCAGTTCGTCCGGGCGACGGACGTCAATTCGAATTATCACGCCCTCATCGCGCGGCTCGAGCGCCGGTTCACCAAGGGAGTTTCGTTGGTTGCGGGATATACCGTGGGCAAGTCCATTGATACCGCGTCAGGCTTGAACGGCACGAATCAGCCTCAGGATAATTACAATTTGAACGCCGAGCGCGGGCTTTCCGACTTCGACGTTCGCCAACGCTTCGTCCTCTCCAGCACCTGGGCGTTACCGTTCGGCGCGGGCCGGCGCTGGGCACGCGATGGCTGGGCCGCAAAAGCCCTCGGCGATTGGCAACTGGCCAATATCCTCACCCTCCAGACGGGGCAGCCAATGACGGCCGTTCTTCCCACCGCGCTCAGCGGGACGCAATCAAACGGCACGGACCGGCCGGATCTCCTCTTCGACCCCAACTGGGGAATGAATCAGCGCACTCCTGAACGCTGGTTCAATATCGACGCATTCCAGACCCCGCCGCTTTTCTTCGACGCCGCGGGCGCCTTCAGTATCCCCGGCAACGAAGGCAGAAACGTCATTACGGGACCCGACTTCAAGAACTGGGATGTGAGCCTGGAGCGCCACGCGCGCCTCACGGAGCGCACGAACCTCGTCTTCCGCACCGACTTCTTCAACCTTACCAACCATCCGAACTTCGACCGTCCCGGGCTCATTTTCGGGACATCAAATTTTGGCCGCATCAGCTCGGCGCAGAATTCCAGGCAGATTCAGTTTTCCCTGCGCCTCAACTGGTAATTCGCCGGGCAGGCGGCCCTCTGGCAACCCCCACGCCCTGCGTCTTCGTCTAACCCCAATGAACGACAAAATGTCCAATAAGGAGGTAGAGTCGACCATGACGACGGGCCTTTCGAAGTCCGCACTTGGGGCAGTGCTTGCTTTGCTGGTCACTGCAGGCGTTACTTCTGCACGTTCCTGGGGATTCCACAAATCCTCCATGAAATCCACAACGATTGACATCAACGAGAAAGCCAGATTAGGGGATTCTCTTACGCTGGACCCGGGTTCCTACAAGATCCAATATGACCCGAGTTCGCCATCGCCTGAGGTTGTGTTCTACAAAGACGGAAAGGAGGTTGGACGGACACAGGCGAAAACGGTCAACGAGACGGAGAAGAATTCCCATACCGAGGTAAGTGTGAATCGAGCGGGGCCCCTTGCCGTGCTGATGGAGATTCGTCCGGCAGGGGTGAAAGAAAAGCTGGAGTTCGGTGGGCAGAGCGGGACAAGCAGATAATCATGGGAAGATCTGTGATTCAGGACTCTGCGAGGCGGCCGTAAGGCCGCCTTTTTCTTTTGCCTCCGACGCGCTTCGGCCCCTGTGAAGGGGGCGAAACTCGTGTCGCGCCGACTACCGCGCCTGCGATTCGCGTCGGCAAGCCGACTCAAACGCGGCGCGAACTAGAAGCTGTTGCAAATCCCGGCTTAATCCCTTGTCAGGGCCCCGATTTATCGGGGCCGAACCGATGTCTTCACGGCAGAGGCTTCAGCCGCTGACGGCCAACCAGGCACCTCAGGGGCTAAAGCCTGCTCTTTCTCCCACCTCTATCAGCACGACTAAAGTCGTGCCCTGACGATACTTGCGGAAGGTCTTGCAGCAGCTACTATAGCCTGGTTAGGCATTCCTTCCCGCACTCCAACTGTCTGCCTGGGATCAAAGAACACTCTTCGACGTCAGCGACGCGCAGGCAGCCGAACTCCGCTTCGCGTTGGTCGGCGAGAACGCGGGCCGTGCGCTTCCTGGTGGGGCAAGTCACCGAACGTTTCCGCAGTCCTGGACCCCATTTCCAGATGGCGTAACCTACAACGGTCCAGGCAGCGATGACGGTGACAATCTCGAGAGCAATAATGGAGTCCATGGCTCAGTCCTTTCGTCCGCGAGGGAAGGACATTTTGTCCAGCACGGATCCGCTCTTCGGCTTCAAACTAGACCTGTCGGAATGAAATTGCAAGGAGTGTGTAGAGGCGAGTTTACCTCGCCAAATGGCGGCATGAAGCCGCCTCTACGAATACAGGTGCGAGACGTACTTCTCGTAACCGTTATAGAGCTTGGTGGGAACGACCTCTCCAGTTTCGACAATCTGTTCTTTAGCCTGCGACCAGCGCGGGTGAGGCTTGTTGGGATTTACGTTGGATTCGAAATCGTATTCGCTGGGCACGGCCTCGTGCCAGAAAGTCGGCGGCTCCTTCTCCACAAACTCGAAGCGCGTAATCGCCTTGATGCTCTTCAAGCCATATTTCCACGGCAGGTGGATGCGGATCGGGGCGCCGTTCTGATTGGGCAGGATTTTGCCGTAGACTCCGACCACTATGAATGCCAATTCGTTGGTGGCTTCCTGCATCGTCAAGCCTTCGTGGTAGGGCCACAGCGCATCCCAATCGGGGCTCTGACCGCGCTGGCCGGGAGCTTGTCCTGGCCGGAAAAAGCTGACCATGCGGACGTATCGAGCCTTCGAGGTGGGAGCGGCAAAATCCACCAGTTTCTTCATCGGGAACCCGATCCAAGGGACGATCACCACCCAACGCTCGACGCAGCGATGGCGGTAGACGCGCTCCTCGAGGGTCATCTTCTTGATGAGTTCGTCCACGTCGATCTTGAACGGCTTCTCGATGTGTCCCTTGAATTCGATTTGCCAGGGCCGCGGCTTGAAGTCGCGCGCCACTTTCCAGACCTGGTCCTTGGCCTGGGTGAATTCGTAATAGTTGTTGTAGCCGGTCCCGGCCCGCTCGGAACTGATGGGGCGGTCGGTCTTGTATTCCGGATTGCGAGGCGCGGTCAAGCGCGGAAGGTCGAGAGGCTGATACTGTTCGGTTGCGCCCAAGAGCCGGCTGGCTCCGGGAAGAATCAGAGTTCCCGCGCCCGCCAACGCGGCGGTTCCAGCGCGCGACAGAAACCTGCGCCGGTTCAAGTAAACCTCTTCCGGCGTCACCAGACGTTCCGGGATCTCCCAGCCCCTCGGAATCTTGATTAACATGTCGCCCCCGGCGCTATGTCAAACCGCGGTTACGCCATTGTGGGATTCGGTCCCATCAAGAGCGCAATTGACGGTCATTTCCCGGCAGCCGGCGCCACGCGCACGGTCAGCGGTTGTTCGAGGCGGAATTCGAGCAGAGTTTCGCTCGGGACGCGGACCTGTTCGCCGTGGGTCATGACCTGGACCGCAGTCCCCGCGCCGGCACCCACTCCCGCGCCGATCGCCGCGCCCTTCCCGCCACCAGCGATGGCGCCGATGATGGCTCCCAGCGCCGCTCCGCCTCCGGCCTTGCGGGCGGTATCCTTCGTTCGCGATTCGCCCGTCGCCTCGTACTCTCCGGTGACCATCGGCTGAGCCACGCCGTTAATGAGGATCTCCGTCAACTCAAGCCGCAACTGGCTGGTTCCGGTAATCTGACCCGATTCCTTCGCTTGCGCTAGCCGTCCATAGATTTCCGTCCCTTTGCGCGCCACGACGACATCCCCGGCAACCAGGTCTTCATCCAAGCTCGCGGCAAAGCGGTCACCGACGCTATTTCGGCTCGAATCGACGCTGTCAATCATTCGAACCCGCAAATAAGTGCCTGCGGGGACCACCACAGAACTGACGGGCGAGGCGGGCGCGGTCACCGCCACGGGCGCGGCGGATGCCGCTGGAGTGGCTGGCGTTGGGGAGGTAGCCGGCGCCGGTCCGGGTGGAGTGGGAGCAGGTGGCAGCGAGCCGGTCGTTCCTCCGAAAGTCAGTGCCAGAAGATCCGTTACCCGAAATACCTGGATTTGGCCCTGATACTGGAAGCGCAAGGTTTCCTGCGTGCCGCCCAGAAACTTTCCTTCGATGACCCGGCCGTTTTTGAACTCCAGGGTATCAGCCCACACGGCAGTGGAAAGCAGGAGCGCTGCCACTCCCAGGAGATAGATACGCGCAAGGTGTTTCACGCTTTATCCTCCGGTTTGATTTCGCCCTCAGCCCATGTCGCATTAAGCCGCGTGAAGGCTGCTCGCGGCTCGATGCTCTTCAACTATTATACTAGGATGCAACCTGATAGCGTCCAGTGGGGAAAAATCGGGAAAGCCGGCTACGGCTCCCTGCCGGCCGGTGTCTGGGGCACGGCTGGCACCCGACCCCGCGAGTCACGCTCCTTGCTTGACTCCGCGATGTCATTGGCTTATAAGGACGCAAGACCCGAACCCTCCCGAAGGTTGTGAATATGCGACCACGTTATTACATCCCGCTGGGGATCGTTGTGTGTTTGGGGCTGCTGATGGGCATCAATGCCCTCATCAAGGGTCAAATCCCCGAGCGAAAAGCTGAAAGAAGCTTGACGCGCTCGCCGGGCAACTCGACCTACTACCTCGACAGCGAGCGCGGAGATGATCAGCGCGACGGCACGACACCGGAAAATGCCTGGAAGACTCTCGACCGAGCCAACAGCGTTCTGTTCGCGCCGGGCGACAAGATTTTGCTCAAGGCCGGAAGCCGTTTTTCGGGCCACCTCGCCCCGTGGGGTTCGGGGAAAGAAGGCGCGCCCATCATCGTTGACAAGTACGGCGAGGGTGAGAAGCCGCGCATCGACGCCGATGGGAAGTACCACGAGGCTCTGCTGCTCGAGAACCAGGAATTCTGGGAGGTGAACAATCTCGAGCTAACGAACCAGGGTATGGTGCAGCGAGGGTATCGTTACGGCGCGCGCGTGGCGGCGTGGGATTTCGGCGAGATGCGCCACATTCAATTAAAGAATCTATTCGTTCACGACGTGAATGGGATGGTGAAGAAGGGCCGCGCTGAAGGTCAGGGCATCGTCTGGGAAAACGGTGGGAAGAAGACCCGCAGCCGATTTAACGGGCTGCTGATCGAGCAGTGCCATTTACTGCGCACGGACCGCAACGGCATCTGCGGTTACAGCGAGCACTCGGACCGCACCGACTGGTTTCCGAGTTTGAACGTGGTGATTCGCGATAACGTGCTGGAAGACATCGGCGGCGACGGAATCAAACCCTGGGGCTGCGACGGTGTTCTGGTGGAGCGCAATCGCCTGAGCGGCGCCAACCGGCGCGCGCCGGATTATTCGGCGGGAATCTGGCCGTGGAGTTGCGACAACTCCGTCTTCCAGTTTAACGAAGTCAGCGGCGTCCAGGGGACACGCGACGGCCAGGCGTTTGACTCCGACGGGAACTGCGACAACACGATTTTTCAGTACAACTACACCCACGATAACGAAGGCGGCTTTATGCTGATCTGCGATGACGGCGACTGGAAGGCGCCCGCGAGCGTCGGCAACCGCAAGACCATCGTCCGCTACAACATCAGCCAGAACGACGCGGCTCGAACCTTCCACATTACCGGGCCCATCAAGGACGCGCGCATCTACAACAATGTTTTCTTTATCGGGCGTGGAATGGATCTGCCGCTGTTGCTCTTTACCGATTATCACGGCTGGGCAGACGGCATTTACGTCGCCAACAACATCTTCTATGCCGCCGGAACCGCTCGCTACAGCCACGGAACCGGCCGCAACATGGACGGGTCTTACGAAATCGCGCCGGGGTTTGCGCAAAGCAAGAACGTCAATTTCGAGAACAACGTGTACTTCGGGCGGCACGTTGACCCGCCCGGTGATCCTCGCGCCATAAAGCGCGATCCCCTGCTTCTCAGTCCAGGCAGCGGCAAGAACGGATTCGATTCTCTGGAAGGCTACAAGCTGAAGGCCGGTTCACCCTGCATTCGCGCGGGAGTCCCCATTCCCGAGAATGGCGGACGCGACTTCTGGGGAAATCCCCTGCCTGAAGGAAAGAATCCATCAATCGGGGCGTTCGAGAAGCAGTAGTCCTTTGTCCTTTGTCCCTCGTCCTCCGTGCCTGCTTCCTACTTCCGACATCCTACTTCCGCACTTCTGCTACACATTCCTTCTCAGCCAACACTCGCGGAAAGTCCGCACCTGGCCGCCGTAGAAGTCGGCGATCATGATGCCCGCCAGTTCCCGGTGCTCGCCGCTCGGCAAGGACGTGTAGAGACATCTCCAATCGATCGCCAACGCGAATTTCTGGAAGAAGGAATCCCGCACCGAGAACTGGATGTCTTTCTGTTTCTCCGTCGCGGCGACCCAGTAGGCGCGGATCGCTTCGCGGCCGACGATGGGCGGACCGAAGGGATTCTCCCAGTAATGCGCGTCGCGGGTGAAGAGGCTGGCGGCGAGGTCGGCGTTGCGCGTCTCCCAAGCCTCTTTGTAAAGCTTGAGGAACCGCACGGCGCCGCTGGCGGTCAATCGTCCGCGGCGAGGAGATGTCGCGCGACTCCCTTCCCCCTTTCCTGATCGCGTAGCCATGGTTCGTCCCTCCTCCCGCTGAGTCGCTGACGGCGACCAGCGGTCGGCTCATTCTCTCTCACCTTGACCGGGCGCGTCGAGAGCGAAAGAATTCGCAAGCCATCGCCAGGCGTGGTGACTGTAAAGGTTATACGCGTGGTGTGTAGAATATCTTCGCGAAAGGCCGCGGGCTGGGGCCATCCGCCTCCCGCAACCGATTGATTCCCCGAGAGTAAATCCGCCCGAAGGAGAGTTTGGTAAGGCACCTGCACTTATGCACGGTGCGACTGCCCGCTGGAACACTTGCAAAACGAGACCAGCTCTCACTCTCATAATCGGCGGGATGCGAGGTGACGTTATGACGATCCGAAATACGTTGCTCAGGGTTGGCTTTGCCGTTGGTTTAATTCTGGGAACGGGGTTTGGCGTTCACGCCGGGAACAAGATCCTGGGTGAAGTGCGATTCGAAGGATGGACCAAGGCCGAGAAGCTGGCAGGTGTTTGGATCGACGGTCAATACGTCGGCTATCTGGGCGAGCTGAAGGGATCGAAGAAGCTCCTGCTGATGCCCGGCGAGCACGAAGTCGTCTTTCGCCAGAGCGGGTACATCGATGTCCCGTATAAATTCTCCCTCCAGCCCGGCGAGCGGTACACCATCAAGGTACTGATGGACCGGGACCCCAAGGCCGTCTATCCCGACCAGACCGCAACCGTCAAACTCCGCGTCAGCCCGAACCGCGCCGGAGTCTTCGTGGACGGAGTCTTCGCAGGACACGTGGATGAATTTGACGGCCCCGGGCAAGCCCTGCTGGTCGGCCCGGGGAAACATCAAATCGAGATCGCCCTGCCGGGCTACAGACCCTTCCGCACGGAGGTGAACCTGCTTCCCGGACAGGATTTCAAAATCGAAACCAACCTGTTCCAGGCCCCGGCGTAGTCGTGCTCGCCTTCGGCAGGCAGAATTCTGCCTTGATGAATTCTGGAATTTGAGTTCTGCCTGCCCCGCCCTGGTTGCGGTATCATTCCAACTCGTGGACATCCTTCTGAACGAAACTGAGGTCAGGGTTCTGGGCGCGCTGGTCGAGAAAGAAATCACCACGCCGGATTATTATCCCCTCTCGCTCAATGCATTGGTGAACGCCTGCAACCAGAAATCCAATCGCCATCCGGTGATGAATCTGGACGAGGACGCGGTGCGCGACGCGCTGACCAGCCTGAACGAAAAAGGCCTGGCAGGAGCCGCAAGCGGCGCCGACAGCCGCGTGACCAAGTACGAGCATCGGCTCCAGGAAGTTTTCAATTTCACGCGGCCCGAAATCGCCGTGCTGTGCGTGCTGATGCTTCGAGGTCCGCAGACGCCGGGCGAACTGCGCGGCCGCGGCGAACGCTTACACCGCTTCGACGACTTGGAGGCCGTGCACTCAGCGCTCCAACATCTGATAAGTCGGCAGCCTCCGCTTGCGAAAATACTGCCGCGCCAGCCCGGCACCAAAGAGGCGCGGTACGCGCACCTGCTCGCGGGCGATAGCGAAGCGTGGATACCCGAAGCCCCAACGGAAGCCGCAACGGGTTACGCCTCGCCTGACTCGGAGCGCCTCACTCGCCTGGAGAATCAAGTCGCATCGCTCCAACAGGAAATTACCGACCTCAAACATCAGCTCGCGGAATTTCGAAAACCGTCCGAGTAATCCCCGCGAGGACGGCTACCTGCAGCTTGAGATATCTCGGCCGCTGTGATGTCGTACGTTCATGTATACTTGCGCGCGGCCGGAGAGCGGAAACGCGACGTCCCCGGCGACTCATCAATCCTTGCGAGGGAACCATGACCTACACCCGATGTGGCACGAGGCTCGCCGCTCAACGCTTGCTCGGTGCCGTTCTGTTTGCTCTCCTGGTCCCGGCGGCATCCTTTGCTCAGCCGGTTAGCGTGTATCCCGCCAATCCGCACTATTTCCAATACAAAGGAAAGCCGGTTCTGCTGATTTCCTCCGACCATCACTATGGCGCGGTCATCGACCGGGACTTTGATTACGTCAAGTTCCTGGACTACATGGCAGCGAACGGCATGAACCTGACGCGCATCTATCCCGGCGGGTACTTTGAGGTGCCCGACGAGTTCCTCGAAGGCAATCCCCTGGGGCCATTGCCCGGCCGCCAGATTCTTCCCTGGGCGAAATCCACGCAAACCGGCGCGCATCCCGACCTCGCCGAGCGCGGCCAGCCAGCATACAAATATGACCTCGACAAGTGGAATCCCGAGTATTTCGCCCGCCTCAAGGCTTTCGTCGAGCTGGCCCGGAAGAAGGACATCATCGTCGAGGTCGCTTTCTTCAACCAGATGTACGATGTCAGTTGGCCGGTCATGCCCCTATTCCACCAGAACAACGTCAATAACGTGGGGCATTATGAAGGAAAAGATTTCTGGCTGTTCTCGACCACCGACCCTCGGAACGCCGACGTCCTCGAACGCCAGAAGGTCTACGTGGCCAAGGTCACAACGGAACTCAACGCCTACGACAACGTCATTTTTGATATTTGCGACGAACCCGAACTCTGGACGCCGAAGGGAACGAATGTGGTGCCCTGGATCGTAGCGCTGAAGGACGCGTATCTCGCCGCGGAAAGCAAGCTGCCGAAAAAGCATCTGCTGGGCCAGACGGTCCGCGGCGGCGCGTCACCGACGCTCTCCAGCGAGAGCTGGAATCAGTGGCTGCCGACCGAATACATCACCTACGCCGAGCAGGCGCTCGCCGGCGACTACGTCTGGAACAAACCCATCGTCGTGGTCGAGACCGCTTGGTACAACGCGCTCAAGCTGGACAACGGCTACAAGGATGTGGATAGCGTCCGGCTGGAAGAGTGGGAATTCATGGTGGGCGGCGGCGCGGGCCACATCAACCTGAACGGGGAGTACTACCGCGGGCAGGAGACCGGCGCCTCCGACACGCACCACGGAATCGTCCCGCAGATTAAAGTCCTGCGGGATTTCATGAACAGCTTTGACTACGTGCGCATGTCGAGGATTGCCGATTTCAGCGCCCCGTCCGGAACCGTCTCGAGCGCTATGGGCGAAAACGGCAAGCAGTACGCCTTCTACATCTTCCACGGCACGCTGAAGAACGGATGCTTTTGGGTTGGGACGCCGGGCAGCTATGAGGACGAGATCACCTTCAATACCATCCCTGCAGGCAGTTACAAACTGGAGTGGATCGACCCCGCCACCGGCGCCGTGAAACATACCGAGAGTCTCACGCATGCCGGCGCGAAACTGGTTCTCAGGACGCCAGCCTACTCGATGGACCTGGCCCTGCGCATGCGAAGGGCCGAACCCCGTAGCGCCGGTCGATGACCGGCGGCCCCGAGCACCGCTTGTGCCGATGCGTTTTGTTTGGTGTCCTGAAGTGGAAGGGCCCCCTCACCCGCCCCGATTTAATCGGGACACCCTCTCCCCGCGCGCCGGGAGAGGGCCGGGCTCGCGCCGTCATTTCCGCGCAAGCGGGAATCCAGATTGTAGCGCACACCTGCTTCTCAAGGTCTGCGGGTTGTACGGATCGGGTTGGCAAAATGCCGCGGACCTAAACTACAGGTCCGCGGTACCCGCTACCCGCTCGCAAGAAGCGCGGGGGGACTTCTCCCGAGGTCTTGTATCGGGATGCGCCACCCGCGCCCCCGTGGCATAATTCGCCTATGGAAACTCAGTCCGCCCAAAGAGATCAGCAATACGATTCCATCGAACTAACCAGACGGTTTCCATATGGAAGAGGTAGAACAACTTCGACGGAATCGTCGCTGTTCAGACCATTCATTGACCTCGTCAAATTTAATTGTCCAGATTCAGGACGACCCGTCGGTAAAGTGAATTATCTCTTCTTCTCCGCAAGGCCCCAACGACAAGGCATGCTAGGCATTCTGCTTTGGAAAGCCGCGTGGTGGAAAAGAGAGTACATTTTGGGAAGTTTGTGCAGAACTGTGGCAGGCAGGACGCTGTTTTTCCCAGGTCTTACCCAACGCACAATTTGCGAATGGCGCACGGTGAAGGACGCTGGAAGGCAAACGGATCAAAATAGTAATCTTGGCGTCGTTGACCACATCACACTTGAAAGCGATTATTGCTCAGGACATGTAACGACAAAAACTAAGGGGAACACCAGAACTCACCCTTTTGAGTGCCGTCCAATCAAGAGGGGAGAGCTAATTTACTGGTTCGGTCTAGCGTTTAGACCGAGCGCACTTGAAATCACCCCTTCTATCGCGACATGGAAGGTTTCAGCACCTTCCTCAGACTCTAGCCGACGCTTTCACGAACTGAAGAAAGCTACGGAAGACGCTGAATTCCATGGGCTTTCCCCGAGCCCTTCAGGAGATTTGCGAGTAAACGAGTTCTTTCACACTGCGTTCTACCTCTGGCACAGTGACAAAGAGCCACCGAGCCCACTCCCGCCGTTGTATGTTCCATTCTGCTCAGATGAACGCACTTCGGGCCGGTTGCATGATGTTAACCTTGCCGGTCTCAACGGCAAGGTGTTAGCCTTGGTTTCCCGCCATAGTGGCGCGTTTCGGGGTGACGGGCTTTTTGATTTCCACGAATTTTCTAAGTCGTCTTGACCTAGGCGGGACATCGCAAGATTGGTGATCTCGAGTCTGTCTTGCATTGTCACCTTGAGCGCTCGCGAAGGGTCTGCGGTTGCTCGGGGACAAAACCGAATAGTAGATTCTTCGCTGGCGCTCAGAATGACAAGTCGGGCGCACGACCGTGCGGCCCGGCCCCTAGCCCGCAGCACCCAAACCCAAGCTCTTCCACAGTTCGTCCACTTTCTTTTTCACTTCCGGGTCCATTTTGATTTCGTCCGGCCAAGGGCGACTAAAGCCTTCGGAGGGCCATTTGTGGGTGGCGTCGACGCCCATCTTGGAGCCGAAGTTGGGCAATCGCGAGGCGTGCTCAAGCTGGTCGACGGGGCCGAGCGTGAACTGGATATCGCGCTCGGGGTCGATGTGATTGAAAGCTTTCCAGGCGACTTCGCGCAGGTTGTGCACGTCGACGTCATGGTCCACCACCAAGATGCACTTGGTAAACATGGCGCCCGGCAGTCCCCAGATGGCGTTCATCAGCTTGCGCGCGTGGCCGGGATAACTCTTGCGGATCGAGACAATCATCAGATTGTGGAAGATGCCTTCGGCGGGCAAGCGCATGTCCACGACTTCGGGAAGCTGCTTCTTCATCAGCGGCAGGAAGAGGCGCTCGACGGCGTAGCCCATCCAGTAGTCTTCCATGGGCGGCGGGCCGACGATGGTGGAGACGTAGATAGGGTCCTTGCGGCGCGTCATGCAGGTGATGTGGAACGCCGGGAATTTGTCTTCGAGCGAGTAATAGCCGGTGTGATCGCCAAAGGGGCCCTCGGTGCGGATATCGTCGAGGTCCACGTAGCCTTCGAGGACGATTTCGGCGTTGGCGGGGACTTCGAGGTCCACCGTCTCGCACTTGATGAGCTCGACCGCTTCCTGGCGCAGGAAGCCGGCAAAAAGGAATTCGTCAAGGTCCTCGGGAAGCGGTAAAACGCCCGCCAGCATGGTGACGGGATCGGCGCCAATGGCCACGGCAACTTCCATTCGCCCCGCCTTCCCCTGACCGGCTTCTCCTGGTGAACGCAAGCGTTCAACCCATCTAAAATGCTCGGCGCCGCCCTTATGAATCTGCCAATGCATCCCCGTGGTGCGCTCGTCGTAAACCTGCATGCGATAGCAGCCCACGTTGCGGCGTCCGGTTTTGGGGCTGCGGGTGACGACCATCGGCCAGGTGATGAATCTGCCCCCGTCCAGCGGCCAACACTTCATGATGGGCAGGCGCGCCAGCGACAAATTGTCCTTCTCGATCACTTCCTTGACGGGCCCCCCTTTTACGGTTTTTGGGAAGAACGAGCCAAGCTCGGAAATCTTGGGCAGCAGCTTCATCTTGTCGAAGAAGCCTTCGGGCGGCTTCATTTCCAGCAGGTCTTCGATGCGGTGCGCCACGTCCTCGACGGAGTTCACTTCCAGGGCCAGCTCGAGGCGGCGCTTCGAACCCAGCGCGTTGATGAGCAGCGGCATCGAATACGTGACGCCGTCCTTGGCCGAGCGCGGCTTCTCGAAGAGCAGCGCCGGGCCCCCGGCTTTCGAGACGCGGTCGGTGATCTCGGTGATTTCGAGATCGACATCGACCTCGGCTGAGATTCGCTTCACCTGGTTTTCGCGATCGAGTCTTGCAACAAACTCGCGCAGGTCTTGGTAGGCCACGGGTATCCCTCAGTTGCTAGTTATCAGTTGCCAGTTACCAGTTATCAGCTCTCAGCCCTCAGCTTTCACCGCCCAGCAAGCAAGACCGACACGCGGGCTGATTACTGATGGCTGATGGCTGATAGCTGAAGCCCAGCAGCATTGCAGATTGGCGCGTCCAAATCAAGTTGCGGGGCGAAAACGTTTCTTGACTTCCCCCTATCCGGGCGGGATACTAGCGCCACAGGAACTCAAAAGTTAGGGGAGGTTTGGCGTTTATTGGAGCAGCCAGCAAGGCGCAAACAATAGTTGCTTCTTCTGGATTAACGGTGTTGATTACATCTCTCCTCAGGCCGCGACTGCGCATTGTCGGAGCCATTCTTGACTTCGGCCTGACCGCCGCCTGCCTCACGTTAGGGGCGGGAGTTCCAGGCACCTTCGCGCAGGAGAAGCCCACCCCTGAACTTACCAGCGAGGAGCACGAATCCACTTTCAAAGTGCAGGTTGAGCGGAATCTGGTCCTGGTTCGCGCCGTGGTGCGCGACGGGAACGGCAAGCCTATCCCCAACCTCCAGAAAGACGATTTCCGCCTGTTGGACAATGGCAAGCCGCAGGTGATTTCCCACTTCTCCGTCGAAATCCCCTCCGCGAAGCTGGAGGAACAGGCGAGAAAAAAAACCGAGACTCCAGACTCTGAATCGGCCGAGGACGAGTTCGCCGAACCCACCACGGCGGAGCGCTTCCTGGCAATTTTTTTTGACGACGTCCATATCCTTTTCGAAGATCTGTCGCGTACTCAGTTGGCCGCCGATCACTACCTGGAGACCGCCTTGCAGCCGGGCGACCGCGTGGGAATCTTCACCTCCTCCGGCGAGCGGACCCTGGACTTTACCGACGACCGGGCCAAGCTGCACGAAGCCCTGATGAGGATTCGGCCGCGGTCGATCGTTCCCAGGCGGGATCATGCTTGCCCGGACATCCTCGACTATCAGGCCTATCAGATGGTCTACCAGCATGACCCGTTCGCGATAGACATCGCCACCGAGGAAGCCTACCGCTGTTACTATGAAAACCGTGGCATGAGCGAGACCGAGGCGATGGCCCTCGCGCGCAGTCACGCGGAAGGCGATGCCGTCGGCGCCGCGAACTCCTATCAGACCGAGACGGTTTACGCCTTACGCAGCCTGGACACGGTGGTGCGTCGGCTGGCGGTGATGCCCGGCCAGAGGACGATTGTTCTGGCCTCTCCCGGGTTTCTCATGCAGACCGAGGAGACGCGGGTCAACGAGGTGATCGAGCGGGCGCTGCGCTCGAACGTCGTCATCAACACCCTCGACGCCAAGGGCCTCTACGCGCCGGTCCCCTTTGGCGACGCCAGCCAGAACGTCTCGGTCCTGCCGCGCCGCGTGGACCTGATCGGCAAGAAACAGCAGATTCAGCTCCGGCGGATGGAAGTTGCCGCCGAAGTCCTCCGCAATCTCGCCTTCGATACGGGGGGGGTGTTCTTCCACAACAGCAACGACCTCCAGGAGGGATTCCGAAGAGTCGGAGCCCTGCCGGAGCTGTATTACGTTTTAGGTTTCTCGCCGCAGAACCTGAAACTGGACGGACGATTTCACAACCTGAAAGTCGCTCTTAACACCAAGGAGAAGTTCTCCGTGCAGGCGCGCAGCGGCTACTTTGCGCCTGCCAAACCCGTCGACCCGGCCTCGCAGGCCAAGGAAGAGATCGAGCAGGCGGTCTTCTCGCGCGACGAATTGCACGAGCTGCCCATCGAAATGCAGACACAGTTCTTCAAAACCAACGACGCCGACGTCAAGCTCTCGGTGCTCACGCGCCTCGACCTGCACTTCGTGCAGTTTCGCAAAGAGGGTGGACGGAACCTGAACAGCCTGACGATTGTCGCGGCCCTCTTCGACCGAGACGGAAAATACGTGACCGGGAAGGAAAAACGGCTCCATCTGCAACTGCTGGACGCCAGCCTGGAAAGGCTCCTCCGTTCCGGCGTGACGGCCAAGCTCAGCTTCGACGTCCACCCCGGCACCTACATGGTCCGCCAGGTCGTCCGCGACGCCGAGGGAGCGCAACTGACCGCCATTAATCGCACGATTGAAATTCCATATTAAGCAGGTGCTTTATGATTCATAGAAGGATCTTCTCGCTTTTGGGCGCTCTGAGTATGCTCGGCGGGATTTGGGCCGCTCACGCGCAGGCTCCTCAACAGGGCGGATCTGCGGCGCAAGGCGCGCCAACCGCGCCGGGTGTCATCCGGACGGAAACCAATCTCGTTCTGGTCGACGTGGTGGCAATGGACAAGAAGGACAATTACGTCCGCGACCTCGCGCAGAGCGAATTCAAGGTTTTCGAGGACAACCAAGAACAGACGATTACGACCTTTTCAAAGGGGACCGAGCCCGGCGCGCCTCAGGCTCCCAATCAAGCCCGCTATCTGGTCCTGTTCTTTGACAACGCCACGATGAGTCCCAGCGATCAGACCCGGGCACGCCAGGCGGCCGCGCAGTTTGTGGAGAAGGGCGCCTCCAAGGACCGGCAGATTGCCGTGATCGATTTTACTGGAGTCTCGCGCATTACTCAGAATTTTACGGCCGACGCGGGAGCCCTGAAACGCGCGGTGGGCGGCATCAAATTCTCCTCTGTCCAGTCCAATGAGCTGGGGCAGACAACCGAAATCGCCCGGATGGGGGCTCCCAATATCGTCCAGGTGCGGTCGGATTTCGCGGCTCGTAGCGAACTGCTGGCCATCCGGAACCTGGCCAAAACGCTGCGCGGCGTTCCGGGGCGGAAGACCCTGATTCTGTTCTCGGGCGGCTTCCCGCTGACTCCCGAGAGGCAGTCGGAGCTGACCGCGACCATTGACGCGGCGAACAAAGCCAACATCGCTATCTATCCGGTTGATGTTCGCGGCCTGGGTGGCCTGACCTCGCCCACGGCACCGGATATGATGGACCCCACGCGTCAGCAGCAGGGGTTCCCGGGGCTGCCTCCGGGCGCCAGCCTCGATGAATCACCCTTCCCCCATGAGGATGGCCTTCTGGCTTCCGAATTCCTGGTCCTTTCCCAGCGCCTTGCCCAGCGGCCGGGCGGGGGCGGTGGGGGAGGCACGGGTGGCGGAGGCACGGGCGGGGGAGGCGGAGGCGCTCGCGGCGGAGGCGGTACGGGCGGCGGTAGCACGGGCGGCGGAGGTGGTACGACCGGCGGAGGTACGGGAGGCGGAGGAGGCGCACGTGGCGGAGGCGCCACCGGAGGCGGAACGACCGGCGGCGGCGCGCGCGGCGGCGGTTTCGGCGGCGGGACGCGCGGTGGGTCTACTGGAAATACATCTCGAAGCCCCTTCGACCCCAACAATCCCTATCGCAGCACGGATATCTATCAGCAGCGCTCCATCCTTCCCCCGCTGATGGAGAATATTTCCACCAACCAGCAGGTTCTGCAGCAACTCGCGTCGGGGACCGGCGGCTTCACCATTTTCAACACCAACGATTTTGTGCAAGGCCTCAACCGCATCATCGAAGAACTGGATGAGAACTACATCCTCGGGTATACGCCTCCCCAGCGAACCCTGGAGGGCGGGTGCCACACCATCCAGGTCAAAGTGGAACGCAAGGGCGTGAAGGTGCGCTTCCGCAGTGGCTATTGCGACGTGCGGAGCGCCGACCTGCTGGCGGGCAAGCCGGAAGGCAAGGTGCTCGAGGAGCAGGCCTCGTCCGCGCAGCCGGGCGAGATCCCGGTTTCACTTAACGTGCCCTATTTCTACACTGAGGCGAACCTGGCGCGCGTCAACCTGGCGCTGGAAGTTCCCGCCCAGATGCTGCCTTTCGAAAAGGAAAAAGGAAAGTTCCACTCCAAGGTCAACCTTTTGGGCGTTGCCTATCGGGAAGACGGCGGGGTGGCCGCGCGCTTCAGCGATACCGTCAACCTGGACATGGAGAAGGGCGAGTTGAAGGATTTCACCAAGGGAGCCTTCTCGTACCAAAACTCATTCAACGTGGCTCCCGGCAAATACAAACTCAAGGTGGTGCTGGGCACGGGGAATCAGAAATTCGGGAAGTTCGAGACGCCTTTGGTGATCGAGCCTTTCGACGGCAAGCAATTCCACATCAGCGGCGTGGCGCTCAGCAACAATCTGCAACCCGTCTCACAACTGACCGCCAGCCTGGACGCCGCCTTGCTCGAAGAACGCACGCCCCTGGTGGTGAAAGGAATCGAGCTGACCCCTTCCTCCAATAACCGGTTCAAAAAAGGCGACAAGGTGGGCATGTACCTGGAGGTCTACGAACCCCTGCTCCTGGGCGGCAATCCGCCACGCGTGGGGGTCCTCTATAGCATTGTCGACCGGAAGACGAACCAACCCGTGTATTCCTCGAACACAATTCCTCTGGAGGAGTTTATCCAGCAGGGGAATCCGGTCATTCCGGTCGGCGTGTTTGTGCAAATGGATCAGCTCCAGGCCGGGAACTACAAGCTGGAGGTGAGAGCCCGGGACGCCGCCGGACACGCCTCCCCCGTGCACTCGACGGATTTCGTCCTGGAATAATCAGGATGGGTGATTTGTGAATTGTGATTTGTGATTTAAGAACAAAGATAATGAGGCGCTGCCTCGCTTCGCGGGGAAAAAGATCGCGACCCTGAGTTGGGCCTTGGAAGAATGCGAAAGGGCAATCAGCCTGTAAATCACAAATCACAGTTCACAAATCACAAATTCCGCCGGTTGCTTCTTGCATGGTTTCGCCGCCATGCCCGCCCCCTCCCCTGGCGCGGGAAGGCGTCCCCGTACGCGGTCTGGGTATCGGAGGTCATGCTCCAGCAGACCCAGGTCGCGACGGTCATTCCGTACTATCGCCGCTTCCTTCGCGCCTTCCCGGGCGTAAGAAAACTGGCTGCGGCGCCGCTCGAGCGCGTGCTCGAACTCTGGTCAGGGCTGGGTTATTACCGCCGGGCGCGCCACCTCCACCAGGCGGCACAAGCCCTTGTCGAGCGTTTCGAGGGGCGATTTCCGCGCGACTTCGAGCAGGCCAGGACACTGCCCGGTGTCGGCCGCTACACCGCCAGCGCCGTCCTGAGCATCGCCTACAACCTTCCCTTTCCGGTTCTCGACGGTAACGTGGCGCGGGTCGTCGCGCGGCTGCTGGCCCTGCGAGGGAACCTGCATCAACCCGCCTTCCGGCACGCCGTCGAGAGTCACTTGGCCAGCCTGATTTCGCGCCGGCAACCGGGGAATTTCAACCAGGCGCTGATGGAACTCGGCCAGACGATCTGCCTGCCGACCGCGCCGCACTGTGACGCTTGCCCGCTGCGGGGCTGCTGCCGGGCGTACTTCCTCCGAGCCCCTGAATCCTATCCCACGCCGCGCCCGCGCCGGGCGGCCGAACTTCACTACCTGGCAGCGGGGGTAGTTACGCGGCAAAATAAGGTCGTCATGGTTCGCGGACTTGATGAAGGATTGACTCCCGACTTATGGAACTTCCCTTCCGCTTTCGGCGCGTCGAGCGACGAGGCGCGGACCCGGCTTGAGGAAAAACTGCGAACGCTTCTGAAAGGGAGGCTGGAGATCCGCCCGCCGCTCGGCGAGCTGCGCCACGGAATTACATTTCGGTCGATCCGGGTGGCCTTGCATCCTGTAGAATTCACCGGAGGGTTTGCCGACGGCGCACCGCGCTGGTTCCCGGTTTCGAAATTGCACACCGCCGCCGTTTCTCAACTGGCGCGCAAAATCGCGACACACCTCCGGAAGGAGTAACCATCGATGAGTGAAGTCAAACGGATCGTTGATCAGTTCCGCCGCGCCTTCGAGGGTTACGCCTGGCACGGGCCGGCGCTGTGGGATCTCCTCGGCGATGTCACCAGCCAGCAAGCCTTCGCCAAGCCTCTCGCCGGCGCGCACTCCATCTGGGAGATCGTCAATCACGTCGCGGTCTGGGAAGGCGTCGTCCGGAGAAGAATCCGCGGGGAAGTCATCAACGGTCTTTCGCCGGAGCAGGATTGGCCCGCCGTCAACGACAGCAGCGAAGCCGCCTGGCAGGAGACCCTGACCCGGCTGGAACGCGGTAACCACGAGCTTCGCGATACGATCGCCGCGATGAGCGACGAACAGCTGAAAGAAGCCGTTCTGGGGCAGAGCTATACTTTCTATGTCATGCTGCACGGGGTCATCCAGCACGACCTGTACCACGCCGGGCAGGTCGCGGTGCTCAAGAAAGGGCGGTAACTCCACAACGGGCCGACGCTTCTTCCGGCGATTCCCCCTCACCCGGCTCTCCGTCAGCTGACGGATCGCCACCCTCCCCCGCCGGGGGAGGGTCGTAACAACAACTTGGATCACAGCCCTCTCCCCCGGGGAGAGGGTGGTCGCCGTAGGCGACCGGGTGAGGGCTCGAAGCATTTTTCCATCCATTCGATTAGAATTGAAAATCCATGGCCAAGACCCTCGCGCCGGACATCACCGAATCGGCCTCCAGCCAGAAGCACATCAGTGTCCAGCGCTATTTCGAGACTTCCCTGCTCCTGACGCTTTCCACGGCGTTTCTCACCGTCGTCACCACCGGCAAGCTCGACCTGATTTCCATCGTCGTGGTCTTCGTGGCGCTGGCGATCAGACTCTGGAGCTATTTCCGCGAGGTTGATTATTCCTTGTCGCCTCGCATGGTTACCCGCCTGTCGATCTTCTACATCTTCTTCTTTGCCCTCGACTTCCTCATCTTCTCCATCGGCCCGACCTTGATGGACAACATGCTCGCGGCCACGGTCCACCTGGTTTTGTTCACCGTCGTGATCAAAGTTTTTTCGGCGCGCACGTATCGCGATTACGCTTACCTGGCCACGCTCTCCTTCATGATGATGCTCTCGGGCGCGGTGCTGACGGTAGGAACAACCTATCTGGTTTGTTTCACCTTTTACGTCTTGTTCGCCATTTCGACCTTCATCAGTTACGAAATCAAGCGCTCGGCGGAGCTGGCGGCGCGCGCTCCCGAAGGGCCCTACCGGACTCCGCTGCAGAACCGCTCGGCCATCGAGCGGGCGCTGAGCACCGCGACGGTGGGACTGGCCGCCGGCATCGTAGTCCTCGCCGCCATTCTCTTTTTCGTAATTCCCCGCTACCGCACCGGCTATCTGACCGGGCTGGGCATGGAGCAGCAGAACGTTACGGGCTTCTCCGGGACCGTGAACCTGGGCGACATCCGCAAGATTCTGCGCTCCAACCTGGTGGTAATGCGGGTGATGGTCGAAGGCGAGCCGCGCGCCTATCAGGGCGCGAAGTGGCGCGGCGTGGGCCTCAACAGCTTCGACGGAAAGAACTGGTATAACGACAACACAGAGCAGCGGGCTATTCTGCCCGCGTCGTTCCAGCGCTTCCTGATCCCTCCGGCCGAGGGTTGGCAGAACCGCCGCTCGCGCCCGTTGCGCTACCGCGTGCTTCTCTCTCCCGTCACCACCGACGTGATCTTTGCCGCCGCCGTCCCCCGGGAAATCATCGGGCGCGTCCGCACCATCACGCAGGACCAGACGGAGTCGCTCCATTACCCCTCGCACGGGTATGCGCCCTTCAGCTACGAAGTCCTCTCTGACGTCGGCGTTCCTTCCCCGGAGGAATTGCGGCGCGCCGGAACGGACTATTCCGTGGACATGCGGCGCGTGTATCTCGCCCTGCCTGAAACCGACCCCCGCGTCGCCGACCTGGCGAAGCAGGTGACGGCGTCGGCAACCAACAATTACGACCGCGCGCTGGCGATCGAACGCTATCTGCGCACGAATTTCACCTACTCGCTCGACCCTGCGGGAATTGAGTCGACGGACCCCATCGGGACTTTTCTGTTCAAAGCCCGGACGGGCTTTTGCGAATACTTTGCCGCCGCCATGGCCGTGATGCTGCGCACGCAGGAAATCCCCTCGCGACTCGTCAACGGCTTTCAGACCGGCACGTACAACCGCGTCGGAAAGGATTTCATTGTCCGCGGGCGCGACGCGCACAGCTGGGTGGAAGTGTACTTCCCCGCTTATGGCTGGGTTGCGTTCGACCCGACGCCCGCCGACCCCAACCCGGTCGTGCCAGGCGTGTTCGACGATTACATCGACGCCGCGGCATTGTTCTGGAGCGAGTGGGTCATCAACTATGATTTCGCGCACCAAGTGCGGCTGGCCCGCGAGGTGGAGAGAGATTCGCGCCAGTTTCAACAGGATTTCCAGCGCCGTATACGCCGTTTCCAGCGCGAAACCATTCGCCTCGCCTATCAAGTGGAAGGCTGGCTGATGTCCCACAAGCTCCTCGTCCTGCTCATCATGCTGGCGATTCTCGCCGGACTGGTCATCTCGGAAAAAAGCGGCTCCATCGCCGAACTGCGTTTCCTCTGGGCGTGGACGTTCCGCCGCGGCGACCGCGCCCTGCGTCCGCAGGAGGCTACGCTGACTTATTCGCGATTCCTCAAGACCCTGAGCAGGAAAGGATTCCGCAAGCCCCCGTCGCAGACCCCGCGCGAGTTTGCGATGTCGTTCCTCGGCACCCGGCTCAGCCCGCCGGTGCTGGAATTCACGCGCCTCTATAACGCCCTGCGATTTGGTGGCGCGCCCGTCCCGCTGATGCGCCTCAGGCAACTCCTCGAAAACATCAGGGATTTGTGATTTGTGATTTGTGAATTGTGATTTGTGATTTAAGAGGCGTCATCCTGAGGCGTCCCGATGCACATTATCGGGACGACGCATGAAGGATTTGTAATTTGGGATTTGGGATTTGTGATTTAGGAGGTGTCATCCTGAGGCGTCCCGATGCACTTTATCGGGACGACGAAGGATCTGTAGTAGTTTGTGACGCCCTGCGGATTCTTCGCCGCGCTCAGCATGACACCGTATCGCGCTGACCCTCGCGTGCGCCAGGGTTCTCAAATCACAAATCACAATTCACAAATCACAAATTCCATGTACCATCAGAGATGAGATGGAAACCCACCCGCTGCAGGGGCAAATCGCGCTGGTTACGGGCGCGGGCCGGCGCATGGGGCGCGTGATCGCGCTCGCCCTGGCGCGCGCCGGCGCAAACGTCGTGGTGAATTACCATCAGTCACGCCGCGAAGCGCTGGCAACCGCGCGCGAGATCAAGCAGCTTGGCGTTGAAGCGCTGGCGATCCGCGCTGACGTCTCCAGTCCGTCGCAAGTCCGCGCCATGTTCCGCGCCGTCGAGAAGCGGTTCCGCCAACTCGATATCCTGGTGAACAACGCCGGGATCTTCTTTCGCGCGCCATGGGACGAGCTCACCGAAAAGGAGTGGGACCGCATCCTCGGCATCAATTTGAAGGGAACGTTTTTCTGCGCGCAGGCCGCGGCGCGCATCATGGTTCGCCAAAAGCGCGGACGAATCATCAACATCTCGTCGCTGGGAGGCCTCGAAGCCTGGGCCGGATACGCGCACTATTGCGCGTCGAAGGCCGGAGCCATCATGGTGACGCGGTGTCTGGCCCGCGCGCTCGCGCCGCATATTCTGGTGAACAGCATCGCGCCGGGCACCATCGAGTTCCCGAACGAAAAGCGTACTCCCTGGTCCGAAGATGTTCTGCGCACCACGCCCTTGAAACGCGCCGGCCGCCCCGAAGATATCGCCAATCTCGTCCTCTTCCTCGCGACCAGCGCCGAGTTCATTACCGGGCAGGTGTTTGCGGTGGACGGAGGGAAATCGATACCTTGATTGAAAATTGAAAATTGATAATTGAAAATTGGAAGCCCCATGACTCCTGAAGAGCTTAAAACAAGGACAAAAGGTCTGGCGCTGCGTGTGATTCGACTCGCGCGCATGCTGCCACACGATCCCGCAGGGCGCACAGTTGCCAATCAGATCGTCCGGTCGGCCACTTCAGTGGGAGCCAATTACCGGGCTGCGTGCCGAGCCCAATCGCGGGCGACCTTCGCAGCCAAGCTTGCCATTGCAGAAGAAGAGGCTGATGAGACGCTGTACTGGCTCGAAATATTGGCGGAATCGCGCTTGGTCAAAGAGGGCCGGTTGCAGGACCTGATCAAAGAAGCGCGGGAAATCGTGGCGATCATGACAGCTTCGCGACGAACTGCAAACACGCGCCCACGCTAGGGGGCAATTTGCAATTTTCAATTTTCAATCTTCAATCCGTCAAAGGGAGGACAAATGACCCTGGATGTATTATCGGTCGTGGCTCATCCCGACGACACCGAACTGACCTGTGGCGGTACGGTGATCAAAATGGTGGAGGCGGGGTACAAGGCGGGCATTCTCGATCTGACGGCGGGCGAATCAGGCACGCGCGGCAACGCCCTGCTACGCGACCGCGAGGCCGCCAAGGCCTCGAAGGTCATGGGCCTCGCGCACCGCGAAAACCTCGGCCTGCCCGACGCCGGGATCGAAAACCGGCGCGAATACAAGCTCAAGATCGCGCAGAAGATCCGCGACCTGCGCCCGCGCACGGTGATCCTGCCCTACTGGGAGGGCCGCCACCCCGACCATTACACCACCGGGCGCATCGGCTACGAGGCTTGCTTTTTGGCGGGGCTCGCCAAGGCGCCGCTGGAAGGCCGCCCGCACCGCCCGCACAAGATCATCTACGCCACGCTCTACGTGCCCTCCCTGCGGCCCACCTTCGTCGTTGACATCACCGCCCAGCTCGACAAGAAGCTGAAGGCCATTTTCTGCTACTCCTCGCAGTTCTCCCCGCCCAAGGACATGCAGAACCTCTTCCCCTCCGGGCGCGACGTGCGCGAGCGCGTCGGCTCCCTGGCGCGGCATTTCGGCCTGATGATCGGCGTGCGCTATGGCGAGCCGTTCCTCACCCGCGAAGTCGCCCGCGTGGACGACATCGTTGAGATGCCGGTGAAGTCCATTTGACCAGTCGATGAGCGAGCAAGCGCTACCTGAGGGTGGCCACCTGCCGCGTCATTCCGAGGAGTCCCGATGAAGCGCATCGGGACGACGAGGAATCTCGCAGTGCCTTCGTTTCCAGGGCGAGATTCCTCGCCGGAATAACCGCGAGCGCGAAATGAAGAAGATCCCTCGCTTCGCTCAGGATCAGAGCGAAAGGCTCGGAATGACACGACAACCTCCCCTCTCGAATTCGGACAAAACGCCCTCTTGACAAATCATAGCCTATGTGATAAGGCAAAGTATATAGGTCTATGGTGCTTGTCATCGCCAACCTCGACAGCTTGCCTCGAACAAGGCGAGACGCGTAGGGGAACGCGGTGACATCCCTAGCTCATCTCTTCTCCCCGAGGGGAGACGCCCCGAAGGAGGTTATTCCCATGTCCGTTCGATTCCCCATGACCCCCGCGCGGCTGGCGGCCAACCGCCGCAACGCCCGGAAGTCCACCGGCCCGCGCACCGAGCAAGGCAAGCGGCGCGTTGCCGGAAGCCGGCGCCGCGTGACCGCACCCAACCCGGCCCTTCCGGCGGAACGACTGTACCGTGACCTGGCGGAAGCGTTCCGGCCCGCCGACGCCGCCGAGCGTCTGCTGGTGGAAGAGTTGGCGCGGCTGCACGCCCGCAAGCGCGCCAACCAGGATGCGCAGGCGGGCCTGGTCCGGAAGAATTGGGAGAAGCTGGCTCGCGAGCGCCGCGAGCATCAACTCGAGTTGACGCTCGAGCACAGCGACCACCCCGCGCCACTCGCCGTCGCCGCCGGATACATGCAGATGGAAGACTCCCCGGCCAAATTCCGCCAGATCTCCCGCATGTTGTCGGTCGTGCGCGAAGACGTGAGGTTGGGGGTCGTCTCCGGCGAGGGCGAGAGGGTGCTCAAAACGATCTACGGCCCCTGCCCGTCGATGCGCGGGGCGGGGATTCTGGCAAACTACCGTATGCTCCTCAAGCGCGGCTACACGCCGCAGCCCCTGGCGCCGGAGCCCGCTCCGGCCGAGGCCGCGGACGGCGACTCCACCGCCTCGCCGCCGGGCGAGGAGCCCGGCGAAGAGCGCGCGGCACGGCTCGACCGCCAGTCCCTGGAGAGCGTGCGGGAAACCTTGCTCGGCGCCCTGGAAGAGGAAAAGGTGATTCTGGGCGCCAAGTACGCCGCCTTCCTCAAGGAGCACGTTCCTCCTCTTGAGGCGCTCAAGCGAGCGGCGCTTGTCCCGGCCGACGAGCTCTGGCACTCGCTCCTGCAACAGGATCAGGCCCTCGACCGGCAAATCGAGAGCAAAACGCGGTTGCTCCTGTTCGTACAGTCAGCGCGACGCCGCCAGTTGGGTAGAAAGCGGTAGTGAGCGATATATGGGGAAACCTTTAACCCACCAGGGTGCTTAGAATGAATAGTTTGCGGACTCTTGGGTTAAACAATCTAATGTATATTGTTGAAAATAAAGGAACTGTTGAAAAATTCCATTAACCCACCAGGTGGTTTGGAATCAGTAGGATACAGGCGCTTGGGTTAAGAATGGGTTAATCGTGGGATGTTTGTGCTGAGTTGTTAGGGATTGTAGCCAGCCCCTAAAACCCACGTCTGTCTGCTGAAACCTGATAGCTGATTGCCGACAGCTATTCCCCCGCCCGCAAACGATTCTTCCAGCGGTTGTGGACGAACCAGACGGCCCCCGCCACCAGCGCGATTCCGATGACGGTGTCGAACTGGTGAAAGTAGTCGCGCAGCGTAGGCCACTTTTCTCCCAGCCGCAGCCCGATGTAGGCGAGCGCGTAACACCAGGGCAGCGATCCGAGGAAGGTGAAAACGTGAAAGCGGAGGACGTTCATGCGGGCAATGCCGGCGGGGAGGGCGATGAAGGTCCGGATCACCGGCAGCAGGCGGGCGATGAAGACCGCCCAGTCGCCGTAGCGGGCGAAGAACCGGTCGGCCATTTCAAGGTCGTGGCGGGTGATGAGCGCGTAGCGGCCGTAGCGCTCGACCAGCGGCCGCCCGCCCCACGAGCCGACGTAGTAGGCCACCAGCGACCCCAGGTTACATCCCGCGGCTCCGGCCACCGCCACCCAGATCAGCTCAAAGCGGCCCACCGAGACCAGGTAGCCGGAAAACGGCATGATGACTTCCGAGGGCAGCGGAATGCACGCCGACTCGATGGCCATGAGCGCGACGATGCCCGCGTAGCCGGTGCGGGTGATGACCGCGATGATGAATCGGGCGAGAAATTCGAGGAGGGCGGTAAACATGGGCGGCAGAGCTCGAAGGACAGGGGCGCTGTCATTCTGAGCCAGCTCCGACTTGTCGGAGCGCAGCGAAGAATCTGCATTTTCATTCTGGTCGGTGCAACTGCAGATCCTTCGCGGAGTTCATCCCGAGCGCCAACTGCAGATCCTTCTCCCGCTCAGAGCGGGATCAGGATAACAGGCGAAGGGCTCAGGGTGACAATGCTAGAACGCCTGCGATTCCTCCTGGGCGAAGGTAAAGCCGGGCAGGGTGACGCCGCCCGCGCTCTTATCCACCTTGACGCGGCGCACGTCGGCCTCCCCGCCCCCAACTTTACGGAGGACGGCAAAGGAGGCGAAGACTTCCGAATAGACTTTGGTGACCAGCCAGGTGTCACCGGATTCGTTGAGCTTCCAAAGCTGGCCTAACTGGATCGATGGCACGGCCACAGGTCACGCCCCCTGGGTTGGATTGACGACTTGATGGAATTCTGTGATTTCGGCCTCGAATTCGACGGAAAACCGAAGGTGCTAATCTATCCGCCCCGGAGCGCGGAGTCAATAGCCGTTCCCGTGGCGACCTCAAGCCATTGGAATCGAAGGAGTTGCCGCAGCTCTCGCACCCTGCGGCCAAGAACTCGTCCAGACAACCTTCGAGCCCTCCCGGCAACTCCAAAGGTATGTATGGTCGCTGGGGGAAGCGAACCGCGCAGGCCGAAAACTAGTGCCGGGCTTCAGCCTGGCATGCCGTCCTCCCGATCAAGAACATCGGGACAAGTTCCGGGCGGCGCTACACAAGCGATTCCCGGCTGGAAACCCGGCTTGCGGTGCGCGCATCTAGGACTATAATGGGAAAAGAAGCGGTGCGAGGAGCGAATCCATGAAACCATCCCGTCACATTGCTGTGTTATTGGTGGCCCTGCTGATGAACGCCAACAGCACCTTGTTGTTGGCGGGTGGCGGAGACAAGAAGAAAGATGTGAACGCCATCGGCGACCGGAAGGTGGCGCACCGCAGCATTATTTCGCAGGAAAAGGAAATCGCCTACGGTAAGCAGTACTCGACCGAAATCGACCATACGGCGAAGATGGTCACCGACCCGGTGGTGAATGAATTCGTTAACCGCCTGGCGCAGAACATCGCGCGGAATTCCGACCTGACGATCCCGCTGACCGTCAAGGTCATCGACGACCCTTCGCTCAATGCCTTCGCCTTGCCAGGCGGGTTCCTCTATGTCAACAGCGGGCTGCTGCTCGCCGCCGACGAGGAGGCGCAGGTGGCGGGCGTTGTGGCGCACGAAATCGCTCACGCCGCGGCGCGTCACTGGGCCTCGCAGATGACCAAGGCGAGCCTGCTGCAATACCTGATGATCCCGCTCATCTTCGTGCCCATGTCTTACCCGGTGTATATCGGCGCGTCGCAGGCGCTGAACTTCGGGATTCCGATTGCCTTCTTGAAGTTCAGTCGCTCCGCCGAAGCCGAGGCCGACATGCTGGGGCTGCAGTACATGTATAAGGCCGGGTACGACCCCAGCGCTTACGTGACCTTCTTCGGGAAGATCATCGAGCAGGATCGCCGCAGCCCCGGCGCCGTGCCCACGGCTTTCTCCAGCCATCCGCCGACGCCCGACCGGATTGTGAACTCGGAAAAGGAGATCAAGGAGATCCTGCCTAAGCGGGAGCAGTACCTTGTCTCGACTTCCGAATTCGACGACGTGAAGGCGCGCCTGCAATCCATTATGACCCTGAAGAAGAAGGACAAGAAGGAAGGGCCGACACTGCGTAAACGCGAGGCGACCGATACGACCACCGCCGACTCCGGGACGCAGGGACAAAGCAAGGACGACGGAGAGGATAAACCGCCGGTTCTGCGGCGGCGCGACTAAGCAGGGTTTCAATAAGATTTCTGAGGCTTGGGGGCAGCCAGAGCGGTACGGCTGCCCTTTGTTTTTCGCGGCAGGCCGTCAGGTTCGCGGCGGAAGCGGGAGAGCGATCCCGAGTTTGCGGAGTTCATCTGTATAGTACTTTCTGTAGAGAATGTCCCACTCCGCCCCGCCTTCCGGGATGGTGCGCTTTTGGGAGGTGATGCGCGTGCGCACCGTTTCGTCGATCTTTTCTTCCTCGTGCAGAAGGTCGTTGAGCACCTTGACGATCTCCTGGCGGATGGTGTTGGGCTCGTCGAAGATTTCGACTTCGTCGAGCTCCTCCACGGCCGCCATGATGCGGTGCGAAAGCTGGATGACTTTTTCCCGAGTCAGTTTCATGAGTGCGAAAGGAGCGTGACGATTACAGGATCACTTTCCGCTCGCGCACGAGCTGCTTCTTCACTTTCTTGAACATTTCTTCGTAGGAAGCGCCCATGCGCTTCATCTCGTCGCCATGCTGCTCGAGGATTTTGCGCACCTCGTCGTTGATGCGGTCCTCGATCGAGAGCTCGTCGAGCATGACCTGCGAAACGACCTCGGTGACGTAGTCGGGCTGCTCGAACTGAATGGTTTTGGCCTGGGCAAGCCGCTTCAAGAGTTGCTTGGCCATGTAGGCCACGTATTCGCGGGACAAATGCATGGGCAGCTGGGCCGGCGTCCTTGACGCTCGAAACCAGCTAGTGTATATTTGAGAGTCTGGAAGTGTCAAGGAAAGCGTGCTCACCCGGCGCCAGGAACGGCAGGAGCCGGAACGGTCGCGGGCGGTTAGCTCAGTCGGTCAGAGCGTCTGCCTTACAAGCAGAAGGCCATCCGTTCGAGCCGGATACCGCCCACCAGAAAAACAGTGGCGAGTGACAAGTGACGAGTGACAAGTCAGAAGAGCAGCTTGTCACGCATGGACGATCCGGCAGCGAGCTCTCTCTATTGGAATTTGGGCGGCCCTTCCGCTCCGCTTTTTCGACTGGCATTTGCTTTTTTTCTTGCTCGTCACTTGTCACTGCTCTTAAGGGGACGTAGTTCAGCTGGTTAGAACGCATGCCTGTCACGCATGAGGTCGCGGGTTCGAGCCCCGTCGTCCCCGCCAGCTTTTTGGAAAGTTCGCCGGCTTGCCCCCCGTCCGCAGGCGTTTCGTTCAGGGATAACCCTCGGCTTGGAATTATATACAAAGATAATACATCGCCCGGAGCGTGCGAATGAGCCTTAGCCGGCTGACCATCTTCACGCTGTCCTGCGCGACGTTTCCGGCGGGCTGCTCCGGAAAGGGTGACGGCTCGAACTCCGTCTGGCGCGTGAGCTATGTCGGGCAGTAGAAGCTTAGGGTGCTTGCTGCTCGCCGGCTTGGCCTGGTTGAGCTTGCCGAGTCGTGCCCTCGCATCAGAACAGGCAGCGAGCCTGGAAGGTATCGTCCGCGATCAGAGCGGAGCTTCCGTACCGGGTGCCGAGGTCGTCGTCAGCAGCAAGGATTTCAGCCAGACTGCGACAACCGACCACGAAGGCACGTTTCACTTCAATTCCCTCGCCATTCCGACGGGCACGATCACCGTCCGGGCAAGCGGATTCGCACTCGCGGAGAGAACCTGGAGCGCCCAGGATTCGTCTCCGCTCGAAATCGTCCTCCATCCGCTCTCTCCCGTGGAGCGAATCACCGTCACCGCCACTCGCACCGAGCAGCGCGTGAGCGAGACAGCGGCAAGCGTCACGGTGCTCACCTCCGACGATCTCCGTTCCAGCGCGGCTCCCGCCGTGGATGACGCGCTTCGCCAGGTGCCGGGCTTCGCGCTTTTCCGCCGAACGGGCAGCCGCACCGCGAATCCCACCTCGCAAGGCGTGTCCTTGCGCGGCGTGGGCGCGAGCGGCGCCAGCCGGGCCCTCGTGCTTTCCGACGGAGTGCCTCTCAACGATCCGTTCGGCGGGTGGGTGTATTGGGACCGCGTTCCCCGCGCCGAGATCGGCTCGATCGAGGTCATGCGAGGCGGCGCGTCCGACCTTTACGGAACCGGCGCGCTGGGCGGCGTCGTGAACGTCATTCCCCGGCGCGTCGAGAACTCTTCCCTGTGGCTCGAAACTTCCTACGGGAACGAGCAGGCCTTCGACGCGTCGCTGGCCACGTTCCTCCGACGTGGCAACTGGCGCGCCGTGCTCGCCGGCGAGAGGTTTCGAACCGACGGCTACGTTCTCGTTGATGAGGCCGATCGGGGCGCCGTTGACACGAAGGCCGCGTCCGAACACTCCACGGCCGAGGTGACACTCGAGCGCCAGACCTCCGAGCGCTCACGCGTTTTCGCGCGCGGCTCATTGCTCCAGGAGTCACGAAAGAACGGCACACCGCTCCAGACGAATCGAACTCACTTCCGCCAGCTCGCCGTGGGCGCCGACTGGCAATCGGAGATTGCCGGGGCGTTTTCGATTCGCGCCTACGGCGGCCCGCAGGTTTACGACCAGAGTTTCTCCGCCGTCGCCGCCGACCGCGACACCGAGACGCTCAATCGCAACCAGCGCGTTCCGGCGCAGCAGGTCGGGCTCTTCGGCCAGTGGTCGCGGACCGTCGGCACACGACAGACTCTGCTTGCGGGTTTCGATGGCCGGGAAGTTCGCGGGACCAGCGACGAAGTTGTCTTCACCAACGGCCAGCCATCGATTGCCCAAAGCGCCGGAGGGCGACAACGCTCGGCGGGCTTTTTCGGCGAATCCATCGTCCGCATCACTCCGAGCTGGATGATTCAGGCGGGGCTGCGCTTCGACGACTGGCGGAATTCATTAGGCGTCCTTGACAGCCGCTCGCTTGTCACCCCCGGCTCGGCGCAGAGCACGCGATTCCCACTGCGGACGGAATCGGCGTTCAGCCCGCGGCTCGCCGTCCTGCACCGCTTGACGGAAAACGTGGTGCTGAGCGCTTCCGCCTATCGAGCTTTCCGCGCGCCGACACTCAACGAACTCTACCGCTCGTTTCGCATCGGCAACGTGCTGACGCGCTCGAACCCCGCTCTGGAAGCCGAGCGCTTGACGGGCGCGGAGATCGGCGCGAGCGCCTCGGCCTTCGACCGGAAGGTGACCACGCGCTTCACCTTCTTTTGGAGCCACCTCTCAGAGCCTGTCGCCAACGTTACTCTCGATGTTCAGCCCAACCTGATCACCCGCCAGCGCCAGAACCTGGGCAGCACGCGCTCGCGCGGAGTCGAGTTCGATTTCTCCGCGCGCGTTTCCGATTCCGTGACGCTCTCGGGTGGCTACCAGTTCGCGGACGCCACGGTGCTCCGCTTCCCCGCCGATCCGACCCTGGAAGGCCTGCTGATTCCGCACGTCCCGCGTCACGCGCTCGCCTTTCAGACGCGCTACGCGAATCGCCGCTGGCTGACGGCGGCGTTGCAGGCGCGATATTCGGGAGCGGAATTCGACGACGACCAGAATCGGCTGGTGCTCAACCACTACTTCGGATTGGACGCGCTGGCGTCGCGCTCGCTGGGGCGCGGCGTCGAGGCCTTCGCGGCCATCGAAAATATTCTCAACCAACGCTGCGACGTGGCGCGAACGCCCGTGCGCACGATTGGCCCGCCGACGCTTGTGCGCGCCGGCGTGAGAGTCGTACTTCGCTGAGAACCTGCCGTCTATGGACGTCATCCCCGCGCAAGCGGGGATCTGGATTCCCGCTTCCGCGGGAATGACGATGTTGAAAGAGAGAATGACGATGTTGAAGGCGGGAAAGACAAAAACTGAATTCCCTGCCTGCCCAGGGTTGATGTAGACTTTCCCTTTCCTCGCGGCAACCCTGACCATCGTGGAGACTCGATGAAACGACTGATTGACCTCGTGGTATGCATCCTCTGTGGGGCGGCCATCGCGTTCGCGCAAACCCCGACGCGCTCCCATGACGAAGAGTGGCGGTCGTACGGGCACGATCCGGGCGGGATGCGCTATTCGCCGCTCAAGCAGATCAACACGAAGAACGTCCGCGAGCTGAAGCGCGCCTGGACCTATCAGGTCAATCAGGGTCCCGACGCCGGGATCGAAGCCTTCGAAAGCACGCCACTGATGATCGACGGCGTGCTCTACTTCACGACGCCCACCAGCCGCGCCATCGCCGTCGATGCCGAAACGGGGAAGGAACTCTGGGTCTTCGATCCGTTCGCCGGCGACACCACGAAGCGCCGTCCGGTGCCCAATCGCGGCGTTGCCTACTGGGAAGGACGTTCGCCCGTTCCGTGCTCGGGCAAACGCGCCAAGCTCGACCGAAGGATTTTCTACGGCACGCTCGACGCGCGACTCTTCGCGCTCGACCCGCAGACCGGCAAACCCTGCCAGGGATTCGGGTCGAACGGCGCCATCGACCTTCGCGAGGGGATGTTGAACAACATTCCCAAAGCCGCCTACGACGTAACCTCCGCGCCCGTCGTTTACAAGGACCTGGTGATCACCGGCTCGGAAATCCAGGAGTACCCGTCGAAGGGCGCGAGCGGCGCGGTCCGCGCGTTCGATGCGCGAACCGGCAAACTCGTCTGGCGATTCAACACCATTCCGCAGCCCGGCGAAGTCGGCCACGACACCTGGGAGGGCGACTCGTGGAAGGATCGCTCGGGCACCAATGTCTGGTCGATCATGAGTGTGGACGTCGAGCGCGGCATGATCTTCCTCCCCATCGGATCGCCCACCTACGATTTCTACGGCGCGGATCGCAAGGGGCAGAACCTATTCGGTAACTCTCTCGTGGCGCTCGACGCGGCCACCGGAAAACTTCGTTGGTATTTTCAACTGGTCCATCACGACATCTGGGACTACGACGTCTCTTTTCCGCCCGCGCTGATCACGGTGCGCCGCGAAGGCCGCGAGATCCCCGCCGTGGCGCAAGGGAGCAAGATGGGCTTCGTCTTCATTCTCGACCGCGTGACCGGCAAGCCGCTCTTTCCCGTCGAGGAGCGCCCGGTCAAGCAAAGCACCGTGCCGGGTGAAGCGACGTGGCCGACGCAACCGTTTCCCGTCAAGCCTCCGCCGCTCGCCAAGATCTCCGTCACGGCGGACGACCTCACAACCGTGACGCCGGAGTCCCGCAAGTACTGCCAGGAGAATTTCGGCGCCGCGCTGCCGGGCGGAATCTTCAATCCCTGGGGCCTCGGACTCACGATCACGATGCCGGGTACGCTGGGTGGCGGCAACTGGTCGGGCTCCTCGTTCAATCCCCAACTGGGTTATCTCTTTGCGAACGTCAGCGAAGTGGGGGCGGTAGGTTTCATGAAGCCCCAGCCCGCAGGCTCGCCGACGCCTTACGTCCGCTCCAGCCCGTGGGGCGGGTACGCGCGCTACTGGGACGACCATCAGTACCCCTGCCAGCAGCCGCCCTGGGGAGACCTGAACGCCATCGACTTGAGCACCGGTGAAATCGCGTGGAAAGTTCCGCTCGGGGTGGTGGACGAACTGGAGGCGAAAGGAATCCCCAAGACGGGGATCTACAACCTGGGCGGTTCGATCGCGACCGCGGGAGGATTGGTGTTCATCGCCGCCACGAACGACCATCGCTTTCGGGCCTTCGACGCGAAAACCGGAGAGGAACTCTGGGTGACTCAACTTGAGTCAAACGGCCACGCCACGCCCATGACCTACTGGGGCAAGAAGACGAAGAAGCAGTATGTGGTGATCGCCGTCGGGCCGGGAGGATACTTCAATCGCGAGGGGACCGGAACGCCCGTCCTCGCGGCGTACGCTTTGGTTCCTGAGGGACAGGCCGTTACGGCCACCGCCACCGCGCAGGCCCCTCCTCGAACTATCTCCGCCGCCCCTGGGCGCGAGCCGCAGACGCTTGCCGCGCCCGCGCACGCGATCGGGCAACCAATCGCATTCAGTCACAAGCGCCACGCCGCGGCCGGGATGGAGTGCGCCGCGTGCCATCAACCCGCAGGCGCCGGCGAGAAACTCACGATCCCTGGCGTCACGGAATGCATGGCATGCCATCAAACCATCGCGACGGACAGCCCTGCAATTCGGGGTTTGGCGCAACTGGAAAAGAGCCACCAGCCTCTCCTGTGGAGCCGCGTGTACCAGCTCCCCAGCTTTGTCTTCTTCAGCCACCAGAAGCATCTTGACGCCAAGGTGGAATGCGCGGTGTGCCACGGCCCGGTGAAGGACCGCGACGCCCTCTGGCAGGAGAAAGACATTTCGATGCTCGCTTGCGTGGATTGCCACAAGCTGCGCAAGGCCACGCTCACCTGCGACCATTGCCACAACATCGGGCACTGAGTGGACAAACGATGAGACTCACTCGACGGACATTCCTCAAAGGCTTGGGAGCAAGCGGCTCCCTGGTGCTGGCTCGGAGTTCGGCGGCAACCCCTTCCGGGATGGACATGGCCATATTCGCGCCCATCTGGGATGCGCACAGCCATCTGCATCTTGTGCCTGGCGAGACTCCCGAAGAGCGCATCACGAATCTGCTTCGCTTTGCGGACCGCGTGGGGGTCGAGCGGCTGGTGCTTTCTCAGGGCTACTCGGCGCAGTTGCACCCCACACCCGAGGAGCTTCGCGAGGAGAACAATCGCGTTTTGCGCGCGGCGCGCCGTTTCCCCGACCGCGTTCTCGGCTCCGTTTATCTCAGCCCGAGCTTTGTTGACTTCAGCTTGCAGGAGTTCGACCGCTGCGTGCGCGACGGACCGATGGTCGGTGTCGGCGAGATCGAGGCGGACAAACGCTGTAACGCCCCGGAACTGGACCCCATCGTCGAGCGCGCCGTGGCGATGCAGGCGCCCATCCTGCAGCACACCTGGCTCAAGGTCGGCGGTAACGACCCCGGCGAATCCACGCCCGCGGACCTGGCCGAGCTGGCGCGGCGGCATCCCGAAGCGTCGTTCATCTGCGCGCACACCGGCGGCGACTGGGAACGCGGCATTCGCATGATCCGCGAGACGAAGAATGTCTCGGCGGAGATCGCGGGATTTGATCCTGTTTCCGGTGTTGTCGAGATGGCGGTGCGCGAGCTGGGCGCGGAACGCGTGATCTACGGCAGCGACGTGGGCGGGCGGAGTTTTGCCTCGCAACTCTCCAAGGTGGTAGGCGCCGGCATTCCCGACGACGCGAAAAAGCTCATCCTGGGCGGAAACCTCCGCCGCCTGCTGGCGCCCATCCTGAGGGCGAAAGGGATTCGAACGTGATCGTGGACACCAACGTGAACCTTTCACGCTGGCCCTTCCGGCGCGTGGCAGGGGACGAACCGACGGACCTTGTTGCCCGGCTGCGGAAGCACCATGTGGTCCAAGCCTGGGCAGGCAGCTTCGACGGAATCTTCCACCGCGACATCGGCGGAGTGAACGCCCGGCTGGCGGAAGACTGCCGCAGGTTTGGAGCGGGGGTTCTTGTGCCTTTCGGATCCGTCAACCCCAAGCTCCCCGACTGGCAGGAAGATTTGCGCCGCTGCCACCAGGCGCACAGGATGCCGGGAATCCGCCTTCACCCCAACTATCACGGATACAACCTCGCGGACTCCGTGTTCGCCGAGCTTCTGCGATTGGCCGCCGCGCGCCGCCTGATCGTTCAACTCGCTCTCTGCATGGAAGACGAGCGGTCGCAGCATCCACTCATGCGTGTTCCGCCGGTGGATTTGGCGCCGCTCGCCGATGTCATCAAGGGTGTGCCTGGGCTGCGTCTGGTGATCCTGAACTGCAATCCCCGAATCGACCCGGATCAGTTGCCGCCGCTCGCCGCCGCGGGCGAAGTGTACTTCGAGTTCTCCATGGTGGAAGGAGTGGGAGGCGTGGCGCGGCTGGCGAAGCGAGTGTCGCTCGAACGAGTTCTCTTCGGCTCGAATTTCCCTCTGTTCTACGTCGAGTCTGCGCTGCTGAAGGTTCAGGAATCGGGCCTCAGCGAGGGCGAGAAGGATGCGCTCTTCGAGGGCAATGCGCGACGACTTCTGCCGCCGGGCGCGAGCGCGTGACTCTCACAAACAGGATTCCCATGAAGCTGGAATCCGTCCTGATGATTCTGGCCTTGCTGGCGGTCGCCCCACTCCATTCGCGCCACGGCCCGCACTGTCAAGGCGGTCGGACCGCAATATCGATATCGCTACAACATCGGCGACGACACAGGCCACCACGATGACCAGGACAAGGCGTTCATCGAGGAGTTGAAGAGGTAGCTGCTGCCCTTCGTCGGCGCGGACGAAGGGTATCGGCAGACTATGGCTTGAGGTTGGCGTGGTGGCGGACTTCCACGCCCTGGACGTAGAAGAGAACGTCCTCGGCGATGTTGGTGGCGTGGTCGGCCAGGCGCTCGAGGTTGCGGGCCACAAACATGAAGTTGACTCCCGGACGAACGTTTTCGGGGTCCTTTCGCATGAAGCGAATCAACTCTTCGTACACCGTGTCGCGCAGGTCGTCCACGGCATCGTCGGAGAGCAGGACGGTGCGCGCCAGTTCAGCATCGGCCTTGACGAAAGCGTCGAGACATTTGCGGATCATCGACTCGGTCTGCTTGGCCATCTGCGGGATGTCGATCATGGGGATGACGACGGGCTCGTGCATGAGCGCCAGCGCCCGCTCCACGATCCCCACCGAAAGGTCACCCATGCGCTCAAGGTCGCTGTTGATTTTGATCGCCGCCGTCAGGAACCGCAGGTCGATCGCCATGGGCTGCTGCAGGGCCAGGAGGCGCGTGGCCATGTCGTCAATCTGGATCTCCATCTGGTTGATGCGCGCTTCGTTCTTCAGCACCTGCTGCGCCTGGTCAATGTCCTTTTCGACCACCGCCTGAACGCTACGGTACACAGCGGACTCAACCAGCCCGCCCATCTCGAGTAACCGGCTCTTGAGGTCATCGAGTTCTTCCTGGAAATGCTTCATGTTTCTCCTCGTCAACCGCCGTGCGTGAAAACCCATCGGAGTCAGGATGTCATCCGAAGCGGCCGGTGATGTAATCCTCGGTCTCGCGTTTCGCGGGCGTCTTGAAAATGATCGCCGTGTCATCAAATTCGATGAGTTTTCCCAGTAGAAAGAATCCGGTGTAATCGGCGACTCTCGCCGCCTGCTGCATGTTGTGGGTCACGATGACAATCGTGCACTGCTTCTTGAGTTCGAAGAGCAACTCCTCGATTTTCGCCGTCGCAATCGGGTCCAGCGCCGAGCAAGGCTCGTCGAGAAGCAGAACCTCCGGATCGACCGCCAGGGCGCGGGCGATGCAAAGCCGCTGCTGCTGGCCGCCCGAAAGCGCATAGGCCGATTTGTGCAGCTTGTCTTTCACCTCGTCCCACAACGCCGCGCGAACCAAACTCCTCTCCACGGCCTCCCGCAGCGTCCCCTTGCCGCCCCAGCCATTGATGCGCAGACCGTAGGCGACATTGTCGAAAATCGATTTGGGAAACGGGTTGGACTTCTGGAAGACCATGCCCACACGCCGCCTCAGTTGCGAGACGTCCATGCGGAAGGCGTCCTCGTCGTCGAGCAGGATCTGGCCCTCGGCGCGCGCGTGACGCACCATCTCGTGCATGCGGTTCAAGCTGCGAAGGAAGGTTGATTTTCCGCACCCCGAGGGGCCGATCAGCGCCGTGGTGCGGTTCGCCGCGATGTCCAGACTGACATCCTGCAACGCTTGCGTCTTACCGTAGTAGAAATTCAGGTTCATCACCCGCACCTTGGTCACCAGTCCCGCCGGATGAGTCGATCGCGCCTTTTCCGAATGAGCTCTGCCGGTCGATCGAGTGAGGGTGAGTGGATCCATCGTGATGCCCATAACCTACCCCGTTACCGAAGTGAGTTTCCGGGCCAGTACGACCCGGGCCGTTATGTTCGCGAGAAGCACCAGGGCGAGCAGGACAAGCCCCGCCGCCCACGCCTGCCGGTGCCAGTCGTCGTACGGCGCGACCGCGTAAGTGAAAATCATTACGGGGAGCGACGCGGTCGGCTGGTCCCAGCCGGGACTCCAGAACCGGTTGTTGAAGGCCGTGAAGAGCAACGGTGCCGTCTCGCCTGCCACGCGCGCCAGGTCGAGAATGATTCCGGTCAGGATGCCGCGGAACGCCGCCGGGATCACCACCGTGACGATGGCTTTCCATTTGCTTGCGCCGAGGGCGAGGGCGCCCTCACGCAAAGAGGTTGGAACCGTGCGCAGGAATTCCTCCGTGCTGCGGACGGCAATGGGAATCATCATCACCCCAAGCGCCAGGCCCCCCGCCAAAGTCGAGAAATGCTTCATGGGGAGGACGAGCATCGTGTAGGCAAAAATCCCCATGACGATCGAGGGCACGCCGTTCAGCAGGTCCGTGGTGTAGCGAACCAGGAAGGAAAAAGTCTTCCCCCCGAACTCCGCCAGGTAGACGCCGCCCATGAAACCGATGGGGACACCCGTGAGTGCCGCGAGAAGCAGCAGCTTGGCGCTGCCGACGATGGCGTTGGCCATCCCTCCTCCGGTTTCTCCCACAGGCTTGGGCAGCTGAGTAAAAAAATTCCAGTTGATGGCTCGCCCGCCGTTCCAGAGAAGGTAGCCGAGAATGAAGAAGAGGACCGAAACCGTCAGCAAGGTGCAAACGCCGGTCAGGCCGAGCATGACGGCGTTGACGCCTTTTCTCCAAATACGACGGTAGCTCATGCGTGCTCCGTCCCCTTGCGTTTCGTCACCAGAATCAGCAAACGCGCCAGGCCGTTCAGGATGATCGTCAGGATGAAGAGCACCAGACCGAGTTCGATGAGCGCGTGGATGTAGAGGTCGCTCGTCGCCTCGGTGAATTCGTTGGCAATGACCGCGGCGATGGTGTAGCCCGGCGCGAACAACGAGGAGGAAATCTTGGGATCGTTCCCGATGACCATCGTGACCGCCATGGTTTCGCCGAGCGCCCGGGCCATGGCGAGGAACACTGAACCCAGAATGCCGGCGCGCGCGTAAGGCACGACGACCTTCCAGGTCGATTCCCAACGCGTGGCCCCAAGCGCCAGCGCCGCTTCCCGCTGCTCCCTGGGGACCGCCATCAGGACTTCGCGCGAAATCGAGACGATGAACGGGACAATCATGACCGCCAGGATGCATCCGGCGGCCAGCAAACCGACCCCGTAGGCGGGTCCCTGAAACAACGGCAGAAAACCCAGAGTCTTCTTCAAGAAAGGCTGGACCACCGTGCGCAGCAACGGGACAAGTGTGAAAACAGCAAGGAGACCGTAAATGACGCTTGGCACCGCGGCCAGCAATTCGATGATGAAGGCCAGCGCGTCCGAAACTCGAGGCGGGGCCAGCTCCGCGAGAAATATCGCCGCGCCCACACCCAGTGGAACCGCGAGCAGCAATCCCACCGCGGAGGTGACGACGGTTCCAAAGATGAAAGGCAGCGCGCCGAAATTCTCGAAGACCGGGTCCCAAGTCCGTGTGGTCAGGAATTGCCAGCCGAACTTGTCGCGCGCCAAAGCGGAATTGCGGTATAGCTCGAAAACCAGCAGAACCGTGATCAGGATGATGCTAGAGGCGAAGATCAACGTGATGAGGTGCGCGACTTCGTCACCGGTCCGCAGGCGAAGAAGGAAGGCCCGCGCCCGCCCCGTTGACGCGGGGCGGTGCGGGGGCTTGAGTGTGTTGGCCCAAGACGCCATGCTTATTGTATCTGCACCAGTGACTTCTGGTTGATGGCCACGACCGCTTTGGGCAGGCGGGCATAGTCGAGCGATTCAACCATCGTCTGGCCCTGGGTCAGCATCCAGAGAACAAAATCCCGGAGGACCTTCTTTTTGGCCGCATCCGTGATTTCGGTGGGAATCAACAGGTACGTGAAACTACAGATGGGGTATGCCTCTTTGCCGGGGGCGTCGGTAATCGAGACGCGGACATCTTTCTCCATCTGGCCGGCCACGCCCGCCGCCGCCGCTGTCACCGAAGCCAGGCTCGCCTTGACGAAAGCTCCCGAGGAGTTGCGGACCCGCCCGTACGAGAGGCGGTTCTGAATCGCGAAAATCAATTCCACGTATCCGATGGAATTGGGCGTCTGTTTCACCAGGCCCGCGACGCCCTCATTCCCCTTGCCTCCCAGCCCCACAGGCCAGTTCACTGACGTATTCTTTCCGACCTTGCCTCCCCATTCCTTGCTGACCTTCGACAGGTAGTCCGTCCAGACGAAGGTCGTCCCGCTCCCATCCGACCGGTGAACCACGACGATGTCATCGGGGGGAAGTTTCACACGGGGATTGGGGCCGGTGATCGCCGCGTCGTTCCACTTGGTGATTTTCCCGAGAAAGATTCCCGCCAGAGCTTCCGAAGTGAAGTTCAATTCCTGAGCGACGCCCGGGATGTTGTAGATCGGGATCACCGCGCCCGCCACCGTCGGAAAGTGGATAACTTTGAATCGGAACTGGCCGAGCATTTGGTCGTTGAGCGGCATGTCGGAAGCCCCGAAATCAACTGTCCCTGCCTTGAGTTGCTGAATGCCTCCCCCCGAACCGATCGACTGGTAGTTGATCTGAATGTCGGGGTGGAGCTTGTGATATTCGTCAAACCATTTGGAGTAAATCGGATAGGGGAACGTCGCGCCTGCGCCGTTCACTAATTTCGGTGGCGGCGCCGCGAAAGCCAAAGGTGCGGGCCCCGAGCCGATCAGACCTGCGGCGCAGAGGGCCGTCGTCAAACACAGGAACCGCAGAACCTTCCCACGCATCGTCATGAATTTCCTCCTCAGAATGAAGTCCCTTTGTTACAGCAACGTTAAGCCGAGATTAATTAGCCGTAACGATTCCAGAGCCCATACCTCCATGCTGACCCGGAACGAAGCGGCATTCGGGAACGAGACTCGTTGCCTGCGCGTCATCAATTCCTTCTATTTGTTCGCCCCAAGAGCCAAAGCCAGGAGGACCGAGCCACGGCTTGCAGGGAATTCGCGATCTTCTTGGCAGCAATCCAGTCTGCGCGGCAGCGGTTAAAACCGAATGAACTGATCGTGAATGTTCTGTTACAAGATCAGGTAGGAAGGCTTGAGATCAGGCGGGACTTCGCGGCGCAAAGCACGAATGAGAATCTACAGGACCTTCAAAACCACAGTGAACGTGGACCCTTTTCCCAATTGACTTTCCACGCGGACGGAGCCTCCCATCCGCTCGATGATGTGTTTGACGATGGCGAGGCCCAGACCCGTTCCGCCGACTTCCCGGGAGCGAGCCTTATCCACGCGGTAGAATCGCTCGAAAATCCGTGACAAATCCTCGGAAGGGATCCCGATGCCGGTGTCGTTGATCGAGACAAGAATCCTATTTTCATCACCGAGACTCGTCGAAATCGCTACCTGCCCGCCCTTGCGGTTGAACTTGACGGCGTTGTCAAGGAGGTTGATAAACACCTGCTCGAGTCGCATCCGATCGCCCGATACGTGCACGTCATCGATCCGCCCTCTGCGGACGGCCACTTCGCAAACCCGCGCTTCGGCCTCGACCGTACCGAGCGCCGTCTCGAGCGCCGCACGCAGCGAGATCCGTTCGGGTTCGCCCAGCGCCTTCCCCGCCTCGAGCTCCGAGAGTGTCAGCAGGTCGGAGGCGATGTTGTTCAACCGGATGGAGTGCGCGCGAATGATCTCGAGAAAGCGGCGGTTGTTTTCCCGGTCATCGATTGCGCCTTCGAGGAGCGTTTCGGCATAGCCGCGAATGGCCGTCAGCGGCGTGCGCAATTCGTGGGACACGTTGGCAACAAAATCCTTCCGCACACGCTCCAGACGTTCGAGGTCGGTCACATCATGGAGGATGGCCACTGCGCCCCGGTGCGCCGCGGCGGTCAAGGGTGCGGCCTGCACTTCGAACGTCCGGCCGGACATCGACGCGAGCCCCAAACGACGCCTTGCGGGCTCCTGCGATACCATCACCCGGGTCAGCTCATCGAGGAAGTCCGGGTCTCGAACCAGTTCCAGCACGGGCATCCGGTCGGTAATCGGCAAGTTCACTCCCGCAGCCCGTGCAAAGGACTCGTTGCAATAGATCACTCGCAGTTCGTTGTCGACGACCAAAACGCCTTCGACCATGCTGGCCAGGATGGCCTGGCGGCGGGCGGATTCAAGACTGAGCCGGTCAACAAACTCCCGGATTTGAGTCGCGGCGCGATCGAGCGAGCGCGCCAGAGCCCCCAGCTCGTCCTCAGCGTCAGCCCCAAGGCTTTCGGGAGCGCCTCCTTCAACCAAACCCTCGGCGAACACCCGCAGCCGGTTGATTCGCCGCGTGAACGATCGCGAGAAGAAGTAGGCCACCATCAACGCCGCGAGCCCAGCCATGAAGGACGCCCCCAGGATCCTCCACCGCACCGCCGCGATCACCGAAGCCAGGTCCTCCAAGGGAACGGCCAGCCGGATGACATGTCGGGGATTGCCCTCGTAAGTGAGGGGGACGGCGAAATAGCAGAGATCGCGGCCCAGGGTCGCGCTGTGCCGGATCGAAGTCCCCGAGCCACTTTGAAGAGCCTCACGAATCTCCGGCCGGCCGGCGTGATTCTCCATGGTCTCGGGATCGTGCTGCGAGTCGGCCAGCACAAGGCCTTTCGGGTCGATGATGGTGACTCTCGCCTGGGCGCGCGTCCCGGCAGACCTCGCCCAGGCTTCCAAATCGCCGCGACGGACGCTCTCCGCCTCGACACCCACCAGGCGCGCCTGCGCCGCAAGCTGCTGCTGAACAGTTTCGACCTGCCTCTGCGCCATGTACCGCGAGAGATAGAAGTCCAGCACCACGAGCGTCGCCGCGATAACCAGGCAGGCGCTCAAAAACAACTTCCGGAAGATGGGGCTGCGTAGAATCACTGGCGCTGATGGTTACGGTCCGGTCTCTGTCAAGAGTCTCTTGGAGAGCCGCCAGTCGCTCGAATTGCGGTTCTCAGCTTGATTCCCCTTCGGACTCTCCCCCCTCAATCGCGAACCGGTACCCTGCCCCTCGAACCGTCTGAATGTACTGCGGCTGGTCAGGCTGGTTCTCGATCTTTTCGCGGACGCGCCGGATGTGGACGTCAACCGTCCTCGGCGTAACAAAGTGGTCGAGTCCCCACACTTCGTCCAGGAGTTGCTCGCGGCTGAAGATGCGGCGCGGGTGGGAGGCCAGGAAATGCAGCAACTTGAATTCCAGCGTGCTGAGCTCGACGGGCTCACCGCTCACCGTGGTCTCCTGAGTGCGCGCGTCCAGGCGCAGACCACCTGCCTCGACGACTTCCTGACGTTCGGCGGGACGCGACTGGCGTCGCAATACCGCTTTGACTCGCGCCACAAGCTCGCGCGGGCTGAATGGCTTCACGACGTAGTCATCCGCGCCCATCTCCAGTCCCAGGACTCGATCGATCTCCTCCCCCTTGGCAGTCAGGAAAATGATGGGCAGGGACTTCATGCGGTCGTCCGCCCGAAGCCGCCTGCAGATTTCGAATCCGTCAAGGTCCGGAAGCATGATGTCGAGCAGCACGAGATCCGCCGAGTGGCGGCGAAGATGCTCCAGTCCGTCTTTTCCGGAGGTGAAGCTGGATACTTCGAATCCTTCCTTCCGGAGGTTGTAACGGACCAGCTCCACAATGTCTTTTTCGTCTTCGATCAATACGATTCGTTTCCTCATGTCTGGACTACATCATATGAGAGTCGAGGACAATTGAACAGATGAGTGTGAGACAGCCAAATCTCCCAGAATCCCTCCTCCTCTGCCTTGATGGCGGAGGCTCTGCGCGAACCAGATTCCCAGACCCAGGCGTTACTCCCATGCCTTTACCAGTGTCAGAATCGCGCGAGGATACCAGATACTTCATTATTGTGACAAAATGTCCGAACTAATAGGTTCGTGGACAATATATCCTCTTGACATACTAGAAGCGGGGGACTAGTCTGCAGCCGGGAGCAGAGAATGCGGCAAACGGAATATTTCATGAGACCGCAATCCTGACCTTGCTCAGCTCCTGAACCGGCCCCAAGTTTTCTCCCCTCGCAAAGCGTCGGCACATCGATACGGAGGTATGCCTCATGAAACACGAGCAATCCCCGTTGGGGATTCTTCGGTCACTTTGCCGTGGGACAGGCGGCTGGGTTCTCCCGGTCGTTCTCATGGCCGTCATACTTGCGTTTATCACTCCCCCAACCTCCGCACAGGTCACCTCAGGCTCTCTGACCGGCGTGGTCAGTGATCCAAGCGGAGCCGTAATCCCCGGGGCCAAGGTCGGACTGAAGGACGAGAGCAAGGGTTACGACTACCCCGCGACAACGGATTCTGTGGGCCGGTATCTATTCACGAATCTTCTCCCCAGCACTTACAGCCTGACGGTGGAGGCGGGGGGGTTCAAGACTTATCGCCGCAAGGATATCGTCATCGCGGTAGGAACGAGACTCTCGGCGGACGTCATGTTGGAGATTGGAGCCACTGCACAATCCGTTGAGGTTACCGGTGCCGTGGCGGCCCTTTCGACCCAGGACGCCGTCACTGGCCAGGAAGTGAATCGCGCCATGATCAATGACCTTCCGCTGGTCGGCCGCGCGGTCTTCGATCTGGCGTTTCTTGCTCCTGGTGTTATCCAGGCTCCGGGTGCAACCTTCGGGCCCTCCAACAATGGCAACAATTTCTCCTCCAATGGCGGGCGCAACGCCATCACGGAAGTCCTGGTTGACGGCGTGTCGGCCACCAGCTACGAGCCCAATACCGCCATCAACACGTTGCTGTACACGCCCTCCGTAGACGCCGTGCAGGAATTCAAGATCATGCAGAACAACTACACGGCGGAAGAAGGGTTCACGGGCAACACCTACATCAACGTGGTGTTGCGTTCAGGAACAAACAATTTCCATGGCAGCGTTTATGAGTTTCTCCGCAACGACAAGCTGGATGCCAACAACTGGTTTACCAACCAGGCGGGCGGCAAGATCCCACCCCTGCGCCGTAACCAGTACGGGGGCACTTTTGGCGGGCCCATCAAGCAGGACCGGACTTTCTTCTTCTTTGACTGGGACGGCACGCGCGAGCATGGCGGGGCAACCCACAACGCCGGCGTTCCCAGCGCTGCCGAGAGGCTAGGGGACTTCTCTGAGATCTGCACAGCCCCGGATATGGGCAGTGGCACCTTCGATGCCAACGGCATCTGCTCGAACGGTGACCATCAGCTCTGGGACCCCTATTCCGGAATCTACGTAGCCGGAACCGGTCGCCAGCTCACGGTTCCCATCCCCTATAACAACCTGGCGACGTACATGAGCTCCACCGCCGACCCCAATATCGCCGCCAACATGGCGCAACTCCCCGCCCAATACAGGTTGGCGCAGGTGCCGGGCAACCTCATCGACCCCGTTTCCGCCAAGATGATCCAGTACTTCCCTATGCCCAACCTTGGTACACCGGGGACCGCAAGTTACGATCGCTACAACAACTGGACCGCCTCGGGCGTCAACACCAGCAGGAACGATCAATTCGACATCCGCATCGACCATCGGTTCACCGATGCGACAACCTTCAACGCCCGTTATTCCCACGCGTGGGGCCAGTACCACAACATGAATTGCTTTGGTAATGCGCTCGACACCTGCACGCAGGGGCCCGGGATCGGGGGCTCGCGGTCCGTGGCGCTGAACCTCAACCACACCTTCAGCCCCACCACGCTGCTCAGTGTGTCCGCCGGGTTCACACGCGGCCTTTCCGACACGGGGGGAATCGCCAGGGATTTCCCGAATTTCAACGCCGTTACGGATCTGGGCATGCCCGACTACATCAACGCGACCGGTGACTTTGCTTCGCCGGTCATATATCTTTACGGCGGGTACGCCACCGTTGCCGGGGGCGAAGCGCTCGGTGCCCAGGCCTGGTCGATCTATAAGAACGGCAATCAGGTCTATCACCTGCTCTCCACCCTCACGCACATGCATGGCCGGCACGAACTCAAGTTCGGCGGCGAGTTCCGGGTGAACCGGATGAACTGGTACCAGGTCGGACCTACCAACGGGTTGACCATTTTCGACCAGTTCAGCACGTCAGAGTACCCCTGGTGGGGCGGCGGAGATGCGCTGGCCAGCTTCCTCACCGGGACGGGGAGTGGGAACCAATGGGGCGAGTACGAGATCGCTTCTCACTTCAGCACCCAGAACTTCCGCTGGGGCGGGTTCGTCCAGGACAACTGGCGCGCCACCGACAAGCTCACCGTCAATATCGGTCTCCGCTACGACCTGGAGATTCCGCGTACCGAACGATACAACCGGGGGGCCAACCTCGATCCTACGCTGTCGATCCCCATTCAGCCTGCGGCGGTTGATCCGGACACGTGGCCATCCATCCTTGGACCAGTCCCCGACGTGACCAATCCTACGGGCGGAGTGGTCTTCTTGTCCGACAAGCAACGCAGAATCGTTGACACCCACTTCAATAATTTCGGACCGCGCTTAAGCCTCGCCTACAGATTCCTCCCCAGCACCGTGTTCCGTGCCGGGTACGGCTTGTTCTACATGCCCACTGAATTCGGCACTTCGGGCGCGGGGCTGGGCGGAACCGACGGCTTCATGCAGGTCACTAACTGGAACCAAACCTTGCCCGGTAAGCCCACTGTTCCTTGGGGACGCCAGAGCGATCCCTTCCCAGGCGGACCGCTGATGCCCACTGGCTCCTCGCTCGGGGCTCTCACCAACCTCGGCGTCGGCATTACCGATCCACTTCGCGATGTGATCGATCCTCCCTACATGCAGACGTGGAGCGCCGGAATCCAACGCGAACTGCCGGGCAACTGGCTGCTTGACGTCAATTACGTGGGCACTAAGGGGACGCACCTCTACTTCCACTCGGCCGGAAACATGGACTACTTTGGCCCCTGGATCGAGAACATGGCCACTGATTCGGCGCTCCGCGAAGCGCTGGGAACCTACGTGCCCAATCCCTACTACGGGGTCATTACCACCCCCGGTTCAGGAATCACGGGTCAAGAGATTGCTGCAAGTCAACTCCTGCACAAATATCCGCAATTCACTGGGGTCAATCAATACTTTCCGCCTTGGGCCAACTCCATCTACCACGCCTTCCAGTTGAGGATGGAGAAGCGCATGTCGAATGGCTTGGCCGTGCTCGTCACTTACACCAACTCCAAGTCCATTGACGATGCCTCGGTCTCCACGTACACAGAATGGCTGGGCGGGTTCGGCCAGTTGCGCAACCCCAACAACCGCAAGCTGGAGCGGGCGGTTTCCGAATGGGACATCCCGCAAGTGTTCCAGGTTGGCTACCTCTATCAACTCCCCTTCGGGAAGGGCAAGAGGTGGGGCTCAGGCTGGAATTCTGTCGTCAACGCCATCCTGGGTGGCTGGCAAACCAACGGCATTTGGCGGTTTGACAACGGCCAGCCCATCCATCTTGGCATGAGCGGCGGGACGTCCCCTGACACGTACGGAGGGCAGCTTCCTAACGTGACCGGGAAGCTTATCGTCAATCCCAAGTCGATGTGGTTCACGGATGGCTACTTTATGAACGCCGAAAGTGTCATACAGTTTCCGGACCAGTGGACCATCGGCAACGCGCCGCGCATGATGCCCGACGTGCGTCTGCCGGGAACCAAGAACGCAGCCCTCTCCTTGTTCAAGGAAGTTTCTCTCAATAAGTTGCGTGAGGGTTCTCGGTTGGAATTCCGGGTGGAGACCTTCAATGCCCTCAACCACCCGCAGTTCGGCAATGTCAACACGACGTTCAACAACGAAGTGTCAATCGGCAACCGCGGAGCGCAAGGCTTCGGGAATGTTCAGAGTCAGGTTAATACTCCTCGTGAAGTTCAGCTGGCACTGAAGTTCTATTTCTGAGGCCATCCAAGTGTAAGTTTGAGGGAGGGGCTCTTCGCCCCTCCTTTTTTTGTCTCGAAACCGCGCCAAGGATTGGGCGCCCGCAGTAAAATATCTCTTGGTGGAATGACTGTTTGGCCCGCTGTTGTCAGGCTTCCTGAGGACACCGGGCGACTTGAGAGCCTTCTGGCATCATGGATTCGCGCTATAGAATTCTTGCTGTTTCTGCTGTCGTCGTATTCTCCTCACCTCTTCTATTCTCCCAAGCCCCCCGTCCCGTCTATGAGAAAGCCGCCGCCCTAATTCGCCAGGGGAAACTGGACGAGGCCGAATCCGCGCTGCGTGCAGCTCGAACGAAATACCCAGGGGATGCGACAGTCTTGGGCTTGCTGGGTGTCGTCCTGGACTCCCAGAAGCGCTACGATGAGGCGGAACGGGAATACACGCGCGCGGTGACTATTTCACCCAAGTCCTCATTCCTCCAAAACAATCTCGGAAATCACTACATGGCGCGCGGGAAGGCAGACCAAGCACGCGTCGCTTATCTGAAAGTCCTTGCGATTGAACCCAAGCATGTGAACGCAAATCTTCAGTTGGCTCGGATCAGCGTGGAGAAGAACCGGGGCGGCGAAGCCCTTCAGTATCTGGCAAGCCTTGGCCCCGAACAGCAGGGAGACCCCGCGGTGGCCATCCTGCGTGCTCAGGCGTTGAAACTAACCAACCAGAACGAATCTGCTGTGCGGTTGTTGCGATCCATCGAGCAGCAGGCCGTAAACGACCCCCGAGTGGCTTTCTCCGTGGGGATGACCTACGTGAAGTGGGAGCGGTATGCCGATGCCGAAACCGCCTTCACACGCGCCCTGGAGGCCGACCCAACCAACTTTGACATCCTCTATAACCTGGGCCTCGCCGCGCAACACGCGGGCCACGTGCAGCGGGCCAAGGAGGTTTACCGGGCGGCACTCCAATTGCGCCCCAATGATCCCGATTGCGTTCTCAATCTGGCAGCCATCTACATGCAAACGGGCCATGCAGATGAGGCGGTCGTCCCGCTCATGCAGGCGCACAACGCGGCTCCGGAGCGCGCTGATATTCTCTTCGCCCTAGCCCAGACTAGCCAGGAGATTGGGTTTTACGCCGACGCTGCCACCGCCATCGATAAGTATCTCAAGTTGAGACCCAACGATGACGTCGCCCGCCGCGAACGCGGTTTTTGCCTGATCCGTTCGGCGAAGCTGGCCGAGGGGCTCGAAGACCTCCGCTGGTACACACAGAAACACCCCAATGACGCACGGGGGTTTTACGAACTGGCCATCGCCGAAACGGTGCGCGAGTCGGACAAGGCCCTGGAGGATGTCAACCGGGCTCTCGCCCTTGATCCGAAGTTCAACCCCGCTCGCTACGCTCGCGGCGTCCTTTACTACAAACTGGGTAAGACGCAGGAGTCCATGGCCGATTTGGAACTTGTGCTCAAGTCAAACCCCAACGACGTCGGCTCCCTCGATGCTCTCGGTCAGAATTACCTGCGTTTGGGCAAGTACACAGACGCCGCGGAGGTTCTTGAACGCGCCTATAAACTCGCCCCAAAAGATTCCAAGGTGCTGACCCATTACAGCCGCGCACTCATTCGTCTGGGTCGAATGGAAGAGTCGGAAAAACTCATGGCGGACTTCAAGGCTCTGGGCCCAGAGGAAGGACGTCGCCGGCCATACGGAGGGCTATTCGAATTCCTCAATCTCCCGCCCGAGCAGCAATACGCCCGATATATGGAGAACCTCCAGAGGACCATCACAACTCGGCCCGAAGACCCGGGGCTGCGTGTTCAGCTAGGCAAGACACTCCTGCGCCAGGGGAAGACCGCCGAGGCTATTGAAGCCTTTCGCGCCGTGCACAAACTGACCTCCGATCCTGAACTCCTGGCAACGTGCGGGAGGGCCCTCCTGGGTTTTGAGCAGTATGGCCCCGCGCGAGAATTCCTGGGGCCCGCCGTTGCTGCCACTCCCTCCGCTAGCGACCTTCGCCTTGACCTCGCGATTGCCGTCTTTCACTCCGCGAACGCGGGCGAGGCGCTCAAGGTTCTGGACGCAACTCGAGTTGACCAGCGCCAAGGTGACTACTTCTTGCTCCGTGCTCAGATTCTGGACGCTATGCAGAAACCCGAGGAAGCTGCCGAGGCCCTGAACCGTGGTTTTGAAGCTTCTCCCACTCGTGCCGATCTCTATTTCGAGGCTGCGCTTTTCCTCATCAAACACCAGCAGTTCAAACGGGCGATCCAGTTTCTCGAACAGGCCAACCGCGTGGCTCCCGACTCACCCGAACTTCAACTGCTGCTGGCGATGACTTATGAGATCCTGCGCGACCACGACTCGACCATTCGTCTCCTCACGCAAATCGAAGCACGCTGGCCCGAGTGGGCGTTGCCCTACATGGTCGAGGGAATCACACTGGCTATCCGCTTGCGCTCGGCCGAGGCCAGGCCCGTCCTGGAAAACGCCATCGCCCTGGGCGCTGACAACGGCGTCGCGAACTACTATCTGGCTCTCGTGATCGTAAACAGCGCGCCCGAGAAAGTCGATGAAGCCCTCGAGCCCATTTCCAAGGCGCTGCGAACTATCCCGGAGGACTTCTATGTTCAATCTCTGGCTGGGAAGATCGCGTTCCTGCGAAAAGATTATGCTTCCGCGTTGACATACCTCCATGAAGCCCTTCGTTTGTGGCCCGATATGATCGAGGCCCGCCAAACCCTGGCGGGCGTCTATCGCGCCATGGGTGAACGAGAGAAGTCAGCAGAAGAACTGAAAGAAATCGTGCGTATTAAGCAGGAAAACCCCACCGCCGATCAGTTGCCTCCCTTCCCGGCTACCGATTTGCTTTTCTCCGTCCGCCCGCCACCTCGGTCCTCTCCATAGTGATCTGAGGGTGCCCCGTACCCTGCGGAATTCTCGCCCGGCCAACTGTGGTAAAGTTAGCACTAGGGAGAATGAGGACTTGCGCCGGTTCCCGAGCACATACTACGCGATTGGAGGATGGGAATCGAAAAGGAAAGTATTTCATCAAGTCCTTTGAGGAGTCGTTGCGCGGAGCCTGGTGCGAGACCGACGAAGTGGAAGTGAGGTCACCTGGATGGAAAGCTTTCTCCTTCTGGCCACACAGAATCCTCCACGGAATGCTGCAACGTCTCCAGACCGTGTTGCGGGCCCATAGCTCAGTTGGTTAGAGCAGCGGACTCATAATCCGTTGGTCGCAGGTTCGAGTCCTGCTGGGCCCACGATAAATTAGCCGTTCCGGTCTTACTGAGTGTGCACAATTCTGTGCCCACGCTCTTCGAAGTTCGCCTGCTCTTGGGGTTTCGATGGATTCACCTCCACAATCGCCACGCCTGAATTGGCGGCCTGTTCCAAAGCTTCGATAGCTGCTCTCTTCGCGCGAGCACGAATGTGGATGTACCGTTCCAGCATCCTTTGGCTGACATGGCCTGCCAGCGACTTAATCGCCTCCTCACTGACGGCGGGATTTTCGGCAAGCCGGGAGACGAGGGTAACTACGCTCGCGTCAATGTGAAACGCTGTCAAAGCTGCAAAACCCTCCCCGTTTCTCCTCCGGAGATTTCGTAGGACTGACTCTTAAAGTGATCCAAGAAGGAGAGGGGCCGGCCAGAAATAATTGACACAAGCCCGCAAATTGGGTATCAAAAGCGAAGGCCCGAGGGATCCTCTGCATTGACGGAGGCGCCCATGCATTTGTCTTTCCGCAAGGCCCGGAATACCTCTTCGTTCGAGCAGCGCGTTCCCCCCTTATTCCGTCGTGACTTCTTGAAGCTTGCCGCGGCTGCGCTGATCCCCCAGGAATTGATCGGAAATCCTCGCTCAGCGCCTGCCCTGCCGACGATGACCCTCGGCGGGGGTCGTGTGACACGCCTGGTCGCCGGAAGCAATCCGCTGTGGGGCGGTTCACATTTCAACCACATCCTGAGCGGATTGATGCGCGAATATTTCACCGACGACCGGGTAGTGCAGTTCCTGCTTGACTGCCAGCGCGCCGGCATCAACACCTGGCAGACAAGTTTTGGCGAGCGGCCGCAACAAGTCCTGCGCCGGAGCCGCGAGGCCGGCGCGACCCTCAACTGGATTTGTCTTGCCGGTTCGTGGGAATGGGACCCTGCGAGGATGACGCCCACGGATCTTCATGCGGCGATGATGAAGTCCGTGCGCGAGGCGGCATCGGAAAAGCCCCTGGGGTTTGCCTATCATGGCGAGGTCAGCGACCGGCTGTGGCGCATGGGCCAGTTCGACCAGATTCGCTCCTTCCTGGACGGGGTGCACGACCTCGGTTTCGCGGCGGGGATTTCCACACACAATCCCGCTGTCATCGCGGCAAGTGAGGAAAAAGGCTGGCCGGCGGATTTCTACATGGGGTGCTTCTATCGCGAGTCCCGGATCGCGCAAGAATTCCAGAAGGAAATCGGCGTCGTTCCGGTGGGCGAAACTTATCTCTCTTCTGACCCGGCGAGAATGTGTCAGGTAATCAAGCAGGCGCAGAAACCGTGCCTGGGGTTCAAAATCCTCGCCGCGGGACGGCGGTGTGATTCGGCTCAGCAGATCCGGGATGCATTCCAATTTGCTTTCCGAAATGTCAAGCCGACAGACGGCGTGATCGTGGGGATGTTCCCCAAACTTTCGGATCACATCGCAGAAAACACGCGATTGGTGCGGGAGATTGCGGCGTAGCAAGGACGCTGGCGACAAGCGTTTTCAGCCCGCCTCGAACCGAAACTGCGGCGCGGACAGTTTGTCAGATTGACAAGCGGGTGGCCTTGAGTTAATCGTTTAGTTGCCCGAAGCTCCCGCAGTAGAAGGGAGACTTACTCGTGTCCAATCGTGCTTACCACCCCGAAAGCAAAGCGAACGATCGGCCCTCCAGCAGCACGACTCGCCGCGCTTTCCTACGCGGTGCGACGGCGCTTGCCGCGGGCATTGTCGCTTCGCCCCCCACGGGCGCGCAGCAAACGGCCCCGTTGCCGAAGATTAAACTCGGCCCCCATGAAGTCACCCGAATGATTACCGGGGGCAACCCGCAGTACGGCTTTTCCCATTTCAACCGCTTGCTCGATGACATGATGCGAGAATATTTCACGGACCAGCGCGTCGTCCAGTTCATGCTGGATTGCGAGAAGGCGGGCATCAACACCTGGCAGAGCAGCCTGACCGCGAATGCCGAGCGGCAGTACCCGCTGATTCGGGACGCCGGATGCAAGCTGAACTGGATTTTTCTCGCGGGGCCGTGGGATATCGACCGCTCCGCGCAGACGCAGGAAGCATTCGACGCCGCGATGGCCAAGTGCGTGGAGATTTCCAGGCAAACGAAGCCGGTGGCAGTGGCGCACCACGGCGTCTATACCGACCGACTCTGGCGGGCGGGAAAGCTCGAGAAAGTCCGCGAATTCGTCAACCGGTTGCACGACGCGGGGTTCGTCGCGGGAATCTCAACGCACAATCCACGGGTTGTCGAGGAAATCGAGTCCAAAGGCTGGCCGACCGATTTTTATATGACTTGTTTTTATTGTATTTCTCGCGAGCCGGAAGAATTTGTGAAGGAGATCGGGATCGAGCCGGTGGGTGAGACCTATCTCTCCACCGATCCCGAGCGCATGTGCAAAGTCGTAAGGCAGACTTCCAAGACTTGCCTCGCCTTCAAGATCCTGGCGGCAGGGCGCAAGTGCGACTCGCCGCAGCAAGTGCGCTCGGCATTCGAGTTCGCGTTCCAAAACATCAAACCGACGGACGGCGTGATCGTGGGGATGTTCCCGAAATTCTCCGACCAGGTAAGTGAGAACGTCAAGTTCGTTAAGGAATTGGCCGTCTGACTGCTCGGTTCATTTCGGACCAGGGAGTGTTCCGCTCGCGAGAGGGCGAAGCCGAACGCGCCTTTCGTTGCGCGAGCTGGAGGTGATCTGTGATGCGGACCTGTCTTTTATCGCGGCGTGAATTTCTTGCCCGCGCTGCGACCGTGGCCGTGGGTGGGGCGGCGGCGCGCGCTGCCGGCTTTGCATCCGCCGGCGCTGCCGTCAGGTTCCCAGGCAAGAAAATCATGGTGGGCGGGCACCTGTGGGTTTATGCCGCAGATCAGCCGCGCTACGACCCGACGGCCGTTTTGGAGACGGTTTTTTCGGATTTCAAGTACGCTGGGCTCGACTGCGTCGAGTTGATGCACTTGGCCCTTCTGCACGACGACGCCGTAGACCGGATCGGTGGCTTGATCGCGAAATACCACCTCCCCGTTATCGGGACATCGATTGAAGCCCCCATGTGGAACCGGGCTGAACACGCGGCCATTTTGAAAGATGCCGAGGTCTTCATTCCTCGTCTCCAGAAACTCGGCGCACGCACGATGGGGACGTCCGTCGGCCGGGCCGATCGAGTCAAGACTCCGGCGGAACTCGACGCTCAGTCCGAGATGGTGCGCAAGCTCACCGAAATGTGCAAGACGCACGGCATTACTCTCAACCTCCACAACCATACCTACGAGGTTGAGAACAACGAATACGACTTGAAGGGCACGCTGGCGCGCGTGCCGGACGCCAAGCTCGGTCCCGACCTGAATTGGCTGGTGCGCGGGGGCGAGGACCCCATCGACTTCATCAAGCGATACGCCAACCGGATTGTCTTCTTACACCTCCGTGATCAAGGCGCTGATGGCAAGTGGACCGAAGCGATGGGCGAAGGCGTGATGAATTACCCGACAATCGGCAAGGCGCTCGAAGAAATCCATTTCTCCGGCGACGCGATGATCGAACTTGCGCACGAGCGGGGCTTCAAGTTGACTCGACCCCTGCGCGAGAACTGGAAGATCAGCCGGGAATACGTCAGGAAGACGCTGGGATTTTAGCGGGCGCCATCATGCTGGCAGTTTTTTCCAGGCTGCCGTTAGTTTCTGCAATCGGTCAAAGATTGCTTTCTTCTCGCCGCGCGGTGAACGAAGCAGCCCGCCATTGGGGATGAAGGAGTGCGGGTCAACCAGGTCGTACCAGTTCACCGCCTCAATATAGGGCTTACTGTACGCCAGCGTGTAGAGGCTTTCTGCCCAATCCGCCTGCGTTTCCTCGTCCCAAGGGTGATGCCAATCGTAAGGTTTCGCGGGCAGGCCGAGCCGGCCTTGCAGGATCGAAAGCTCTGACGGCCCTGACGACGCTCCGACTTCCGTTAGCTGCACCGGCCTGCCGAAATCCCGAAAGCGTTCAATAAGCAGAATCGTATCCGCGAGATCGCGAGCCGGGAAGTACATCTGCACGCCGGTGATGTTGAAATCCACGCCGGCGTCCACAAGGTCACGGACGAACTGGTAAGGCGACCGCTGCGGGTACTTGGCGTCGAGGTCGGTCCATTTTCCGCGCTGGATGTAATCGCCAAACAGGCAGCAATTGTTAATCAGCCTCCGGACGTTGGGATTCGTGTCGCGCGCCACCTCGCATGCCAGGCGCGTAACCTCGACAAGTTGTTCCGGCTTGAGCTGGACTTCGTTCGCCCAGTCGTGGAGCTCGTTGACGATTTCCCAGGCGTACATTCCATCCCCATAGTGCTTCACGACCGCGCGCGTGTGTCGCTCGACGTACTTCAGAACTTCGTCAAAGGATTTCCTGCGCAGCCAGTCCGGTGTCGTCGTTTTGTAAGGCCAGAAAATCGGGCGCCCTTCCACGACGATGCCGCGGCGGCGGAGTTCGTTGAACACTAGCGTGCGAACTTCGAAGGCGCGCTTGCCCTCTTCGGCCTCGAAATCGCCGAATGTCCCACTCAGCGAATAGTGCGTGATCGTGGCGTAGTTGAAGAGCTCGGTGAAGCGTGCGAGGAACTCCTCCACGTCCATGTGGAAGTAGGACCGGGCATCACAGCCAATAAAAAAGAACGGATGATTGACCCCGCGGGCAATGTCGGCCCGTGCCCTGTCGAGCTCAAGGCTTTCCCCCGCCCACATCGCGTAAAAGAGCGATTTCTGCGAGAGCGCCGCGCATTGATCGCTGAGCCTCGGCGCTTTGGAGGCGTCCGACAGAAAGCCTTCGGCAAGGTCCTGCAGGGCAGCAGGTTCGCGGGAAGGCTTCCAGCCCTTCGAGGCGAATTGGTCCAGGCGCTTGTGGTTCCTGGCCACGCGGCTTTTGGCCAGCTCGTGGTTGAGATTGAAAGTCGTCGTCCGGCCTTCGCGCGGCAGTTCGTAGAACTCGCCGCCGTTGTCCGCGGTCATGAACAAGTGGCCGAACCCTTCGGCATTCCACCGGACGTTGACCCCGAACTTCTTGTGCCCGGCAGTAGAGGAGAGAGTCAAGCCCTCGCTCTTCACGGCGATGTCACACCGGAAAGGATCCCCATTCGCGTCACTGGCATACGCGTAGTCGTGAAGATGCGGACCGCGGCCTGACTGCACGAAGAATGGGCGAAAGATGAGGGAGCCCTCACGGGTTTGTGCCTCCGTTCGCGGCGTCGTCATGACAATGGGCGCACTCGATAGAATCCCGGAAGAAGCTAGGACTGCTCTTTGAAGAAAGACTCGGCGCGTGGAATGGGACATGGATCTCGCTCCAAAAGGGGATTCTGATGTTCGGCTTAAACCTGTTGCGCGAAGGTGTTGGGGGCCGTCAAACCAGCCGCATTTACGCCGCAGCCGATTTCCGCGACCCGTTAGAAGATCCACCGGCGGATGCGCCCACGCGTGCAGCGGTGGAATCGCGAACCTTCAATTCTGCCTTGAGAATTTTGCGCACGGCCGGGCCGCTAAGCTCTCCTGAAATGCGCTTAACCAGCAACTCGGCAGCCTGTGATCCCAACTGATACGCGGGATTGGCTACGGCGGTGATGCGCGGAAAGCCCAGATCGAACCACTCCAAGTCATCGAAGCTGACCAGGGCCACATCACCAGGGCACTTCAACCCCGACTCGAATAAGGCGCGCAAACATCCCATTGCGGTCACTCCGCTGCACGCAAACAGCGCTGAAGGGCGAGGCACGAGATTCAGCAGGACTTTGGCCTCTTGGTACCCGGAGAGAGCATCGTAGCGACCCTCCCGAATCAACTCCGGAAGGACGGGGATTCCCTGCTGCTCGAGGGCGCGTTTGTAACCGCACAGCCGACGTCCTGCCATCAGCATCCGCGGCGGGCCTGTGACAATGCCAATCCGGCGATGTCCTCGTTCAATAAGATGGCAAACCGCGCGATAACTGGCGTCGAGGTTGTCCACTGTGACGGCGTCGGCGGAAACTTCATCGTATGCTCGGTCGATGAGGACAACGGGTGTCTCTTGCCCATCGTGGCGGCGCAAGTATTCGGGAGCCTTCCGAGGGGTGATCGCCAAAACCAGTCCGTCCACTCTTCGCGCGCAAAAAGTCCGGTAATACTCTTCCTCCCGATGGAGGTCGTTGTCGGAATTCCCAACGATCAGGTGATAGCCGTCGTGGCGCAACACATCCTCGACGCCGCGGACCTCAATGGGAAAGAAGGGGTTGGCGATATTGGGAACGACCATTCCGATGGTTTGGCTGCGCCGAGTGCGCAGACTGCGTGCCACGATGTCCGGTTGATAGTTTAATTCTCGAACCACCTGCATCACGCGCGCGCGGAGTTCGCCACTCACGAACGCGGTTCGATTGAGGACATGGGAGACGGTGGCCGTGGAGACGCGTGCCAGGGTCGCAATCTCCTTGATGGTGGCCATGGCGGGGTGATGTTAACGCAGGGAGGGGAAAGAAGTAAATCGATTAACTCACGAAAAACGACATTTTGGCGCTTATGCGTCCGCTTTCTGACATTATGTCATCACAGGTTATTCGTATATGACAAATAGTCTTACTCTGATTAACATATTTCTTGACAAAGGTTAGAACTAATCGTTTAATCCCGCTTCAAAGGAGGCACAACATGAAGCGCTTTCATCGTCGCCCGCGTGCGCATCCTCTTCCCCAGATTTCTATTACCCGCACGGGGCTTACATTCTTGCTTTCTTGTTTCTTGGCATTGGGAGTTGTCAACTCTTTCGCGCAAACCTTTACCGCCACGCTGACCGGAGTTGTCAGCGATCCGCAAGGGGCAGTGGTGCCCGGCGTGACGGTCCAAATCAAAAATCAAGCCACCAGTGATATCCGTGAAAGCACCACAGGTCCGGACGGGGGCTATGTCTTTTCCAATCTCCTGCCGGGAACCTATGAGATATCGGTGGCGGCTCAAGGATTCAAGACCTTTCTCCAGCGCAATATCACCTTGCTCGCCAGCCGATCGGCTGAGTTGAATATCAAATTGGAAATCGGGCAATTGGCGCAAAGCGTCGAGGTGACAGGTACCGCCGTTCTCGTCGATACCAAGACGGCGAATGATATGTCAACGCTGACCAGCACCATGGTGGCGGAACTTCCCAACAATACGCTTTCGCCGTTGAACTTCGTATTCGCCCTGGCAGGGACAGTCCCGGCGCCGGGCGGCATGTATTCTCCAGACGGCACGATCGACCAGAACTTCAACAGTTTTTCATTGCAGGGGAGCCGCGCCTTGAGCACCCAGATCCTGATGGATGGGGCTCCGGGCACCGCCGGTGACTGGGGTGCGGTTCAGGCCTCACCTCTGGTAGGGTCAGTCCAGGAGATGCAGGTCATCAGCAACACCTACGATGCCCAATACGGCAAAGCGGGCGGCGGCATCGTGACCTTGGTCTCCAAGAGCGGGACTAGCAAGCTCCATGGCACGGCCTATGATTTTGTGCGCTCCGAGAACCTGGATGCCACCAGTTGGTGGAGCAATAAGAACGTGCCAAATTGGTGCCCGGATGCGACCGCGGAGTGCAACCGACAAAAGAAGGGCGAGTTCAAGCGCCAACAATTTGGGGGCAACCTCGGAGGTCCCATCTGGGAGAGTAAGCACCTCTACTTCTTTGGGGCTTATGAGGGATTGCGCCAGCCTTATTCAGGGTCGTCAACGATGCGAGTGCCCACCGCCCTGGAGCGCCAAGGCGACTTCTCCGAGACCTACAACTACGACGGCAGCCTGGCGGTCATCTACAATCCGTTCTCGACGGTCGAGGATCCGTTGAATCCCGGGGTGTATCTCCGTACAGCTTTTGACCCCACCTGTGAGGGCGTCATGTATCCCGATACGTGCGCCGGCAACAGAATTCCCTCCACCCTTCTGGATCCAGTTGGCCAAAGGGTCCTCGATTTGTATCCTGAAGCCACAAGTCGTGGCCTCGGGCCGGAGGGGCGCGAGAACTGGGGCGGAAGTAGCCCGGGACGCATCACTAACGACAAAATCGAAGCGCGCGTCGACTGGGCGCGGAGCGAGAAGCACCGCATGTTTGGGCGCTGGACGCAACGGCTCCGCCAGAACAACAGCGGCCTATGCTATTTCTGCAATGGTGCTGACGGGGCCCTCGACGGCACCGTCCCGGCAAAGAATATGGGCTTTCACTTTACTCTCGATAATACCTTCACACCGACTCCCAATTGGGTGGTCAGCGTCCTGCTGGGTTTGAGCTATGCCAAGGAACAGCAGATTGCGGCCGCCTTGGGCAAACTAACCGCGGCGGATATTGGCCTTGACCCGGGTTTGTTCCACGCTGCGATTATTCCCGCATTCTCAATTGACGGATTGACGGGGATTGGCACCCAGTTTGGCCAGAAGGTCAGGCAATTCCCGCGCTACGACAACTCGCTGCAGGTCAATGTAACCAAGGAACACGGCGCCCATACGTTCAAATTCGGGTGGATGGGCGAGCAGATCCTGGTGAACAATGTTGACCGGTTCAGTGGAAACTTCGGCTTCGGCAGGGGAATGACGTCGGGGCCGATCGCCTCCACTGATGATCCCAGCCTGATGACAGGCAGCGGGATTGCGTCCCTCCTGATGGGGTCAGCATCAAGCGGTAACACGCAATTCAACATCGATGTCGCCGGAAGCACGCGCTACTACGGGGCGTACTTCCTGGATACTTGGCGCGTCAACCGTAAGCTCACCCTCATGCTGGGTGCGCGCTACGAGATCCAGCCGGGAATGACCGAGCGCTTCAACCGTCTCAGCTACTTCAACCAGGATATCGCCAACCCGCTGGGAGACGAAATCGGGATGCCGCTCCGGGGTGGAATTCAGTTCGCGTCTGCCAGCGACCGCCGGGGCTGGATTACCGACAAATCCGATTTCGCGCCACGTATCGGGATCTCCTGGCAGCCGCGCGAGAAGATGGTCGTTCGCGCCGGTTTCGGGATCTTCTATGTCCCCACGACTGCGATGATCACCTTCGACCAACCCGGCCAGCACATGGGTTTCTCGACCGACACTCAGATGGTGCCCAGCGTTGGCGGCGGCGGGCTCATTCCTCTGAACCTGCTGAGCGACCCCTATCCAGACGGGCTAAGCCAGCCCACGGGTAGTTCAGGGGGATTGATGACGGGCATCGGCGGTTCTCCGGGTCAGATCTGGCCGTGGGAGCCGCATCCAACCGGTTACAAGCAGAACTTCAGCGTGGATTTCCAGTATGAGCTTGGACCCGGCACGGTCCTTGAAGTCGGTTACGCCGGATTCCGCGCACGCAAGCTGATGTGGGGAAACCCGGGTCTGAACGCCAACCAGTTGAACCCCGAGTACCTAAGCTTGGGGTCCGCGTTGGACGAGCAAGTCGATAACCCGTTCTACGGACATGTACCCGAGGGAACGTTCTTGAGCGGACCGACCATTGCCCGACACCGTTTGCTGCGGGCCTTCCCACAGTTCGATTCCTTGAATTGGACGCGCTCCTGGGTAGGCGCCAGAGCTAACTACGACGCGCTCAACGTCAAGTTCACTCGCCAGTTCCGTGGCGGGCTTACCTTACTCTCCACCTACCAGTGGTCCAAAACCAAAGATGACGCTTCCGAAGACTACCTGGGCTGGGCCACCGACAACCAGTGGCGGGACTACTTCAACCGCAAGCAGGAATACTCCATCAGTTCTCACGACATGCCGCAAAGTTTTGTAACCGCCATGGTGTATGAACTTCCCTTTGGGCATGGCAAGAAATGGGGCAACAACTGGCCCGGCGCGGCCAACCACGTTCTCGGGGGCTGGCAGACGTCAAGCATCATCCGGTTCACCAGCGGTCTCCCCATCCTCGCAGTGCCATCCGGAGGCATGGGTGACTACGGATTCTCTTGGGGCTATATGAATCTCGTAGGAGATCCTTGCTTGGGCAATCGAACCCCCGAGCGCTGGTTCAACACCGAAGCGTTCGCTTATCCCGATTGGTATACGCTGGGCGATGCGCCGCGGATGCTCGACTGCATGCGAGACCAAGGCACCAAGAACGTTGACTTCAGCCTCGCGAAGAGTTTCAAGGCAGAGGCCTTCAAGATCCAGTTCCGGGCTGATTTCTTGAACTTCTTCAACACCCCGCAATTTGGTGGTGGCGGTCAGTGGTGGACCGGCATCCAAAACCAGCCGTGGGCTGGGGATTTCGGGCAGGTCGTCGGAGTTCGTAACCTGCCGCGGAATATCCAACTCGGGTTGAAGGTGGAATTCTAATTTCCCGGCGGCCGGTGGAGTCGTTGCGCCGGCGTTGGGATCATGTGGCCTCGTTGGCGTTGGACTGGGACGGTTCAGTCCAACGCCGACGAGGACTTTTGCCGACCGACACCCGCGAGCCCCCCTCGTCGCGCTTCCTCGAAATCCAAAATGCGTCTGGCGAGACTTGACGCGGCTTGTCGGCGGCTGTGGCCGCACGCAATGCTAAAATGGCGCGGTAAGAGGATGCGTATGCGGTCTTTAGTAATGCCGAGCCTTGCCGTGGCCGTTGCCCTCACGGCCAGCTTGATTGGATTGAAGGCGCAACCGGACGAAAGCCCTTCCCCTCCCGCATCCTTGACGGCCAGCCAAGGGCCTGCCAGTTCGGCCGCGGAGTTTGATCAAATTGCCAGACGCGCCGATGAAGCTCGCCAGGCCCAGCGTCTGAATGAAGCGATTGAGCTATACCAACAGGGTGTGCGCTTGCGGCCCGAATGGCACGAAGGCTGGTGGAATCTGGGGACCGTTCTGTACTCCGTGGATCGCGTTTCCGAAGCCCGAGATGCCTTTGCGCGCCTGACGGCCAATCTCCCCCAACACGGTCCCTCATGGGCCTTTATGGGCCTTTGTGAAATGCAACTCAAAGATTACGAACGCGCCGTGATGGACCTCGACAAAGGACGGCAGCTGGGGCTCGGTGACAACAAGCTCTTGATCCAGGTCACGCATTACAACCTGGGCATTCTCTTCAGCCGCTTCGGCCGATTCGAGCAGGCCTACGCCTCGCTCCGGGGATTCGCGTCAGAGCGCAATGAAGAACCCAGTGTCATCGAGGCGATGGGGATTTCGATTCTGCGCATGCCCTACCTTCCGGAGGAGGTTCCGGCGGACAAACGCGAATTGGTGCTCATGGCCGGAAGAGCCGCATACAAGATGGCCGCGACGGATTATGCGGGAGCCGACAAGGTGTTTCAGGAGGTGCTGGCACGGTATCCCCGCACTCCCAACCTTCACTATGCCTACGGCGTCTTCCTGATTGCTTCGCACCATCCGGAGAAGGCGCACGGGGAGTTTCTCCGTGAACTGGAGTTAACGCCTGCACACGTGCCAGCGCGGCTGCAGATCGCGCAAAACTTCATGTTCCGAGCCGAATACAGCGAGGCGCTGCCTCTCGCGCGGGAAGCTGTGAAGCTGGCACCAAATTCCGGCAACGCGCGGTCGGTACTGGGCCGCGCACTCCTCGGAACCGGCGAGATTGATGCCGCCATACGGGAGTTGGAAACTGGCGTGAGACTTGAGCCGGAGAATCCCGAGCTTCACAGTCTGCTTGTACGGGCGTACAGCAAAGCCGGGAGGAAGGAAGATTCGCTGCGCGAGGCGGCGGAGTTCGAGCGCCTCGACAAGATCCAACGCCGCGTGCAATTCCAACTACCCAAAGCCAACGAAGACCAACCCGAGAAAACGGCTCGACCACCGCAACCATGACCCACTCGCCGTCATCACACTTGCCCCGCTACCACTCACAGATGAGGTGGGCAATCAATCATGCGCTTCGGTCAGCTTGCGCTGGGAGGAGAGACAGATTCATCTTGATTCTCCTCATCCTCCTCGGGGTTTCGGCCCAATCAAGAGCACAGACCCCAGAGATCATTGCGAAATCCGACCGGGCCAAGGCGGCGATGTCAGCGGGCCGGTTCGAAGAGGCCGCTGCGCTCTACCGCGAACTTATGCGGGCCCTGCCGCAGAATCCCGGCTTGCGAATGAATCTGGGCCTGGCTCTGCATTCCGGCGGCCAATACCGGGCGGCGCTCGAGCAGTTTCGTGTGGTCGTCGGGCAGCAGCCCAAGAACTCCGCGGCGTGGCTGCTGATGGGTCTGGGGCATTTGAAGCTGGGCGAACCCGCGCTGGCAGTCGCGCCGCTTCGTCGCGCTCTGGCTCTCGACCCCAGAAACCACAAGGCGCGGCTGGAACTGGCGGACGCTTACCTCTCCTCGGGCCAGCCCCACCAAGCGGCCCTTCAATTCAAGACACTGACAGAGGCTGATCCCAAGGATCCCAAAGCCTGGCAGGGCCTTGGCCTCAGCTACGTGGCCGTCTCACGCGGCGCTTTCGAGGAACTGGAAAAGTCCGCCCCCGAATCCGCTTATGCTCGCGTTCTCGTGGCGCGCTCCTTCGTTTCCCGGAAGCAGTACCACGCCGCCTTCTTTCAATACAGGCAGGCCCTCAGCGCCGGACCCCGCATGAAAGGAATTCACGCAGGGTTGGCGGAGGTGTATCGCACGACCGGCCACGTGGAGTGGGCGGCGATCGAGGATGCGCGTGAGCGCGAACTGGGATCTCCGAATTGCCGAGCAGAAACATTGGAGTGTGATTTTGGTTCCGAACGATACGCTCGAATCCTCGAGATATCAAAGAACGGATCAACTCCCGTAATTCTTTTTTGGCGTTCGCGGGCGGCCAGCGAATTGGCGTTGCAGGCATTCGACCGGCTCAGCCAATTACCGCCTTCTCCCGCCATCCACGAGCTGATGGCTGAGGCGGAGTCGATACAAGGCCGGCCCGAATTGGCTGTTCAGGAATGGAATGAGGCGCTCAAGTTGGCTCCGGACGACCGTCGGCTGAAGAAAGGGCTGGCGCGAGCCTTGCGCTTGAACAAAGAGTATGAGCAGGCGAGACTCCTCCTTCAAGAATTGGTGAGGACTGAGCCCGGGTCGTTGGACCTCCAATACGAGCTGGGCGAGGCGCTACTGGGAACCGGCCAGCCTGAGGAATCGCTTCCCTACCTCGAAAGGGTTGTGAAATCCGAGCCGCGTAACCTGTCGGCCCGTGCGGCATTGGGTCTCGCCTACCTGCGCGCGGGGCGACCGCAAGAGTCGATCCCGCACTTAAAGGCAGCGAGTGAGATTGAGAACGACGGAAGCCTGTACTACCAGTTGGCTCAGGCCTACCAGCGTTCCGGGCAGGCGGCACTGGCCAGAGAAACCATGCAGCGGTTTGAGGAAATATCCGGAACGGCTCGCGCCCGGAGGCAGAAACTTCCAGAGGAGTTTGAAATCACGCCGCCATGAACGGCGCTCCGGGGAATGGCCCGAACGGAAGGTTGGGCACGCGTAAGTAAGAGAACAATCCACGAGGTCGTTTTCAGGTCAGTGATTTGCGATTACATCCGTTCAAGCCCGAAAACTTTTATCGGAAAGGAATAATCCATGGATACCAAATGCGATCGTCGCGACTTCATGAAGCGCGCAGCCGTCACCGCCGTCGGTGCGGGTCTGGCGGCAGGCGCGCGTGACAAAATCTTAGGCGCCAACGAGAAGGTTACGGTGGGCGTCATCGGCACCGGCCGCATGGGCCGCATCAACATGGAGGACTTCGCCAAACAGCCGGATATCAATATCGCTGCCATCTGCGACGTCTACGAACCCAACCTGCGCGAAGCGGAAAAGCAGACCGCCGGCACGGCGAAGTCATACCATGACTTCCGTGAGGTGCTGGACCGCAAAGACATCGATGTGATTCTGATTTCGACTCCCGACCACTGGCACGCGCTCCCCACCGTGATGGCCTGTCAGGCGGGCAAGGACGTCTACGTCGAAAAGCCTCTCGCCTGGAGCGTCGAAGAAGGCCGGAAGATGGTCGATGTGGCACGCAAGCACAATCGCGTGGTGCAAACCGGAACCATGCAGCGCTCCGGAATCCATTTCCAGAAAGCCGTTGACCTGATCCAGAGCGGCTTGATCGGGAAGATAAGCTTCATCCGCACCTGGGTCTACTGGAACGAATACCCGAACGGCTGGGGCAATCCGGAAGATGAGGACCCGCCAGCCGGGCTCGACTGGGATTTCTGGCTGGGTCCGGCGCCGAAAGTGGCCTTCAATTGGAATCGCTTCGGCTGCTTCCCGGACCGCTGGGCAACCTTCCGCTATTTCTGGGACTACGCGGGCGGGCACATGACGGACTGGGGCGCGCACTTGCTCGACATCGTGCAGTGGGCCATGAAGGTTCCAGGACCCAACGTTATCACCGCTTCGGGTGGCAAGTACTGCCTCAAAGACAACCGCGAGACTCCCGACACGCAGCAGGTCACCTACGAATATCCGGGCTTCGTCTGCACGTTCGAGGCGCGGCACGGCAATGCCAACTCGATGTACGGGAAGGATTACGGGATCCAGTTCCACGGCACAGACGCAACTCTCTATGTCAACCGCAGCGGCTTCCAGGTTTACCCCGAAAAGCGTAAGGGCGTGGCCATCGGCTCGACCTCCGGCGCGTGGTCAGGCCTGAAGCCCGACGTGGATCGCACCGCCTCCATGCAAATGGATGTCGCCAATGACCCGCATCTGGATCACGTGCGCAATTTCCTCGATTGCGTCAAGTCACGACAGAAACCCATCAGCGATGTTGAGATCGGACATCAGGTGACCGCTGCGTGCCACCTGGGTAATGTGGCATTCCGCAGCAAACAGCGGATCGTCTGGGACCCAGTCAATGAGCGCCTGCTGGAGGGAGGTGCTGAGGCCAAGAAATTGCTGAACCGTGAATATCGCGCCCCGTGGAAACTTATGGTTTAGTGGGGTGCCCGCTGTCTCAGTCACCGATTGCTCGGCCGGATTTTACCCTTTCTTGCGGGCTGAATCTGGCTATCGTCACCGTTGGTCCCGGCACCGGCGTTGTCTGCGGCGAGGCACAGTCTAACTACGCCAAAGCAAACTGGGCAACGCGTCCTTGGGCAATAATGGGAATTTCGCCCCCTCGCAGTTCACAACCGAAATCCTGCTACTCCCCATGAGGCCGTATTGCTTGCAGCTTACATATGGATGGATTTACCATTTGGCCGCCATTAATGCCGGGGCAGAATGATTCGCTGCAGGCGCCCAACTCAAGCTGCCGCTATCTGTCCGCAAGGAGGGAGTCATGCCAAAAGATAATCCTTCTCGGATGCCGATAGAGCCGAGTTTTCCGGATCCTGCACGGGTATCGCGGGTCGGCCAAGGAACAGACTCTTATCAAAGCATTTCCCGGCGCGATGTGCTCAGACGCGCTGGCAGAGGCGCGGTCGCAGGGATGTTTTCCTCCGCGTTGGCTGCTGCAGGGCCGCCTTCCGCAGGCAAGGGGCTGAGCCCCGCTTGGTTGAATACGACGGTGGCGGGCGCATCCGGAAAAATTCCTATTTCCCTGATCATTGACGATGGATCGCCCGTGGATCCGCTCTTCTATGAACTCCCGGGCTACGAAACCCCCTTTCTTGTCCCTCACGAGTTCACTACGCGGGTCGCGGACACTTTCGAGAGGTATGACCTCCGCGGGAAATTCACGATTATTCCCATGCCGAGCTGCCTGGGGCGGATCGACCAGTCTCTGAAGCGCGTGCCAACGGACCACTTGCAGGGATTCCTCAAGATCGTACGCGAGCGGATTGCTCCTCGTTTCGACATCACCCCGGAATTCCTGACCCACCTGAAGGCGTACAATCTCAAGAACGGAGAGTACCAGCACATCTACGAGGATGTCTGGATCTCGCAGGCGCCGCTGGCCGAAATCGTAGATTATTTTGTCCTGGCGTTTACGATTCTCAAGAACGTTGGTCTGAACGCCACCGGGATTACTTCCCCCTGGGTGTCCGGTATCGACGTGGAGAAGAAATACGCACAAGCCTTGGCTGAGGCCCAGGCCAAGGTGTTCGGGCGGGAATTGACTTGGTATTTCCTGCATGGGTCAGATTGGGAAGAGCCTCTTCAGTGCTCGATCGAATACGAAGACTCCGGTCGGCGCCTGGTTGTCGTCAGCGTGCCTTCGAACACGCCCGATATTTTCTGGAGCATGGAACTACCAACTCGAGCGGAGCGGGTGCAGTTCATCAATCAAGGCATTGACCGCTTGTTATCGGCGGATGGGCGCACGGGGAGAATCAGGCAGCTGGTTGATTCGGGCTCGCCGGTTGTGCTCATCACCCATTGGCAGTCGCTATTTAATCAGGGTACGGGGCTGGGACTGGAAGGACTTGCAACTTTGGCGGAACGAATCCGAAGTGTCTTCGGCAGCAACTGCGAATGGGTGTCGTGCTCTGAGCGGGCCGAGCGATTCGTTGCGGCCACCCGAGCCCCCAACGCGGGTTAGTGTGAAACAGGCGCCTAATCACACGAACCGATGTCTCAAACTGGAGTTCGGCGAAGAAGACGAGAATTGGCACGAGGAGAGTGGGACGCGGGTCCCCTCCGGCAACGCGGAAACGCGCTAATATTCATCGAGGGCGAATTTCGTATCACGCCGCTCATTTTCTCGGTCCGCGGAAAACCCAATGATTTCACTCATCGCTCTGCTGTCCTATTTTGCCGCGCCTCGCACGGCATGTTCCCCGCTTCCAGCTCAGGGGCCTGACGAAAATCTGAGTCTTCTAGGCATCCACAGCGGCATCGTATACAAAGCGCCCTACGAGCTTGATGCCTTCGCGCCGGCGGGTGAGCCTCGTCCCGCTGCCATGATCGTGCACGGGAGTTCGGGTAACCGCAGTACTCATGTGAACCAACTCTTCCCCTTGCTCGACCGCTCGGGTTTTGCGTGGTTCTCCGTGGATTACGGTTCGGTCGATGACCTCCGGGCTGCGCTCGACTACATCCGCTGCCCGGGCCGATTCAGCATCACCCGTCAAATGGTCTTGATCGGAGAAGACACGGGCGCTGCGGCTGCGCTCGCGTTCGCCGAGGGTGGGGACTTTGCGGGCGTTATGACGATTGGGGCGAAGTTGCCGGAGGGATTCAAAGCCCATCTTCCTCCTGCCACCAGACTCCTGATGATCCAGGGGACGGCCGACGAAACATTCCCCGCTCCACAAATTGAAAGCTTCTGTAGGACAACAGCCGGCTGCAAGTTCTTCCCTGTTCAGGGCGCCATTCATAATTTCGAGAACTGGCATCCTGATCAGTGGCATTGGAAGGAAGAGCTCACTGCCTGGCTGCGTGGGGACCGCCGCGGGCTTTGGAAAGACCTTGTTTACTCTCGTCCGGGCGGGCGCGACTTACTGCTGGACGCTTACGTCCCCGAGGGCGAGGGGCCATTTCCGGCCGTCGTCATTGTCCACGGCGGAGGCTGGGAGGCCGGGGATAAGATTACTTACGTCTCCCCGGTCTTTCCCCCCCTGGCGCAGGCGGGCTTCACCTGGTTCTCGATTGACTATCGCCTGACCCCTTATGTGCACATCCCTGAGCAACTCGAGGACGTGTGCACGGCAGTGCGCTTCGTGCGCCAGCACGCAGCATGGTTCCATGTTGATCCCACCCGAATGGCGCTGCTCGGCGAGTCGGCGAGTGGGCACCTCGTAGCGCAAACGCAATCCACTCCGCGAGACGGATGCCAGGTGCAGGGCGCAGTCCTATTCTACGGGGTCTACAACTTCACGCGGTGGACCCATGATCCGGAATTGAGTACATTCTTGAAGCAACTTTTCACCGACCCGTCGGACGCCACGCTGCGCAAGTATTCACCTTTCTTCCAGGCGAGAGCGAGCCTGCCTCCTATGTTGCTGATCCAGGGCACCGCTGATGAACTCTACGAAGGGACGATGGAGTACGACGCACGCCTGAAGGAAGTCCACGCTCGGCACGATTTGATCCTGCTGGAGAATGCTCCTCACGGGATGGAAAACTGGGAGGGGCATCCGGAGTGGATGTTCTATAAGCAGGAGATGGTCAAGTGGCTGAAAGAGCATCTCGGCGGCCAGAAGGAGGAGGGGAAACCATGATGCGAGCCCGGAACAGGGTTCGACGCAGTTGTGGGAGCGCAGTCCTATTGATGGCTGGGATCTCAGGCGTCTTCATGAGCCGAGGCAATCTGTTGGCGGCGGGCGCTGAGGGATCTCCAACCAGCGGCCTTCAGATCTCAAAAGCCGAGCCAAATCCTGAGCCGGATGCGCGCTTCAAAGCGGACATTCTCCTGATCGTTGCGCATCCCGACGACGAGCCGGCCGGTTACCTCGCTCGCGCGATTTACGACCAGCACAAGAAGGTCGCTGTGATCTTCGGTACACCCGGCAATGGTGGAGGCAACGCCCAAGGAAACGAACAGGCGGCTTCTCTGGGCGCAATCCGTGCCACCGAGGGACGAGAGGCACTGGCAACCTTCGGCGTACTCCACGTGTGGTTCCTGGGAGGGACGGACACTCCGGGGCAGGACGTGCTGCGCTCGCTCGAGACCTGGGACCACGGCAAGGCATTAGGCGAGACCGTGCGCCTGGTGCGCTTGACACGCCCCGAGGTGATCTTGACCTGGCTCCCTGCCTATGTTGCCGGGGAGAATCACGACGATCATCAGGCGGCGGGCGTGATCGCCACGGAGGCGTTCGATCTTGCCGGTGACCCGACCGCTTTCCCCGAGCAGATTTCCCATCCCCGCAATCGCGGGAGCATTTCAAACTTGACCGAAGGTCTCCTGCCCTGGCAGCCGAAGAAGATTTACTATTTCTCGGATGCTCTTCACACGGAATTTCTCGATGGTCGAGGACCCGTCTACAACAACGGGGAGGTTTCACCCAGCCAGCACAAAAGTTATTACCAACTAGCTGTGGAGGAGGCCGCGCATCACCTCACTCAAAGCGATTCGGGCCAGGCTGCCAAACGGGCGTTGGAGGGCGGGCCGGATTACTTCTATGCAAAGGAACCCGAGCGGTTCGTCTTGGGGAAATCCCTGGTGGGAGGCACCACGACGGGTGACGTTTTCGAGGATATTAAGCCCGGCCCGTTGCCTTTCGCGCCCGTGACTGGCTACCGCCCAGAGGTCCGGCGGGGACTATCCGTGGAGTTGGGTGGGCCGTGGGCGTTCTACAAGTTGTTTTGGAGGGCGCATAACATCGAACACCTGCGAGACCTTCTCCCAACTCCAGAGGTTGCCGTTGGCAATGGCGAGCCCGTGAATGTGCCGATTCTGATTCACAATGACACGGATCAGGCAGTGGAGGTGACTCTAACGTCCTCCCTGCCTGCCGGTTGGAAGGAGCACTCCGGCACCGGACGCTACGCGGTGAGGCCGCACGAAACCTACCCGGTCGAAGCATGGTACAACGCTGCGTCGACCGCGAAACCGGAATGGCAAACGCTGAAGTGGACAGCCGAAGCCAGTGGGGCGGTTGTTGGGACAGTCACTTTGCGCGTTATGACCGACAGCCCCGGCTTGCCACAATAGTCTGATCCCTGCGGCTTGTTCTCAGGAACTAGGGTTTATATGACTGAGCATGTACGAGCTGTCCAAAGCTCGCAAAGCGGGATGGGCATTTGGGGGTTGATGTTGCCAGGATTCCTGCTCATTTTCGCGATGGTGCTGATGCCAGCCGCGAAGTGCGGGGGGCAATCACCGCAGGCGGAGGCCGAGCAATTATCCCAGCAGGCACAACGCGCGATCGCGGCGAAGAACTGGGAAGATGCTGCGAAGGCGCTCAACAAGCTTCTGCAAGTGGCTCCTGATGTCCCGGAAGTGCGTGGAAATCTGGGCCTGGTTTACTATTCACAGGGGCGGATCCTGGACGCGTCCAAAGCCTTCGAGGACGCGCTGAAACTCAACCCTCGCATGGCGCATGCCCGGCTAATGCTGGGACTTTGCTGGGCCGAACTCGCCCGTTACGAGGAGGCCATTCGGATTCTCGATCCGGCCTTCCGTCGCCCCGCTGAAGATGACACGGGGCGGTTGGTTGGCATCGCTCTGGCACGCGCCTATGCCGGGCTGCGGCAGGACGCCAACGCCGCGGGGGTATGGGCGAAGCTGCTCGAACGCTATCCGAATGACGCGGAAATCCTTTTTCAAGCCTCGCGCTTCCATGCCGGGCGCTCCTACGACCTGATGTCCCGTTTGCTTCAGAGGTCTCCCAACTCGCCCTGGGCGCACTACGCCACGGCAGAAGTCCATGAGAGCCTCGCACGCTACGACCTCGCCATCGCGGAATACCGAAAGGTCCTCGAGCTCGAGCCGCGCTTGCCGGGTGTCCATTTCCGCATCGGGCGCGCTCTTTTGGCTGAGTCATCGGGCGGGGCTAAAGTGGATCAGGCGCTCAAGGAATTTCAGGCGGAACTTGCGGTCGCTCCGCAAAACGCGGACGCCGAGTACGAAATCGGTGAGATCGAGCGCCACCGCGGAAATTTCGAATCCGCCCTTGCGCACTTCACGAAGGCGGTCGCCTATCATCGAGATTTCGCGGAGGCGCATATAGGCCTCGCGCGTACCCTGCTCAGCCTGGGCCGGGCGAGGGAGGCTGTGCCCCACCTCGAAGAAGCGGCTCGCCTCGATCCCGAGAACGATGTACCCCATTTCCTCCTGGTGTCTGCCGCGCGGGCCCTGGGGGAGCGCGAGCGGGCGGACAAAGAGATGATTCTGTACCAGAAACTTCATCAAACCGGCGCGAGTGCCAAGAATGGACCCCCCAGCCCAGGGTCCGAGGGGATCACCAAGCAGACCATCGAAGACAAAACAGAACCCTAGGACAAAATGAAGAAACTCACAGAGCACCCCAGCAGTTTCGAAAGGCTGCGGGTTTCCCCATTAGGACCACGAAGTGAGGTGCGTGCGCGGTGGATTTGACACGGAACGCCGGCCGGAGTAACGTTTTACGGTGAGATAAGCAAAATCGAAGGGGATTCCCATTCGAAAATCGGCCCGACGGCCCCAGCAGGAGGTTTGTCATATGCTTTCCCCGAGGAGAAGGCTTCTTGCCTTTGTGATGGCTTCTCTTTCTGCCATGCTGCTCGCTCAAGTGGCATTTGGCCAGGCGGTATTTGGAAATATCGCCGGCACGGTAACCGATCCAAGCGGCGCGGCCATCCCCGACGCGCAAGTGGTCATTACCGACCTCGACCGGGGCACGACCTTCCAGACCGCCACCAATGCCGACGGAAACTATACGAAGACACATTTGCTGGCGGGGCGGTACGAAGTGAAGGTATCCGCGTCGGGCTTCGCGGAATCGGCGACTCCCGCTGAGGTGCAGGTGGACGCCACGACGCGCGTGGATGCCCAGCTCGCACTGGGCCGGACGGAGGCCAAGGTGACGGTCACGGCCGAGACGCCTCTGCTCACGACGGACCGCGCGGAGGTCAGCAGCACCTTGACCGCGAACGAACTGAATGAGTTGCCCGTATTTAACAGAAACCTGACGACTCTGATGCTGGCGATGCCGGGGGCTCAACTGAATTCGTTCCAGCACGCGTCCAGTGAAAACCCTCAGGGCGGCATTCAATTCAATGTCAATGGACAGTATTTCTACTCCAACGGATTCCAACTAGATGGAACGGAGAACCAGAGCAACGTCCTGGGCATCATTGTTGTCAATCCCAACCCCGATTCGTTGCAGGAATTCAAGGTGTCAACCAGCAACTACGATGCGGAATTCGGAAACGTTTCCGGCGCCTTGATGGTAGGAACCACCAAGTCCGGCACCAACGAATTCCACGGATCAGCTTTTGAATACTTGCGTAATGACAAGACCAACGCGGCGGATGCTTTCAGCCATTTCAAGGCGCCGTTCCGCTCGAACCAGTTCGGAGGCACAATCGGCGGCCCGATTTTGAAAGACAAACTCTTCGGGTTTTTTGGCTACCAGGGGGGCCGGCAGCGTATCGGAGGTTCCCTGATCACCACGGTGCCCACGGATGAAGAGCGATCCGGGGACTTGCGCGCGCTGCTGGGTGACTACATCTGTAACGACGGCACGGTTTCATCGGGGCCCTGCGCCAACCCTTTCAATGTGACGACGATCGAGGGAGATACGGTTCCGGCGAGGGCGGGAATGGTCTTTGACCCCACGACCGGCAATCCGGATGGAAGTGGCCGCCAGGTCTTCTCCGCCGGCGGAGAGGTCAACGTGATTCCCACGTCGCGGGTGGCGACGCCCATGACGACGCTGTTGGGCTATCTTCCGGGGCCGAACTTCGGCGCGGCTGGCGACATTGGCAACAACTTCGCGACGACTCTGGTGCAGAAATTCGACACGGACCAGTACGACGCCCGCGTGGACTACAATATCTCTGAGAAAGAGCACTTCTTCGCGCGCTACAGTATTGCCAATTTCACCAAGCAAGCGCCGGGCGCCTATGGAGAAGTGGCCGGGGGACCCGCCGGCCCGAGTTTCAATTTCGCAGGCAAGTCGGTGGCCCGCAATCAAAGTCTGGCCCTGGGGTGGAGCTACTCCCTCAGTCCGACGTTAATCACCGACGTGCGCTTTGGCGCTTACCGGTATCGTCCTCAAGTTCTGCCCGGCGGGTACGGCCTCAACCCCGCTTCGGACGCCGGCTTAATGGGACTCAATCGGGGGACTCCAGACACGACCAGCATGCCCGCCTTCTACGTCAATGGCAACGGAGGATTCAACTTTGGTTACGCGCTCGGCGTCAACCAGTGTAACTGCCCTCTGGACGAGACCGAAAACCAGTTCCAGTGGGTTAACAACTGGACGAAGCAGAAGGGCAATCACACGATCAAGTGGGGCGCGGACATCCGACGCGCGCAACAGAAGCGCATTCCCAGCGACAACCATCGTTCCGGCGAACTGAGTTTCGACGACAGCACCACCGGCAACGCCGATGTGGATGCCGTGGCGGCCGGAAACGCGGCGACGGGCGCAGGCTTGGCGTCGTATCTGCTGGGGATGCCGAGCTATTTAGCCCGGACCTTCACCGGAACCGGCTTCTACCCAAGCTTGCGGCAGACGCGCCTATTCTTCTTTGGGCAGGACTCCTGGCGAGCGACTCGGAAGCTCACACTCAACATCGGGCTCCGCTATGAAAACTACTTGCCGCAGTCCGGCACCAAACCGGGGAGCGCCGGGACCTTCGATCCGACTACCGGGGAAGTTATGGTGGCGGGGATAGGCTCGGTGCCGAGGAACTTTGGGATTAAGGCCTACAATTGGGGATTTGCTCCGCGTCTAGGTTTCGCCTATCAGCTTCAGCCCAAAACCGTGGTGCGGGCCGGCTACGGACGGAGCTTTAACGCGGCGGGTGTGGGCGCGGTATTCGCCCAGAACCCCGAGTACAGCCCGCCCGTGTATATCACCCAGGCGTTGACTGCCCCCAATCCCTATGTCAACGCCGTCGATCTGCTTGCAGGGGCCCCTCCTGAACCGGTCATGCCGGAGATTGGTCCCAACGGGCGCTTTCCTCTGCCGCCGGACATCGGTATCTATTTCTACTTCGATCAGCCTGACGCCTACCGGATTCCGCTCGCCGATTTCTGGAATCTCTCGGTCCAGCATGAAATCAATCCCACGCTGACCGCCGAAGTCGCGTATGTCGGCAACGTTGGCCGGCACCTCTTCGCGAACCGCAACACCAACCAGGCAGTCCCCGGGCCCGGCGATTATGACCCTCGCCGGCCTTTCTTTAAGTTTGGACTGTCACAGGGCATCTATGACGTCTGCAACTGCGACAATTCCAACTACAACAGCTTGCAGGCTAAACTCCAGAAGCGGGCCTCTCACGGACTGGATTTCCTCCTCACCTACACGTGGTCCAAAGCCATGACGAACTCCGAGGGGGGGTACAACTTCTCCGACAATTACAATCTTCGCGGCGACCATGGGCCGGCGAGTTGGGACCACACCCATGCCCTCACGCTGATGCACACCTGGGAACTGCCTTTCGGAAAGGGGCGACGCTGGGCCTCCAACACCAGCAAGGTGGCGGATGCGATTGTGGGTGGCTGGCGCTTCAGCGGCGTATCGACGCTTCTGTCAGGGGTAGCCTTCACGCCCTTTGTAGGGAATGCTCCGCTCTTGAACACCGATTTCAACACGGTGAGACCCGACATCGTGGGCAATCCGACTGTCTCCAACCCCAGCCGCGACTTGTGGTTCAACCCCGACGCTTACACTTCGCCGCAGCAAGAATTCCGCAACGGCACGGCTTCCAAGGGATCCTTGCGCGGGCCGGCACAGTACGTATTCAACCTGGCGCTCGACAAGTCCTTCGTCATTACCGAAGGCAAGACCCTGGAATTTCGGTGGGAGAACTTCAACGCCTTCAATCTCACTAACCTGGGTGTGCCGAATAACTACATCGACGGGTCGGACCCCGGAAAGATTTTCTATGCCGCGACCGACATGCGACAGATGCAGTTCGGATTGCACTTCCGGTTCTGAAGGCTGATTCAAGAGTCCGGGCAGGAGGAGCCAGCGAACTGGCGCACGATTATCACGCCTTGTTCAACACAAGGTCGTGTACCTCGCTGTAGTCATTGTAGCGAAGGCGGTATTTGTAGCTGCCGGACGCGTATTTCGCCACATTCCATGCCGCCATGTGGTGCCCGGCCTCACAGACGGCGTTTGAGATCACTTCCAGATTGTTGCCACCCTGATCGAGGATCTCCACGAGTACCCAGCCCCTTTCCGGGATGCTGAACTCGATAGCCAATCGCGGATTCCTTGCGTTCGGATAGTGCTGGTTGAGCGCACGCGTCGTCGGCTTGGTGGGAATGGCGGGTTTCTTCTCCCTGACCTTGGCGTAGTCGAACGGCTCGTCGCAGAGATGCCATAGCGTTTCTTTCTTGTGGTGCTGGTGGAGGTAGGATGTCCTCAAAGGCGTGCGTGTGAAGCTTGTCAACGGACGGCGGACCGCGACACCTTCCTGCCACTCATAGACGGGAATATTCATCGGATCCATTACGTTGAGCTTGCCGCGCTCCAAAGCAACGTGGAACAAGCCGAAATTCCCGGGCTCATGACCTCCGAGCCAGTGGCCCACGATATCGACGAGGTAAGGGTTTTTGCCGAAGATGACGACGTTCGTCATATAGTCCCAAGCTCGCCCGTTGCGGCTGGGAACATTTGACCAGGGCTCCGTGCTGTTCTCGCTGCCGAAAGGGTTTGGCCCCCAATTGAAGTCACCGTCGCGGCCGTAGATACCCTCGATGATATGAAGCCCCATCGGGGACGCGGCATGATTGTCGATGGTCCGGTGCGCCCACAATTCCATACACAGGGGATCGTAATGATACTGACGGACATACCCGGGATCGCTCTGCGACACTTCCGGGGTATCCCATCGGGGAATGGTGCGAATGTGGCGCTTGAAATTCGTTTCGACGACCTCATGGACCTTGGGCTCGATACATTCCTTGTTGATCAACTTCTCGAGCGCCTGCAACGAATCGATATCGGGCCACTTGCGGCAGTATCGCTGAAAGGGGGTGGGGTGGGCACCCTGCCAGTTCTTGGCGGCCAGCGTCAAACCCATGGCGTGAGCCTTCAGTTTTGCCACATTCAGGTTCCACGAATCCGGCGCATTGAATGGCCACAGGTAGGGGATCTGGGTATGCACCACGCCGCCGGGCACCTCTCTCCAGACGAATGCCTCGGCATCATTCGCGTCGTCCCGTGATTCGATACGACCTTTTGCCGCGGCAATCGTTGCGCCCACGCGCTGGCCCATGGCAACGTAGCCCCGAGGTTCGATCACGCTGGCGCCATTGGCGTCCCGCGCATGGATCCTTCTGCCCGCGACCCCCAGGTCCTTCAGTGATTCGAACAGGCCCTCGACAAAGAACACGTCGGTGGCAATGCCCATCGTGTCCTCGAGGGTCAATCCTCTTTTTTCGTCGACTGCCTGGTGAGCGGTGAGATTCGGTTTGACCGCGATGTGGTGGGTTACCGGAATTCCGGTATCATCCATGGGAACGAATACTGAACGTCCCAAGTCGAGTCCGACCTGCTTGCACGCGGCGGAATTTGTCTTGTAATCCACATGCGTCCTGAGAATGAAGACCGCTTCCGGGTGTTGTTCCACGAACGGATGGACACCGAAATACCCGGACGGTTTCGACTCGGCGGCGAAGACAGACGCCCGGCCGAAGAGGCCCAGACTGCCATAGAGCAATGATGAGGATTTAAGAAAATCCCTGCGGCTGAACATACCGACCCTTCCTTTCTCCTAGGTCACATCGCTCCGTTTTCCCCAGGCGACGGCTCGCAAGTGTCCTCCGACACACAGGCCCAGGTCTCGCTGACCTGACCGGACAGAACCTTGAAGCAACACCTGTTTGTGTTCCAAGCCGTATAGGGAACACTCATCGCTTCGCCAGCGAGCTTGTTAAAGGTCCGGCAGCGGAGGATGGCTTGGTCGACGGTGGCCACGAGATGACTAGCTCTTCTTTCGGAAGCGAGGGGAGGTCGGGTGAACGAATCCTACGTCTTATCACCCGGCGAGTCAATAGCCCAACGTCTTGGCGGAGGACGTCAAAGAAAGAGGAACTTCATGGACGCACCCAGGCTCAGGACCTGGCAGGATGACGGCTGACTGGCATAGGTGGGCCGGCCATCTTACGGTCGCCCAGAGTCGGTCCCGACTGGTGTGCTCGAAAAGCTAGCGCTTGGATTAGGAAGTTTTAGGTCCAGGTGGATTAGATCCGTAATTCAGCCGCCTGCCCTGAAGGGGGTGTATCCTGAGTTCCGGGGCAACTCGAATCGCGGGGTTTGGCGGTAGATTCTTGTGGGGGCTTGATATTGCTGGGTGGCGGATTGTCGCTATCACCGAATCCGGGACTTTCAGAGGATGAGCTGTCCGGCGCGAATTTACTTCATTCGCTCCACTTGTGCCCCGGCGAGACATGAGGAGCCAACTCCGGTCAACTAATGTTCGTTTCCGTACACCGGTTGGCGAATCTCCGCCCAGGAGGTAAAACCCGACTCGGCGCATCCTGCGTTCGCGGCCGGTTCGCGCTGTGGCCCAATTCGTTCAGAGCCGAGGCTTCTCCTACGCGGTTTGAAAGTGCAGTCGAAAGATCTGGCGGAGGGAGAGGGATTCGAACCCCCGAGCCCCTTTCGAGGCTAACGGTTTTCAAGACCGCCGGTTTCAACCGCTCACCCATCCCTCCGTTTCACCAGTTTAGCATGACCGGCGGAGAGATTTCTGAATGAGCAACTGCAACCTCAGCCGCTGACGCGCTCCCAGCCCCAGGGAAATCGCGCCGAGACCGGATACTCGACCGAGCGGCCTTGGGCGCCGGATTTCTTCAACAGGTCGGCGTCGTAAACGACTCCCAACTCTTCGAGCAACGCCTCGAGCGCCGCGTCTCCGAACGTCAGCCCGAGAAATTCCATCGAGTCGCGATTGATGTCGTCGACAACGGTTTTCTGCGGAGTGACGACGACGCGCGTCAGCGAGCGCAGGCGCGGCGACTCGCTCCGGAAAAACTGCACCAGCGCCCGGACCTCGCCCGGCGTGTGCTGAAAGGAAATTGTCACTGCTGCAGATCCTTTCCGCGCCGCTAACGTATTTTCCCGCGCGCGGCCACGCGCCATGAACCCTTCACTTCCCCACCCCGCGTAATGAACACCTCGTCGTGCATGTTGACGCACGTACAGACGTGGTTGGGAATCACCGTCAGCACCTCGCCCACATGGAACGGGTGAGACGATTTCGTGATGTCCAGGTGCCCATGCTCTTCGTTGAGCTTGATGATGGGCGCGTCGGGGGCTTCGACCACGTAACCGTGACCCGACTTGGGGCCGGAGCCGAGCGCGTCGGAGGAGAAGGTCTTCGATCCCGAGTCGATGATCACTTTGCCGGGCACTGCCGTCGAGACCACGGTCGTCACAATTCGGGCGGCGCAATCTTCCAGGCCACATGCGCCTTGATAATATGTATTCATGTCATTATAAACGTACGTCCCCGGACGAATGTCCGTCAGGCCCGGAATCAGATGCGCGAATTCCGCCGAGGGCGTCGACCCTCCGGAGATAACCTCTACCCGCAAGCCGTCTTCACGAAAAGCCGCGAGCGCCTTGGCGACCTGGCCCGCCGTCCTTTCGGCTTCGGCGCGGCGTTCTTCGGCTGTCCCCCAGACGTGTCCAAAATAGGTCATCAGCCCGCGGAACCCGATTCCGGGAAGCTTTTCGATCTTACGCGCCAGCTGGACGCAGGGGGGCCCGGGCGGCAGGCCACAACGATGAAAGCCCGCGTCGAACTCGACCAGCACGCCGACGGTGCTTCCCTGCGCCGCGGCGGCGCGGGAGAGTTCGAGGGCGGTCGCTTCGTTATCAAGCGAGAGGAGTAATCGCCGCGTCTTCGCGAGCTCCGCGATGCGGCGCAGCTTCTCACCCCCGAAGATCGGGAAAGCGATGAGAATGTCGTCGAGCCCTGCTGCGGCCATCGCTTCGGCTTCGCCGACCTTGGCCACGGTCAAGCCCACGGCGCCTCGCTCGAGCTGCATCCGGGCCACCTCGGGGGTCTTGTGAGTCTTGGTGTGAGGGCGCAGCCCAATGCCGTGCTGGCGGCAGCGCTTCGCCATGCGATCGAGGTTGCGCTCCACAACGTCAAGATCAATCGCCAGCGCCGGTGTGGACAAATCCCGATAGTTCATGTCACATCCTCATCGTTGCCCGCGCCGCCCATACTTACTTCTTTCGCTTCCTGCCGGGCGCGCGCACCCGGGCAATGCAGTCGATCTCGATCTTAATTTGTGGCATGTGCACGCCCACCGTCGTCCGGGCCGGCGGGTCCACGGAAAAGAAATCTTTGTAGACTTCGTTCATAGCCGCGAAATCGTTCATGTCAGCAAGGAAGACCCCGACGCGAACCACGTCGCGCAGGGAGCTCCCCGCCGCCTCAAGGATTGCCTGGATGTTCGAAAGCGTCTGCCGGCATTCTGACCGGATGTCGCCGAGTTCCAGCTCGTTGGTTTTGGGATTGACCGCCGCCTGACCTGCGACAAATACGAACCCGCCTTCGACAATCGCCTGCGAATAGATTCCCCGCGGCAGGGGGGCCTTTGCCGTGCGAATTACTTTGCGCATGTTGCCTCCGATAAGGTCACTTAGAAATCCAGAACCTCGTAAAATTCCACCCAGGCGTCCTCGAAATACGGCACCTGTTTCGCGAACAAATCCTGGTGCGCCGCTCCCGACTCGAGCGCCTTGAGGGCCTGGTCGGCCGCGGCGAGATCCTTGAATGTTGATTCCCAGATCAGCGTGTTGCCCGGCTCGCGCGCCGCGATCGGCGACATGCGCTGCCCGGGAGTCAGGATCCCCTGGTGCTCGAGCTGAGCGAATTGCTTTTCCAGTTCCATGAATTCTTTACGCTTGTCGGCTTTGAAACGCTGCACGAACCGCATCACAACTGCCATGGGACCTGCACCTCCGCGAACGTTCTAGAGAGTTTCACACTGAGCCGACCTCACGCGTGCCGGGATTTCAAATCCATGCGCCGCCGCGAAGTCCAGAACCTCGGTCAGCGTTCCGAAGCCCGGAACGCTTTCGCGAATCGTGATGGCGCGCGCTGCCGTGAGACAGCCGAACCGTGCCGCTTCCGCGAGCGGGGCGCCGGCCATCAGCCCGAACGTGAGCCCCGCGGTGAAAGCGTCGCCGGCGCCCGGCGTGTCGACAACTTCGACTTTGAACGCGGGGACTGAATCCTGGTGAGACCCGTCTGCCACCAGGGCTCCGTCACCGCCCAGCGTAATAACAACTTTCGAAACACCAAAATAGTCTCGTATTCGGCGGGAAAGCTCCGCGGGGGGGAGCCGCTCGTCCGGCGGCCGGCCCATCAGGACTCCCGCCTCTGTGCGGTTGGGAACCAGCACATCGAGCCCTCGCAGTGCATCGCGGGCGAGCGGTTCGGCGGGGCCGGGCGTCAGAATCGTCATCGCTCCGAGCTCCTTGGCGCGCCGGACCGCGTGGAGCGCTGTCGCGACCGGGATCTCAAACGTCACCAGAACCGCCCTGGCTCGCGAAAGTGCGGGCACGGCTCGCTCCACGTCCGCGGCTGAAAATTCTTCGTTAGCCCCCATCGCGGTGGTGATGGCGGGAACGCCTTGACGGTTGATCATCACGAACCCGCATCCCGTCGCCGTGGTCTCGCTGCGGCCGAGGTAAGTCAGATCCACCCCTGCCTCCGCCATCCACTCCGCCCCGCGGTCGCCCAGGCGATCCTTCCCAACCCGGCCGACAAAGAACGTGGGCAGCCCGAGCCGCCCGCAGGCGATCGCCTGGTGCGAACCCTTGCCGCCATCCAGAGCCTCGCGGTAGTCCCAGCCGAGTACGGTTTCGTCCGCCGCCGGGAAACGATCGACACGCATAAAAAGCCCTTGGACGTGACTCCCGACTACCGCGACACCGGAACGATCCATCTGCGCTCTCCCTCCAGGTCAGTCAGAATGTCGCTTTGCCGGGCCACTACAGACGCTGGCTGGAGCCTGTTTGGCCCGATTTTGGGGGCGAAATTCAGCTTTGTTTTGACCTCGTTCTTCGACCTCAAGCCTGTATTTTCAATAACATAGATGACCAAGCTATGTAAAAAAGTACTAGCATTCAGCAGGTAGCCTTCTGACGGATTGGGATCGGCCGCCGCGCCACCGGACCACGAGCGGAGAATGAGTGTAGAAGCTCCGCGCGGCCGCTCCTGAATCCTCCTGCCGAACTGACATTAAGTCGCTCCGCTACAGCCTAGTCTAGCATTGTAACATATGTCCACTGTCTCATCAAGCCCAGAAGGCCCCGCCCCTCCGGCTAGATGCCGAGCGGCGGGCAGGCCGCCGTCGCAGCGTCCACCGTCACCTGACAGTCGGGGTGCTCCTGGCAGTAAGTCACCGGCACCTCCGGGCTGACGTGCCCGAAGAGCAGGATGCGAATCACCGTCTGCTTCCACGCTCCGGTTTCGCTGTAGAGTCGGATGCGCCTCGCTCCCAGGAGTTCTCTCATCCCCAGCGTGATGGCCATGGGAGCGACAATGTCGGAGCACCCGCCGGCGGCGCGATGGCTGAGGGCAATCAGCGTGTCTTCGTTCAAGTGCAGAATACGTGTTGTGCAATTGCGAAACTCCTCCGCACTGACGCGATACCACGGCGAGCGCGGGGGCTCGTTGTAAGCGATGTGGCCGCGGTAGCCGATGCCTCCGTAAGCCGAGTCCACACCTCCCACAGCGGCAATCTTCTCCGCCATCTCGTCGACGCGGGAGATGTGCGGGAAATGGCGCTGCGATTCCGGGACGTTCAGCGCGGAATCGATCGGTCCGTAGAAATGTTTCAGCATCCATCCCTTCAGGCTGAAGGGATGGTCGAGCGGCAGGTGCCGCCCCTGCCAGTCGAGGTGGTCGTCCATGTGGAAGACGTGCACATTTTTCAGGCTGATGCGCTCACGATTCACCCGCTCGATGAACAGAGGATATTCCCCGCGCGGACCGCAGGGGAGAATCCAGCGCGTAGGGCGCCCGGCGTCATTATTGCCTTTGACCTCGTCCGCCAGCGTATCAGCGAAGTCCTGATAGACATCTTTGGGCGCCGGAACGATCTTGAGTTTCACCTTTGCCTTCGGGTGGCCGACGAGTTCCGAGGGCGGGATCTTGCACCATTCAAAGAGCTCCTTCGAATTGAAATATGCGGACAATGATTATCCCCCTTATGATGACTCACTATATAAATATCTTTCCTAAAATCAGGCCAGTTGTCCGCCGTCCACGAACAGCAGCACGCCGCTGATGTAATCCGCGTCCCTGGACGCGAGGAAAGCCGCCGGCCCGGCGACATCTTCGGGCGTACCGATCCGCCCCACCGGAATCAGGTTTTCGTACTTGCTGATGAATTTCGGGTCCTGAATGAAGGGCGCAGAAAGCCGCGTCCGAATCAGCCCGGGGCCTAGCGCGTTGGAGTTTATGCCGAAAGGGCCAAGCTCACGCGCCAGGGTTTTGGCGAGGAGGAAGATCCCGGCTTTGGAGGCGTTGTACGCCGCAAGTTCCGCTTCCGCGTCCCACGCGTTCGTCGAAGCCATGAAAACGAGCTTGCCGCGGCGCCGCTTGATCATCTGCGGCACGACGGCGCGCGCCACCAGGTAGGCGCCCTTCAAGTTGACATCCAGAACGTAATCCCAGTCCTTCTCTTCCGTCCTGGCGAACGGCAGGCCTCTCACGACCCCGGCGACGTAGACCATCACGTCAATACGTCCGTGCCAGCGGATGATGCGACGCAACATGCCGTTCACCTGCGTACGCTTTCCAACGTCGCAGTATAGGGTCCGAACACTCCCCCCGGCTGTGGCGATCTCGCGCCCGGTAAGGGCCATCATCTTCCGGTCCACGTCGGCGATGACAAGCTCAGCGCCCTCGCGCGCCAGCCGGGCGGAAATCGCCTTGCCGATGCCCTGCGCCCCGCCCACCACCAGCGCCACCTGGCCGCGAAACCGGTCCGGAATATAAGCGTCCTTCACCTGCTGGTTGTTCAATCCCGCCTTCCTCCGCGCCCGCCAAAACTTTACTGGGCGAGCGCCGCGGCCCCCAGTATAATGGCCGCCTTTGGTCGCGTAAAGAATCTGCACCAAATTTCTGGTTCTGCAGAGGGAGCGTTTCCATGGCCCCGGCCGAACAGAAGTGGATGAACTCCCTGGTTATCGTCCGCCACGGCGAGTCGCAACGCAACGTCGGCAAGCAGGCGGCGCAGGCGGCCGGTCACCTGGAATATGGCGGCGACGTTCGCGATATGGATGTTCCGTTGACCGCCTGCGGAATCCGCCAGGCCGAAACGACAGGGAAATTTCTGAGCGCGAAATTCAAATTGGACCGCGCTTTTGTTTCTCCCTATTTGCGGACCGTCCAGACCGCGCAGTTCATGTTGAAACAATCCAACCATCCCATCGAGGTCACGCTCGAGGAGCGGATCCGCGAAAAGGAATTCGGCATCCTGGACGGCCTGACCAAAAAAGGCATTCATGAGAAGTACCCGGACGAGGAGCGCCGCCGCGCGCGGGACGGAAAATATTACTACCGTCCGCCGGGCGGGGAAAGCTATCCCGATGTGGCGCTGCGCGTCCATAGCTTTATCGGCACGCTCGTCCGCGAGTGCGCGCGGCAATCGGTCCTGGTGGTGTGCCACTCGGTGATTGTGCTGGCGTTCCGGAGGCTGCTGGAGCGCATGACCGAAAGCGAACTCCTCGCCATTGACCGCGACCCCGAGCAGGATGTCTGCAACTGCTCAGTGACGTGGTACGAGTTCGACCCGCGCGCAGGCGACCGCGGGCGACTGGTGCTGCGCGAATTCAACGCCGTCCACTACTCCGCCGAAGACGCCTCGACGCCCGAGTGCCGAAAAAAGGCCGTGAGCCGGGATCTGCGATTTGGCGCGCGGGCGTGACGGACGGGCGATGCCGGGTAGAATGGCCCGTTGTGAATTGTTCGTTGTGAACTGGGGATTGTTTGTCGCGTTGTGCGCGGGGTCAGGGGCTTTCTAGGTTCTCGATTGCGGCGTTCGACCTTGGATTTTCGAATTTCGAATATCCAACTTGCAGTTTCTTTTCATCATTGTTATGTCTAACTCGGCCACTCCAATATCCAACCCCGAATCTCCGGCTCCGGCTTCCCTGCCCCGCGCCATCGGGCAACTGGCTTCGACGGCGATCGTGGTAGGCACGATCATTGGCTCAGGGATATTTCTCGTACCTCACAATGTCGCGCTGCATGTCGGCTCGGCGGGTGCTCTATATCTGGTCTGGATCGTGGGCGGAATGTTATCGCTGGCGGGCGCGCTTTCCCTGGCCGAGCTCGGGGCGGCCTCGCCGGAGGCCGGCGGCGTGTATGTTTATCTTCGCGACGCCTACGGAAAGCTGATCGCATTTCTTTACGGTTGGGCCATGCTGCTGGTGGTTGAATCTGGAGGCATTGCGACGTTGGCGGTCGCCTTCGGGATTTACAGCGCGACCTTCTTTCCTCTCACCAGCTTTCAACAGAAACTGATTTCCATGGCGCTGATTGCCCTGCTCACCTTCATCAACATTCTGGGAGTGCGCAAGGGCGCCGCGGTTCAAACCATCTTCATGTTCGCAAAGCTCGGGGGACTGGGGCTCATCATAGGCTTCGCGCTGTTCGCGCCAGGGGTGGTGCGGTTGGAATCCTCCCTTGCGCTGCCGACACCGGTAACCACCGCGGGTTCATTTGGTGTCGCTCTGATCGGGGTTCTCTGGGCGTATCACGGCTGGCACATGCTGTCTTACGCCGCCGGTGAAGTGAAGGATCCGGGGCGCGTCCTGCCGCGGAGCTATCTTCTCGGCTCGGTCCTGATCATCGTCGTTTATCTCAGCGCAAACGTCGCCTACCTTCACGTCCTCTCTTTCCCGGCCCTCGCGGAGCACCAGCGCGTCGCGGCCAAGGCCATGGAAATCCTGGCCGGGCCGCGTGGCAGGGCGCTCGTTTCGGGTTTGATTCTCTGCTCGATTTTCGGGGCGCTGAACGGAAACGTCCTGGGCGGGGCGCGAGTCTTCTACGCCATGGCGCGGGACGGTGTTTTCTTCTCCGCCGTGGGGCGAGTCCACAGGCGATTTCAAACACCCGCCGTCGCCCTACTGCTGCAAGGCGTCTGGGCCGCGGTGCTGGCCGCGAGCGGGACTTACGAGCAGCTCTTTACCTACGTCATCTTCACGGCCTGGGTGTTTTACGCCGGCGCGGTAATGGCGGTGGTGGTCCTTCGGCGGAAGCAGCCCGACTTGCCTCGCCCCTACCGCATCCGGGGATATCCCTTCCTGCCGATCGCGTTTTCGCTGGCAGCGATGGCCATTGTCGGCAACACGCTAGTACGAAGCCCGCGCGAATCATTCATTGGTCTGGGATTGGTGCTGGTGGGAGTGCCGATCTACTTCGCCTGGACGCGGCTCAGGACGCCTGCCGTAAAGAAATAGTCCGCGCGCGGCCGCCGCACCAAGAAAAGCGCTACTTCAGGTTTTCGGGGATCAAGTACTCGACAATCACCATATCGTGCCAGCGGGCATCGATGCGGGTGTGCTTCTGGTGTACGCCGACCTCGCGCCAGCCCGTCATGCGGCAGAGAGTGCGGCCGGCCTCGTTCTGAGCGACGAAACGGCCGACGATCTTCCGGTGCCCGCACCCTCTTGCCGCCGCCTGGAGGGCGCGCATCAACTCGCGCCCCACACCGTGCCGGCGGAAATCGCGGTCAATATAGATCAGCATCTCGACAACGCCATCGACGCGGGGGCGAATCTGGTAGGGGCTGAGCGACGCCCAACCGAGGATCCGTCCGCCCAGTTCGGCCACCAGCAACGGAAATTTCTCGTCGTGATCGTCCACCCAGCGCTGTCGCTCCTCCGCGGTGACGAGGAAGTTCTCGAAGGTCGCCATCCCGTCCTGCGTGGCCTCATGATAGATGCGGGCAATTTCCGCGGCGTCTCGCCTTTCCGCGCGGCGAGTGTGCAGTTGGGGCCGGGCTCCGAGTGGACTCGCGCTCGTTTCCATTTCCATAGGGTCCCTGAAGTCAATCACCCGACTTTGCGGTCATTTTAGCACGCTGTGGCGCGCCCGGGACAAGAAAGCAAGGCGCGACAAGGAATTGACCAGAATCTGACCTCGCATTTACCTGCGCCCGCACCCGATCTCTCATCATATTTACACGCCCTCGTGTGGCGTGTACCATAGATGATCTCTGAGTGGCTTTGGTGGTGGGCTAAAATCTTCCAGGTCTCATGCGACTGCGCAGACTCTTGCCGGTGATCGCCCTTGTATCCGCGGGCCTCGTCTGCCTCCTGAGCGTCGGCCTTCCTCAAGTGAATCCGCCGCAGACGGCGCAGCAGCCTTCAACAGTCTTCACTCCCGCGCACAAGACAGTGCTTGCCGCTGTCCGGGAATTCTTCGACCGGCGCGCTTTGCCCGTGCAGCCCATCGCCTATACGCACAAGGCTCACCTCGCCAATGGAATGCAATGCACGGATTGCCATACGGCCGTGGAAACGGGCCCCGTGGCGAGCATCCCGGGAGTCCAACTCTGCATGACCTGCCACGAAACGATGGCGACGGACAAGCCGGAGATCAAGAAGCTGGCCGCTTACGCGGCGCGGGGAGAGGACGTTCCCTGGCAGCGCGTGTATGATTACCCGCCTTCCGCCCACGTGAAGTTCAATCATGCGCCGCACATTCGCGCCAGCGTTGAGTGCAAGATTTGCCACGGCGATATGACCCAGCAGACCGTCGCCGTGCGCACGGTAAATCTGACGATGGGCTTTTGCCTCAACTGCCACAAACTGAAGAAGGCGTCGGTTGATTGCATCACGTGCCACTACTGAGGGCTGTTCGATTTTAGATTTTGGATTTTGGATTTGTGATGACGCGTTCGCGAATTTCGAGGTTCCAATTTCGAGTTCCCAGCTTGACTGTGCACTGTTCACTATTCACTGTCCACTGTCACTATGGAACGGCGTGACTTTATCAAAATCTCGGCGATAACCGGCGCGACCGCCACGCTCGACAGTTGCGGCCAGCCGGACGTCCAGTTAATCCGCTTCATTCCGGAAGAGGACTTGACGCCAGGCGTCGCCGCCTGGAAGCCCAGCATCTGCACGCTCTGCCCGGCGGGCTGCGGGACGCTCGTTAAGGTGATGGAGGGCGACGCCGAAGTCGTCCGCAACGGCAAGCTGGGCGTGATGAAGATGGGCCTGGCAAAAAAGATCGAAGGCAACCCGCACCATCCCATCAGCCAGGGCAAGCTTTGCCCCCGTGGCCAGGCGGTGCTCCAGGTCACTTACCATCCCGACCGCATCAAGAACCCGCTCAAGCGCACCGGGCCTCGCGGCTCGGGCCAATTTCAAGATATTACCTGGGAAGAGGCTATTAAGGAAGTTGCGAGCAGGCTCTCAGAACTCCGTTCAGCGCAAGAGACTGCCTCGTTGACGTTCCTCGGCAAACCAACGCGAGGCGTGCGTCGCGAGCTGATCGAGCGGTTTCTTGCGGCATTGGGCGCGCCGCCCGCGATTACCTTCGAAGCTTTCGATAACGCGGTCCTGCGAATGGCCAACGAGAAGATTTTTGGTCGCGCGCAAACGCCGACCCTGGACCTCGCCCACACAGACTATGTTATTTCTTTTGGCGCGGATTTCCTCGGTACCTGGAACTCTCCGGTGGCGCAGTCCATCGCCTACGGCGCCATGCGCAACGGCCGGCCCGGTCTGCGCGGGAAATTCATTCAAGTCGAACCGCGCATCTCGCTCACCGCAGCGAGTGCCGACGAATGGATACCTATTAAGCCGGGAACAGAAGGCGTCCTGGCGCTCGGCCTGGCGCATGTCATGATCCAGGAAAAACTCGTCACGATTTCGCCGCGAGAGTCCGCTGCCAAATCCATCGCCGGATGGTCGGAGGGGCTTCCCGAATATACCCCATCATCGGTTGAAGCTCGAACCGGAGTTCCGGCAGCGACGACCGTTCGACTGGCGCGCGAGGCAGCAAACGCCGGCAAGGCTATGGCCATCGTGGGTGGCGCGCCCCTCGCACAAACCAACGGCCTCTTTAATGCTCTGGCGGTTAACGCTCTTCAGAGCCTGCTCAGTGGACAAGGGAATGGAGGTCAAGCGCGCGGGATCGGATTTACGCCTTCGATGCCCGCCAAAGGTTCAAACCTGCCCACGCCTGTATCGCCGGTTCAGGGAAACTTCGCGCTCGTGCAATCACTGACGCAGGACGTTTTGCTGAGCAGGCCACATTCGACGTCCGTGTTGCTGCTCAACGGGGCAAATCCGGTGTTTGCGCTGCCACCCGGCATTCACCTGCGCGAGGCGCTCGAGAAGATATCCTTTATCGCGAGTTTCAACCCTTTCATCGACGAAACAAGCGCGTACGCCGACTTAATTCTCCCCGATCATTCGCCGCTCGAATCCTGGCTGGAGGACGCTCCCGAGTCCGGAACGACGCAGGCGGCCGTGAGTCTTGCACCTCCCGTTCTCCGACCTCTCCTGAATACCCGGAGCATGCCCGACGTATTGATTGAAATCGCTCATCAACTGGGAGAGGACATTTCGAGCTCGCTCCCGTGGAAGAATTTCGAAGAGATGTTGAAGGGCCGCTTCGAGGAGATGCGCGGGCTGTTCGCCAACGCGGCCGCGCTCGAATCCGGTGCCTTCTGGTCAAAAGCCCAAGAGCAGGGTGGCTGGTGGGCCGGGACAGAAATATCCAAGCCTCCAGCCCACCCCACGACCGCGGCGCGCGAACCTCTGCGGCCGAGCGAGCCGGAATTTGACGGCTCAGATACGGAGTTTCCTTTTCACTTTCTGCCTTTCGAATCGCAGGCGCTTGGCGACGGCTCCCTGGCCCATTTGCCGTGGCTGCAAGAAATGCCCGATCCGCTTTCGACCGCGATGTGGGGAACCTGGGTGGAGATCAATTCGCAGACGGCGCAGCGGTTGGGGATCAAGACGGGAGATTTGGTGGAAATCGCATCTCAGCACGGGAAGCTCCAAGCCCCGGCGGTGGTTTCGCCCGGCGTCGCGCCCGGCGTCATCGCCATGCCGACGGGGCAGGGGCACACGAACTTCACGCGCTATGCGACCGGACGCGGGGCGAATGCGTTCTCGATCCTCGCGCCCATCGTCGTGCCCGAAACCGGCTCCCACGCCTGGGCCGCAACACGCGTGAAGATCGCCAAAGTGGGTGAAGGCAGGCTGGTTCAGTTTGGAGCGGAATTGTCGGAGCATCCGCATGTGCATCGGTGATTTGGCAGTCGTGATCTGACGTCAAACCTCAATACGGTGTGAGGTTGTTGGTTGTGACCCCTGCCTTATGATTTTCAGTTTTTGCAGGCAGAGCGGCATGAAGTAAAACTTATGGATTCGAAACCGCAGAAGAAATGGGCAATGGTCGTTGATCTCGACCGCTGCACGGGGTGCGAGGCGTGCGTGGTGGCGTGTCACGCCGAAAACAACATTCCGACTGTGGGCGAAAAGGAAGCCTCGATCGGCCGCGCGATGCATTGGATCCGGGTCGAACGCTATTACGAAGGCGAATACCCGGATGTGAGCGTGAAGTTCCGGCCGGTCCTTTGCCAGCAATGTGATGCGGCGCCCTGCGAGCCGGTCTGCCCGACGTTCGCCAGCTATCACACGAACGAGGGATTGAACGGCCAGGTATACAACCGCTGCATTGGAACGCGCTATTGCGCGAACGCCTGCCCGTACCACGTACGATTCTTTAATTTCTACAATCCAGTCTGGGAGAAGCCGCTCCACCTGCAACTCAATCCCGACGTTTCCGTGCGCGAAGTGGGCGTGATGGAGAAGTGCACATTCTGTGTGCAGCGCATCAAGGCGGCGGAAATCCAGGCCAAAGCCGAAAAGCGCGATGTAAAGGACGGCGAGATACAGCCTGCCTGCGCCCAAACCTGCGCGCCCAAGGCTTTGGTGTTTGGCGACCTGAACGACCCCGAGAGCGAGGTCTCGCGGCTGGCCAAATCCAATCGAGCAACAAAATTGTTCGAGGAGCTGGGAACTCAACCGAAGGTGGTTTATCTCGAACGCGAATCGTGGCATGACCGTGAAAAGTCCTAGTCAAATCAACGACGACCTGTTGCGCCCGCTCTTCCGGACTTCCTGGAAGTTCTTTGCGCTTGTGGCGTTCCTCGGCGTGTTCGTCGTTGCGGCGTTCGCCGCGTTCGGATACCAGCTCTACACAGGCATCGGAGTGTGGGGCATTGGGAGGCCGGTTTACTGGGCGTTCGGCATCACTAACTTCGTCTTCTGGATCGGCATCAGCCACGCCGGCACGCTGATTTCCGCCATCCTGCGCCTGGCCAACGCCACGTGGCGGAGACCGGTGACGCGCTGCGCGGAAGTGATTACTGTCTTCGCGCTCTCGATTGGCGCCATGTTCCCCATCATCCATCTGGGCCGGCCGTGGCTGGCGTTCTGGCTGGTTCCATACGGTACGGAACGCCAAATCTGGCCGAACTTCCGCTCCCCGCTCCTTTGGGATTTCTTTGCCATCAATACATATCTGATCGGCAGTGTGGCATTCCTGACGCTGCCGATCATTCCCGACTGGGCGCTGGTGCGTGACAAGGCTCAGGGTTGGAGAAAGCATGTCTATTCCTTCCTTGCCCTGGGCTGGAGAGGAACCCCCAAGCAATGGTCGCGGCTCGAGACCGCCATGCACATCATGGCCATCGCAATTATTCCCGTCGCAGTTTCAGTGCACACGATCGTTTCATGGGATTTCGCCATGGCGCCTGTGCCCATGTGGCACTCGACGATCTTCGGGCCGTACTTTGTTGCCGGCGCGATTTTCAGCGGCATCGCCGGCCTTATCATCGCCATGGCGGCGCTGCGGAAATTTCTTCACCTCGAGGAATACCTGTTGCCCATCCACTTTGAAAACCTGGGCAAACTCCTTCTGATGATGAGCCTGCTGTGGTTCTACTTTGTGTTCGCGGAGCGGCTCACCGTCTGGTACGGAAACGAACCGTCGGAGATGGCGGTCTTCTGGGCGACACAAGCCGGCTCTTACGCGTCGCTCTTCTGGGCGATGGTCGTGTGCAATTTCGTGATTCCCTTCCCCATTCTCGCCATCAAGAAATTGCGAACCATCACCGGCACGGTCATCGCGTCGCTGGGGGTCGTGGTCGGGATGTGGCTCGAACGTTTCCTGATCATCGTCCCCTCGCTCAGCCACAAATTCGCCCCCTACAATTGGGGGACGTACCGGCCTACTTGGGTCGAGATTACGCTGTTGGTCGGGACATTTGCCGGAATGATCTTGTTGTACACACTTTTTTCGAAAGCCGTGCCGATTATTTCGATTTGGGAATTGAAAGTTGGCATGCAGAAAAAGCCGGTTGCCAGTAGTCAGTAGCCGGTTGTCAGTTGGCAGGTGGGAACGGTAAGAGACTCAAGAATGCGATGAGCGGCAATACAAAAGTGCGGAAAGCGATCTACGGGCTTTTTCCCGATCCGGAGTCGGCGCAGGGCGGGCTGGAGGCGCTGCGGGCGGCGAAGGTTGACTTGGGCGACCTCACCGTCATTTCTTCCCAGCCGCATGAAGAATTCGAATTCGGACGGATCGACCATCGGACTCCGATGCCGTGGCTCGCGGCGCTGGGCGGCCTGGTCGGCGGGGTCAGCGGATACGTGCTAGCAGCCTTCACCCAGAAGTCGTACCCGATCGCGACGGGGGGGATGCCGATCGTAACCAATTGGGCAAATGGCATTATCACCTATGAACTGACGATGCTGGGGGCGATTCTGGTGACGCTTTTTACTTTGCTCGTCACAGCGCGGATTCCCGATTGGCGCACGAAGATTTACGATCCCGCCGTCTCAGAAGGCCGGATATTGGTGGGCGTGGTCAACCCTCAAGAAGATTCCCGCGTCGAATTGAAGAGGGCGCTAAGCAAAGCGGGCGCCGTGGAAACAAAAGAGGTGGGATGAGATTGATTGGGATCTGCAAGTTGATCTGACAAATGAGGAAGGAGAAAATGCGAAAACATACTACCCTAATTGCGGCACGGATATTGTCGGGGACTGTGGGACTGCTGCTCCCGTTGGCGGTTTACTCGATGCAAGAATCCAAAGGCTCTTCCGTGGAAGGCCAGGCCATCTACAAAAAGAACTGCAATATGTGCCATTTTCCCGATAAGGCCGACAAGAAGCTTGGGCCCGGGCTCAAGGACATCCTCAAGAACAAAGAGCTTCCGCAAAGCCACAAGCCGGCCACCGAAGCCAACGTCCGCGAGCAAATCGAGAAGGGCAGCAAGACGATGCCAGCGTTCGCGAAGAAGCTCTCGAGCGCTGACATGGACGCTTTGATGGCTTATCTCAAGACGTTGTAGTGGAAGCGGCTCGCCGGGACGTTGCTAAACCCGTTTCAAATCGGTGCGCACGCGGTCAACGTACTTCCCTGTGGCGACTTCGATGCGCACGACCTCACCCGGCCGGATGAACTGCGGCACCATGACTTCCAGGCCGTTTTCCAGCGTGGCGTATTTGAAGGTATTGTCCTGCTGCTGGTGAACGGGCTGAGCGGTCGTGTCGACTTTCACTTCGACAATCTTGGGGAACACGATACTGACCGGCTCCCCTTCGAAAAACTCGACGGGAATCATCATCTCGGGCTTCAGGAATTTCTGTGCCGGACCGATGGCCTCCAGGGGAATTGAAACCTGGTCGAACGTGACGGGATTCATGAAAGTGGCGGAATCCGCGTCGTTGTACAGGAACTCCATGTCCTGTTTCTCAAGCACTGTCTCTTCCAGGCGCTCCTCCGGTCGGAAACGCAGCTCCTTGAAAGTACCCTTCCTCACGCTGGCGAGCTTGGCGTGGACGCTCCCCGGCATCTTGCCCTGACCGACGTGGAAGACGGATTCTTCCACTTTCAGCAGATCATCGCCGATTTTCAGGACCATTCCCGGGCGCAATTGTGACGCGATCACCATGGCAACCTCATGCTAAGCGGGCGTGCCAAAACCCTGGGCCACCCGAACATGGCAGACGCCGTTACGCCATGCCTTTCGGCTGTATTTTATGCGCTTGGGGTTAAGCGAAGTCAAGCCACGGAGACCGTTGCGGCAGAGGCTAGGCTTCTTTAATCGGAGGAACTTCCACAATTACTCGGACCGGCGAATGGCGCGCGACGTATTGAACCGATGAGCCCAGGAGGATTTCTCCCATCAGCGACAGGCGCCGGTGGCCCATAACCAGGCACTCCACTCCCCCATGCTCCACTTCTCCCACGATGGCCTCTCCCGCCTGTCGAGCCCGCAGCAATCGCGTCCCGATTTTCCGAGAAAACTTCTGGGCGGCAATTTGTTGCGCTTTGGCAAGGATTTCCTTCCCCGGCTGATCCAAGACCTCGTCGTCCGCCGAGATGGGCGTAACCATGGGCACTTCGACCACGTGGAGAGCCAGTAATTCGGCTTCGCTGGCATTCGCAACCTGACACGCCAATGAGACCAGACTGTCCACCGAATCAAGGTCCCGCAACGCGACAATCATTTTGGTCTTGGCCACATCGCCCTCCACAGGGTTTGGAATTGCGCGAAAGCATAACTGGGGGCGGCTGGATTTTCAAGCCGGGTTCACGCTGGCGGGGTCGAGGCCGGGCGGAAAGCCGGAGAAACTCCTATTTGAATCTCTTGCTCGAACCCGGTGAATTGTAGAGCCGGATCAGGGTATTGATGTCGCGCTGGCTGGGCTGCTTGACCAGGGACTTCCAAAAAAGCGGAACCGGAAATCGCGGCGGCCCGAGCGGCCGGATCTTTTCCTGCACCTGCCAGTACATGATATCGCCCTTACTCTCACTGTGCCCCTTGATGCCCAGCGCGTGGCCGAATTCGTGGGAGACGATGGCGCGCATCTCGTCCTTGGACCACGGCCGGCTGAGGTCGATGGTAATGAGGGCGTATTTGTGGGTTTTCAACTCCCCACCCTCATAGCGGATTTGTGGCATGTCCCACTCTCCGCCCGCCGCGCCCTCCCCCAGCCTCGACTCTTCCCAGCCAATGCGAATATCCGCGCCCTTGGGCAGAGCCACCAACTCCAGCGGAAAGATCTTGCTCCAGTTGTCGTACGCTTCGCGCGCGCCCTGCTGCCACTTCACTTCCGGCGCGCTGCCCAGGAATACCTTCAGTGGAAAGACCTTCCATTCTTCGCCTTCGGACCGGTCCGAAATCCAGAAGTAGTAATCCCCCGCCGCGGGGACGTAATGCGCAGGCAGCAGCGTGTCGGGCAGCGCCGGCAGGGCCTCGAGAATCTGCAGTCGGGCTTGTGCGCGAGCCGCGTCGAATTTGAGTTCGGGCCGGTCGGCAGAAAGCTCAATGAAACGCCGCCAGTCTTGAATCGCGGCCTTCCGGTCCACCATTTCGTTGGCCAGAGCGCGATTGTGGAATGCCTCCGTGTAGTTTGAATCCTCCCCGATGGCCCGGGTGTAAGCGGCGACGGCGTCGCTGAATCGGCTTTCATCGAATAAGGCATTACCTCCCTTGTACTCGGAAACCGCCTTCTCGCGATCCGCCGCCGCGGAGGTCAGGCGGCTCATTCCTGCAAGTAGAATGACCATTGCGGCGCAAATTATGATTCGGAGCTTCACGGTCGACTCCCTATAAGATTTCCCGCGGCGCAGACACCTTCCGTCGTCATCAGTCTGACTCCCACGGCCTGCATTTCTTCAATGGCCTTGCGGCCGCCTTCTTCAGTGATGGCTTTGATAGCGTCGGCAACCAGATCCACAGGGAACCCTCGCGTGCGCAACGCCAGCGCGTCCGCGCGGACGCAGAACTCGGTGGCCACGCCGAATACGATACAGCGCCGAGGCCCGAGCGCGCGCAGGATGGCGTCGAAATTGGGATTGTCGGCGGTGTCGTAAGTCGGCTTCTCGATGATCGTTTGACCCGGCCATTTCGCCGGCGGCATAAACGCGCCAGCGCGACTCGCCACCACGACCGCATCCGCGAATTGCGTCTCTGGAATCCGTTGCTGCCCGGAAGTCCCGATCACGCAGTGCGGCGGCCAGATATTGAATTCCGGGTCGTCCGGCGCGTGCGCGTCGGCGGAAGAAATCACCGGAATGTTGTGCTCTCGCGCGAAGGACATCAGCTTAACGAGATTGGGGATGATCGTCTCCGCGCCGCGGACATACAAGTTCCCGTGCGGCAACATGAAGTCGATCTGGGTATCGATATCGAAAAAAACGCTTGGCTCGTTCATGCCTCACCCGCCGGCCAGACTCAACCGATGCCGGCGCCGCGCGGGACTCCCAGGTAACGCTCGCGGACCTCGTCGAGCAATTGCTCGAGCGCCGGGCTCTTCTCGACCGGATAGCACGCGGTGTCCCGCAAAGCGCGGTGGCGCTCCGGCAGCCGCGCGACGTTCGCGAGCGCTCGCGCGCGAATTTCCGCGAGCGGGACTGGTGGCCGGATGCGGCGCCCGGACTGCATCGCCGGCTCGAGCAGGGGCTCGCCGCCTGTAAACTCCTCGTGCGCGCGCGCGATGACGTCGCGGTCAAACCGGCCATCGCGCAAGAATCGGAAAACCTGCTTGCGCCCCGGCCAATGCACTTTCTGGTCGCTGAATTTCGTCTTGTATTCCGTGCGGCCGTCGCGTTCGGTTTCCACCAGCTTGTAGACCACGCTGAGCGTGGGAACGTCGCGCGAGGTGGCCAGATCTGTCCCCACACCAAAGAGGTCAATCGGCGCACCCTCCGCCAGCAGCCGTTCGATTTTGTGCTCGTTCAAATCGCCGCTGGCCACGATTTTTGCGCTGGTGTGTCCGTGACGGTCCAGGATGGCGCGCACTTGCCGGCTCTTCTCGAGCAAGTCGCCGCTGTCCAATCGTACGCCGGGCACTTTTCGACCCAGCGTGGCGGCGGTCTCCGTTCCCACCAGCGAATCATAGGTGTCAATCAGGAGAATGGCCTGCTCAGGGAATGTTTCAAGCAAGGCTTCGAAACTTTCTCGCTCGCTGGGAAAGACCTGCGTCCAGGAATGCGCCGCCGTCCCGGCGAGGGGAATTCCGTACCGGTACCCCGCGAGGACATTCGAGGTGGCGGCGCAGCCGCCGACATACGCCGCTCGGGCCGCGCGCACGCCCGCCTCGGGACCGTGGGCGCGCCGCGTGCCGAATTCGAGCACTCCCCTTCCATGCGCTGCGTCCACGACACGCGAGGCTTTGGAGGCGATCAAGGTCTCAAAATTAATGACCGAGAGAAGGTAGGTCTCGACAACTTGCGCCTCCAAGACCGGCGCGGTGACTTGAAGGATGGGTTCTTCGGCAAAGATCAGCGAGCCCTCGGGGATGGCAAGAACTTCCCCGGTGAAGCGGAAGGCCTTGAGGTATGCGAAGAATTCCTCCGAGACCGTCCGAAAGGCCGGCTGGTTTCTCAGGAAGCGTAGGTCGTCGTCTGTGAAACGCAGAGACTCGAGGTAGTCAAGCGCCGATTCGATCCCCGCCGCCAGCAGGTAAGAGCGCTGCGGGGGAAGTTGGCGTACGAAAAGCTCGAACGTCGCGCGACAATCGACGCGGTGCTCGAAATAAGCGGCCGCCATGGTCAACTCGTAGAGATCCACCAGCAGGGCGCGACCGGAATGAGGATCGTCAACGTTCAAGGCCCATTGCCTCCAATTTGAGTATGGTTTTGGGTGGCAAGGAAGTCAAGCTGCAGGGGCTAGCGCCCGGGCATGGCGCCGTCAATTGCCTGGAGCAACGCGTCAGGAGGTTGATACTGACCCGCGGCATTCAGCACGATGAAGTTGAAGTTCGTTCCTCTCTTCAGCCGAATGTGAAACGCTCCGTACATGACAAGGTAGACGGCATTTTTCTTTGCCTCCTTCACCGTGTCGAGCGGGAAATCGAAGGAGTGAACGCCGTTGGAACTGCGGTACTCAATCATGCCGTTCCCGATGGTCATCGTCCCGAAGCAGTATTGGGATTGCCCATGGTCGTGAGCAACGGAGAATTGCGCGACTGGAACGGGGTTCCGGGCCGATCCTGACAGAGCGTTGGTCCTTCCCGCTGAGGCTTGGGCGTCAGAGGGCGGTGGCTCACCGGCGCGTCGAGCGAGGCGAGCGCTGGTGGTTTGCACCTTCGTTCCGTCGTAGTAATCGATCTGAACGACCGCCCCGGGACGGTAGCCGGCGACAAGCTGCATCAGCTCTTCGCCGGAATTGACCGGCCGCCCGGCAAAGGTCAGGATCGAATACCCCGCCCGAATTCCTGCCCGTTGCGCCGGACCTCCGGCGGCGACATCGGAGATGTAAACTCCCCGGGCCCCCGCCGCCGGGTTTCTGGAAATGCGCACGCCAAGCGCCGCAGCAGGCTCGGGCAACGCGGTGGGTGTTGCAGGCTGGCCGGATGGCGTAGTCACCGGCGGCCTGGAGGGTGGCGCAGCGGCTTCGAGCGCGGCCGTCACGTTGGCCGTCTGACCTGGTACCAGTGTTAACGCCTGCTCCAGGTCACGATAGCCCGCCAGAGAAATGCGAACACGATGTTCCCCAGGGCCGAGACTGGAGAGTTTGAGTCGCCCGGCGGAGCTCGTCGTCCCGACAGGTTCGTCGTCGATATACACCTGCGCGCCACCCGGCATTACTTCGATAAGCAAGACCGGGGGCCCGGCAGTTGTGGCGGGCGGCCGAGCAGGCTTGGGAGTCGCCGCCGAGGACTTGGGCTTCGATGCCAGCTCTCGGAATATCGCCAGAAGTTCGTCTGTTGCGCCCGCATCGCGAAACTGGGTCTCGTTTTCTTGCGTCAGCTCGAACGCGACACCGTATTTCCGTGCCAGGTCACCGACCCGTTCCGGCGCTACGCCGCTTTCGAGCAACTCGATGACCTCGTTCTTCTCCAATTCTTTGCGTGGCTTCTGCGCCACGGCAGATACGGGGAGCGCCTGGAGGGCAAAATGAATTGTGACGGCTGCAACCGCGACTCTCAGCGCAGAGGTCTTGGGACGACAAAAGAGAGTTGTCAAAACAAGTTTGATGTTCACAGACCGGGCATCGGGGAGGGCCTGGAGCCTTCCCCATTAAGCCGTCGCTAAGAATGAACCTTCTGCAGTGGCTCGGCACCAAGAGTTGAATTTCCGAATCTCAACACGCGCGATTCAGTTCTTAGGCTTGATGCCGACCGACTCAAAGGCCTTTCGAATGGAGCCGGAACCCCCTCCTCCGAAGGGCCCCATCTCCTGCATGACGAGATGATATTTCTTGTCCTTGACGCGCAAATGGATGTGGTTGCTTTTGACCTGAACCTCGGTCACCTTACTCGCCGCGGCGTCAAAGGCGTGATCCTCGCTGTTGCTGCTGTACTGGACTCTACCCTCGCCAATCGTCAGCCAGCCATAGCACATTCCCGCGCCATAGCCGATGCTGCGAAATGCGCCCCCTCCGTGCTGGTGCGTCACGTAGAAGCGCTTGGTATTTGGATTCTCCGGCTCGCCGCCCATCTGCCCCGCCATCGCCGACATCATGGCCTTGTACACGTCAGCGGAGTTCTCAGGGTGAGGATTCGTCGTCGCCGAGGAAGGGTTGGCGGGTGCAGCCGGCTGTTGGGCTGGTTCTGCGGCCGCTGGTGGTTTGACGGCTTCGAGCGCCACCGCCACCATCGTCGTCTGGCCGGCGGGAAGATCCAGATTTCGGGAATAGTCCTGGAACCCGGCGAGGGAGACGCGCACGCGGTGCTCGCCCGGAGTAAGGGTTGATATCTTCAACTTCCCTTCTGGCCCTGTCTTCCCCGCGCGCTCCTCATCAATATAGACCTCGGCGCCCGGAGGCGTGCTATCAACCAGCAGCACGGGCGGCGCAGGTGCTGCCGGCGACGGCGAGGTCGGGGCTTGCGCGGCAGGTGGTTGCTCAGCGGGTTTGGGAGCAATTCCCCGAAGCGCATTCACAAGCTCATCCGCGGCCCCCGCATCGCGCAATTCGCCTTCGACCTCCGTGGTCACCTCGAAGGATATGCCGTACTGGCGCGCCAAGTCCTCAATCCGACCCTGCGAAACGCTGTTCTCAAGCAGTTCCAGCACTTCGCCTTTGGTCAGCGGCTTGCGTTTTGTTTGCGCCTGCGCGACCGATGTGACGAGAGCCACGGAAAGCGTCGCCGAAACAATGAGCATGCAAGCAAATATCCGCTGCCACGTGCGCGGGCCGGATACTGAGGGCGACGGCAGATTGGCTAGTTCCATGAAAAGGTTATAAACCGCACAAGCGAGGCCGTCAAGCCAGAGGCGGGGATTGCGCTGGTCCAAGTGAGCAGCCCTCGAGACTCCATCGTTTGATTGTCAGGGGCGGGTTATCGATTGAGGCTTTCCTCAGCGGCTTTGGCACGGCGGGTGCGAAGGATTTTGGCCCTCAGCACCTGGTTCGTGGGGTCGAGCCCGAGCCCCCGCTGGTATTCTCCCAGGGCGCTGTCGTATTCCCCGCGCTCAAAGAAGAAATCACCCATCTTGATTGCCGCCGAAATCTGCTTCGGGTCAATCGAAGGTGTCTGCGGCTCTGGTCGGCGCGCAATGGGGATCCTCGGGCGGGAAGGTGTTTCTACGGTAGGTTCGGGCCGGGCCATGCGAACGGGCGCTGGCCTCTGAGAGGGAGTAGCAGGCTCCACCTGAGCTTCTTTCGGGGGCTGAGTAGGCTCCGGCTGCGCGGCGACCGGCTCAGACGGCGTCGTGGTGTTTTCGGTGGAAGGCGCCGGTGGCGATCCGGCCTCGGAAGCTGGAGCGGCTGACGCCGGCGCGCCCGTCTGGGGCTGCGGCTCAGGCGCGGCCGTGCGAGAGGAAATGTACCAGCCCCCGCCCGCCAATCCCGCTACCAGAATAGCCACAGCGACCCAGATTCCCCACTGTGACGACCTGCGCGCGGGAGGCGCGAGTACGGCAGCGGGGCGAGGTGCCGCGACAGGTTGGCGAGCCGGCTCCGCCGCCCGGGCAGGGCGAGGCTCGGCGACCGGAATCTCTGGCGGATGTGGAGGTGAGGCAGGAGGCTGGGGAGGTTCTCTCCTGGGCTCTCCTCGAAGAGCCGATTGCAACGCGCCCGCGGCGGCGTGGGGAGAGTAGACATTCTCGGGAAGCGAGCGCAGCGTCTCACGCGGAGAAATCGTCTCCGCCTCCGCCTGCTCAATTTCCGCGATCAAGGCGCCAGCGCTTGCCGGGCGCATATCCGGCTGCTTTTCGAGCAGGCGCATTACAACCGCGGCAATGGAATCCGGGACCTGCAGATCCGGCCGGACGCTTCGTATGGGCGTGGGCCGCGCCTGGAGGTGCGCCAGAATCATGGCCATGGTCGTATCGGCCTTGTAGGGCAAATCCCCGGTCAGCATCTGGTACATCACGATGCCGAGCGAGTAGAGGTCCGACCGACCGTCGAGCTCGTCGCCACGCTTGCCCATGGCCTGCTCGGGAGACATGTACTGAGGCGTGCCGATGACGACCCCGGTTCCGGTCAGCGTCATACCGGCCGCGTCGCTCCTGCGGCTCTCCTTAATTTTGGCGATGCCGAAGTCGAGGACTTTGGCTGTTTCGCCCTCAGCCGCCGGAATCAGGACGATGTTGTCCGGCTTGATGTCGCGATGCACCATGCCCAGCCGATGCGCGGCCTCGAGCCCGGCGGCAACCTGCTTGATGATGGAGCAGACTCGCGGCGACGGCATGGCGCCTTCTTCTTCGATCAGTTTGCGCAGGCTTCGCCCTTCGATGAACTCCATCACAATGAAGGGCCGGCCGTCCTCGGATTCGTCAATGTCGTCCACGCGGACGGCGTTGGGGTGCTGGAGTTTTCGAGTGATGACCGCCTCGTGCTTGAAGCGCTTCAGAAACATCTGGTCGTTCACGAGGTCGGGGCTGATGACCTTGATAGCGCGGAGCTCGTCGAAGGTCACGTGCAGCGCTTTGTACACAGCGCCCATCCCGCCCTGGCCGATTTTCTGCAGGATGCGGTACTTTCCCCGGATGATCGTTCCCTCGGGCCATTCGCCGTACTCAACCAGCGGGGTGCCATCCTGAGGACAGACCGCAAAATGTGTCGGGTAACCGGCTTGGCAGGTGGGGCAGCTTTTCATCCGTCTCGGCGCCTGAGAAAGGTCTCGCGAAGTATAGCACAAGGGAACTGCCGCGGAGGGACCCGAGACCTGGACAAGTCCGCGCCAGCAGCTTGCTTCCGGATCCTGGTCAACCCAATTCCGTGATAGCTCGTTCTGCTGAAAAAGCGGGCGGACGCTTCCCGGCGAGTGCCCACCGGCCGGTCGGTAAGTATCACTCCGCCCCCCGACCACCTCCAGTCTCCCGCCTTCGGGCTTCTTCATTCCCGCTTCTGGATTCTGAATTCTGGATTCTGGTTTGTTGATTCTGACTTCTGACTTCTGGCTTCTTGATTCTGAATTCTGACTTCTGGCTTCTTCATTCTGGCTTCTGGATTCTTGATTCTGACTTCTGGCTTCTGGCTTCTGAATTCCCTTCCCGCAGTCCCCTGTCACCTGTTCCCTACTCTCTATTCCCTACTCCCCCAAAATGCCCTTCGGGCATTTTGTCTCTTGCTTTTCCCCTCCCCCCCGTTATAAACCTCTACCGTTCTATCGCCGGTTATCGGCCGGTGACGAACCGTTCTCGTATGGCAAGCAGTCGGCTTGTAACTCCGCGGCTTCTGAGTTTTGATCAAGATTAAGTGCCGCAGGGTTAGAAACCAACTCCGCGCTACCGCTCAGACACATTGGACGAACTCACAGGCGATGCTGGGCCGGCGGCGGATAAAGCGGAAGGAATCCGGTACAGATGAGAATAACAAAGATAAAAATCAACAATTTCAAGGCGCTCCGAACCGTTGAAAGTCCCATGTCGCGCTTCGTATGCCTGATAGGCGAGAACAACAGTGGAAAATCGTCTCTGCTGCAAGCACTTTTGCTGTTTGTGGAAGGCCGCAAGATAGCACCTGACGTTTTTTACGACCCCACACAGCCGATTAGCATTTCAGTCCGCTTTGAAGGAATTTCCGACGATGATCTTTCGGTAATTTCCAACGAGGAGCACCGGAACAGGACAAGAGGCATTCTTCATGGCGGCTCGTTGGTGTTAGTCCGCCGCTACGAACCCGACGGAACCAATCGCCTCCGCTGGATCGCACGTATCCCAACTGAAAAGCGCTTTGACCAGGCTTCGATAGACGATTTGCTTAAGGGCAAGAAACCAAGCTCCTCTTTCGCCAGCGAAATCGTCGCGGTATTTCCCGAGGTCAAAGCCAATATTGATTCCAAAACTAACCAGACCCGGGCCCGCGAGCTGATTGAGCAATTGGCACTCACGATTGCGGATGACCAAAAAACCGATCAGGAGAAAGACCTTCCAAGCGGTTTGGACAACACCATTCGGCCTCTGTTGCCCGAGCCGATTTACATCCCCGCCGTTAAGGACCTGAGCGACGACGTCAAGACAAAGGAAAGTACATCCTTCGGCAAGCTTCTGGGAATTCTGCTCAACGAGATAACACCGCAGCTGCAGCAGACAGAGGAGACCTTTAAGGTTCTGAATAAATGGCTTAACCGTGTCGAGCATCCTGACGGGACGCTGAGCGATGATCGCTTGGATGCGGTTAAGCAAATAGAATCGGCCGTTGAGACATACGTGAAGGAGAATTTCCAATCCGTATCACTCGACATCAGAATTCCCCCGCCCGAAATAAAAACCGTGCTGTCAAGTGCGCAAATTTGGGCCAATGATGGTGTCTTGGGAGAGCTTAGTTCAAAAGGCGACGGCCTCAAGCGTGCTGTTACGTTCGCGATACTCCGTGCATACGTCGACCTTAAGCGAAGAACTTCCAGCGCTGAGGTAAAGGTGCCCACGACCCCTGGCTATCTATTCCTTTTCGAGGAACCGGAGCTTTATCTGCACCCTGTCGCGCAGCGCATCCTTTTCGATGCTTTGTCAGAGATTTCGGTATCGCATCACGTTGTGGTCAGTACACATTCACCTCTCTTCTTTGGGCCTGATTCGACGGGGACGTTTGTCAAATTGGCGAAAAAGACGGATACGACGATGGGTCCAAAGCCTTTTGCAGAAAGCCGCCCAATCGATTTGACTTCCTTAGAGGAAAAAGCGAAATTTCAGCTAATCACTTTCGAAACAACTAACGCCGCGTTTTTTTGCAGGACTGTTGTTTTGGTGGAGGGCGACTCCGACTTTCTCGTGATGCCACACTTAGCTCGAACCATAAATGAGGCATGGGAGGCTGATCGGGCCGGATTGGCATTCTGCCGAATTAGTGGAAAAGGCGGAGTTGAACGATATAAGAAGTTCTTTACCGCCTTTGGAATTCGTGTCTGCGTCATTGGTGACTTGGATTGTTTGCTCGATGGGTTCCGACATTTGGGGGCTCCAGCCGCGTGCGTGCAGGCCCGGGAAGACCTAATTAGGGCCGTCGACGAATACGCCCAGATCCATGGAATTACCGGTAAGCTCTCCTCTGGTGACCTAAAAGAAATCGCTGAATCGCCGACCCGTCGTGCTCAATATCGGGCTCTCCGAGAGATCGGTCGTCATGTGTTGGCAGGGGGGGCTACTGCCCAACAATGGGAGGAGGCAGAGAGTGCTTTTTTTGGCGACGAAACTGAAAAAACGCGTAGAGCTGTGCTTGAGGACGAAAAAGATGATGAGATCGTGACGCGGAAGCGAGCTCTGATCAGGTCGCTTTGGGCTAGTGATATCTTCATTCTTGATCGAGGAACCGTGGAGGCGTACTACCCACCGGAAGTAACGGGACCGGATAAGCCCTCCATGGCTCTCGATTTCTGTAGCCGAGTCACGACGAAAGAACAGGTGGTCGCGCTTTGCGATCAGATTGAGGTTGATGGTGACGGGACGAGAAAGCCTGAGTTTGAGGTAATCTTTAGCAAGATCTTTCCCTGCGAAGCGGCGCCGGCTGGCGCACACGCCTGACGGGTCGGGACGAGTTCGGCGGGTGGCGCATACATCGCGCAGTTTGCGATGTGTGCGATGAACGTGCGCCGGCTGGATGGCGAACGCACACATGCAACAAAGCGGCATATGTGCGCCACCCTGCGCAGAGACGGCCTAGCGGGCCGTCTCTACGACCCGACAGGTCGCGACGCGCGAGTGGACGGCAGGTGAAAGTGATTGAGAGGAGGGGCAATGATGCGCGCGACTCTAATGGGACTGACGATGGTGGTGATTTTTGGCGCGGCCGGTGTGGCGGCGGACAAGCCGCCTCGGGCTGAGGAGATACTCGAGGGGGCGCGCGCGACGGCCTCCGAGCAGCACAAAAACGTCTTCGTCAGTTTTGGCGCCTCCTGGTGCGAACCGTGCCACGAACTCGAATCTTTTCTGGCCAGCCCTCAAATCCAACCCATCATCACCAAGCACTTCGTGATCACCCGAGTCACGGTGGCCGAAGAGTACGGCGGCAATCCCAAGCTCAATAACCCGGGGGGCGAAAAGCTCTTCCGCAAGCTGGGCGGCGCGTGGGGGAGTTTGCCCTTCTTCGCGATTGTCGATTCGAACGGCCAGCTCATCGCCAATTCCCGCAAACCGCCAAAGAGCAAGGATGACAGCGGGAATATCGGCTTTCCCACTGAGCCGGATGAGATCGAGTGGTTCGTGAACATGCTCAAGAAAGGCGCTCCCGGCTTGGGCACCGAAGACGCACGAATCGTCCAGGAAATACTGCAGAGCGGGGAGTAGGCTCGCCACTGGGCGGGCGGCCCTTCAATTTGTCATCCTGAGCCCGCATTTTGGGCGAAGGATCTGAAGTTGCCTCCTTTCGACCGCGACTGCAGATTCTTCGTCCCGATGACCTGCATCGGGACTCAGAATGACAAGGACCGGCGATCACAGATCGCCGCTACAGAGACGGCCCAGCGGGCCGTCATTACGGGCCGCCAGGTACGAGCACGATTTTGCCTGTCACGCCTTCTTTCCCGAGCAATTCGTGGGCGCGTCGTGCTTCGGCAAGGGGAAATCGCCCGGCGACCAGCGGCTTGATTTTCTTCTGTTGGAGGAGGTCGAGCAGCGCGATCAGGTCCTGTCGAAACAACGCCGGCCTCAGCCGCTTAAGCGTCTGGATGCTGTAAGGGACGACGCGTTTGCGGCCCGGGAGCACCCAGCCGCCGGCAATGTACAACCCGAAGATAGCGATGGCGCGAAAGCGATGACGCCCGCCGGAGCGGCCGGAGGCCAATCGTCCTGCGCTGAGCGAGCCCGTCAGGCCGTAGGCCACGACCTTCCCGCCGGGACGCAGCGCCTTGCGGGAACGCCAGATATGCGCGCCCCCGATGCCGTCAAAGACCGCGTCCACGCCCTCCTTCGTGAGCCGGCGAATTTCTTCCACGAAATCGAGATGGCGGTAATCAATCGGGATGCCGCCCAGATCGGTAACGGCCGCCGCCCGTGGCGACGAACAGGTGCCGTACATCTCGAGCCCGGCCAGGCGCCCCAATTGCAGTAGCGCCGTGCCGACCCCGCCTGCCGCACCGTGAATCAGCACGCGCTGGCCCGGCCGGACCTTGGCGGAGCGGTGGAGCATCTGGTACGCGGTGATGTAGTTCAACACGAGGCTGACCGCCTCGGCGGGGTCCAATCCGGCCGGCACCGGAACCAACTCGCGTTGCCGCAGGCAAACGAATTCCGCGTACGCGCCGCTGATGGGCAGCGCGGCAACTGTCTGGCCCTGCTCGATTCCTGAGACACCTTCCCCCAGCCGATCCACCACGCCGACCAGATCCCACCCGGGCGTGAAAGGCAGCCGGGGCGTCTCGGGATGAATGCCCTCGCGCATCATCAGGTCGGGCAAGGCCACGCCCGCGGCCAGCACTCTCACGCGCACTTGACCGCGCTTCGGCTCGGGACACTCCTCTTCAACCACCTGCAGCGCGTCCGGGCCGCCATAGTGAGTGACCATGATGCGCGTGTGTTTCATGGGCCTCTCCTGCCTTGATGCGCGCTTGAGCTTATCGCTTCAAAGTGCGACGCGCTATCGGTTTATGGTCCGCCATGGCTCTGGTAGCGGCGGGCTTCAGTTTGGCACATCAGGGCGGCAATCGTCATTTGACCGGCACGGCGGGGAGCGTTACACTTCAAGTGAAGTCCGCACACGGGAGCGTAACCGCCATGTCAAACCCCAACGTTCTGGAAGAGTTGTCGAACGCCGAAGTGGTGGGAGTCCGTCAAGCGGCGGGATTGCAGGTCTTTGACCTGCGCTGGCCGGTGCGCGATGGCCACGACTACGTGACGCTCGATGAGGCCCTCCTTCAGAACATCCTGGAAGTCACCGAGGTCAGTTCCGGCGGCACAGTTCCGGCGCTCAAGGTAACCAACAAATCGGAGCATATGGTGTTTCTGATGGCCGGCGAGGAATTGGTGGGAGGCAAGCAGAATCGCGTGCTCAACGCCAGCATGCTGGTTCCCGCCAAGGGCGACATGCCGATCCCGGTCACCTGCGTCGAGTCCGGCCGTTGGGGATACAAGAGCAGCCGCTTCGCGAGCGGGGCGAGTTCGTCGCACCACAACCTGCGCGCCATGATGTCGAGACAGGTCACGGGGAGCTACCGCGCCAGCGGCGCGCCACAAGCCGATCAAGGCGCGGTCTGGGGCGAAATCGCGCGGAAGATGACCAGCACGGGAACGCATTCTTCTTCGAGCGCGCTGCACGATTTCTACGAGAACTATGCGAAGAATTTCGAGCAGGTTTTGGGCGCCCTGCCGGCGCGCGAGGGATGCAATGGCGCGGTTTTCGCCATTCACGGCAAGATTGCGGGGGCGGACTTGTTTGATAAACCCGTCACGCTCATGAAGCTATGGACAAAACTCATCAAGAGCTATGCCGCGGATGCTCTTGAGAATCCCCCCGAAAAAACCTCCGCCGTGGATTCGGCGCGGGTTTCCGAATGGCTTCACTCAGCTTGTTCCGCCAGGCAGCAATGGTTCGACTCGCCCGGCGTGGGCAAAGATGTGCGCATCGAGGACAAAGGCTTGACGGGCGCTACGCTGGTTGTCGACGCCCGCCCTGTGCACGTGGAATTGTTCCGCGAGGAAGAACCCGCCGCGGCGAATCCCGCCTGAGCAGCCCCGGCAGTCCGGAATACCCTGCAGGAAACCCTCAGTTCCCGGCTCCGCCCGGAAGAGCGAAGGCATCGAGGTCCGCGTAATTGGTGGTCATACGGAGCGTGACCCTCTGGTCGTCCTGGCTGATCTCGACAGCCTGGAAAGGATTGGGCTTGTTGGGATTCGTATTCTGCCAGGCCATCTGCTGGAACATCTTCAGACCTTCAAAGATCTGGCGAGTGCTTTGCGCGGATTGCGGGGAATCACAATCCAGTTTGGCATCCAGGCTGACGCGGTCGCCCGTATTGATATTGTAGGTGAGAGCCTCGACCGACTGGAACGCCCGGCTCCAATCCAGGCCCCCCTGGGTCGGCATCCAGGCACGGAAGAAATCCCCGACCGAATCGCCTATCGCCACGCCCCAGATTGGCGAATCTTTCCGGGTTTCATTGACCAGCTTGGCAAAGCGCTCGTTGGTGGCCAGCCCGGGCGCCTGGCCTTGGCGCGATTCCAGCATGGAAGCAACCGATTCTTGCGGCCCGAAAGCGCCCAGCGAGTTCTGAATCACCACCACGCAGTTCGCCGCGGAGTCCGTTCCCAGGCAGAAGGCCGGAAGGCCGCCGATCGTTGTGGGCGAAACCCCCGCTGCCGAGGCGCGATTCGAAATCTCCCTGACGTTAAAGCGTCCGGCCACCATGCCCTCAAGTTCCATCATCGACGAGCCCGGCCGCCAGCCCAGCACGATTTCGTCGATGTCGTCCTCTTGCACGCCGAGCTTGGCGAATGACTCCTCGAGGGCTCGCAGTCGCGGGCCGACAAAGCGCTGCCGAAGACTCTGGTAATTGGGCACCGTGCGGAGCTTGCTGAGGCGCGAATATTCGATGCGCACGGTCTGCGGCGAAAATCCCGTCAGAGATTCCTTGACGAGATCCTGTCCCTGCGCCGCTGTCGGTATCGCCAACGCCGCAACGACGATTGCCCCGCAATAAACACCGAACTTCTTCATTCCCTGCCTCCTGACGATTCTGCTCCTCTGCATGGATGCCTTCCCACTCTCGCAGGTTTGCCCAGGCGCGTCAATACCGGCAGCCCCATCTCGGGGGGTTGTCCACGGCCCTGTTACTTGACGATCAGCACTTCTCGGCGGCCGGAACGCGTCAGGAAGGTCTTCACGCTGCACTGGGGAGCGAGCCGCTCCATCTCGCGGTTAGTGACGGGGGGGTGAGGAAAGGGTTTGCGGCCTTCCGGGTCGGACGCAAGCAAATTCAGGTTCACGAGCCACCACATCATTTCGGCGCCTGCCGCGAGTTTGGGCTCCCGCAAAAGGCAGAACAGCACGCCGCCGGGCTGAAGGCTCGCCAGCCAGCGCTCCATCAGGTCGGGCAACGCCTCGCGCGGCAGCAAATCGAGCAGGTGCCAGCCAAAAATTGTGGAAAGCGACTCGGCCGGAAACGCGGGAAGTTGCTCGAGGAATTTCGCAGTTTCAAACACCGGTACCTTGGCGCTGCGGTTCCAGTAATTCCCCAGGCTGTTGAGACTGGGGGTGATGAGATCTGCGACATGAATCTTGGCGCCGCGCCGGAGATAGATGTCCACGCTGGATGGCGACACGGGGCCGCAGTCGAGGATCTCGGGATGCGGGATATCGCGAAGATACTTCCACAGCCATTCCAGTGCCGGGCTGGCGGGTACAGCGGCGGGAGCTTGCCCAGGATGTTTGGGAGACTGACCTGGCATGGAGATCTTCAGGGCTAACCCGGAGGCACACGCGGCCAGCGCGAGACCAATAATCCACCACGACCGGCTTCAGGCGCCAGCCTTGTACGCGGCAGAAGCGGCCAGCGAGCCCGAGGCATCCTGATTCTGCTCGCGCACGATATCAATGCTTCCCTTCAGGAATGCGCCGCCCTCGATCGCCACGGCAGCCGCCACCAGGTCGCCGACCACCTGGCCCGTCTTCCGGATCTCGATTCGCTCGCGCGCGGAAATATTTCCCGTCACCGAGCCCAGGACGACCACCTGGCGCGCCTGGATTTCGGCTTTCACCTGGCCGTGGGCGCCCACCGTCACACAGTGTTCCGGGACGTTAATTGTTCCCTCCACCTGGCCTTCGATCAGAAGGTCCTCTTTACCTGCCAAGTCCCCGCGAAGTACAACCGACTTCCCAAGCATCGTCTGGTCATGGAGGGCCGGAGCGGGTTCAGAAGCTCGGGATGCTAGATTCGTCATAGGGTCTTCCATTTCTGAAGTCTCAGTCGGAGCGAGCCCCGAGTGCGGTTGTGGCATGGTTTCAGGCCGAGGTTTCTTCTCCCACCACATGACGGGCTCCGTTCCCGGGCAGAGGTCGGGTGGGCGCTGGCATCCCCCTTCCCCTGAAGCCCCTGCCCCTGCTCGAAGCAAATCTTAGCGCGTGCTGAAGTCGAGTGCAATCCCCGAGGCTGGAAAACTGAAATCGTTCCGGCTCGGTGTTAGAATATCCCTGTGCCGATCGATACCCGCCTTACCTACGAAGACTATTGCCTACTTCCGAGCGACGGGAAGCGCTACGAGATCATCGACGGAGAACTCTTCGTGACCCCCTCCCCCCGACGTCCGCACCAGAAAGTCGTGAGCAACCTGGTCTATTATTTGAACGAGTTTGTTAAGAAGCAGGGCTCGGGTGAGGTTTACCCCGCGCCGTTCGATGTTGTGTTCTCTCGCTTTGACGTCGTGGAGCCGGACATCCTGTATGTTTCCCGAGACCGCTCAAACGTGCTGACTGAAAAGAACGTCCAAGGCGCCCCAGACTTGGTAGTTGAAGTCCTTTCGGAAAGCACGGCGGAAATTGACCGGACGACAAAGCTCAAACTCTATGCCCGCTATGGCGTCCTGGAATATTGGATCGTTGACCCCGAGGCCTGCACGGCTGAGATCTATAGACGCTCTGGCGGCGGATTTGACCTCGTTGAAAAGCTCCAGCCTTCTGACGCTCTTACCTCACCCCTTCTGCCCGGATTCGGGTTGGAGCTGCGCAAGCTCGTCGAGTAGCCGCTACAGCTTCTGATAAACCACCCTGCCGCCCACCACCGTCAAGACGACATGCCCACCTTTGATCCTCTGAGACGGAATCTCGAAGAGGTCATCGGAAAGCACAACCAGGTCGGCGAGCTTTCCGCGCGTGATCGTTCCCTTTTGGCCTTCTTCGAAGGCGGCGAAGGCGCCGCCGGAAGTGAAAGCGCGCAATGCCTCTTCAACGGTCAGCCGCTCTTCAGGGAACCAGCCTTCGGGATGCTTGCCGTCGAGCGTGGCGCGCGTCACCGCCGCGTAGATTCCCAACAGAGGATCGAGCGGCGCCACCGGCCAGTCCGACCCGAAGGCTAGTGGCGCGCCGGCTTTCAACATCGACCGCCAAGCATAGCTGGTACGCGAGCGCTCGTGCCCCAGGCGTTTTTCCGCCCAGCGGCCGTCGTCAATGGCGTGGTAGGGCTGCATCGAGGCGACAACGCCGAACTTCCCGAAGCGCGCGAAGTCCCGAGCTCGAACATGCTGCGCGTGCTCGATGCGAAACCGGTAGCGAGCGGCCTCGGCACCGCCGGCGCGCGAATAGAGGTCCAGCATTTCGGCGACCGCGCGGTCACCGATGGCATGAATGCAGGTTTGAATACCCGCCTCCGTTGCGCCGCGGATCAATTCCTCCATGGTCGATGGCGGGTTCATGATTTGCATCGGCAGGCCACGGTTATCCGGCTGGTCGTCGAAAGGCTCGAACATCCAGGCCGTTCCCGAACCCAGCGAGCCGTCGGCGAAACCCTTTACGGCGCCAAGTTTCAAGAATTCGCTCCCCACGCCTTGCGAAATTCCCGCCTCCGCCAGCCGCTTCCAGTGGGCGATAGGAGTGATTTCATAAAGACGGACGGTGAGCCAGCCTTCACGCTCGGCGCGGCGAAGCAATGCGATTTCGCTTGCGAACGTCCCGCCTGGGGTCTCGGTGTCGGCGCTGATGTTATGAACCGATGTCACGCCCACGCGCGCCGCTTCCGCCAGCGCAGCCTTGAGAGCTTCTTCCATCTGAAGGGCCGTAGGCCGCGGAACGGCGCGCGCCACCAGACCCTCCGCCGCGTCTTTCAGTACACCGGTGGGCTCGCCCGAGCGCGCATCGCGGACGATGACGCCTCCCGCCGGCTCGCGCGTGTCACGCGTAACGCCGGCAAGCTTCAGCGCCAATGAATTTGCCAGCGCCGCGTGCCCATCATACCGGCTGATCAAGACCGGATTCCGGGGCGTAACCTCGTCGATCATCCAGCGCGTGGGCATCTCGGCCGAAGGCCATGCCTGCTCGTCCCAGTTGCCTCCCAGAATCCACTGGCCGGGGGAAAGTTTCTTGGCCCTCTCAGCGATGAGGCGGGTGAACTCGGATTCACTTTTGCAGTTCTTCAAATCAAGTCGGAGGAGCTGAAATCCTCCGCCGATGAAGTGGACATGACTGTCAATGAACCCGGGGGTCACAAGTCGCCCGCCAAGTCGAATGACCTGGGTGGCGCCCCCGGCGTAGCGAAGCGCTTGCTCGTTGGTTCCGACCTCCAGAATCCGTCCGCCCCCAATAGCCACGGCTTGGGCGAAACCGACGGTCGATCCTCGTCGGGCGCGGCTGGAAGTTCGCTCGCCTGTCCAGATTTTCCCGTCCAGGAGAATCAGGTCCGCGCCGAGCGCGGTCGTGGCCGACTTGCGTGGCTCGTGTTTGGAAGGTTCCGCCTTACCCTGAGCGCGGAATTTGTTGGAAGGCATAAGCGTCCCCAGCAAAACTAAAAGCAGAATCAGCGATCGATGCATGGTCACAATCCCGCCGGCCATTATTCAGAATTAGCGAGCGAATGGCAACCGCAAGCTTGGCATGGCGCTGGCCAGCATTGCGCTTGCGGTGGAGCGCGGCGGCCGCCCACACACTCCGCGAGTATGCTAGACTGATGAGAGAGCAGGGGGTCAATTGCCGTGGCGACCGAAGTTGTTTCCAGCCATATCGAAATTGACGACCAGGGCGTGGCGCAGATCAAAGGCGCCAACACCAAGGTCATTGAAGTGGTGCTCGACAAGCTTGCCTACGGTTGGAGCCCTGAGGAGATTCACTTCCAGCATCCACACCTTTCCCTCGCCCAGATTCACGCTGCTTTGGCCTACTATTACGACCACCAGGAAAAGCTCGATTCCGAAATCGAGGCACGTCGGAAGAACGCAGAAGCGATCAGGCCTGAGGTCGCCAATGCCTCGCTTCGGCAAAAGCTCATGAACCACAAAACGCGACCTTGAGTGTCTCACTGTACATGGATGTTCATGTTCCCTTGGCTGTGGCCGCGGCCTTTCGTCTGCGGGGCGTGGATGTACTGACCGCACAAGAGGATGGCGCGGGCGAATTCGACGACTCGAAGCTCTTGGATCGTGCCTTGGCACTCCGCCGGGTGCTCGTGACTCAAGATACGGACTTGCTGGTCGAGGCCGCGCGCCGGCAACGGCGCGCCATTCCCTTCGCGGGGGTCCTCTACGCTCCCCAGTTGGAGATTACGATTGGGCAGCTCGTTCGCGACTTGGAAGTGATTGCCCGCGCTACGAACTTCGAAGATTGGGCTAACTCGGTAGAGTTCCTGCCGCTGAAATGACCGGCTCGATCAAGAATCCCCTTTCACTAAAACGTCGGGCTCAGTACGGTGCACGGCCCCCACACGCCACCGGAGACGGAACGCATAATCCAGGGAGTTACGAATTTCGGAACTTGGAGGATTTGAGGAGTTTCTTGGTTTCGGCGGCAATCAGGTCGCCCATACGGGAGGTGGAAACGGAGCGGCCGCGGCCAGGCATTTCCGCCGTGCGCATACCGCGCTTCAGAACTTTGGCGAAAGCCGTCTCAACCGCCTCGGCGGCGGCTTCCATGCGGAACGAGTAGCGAAGCATCAGCGCCGCGGAAGCGATGGCGGCGATGGGATTCGCCCGGTTGCGGCCCGCGATGTCCGGCGCTGAGCCGTGCACGGGCTCATAGAGCGCCGTCCGCTCGCCCAGGCTGGCGGAAGGCAGCAGGCCGATGGAACCCGTCAGCATGGCCGCTTCGTCGCTGAGGATGTCGCCAAACAGGTTGCTGGTCAGAACCACGTCGAAGCTCGTGGGCCGGTCAATCAGCTGCATGGCGCAACTGTCCACGTACAGGTGCTGAAGCTCGACATCCGGATAAGAACGCCCGATTCGCGTCACGACGTCGCGCCAGAGGCGGGAGCACTCGAGCACGTTGGCCTTGTCCACAGAAGTCACCTTGTGTCGCCGCAGGCGCGCGAGTTGGAATGCCCGGTGCGCCACTCGTTCAACTTCGTGTTCGCGGTAGACTTCCGTATTGATCCCCATGCGTTCGCCGTTCTTGGCGAAGATCCCACGGGGATTTCCGAAATAGATCCCTCCCAAAAGCTCCCGGACGATCACCAGGTCCGTCCCCCGCACGCGGTCTGGACGGAGCGCCGAGAGGCCGACCAGCGAATCCAGAACCCTGGCCGGACGCAGGTTAACATAGAGTTCTTGACGTTGGCGAAGCTGGAGCAATCCCTGCTCTGGCCGGAGCTCAGGACGCTTCGTATCCCATTGCGGCCCGCCGACTGCTCCGAGCAAGATGGCATGGGAGTTGTTGCAGAGGGAAATCGTTTCCGCCGGGAGCGGAACTGCCGTGGCGTCGAGCGCCGCCCCGCCAATCAGTCCGGTTTGAAATCGGAAGGACGGGCCTCGGACTTCCTCCACGGCCTTGAGGACCTTCACGGCCTCGGCCGTGACCTCTTGCCCGATCCCATCACCCGGAAGCACCGCAACTCGGTACATGGTCTGCATATCTTTAATTGTCTATAGTTTATAGGAATGTGTTGCCAAAATTCAAGAAATACTTGGAGTTACGGGGGGGAGAAAGGGCAGAATTGTATTACCTCAATAAGTCTTTTAGATTCAACATATTATAGAATAGCAAAGGGGGAATAGGAAAGACCGCCCAACCCCTTGATTTGCATGAAGTTGGGTAGTTTTAGGGCTGGAATACCTGCCGGAAGAAGCGCCCGCCCTAAATCCTAGTATCCGCCCGGGAAGAGCCGGTCCACGACTTCATTCTCGTGGATTGAGGTCGAAGCTCTGCTCGCCGACAACTGCGCTCTTTTCAGTTCGTACGCGGCTTTGTTGGCGGCGAAAAGGTATGCCCGCGCGGCGGCTTCGACGACATTGTGACTCGTGGACCGGCCGGTGAATTCCCGGCCCTCGAAGCGCGCGCGAATGCTGACCTCGGCGACGCCGTCGGTTCCTGGTCCGACCGTGTGCACGGAGAAATCCAGGATCGTGCCGGGGATTCCGGTGATGCGGTCGATGGCGCGGAAAGCGGCGTCGCACGGCCCGTCGGCAGTGGCAGAGTCGTGGAAGACCTCGCCATCCTTCTCCAGCTCCACCGTGGCCGTAGCGCGGCCTTCGGTCGAAGAAACCGTCTGGAAAAGCTTCAACCCGAACATCTCGGGAATGTCCTTGAAGCCTTCGTTGATGATGGCAATCAGGTCTTCGTCGTAAACGTTTTTCTTGCGGTCCGCGAGCCGGCAGAACTGCTCGTAAGCGCGCTCGATTTCCGGCTTGGTGAGGTGATAGCCCAGATCTTCGAACCGCTTGACGAGCGCGTGGCGGCCGGAGTGTTTCCCGAGCACGATCTGGTTCGACGGCATGCCGACAATCTGCGGCGTGATGATCTCGTAGGTGATGGCGTTCTTCAGGACGCCGTCCTGATGAATCCCCGCCTCGTGCGCGAAGGCGTTGCGTCCGACGATCGCTTTGTTGCGCTGCACGGCAACGCCGGTCAGGCGCGTCAGGAGCTGGCTGGAAGCGTAAAGCTCTTCGGTGTGAATCGTCGTGAAATAGGGCAGAACGTCTTTGCGAACGTGAATCGCCATCACGGTCTCTTCCAGCGCCGCGTTCCCTGCTCTCTCACCGATGCCGTTGATGGTGCATTCGACCTGGCGCGCCCCACCGCGGATTCCGGCGAGCGTATTGGCCACAGCCATTCCGAGGTCATCGTGCGTGTGCGTGCTCAGGATGACGTGGTCCATGCCGGAAACACCCGCCTTCACGTCCGCAAACAGCTTCTCGTATTCCGGCTCAAGGCAGTAACCAACGGTGTCGGGGAGGTTCAGCGTCGTCGCGCCCGCTTCCACCGCGGCCTGGCAGCACTCGATCAAATAGGTGCGGTCGGTGCGTCCGGCGTCCTCGGGCGAAAACTCGACGTCCTGGCAATGCGACTTGGCCAGCGCCACCGCGAAACTAATCAGCTTCAGAATCTCGGCGCGCGTCTTGTGGAGCTTGTACTGGAGATGAATGTCGGAGGTGGCGAGGAAAGTGTGGATGCGCGGATGCTCGGCGTCCTTCAAGGCTTCCCAGGCGCGATTGATGTCGAGCTCGTTGGCGCGCGCCAAGGCTGCGATGATGGGCCGGCGCACTTCCGCCGAAATCTGGCGCACGGCGTCGAAGTCGCCCTGCGAGGCAATCGGGAAGCCCGCCTCGAGAATGTCCACGCCCAGTCGGTCGAGTTGCCGCGCCATCTCCAGCTTCTCGTCCAGGGTCATGCTGCAGCCGGGCGATTGCTCGCCGTCCCGCAACGTCGTGTCAAAAATGAAAACCTTCTCCGCCATCACCCCTCCCAAATCGAGCCATCGTTCGATCGGTTGATCTATTCATCGGAGGAACCGAGTTCACAAGCTTGCGTAACGCCTCGTCTAAACATGATCCATTCAATCAGCAGATCGCTCGATCAACCGATGATCCGATGGCCTGATTTTCCGACCGGTCGGCAGGTCGAGTCAAGTTTATCTTTTTTCTGATATCATTAGGTTGCGTTATGGCTGCTTCGCGCTGTGAGCGAGGATGAGCTGTCAGCAATCAGCGGTCAGCATTCAGCAAATGGTAGGTGGCAGGTAGTAGGTGGTATGTGGGGAAAAGCCCAAGCCTGCAGCGACTTGAGTTAATTGACTTGCTCCCGCAGCCGACCCTTCGCGGCTGACGCCTGAAAGCTGATGGCTGACAACTATAGCGGAGGCGCGCATGGAAATCTCCCAACTCGAAGCATTCGTCGCGGTCGTCGAAGAGAAGAGCTTTTCGCGCGCGGCGGCACGGCTGCATCGCACGCAGCCGGCGGTGAGCCAGGCGGTGCGCCGCCTGGAAGATTGGGCGAACGAGCCGCTTCTTGACCGCTCGGCCAAAAGCGGCGTGCTGACGGAAGCCGGCAGCATTCTCTACGACCACGCCAAGAAAGTCCTGAACCTGCGCCTGGAAGCGCGCTCGGCGATGGAAGAGCTGCGAGCGCTGGACCGCGGCCGCGTGACCATCGGCGCCAACGAGAGCACTGCGCTTTATCTCCTGCCCGTGCTCAAGAAGTTCCGCGAGCGCCACCCGCGCATCAAGGTGGAAGTCCGCCGCAGCCTCTCGCGCGAAATTCCCATTGCCCTGCTCCGCTACGAAATCGACCTCGGCGTTCTCTCCTATGACCCGCAGACCGCCGACCTGGAATCGACCGTCGTCAGCCTGGACGAGCTCTGCCTGATCGTTCCGCCCTCGCACGCGCTGGCGCGAAAACGCCAGGCCAGCGTCCACGACTTCGGCAAGGAGACCTTCATCGCGCACAGCATCGCCTCGCCTTACAGACAGCAAGTGATCGACCTTTTCGCCCACCTGCGGGCGCCGCTCATTATCGGCATGGAACTCCCCACCGTGGAGACCATCAAGAAGGCCGTGCGCATGGGCATGGGGATCGCCTTCGCGCCGCGCATGTGCGTCGAGGACGAACTGGCGCGCGGTGAGTTCGCAACCGTGCGCATCAAGGAGATGCGCATCCAGCGCAAGCTCCGCCTGGTCTATCGCCGGCATGCCGCGCTCTCCGCCGCCGCTCAGGCCTTCGTCGCCGCCGCGCGCGAGCTGGCGGCTGGGGGACCAGGGGATCGGTGATTTTGGATTTGGGATTTCCGAATTTTGAGTTTCGAGTTTCCAGTGCTGGCCTCGAGATGACTCTGATGCCGCCGGACCCCACCTTGACAATTTGTCGCAGGCTCGAATAGCATCTTAAACGTCGGGTCTTCGAGAAATCCAATCCGTGAACGAAACCTCAGGCTGCGCCCAACACTCTGATGTCGGCCGTTGGACTTTCCACAGGGGATACGCCGCCGGCCCGCCACTCTCAGTTCTGCCCAGGAGAACATTGATGAACGCGAGGACTTCGATTCTGACCGCCTGCTTGACGGCGGCACTTCTGGCATCGGCCAGCGGCCCTCTCCGCGCACAGACTTTCCGCGGCGCGATTCTGGGAACCGTGGTGGACAAAAGCCAGGCGCCTGTTCCGGGCGCGCAAGTGACGACCAAGAACATGGCCACCGGTCTCACGCGCGCGACAATGACCGACGACACGGGGCAATACCAAGTCCCGGAGCTGCCCCTTGGCCAATACATGGTCACGGTGGAGAAGCCGGGATTCGAGACCATCACCATCCGAGGCGCGCTCGTGGAGGTCGCCAAAGAGACCCGCGTGGACGCGACGCTGGAACCCGGCCGGGTGGAAACGCGGATTGACGTCAAGGCCGAGGTGCCGTTGGTTCAAACCACCACCAACATCTTGGGAGGAACCGTCGAAGCTCCGCAGATCGTCAACCTCCCTGTGAACGGGCGCGATTACATCAAACTGGTTTATATGAATCCCGGCATCACCGGCTCGCCGGACCAGGCGACCGATTCGCCGGGTTCGTTCGGCCTGTTTTCATCCAACGGCGCGCGGGGCCGCTCGAACAATTACCTGCTCGACGGCACGGACATGAATGATGGCTATCGCAACTTGCCGGCGATTAACCAGGCGGGAGTCTTCGGCACACCCGCCACGATTCTGCCCGTGGAAGCGGTAGCTGAAATCGCCGTCCTTTCGAACTTTGAACCCGAGTACGGCCGCAACGCCGGCGCGGTGGTCAACATCGTGACCAAATCCGGCACGAACGAGGTGCACGGCAGCCTCTCGGAGTATTTCCGCAACGACCGGCTGGACGCGCGCAACTTCTTCAACCTCGAACCCAATCCCAAAACTTCGTTCCGCAACAGCCAATTCGGCGGGGCGGCCGGCGGGCCGATCCGGCGCGACAAGACCTTCGTGTTTGTGGACTACGAGGGCCAGCGCGAGAAAGTGGGATTGAACAGCCTGGCGCGCGTGCCGACGGCCGCCGAAATCGCCGACCAGACAGCCGCCCTCGTGAATGCGGGGGGAGGCGTGAATCCCGTGATCTCCGCCCTCCTCGCCCGCAATCCCTGGCCTCAACCCAACATCAATCCGGGCGCGCCGCTCTACGACCCGAATCCCAACGTTTCCGTGACAACGCCGGCGAGCAACCGCGTGGACAGCCTGATCGCCAAAGTGGACCACAACTTCAACACCAATAACATGGTCACCGCGCGCTACTATCTGGGTGACAGCGATCAGAGCTTTCCCCTGGCGCTGGTGGGCGGCGGGGTTCTTCCCGGCTACAATACCGTGACGCCGACGACCGTTCATCTGGTCTCGGTGTCTTACGTGCGCGTGCTCTCCTCCACACAAGTGAACGAAGCGCGCTTCGGGTACAACCGCTTTTACGAAACGTTCTTCCCCGAAGACTCGGGATTCGATCCCTCCAGCATCGGCCTGAACACTGGTGTGGATAAGCGCGACACGGGACTGCCCCAGATTCGCTTTTCAGGATATGCCTCGATCGGGGCGACCCTTTCCACGCCGCGCGGGCGTACGGATACGAACTGGCAATTCATCGACAGCTTCTCCTGGAAACGCGGCCGCCATGAAATGAAGTTTGGTTACGAATTCAGGCGAACCTCCGTCAACGGCTTTTTCGACGCCGGCTATCGCGGGCGGCTCGATTTCCGCTCCGGAGACATGCAGAACTCGCTTTACGATTTTCTGGCGGGTATCCCCACCGGCGGGCGCCAGGCCAAGGGGGCTTCCGACCGAGAGACCTTCCAGAACTCCCACGCCGGCTATTTTCAGGATAGTTACCGGATGAATCCCAAGTTCACGGTCAACTACGGCGTGCGCTGGGACGACTACGGGGTGATCGGAGAGAAGCACAATCTGTTGAGTAACTTCGATCCGGCCGTGGGATTAGTGATGGTGGGATCGGGGCAGGTGGGCGGGGTCGGCGCTCCGACCATGCGCACGATTCCACGCCTCTATGATCGCGACTTGAACAACTTCGCGCCTCGCCTCAGCCTCGCCTACGATCTGACGGGAAAGGGGCAGACGGTCATTCGCGCCGGCTACGGATTTTTCTACGACGTCTTTTCGCAGGACTTTTTCACCGGCCAGTTGCCGTGGAATACGTTCAATCCCGGCCCCGCGTACAATCCCATTGGCCCGGCGGCGGTCCTCTTTGCATTTGATGTAAACCGCGATGCCAATGGCGACGCGTTGCCGCTCGATGCGGGCACACCGATATTTCCGGACGCGAATTTCTATGACTCCGACGTCTTCGCCGTGGATCGCCACGCGCGCACGCCGTACATGAGCAACTACAACGTGAATGTCCAGCAGCAACTGGGCGGGCACGCCATGCTGCAGGTGGGATACGTGGGCTCGCAGGGCCGGAAGCTCTTCCGTTATCGCGACATTAACCAGCCGCCGGAGCCCTGGGTCTCCACTGCCCGGCCGTTTGACAATGGGCCGTTCGCTCCCTCCGGCGGAACCTTTTTTTACGTGAATAACATTGAGACTTCTGCTATCTCAAATTACAACGCCCTGCAGGCGACCTTCCGCCTGCGCGGACTCCGCGGGTTTGAGTCCACGGTCAATTACACCTGGGCGCATTCCATCGACAACGCCAGCGACGGCCAGGATTTCGTCACCAACGCCACGCAACCCGAAAACAGCTTTCGGCCTGACCTCGAGCGCGGCAACTCCAACTTCGACGTCCGGCAGCGCCTGGTCTGGAATTTCATCTACGAGTTCCCCAAATGGGGTCAGGGGCGCTGGGCAAAGATCACCGACGGCTGGCAGGCGAACGCGGTGCTGACGCTCCAGACCGGGCAGCCGTTCCACGTGAATCTCTTCGACGACTACAATGGCACGGGCGAATTCTTCCCCCGGCCCGACCTGGTCGGCGATCCCTGGGCGGGCACCCATTCCCCCGACCGATTCCTGAACCTCGCGGCCTTCCGCGTGCCGTGCACGTTTGCACCCGGTTCGGAAAACGACCCCGACATCGCGGGCTCCGCCGCCGCATGCGACCCTGCGACTTTCCACTTTGGCAACCTCGGCCGGAATTCGCTGCGCGGGCCGGACTTCCGCAACCTTGACTTCTCCATATTTAAAAACACTCCTATTACCGAACAGGTTACGCTCCAGTTCCGCGCCGAGTTCTTCAACCTGGCGAATCACCCGAACTTCGCCAATCCGTATTTGCCGGGATTCGCGGCGGACGCCAGCTACAACGGAATCGATCCGGTCACGGGGCGTGGCATCGACTTCCTGCCCCTCACCGTGACGGGCGACGTGGGTATCGGCAATCCGTTCCTGGGCGGCGGGGGACCGCGGAATATTCAGTTGGCACTGAAACTGCTCTTCTGAGGAGCGAAAAACGAAACTGGAAATTTGATACTGGAAACTGACCGTATCGGGGGGACCCATTTCGAGTTTCCAATTTCCAGTTTCTAATTTCCAATTTCCAGTTTCGGATTTCGAACTTTACTCCATGCCGAGTTGCTCGAGCAGTTCCACCACGTTTGCTTCGTCCACAATCAGGTTCAGGCGTTCTTCGACGAGACGATCGATCTCGTCGAAGGCGCGGAAGAGCCGCATCTTGGCCGAAGCGTATTGTTCGTTGATGTCGAGATCCCGAGCACGGGCCGCGCGCCACGCTCCCAGCGCCCGGTCGGAGACAAAGACCCGCAGCGTGAAGGGCGGGTGCTGGTCGGCGGTAACAACGAAGGTGTAGTCGCTGCCCGGTCCCTGGCCTTCCGGGCGCACCACGCGACGCCGCGCATCGAAAAAGTACAGGTAAGTTACTCCAGTCTCTCCCGTATACGACTTGTAGCGACGACCCTTCATCGAGTAAAACCCTCGCGGAAGTAGCGCCCAACTTCAGAGCGGCATGAAGGCGCGATGATGACGGGCCCCCGACCGGGTCGGGGCAGGTTCCGCCCGGCGCTACTTCCCTTCCAATTCGTCGGCCAGCGACCCCGCATCATAGAGCTTTCGCAGGGCCTCGATGATGCCCGCGCTATGCACAGCGACCGCGCGATTTTTCTCCTCACTGTAGACGTAAGTTCCCGGCAGGCTTTCGATGTTCCCGTCGAAAACCAGCCCGACCAGTTCCGCGTTGCGGTTGATGACCGGCGAACCGGAATTGCCTCCGGTAATGTCGCACACGCTGACGAAGTTGAGCGGCGTGGCGAGATCAAGCGCGGCCTTGCGCTCCAGATAGCGTGCCGGCAGTTCGTAGGGGAACTTCAGGCTGAAGCTGTAAGCGCGATCGTAGAGACCGTAGAAGGTCGTCCAGGGTGGCGCCTGCGTGCCGTTCATGGGATAACCTTTCACCTGTCCGTAGGTCAGGCGCAGGGTGAAAGTGGCGTCCGGGTACGCAGACTTGCCGTAAACCGCGAAACGGGCTTTGCCGATCTTTTCGCCCGCGGCAACTTCCGCGCTCTGCACCTTGTCTTCATACCACTTCTGCGACTCTCGGAGGTACGGGTCGACTTTGCGCGCCAGCGCGATCAGCGGATCGTCGGAAGCCGCCACGGCCGCTTCGCCGCCCTCGACCAGCGATTTGCGAAACTCCGGGTCGGCGATCCTGGTTCCGCTCATCGCCGCTTTCGCAACTTCCGCCGCGGTTCGTCCGCCCAAAACGGTTTTGACGTACGGGTCACTCGGCCCCAGTTCGTCCACGGCCTCTTGCAGCGTGTTGGCGATAAGGACTTCCTCCATCCCGGGATATATCGGAGCCGACGAGAAGAGCGCGAAGCGTAAGGACTCGAGCTGCGACTCGTGGAATCCTTCCAGGCGCACGCCGTCCGGCTTCTTGACCTCGGCGACCAACTGCACAATCTGCAACGCCATCTCCGCCGCGCGCGAGCCCAGCATGCGCCGGTACCGGAAGGCCTTCATGCCTTCGACGTAGCGCCGCATCGCGCCGGCCATTTCATCCCAGGCCGGGCCATAAGCGGTTTTCCATTCCGGCTTGGTGTTCACCAGCTTTCGGAACTCCGCCTCCTCTTTCTGTTTCTTCTCCATCAGCGCCTTGTCGCGCAGGCCTTCCAATTCGCCCGTAAAAGCCTTGATGGCGTTCTCGAGATAAAACATCGAGCGCGAGGCCTGGCGCTCCTGCTCCGTGCCCTGCGCCGCGTATTTGCGCAGCGCATCCAACCGCCGCTTGCGCGTTTGGAGCGTCCGGGGAAGCAGCTCGTCGCGCTGCAACTCCAAACCCGACACGGTCGTCAGGCGGTCGGTCGAGCCGGGATGGCCGGAGATAAACACCAGTTCGCCGTCGCCCGCTCCTCGCGCGCTCCACCGCAGATAGTTGGAACTGTCGAGGGGTTTGTCGTTCTCGTAGACGCGGAACAGCGCCATATCGAAGTCGTAGCGCGGATAAGTGAAGTTGTCGGGATCGCCGCCAAAGAAGGCAATCTGCTGCTCGGGCGCGAACACCAACCGGACATCTGTGTACTTCTTGTAACGGTAGAGCCAGTACTCCCCGCCGTCGTAGAGCGTGACAACATCGGAGCGCAATCCGGTCTTGTCGGTGCTCTCCTTTTCGATGTGCGCGATTTCCGCCTTGCGCGCCTGCAACGCGGATTCGGCGCTCATCCCCTTCTTCGCCGCCCCCTGCACGCGCGCCGTGACGTCCTCCAGCGAGACGAGAACGTTCAATTCCAGGTCGGGGCATTTCGGCTCCTCCGCCGGGGTGCGGGCGTAGAAACCGTCCTTGACGTAATCCTTCTGGGCTGTGGAGAGCTTCTGAAGCTGGGTAAGCGCCACGTGATGGTTCGTGAGCGCCAACCCGTGCGGGCTGACGAACGAGCCCGACCCGCCGTCGTTGAATCGCACGCTCGAGAGCCGGACATGGTCCAGCCATGCCTGGGTGGGGGTGAAGCCGTACTTTTCCTGAAGTTGCTTCACCGGCGGATTATCAAAAGTCCACATCCCTTCTTCAGCGCCTCCGGGCAAGCCCGTCGCCAGCAACACGAACAGTAGAATTGCCAAGAGTCGTCCAGATCTGAAATTGCAACGCGTGTAATGGTCCATGTATCTCCTTTTCGCTTAAACCCCTTCACGGGCGAGCGGCGTTGGCCCGAATCATTTACCAATTATTACATATATCCTGAATCCGCCGCGCCGGCCCGGGGACAGGCACTGTTTCGAACTCGCCAAGCTCGGGCAATATGTCCGCACATTGCGGGTCGGTTCCGCAACAGGCAAGCCTTTATGCCGCGATAATTGCCCCGTCGCAGAGCAAATCAGGGCCGTATTCTAGCTTTGTTTTGACCTCACTCTCGGAGCTCCGCCCTTTATTTTCAATAGATTCCAAGAATCGTTATGTCAAAATTACACGATATTTTGCTCGCAAGCGGCCGCATCCTCACATACGGAGATGTTCGGTTTATATATACTTAGTAAATATGCCGTACGAGCCGGGCCCATCGGTCGCGTCCTCTCCTCGGCAGACCGGTTGCTCACATTCCGACATTTTGTCGTCAGTAGCCTATCACATTTGTCTTCGAATGTCAAGCAAATTCCTGGTTGCACCGCCCTCAACCTGTCCCCTCCTGAGACTGGGGGGAAGCCTCGGGCAACATGCGGCGAAGGACGGGAGGAGCGACCAGGGTCGTCACAATACACATCACCAATACGACGGCGTAGACCGCGTCCGAGATAGTATGCAGGTTCAATCCAACGCCCGCCACGATCAGCCCGACTTCGCCGCGCGGCACCATCCCCACGCCGATGCGCAGGGCGTTGCTCTTCCCGAGCGACAGCGCGCCCAGCCCGCACCCGACGAGTTTTCCAATGATCGCCAACACACAGATCGCCGCCGCCGTCCCCCAGACGCCCGGCTGGTTCAGGCTTTTCAGGTCAACCTGGGCGCCTAGCAGCACAAAGAAGAAGGGGGCCAGGAATTCCATAACCGGGTGGGCGTTCTCCTGCAAGCGCCATTCTTCGCTGTGGTCGGCGAGCGCCAGCCCGGCAAGGAACGCTCCGATGATCGCCGCCATGCCGATGTGGACGGAGGCGAGCGAAAGGCCCAGGCAAAGGATGATCGAGAGGATGAAGGCGGAGTTGTGCACACGCAACTTCTCGACGCGCGGTTGCATACGGCGCACGACGCGCGACCCGAACATAATCATGAAGACCGAGAATCCCACGGCTTCGGCGGTCACGATAACAAGCTGCAGGTAATTGATTTTCCCGGTCGAAAGGCTGCTCACGACCGCGAGCACGATCATGCCCAGGATGTCGTCCAGCACCGCGGCGCCCAGGATGACGCGCGCCATGCGCGTCGAAAGCACGCCCGCATCCGCCAGCACGCGCGCCGTGATCCCAACGCTCGTCGCCACCATCGCCGCGCCCACGAAGATCGATTCGACCATGGAATGATTGAGGGCGCGCATGTAGATCACACCCAGAATCAGCGGCACGATCACGCCCAGCGTTCCCACGAGAACCGCGACGCCGCCCACCTGCATCAGATCGCGCGGCTTCGTCTCCAGGCCGACGGTAAAAAGCAGGAAGATCGCGCCGATTTCCGCCAGGCCGGTGGTCAATTCGCTGGGATGGACGAGCGCCAGGAGCGACGGCCCCAGCAACACGCCGGCGAAAAGTTCACCTACCACGGCGGGCTGGCGCAGGCGCTCGAAGATTTCCGCCAGGACTTTCCCTCCGGCGAACATGAGGAAGAGTTCCAGCAGCAGTTTGCTCGAATGTTCCATGGCCGAATTCTCTACTGGACGTTTTCGTGCGCGTCAATTTCGGTCCGGCTGACAACCTCCACCAGCCCGACGATGTCGCCCAGGCTGTTTGAGACCGGCGCCAGCACCGAAACCATTTCGGATTTCTCCGTGACGCACACTCGTTTGCCGGATTCCAGAACCTGCCGCATGTGTGGGGGCGCATCCTGAAGGAGCGCGCCCCAGGTCCAGAACTGGCTCAGCTCGTTGACATTACGAATGAGAATCTGAACTTTTCCCGGGCTGTCCTTGACCGGCATCCAGAGGTTGACATCACAGGGGTACGGCACCAGCCGGGAGAGCCTGATCAAGAGCTTCTTAATGTAGATATAATTTTCTTGGTTGACATCAAAGTCGTCACTGGCCGCCCAGCGGTTCTTGGGATCGACGACCGTCAACCGCGCCGCGGCACGCGGAGTCATGATCCGCTCGCAGACATCGCCATCCAACATGACGGAGGCAACGCGCGCCACCTCATCGAGGTCGCGAATCAGCGTCTCGCGTGAAGGCAGGGTCGGTCGCGCGGGCTGGCTGAATGCCGGAAGAGCCATCTGGAACACGAAAATAACCGGAAGAAGTATTCTTGGTCGTCTCATTTCGCCTCCGACGCGCGCTGGAGCGCGTAGTCGCGGACGGATTGCCATGCCGAGGGACGGAGATCCTTAAGAGCCTTCGTGGAAGCTCGATCGGCCTGGTCGAAGATGCTGTCGGACCATTCGGGGGGCGGGAGGCTGGCCATCGCGGGGCGCGGGTTCCACCAGTCTTCGGGCCTGGTGCCATTGTAGAGACGCGCGACTTCCGCCTTCACGCCCTCTGCGCCAGGGCCGTTCGTAAGGCCGCTCAAAACCGCCAAGTCCTGAAGAGCATTCCGCTGAATTTTCAGGCGCAGGCTGGGGATTGGCCCTTCGATCCCGAAGCGCTCGCCGGGATAAGCGAGCACGATGCTGCCGCCGTTAAAGTGAAACCAGGGATCTTCGCCGGGCTCGACGGTCTGCCAGTGCAGGTAACCGTGCACTCCCCACATCCAGGCCCGCAAAGGATGGAAGGTGATGGCCGAGGAGACCTCCTGGACGCTGGGCGCCGCGGAGTAGTACCAGATGATGTCGCCGCGCTCGCGCAATGTGGAAGGAGCTTCACGGTACCAGCTTAGAATCGCGGAATTGCAGACCCAAGACTTCGCCACGCCGGCGAGGAGTTTGAACTGGTCTTCCATCATCCAGCTCACGTCGGCGCGAAAGACGAATTTGACCGGCGTGTCCGCGGGCAAGGCCTTCTTTAGGAGGCGGCCGTATTCGAGATAGTATTCGTTGTCCCGGGCAAACCGGACTTCGTCGCCATCCCAGGGAAATGCCTTGTAACGCTTCTTCTGATTGAAAATCATCTCGAGGTAAGTCCGCGTCCAGCCCTTCTCGCGGAAGTGGCGCTCGATCTCGGAAACGACGTTGACGAACTCGACCTCGTATCCCGGCTCGCCCCACCAGAGGAACGATGCCGGCCATTCGGGATTGATGGGGAGATAAACGTACGGGATCGCCTTGGGGCCGCGACGAGTCTGCGCAAAAGCGCTGCCGTCCAACAGCGGCCCGTAATGCCGGTCGAAAAGGGTCCAATCGGCGATATGCTTTGCACGACCGGAGCCCGCCAGCACGGGAGCGAACTCGGGACCGACTTTCCCGCCATGGCCATACCCCAGCTGGTGATACACGCCGCGATGCTCGTAAAACAGCCGGTGGTAGGCATGAATCAAGCTGAAGAATTCATCGCTCTGGTAGAAGCGCTTGCCCAGGCGATCGCGGAGTCGGGGATAAAGAACACCGAGCCACGAGCTGCCGTAAGAGTTGTGGTCGAGGGTGATTGCGTCTTCGGGAGGAATCCGGGCGGCGAGGACCTGGATCTCGATGGGCAACGCCGCGCGAGCCTTGCCCGACTCCACCGTCGCGCGGCCCCGGTAGGTCCCCGGCGCGGCGTCTGAGGGGATCCACACATCAACCCAGAATGCCTGGGCAGTCTGCCGGGGGATGCGATTGTCGGGCTCCGGAAGCTCGGAGTGATAGGGCAACGCGACGGGAACCAGCGCGTCAGGATAATACCTTCCGTCCGCATCGACGAGGTGGAACCATTCCCTGAAAACGTCGGACTGAATCTTCCCTGCCCTGTCGGCGACTGTCACGTTGAGCGAATAGGACCCGGGCCGAGACAGCCTTGCCGAGAGATGGAACGAAACATACCCACCACGCAGGGCTTGAAGAACGACGCCTTTCCGCGCTTCAAACGTTCCACGGCGCAAGTCTTCCGGCGAGCTGTCCTGCGCCACCACCGAGCCGAATGGGTCGGGACGCAGATACTCCCGGGTGGCCACTAACTCCAATCCCGCCGCGCTCGCCGTGGGAACCAAAGCCCCAACAAGCAGCAGCGCCCCGGCAATTTTCATATCACCCCAGCCACCGTTCTGCAGACGGTTTCTCTTGACGATTCCCTCAACGCCTGTGAAGAACGAAGATAGACTGCCCTTCCTGCGTTTTTCAATGAGATTCGGTGATATTTCGAAGCGAGATGATCAGCGGCTCTTGGTTGGCGCGAAGAAAAGGGTGGCGACCTTGTCGCCCAGGACGATATGCGAGACGCGGACAGGGAGCGGGAAGGGCTTGCTCAAGTCGATGCGGTATTTCTTCTCCAGATAGTTTTGCAGGAAGAAGTTCGCGAACCCCGAGGGGATTGATGTGCTTCCGACATTCAGGCTTTCGATAGTGACTTTACCTTGGCCATCGCTCGTCTCCAGTTTCCCGCTGGCCTCGACGCGTTGTTTGCCGGTGAAAATCATGGCGACGAGGCGGCTGCCCCAGTCGTTGGTCTGCGCGCCCAGCTTGCCCAGTTGATCGAAATCGACGTCGGCGGCGCTGGAGACTCCCTTCGGACCGATGTGGATCTCTGGATCGTGGACGGCCGGCGGGAGAAATTCACGACCATGAAGTTTTAGGTAGGAGTTTGCTTCCGTCTCGGTGATGGTCATCGGCGGGATCGGACCGGCAGGCCGGGGAGCCGAAAGGGACTGGATCTTCGCCGCCAGACTGCGGGCCGCCGCCTCGGAATATACTGTGCCGGTCGCTGTGGACTCAGGGAGCGGCCCGGCGCGCCATAAAGCCACCGGCCAGATCATCAACCAGATGGCTCCCGCCACTCGAAACAGAAGGGATTGCGAGAAAGCCCTGGTTCGACTTCGCCGCTTCTTCCGGGTGGAGAGTGGTACGTTCTCTTTGCGCATACGTGGGAAACTCGGGCGTCAGCGGCTTGCCTGTGACACCTGACTCTCGGGCTGAACCGCCGGCTGTGCCAGGGGCCCCGAGAGGCGAAAAGCAGCCGCGCGCTGGAGTTCCGTGCTCTCATCCGTCGTGAGGCTAAGCCAATGGCGCCTGAGATTACGGAAGTCGGCTCGTACTGCCAGGTCCATCTGGCCATCAAAATTACAGGCGCCGTTAAATGTCAGGCCCGCACCTTCGATGTGAAGTTGTTGCCCAGCGAACAGCGCGCGGCGGTCGCGTATTTCGAGCGCCAGTGTTGCCAGGGGCATCACAACCTCGCCACGAGACGCTTCGAGTGATCCCCAGCGCGCGCGTCGCGCCACCGCCTGGAGAGGGTCAAATTCGCCGAAGGAAACACCCTTGAGTTCGAGGGAGACGTCGGCAGTCAGGCCGGCACTCATCTCGCCGCGGCTCAGGCCGCGGGTCTCGAACCGGGCCGAACCCGACACGAGTCCTCGGGCTCTTCGCAAGGCGGGAGGAAATTTCCCGACGAGAGTCTGAAGTTTCGCACCGGCTAGATTGACTTCTCCCCCCACTCTGGCAGGAGCGCTCGTCAGGTCGATATCCACCTTCCCCCGCCCGCGCCCGCCGCCGACTCGAAATGAAGCGCCCGTTACGTGAAACACTCGTCCTGAAAGACCAATGTCGGCTCGAAAATCGTCAAAGCGCAAAGATCGGTAGGTTAAAGCAGACGTTTCGAACCGCCCCTGGGCATTGAGGGCACTGAAGATGCCGGAGGCAACCGTGCGACGGGCGGCCAGAGAGCTCAGGCCCGGAATGCGTTCAAGAAGTGGCAGGGGCGGACGGTGGCCCAGCACATCAAACCATAGCGCTCCCTGCTCAACCGCCAGGCGGTCGGCCTTGACGTTAAATCGCCAGGGGCGGGCGCGTTCGCCTTCGTGCTCCAACCGGCCCGAGAAGACGCTCGTTCCCATTACGGCGGTGAGGGGATCCACGACAACGCGATCTCCGTTCACCTGAATGCGGGCGCGGGGAATGTTCACGGGTTCTGTCAGGCCGGGAATCAGGAGCCGCGCGGCGCGCAATTCCGCACGCGCAGTGAGGACCGGCCTCGCAAGCGGCCACGCCGAGCCCGTCAAGACGGCGGTGGCGTTTCCGGTTCCGCGGGCGTCCAGACCCGGCGCGACGCGGAATCCCAGCTCGCGCCCGAGCCGGACGACGTCGCGCAGATTGACGGCGTTCGCCGCGATTCGTAATTCATAGCGAGGCGTGGCGCTGGCTGGCCGTCCGCGCCGGGCCGGTTCGCTCAGGAGTAAGGCTCCCATGGCCACCAATTCGACGCGCGGCGCAAAAGTCAGCTTCACCGGCGCCAGCCGCGCGCCCTCCCGATCAATCCGCAGGGCAACGTCCGAGACGGGGAATGCGCCGGCGGGAGTGTTGAAACGCAACTCTCGCGCTCCGAGGAAGCCTCCATAGCGGCGTTCGGTCCACGGCCCCTGAATCGACAGCAGGCCGTCGGCGCGGCCCGAGATGGAGAGCGAGCCCTTGTATCCCCACAAACGGCGGCCTACCGCCAGGAGGTCCTCCATCCGGGCGCGCTCCAATGCAACGACGAAGTCGAGTTCCGGCGAGGAAGGGATATGGTCCGCGGCGCCACTGAGGTGCAAACGAGAATCCGCGAAAGCCGCATCGGCACTCTCCACCAAAGCTCTTCCGCGGCTGCGATCAAATTCTCCGCGAAAGTGCAAGGTGACGGGCATGGGGTCGGAAGGAGGCAGGACTTCCCAACGGTGGAGTTGGGTCAGGCGACCTTCGCCCTCGACTTTCACCACTCGGAGTGAACCGCTCAGCCGCACGTCCGCGTCGAGAACACCGTAGATTTCCGGGTTGTATCCGACCAGCAGCGGCACCCAGTTGTAGACCAACGCGCCGCGCGTCCGGAGCGTGGCCCGCAACGAACCGCCAAGATCGGGGCCGGGTTTCCACTCACCCGAAAACTCCAGCGGCCCGGGCGGCGGAACCGCCAGGTCACTTCGCATCGGATTGCCGAAGATTTCGTAGCGGACAATTCCTCGCGCGGGATCAAGATTCAGACGCGCGCGAAGGTCGGTGATGGCGAACTGCTTCTTGGTGTCGCCGACTTTAAAATCCAGGCGCCCATCCTCCACATCGAGATCCACGCTCCCCGGAGGATCAATTGCGGGGGCCGCCTTGGAGCTGGCCGTGGCCACTCCGCTCTGGACGAGTAACTTCTCGACGTTCCATTCGCCTCGATCATTGCGCACGACGTTAAAGCTGGGGCGTTCGAGGCGAAGCGTGGCAAATTCCAGCCGTGACCGCCAGATGCTCCGCCATCGGATGTCGCACTCAATGCGGTCGATTCGCGCGAAAGGCTCCGGTCCGAAGGCAGGATCCTCACGGACGACAACATCGTTCAATGCGAACCCGGGCCGGGGGAGCATTCGGAAGGTCGCGGTCCTGAAGGTCACGGAGCGATGGAGCGTCCTCTCGATGCCCGCTTCCAGGCCTTTTCGAAACCGCTCGGCACTGAGGAAGGTGGGCAACTGCCAGGCCGCCAGGGCAAGCAATGCCAAAGTCACCGCGACAGTTCGAGCGTATCGGCGTGCGAAGAGATTCATTAGCGTACCAACCCGAAGGTTCGTCGCCACCGAGTCTTCGTGAAGAAGTGGATGAGCAGGTCCGCGGTCTGTGAAACCTTGTCCCAAAGTGAATTCTGCATGTATTCCTCGCGCGGAGTCTCGTAGGACCAATAAATGATCAGGGGTCGCCCGGTCACCAATTCGCGCGGAACGAAACCCCAAAAGCGGCTGTCCCAACTTTGCTCGCGGTTGTCACCCATCACAAAGTAATTTCCGGGGGGCACGACGACTTCGCCGTCCTTGATGTGCTCCCCAATCTCATCGCCCCAACGAGCGGTCATGCCGCGCAGATAATCAGACGGGCCGGGGGGAAAATCGTCGCCAGGACGAAGCTGGTCGAGATAAGAGTGGTGGACGTACGGGTCCTCAAGAACCTGCCCGTTCACAAAGACTCTTCGATGGAAGATCCGGATCCTGTCTCCGGGCAAGCCGACCACCCGCTTGACGAAATGCTCGCCTGCCTGCGAGGCATCTTCCGAGGGTGGGAATTTAAACACGAGGATATCGCCCCGGTGGATTTCACGATAAGGAAGAATGCGCGCGAGGATTCCCTTGGGGTAGGCGAAGGCGAATTTGTTAACCAGCAGGTGGTCGCCGATCAACAGGGTCGTCTCCATCGATCCGGTTGGAATCTTGAAGGCCTGGATCACGAACGTCGTTCCGAAAACAGCGAGAATGACCGTCACGACCAGGGACTCGAACGTGTCGCGGGTGGGAGATTTCTTGGATCCGTCGGCCATCAGGTCAGCTCTTCCTCCCCAGTTGTTCGAGCAGAGATTTGGCGGCTTGTTGCTCCGCCGCCTTCTTACTTCCGCCCGTGCCGCGAGCTACCCAATTGTCGCCTGAGGTTACTTCTACCGTAAAGGTTTTTTGGTGCTCCGGCCCCGCCTCAAACACCACCCGATACTCGGCTGATGCGGCCCTCTCTCCCTGCAAGTATTCCTGAAGCGCTGACTTGTAGTCGGTGGAGAACAGTTCATCCGCGCTGGCGCGGAGATCCTGCGGCAGTACAAACTGATCAACGAAGCGCCGGGCCTCGGCTAGCCCCCCGTCACGGTAGATCGCCGCCAGCAGCGCCTCGAGGGCATTGACCTGGAGGTTGCTTTTCGCCCGGCCGCCCGTCTTCTCCTCCCCGCGGCCCAGGCGGAGAAAGTCCCCCAACTCCAACCGGGCGGCCACTTTCCCCAAGTGTTCGGCCGCCACGAGCCGCGCCCGCGCCCGCGAGAGTTTGCCTTCCTCGTATTCAGGAAACTCGTCGGCCAGGCGCACACTGACCAGAAAACTCAACACGGCATCGCCCAGGAACTCCAGTTGCTCGTTGTCGCGGCCTCCCTGTGGGGCCTCCTGAGCGTAGGAAGAGTGAGTGAAAGCTTCCAGGAGGATTTGGGGATTACTGAAGCTATAGCCTATCAAGCCTTGAAGTTTTTCCAGGGGAAATCCTGTCATGCATTCGGTGGACAGTGAACAGTCCGACCCCGCTGAGCCTCACTGACCACTGCGCACTCACCACTGCCTTTCTCAGGGTTTGGAGACTGGCTGGGCTGCCTTCCGTTTGTTCAGCTCGGCAATGCGCTGGTCGGCGTACGTCTTGACGACGGAGTCCCCCCCTAATTCGCCGGCTTTCGTGAAAGCCTGGATGGCTTCATCGATTTTGCCTTGCGCGGCGCGTGCCTCGCCCAGCCGGTAATAGTCGCTGGGGTTGGGTCGTTCGCCGAGGGTCACAGCCTGCTGGTACTCCTGCTCGGCCTTGGCCAGCTCGTCCTTATCCGGCCCGGCAAGGGACATTGACGACCGCTGCAGGTGTATCATCCCCAGCGCGGCATGCGGTTCCCGGGAAAGCTCCGCCTTCCGCTTCTGCAGCGCCTCGTCGGTTTCGTTAGGTTGTTTGGCGAGCTGGTCGATCAGTTGCAGCGCCTGCGTGGCATAGCCTTCGGCCTGCGACAGCTTCTGCTCCTTGTCGATGTCGCTCCCCTTCATGAGCTGGGGCTGGGGCAGGATTGTGGCAAGGACGATCAGGCTCATCAAGTTATCGCTCTTCAATTTCAGGCTTTTCTCGGCAAACTCGATGGTGTGGGGCAAATCCTGCTTTTGCTGGTAGGCATTCGCGCCCAGGAAATGTGCCCAGGTCAAAAGCGAACTGTTGGGATGCTTAGTTTCAAAGTCCTTGACAAGTTGGAGGGCTCGGTCGGGATCCAATTCGTTCTGGATGGTCTGTAAGTCCCGCTGTTCTTCCACGGTCACGGCCGACCCGCCTCCGGCTGCGGCTTGCGCGGCGCGCGCCGAGGGGCCGGACTTCTTGACAACGTCTATGAAGATGTCCTCCGCTTTGGCTTTCCGAAGCTTCTTCTCGATGTCCGGGGTCACTTCGAAATCCACGCCACGCTGCTGGATCACTTGGGCGGACTGTTGATGAGGTTGCTTTGACTTGAGGAGATCAATGACTTCCTTCTCCGTCAGGGGGGCCTGGGGAGGACCCTGGGCCAGCAAAGGAGAAACAAGTGCGAATATCATGACGACTAGAAATGCTATTTTGGCTTTCATGGGAACACACTCCTGTGCACAGATTGCACAATTCTGAGCGTATCGAAAACCCCCGCCAGTGTCAACGAAAGGCTTGCTTGCGCGCGAGCACGCGAACACAAGCAATGTCTCGGCAACCGCCTTGACACTCCCATCCGTGCCGCGTAATCTGGAAATGAGTGGGGGCGTTCCGGTTTCGACGGGAGCGCTTGCGCTTAGAAGGCATGTCGGGGGTCCACACCACCCGTAATCGGAGTGGGACAAAGACAACTGCCAACACGCAGTATGCCTACGCTGCCTAATTAATTAGGTAGCCGTCTCCTTCGTCAGGCCCGCGGGACGGAGAGAGGCGTCGATACGCGGGCTGGCTGGGGAGCTGCCGCCTGAGGGTTCCCAGCGAGACTCGCAGGCTAGCTGGCGGTCCGTTCTTGCCCGGTCCTGAGAACCGCCGGCGAAAGTGGGAAGCGAACGGGCTAAACATGTAGGCTTCTGACCGTGAGCCTCTTCGGACGGGGGTTCGACTCCCCCCGCCTCCACCATGCCGGGTCTGGCATTCACAAAATCTGATGCGGATCGGCTGCCTTCCCTTTGCCCTCTCTCCGATTGACTGCGCAGGGGGGAGAGAGCCCTCGCGCGGCACCAAGCGGGCAAGGTGCTTGATCGGCTTGCGTTTCTCACCTTTCGCCATTGCGCCCACAGCAACCGGCTCACGGATCTCGCTTCTTACGGTATCAACCGCTTGCAGAACGACTCATGCCTCCTGAGCCGATCCTATCCGCGCCAGGTAACCTGGCTGACATCGTCGGGAGCGCAGGATGAAAGAGAGGCTCAATAGGGTCAAGCGACCAGAAAAAACGGGGCACGGCGTGCCGTGCCCCGTTCGCCTGTGAGCGGGCGTTGGTAACTACCAGAGGAGTTTTAGAGCAAACTGCAACTGCCGCATGGAGGTTGCGGTGCTGCTGATTGTGCCGTAGAAGCTCCCCAGATCAGAGTTACTGAGCTGCTGCGCAATGGGGCGTCCAGCCGAGTCAAATGCCGGGTACCAATCCAGATAGGGCTGTGGGATGCTGAACACCGGATGGTTGAAGAAGTTGAAGGCCTCAAAACGGAACTGCAGCCTCAGCTTCTCGGTGATGTTGGTGGTCTTCATGGCGTTGAAGTCAAAGGTTATGAAGTTCGGCCCGCGCAGCGTGGCCTTCCCGACGTAGCCAAAGACCTCGGTATCGTTGGGAATGCGGTATGCGTCGAGGTTCCACCATTGATGGATGGTCCTGGGGCCGCTGTTGGGATCGACATTCGAGGCGGGGTTGCAGTAGTCGAGTTCATACGGAACGTTGTCAACCGCAGGACCCAGGTCAACCACGCACGAGGCCGGAGACCCTCCTCGAACAACGCTAATGCCTCCGACCTGCCAGCCGCCGAGGACTTTATCGACGGGAGAAGCCCACGTTGACCCCCAGTGGCGTCCACGGCCAAAAGGAAGCTCGTAGAGGGCACTCGTAACAAGGTTCTGGCGAACGTCAAACACCGAGGGCCCGTAGTCCAGCCGCCTTCGGTTGAACGCGGAAGGGGTCCCTTGAAACGCCCAGCCGCCCGCGCCGCCGTCACGAGTGGAAGAAGCGGTGTCCAGGGACTTCGAGAATGTGTAACCCGTCAGGAAGGAAAATCCCGCGGAGAACCGCTTCTCGAACTTGACCTGGAGAGAGTTGTAGTTGGCGGTGTCGTTGTGGGTGAAGGCGTTGCTGAATACACCCAGGCCGGGATAAGGCGGCGCCGCAGCGTACTCAACGGGTTGCGTGACAACATCACCGTTCATCGCCGGCATGGTCCAGTTGAAGTCGATCAGGTGCGGAAGGTGAGTGGAAGCGGACGCGACATAGGCGACTTCCAACATGTAATTCGTGTGGAGCTCCCGCTGGATACTAAGGCTCCACTGCTTAATCTGGGGCGTATTGAGATGGGTGTCCATGCTCTGCATGGAAGGTTGGGTTTTGACCAGGGAAGTCGAGTTGAAAACCTGGTCCACTATGGAGTAGTCACTTTTGCGAACCAGTTTGAAGGCACGCGGAGCACTACGGGCCATGTCAAACCACGGATTGGCGATCTCCGGCGAATAGAAAACACCGGCCCCTCCGCGGATGACCGTCTTGCCGCCTCCCCAGGAAGGCGTCCAGGCAAATCCGAAGCGCGGAGCGAAGCTCGTCTTATCGGCTGTGGCCAGAGAGCGACCGAATTTGTTGCTGCGAATGAAGGGCAGATAGGTCGGCGAATCGGGGTCGGAATCCAGCCGAATGGGCGGAAAGCCCTCATAAGGATCACCGCTCCCGGGACGGATCACGGTGGCCGGGGTGGTGCTCAAATCGACGTTCATAATCGCGTCGTTCGTGTCGTACCAATAGGGAGACCACTCGTACCTCAATCCGAAATTCAAGGTCAGGTTTTTGCTTACCTTGAAATCGTCCTGGACGTAATAGGCCTGGGCCCAACGACGGAGATGCACATAAGAATCGCCCACCGCTACCTCGGAGTCGCGGCTGATTCCCATTAGGGCGGAGGCCAGGCTGAGCCCTGGCTGGCAGGTCTCTGCCCCATCCGCGCAAATCTCGGCAGTGGTGGCACGCTTGAACGAGAATGACCCGCGGGCGATGTTGTGGGCTGTGACGTTCAGTTGTTCCCTCCGCAAGTTGGCTCCGGCTTTGATGAGGTGACGACCATGGCTGATTGACCAGTCGTCACCATATTCGAAGATGTTATCGGTGTTCCTCAACGGGTGACCGAAGGCATCTTCGCCCACGCAGCAGTAAGGATCATCGCCGCCAAAGCTGGGCAATCCCCAATCCAGCGGATTGGTGGACAGGCCGGGGATGCCGAGCTCCGAGCCAATATCCGTCTTTTCCGCGAGATTTCCCAACCGCCCGGAATTCAGTCGCAGGTAGCTGGCATGAAACTCGTTGACCATCCGGGGGGTTATCGTCCAAGAGTGGTGCAGGGTCAAGGACTGAGTCTTGACCGATTCGACCGAACCGCTTCCCGGAACGAGGCTGGGATTGGATACGTCTTCGCGACCCCAGGAGTAGCGACCGAAGAGGTTCATGTTGGGATTCAGATTGTAGTCAATGCGTCCTGAAACCTGGTCGTACGTGGTTGGGTAAAGGAGCGTCTGGCGGTAGTTGTTGACCAGGGACCCGGAAACATTCGGCTGAGGGATGTATTGCGAGTTGAAGAACTTGCCCATCGCCGAATTGATGCAGCTGGACGGAATCGTGTTATCAGGCCAGACAACATTCGTGTCGGGGTCGGGATTGAAACACCCCGCAGGGATTGTGTTGGGAATGGTGTTTACGGGGGCATCGGCATAGCCGATGATCCCGTCGCCGTTGGCATCGGTGCCTGACACGTGGGGCATGTAGATCGTGCTGACGTCGGCATATTCAGAAAAGTCTCCGCTGCGCGCCAGCATGGTGGGGACTGTGAGGTTCGCGAGACTGCTGGTACGGTCCCGGAGAGCTTCGTACGCCCCGAAGAAGAAGGCTTTGTCGCGGATAATCTTGCCTCCGGCCGTGCCTCCGAACTGGTTGCGCTTGAAGGGCGGCTTAGGAGAGCCCTCAGGCTGGAAGATGCCATCGAAGTAGTCGCGAGCGTCAAGGGCGTCGTTCCGCAGGAAATCATAGGCCGTGCCGTGCAGGGCGTTGGTCCCCGATTTTGTGATGGCATTAATCTGGGAAGCCCCGCGTCCGAACTCGGCAGTATAGGAGTTGCTCTGGACCTTGAACTCCTGGATCTCGTCGATCGAGGGCACGGCGGCAAAGGTGTTGAAATCCGGCTCGGTGTTGGTGGCGCCGTTAAGAAGGAAGTTGGTGTCCTGAGTCCGAGCCCCGCCGATCGCATATTGATCAACGATCCGGCGACCCACTTCGCGGACTTCTCCGAAGTTATTGTTGGTGTCCTTGGTAAAGTTCACGCCCGGGGCGAGGGTGGCAAGGTCGAGAAAATTACGGCCGTTGAGGGGTAAATCCACGACCCGGCGGTTCTCGATGACCTGGCCTACCGTCGAGGAGGCGGTATCCAGGAGTGGAGCCACGGCCTCCACAGAAACAGACTGCGTCAACTCCCCGACCTGCAGCGTGATATCGACACGCGCCTTCTGGTCGACTTGCAGCTCAAAAGCAGGGACAGAGGTGATCCGGAACCCAGCCTTCTTGGCTGTCACAGAATAGTGACCCGGAAGAAGGCCGGTGACGGAGTAGTCTCCACTTGCCGTGGTTACCGTCATTCGCGGGACGTTCGTTTCTACGTTGGTGACCGTTAGCTCGACCTCGGGCACGACCGCGCCACTGGAATCGAAGACGATCCCCGTGACGCTGCCCGTCCCGATCTGGGCCATGCCGGGCCGGGTGCCCGCTACCAGGATGGCGCAGACGGCGGCCAGCACAAATATCCAGATGGATCTGGGATTACGCATGAATTCCTCTCCTTTCGAATAAGCACGAATTATCGTTGAGTTTTCCCCAACCCAGACGCCTGCGGTTTGACCTGAGGCGCTGATCCCGACGCCCTGTGTGGCTAAGTTAGTGTTCTCCTCCGACGCTGGGAAGAGCCTACTCCAACTCCTATATGGCTTGTCAAGCTCTTATTTTCTAGAGCTTTATATCGCTGACATTTTTTCAGAAATTGTGCTGATCGTTCTGGGACCGAGCGTCCAAATACGTCATGGGTCATAACTGAATTTGCGAAATAGGGTCGTGAAATTTGAGTTTCTTTTCCTTTTGTACCGCTCGGTGTCGACTAGCTCCTCCGGCTCAAGCTGGCATAGTTTGTCCCCCACGAAGGTTGCCTTCCAGCCCCAATCACCGCGCATCGTTCTGACAGCTTCGAAGCGCCGTGGGCAGGAGGCAATCTGATAGAATCACCGCCCATCGGTGAAAGGTTCTGATAGGGTTTCCCGAGCTTTCGCAGAGTCTACCCATCAATAGGGGGCACAATCCTTGACTGGAGGCATCCATGATCGACCCATTGAATAGCCTTGGCCGCAGAGCGTTCCTGCACCGGGCGGCAGGAGTCGTAACCGGAGCCGTGGGAGTCGCGACTTCCGCACGATCTTACGGCCGGATTCTCGGCGCAAATGATCGCATATCACTTGGCCACGTCGGCGTGGGGAACCGCGGGCGCGGCCTGCAGTTCATCCTTGCGCATTTGAAAGACAAGATGAATGTGGAGACCACGGCGGTTTGCGACATCTGGAAAGTCAACCGCGAGCGCGCGGCCTCGACGGCGACCCAAACCTACGGTCGCGCGCCGCGAGCGTTGATCGCTCTCGAGGATATGCTGTCCCTCAAGGATGTTGATGCCGTCATAATCTCGACGCCGGAGCACCAGCACTCGCCCATGCTGAAGATGGCCGCGCAAGCCGGAAAACACGTGTATGTCGAGAAGCCGATGGGGAATGTTTTGGAAGAAGCCAAGGCGGCGCGCGATGCCGTGTTGGCGGGCAACATCATTGTCCAGGTGGGCACGCAGCGCCGCAGCGAACCTTATCAAATCGAGGCGCGTGAGTGGTACAAGCGCGGCGCAACGGGCGATGTGAGCAAATTCGAGATTGTGTGGAATTACCACGGGCCGCGTTGGCGTGGCCGTCCGGAGGTGAAGCAGATTCGTGAGGAAGACACGGATTGGCGCCGCTGGCTCATGACAAAACCTTACCGGCCCTTTGACCCGCAGCTCCACTTTGAATACCGACTTTACAGGGAATTCTCAAGCGGTATCCCCGACCAGTGGATGAGCCACGGCATCGATCTTGTCCACTGGTTCATGGACGACTTCTTCCCGAGGTCCGTGGTCGCGCATGGCGGCGTCTTCGCCTGGCACGATGGCCGCGAGAACCCTGACACTTTCCAGGCGCTTCTGGATTATCCGAAGGGTTTTCTGGTCAGCTATGCGACGAGCTTCGGAAACGATTGCGACAGTTTCATCCGCATCATGGGAAAGAAAGGCACGCTCATCAATCATGGCACCGAAGGTACCCCGCGTTGGAAGTGGGTCGAGGAAAAAGGGAATTTCGAGGACACGCCCGAGATTAAGCGTGAAGAAAAGTGGATCTCGCTGCCCGGTGACGGCGGCCGCGGCCCGGCGTGGACTCCGGATGAGGATCTCTCACACATGACCAACTGGCTGGAGGCGCTTCGCGCCGGTCGCCAGCCCTCCGCACCAGTGCAAGCGGGCTTCGCGCACTCGGTTGCCTGCATTATGGCCACCCAGTCATATTGGGAAGGGAAACGTCTATATTGGGACCCGAAGACCGAGACAATCCTTAACCATCCGCCAACTGCGTAAGCCGTGGGGCTGACCGGAATCGCTCGGGATTCGCGTTCGGAGAGATTGAGTGGGACCACGAGGAGCGACGGTCCACGAGACGGCGCGCCGCCATGAGGACCAGCCACGATCCTTCAAGACGGCTAGATCCGCCCGAAGGAATACACCCTCCAAGCAGACACTGAGGATCATCTTGAGGGGCACCCTAGTCGGGGCGCAGTTCGCTCACAACAGCCCGCGAAAACCAAACTCATCCGGGGAGTTGCGAAGAAGAAGCCCGACACGAATTCGCGCACCTTCACCGACTGACTTTTGTTATGAATTCGTGTTCGGCCAACACGTCGCGTGTGCCCCACTGGCGGACCAGCCTCAGCCGCCAGCGGGCTTGGCCAGGCTGGCGTCCGCCTATTATCAGCATGACCGGTGCGGGCAGGTTCGTTGGAGGGTCATTCTGCCGAGGCGGCGGCCCGAGTTCGATGTGCACCGAGGCTACCTCGCCGCTCCCGCTGATTTGGGTCGCCTCCCACATATACCCCGCCCCGACGGCGGAACGAAGTGCAATATGTTCTTCCCCGCCCGGAGATATATCGATCTCGGTCGGAAGTCCCGCCGTGTATGCCGCCCCTGCTGGACTGTGTGCGTTCATGCCGGACCGATGACCGGACCCTCGTGCCAACCGCTGCCATCACGCCAGTAGTGCTGGAGTTGATTGTCGGTGCGGAGCACGATCACTTCCAGGTTAAAGCCCCATTGACTTTCGCACAAGCCTGCCACCGCGCGCACGTCGTGGCCAAAGGTCGCACTGTGCCGCCATTGCAGGTCGCCGGAGTTCCAGCGCCACCAATGCTGCACCTGCCCGCCAGCTGCCACGCATAGCTCAAAATTCCCGTGAGGCCCAGCTTCATTGTACATTCCATAGAGCCCCTGAATCATTACCGGAGGACTTGTGATCCCGGCGCCGAACACAGCGCCGTCGTGCCAGGCGAAATTGCTCTCATCGCGCCAGAAGTGCTGCATGACGCCGCCGTTGCGCACCGCCACAACCTCCAGGTTGCCATGACCGGAGGAACCCACAAAGGTGCCTTGTACGAGCGTGGCGCCTGACATCGCCAAATTGCTTCCGAACTTCGGTCCGTTGTGCCATCCCGCGCCATCCCTCCAAACGTGCTGCAACTGCCCTCCGCTCACCAGAACCACCACCTCGAAATTCCCCGGAGCGTTGTAGTCGCCCTGGATAAAGCCCGGAACGCCGCGGCAATCGGTGGGTCCGAAAACGCCGCCGTCATTCCATGGTCCCGTTCCCCCGCCAGGACCCCACCAGTGGTGAAGACGGGAACCGGTGGTCAGGTAAACCAATTCCATATTGCGGTTAAACGTCGTTCCGGTGAGTGTGGGGCACACGGCCGCGTCGTTCGCGAAGGACTTGGCAGTCCCCCAGGTGAAAGGCGGCCCGCCCTCGCGCCAGCGGTGCAGCACCCGGCTTCCGTTCGACCCCATCACTTCCAGATTACGATTCATAGCTCCATTGCCGCTTTCATACAAATTGCCGTTGTGCAGCCGGCGTTTCGTCCATGGATCGGGGTTGGAATTCCGCAGGCTGGCCTTGGCGTACTGATCAATTCCCGAATCACCGTAGCCCACCCATCCGAAACCGTTCATGCCCCACCCCGCGCCCCACGAGTTTTTGCAGAGCCACGCCTGCAGCGCGTCGCTGTACCCAACCACGAGCATGAAGTGTGAACCAGCCAGCGTATTACTGGGGCTGGTTGAGCGGCGGTACACTCCGCTCGAATAGCCGAAGAAATCGTTCCACACTTCCAGCCACGTAATCAACGGCCCCACTGTATCGATCCAGTCCTTGGCGTCCTGCACCGATCCTACCCACCCGAAAGCCGGTCCGCGTACCGAGCGCCCATCACGATCCGGCGTAGGTGTATAGGGCGGATCGTTCGTCGCCCAGGGAAAACTTCCAGGGTCGCAGATGCCGTGAGCCGAGAAGAAATTCGAAACGTTGGGGATATTGCCGTAGTCGGGACAATGCGCGCCGATTCCCCGATGCACGTCGCCTTCGGAAAGCCGCGTCCAGAGGCAGTCCTCGATCCGAACCATGACTTCCACGAGCGCGACTCCTGCAAACGCCCAGCAGGCATTGCAGCCATCTTGATCGCGCACACTGGTGACCCAGTTGGAGCCCCAGCGATTCCGCCAATCCACGGAGGCCGCCGTGCCCGCCACGGGTGGCGTGCCGCCGGCTTTGGGCAGCCCCAGATCTCCTAAGCCGTACCGCAAAAGCTGCGGCGTCTGGAAGTTTTTTTCGACAGCCTCCCGCTTCACAAATCCGCGTTCGAGTCTCCGCACGGCCAGGAAGGGGTTCGCCCCAACATCGAGTAGTTCACGAAAATTGATTTTGCTGATAGTGTGCGCCTCGGGCAAACCTTTCCGGTCGCCGCCCAAGGCGCGCACCGGCACGGTTTCACCATCCGGACGATTAACGGGCGGAATCCAGGTCAACCGTTCTTGCGCGATCCGAGCTCTCAATTCGCCAAAAGTGTCAGGCATGGAATGCTCCTTCTCGAGCGCTTTCTCCGTCGCTCGTTGCTTGTTTTTTGAACTACTCGCACTTAGCAGTTGCAGACTTCGAGATCACGTTTAGAATCTCCGTCCCGGGTCCCAAACACCTTGCCTGCCGGCGTCAGGTGGTACCAATTCCATGTGCGAGAAGAACCACCACAGAAGAATGCGCCCCAGGGAGTCGCGCCGGTCGGTGATCCAGGCGCCGTCCCGATATTCTGTTGGCACTCTAAAGCCCCTACCATCCAATTAGAAAGAACAGCCCAAGGGCCGGTCTGGACCCATCCTGCGCCGGAATTAGCCGCCTTGGGAACCCCCCTAAGGTGGGGCGGTCACTCAACTCGAAGTGGAGGGCCCCACCTAGACATGCTTTATCTAACAACTGAAGGAAGAGAGTTGCAGGAAACGCAAGGCCGTGATCGTGCTAACCAAAGCGCGTCACCACCGTAAGGCCGCATCGCCATTCAATTCTCGATGCCATCCGTTTGACACGCCGACAAGGGGACCGTGGATCCCCTTCTCGATTCCCTCCCGGCCGAGAATCCGCTGTGGTTTCCACAAAATCCGCAATTCGCTATCATAAAAGGGATATGGACATTGCGGTTCGGTGCCGACAACTTAAGAAGACATATGACGGAAAAGTCGAAGCCGTCCGTGGACTCGATCTGGAGGTTCTGGCCGGAGAGTGCTTCGGCCTGCTGGGGCCGAACGGCGCAGGCAAAACCACCACCATTGAGATCCTCGAGGGTTTGCTCACGCCGACATCCGGCGAGGTCGAGATCCTGGGGAAGTCTTGGAACGCCCACAGCCGTGAGCTGCGCGAGGCTCTGGGGATATCGCTGCAGGAGACGCGCCTTGCCGAAAAGCTCACCGTGCGCGAAACCCTGGACTTGTTTGCCAGCTTCTACCGGCACCCGCGCTCGACTGACGACGTTCTGGGGGAAATGGCACTCACGGAGAAATCCAACACCTGGGTGGGAAAACTTTCGGGCGGTCAGAAACAGCGATTGGCCGTCGCTACAGCCCTCGTGGCAAACCCGAGGATTCTGTTTCTGGATGAACCCACGACGGGTCTCGACCCGCAAAGCCGGCGGCAACTTTGGGAGATCGTTCGCAAATTTCAGCGCCAGGGTGGGACCGTCTTGCTGACGACGCACTACATGGACGAGGCCGAGCGACTGTGCGATCGGATTGCAATCATCGACTACGGGCTCACCATTGCCTCTGGCACGCCTGGCGAACTCATCGAGCGCCTCGGCGGGCACCACATGGTCGAATTCGACGCTACCGGTGAGGTCCTGGCGGCACGGGACACTTGGCATTCGCTTCCGGGTGTCGAGGCAGTCCATGAAGAGGAAGGGCGTCTCGTGCTGAGCGTGCGCGAGCCGCATGAAACCATACCATCGCTGCTGGCAACCTTGCAGAAACGGGGTTCCCAACTCCTGCATCTGACCACGCGCCAGGCCAGCTTGGAGGATGTCTTCGTCCATCTCACGGGGCGCCATCTGCGAGAGGACTAGCTCGACCGACGAGGAGACGCAGTGAGACATCGGAAGGCAGAACCCGAAATCGCACAGCGGCCCGCAGGATCGCCGGCGGATGTCAAGCATCCCGGCGCGACGCCGGAAAACGGTCGGTGGATGGGTTACAGGCACCTCCTCCTGGCGCGCTTGAAAGAATTGTGGCGTGAGCCCGAAGTGATCTTCTGGGTGTTCGTGTTCCCTATCCTTTTGGCGCTGGGCCTGGGCATTGCCTTCCGCGACAAACCACCTGAGGTCAGTCGCGTGGTGGTCGTCGCTGGCCCGGGTGCGGCGCGGGCGATGGAGTTGCTCAGGACTTCTCCATCGAGTGGCTCGGTTCACGCTGTTGTTCGGCCGGCGCCGGATGCGTTCAACCAGTTTCGCCTCGGGAAGTACGATCTCGTCATATCCCCGAATGCAGACGGAAATTTTGAATACCAATACGATCCGGCCCGTCCGGAGAGCGTGCTGGCGCGAACTGTCACCGATGACGCCATCCAAGTCGCCCTGGGAAGGAAGAACCCCTTGCCCACTTCAACCCGCTCCGCCAGCGAGCCCGGTGCAAGGTACATTGATTTTCTGATTCCGGGCCTGCTGGGCATGAACCTGATGAACTCGGGGATGTGGGGGATCGGATCCGCCCTCGTTGATATGCGGCAGCGGAAGCTCTTGAAGCGGTTTGTGGCCAGTCCCATGCGACGAGGCGATTTTCTCCTCGCCCTGGCCAGCAGCCGGCTGGTGCTTATGATGATTGAGCTGGCGCTTTTGTTGGGATTTGGCGTGATCGCGTTTCATATGCGCGTGATGGGGTCATGGATATCAATCATATTCATCAGCGCCGTTGGCGCGCTTTCATTTGGCGGAGTGGGCCTCCTCACCGCCAGCCGCGCCCAGAAGATCGAGACCGTCAGCGGGCTGATTAATCTGGTCATGATGCCGATGTGGATCTTCTCCGGCGTCTTCTTCTCTTACGAGCGCTTCCCCAGCGCCATCCAACCCATCATAAAAGCCCTGCCGCTCACCGCGCTCAATGACGCGCTCCGCGCCACGGTGCTCGAAGGCGCGTCGCTCCCTGCGCAGGGAACGCGGCTTCTAGTCCTGGGGCTTTGGGGAGTCCTCTCTTACTTTCTGGCGTTGCGCTGGTTTCGCTGGACATAGCGAGCCTTCGCGCGCCAAGTCACCGAACGGTTACATAATCGAGCGTGCTGAAAGCCTTAAGTTATTCGAGGTTGTCTAGTCTTTCGATTCAGGTATCAAGAAGAGCCTTTGCAGCCTCTTGGCTCGATCAATAACATCCGGGCGCTCCCATGAAGGTCGGGCGGTGGTCAGACATCCGGAGGAAGCGCCCGGCCCAACTCGCGATGAACCTGGGGCTAAACCAGCGTTCCAATAAGCGCTGGGGCTCTAAGGCAGGATTGCCACTGTCTTGCGCTTTTCCTCGGCGTCCACTTTGAAGACCCTGAAGTCCGAATAATGATGACGGTTACGAAAGGCCTTGCCTTTCCACAATACGTTTACAGAGACCTCGCGAGGAAGCCACAGAGGAGCGGACAACTCCCGGAACTGAACTTCACCGTAGTGGATGTCCGTGGTCAGCCTGTCCAAACGGCTCTTGGGGGGAGAACTCAGCAAGTCGCGACGCATGCGGAGAATGCGGCAGGTTTCACCGTCCACCCAGGCGATGCCTTGCATCAGGAGCGGCATGGAAGTCCGGTCCACGTTGAACTCAGCCAAGGGCTGGGCCTTCTCGGGTCGTTGGGCGAAAGCCAGGACACTGACCCGCTTTCCATCCACCATCTGGGTCCCCAGAAGGCGGAAAGCAGCGCCCGCCTGGTAAGCCGGGTGGAAGATCAGTGAGGCGCAAACGAAGCCGGCCGTTCGCATATAGTTGTCGCGAGGCGTCGTGCCGGCAGCGAGGTTCTGACTCGCAACCGTTCGGTACTCATCCACGCCCAGGCCCCATTTCGCCGGGCGGACCAAACACAAGTAATTGTACCTTTCGTCGAAGGCGTTCTTGACCTTTCCATCGTGGCGCAGGATTTCTGCGCGGATATCCTCGAGGGAGACGGTGTTGGGGAAATTTCGAAAGAACGCGGCTACTTCCTCGCCTACTCGCTGCACCAACCCGGCGAGGTCTTCTTGTCCGGGCGCCGGCTCCAAGTCTTTCAACTCCGGAACACTCTTGATTAATGCCTCAATCGGTTGATCCACGACGGGCTTTGTACCGCCATAGGCCTTCAGCCGTAAACGGTCCTGCAGCCGCGTGTAAACCAGTCGCGCCGGGGCCGGCAACTGCTTTGGCTCCCGCCCGCCCAGGTAGGTTTGCATCTCGGCTTCCGCCTCAGCCGTGTCGCCCGTCTCCAGCAAGGCGCGCACACGGAGCACGCGAGCATCGGGCGGTGCGCCCCGGCTCAAAGCTTTCCTCAGTTGCTGTTCCGCCCCCTCCCAGTCACGTAGGAAAAGGAGCGCCCGCCCCAGTTCAAATAGGGCGAGTGGGTCTTCCGGCTGAACGTCCAACGCCCTGCGCAGGAACCCGGCGGCCCGCTGCGGCTCACGCCGCCAACTCTCCATGACTCCCAGAATGACGAAAGGTTCCGGCCTGGGGACTCCCGCGTTCTCGGGCGAGCCAGTCTTGATGGCCTCCGTCAATTGGCGAGTGGCGCCGACCCAACTCCCCGCGCTCAGCAAAGCCAAGCTGTAGACGCTCCGGCAAGTTCCACAGCGGGGCTCGCGTTCGACAGCCTTGGCGAGCGGCTGCAGCGCCTTGGCAGGATTCTGTCTGTCCAACAATTGCTCGGCGCCGCGCTGGAAGTCGCGCCGTGCCGCCGCGGAAACAGGTCCGGCATCCGGAGCGCGAAGCGTGGGAGCCAAACTATCAATCAATCCCTTAAGCGGCAGAACTTCAGGGTCTTGGACATCCTCGCGCAGCACCAGGAAAATGCCCCGCGTACCCTCATCAATGGCGAATTGCTCCGTCTCCCTCGCCTCCACATAGCCGGCCTTCTTCGCCACGGCTTCGACGCTGAGCTTCCTATAGTGCTTGCTATCCAGAGTGTATTCGGTGCTGAATTCGCCCTTGAGATTCGTCTCGAGCGTGCGCCGCGACTCCCCCGCCTCCCCGGTATTCACCACCACCTTCACCCCGCTGACCGGCTGGCCACTTAGACCCAATACGCACCCGAAAATCGTCCATCGCCGTCGCTCGGCATACTCGATGCCCACCGTGGGGGATTCGATCCGGTGCGAGTCCATGATTTCTTCCATCGAACCGCGCTGCGCCCGGCCCGTTCCCGGCCGGCACAGAACCATCCCCGGCAACAACAAAAGAGTGATGAGGTAACGGCGTCTCATGGCCTCTGTGTGGCATCAAGCCCGGCACGGTCGCCAGCGGCACCTTAGGCGGGAAGTCGGTTCTCGTCCCGGGAGGAGATGCCAAGCCTCCATGTTGATGTGCAAGCTGACCGCTAATATACGTCTTACCATGTGGACATACAACGCGCCTTTTCTTCGGTGCGGAGCGACTCCGGCGTTCGGCCCACTACACGCCAGAAAACCGCTGAATATGAAATGACCCGACTCCGCGCTGACCTGCCAGCAGGCTATGGCTGCCTGGGCACGGGCCTCGCCTTCACGGGCATTTTCGGCTGGACCCGTTCGATGACGGATTGTTGCAGGGCCAGGCTTCTCCCCAGATTCGCTCTGACTGTTCTCGTTTCGGACTGAGTCTGCTCAACCTCCTGGGAAAGCGCAGTTATTTGCCGCTTGACTTCGGGGGCAGCGCTCTGCGACCGGCCGATCGCGTTGAGTTTCTCGGTCAAGTCCTGCAGTCTCTGTTCCAGCCTGACCGTATTCTCCGTCGCATTCTTTACAGTCTCCTCGGAGTCGCGCAACGCCTCCCACTCCGAGCCGGCGACCGAGAGCTTCACAAAGCCCGCTTGCTCTAAACGGTCGTTCATCCATCCGGGGATCACCAGCAAAAGCGCCAGCATGATCACGATGATCAATTCGCGGACAAACGCCACATAGCCTTTGAGCCTCTCCGGGTCTGCCATGGCCTCCTCCTTGTTAAGCCACCGCAAAGGGTAGGAATCTTGAGCTGGCCGCTGGTAGCCATACCATGCTGTCTACGCCGTGGGCAGGTAATGTTGCGGCCCGACAAAAGCCCCCGGCACAAGAACAGCGTCCTGGCTATCCGCTCCATCGATTTCGCGCTGAATTCGGGTCCTGATGACGTTTCCTATACCCCCTCGGGTGTCTCAGCACGACGTTCGTCGGCATGCAACCATACGTCTTTCAGGCGATAACCGGCGACTAACGATAACGGTTTATAACGAGAGTAAAGTGGAACGCAAGAGACAAAAAGTCGGAAATGGAGTGGACCGTGAATAGTGGACGATAAAGCAGAAAGAGGAATTCAGGAGACAGGAATCAGGAGCCGGGGCTAAGCCACAAGCGACGGCCTGTTTTGACTTCGAGGGCTTCGCCTTTCCTGCAATGTACATCCCTGTGGTCTTTACTTCACTTGACAACCCCCGCAAGCGGACTTAGCATGGCTTTGGTCCCGTTCCTCGCCGGGGGCGCACCCGATGTTCGCAACCCTGCGTGGGACACTAGCAAATTTAAGCGCGGCAGTTTGCCTGCCTCTCCTGCTCGGATGTGGCGGAGGAGGTGGGCCCACAGGCCCTCCTGCCAACGACATCTCGGTCTCAGTTTCCCCGGTCTCGATCACACTCGATACTGACGAAACGCAGACATTCACCGCCACAATTACAGGGACGTCCGACCGGCAAGTGACCTGGCAGGTAAGCGGAGTCGCTGGGGGGAACTCCACATTAGGAATAATAACCGCAGCCGGGCTCTATACGGCTCCGGCCGTCCCGCCGTCCCCCAATGTGGTAACAGTAAGAGCTAGTAGTGTGGCTGACCCCACGCGCTCGGCCTCAGCCTCCGTAACGATCGTCAATCCCGCGCCCTCGGTCGGCAGCATCTCACCCACCAGTGTCAACTCGGCCGACAGCGGAAGCACGGCTCTGACAGTGCACGGCGCAGGCTTCACGCACCAATCCACTGTATGGTTAGATGGCACGCCGCTGACGACCTCATTCCTAAGTCCGGTGCAATTGACAGCGGCGATCGAGGCGGGGCAACTCACGCACTCCGGGAACTTGTCATTGACCGTTGTCACGCCGCCACCCGGCGGTGGAACCTCCAATTCCGCCACGCTTACGGTCAACCAGCCGCCAGCCATCACGAGCGCGAACGGCGCAACATTTACGGTCGGTGCGGTGGGGTCGTTCACGGTTACGACAGCAGGATTTCCTCTGCCAGTCCTGCACACGAGCGGAACGCTGCCGAGCGGGGTAGCGTTCAATGCCAGCACGGGGGTTCTCAGCGGGACTCCGGCGACGGGCACCGGAGGCGCATACGCCATCACCTTCACGGCTTCCAATGGGATAGGACCGGACGCCGCGCAAAGCTTCACGCTCACCGTCAACCAACCACCTGCCTTCACGAGTGCAAACAGCACGGCGTTCGTCGTGGGAGCAGCGGGGTCGTTCATTGTGACGGCTGCGGGCTTCCCGACACCCGCCTTGAGCGAGAGCGGGACGCTGCCAAGTGGAGTCACATTCGACTCAAGCACAGGAGTCCTCAGCGGCACGCCGGCGGCTGGCGCAGGGGGAACCTACGCTCTGACGCTGAGAGCTTCCAACGGAGTATCTCCAGAGTCTGCACAGGACTTCACTCTGACCGTGAACAAGATTGACACGACCAGGGTCGTCATGGCTTCGGCCAACCCCTCGCGTCTTGGGGAGCCCTTAACCTTTACAGGAACAGTGGTGCCGTCGTCGGGGACCTTCGTGCCGGGAGGAACGGTCCAATTCAAGGTTGATGGAACTAATCTTGGAGCTCCAGTTCCTCTGAGCGCCTGCAATCCCGCCCCGAACGCTTGCGCCGTCACGACGACGTCTTCCCTGGCCGTGACTACGGGTTCCACTCATTCTGTCGAGGCGGAATACAGCGGTGACGGGACCTTCAATGGAGGCGTGTCGGCTGCCTTCTCACAGAGGGTAGATAAAGCCAGCACGGCCACTGCGATCACGACCGATCTCTCCGTTCCCACCGTCGTGGGCCAGACGTACACGGTCAAGTGGAGCATATCGCCCACACCTCCAGGCAGCGGAACGCCTACCGGGAGTGTGACCGTGACGGGTGATGGCACATGTAGCGCCACCGTCCTGACGGGACAGTGCGATTTAATCCCCACAGCGGCGGGAGTCAAGACCCTTATCGCCAGTTACTCGGGCGACGCCAATTTCAACGCTAGCGTTTCAGCCGGTGTCCCGCATCCAGTCAGCAAGACCGATACGACGACTGCAATCACATCTGACCTTTCCATGGCGACCGTGGTGGGGCAAGCGTACAGCGTGGCCTGGACGGTGACCTTGAACTCTCCGGGATCGGGAACTGCAACCGGAACCGTCACCGTAAGCGATGGGCTGGCAAGCTGTTCCGGAAGCGTTGCGGCGGGCCAGTGTGCGCTGACTCCAACGACTTCCGGCACCAAAACGATTACAGCCATCTACTCCGGCGATCCAAATGCCAACGCGAGTACATCGCCTGGCACTGCGCACTCGGTCAGCATGGCGAGCACAACTACCACCATTACTGCCCACACGCCGAACCCCTCAGCCACAAACCACCCCATAACGCTGAATTTCACGGTGAACGTCAATGCGCCTGGCGGAGGGACCGTTACAGGGAACGTGACAGTGAGCGATGGCGCAGGCGACAGTTGTGTCGGTACGGTGGCGGCGGGGACATGTCAACTGACGCCAACCTCGGCGGGCGACAAAGTGTTGACCGCCAGCTATGCCTCCGACGGAAACTTCGCGGCCAGCACGTCCGCCGGCGTCGGGCACTTATCCGGGCAGCCCCCGGCCATTACAAGCCAGAACAATGCTGCGTTTACGGTAGGCACCGCGGCATCGTTCACGCTGACGGCGACAGGCTTCCCAAAGCCCACCTTGAGTCAAAGTGGTTTGCTCCCCAGCGGAATGACTTTCGATGCTGGGACCGGAGTACTTAGCGGTACGCCTGCGGCGGACACCGGCCGTATCTACCCCATCATCCTGATGGCTTCCAACGGGTTGTTGCCTGATGCCACGCAGAACTTCACAATTACCGTCAGGCAACCGCCGGTCATTACCAGTCCGGACAATTTGACCCTGGCCGTCGGCTCAGCCGGCTCATTCACGGTAACAGCCACGGGCTTTCCGACGCCCGTCCTCAGTGGAAGCGGCGTGCTGCCCAGCGGCCTGACGTTCAATGCAGGTACGGGAGTAATGAGCGGCACCCCATCAGAGAATACGGGCGGAACCTACCTCGTCACGTTTGGTGCTTCAAATGGAGTACTCCCCAATGCCACACAGGGCTTCACAATAACCGTCAACCAGCCGCCCGCCATTACCAGCGCGGTTAGCACGACATTCACGGTTGGGACAACAGGGTCGTTCACGGTGACAACCACAGGTTTCCCGGCGCCAACCCTCAGTGAGAGCGGGCCGCTACCCGATGGCATGGCATTCAACGCGAGTACCGGCGTGCTCAGCGGTATTCCGGCTGCCAACTCGGGCGGAACTTACCCTATTACCTTCACCGCCGCCAACGGCGTCACTCCCAGCGCCACGCAGACCTTCTCGCTGACCATCAAGCAGCCGCCAGCCATCACCAGCCCGGATAGCGCGAAATTCGTGGTTGGGGTGGCAAGGTCGTTCAACGTAACAGCCTCGGGCTTCCCGATTCCAACTCTGAGTGGAAGTGGAGCGCTGCCCAGCGGGACGACATTCGACGCGAGCACCGGCGTGCTCAGCGGCATCCCGGCTGCTACCTCGGGCGGCACTTACCCCATTACCTTCACCGCCGCTAATGGTGTCGCGCCCAATGCTACACAGGGGTTCACCCTGACGGTGGACGAGCCGCCGGCCTTTGTGAGTCCGGTAAACGCAATCTTCACGACCGGAACGGCGGGAGAGTTTATGGTCAATGCCACTGGCTTCCCGGCGCCGACCTTGAGTGCCAGCGGGACGTTCCCCTTGGGGGTGACGTTCGACGCGGACACGAGGAAGCTCAGTGGAACACCCGAGGCAGATTCCGGAGGTGTTTACCTCTTGAGCTTTACAGCTTTCAACGGCGTGGGGCCAGACGCGGTGCAGGCCTTCACCCTAACCATCCATCAGGCGCCTGTCATCACCAGTGCAAGCAGCACGACTTTCGCGGTCGGGACGGCGGGCTCCTTTACAGTGACCGCGACGGGCTACCCGACGCCGACTTTGAGTGAAAGTGGGACACTGCCGAGCGGGGTTACCTTCGTTGCCGGCACCGGAGCGCTCGCCGGCACGCCGGGGGCGGGCGCCGGGGGCACGTACCCAATTTCCTTAACGGCGCACAACGGTGTCGGGGCAGACGCCACGCAGAACTTCACGCTCACCGTTAACAACCCGCTGCCAACTATCACTTCCATTTCTCCCGGTGTGGTCAATTTCGGGAGTGCCCGCACTACTCTGACGGTGACCGGCACAGGCTTCATCCCAAGCTCCCAGGTCGTTGTGGGAGCGTCTTCCCTGACACCGTCCGATGCCAGCGCAACCGAATTAACTGTCGAAGTTCCACCGAGCGAACTAGCCAGCCCCGGGCTCTTGCCTGTGGCTGTCACAAACCCCAGCCCAGGAGGAGGAACATCCACGCCGGCGATAAACCTGGAAGTCCGGCGTGTCAACATATGGCCCTCGGCGCCGACACTGGTTGTCAATCAGACGCAGCAGTTCACCGCGGAGGTGTATGGCGCTCCGAGCCAGGCGGTGACCTGGTGGGTGAATGACGTCGAAGGAGGAAACTCGACGGCGGGGACGATTTCCGCCGCCGGACTCTACATTGCTCCGGGGGCGCTCCCCGCGCCAAACACCGTGTTCGTTAAAGCGGTGAACGCCGCCGATTCATCTCAGTTCGGGACAGCCACGACGACCGTGGCTCTGCCGGCCTCGGACAACTATCCCCGACCGGGTGCCGGAAGCGTCCTCCGACCGCCCGGAACGCTTGTACAAGTTCCGCTACTCGCGGGGAAATCAGCGGTCGCGGTGCTGGATTGGACCACGCGAGAGGATGCGTATGCAACTCAGGAAGACTTGCTCGCAGTTTGCCATGTGCTCTCCCCGTTGGGGATTCCCCACGATCACGTGGGGAGCGTGCCCGACCCCGCTGTTTACCCCTTCTTGGCAATTGCTGGAGTCTTGGACCAAGACTACGCGGGCGGCCCCACCGCCCTGACGGACACCGAACGCGATGCGCTCGCCAGCTACGTGGAAAACGGCGGAACGCTTTTTCTTTGGCTGACGTCTGACACCGGGGTGCTGTCACGACTAAACCTCTCCGTTACCGACACGCACACCGACCCGGCTAACACGTTCAGGCGTCCGCTGACGTTTGATCTCACCACTCTGGACCACGCTTTGGGCTATATCAATTACGGCGTGACGGGTACCCCCTTCGAAGAAGCCGAAGTCTACTGGCAGATGCTTTACCCAAGTGGCGGCATCCCAACTCTTGGATACGGTTTGGCAGGCGCCGGAGAAGAGCTTGCCACGTGGGACGCCGGTGGCGCCGCAGTGGTCAGGAGCAATCTGAGCGGAGGCAGAGCCTATGTTTTCGGCTGGCGCTTGCGACATAACCTGACGGACGGCGAGAACGGAGTCGCACCCGACGACGACTTGGGTCCGCCCTGGACGAATACGCCCCGCCTCGGCGCGGATATTTGCCGATTGCTGGTGCGCGGCGCCTACGAAGGTTGGGCGGGAACGAATGCCCAGGTTCGCCAGTTCGCTCCCAACGGCAAGAAGGCCGCGCTCATCTTAACTCACGACATCGATGATCCCACTTCCTACGAACTGACGCCGACGATCGCCGCGCTGGAAGCCGATTGGGGGGTCAAGGCAACGTACAATTTCACTACCAACCCCTATGACAGCGGAGAGAAGGAAACATTTTACGACACTTACGGGATGCAGCAGATCCAGCAGGCCCTGGATCTTGGAATGGATGTTGAATCGCACGGCATCGGGCACTTCCCAGATTTCAATCTGGCACCCCTCACTCTCGGTTCGAAAGCGGAAACGGCCGCGAACTACTTCCCGCAGTACTCAACCGATTTGGGCCAAACCCTTGGCATGAGCGTGCTGGGCGAGGTAGGTGTCAGCCGGTGGCTGCTTGAGAACGATTTCGGCATTACGGTGGAAGGGCAACGGTCCGGTTTTCTGTTAGTCCCACCGGACCTCCTCCAAGGATTGAAGGAGACGGGCTATCGCCGTGATAGCAGCACTGCGTCGGGGGTGACGAGAGGTTCTTTTCCATTCGTGGCTTTTACGGTGGACAACCTCACCGGCATCGTCACCACGTATCCGATCGTCGAGTATCCGATCGCCATCTCCGACGACCAACTGCCGTTCAACTCCGCGAACTACGACCAATACCTCGATGCGTGGAAGAGCGTAATCCGGGCAAACTACGCTAACAATGCCCCCACGGTCCTTCTGATCCACCCTGTGGCCGAAGGCGAAGATTTTGACGGTTCTCTCAGGCGGCAGGCAGAGGGAGAGATCATTGAGTGGGCTGCAACGACATACACGGACCTCTGGATAGGAGACTGGAAGACCTTTGCGGAGTTTTGGGAAGCCCAGGGCGTGACCTGTAGCCAGTGGCCGTGATTCGAGCCAACTGCCCACCTTCAGATGTAAGGCGTCTCGGCTGGGCCGGGTTGACCACCCCGTGTACAATGAGGCGTTTGTTTTGCCGGCTTTTGCCGGTACGAAGGTCAATGTGCCCGGGTGTTGGTGTTTCAGACTCGAAGTCGGCACGAAGCAAACACGGTTGCTCGTCTCTAGAACATCTGTAAGGCGAAGAAAGGAGCAACAATTGAGAGCATTCATCTCAGTCATGACATCCATTCTTATAAGCACGTCCGGGCTGGTCGCGCAGAATGTTGCGCCGATTTCCGTAACCAATGCAGGTTGGACTATCACCGCCGATCCGGAGAGACAATCGCTCATCATCGCGCACGATCGCCTGGGAACAATCATCCAAGACGTTCAACTCGGTTTGCGTGGTGAGCAAATCGCGAAGGCCCCCAAGAATTGGTCGATTGTAAAAGAAGGCCAGAGTGCGCTCTTGGTCCGAACTGGCCAGCATCGACCGACGTGGGTCTTCAACCTGGACGCAAATGCGCTGAAGATTTCAGCGACGTCCGCGGAAGCAGTCCTCACCGGCCGAGCGGCGGCTCCGAAGGACCGAGTAGTGGCGCGCGTTCTCGATCCCGAAGGCTTTCCGGTTGATTGGGTGGGCACGAACGAGGTCGCCCACGGGTATCAGGGAAGCGAAACGCGTAACCCGTCTTTCCTTCCCCGGAATAATCCCGAAACCATGTTTTTCTCGCTCGGCCAAGTTTCAGGCGCACATCTTCATGGTTTGTTCGACCGCAAGACCGACACCGTGATCCATTTTTCGGAACAGACGCGATTGGAACGCAGCGCTCAAGACCCGAACCTTCTCAACGTCGCGATGCCTGTCCCGGGGAACGCCGTAATCCGGCTGATCCCGGACTATTACACGAAGACGCTGCGTGTGCCCTTCTATGCCCCGTTCGACGACAGCTACTTCGCCGCAGCGCCGATGGTCTGGGGAAGTTGGACCAGCACGTATCATGAAGTGCGCGAGGAAGACATCGTCCGCAACACCGACTGGATTGCTGCAAACCTCAAGCCCTACGGCTTCCAATACGTTCAGTTGGATGATGGCTACGACCGTGGGAAAAAGGGCGAGCATTACTGGATCGAGAACTGGGACAGCAAGAAATTTCCCCACGGGCCGAAATGGCTGACTGATTACATCAAGTCCAAAGGCCTCCGCGCGGGATTGTGGCTCGTCCCCAACGCCTATGCCGGAGCCACCGAGAAACATCCGGACTGGTATCTGCGCGACAAGCAGGGAAAGTTCATCCTCGACTACCACACCCCCTCGCTCGATTCCACCAACCCGCAGGTCCTGGAGTTCCTGAGGAAGGAGTTTAGGACGCTCGGCGACTGGGGTTTCGAATACTATAAATTCGACGGCGAGCACGCCTTGCCCCAGTACATCCCGGCGGTGGACCACACGAAGCTGTTTGACAAGACTGTTGATCCCATCGTCGCCTACCGGAACCGGCTGAAGGTGATCCGCGAAGCGGTCGGCCCCAAGACCTTCATCGAGGGCTGCCCGGCCGGAACACCGCTGAATGGCATCGGGTATTTCAACTCCTATTTCACCGGGCACGACGTGTACAACAGCTGGCAAGGGATGTATGCCTTGTTCAGCTCCATCAACGCGAACGCGTTTCTGAATCATATGGTGATTTACGTGATGCCCGGAGAAGGAATCGAGGTCGGCCCGCCGATGACGGTGGAGGAGGCCAAACAAAAACGTCCACCGAGCGTAGTCGCCACCGCGCGCACACGCGAGGAGCCCATGATGGGTTTTGGCACGACACTTCCTGAGGCCCGCACGCTGGTCACTTACCTCGCCTTGACTGGCGTGGTCTACCCTCTCGCCAGCGTCCTGCCCGAATTGCCCGAAGAACGCGTTCGCCTCCTGAAAATGACCCTCCCGACTTTGCCCATTCTCCCCGTGGACCTCTTTAGCCGCGGAACCGACATGCAGTGGGACAAGTTCAAGCACACAACGCCCGACGACTACATCCATAACTACCCGGAGGTTCTCGATCTCAAGGTGAACGCATCATCAGGGGTCTATGACGTGGTCGGACTGACCAACTGGCGAAGCGGGGCTGCCACGATGAGCGTTTCTTTTGCTCATCACTTGGGACTCCAGGCCGACTCCCCGTACGTGGCTTTCGATTTCTGGGGGCAGAGGATCCTGGGCGTCTTTGAAGGCCAAATGGAAGTTCCTGTCCAGTCTCATGATACCCGCGTCTTGCTGCTCCACCCCGTTTCAAACCGTCCACAGTTGGTCGGAAACTCGAGACACATCAGCGGCGCATATTCGATCCTCGATGTTGCGTGGGATGGTTCAAAGAAGACGCTGCGCGGCACCGCGCAGCCTGTGCCTGGAGACGAATATACCCTCTGGGTCTACGTTGCCAAGGGGTGGAGCCTCGACCATATCCGCGTCGCAACCAAGGGCGGGAGCGAAGTTCCCGCTCAGCACGAGCTAAGTGGAAACTCCCTGAAGATCAGCTTTCCGGGACAACAAGACCTTGTCGACTGGCAAATCGTGTTCACAGGGGGCGATGCCTCCAAGTAAGACAAGCGTTCCGCTTGCGACGAATAGGAATGGCGTTTAGTACTCCCTGCCAGGGCTGCTTCTGCTGTGTGAGATCTGACAAGCTCATTCGTCGGCGTTAAGATGGAGCAAGCTAACACATGAAGACTCCTGAAACAGCCCTCGCGCGTATATTGATCGCCGACGATCAACCGGACATTCTGGAATCCCTCCGTCTTCTACTCAAGACCGAAGGCTTCGCGGTGCAGACTGTCGCCTCCCCCGCAGCGGTGGTCGCAGCCGTTGAATCCAATGACTTTGACGCAGCCCTGATTGACCTGAATTATGCGCGGGACACAACTTCCGGCCAAGAAGGTCTGGACTTGCTCACTCGCCTCCGCGCACTGGACGGAACGTTGCCCGTCATCGTGATGACCGCATGGGGCTCAATTGACGTCGCCGTCGAGGCGATGCGTCGCGGGGCGCGTGACTTCGTCCAGAAGCCCTGGGAGAACGCGCGCCTGCTCAGCATTCTTCGTACCCAAATTGAGCTGAGCCAGGCACTGCGGAAGGGCGCGCGCCTGGAAGCGGAGAATCGCCTTCTGCGCAGCGAGGGCCTGCCGGCTATGATCGCCGAGTCGCCGGCGATGCGGCCTGTCATAGCACTCGTCGCGCGCGTGGGGCCTTCCGACGCCAACGTCCTCATCACCGGCGGACACGGGTCCGGCAAGGAAGTTGTGGCGCGCACATTACATGTGCTTTCTTTGCGCGCCTCGAAACCGATGGTCACCGTGAACACCGGAGGCCTGGCCGAAGGTGTCATCGAAAGCGAATTGTTCGGCCACGTCAAAGGAGCCTTTACTGACGCCAAGGGCGACCGCGTTGGCAGATTTGAGCTCGCCGATGGCGGCACGTTGTTTCTCGACGAAATCGCCAATATGCCGATGGGCCAGCAGGCTCGATTGCTGCGCGTCATCGAGACCGGCGAATTTGAACGCGTGGGATCCTCCAAAACCCGGCGCGCCGATGTGAGATTGATTTCCGCCACCAACGCGAATCTCGCCGAGGAGGTCAAGGCGGGACGATTCCGAGAAGACCTGCTTTTCCGATTGAACACGGTCGAGGTGCACCTCCCTCCCCTGCGCGATCGGCGGGAAGATATTCCGCTCCTTGCCAACTACTTTCTCCGTCAGCATTCGGCTCGTTATCAAAAACACGTTATGGGATTCGAAGACGCCGCTATACGCGCTTTACTGGCCTGCCCTTGGCCCGGAAACGTCCGCGAGCTCGACCACGTGGTGGAGCGCGCCGTGCTCCTGGCACAGGGTGACACGATATTGGCGAGCGATTTGAGTCTGCACCCCGGTCATGAAGGTACGTCACGACTCGAAGAGATGAGCCTGGAAGACGTCGAGCGGACTCTGATCCAAAAAGCGTTGGAACGATTCGCCGGAAATGTAAGCGAAGCCTCGAAGTTCCTCGGATTGAGCCGCAGCGGGCTTTATCGCCGCCTGCAGAAATACGGCTTATGAAGCCCCTACCGTTCGAGCGCCGCATTCTCTTTCTGTCTTTGGCCGCAGGTTTTCCCGCTGTGGTGACAGTGCTGATTATGCTCTGGGTGGGCGATTTCAGCGCCAAGACCCAGTGGACGCTGGGCGTCCTGGTCCTCGGATTCTGGTTGATCCTTGCCCTGGCGCTCGAAGGGCAAATCGTTCGCCCTCTCCAGACCCTTTCCAATCTTCTGGCAGCTCTCCACGAAGGCGACTACTCCTTTCGTGCCCGGGGTTCGCGCCGCGACGACGCACTGGGTGAGGTATTCCGGGAAGCCAACGCTCTTGCCGATACGCTTCGGGCGCAACGTCTCGGAGCTGTCGAAGCCTCGGCGCTCCTCCACAAAGTGATGGAAGAAATCGACGTCGCTGTTTTCACTTTCGACGCGCAGGAGCGTTTGCGCCTGTTGAATCGGTCCGGCGAGCGCCTCTTGGCGCGGCCGGCTGAGCGCCTGTTGGGCGCGACGGCGCGAGAACTGGGGCTCGACGTCTTTCTGCACGACGAGCCGATCCGGATCTTGCAGTTTAACTTTCCCGGGGGTGCGGGGCGCTGGGAATTGCGCCGAAGTTCCTTTCGGGAAGGAGGGGTCTCCCATCAGTTGCTCGTTCTTTCGGACTTGAGCCGGGTATTGAAAGAGGAAGAGCGCCAAGCGTGGCAGCGGCTGGTTCGTGTTCTGGGCCATGAAGTGAACAATTCACTGGCCCCCATCAAATCGATCGCAGGAAGCCTGGAGAGCTTGGTCGGGCGTGACCCGCGTCCGGACGACTGGGAAGATGATATGCACCAGGGACTTCGAGTCATAGAGGGCCGCGCCGAAGCGCTGACTCGTTTCCTGGAGGGCTATGCGCGTCTGGCACGTCTCCCTGCACCGAAGCTTGGGCCCACGGACTTCCCAGAATGCATCCGGCGCGTCGCCGGTTTGGAGACTCGTGTGGGAATCACTATCAGAGCCGGACCGCAACTCACCCTCAGTGCCGACCGCGATCAATTGGAGCAACTCCTCATTAACCTGGTCCGCAATGCCGCTGATGCAGCGTTTGAAACCAAAGGTGGAGTTCAAATCGCCTGGCGAAGGGATGGCGCCTATGCCGAGATTCTGATTGAAGATGGCGGACCGGGCCTCTCAAACACCGCAAATCTATTTGTCCCCTTTTTCACGACCAAGCCAGGCGGCTCCGGCATCGGATTGGTCCTCAGTCGCCAGATTGCCGAGGCACACGGCGGGAGCCTGACACTCGAAAACCGTGATGATGCTCCCGGCTGTGTGGCGACATTGCGTCTGCCATTGGGTCGTGAGAACTAAACCGCGCATGAGGCCATCCAATTCTGCTGGCCACCCATCTTTACTCCTCTCCCGGCTGACGCCTGAAACCCTGCGCCAATTTGTCGAGCCGCAGGAAGTTTGAATGTCCGGTTTTGGGACTGCTGAATCCCACAAGCGGTCAAGGATGACACCTCCGCCCTTTCAGGCCCTTTGTAACCTACTGCAATCACATGGTTTGTATCGCGGTGAGCCTGGCACATAAGTTGCCCAATTCCGGTTGGAGCCATTATGGATATCCCTCGACCCGAACTGGCGAGAAAAAAGCGAGTCCGCAGGACGTTATACGCAGTCGGTGTAATAGCCTTCATCCCTTTAGTCTCAGTGGGCCTTTCTCGCTTAAAGCCTGCCGCGCCCACCGTTGAATGGGCGCCGCTCTGGCCCGACACCGTAAAGAGAGGCGAGATGCTGCGGCAGGTCCGAGGGCTGGGGACCCTGGTTCCAGAGGAAATTCTCTGGATCCCCGCCACAACCGACGGCCGGGTGGTTCGAAGGTTTGTTCTGCCCGGCGCTACAGTGATGGCAGAAACTGTCATCCTGAAACTCGCCAACCCCGAGCTGGAGCAGTCAGCTCTCGATGCCGAATGGCAATTGAAGGCTGCCGAGGCGCAATACAACAGTCTGAAGGCTCAGCTTGACAGTCAACTGCTCGACCAGAAGGCCGCCGCCGCCACCGTGCAATCGGACTACACGCAGGCGGAATTGAACGCCGAGAAGGACACGGAACTGGCCAAGCTGGGGCTGGGAGCGGAACTCAACGTGAAAGTATCGCGTGCCAAGGCCGAAGCGCTTGCCACCCGCAACAGCATCGAGAGAGACCGGCTGGCGGTGAGCGCGGCGTCGGTGAAGGCCCAGCTCGATGCTCAGAAAGCTCGTGTCGAGCAATTGCGTGCCCTCTACGACCTCAAGAAATCGCAGCTTGATTCTCTGAATGTCCGCGCCGGCAATCCGGGAGTGCTTCAGGAGCTTTCAGTCGAAGTCGGCCAGCGCGTGACCGCAGGAACCATCCTTGCCAAGGTCGTACAGCCGACGCGCCTAAAGGCTCAGATCAAGGTCCCTGAAACTCAGGCCAAAGATGTTCAAATTGGACAGAAAGCAGCAATCGACACACGAAACGGCATAATTGACGGCCACGTCATGCGCGTTGACCCGGCTGTCCAGAACGGGACCGTGACCGTGGATGTCAAACTGGATGAGGCGCTCCCCCTTGGCGCGCGACCCGACTTGAGCGTGGACGGTACGATCGAAATTGAGAGATTAGCGGATGTGATGTATGTCGGCCGGCCCGTTCACGGCCAGCCGAATAGCACCATCAGCCTGTTCAAGGTAATCAACAACCGAAAGGAAGCAGTGCGCGTGCAGGTGAAGCTAGGTCGCAGCTCGGTAAGCACGATTGAGGTGCTGGAGGGGTTGCAGGTCGGCGACCAGGTGATCCTCTCGGATATGTCCCAATGGGACGCCTTCGACCGGATCCGGTTGGATTGAGCGATTGAGTCATTGAGTGATCGGGTGATTGAATGATTGAGGGGATGCATCCTCGAAACACTCCATGCTTAAGCCAAGCCGCGGGCTTGCTGGTCACTTGTCACTCGTCACTTGTCACTGGCCCGTTGGCGGCAGGAAGTGTCCCTCGATCCAGAGGTAGCCAATGAACAGTCTGCTCCAGGACCTGAAGTACGGCCTGCGCATGCTGGCGAATTACCCCGGCTTCACGGCCGTGGCGGTGCTGACGCTGGGGCTGGGCATCGCCGCCAACAGCACCATCTTCAGTTGGATTGACGCGACCCTGCTCAACCCCATTCCGGGCGCTTCCGACACCCGCGGCCTGGTCACCGTCATGCGCGGCGAGCGCAGCGAGCACCCGACTCCGCCATTCTCTTACCCGGACTACCTCGACTTGCGCGATCACAACCGGAGCGTCTCGGGTCTCCTGGGCTTTCATCACGATTTCATGTACCTGACGGGAAACGGTAAGCCGGAGCGTATCTATGGCGCGCTGACCTCCGCGAATTACTTCGACGTCCTGAGGGTGCGTCCGATCCTTGGCCGAGGCTTCTTGCCGGAGGAGGAACTAAAACCCGAAAGCGTCGTGGTGATCAGCTATGCTTTGTGGCAAAGCCATTTTGGGGCGGACCCCTCCGTGGTCGGCAAGACGGTGGGAATCAACCTGCATTCCTACACCATCATCGGAGTCACTCCGGTCGGCTTCCAGGGATGCTTTACGGGACTGCGCACGGACCTGTGGATTCCGTTGATCATGGACCGGCAAGTGTGGGCCTCGAACCGGCCCGATGAGCGCGGGGCGTTCTGGCTCAATGTCTATGGGCGCCTCAAGCCGGGTGTTTCCCCTCAGCAGGCCGAGAGCGATCTGAATGCGGTCATGCAGCGGATTGCCGAAGCCTTTCCGGAGGCGCACCAAGGCAGCCCCAACCAGATCAGCCTGGATCCGCTCTGGCGGTCGCCGTTCGGGGCGAACGTCTATTTATACAAGACGCTGCCTCTGTTGCTGGGGCTCGCGATGGTCTTGCTTCTGCTCTCCTGCGCGAACGTGGCGAACTTGCTCCTGGTCCGTTCGGTGGGGCGGCGGCGCGAAATCGCCATTCGCCTGGCCGTGGGCGCGGGCCGGGGGCGAGTGGTGCGGCAACTTCTGGTGGAAAGCCTCCTGTTGGCTCTGGCCGGGAGCGGAATTGCCATGGTGATTACCTCATGGACGGCAGGGACCCTCGCGCATTTTGTCCCGGCCACCACCCTCCCGCTTACGCTGAATGGGCACGCGGACGTTCGCGTGCTCATCATCACTCTGGGCTTTTCACTCCTGACGGCCTTGATGTCGGGCGCGCTGCCGGCCTTGCGCATCTCGTCGCTTAACCCGGTCGAGGTGATCAAGGAAGAGGCAGGCAGTATTTCCGGTGGGTTCCACAAGTCGCGCCTTGCCGGGGGACTGGTCGTCGGGCAAATCTCGCTTTCCCTGCTCTTGTTGATCTGCGCCGGCCTTTTCATCCGCAGCCTCGCGAGCGCGCGACGCTCCGACATCGGCTTTGACCCCAGCCGGGTTGTGCTTGTGTCCTATGAACCCTTGCCCGACCACCGCAAATTCGGCCGGGATTTGCTTGCCAAGCTCGAGGGCATTCCCGGGGTCGAGTCCGCGACATTGGCGGACTTTTCCCCGCTGAGCTTCACAGTCCACACCCACTACGTCGAACCGGACGGCTACGTCCCGCAGCCTCACGAGTCGATGGAAGTCACTTTCGGAACCGTCGGGCCCAAGTACTTCCACATGATGAAAACGGAGCTTGTCTCCGGACGTGATTTCACCGAGGCCGACGGCCCCGGCGCCCAGCTCGTGGCGATTGTGAATCAGGCGTTTGTGGACCGTTTTTGGCCGGGCCAGGATGCACTCGGAAAAGGGATTCGCACGGATGGCCGATCGTTCACAGTCATCGGTGTGGCGCGAAATGCCAAGTACCGGCGGCTCGTCTATGCTCCCGAGCCGGTCTTTTATTTGCCGCTCTTCCAGGACGACCGGACGCCGGTGATCGCCCATGTGAGGGTCTCCGGCGACCCACGGGCGTTCCAATTCCGGGTCGAGGAAGCTATCCACGACGTGGACGCTGGCTCACCGCGCAGCACCGCATTCGGGTCACTCTCTTCGCCCGTCTTCGATGCGACGACGATGGAGGCCAGCATGCAGCTCGGCGACATCTTTGAAAGGGTTGCCGCAACCTTTGCAGGTTCCTTCGGCCTGCTGGCGCTGGCCTTGGCTACCGTGGGCATCTATGGAGTGGTTGCCTACGCGACGCGCCAGCGCTCGCGCGAGATCGCCATTCGCATGGCTTTGGGGGCAAAGCGCTTCGATGTTCTCCGATTAGTCCTCGCCCAGGGCTTCCGGCTGACGCTGACCGGCTTAGGAATCGGGCTCGCGGTGTCCGTGGCGCTGACGCGTTTCTTGCGTGGCCAGCTTTTCGGCGTCACAACAACCGATCCGCTGACCTATGCCGGGGTTGGGGCCTTGCTGTCTTTGGTGGCGCTTATCGCTTGCTATATTCCCGCTCAACGCGCCACCAAGGTCGATCCGAACGTTGCGCTGCGCTATGAATAACAGGGGCGAGTGGCGAGTGACAAGTGACAAGTTTCGATTTTCGAATTTCGAATCCCGGCTGTACGTCGGGCCCGATCGCTCGATTCGAGGTAAGCGATGAACACGCTCCTGCAAGACCTGAAATACGGCCTGCGCATGCTGGCGAAGAACCGTGGATTCACTACCATCGCCGTGCTGACATTGGCGCTCGGCATCGGAGCGAATACCACAATCTTTTCCGTGGTAAATGGCGTGCTTCTCAATCCGCTTCCCTATCACCAACCCGATCAGCTTGTGGCGCTCTATTCGAAGACCCCCGACTTCACGAAGTCTTCCATCTCCTATCCCAACTTCCTCGACTGGGTCCGCGACAATCACTCGTTTTCAGCGCTGGCAGCTTATCGAAATGACGACTTCATTATGACCGGGCTCGGTGAAGCTGAACGCGTGCCCGTGGAAATGATCTCATCGAACTTCTTCTCGCTACTCGGCGTCGAACCGCTCATCGGACGTAGTTTTCATCTTGAGGAGGACCAGTTGGGGACCGCGCCGGTGGCTCTGATCAGCGAAGGTCTATGGAAGCGCAGGTTCGGCTCGTCGCCGGAGGCGCTGGGAAAAACGCTCATGCTGAATGGAACGCTATACACAATCGTGGGCGTGATTTCGGCGAATTTCTCCTACCATGCTTTTCACCGGAGCGAGGTGTACCTTCCCATCGGCCAATGGAGAGAGCCGACCTTCCGCAATCGCCGAACTGCGATGGGATTGAACGCCGTAGGAAGGCTGAAGCCGGGTATCACCGTCGAGCAGGCGAAGGCCGACATGGAAGCGCTGGCCGAGCATCTGGCCGAGCAGTACCCCGAAACCAACAAAGGTTCGGGCATCACATTGCTTCCGCTCAAGAAGGACATGGTAGGCGACATACAGCCTTTCTTGCTGGTGCTGATTGCGGCGGTAGGTTTCGTGCTCCTGATCGCCTGCGTGAACGTCGCAAACCTCCTTCTGGCGCGCTCGACCGGCCGAGCGCAGGAGTTCGCTATTCGGACCGCGCTGGGCGCAAGCGGGAGCCGCATTGTTCGTCAACTCCTGACCGAAAGCATCTTGCTGGCGCTGGCGGGGGGCGGTCTGGGGCTCTTGCTCGCGACTTGGGGAACGCAGTTTGCCCTCCGAGCGTTGCCCGAGGCGCTGCCGCGTGCCGAGGAAATCCACCTCGACGGGCGCGTACTGCTGTTCACGCTTGCCGCATCCACTCTGGCGGGAATCCTGTTCGGCCTGGTCCCGGCGCTCAAGGCCATGCGCGCCGAAATGCACGAAACACTCAAAGAGGGCGGCCGCGGTTCAAGCGGCGGTCGGCACCGCGCCCAGCGGGTCTTCGTTGTGGGCGAGATGGCGCTCGCGCTCATTCTCCTTGTCGGCGCCGGGCTGATGATTCGCAGCCTCGCCAAACTCTGGAAAGTCGATCCGGGCTTTAATCCCCACAACGTCGTCACCTTCTACAGTTCGTTTCCCCCCATGAGCTCTCCGGCGGCCATTCGAGCCATGTGGCGGCAAACCGAGGAAAGTTTGAATGCTCTGCCGGGAGTCATCGCCGCTTCGCTAACCGTCGCATCCATGCCTTTGGGCTCGGACTCTTCAATGCCGTTCTGGCTGGAGGACAAGCCCAAACCTACGAACAACGCTGAAATCAACTGGGCGCAACTCTACATCGTTCAGCCGGGCTATCTGAAAGTCATGGGAATTCCGCTCAAGCGTGGCCGGTTCATCACCGCGGCGGACAATGAACATTCGCCATTCGTGATTGTGATCGACGATCGCTTCGCTCAGCTCCATTTCGGCAATCAGGATCCGATCGGCCGGCGTCTCCACATCGAATTGGTCAACATCACGGCGGAAATCGTTGGAGTCGTCGGCCACATCAGGCAATATGGGCTCGACCAGGATGCCACGGCTCCCCACCCGGCGCAGTGTTACTTCCACCTCGCACAAATGCCTGAAATGGTGATGTCACTCACGGCGGGGGGATTCGGGGCGGCGATCCGAACTGAAGGACCGCCACTCGCTCAGGTCGCTTCGATCCGTCAGGCGATGAACAAGGTCAATAACCAGCAGGCGATTTATGCCACCCGGACGATGGACCAGATGATTGCCGGGTCGCTGGCGGCGCGGCGCTTCCTGATGATTCTGCTCGGAGTCTTTGCGGCGCTCGCGCTCATCATGTCCTGCGTTGGCATCTACAGTGTGATTTCGTATCTCGCCAGCCAACGAACGCACGAGATCGGCATTCGCATGGCGCTCGGAGCTGACCGGCGCGAGGTGCTGCGGATGGTCCTTCGCGAGGGAACGAGAATGACGCTCCTGGGAATTGTCATTGGCATAGTAGGCGCGTTGGCGCTCACGCGCCTCATGGCGAGCATGCTTTTCGGCATCAGCGCGCATGACCCTCTCACCCTCGCCAGCGTTGCAAGCCTGTTGGTGCTGGTGGGCCTTGTGGCGTGCTATATCCCCGCCCGCCGGGCGACCAAGGTCGATCCCATGGTAGCGCTGCGTTATGAGTGACGAGTGATGTGTGACGAGTGACAAGTGAGCCCCTCACCCCGACCCTCTCCCCGAGGGAGAGGGTGTCCCGATGAAATCGGGACGGGTGAGGGAGTGGAAAAGATGAGCACCCTCCTCCAAGACCTTCGGTACGGTATTCGCATGCTGGCGAAGAACCCCGGCTTCACCGCGGTGGCAGTGTTGACCCTGATGCTTGGGATCGGGGCGAACTCGGCAATCTTCACATTCGTGGATGCTGCCGCATTGCGCCCGCTCCCGGTCTCGAGTCCTGACCGACTCGTGCGGCTTCAAATCAAGACGCCGCAGGGAACCGGCGCAGGATTCTCCTATCCCGACTACGAAGACATTCGGCAGCAAGTGAAGTCCATCTCCGGCGTCGCGGTTTGGTACCGCGTGGGTTTCTTTCTCAATTCCCTCGATGAGTCCAACCAGATCCTCGCCGACGATGTGTCTCCCGACTACTTCACGGTGCTGGGTGTGAAGCCGGTATTGGGCCGGACGTTCTCGCGAGAGCTCGACAGCAGTCCCCAAGCAGAGCCAGGCGTGGTTGTCAGCTATCGTCTCTGGCAAGGCCGCCTGGGCGCAGATCCGGGAATCATTGGAAAGGAAATCAAACTCACCGGGAGGCCGGCAAGAGTCATCGGCGTCGCCCCGCCGCATTTCCAGGGACTGGAAAAGTTCGTTCCTACGGACCTGTGGATTATGGTGTCGGAAGCCGGCGATTTCACTCCCGCACAGCTCCGTAAGCGCGATTATCGCAACTTCGAGACGGTTGCGCGTCTACGCGAAGGAGTCCCCCCTGCCCAGGCCAACACAGAACTGAACTCGTTGGGGAGCCGCTTGGCACAGGTTTACCTGGAAACGAATCGGGGGATCACATTTCAATGCATCTCGGAGAAGGTTTACCAGCAGGAACTCCTGCCGGTCGCGCTCTTTGCGATGGCGGTTGTGGGCCTCGTGTTGCTGATTGCCTGCGCCAACGTGGCCGGTTTGCTGCTGGCCCGCGCGGAGTCCCGTCGCCGCGAACTCGCCTTGCGGGTGGCATTGGGAGCCAGCAAGTGGCAACTCTTCCGTCAGTTCCTAACCGAAGGGCTCCTGCTTTCGGCTCTGGGCGCGGGCTCAGGCCTCGCGCTGACCACCTGGCTGGCGAGCCTTCAGAAATCACTTCTTCCGCCGTCTCTTTCGTTCATTGGACCCGAAGCCCGCGTCGACCTGCGCGTCGTCGCATTCACGGTTGGCGTCACGCTACTGGCCACCCTTTTGTTCAGCATTACTCCCGCCATGCGCGGATGGAAGATCGGGTTGGCAAATGTCCTGAAAGAGGAAGCCGTGATGCGCGGGAATCGTGTCACCCCCCGTAATCTCCTGGTCGCCGGCCAAATGGCCCTTTCAGTGATTGTTGTGACCGTCTCCCTGCTTCTCATACGCAGCCTTTCTTACGTTCGGAATCTGCCTGTGGGCTTTGACATCCACAGGAACCTGGTGGCAATTAGTGTCTCTCCGCTAGAAGGGACAGGGCAAAAGGGTGCGCCGCTCTTGCCACGAATCACGGAAAGAGCCGCTGGCTTACCCGGGGTCAATCGAAGCACTTATGCGCTTCGAATCCCACTGAGCGGGTCCGGTGGAGGACGGACGGCAGCTGTTTCGATTCCAGGGGTTGAGCTGCCGGAGAACCAATCGAGCATTCCGATTTGTGTCAACGCTGTCGGCCCGGATTACTTCCAGACAGTCGGAACCCGCCTGCTGCAAGGCCGCGATTTCAGCTCTGCCGATGGTCCGGAATCCCCGCGAGTCGTCATAATAAGCCAGACGATGGCTCGCCGGTTCTGGCGGGACGGCGAGGCACTGGGCAGATCCATCAAGATCGAAGGGCGCGACACGCAGGTCGTCGGCATCGCGGAAGACGCAAAGGTTATCTGGATGCGCGAGTTGCCCAGAGCCTATATGTACGTCCCCTTTGCCCAAACCTCCGATGCTCGGGGTACCCTGATCGTGGAAACCGCGGTAAGTCCTGCGACTCTGATTCCGCTCCTCCGCCAGGAGATCCACAGTTACAGCTCCAATCTGGTGATTTCCAGTGTGGATACTCCTCACACCCTCGTGGAGCTATCCACCTTTGATCTGATGTTGGAATCTCGCCTGATAGGCGCGCTGGGATTTTTGGGAGTATTTCTTGCCTCGATCGGCTTGTACGCAGTCGTGGCGTTTTCAGTCGGCAGGCGAACACGTGAAATCGGTATTCGCGTCGCGCTTGGAGCCCGCATCAGGCAAGTAAGGGGAATGATTCTCTTCGAGGGCCTGTGCCTAGCCCTGGCAGGTGTCCTGGGGGGCGCGCTTGCAGCACTGGCGGTCTGTCGTCTGCTAGGAAGTTTTCTCTATGGGATCAAGCCGTACGACCCGGTGTCCTTTCTGGCAGGATCGGCAATAGTGCTGGGCATCGCAATTGTGGCGTGTTACTTCCCCGCCCGCCGGGCGACCAAGGTCGATCCCATGGTGGCGCTGAGATACGAGTGACAAGTGACGAGTGACGAGTGGCAAGGGACAAGTAGTGAGTTTCGATTTTCGAGTTTCGAGTTTCGATTTTCGAGTTTCGAATTTGGAGTTTCGATTATCGCATTTTGAGTTTCGCAAGGAGACGACATGGACTCATCCACTCAAGCTGAGACGCAAAACGTTAAGGCCGCGGAGCCGAGCAACGGCGAAGTGCTGATCCGCCTCGAGAACATCAAAAAGGTGTTCGTGACGGACGAGGTCGAAACGCACGCCCTGTCCGAGATTCACCTGGATATCCACAAGGGTGAATACGCTTCGATTGCGGGCCCGTCCGGCTGCGGCAAGTCCACCCTGCTCTCGATTATCGGCTTGCTCGACTCGCCCACCGAAGGTTCCTACACGCTGAACGGCCACCCCGTGGCGAACCTCTCTTCCGAACAACGGTCGCGCATTCGCAACCGCGAAATCGGATTCATCTTTCAGGCGTTCAACCTGATCGGCGACCTTACGGTTTACGAAAATGTCGAACTGCCGCTCACCTATCGCGGCATGGGCAGCGCCGAGCGTCGGAAGCACGTCCAGGAGGCCCTGGAGCGCGTTGGCATGTCGCATCGCGTCAAGCACTATCCTTCGCAGCTTTCAGGCGGCCAGCAACAGCGCGTGGCCGTGGCCCGGGCATTGGCGGGAAAACCCTCGATCCTCCTCGCCGACGAGCCGACGGGTAACCTCGACTCGAAGAACGGACAGGCGGTGATGGACTTGCTCCGCGACTTGCATCGCGAAGGCGCCACGATCTGCATGGTCACTCACGATCCTCGCTATGCCAGCTACGCCCAACGGACCTTCCGCCTCTTCGACGGGAGGATCGTGGAAGAGGTGGTTGAAGGCGCGAGCGGCCCAGTCGTCGGCCGCCGGAGATCGGTCATGGGGAGACAGAATGATCAGCCTGAAGAACATTGAGAAATCGTATGCGGTAGGCGCGGGGCGCTACTACGTCCTGCGGCGCATCACCCTCGACATCGCGGAAGGCGACTTCATCACCATCATGGGCCCGTCGGGCGCGGGCAAATCGACCCTGCTCGCCATTCTCGGCCTGCTCGATGGCGAATATGACGGCGAGTACCACTTCTTCGAAAAGGCCGTCCACAAAATGAAACCCAAAGAGCGCGCCGAGCTGAACAAGCAGAACATCGGTTTTGTGTTTCAGCAATACCACCTGTTGGATAGCCTGACAGTGGCCGAAAATCTCGATATCCCGCTGTCGTACCGCGACGTCAAAGCCTCGCAGAGGCAGGCGCTCGTTGCGGACACGCTCGACCGCTTCGGCATCGTCGGCAAGAAAGACCTTTATCCCAGCCAGCTCTCCGGCGGGCAGCAGCAATTGGTGGCCGTGGCGCGCGCCGTCATTGCCAGTCCCAAACTCATCCTTGCCGACGAGCCCACGGGGAACCTGCATACCAGCCAGGGCAAGGAGATCATGGACCTGTTCAAGAAGCTGAACGATGAGGGCACGACCATCGTGCAGGTCACGCACAACGAAAACTGGGCGGCTTACGGGCACAAGACCATCAAGCTCCGCGACGGGTGGATGGAAAAGGATTGAATCATTGAGTCATCGGCTCATCGAGTCATCGCTCCGGCGCCTCCCGTCAGTCGTCCGAATGAATTAATGACTCGATGAATCAATGACCCAATCGGAGATACGATGGGAACGTTGCTGCAAGATGTCAAATACGGCCTCCGCATGTTGGTGAAGAGTCCCGGCTTTACGACCGTCGCGGTGATCGCGCTCGCGCTCGGCATTGGCGCCAACTCCGCGGTCTTCAGTTCCGTGAACGCCATGCTCTTGCGGCCTTTTGCGTTCCAGCAGTTGGACCGCGTTGTGGCGGTTTGGGAAACGGTCCCGGCGCAAGGGATCCGGCACGCCAGTGCCGCGCCGGCGAATTTCCGCGATTTGACGGAGCAGTGCCGGACACTTGAGCTGCTCTCCGCGATTCACGGCTGGGACAGCAACTTGACGGGCGAGGGCATCGCGGATCGCCTCGAAGGGGCCAGGGTGACGCCCAATTTCTTCCCGTTGGCGGGTAGCACTCCGCAACTCGGGAGAGCTCTCACGGCCGACGACTTCAAACCCGGCCAAGGCGCGGTTCTCATTCTCAGCCACGGGTTCTGGCAGAGGCGCCTGGGCGGCGATCCCAATGTCATCGGCCGGAACCTGCTCCTGGACGGTCAGAAGACCACCGTGATTGGGATTATGCCGAGCGAATTCGATTATCCCGTGGGCATGGATGCCTGGGCTCCGCTCGACCTCAGCGCTGCCCAGGATGATCGCGCCAATCACTATCTTCATGTGATCGGCCGGCTTAAGCCCGGCGTTTCGCAGGCGCAGGCGCAAGCCGAACTCGAGACAATAGCCGCCGGGCTCGGAGCTCAAAATCCCGCAACGAACGCGGGCCACGGCCTGCGCGTCGTGGGCCTGGTCGAGGATCTCCTGGAAGGCTCGCGGGAGTTCCTCATCGTGCTCACCGGGGCGGCGGTATTCGTGCTTCTGCTCGCCTGCGCCAACGTGGCCAACCTGCAGTTGGCTCGCATCCTTGCGCGTCAGAAGGAAATCGCAACCCGGCTCGCCCTGGGCGCCAACCGCTGGCAAATCATCCGCCAGTTGCTGATCGAGAGCGTGCTCGTAGCGGTCCTGGGCGGATGCGCGGGTGTGCTGCTGGCCGACTGGGGAATTGACGCCATGCGCCGCGCCATCCCGCCCTTCATTCTGCAGCACATCGCGGGCTTGAAACACATGGGAGTCAATCCCGAAGTGGTGGCGCTCACCCTAGCGGTCGCGCTGCTGGCAGGAATTCTTTCCGGGCTCGTGCCCGCATGGTTTGTTTCCCGCTCCAACCTTCAACTCGCACTGCAGCGAGGTGAGCGGGGAACGAGCACGATTTCCGGACACCGTTCCCTTCGCAGCGCCCTGGTAGTTCTTGAAGTCGCGCTGGCTGGCATTTTGCTCGTGGGCGCCGTGGAGATGGTCAAGGGCTTTCGAGTGCTCCTGAACCGTTATCCCGGTTACGACCGCGCACGCGTGCTGACCTTCCGCATGCATATTCCGGAAACCCAGCATCGGAATTCGACGGGAGCGCGGGACCACTACGACCGCGTGATTCAGGCCCTTGAAGCTTTGCCCGGCGTCGAGGCCGCCGGACCGGTCTCGAACCTTCCCTCGGGCTGGGGCTGGAACCGAACGCTCTATCGCGGCGAAGGCCAGCCTCCCGCCCGCCCCGGCGAAATGCGCCGGGCGGTTTCGCAATTGGTAGGCCCCGGATTCTTTTCCGCCCTGCGCCTGCCACTGCTCAGCGGCCGCGTCCTCACCGCCCAGGACGGCCCCGAAGCTCCTCCGGTCGCCGTCATCAGCCAGAGCCTCAGCCGCGCCGTCTGGCCGGGCGAGAATCCGGTCGGCAAACACATCAAGCTGGGTGAAGAATCTGGCCAGGAGCCCTGGCGTGCTGTCGTGGGTGTCGTCGGAGACATCCGGTCGGATCCATTCGATGAGGAATGGCATCCCACGGTCTATATGCCTTTCGCCCAAATGCCTCAGACTTCTTCCGCGGTTGTGATTCGAACTTCCGGCGATCCGCTTGCGCTCGCGCCCGCTGTGCGTGACGCCGTCCAGAGCGTCGACCCCAATGTTCCGGCGTTTGAATTGCGGACGCTCGAACAACTGATCTCGGATAACGTCAGCGGCGTTGATTCCGCCGCCCGGTTGATGTCGGCCTTTGGGGCCATCGCACTGGCTCTCGCCGCGGCCGGAATCTTCGCCCTGATGTCTTACTCTGTCCGGCAGCAGACGCATGACATTGGCGTGCGCATGGCGCTGGGAGCGCGCAGTCCCTCGGTCTTGTGGATGGTCCTTGGCCATGCCCTGAAACTGACGTTCGTCGGCCTGGTTATCGGTCTAGCCGGCGCGGTGGGCGTCATGCGGATCATGTCAAGCCTGCTGTCGGGAATCGTCCGGCTCGATGCGCTGACGACTCTGGGGGTCGCGGGCGTACTGACTTTGGCTTCCGTCATCGCAGCCTACCTTCCCGCATGGCGCGCGACAAAGGTTGATCCGATGGCGGCGCTGCGATATGAGTAAGCCATTACGAATTCTGAATTGTGAACCACGACCACACCAGTGCGCGGTAAGTTGAGGCCTGTTTTGTTGTCTAATAATTCATAACTAAGAATTCACAACCGCAGACAGGGCTCAGAGAACAGAACATGCATACACTTCTTCAAGATTTGCGCTTCGGCTTGCGCATGCTCGTGAAGAATCCCGGCTTCACCGCGGTAGCCGTCATCACGCTGGCGCTGGGAATAGGCGCGACGACGGCGGTGTTCAGCGTCGCCGACCGGATTCTGTTTCGAAGCCTTCCCTACCCCGCCTCCGAGCGGCTGGTCTCGGTGGGCTTCGTGGCGCCCATCGAGCCGAACGAATTCATGCTCGGCACCGACTACCTCGAGTGGCGGGCCCACCAGGCTCCCTTCGAAAGCTTCACCTCCATGCAGCCGGGAGTTGCCGACTGCGATCTGACCGATCAGAACCCGGTGCGCCTGTCGTGCGCCCGGGTCGAGGCCAGCTTCCTTACGACCTTCGGCGTGTCCCCGCTGCTCGGCCGGAACTTCATTCGCGATGAAGACCGGCCGAACGCGCCCAAAGTGGCGCTCCTCGCCCACGGCCTGTGGCGCAGCCGCTTTGGAGGCGATCCCCGGGTTGTCGGGAAAGCGATCTCGCTGGACGGCCAGCCGGTCAGGATCGTCGGCGTGCTGGCGTCCGACTTCGAGTTTCCCACATTGGCTCACGTTGACATTCTGCTGCCGCTGGCGCTCGATGAAACCCGGCAGCAACGACCCAACAGCGGGCAGGTCCTGCGCTCCTTCGCGCGGCTGAAGCCCGGGGTCACCGCGCCCCAGGCCCAGGCGGCGCTAGCGCCGCTCTTCGAAGAATCGCTCAAGTGGGTGCCGGCGCAATTTCGTAAGGAGGTCAGCGTCAGCGTGCGCTCGCTGCGCGACCGCCAGGTTGGCGACTACCGCCGCGCCTCCTGGATCTTGCTCGCCGCCGTCCTCGCCGTCCTGCTGATCGCCTGCGCCAACGTCGCGGGGCTGCTGCTGGCGCGCGGCATCAGCCGCGAGCGCGAAATCGCCGTCCGCTCGGCGCTCGGCGCCAGTCGGCGGCGCCTTGTCCGCCAAGCCTTGACCGAAAGCGGCCTACTCGGTCTGGTGGGTGGTGGCACAGGCTGCATAATATCTTATCTATTTCTATCATCATTTGTGAGATTAGCGCCTGCAGGAATTCCCAAGCTCGACCAGGCGTCCCTCGATGGGCGCGCCCTCCTGTTTGCCCTCGCGGCGTCGATCCTTAGCAGCCTGGCCTTCGGACTTGCGCCCTCGCTGGCGAAGCCCCGGGCCGAGGCGCTTGCCAGCCGGCCGGCGGCTGGAATCGCCCGGCACACCTTTCGCCAGGCCCTCGTCGCGCTGCAGGTTGCCTTGTCACTGGTGCTGCTGGCCGGTGCCAGCCTGCTTCTGCGAACCCTTTGGAACCTCCAGTACCAGCCGCTGGGCCTCGAGGCTCAGGGCGTCATCACGGCAAATATTAATTTGGGCGTTCAACATTACCCTCAACCCGCCCAGCAAATGGCCTTCTACAACGAGTTGGAAGCCCGCCTTCAGCCCCTCCCGGGAGTTGCCGCCTGTGCCCTCAGCGATTCCCTTCCGCCCGGCGGCGCGATGCGCTCCGCCGTCTTTGCCGGAATGCGCGTCGAGGGGCGCCCGCGTATTGCTGAAGGCACGGGAGGGATGGTGGGATGGCGAGCCGTCACTCCCGGATACTTCTCCGCGCTGCGCATTCCCATCCTGAACGGCCGGCCCTTCGAGGAAGCCGACCGCAATCCCGACCAGCACGCTATCATTTTGAGCGAAGCGCTGGCGCGCCGGTTGTTTCCCGGCGAAGACCCTTTGGGCAAGCGCCTGCAACGCTTCCCTGAGCAACCGACGTGGTTTACCGTCGTGGGTGTCGCCGCCGACGTGAAGAACAACGGCCTGACCATGCCCGGCGACCCGGAGTACTATGTCGTGCGCGGGCACGCGCCCGAAGATACCACGCGCCGCACCTCCTTGATTATCCGCAGCTCTCTCGATCCCAAAGCGGTCGCCGCCTGGCTCCGCCAGGAAATAGTTGCGATTGACCCCACCCTTCCCGTGACCATCGAGACGATGACTGAGCGCGTCGGGAACCTCGCGGCGCGGCCACGCTTCAACGCCGCGCTGCTCACGCTCTTCGCGGGTTTCGGCCTGCTCCTCGCGGCGGTCGGGATCTACGGCGTGATCGCCTTCCTGGTGAGCCAGCGAACTCAGGAGATCGGCATCCGAATGGCCCTCGGCGCGCAGAGACCCGACATCCTCCGGCTCGTATTCCGGCAGGGGATGGGAATCATCCTGGCGGGTGTCGCGCTGGGGCTGGTCGGAGCATTGGGACTGACGCGTTTTCTCGCCAGCCAACTCTACAATGTCCGTCCCACCGATCCGCTGACGCTGGGAATAGCCTCTCTGTCCCTGGCCGCCATTACAGGTCTGGCCTGCTTTTTCCCGGCCCGCCGAGCAACGAAGGTCGATCCGATAGTGGCCTTGCGATACGAGTAGCCCTGTCGTGGCCGGTCCGCAGACTGCTGGCCTACAAATTTCAGGATTTCCGCCGAGGTCCCAAGGCTATTCGTTCCAGACAAAAAGTCGCAGCCATCGCCTTCGCAGAAGCGCCATGGCCGCGAATTCGAGGTCCATTTTCGCCAGAAACCTACACAAAAGTCTTACCGTATCTGCATTAACCGCCTTTGGAATCTGCAGGATTCCGGCTTTCGAGGCCAGATCCTTTATTTTCAACAAAATTCCGGCGTCGCTCCAGATTTTTCCAAGCTCGATCCTTTGTTTTCTGTAACATTCCGGCATCGTTCCATGCTTTTTGAATTAACTCTATTTTTCCCGACCCTCGGCCCTCCAGCGCGGAGTCCAGATTCCAAATTCCTGATTCCGAATTCCGAATTTCGGCTTTCGGTTTTCGGTTTTCGGTTTTCGATTTTCCGGTTTCCAGTTTCCAGCCCCCCACTTTCGATTTCCGACCACTAGCCTCTCGATATTCCCACCTGAGCCTAGCACATTTGGCTAGAAATCGAAAGAGACAAAAAGTTTTTGGGCGTCGAAATCGGGGAAGGCGCGGGAAGGCCGCAGGGCGCGGCGGGTTTCGCCGTGTCCTGCGGCCTGGTCTTAGTTGACTTTCAAGGCCAGCGTCGTCGTGTGCACAGAGGTCGCGGAGGTTGCCGTGATCGTGATGTTGTATGTTCCCGCGGGCGTTCCCACATCTCCCGGCGGCACGCTGGCGGTCTCTCCGCCGCAAGCGGCCCACAACAGAGCCATTATCAGGACTGCCGCGAGAACCAGCGGGCTGTGCCGCAACCTCCGTGAGACTGCTCCCGCCGAGATCATTCCGGCTAGTAGAGCGAGGAGCAGGAGCATCTGCGGTCGGAAGCCGCTAAAGGTTCCAATTCCGGGCGGAGAGTGTCTCGACGCGGGTCCGGGCGTCGTGACCGCCCTTGCCGTGGTACTGACCGTGACGGTGACCGTAGCGGGGTTGACGCCGTCGAGGCTAACGGACGTGGGATTGATGGCACAGGTTGATCGCACCGGGTTCCCTGAGCAAGTTAGCGAGACAGTCCCGGTGAACCCGTACGCCGGAGTGAACGTCAAGGAGTAGGTAGCGGGCTGGCCCGCCGTGACCGTGGCGCTGGTGGAACTGCCCGCGCCGGGGGTCACCGTGAAGTCAGAAATCAACAGGGTCAGATCCAGCGACGCCGCCTGCAACCCGTTTTGACCGTGAACCGCGAACGTGAGGAAGTTCCCCACGAGCGGGGTCAGCGGGCTGAGGGTCAGAGTACTGGATTGACCGGGCTTGACCGAGGCGGGGTTGAAGACGCATGAGGCGGATTCGGTCCCCGTGCAAGAGAGGGCGATGTCACCGGTGAATCCGAAGGCGCTCGTAGCGTTGATGGTGTAGGTCGTGGAATCAACTCCCCTGTTGACCGTCGCCGTGTTGACCGCCGTGGAGAGCTCGAAAGGCGTCGCGCCGGTTCCCGAGAGCCCCACGACATGCGGGCTGCCGAGCGCGTTGTCAACGATGCTCACCGCGCCGTGCCGGACGTCGGTCGTGGTCGGAGTGAAGGTTACGGCCAAGTTGCAGGAGGCTCCCGCTGCCAGGGTCGCCGGGAACGCTCCGCAGGGGGTTGCACTGGCCAACGCAAAGTCGCCGCTGACCGTAATGCCTGTAATCGTCAAGGGTGCTGTCCCATTATTCTTGAGAACTGCCGTCTGGCCGGCGCTGGTTGTCCCGACCCCTTGCGAGCTGTAGGTCAGCAGGTCGGGCGTAACCGCCACTCCCGGCGTGGCCCCGAACCCGCTCAGGCTTAAGGCGTGCGGGCTCCCGCCGGCGTTGTCAAAGACCGTGACGGCACCGCGGCGAACGTCCGGGGCCGAAGGGGTAAAGGTAATTGTGAACGTGCAGGTCGCATTGGGGGCGATGGTCGCCGGGAGGGCTCCGCAAGTGTTGATCTGGGAAAAATCTCCGCTGATCGTGATGTTCGAAATGACCAGCGGCGCTCCGCCCGTATTCGTCAGGACCGCAGTCTTGGTGGCGCTGGCGACACCGACGGCCTGATTGCCAAAGTCCAGCTCAGCCGGCGTAAAGCCCGCCGCCGGAGCTGTTCCCAACCCGCTCAAGGAAACGATGTGGGGGCTCCCCGGCGCGTCATCCGTGATGGTGATGCCGGCGCGTCGAATATCCGTGGCGGTGGGCGTAAACGTGACGCTCATCGTGCACGTGGCGCTGACCGCGAGTGTGGCCGGCAAAGGTCCGCATGGGGTGGCGCTGGTCAGGGCGAAATCGGTGCTGGCCAGAACAATGCTCGAGATCGTGAGCGGAGCGCTCCCGCTGTTCTGGAGCGCAATCGCCTGCGGAGCGCTGGTGGTGTTGACCGCCTGATCGGAGAACGAGACGGTAGGCGGGGAGAGAGAAACTCCCGGCGCTGTGCCCGTGCCGCTCAGAGCCAGGGTCTGCGGGCTGTCCCCCGCATCATCGGTGATCGTAATTCCGCCTCGCCGGATGTCAGTAGTGGTGGGCGTGAACGTGATGCTGAAGGTGCAAGTGGCGTTGATCGCGAGCGTGGCCGGCAAGGCCCCGCAAGGAGCGGGATTGGTGAACGCGAAATCCGTCCCGACAAGCGTGATGGCGGTAATCGTCAGCGGAGAAGTTCCATTGTTGGTCAGGGTCGCAGTCTTGGCCGCGCTGGTCGTGCCGACGATCTGGTTATCAAACGTTATGCTGACCGGCGCGAAAGTCACCGCCGGAGCAATCCCGGTGCCGCTCAGGTTGACTGTCTGGGGGCTGTCGGCGGCATCGTCGGTAATTGTGATGCCGGCACGGCGAATATCGGTCGTTGTCGGCTTGAAGGTAACGGTCAACGTACAATTGGCGGCGGGCGCGATCGTCGCGGGCAACGGCCCGCAGGGCGTGGCGCTGGTAAGAGTGAAATCGGCGCTGGGCAGGACAATGTTGGTGACGGTCAGCGTGGAGGTTCCAGAGTTGGTCAGGACAACCGACTTGGAGGCGCTGGTCGAGCCGACAAGTTGAGAGCCGAAGTCCAGCGTCAGGGGCGCAAAGCTGACCGCCGGCGCCACCCCTGTTCCATCCAGGCTCACCGTATCAACGTGCGTGGCCGCCCCCGAGTCGTCCGTAATCGTCACCGCTCCAAGGCGCGTTCCGGAAGCCGTGGGAGTAAATGTCACGGTGATGGTACAGGCTGGCGCTCCGGGAACCATTGTCACCGGAAACGCTCCGCAGGGCGCGGCGCTGGTCAGCGCGAAATCTCCAGACCCCACAATACTCGAGATATGCAAATCCGCCGTCCCGGTATTCTGAAGGGTAAAGCTCTGTCCGGCGCTGGTCGTCCCCACCAACCGGCTGGCAAACGTCAAGCTAAGCGGCAAGACAGTTGCCGCCGGTGCGATGCCGTTGACGCTCAGGCTCACCGACTGGGTGCTTCCAGGCGTGGGGGCGTCGTCGCTGATCGAAATTTCACCCAGGCGCGAGCCGGTTGCAGTCGGCCGAGCCTTCACCGTCAAAGTGCAAAACCCTCCTGCCGGCAGGGTCGCGGGAGAGACGGGGCAGTCGTTTGTCTGACTGAAGTCGGCGCTGGCCAAGCTGACGCTGGAGATGGTGACGACGGCGTTCCCGTTATTCGTCAGCGTAACGGTCTGGGTGGCGCTGTCCACTCCCACCAGAGTGTCGGCAAAGGTCAGACCCGGAGGAGCCAGGTCCACGCCCACGACCCCGGTGCCGCTCAGTGTCACAACGCGCGGGCTCCCGGCTGCGTCGTCGGTGATCGTCAAGGTTCCGGAATTCACTCCCAGCACCGTGGGGGAGAAAGTGACGTTGACAACGCAGTTCGCTCCCGCTGCCACGGTGGCGCCGCACGTGCTGGTGCCATCCACGTTGTAGTCCGTGGTCGTCACGATGCTTGTGATGTCCAAAGCGCCGGTTCCGCTGTTGGTCAGGGTTACGGCCTTGACGGCACTCGTGGTCCCGACGCGCTGGCTCCCAAAGGCCAGAGTGCCGGGCAACAGGCCCACGATCGCCTGGGAGGATCCGGTTCCGGTCAGATTCACGACATGCGGGCTGCCGTAAGCATCATCGGTGATGGTCAGCGCGCCGTCGCGCGTTCCGGTGCCGGTGGGCGTGAAGGTCACCGTAAAGGTGCAACTGGCCCCCGCCGCCAGGGTCGTGGGCACCGCGCCGCAATCGTCGGTCTGCGCGTAGTCGCCGCTCGTATCGATGCCGGTGATGTTGAGCAGGACGTCGCCGCGGTTGGTCAAAGTGACTGCCTGGGAAGGGCTGGTGAAGCCGGCGACGATATCCCCGAAATTCAAACTCGTAACGCTTAACGACGCTACGGGCAAAGCCATTCCGGAAATCTTGGAGACGAAGACGTCACTGCTGCCGCCGGTCGTCGCCTGAATGGGCGTCCCGATGGTGGGAAAGTCCGCGGACGTTGTGCTGCCGGCGATGTAGGCATTGGGTGAAGCATCCAGCGCCACGCCGTTCGCCGTGTCGTCAGTGAATCCACCCAGATAGGTAGAGAAGACAACCGCGGTTGCGTTCGCATTCAGTTTGGCCAGAAACGCATCGGTGCTGGCCGGACAGCTCGCGCAGGTGGTTTGGACGGGGCTTGCCAGGGGAAAATCCGTCGAGCCCGTGGCGCCTGCGACGTAAGCGCGCCCGCTGCCGTCCACGGCAATACTGTTCCCCTGATCGAAGCCGTTGCCGCCCAGGTAGGTAGAATAAGTGAGCGCGGTCGCCGTGGCATTCAGCTTGGTCACGAAGGCTTCAAACCCGCCGGCGCTGCTGATTTGCAGAACCCCCGCCGTGGTCGGAAAATCCACGGACTCGGACACGCCGGTCACGTAGGCGTTGTTGGACGCGTCGAGCGCAATGCCCAGGCCCCGGTCGTTGTCGGCGCCGCCCAGGAAGGTCGAGTAAACGAGTGCGGTTCCCGTGGCATTCAGCTTGGTCACGAAGGCATCGCTGGCGAGCCCGCCGTCACACGCGCCTTCGCTGCCGCACGCCAGATCAACCACGCCGGCGGTTGTGGGGAAATTGGAGGAGAGCGTCTCGCCCGCGATGTAGGCGTTCCCCGAACCGTCTACGGCGATGGCGCGGCCCTTGTCGGCGCCCGCAGCCCCGCCCAGATGTGTCGAGTACACCAGAGAGGCGGCATTGGAAGCCGCTGCGGGATTGAATTTGGAAACAAAGCCATCAGCGGCGGCGCCGCCCGAGGGCGCCGCGGTCTGAAAGGCGCCAACTGATGTGGGAAAGGGGTCCGAGGTAGTGTCGCCCGTCACGTAGGCGTTATTTGAGCCGTCCAGAGCGATCCCCAGTCCTTCGTCCATGCCGGCCCCGCCGATGTAGCTTGAATAGAGCAGCCCGGACCCCGTGGAATTGAGCTTGGATATGAACACGTCACCACCACCGCCGTTGGCGGCCTGAAACCGGATGGCGGTAAGGGGAAAGTTCGTCGAGATGGTAACGCCCGTCACATAGGCGTTCCCCGAGCCGTCTACTTTGATGGCATTGGCCTGGTCGAGTCCGTCGCCCCCCAGGTAGGTCGTGTAGACCGTCGCCGAGCCGGCGGCGTTGATCTTGGTTACAAAGGCATCCGAAATATTGCCGGAACAGGCGACAGAAATTCCGCAGGTTGTGTCCAGAGCACCGCCCGTTGCCGGAAAATTCGTCGATATTGTTCTGCCCGTGACGTAGGCATTGCCGCTGCCGTCCACGGCCACCGCAAGACCTTGGTCAAGACCAATCCCTCCAAGATAGGTGGAGTAGTCCATCACCGGGTCAATGATGAGAGGCAGAGTCCGGTCGTACCGGCCAACTTCGAAAGCCACTTCGAATTTTGGATTTGGGATTTTGGATTTTGGATTAAGACTGCGTAAAACATACCGGCAATCCAAGTACTGCCGAGTGCGCCCTGCCGACTGCGGACTGCTGACTGCCGACTTCTCCTGATAGACGACCGGCTTGCGCAGCCGCACTTCCCCACCCTGGACATGAATCACCAAATCACCATTAGCAGCGATTTCGGCCTGCTGTGTGCCAGGATTCGAATTTCCGGTTCGCATCTGCAGCACGATGCCGCGGGGGTCCGCGCCGGGTGAGACGATGAAGTCGTACTCAAGCTGACGCTGGTGCCCGTAATAGACCAGGTCAATCCCCGGGAGGACACCCGCGTATTTTACTTTGCCGAAATTGGGAACGTTGGTGCGCCATTTTCCAGGGTCATTTCCGATGAAGTAATTGCTCTTGCCGGGTAGCTCGTCGAGGCCGATGGCTTCCACCCGCCGGTTTGCTCCGACCACTTTCAGCTCGATAAGTGCGGGGATTCGGATTTCGCGGTTCGGGGTTCCGGATTCACCGACCAAGGATGCCCGTTCACCGTGGCCGGAGTTCTGCGGAGGGAGTGACAGGATCGCGCCGTCCTTGGTGAGAAACAACGCATAGCCAGGGCCACGTGAGAGATAATCTACTTGCCCCGCTGTCTGCCCGCGGTTCACCTCAAAGCTTAGCGGTAGCTTGCCGTAGTTGGAGTTCAAGCGCGCCGCAGCGACCGAACCTCCGTCGCCCATTGATTGCGGTTTTGTGTTCGTGCCCGCATGATCGGCGGCGAACATCCAACCTGCACACGCGCAAACAAGAACCAGTGCCGAGCAGAAAGACACACACCCAGAGCCGGATCGCCCTTGTCGCAGACTCATCGGGACCTCCCGTATGAACGCAGCTTTAGCGGTGATTTGAGCTTCCAGTGCGAGGGAACCGCTCGAAACCTATTACTTCCTAACTTGATTGTCAAGTGAAGAGACGGGCGTCAACTAATCAGGGCGCGGGACGAGTCCCTGACTGTTTACAACTTCTTCAACAGGGTCTGATAGCGCGGGTGGGTGCGGATGGCGTCAAGGTCGGAGTCGTGCTCGATCCACTGCTTGAAACCAAAGCCGTTCTCGATGGCTCTCTCGAGGCACTCGATCGCTTCCTCGGGCCGGCCGAGGAGCGAGTAATTGCAGGCCACGTTGTAAAGCACGCCGGGATCGTCCGGTTCGATCGCCAGGGCGCGGCGCGTCCAGTCCAGGGCCCTCTGACGCTCTCCGATGTTGGTAAGGCCCGCCGCCCCGAGGTACAGCGCCCGCGCATCATCAGGGTGCAACTCCAAATGCTTCTCGATAATCTTCAAGGCGCGGTGGCGGGCAGCCACGGAATCCGCCGTCCTCCCCAAGCTCGTGTAAGTCCCGGCCAGCAAGGTGGGCGCCTGATAATCATCGGGGTTGACCTGGCATGCCTGCTCGTAGAGCCGCGCAGCCTCTTCCATCTTCCCCTGGGCAAACCGGGCGCGGGCATAAAAGTAATAACCCTCGAACAATTTGGGGTCGAGGCGGATGGCCTCCTCGAATTCCCGCGCGGCGTGGTCGTAGTCCTTGCGGAGTGAGACGGCCAAGCCTCGTGAAGCGTGCGCCTCGGCCAGATCCGGATCGAGCTCCAGCGCCTTGCGACTGGCGGCGTCAGCCTGTTCCAGGGTGTTGTTGCTGGCGTGCCAGTATGTGTAGAGAAAGGAGCAGCAGTCCGCGATGCCCGCAAAGGCCCGCGCGTACGTCGGGTCGATTTCGATGGCGCGCTCGAACATCTGCTGGGCAAATTCAAAACCCTTGCGGCGAAATTGGTGAAAGAACTGCCGCCCACGCAGGTAGTAGTCGTAGGCTTCGACGTTGGTGGTGGGAGTCTTGGCGATGGCCTTCTTTTCCTGATCGCTCAGCGCCACTTCCAGCGCCCGCGCAATGTTCTGCGCAATCTCGTCCTGGATGGCGAAGACGTCCTCGAGCTGGCGGTCGTAACGCTCAGCCCACACAGAGTGGCGCGTCGCGGTCTCGACGAGTTGCGCAGTGATACGCAGGCGGTTCCCGGCCCGCCGCAGGCTTCCCCCCAGAACATAGGCGGAGCCTAGCTCCTGTCCCACCTGGGTCGCCGTCACCGGCTTGTCGCGATAGGCCAGCATTTCGGCGCGCGGAAACACTCGGAGCCGGCTGATTTTGGAGAGCTCGGTGATGATGTCCTCGGTCATCCCGTCACGGAAGTATTCGTCCTCCTTGGAGGCGCTCAGGTTCTCGAAATAGAGCACCGCGACAGATTTCCCCTCCTTTGTCCCCGCTTCCGCCTGCCGTGAAGGCTCGGGGCGTGCCGCTGCTTCCCGGCCTGAATCCGTGTCGCGCTTCAGCCGCTTGAGGTCAGAAAGCATTTCCGAGGCGCCCTGGTAACGCAGGTCAGGGTCCTTTTCGAGAGCCTTGCCGATAATCCGGACCAGTTCGGGCGAAACTCCCGGGTTCAGCCGCAGGGGAGGGACCGGAGCGCGATTCAGAATGGCGTCGAAAACGATGGCCGAGGTGCTTCCCGAAAAAGCCTGGTGCCCGGTGGACATCTCGTAGAGCACCACACCGAAGGAGAAAAGGTCGCTGCGCGCGTCAACCTCCTGCCCGCGCGCCTGCTCGGGCGACATGTAGGCGACGGTTCCCATCGCCGTTCCCGGACTCGTTAGAAATCCGTCCCCGGTTGCGGTGGCGGCAACGCCTGCGCCTTCCATCACTCGGCCGGCAACTGGCGACACTTTGGCCAGACCGAAATCCAGGATCTTAGCCTGGCCACGCCGAGTTACAAAAATGTTCGCCGGCTTGATATCCCGGTGGACAATCCCCCGGGCGTGCGCGCTCGCCAAGCCATCCGCGATCTGGATCGCAAGGTCGAGCAGATCGTCCATCTTGAGCGGCCGCCCTTCGATGCGGTGCTTGAGAGTGTCGCCCTCCAGTAACTCCATGGCGATGAAGTGGCGGCCTTCGTGCTCGTCCACCTCGTGAATGGTGCAAATGTTGGGATGGTTGAGGGCTGAAGCCGCGCGCGCCTCGCGCTGGAAGCGCTCCAAAGCCTGCCGCTCTCGCGACATTTCTTCCGGAAGGAACTTGAGAGCTACGGTCCGCCCCAGCTTGGTGTCTTCTGCTTTGAAGACAACTCCCATGCCGCCGCCGCCTAGCTTCTCAAGCACACGATAATGCGTGACCGATTGACCAACCATGAAGTGGAATTCCCCGGGAGCGACAATCTTAGGCGGGGGGCCGGGTATATGTCAACGGGAACAACGCGCAGATTGGAGAGGGCGCTACGACGCTCGTAATGCGCCCACTCACCTTTATCCGGCAGAATGCTGGTTCGACTTGCACCGAAGGGCTTACACCCAGGAAGTGGATTAACTCTGCAGAACATAGTATCGATACAATTGTAGTTCATGTATAGTAAACACGGGGATTCCCGATTACTGATTTTGGTCATTGCCAATCCCCCTTCCCCCGATATATAAATCTATGACACGAACGCGTGCCCAATCAGCCTCGGGCACAATTCGGGCTATGGCGCAGACAGCTAATCCACCGACTCCGCAGCCGCAGGGACAGTCGCAAAGCATCTTCGCCCGGGTCAGCAGCCAGCTGGCGGCACTTGAAAAGCGCGACTGGCAGCTCTGGCTTATTGTCGTGGGCACCGGCGTCCTGGTGGGCGCGGCCTTTCTGATCCTGCTCTACCCTGCCGCCATCCTGCAGCAGGGCAACGTGGTCATGGAACTGCGAGTTTCGCGAGAGACCTTTGTCGGACTCGCCGCCCTGCTCATCCTCTTCAACAGCTACATGATCACCCGGCGGCTGGAAGTGCGGAGGCTGCGTGAGGCGGTCATCTCGACCTCCATCCAGAACGAATTGGTTCGCCTGCAATCCTTCACCGATCCCCTCACGGAAGTCTTCAACCGCCGCGCTCTGGACGACATGGCAGCACGCTACATGGCCCGCGCACGGCGCCTGAACAAGCCGCTCTCATTCATGGTGATCGACACCGACCGTTTCAAGGACATCAACACACGATTTGGCCACTTGACGGGGGATTTCGTGATTGCCGAGATCGCCGCTCTGCTGCAGGGCGCGGTGCGTGGCTCGGACGCGGTTGTCCGCTACGGGGGAGACGAGTTTCTGGTCATCCTGGCGGACTCCGGCATTGACGGCGCCAAAATCGCCCGCACCCGGGTGGAAAAATCCGTGGAAGACTGGAACAAAGCCGGACACCTGGCGGACTTCGAATTGGGACTCAGCATCGGATTGGCCGAGTGGCATGACGGCCAAACTCTCGATGAGGTCCTGACCGCCGCCGACAAGCAAATGTACGAAGTGAAAGAGGTCCGCAAGCGAACGAACGCCTGAGCGGCGGGTTCCAAGCCGGCTCTTTTCGTGTTCTGATTGTCACCATCAAGCCTTCCGACCTTCAACCTCGATTGCGCGCGCGAATCACCCTGCTATAGAATGGTTCTCTGCAGCCGACCAGCAGCCGAAGGGATTTCGGTTCAGGTGTCAAAACTAATCATGCCGTCTCAAAACAAACTTCGCCGCCGGGTGATGTCACCCGGGGTGGGGATTTCCGTCACCGTGTTGGTCGGACTCGTCATCCTTTTCTGGCCGGCACGGTTGCTAAGAAGTGACAATTTCGTTTTCTACCTGCCCTCCACGCGCTCTGTCATTCCGATCGAGGTCATCGACCAGGCGTCATACCTTCCTTTCCTGCCCGTCCTCAATGTGGTGGGTAAGGTTGGCGCTATCCAGGAGAAACGCGGCTCTTTAACTGTCTGGTTTGGTGAGATTCCAATAGAGCTTCGCCTCGACGACAAGACGGTGCGCGTCGGAAAGGCGCGCCTGACGCTGACTCAGCCCGTGCGGCGACCGCGCACCCAATGGCTGGTGCCGGTGGATTTTCTGGTGAAGGTCCTGCCGCAGATTTCGCGCGATGTGGTGGAATACCAGATGGGCGCGAATCGCATTTTCATCGGCAACGTCAAACCGATTACCTTCACGATTCGCCTCGACCCCACGGGCAACGGAACCCGCGTTACCCTGCAATTCTCTGAAAGGGTCATGGTGAACACGGCGTCAAGCAATGGCAAGTGGTACCTCTACCTGGGTAATCAGCCCGTCGAGCCTCCTGCGCAGGGCTTCCGAATCCAGGATCCGAATATCACCGAGATCAAGTTTGACGATCAAGACGGCGTGCCGAAACTAATCCTGACTCCATCTTCTCCGGGTCTGAATTTCTATCCCACTCTGGCCGAGGGAGGGAAAATCCTCCTGGCCGATGTGCTGAAGCCGCCTCCCCCCGCTCCCCAGGCTCCCCCAGCGGAGCAGCCCTCGACGGCTGCCATCCCGGGAGCGCCGCCATTGGGACCGGAACAGGAAGGATCGGCGGAGGCGCCCGAGGCCGGGCCCCCGCTGCCTGTAGTCGTGCTTGACTCCGGCCACGGCGGCGACGACCAGGGAGCCCGAGGGAGCAATGGGATCAATGAGAAAGACCTGGTGGCGCAATACGTCGCACGGGTTCGACTGGCGATATTGGCCACGCACAAATACCGCGTTGTCCTGACGCGGGTCGGCGACGCCAATGTCGACCTGGACCGTCGTGAGACGGTTGCCAACACTTCCCGGCCGGTGGCCTTTTTCTCATTCCACGCGGGTGACCTCGGAGCTACGACACCCCGGGCCGTTGTCTATAGCTATCGCTCGCCGGCGCCAACCGGTGAAACTGAAGGCGAGATTTCCAGATCGCTGCTGGTGCCTTGGGCCGAAATCTTTGAAAGGCATGTCGACCGGAGCCGGCAACTTGCCCTGGCAGTGCAGCAGAAATTCGGACAAATCCAAGGCCTAACCGCGGGCCCTCCAGCCGAAGCGCCGTTACGCGTCCTGCGCAGTATCAACGCGCCTGCCGTGGCAATCGAGATTGGCAGCCTGTCGGAAGATGTGGATTCCGCTCCACTTACAAATTCCGGCATTCAGCAGCAAATCGCAGCCGCCGTGGCCGCCGGCCTCGAGGCCTTCCGGGGAGGAACCACCTAGTCATGTCAACCCGGGCCAGAATCCTTTCCCTGGTGCTCTTCGTCACCCTCTTAGCCAGTGCCTTCTACCTGCGAGTGCTGACCCGCCGCATTTTCTTCCGGGCTCCGGCTGGACATACCGAGGAGGTGGCAAGGACCAGGTTGTCGGAGGCGGCTTTGCAGTCCGCCGCGACGGCCCAACAGACTGCAACGCTTTACTTCCCTTCTCTTGAACAGGAGACCCTGCAGGAGGAAAAGCGGCCGATTTCCTGGGCGGAGTCGGAAACCGACCGCATCCGTCAGGTATTGCTGGCCCTGATCGAAGGATCGCACCAGGGTGGCGAGGCTGTGCTGCCGCCTTCCACAACGATCCGAGCCGTGTTCCTCGCGCCCGATGGAACGGCATATTTGGACTTTGCCGGCGCGACCCTGGCAAATGTGCGACCCGGGATTGCCAGCGAGTCCCTGGCTGTCTATGCCATCGTGAATTCGCTGGCAGCCAACCTTCCCGCGGTCAAACGGGTTAAGATTGTTGTGCAAGGGCAACCGGTCGAGACGCTGGGCGGCCACGCCGATTTGAGCGAAGCCTATGCTCCCGGCCCCGCCCGGCTTTCGGTTAGTCCCTGAAGGAAAGAGGGTTTATGTCGGGCACACCCAAGCCCATGAGCGGGCTGCTCTATTCCGGCGGAAAGCTGCTGCGTTCCGAACAGCGGTCCGCGACGGACCTTCGGCCCGTCGAGATTATTCCGAACTTCATTTCCAGTGCGGAAGGCTCGGCGCTGATTCGGCTGGGGCAGACCCAGGTCATCTGCACGGCTTCGGTCGAGGACGGTGTTCCTCCCTTCATGAAAGGAATGGGCAAGGGCTGGATTACCGGCGAGTACGCGATGATTCCCCGCGCCACGAATTCGCGCACCCCACGCGAGGCGACACGCGGGCGACAGGGCGGCAGAACCATGGAGATTCAGCGGCTCATCGGGCGGTCGCTGCGCGCCGTAACGGATCTGGAAGGCCTCGGCGAACGCACCGTCTGGATCGACTGCGACGTGATTCGCGCGGACGGCGGGACGCGTACGGCTTCGATCACAGGCTCCATGGTCGCGATGGGCCTCGCATTTCGGAAGCTCCTCGAGAGCAAAACCTTCCGCCGGGTTCCGCTCAAGGATTACCTGGTGGCCATCAGCGTGGGAATTGTCGGGGGCGAAATCCTTCTCGACCTCGACTACGCCGAAGATTCCAACGCCGAGGTGGACATGAACGTGGTGATGACCGGCTCAGGCAAGCTCGTGGAAGTTCAGGCAACAGCGGAAGGGCGCGCCTTCACGCCCGAGGAGCTGAATCAGTTGCTCGCGGTCGCTCGCCCGGCCATTCAAAAGCTTGTGGAAATCCAACGCTCGATCCTCAAGATCGATTTACCTCATGCCGAGAGGCTGAGATAACAGCTTGCCGCTTGCCACTGGCCACTCGTCACTCGACCTCTTCCTCGCCTCCGCCAATCCCGGCAAACTCCGCGAGTTTCAGATCGCCGCGCGGCTCTGGGGGATCGACGTGAAGATGCTGCCGGGGTTCCTCCAACTCGCGCCCTGCACCGAAGACGGCGCAACCTTCGAGGCGAACGCTCGCAAAAAAGCCCTGCACTACGCCGCCTTCACCGACGGGCTGGTTTTCGCCGATGACTCCGGAATTTGTGTGGACGCGTTGGGTGGAGCGCCGGGCGTCCACTCCGCCCGCTTCGCGGGACCTGCGGCAACCGACCTGGCCAATAATCAAAAGCTGCTCGCGGAATTGCGCCGCATCGAGGCAGGCCGAGCACGAGCGGAATTGAACCGCGCCGCGCATTATGTTTGCTTCATCGCCCTGGCGCAGGGTGACCGTATTCGAACCGTCGTCGAGGGACGAGTGGACGGCGTCATCGTCGACGTGCCGCGCGGCTCGGGCGGTTTCGGCTACGACCCCCACTTCTTCTATCCGCCGCTGGGAAAGACCTTTGCCGAAATCACCGCGGAGGAGAAGTTCGCCGTCTCCCACCGCGGCGAAGCGTTCCGGAAACTCCTGCAATACCTCGGACACCGCTAGACCCCTAGCTACACCGCGAGATGGACTCAGGCGCGACTCTCCCCCGGCGACAGGTTAGGACGGCTTCTCCCTGGCACAGGACGGCTTCTCCCTGGCAGTGGGCCGGGAATTTTTTGCCGTGCGCCCCGCCAAAACTCCAAGGCCCACGCCGCCCCATCACCCCGGATTCTCATCATTTTCTGGGGGTTACGGTCTTTTGAGATTTGGCGATTGGAATGCCGTGGAACCCGCAGACGAGAGTGTCAAGGAGGCTAATTTTATGAATCGCCTGAGACTGCTGACCTGGGGCACGGCGAGCGCGGCGCTCGCTCTGATTCTGTTTTCTTCCGGGTGCGCCACCAAAAAGTTTGTCCGGAACTCGGTCGAGCCGCTGGAAACCCGGCTGGGAAAGGTCGAGGAACAATCCGGCGAGAATTCGCGTCGCATCACTGACGTCGATCAAAAAGCCGAGCAGGGCATCTCCGAAGCCAAGGCTCAAGCCGACACCGCGAATAAGCAAGCTACGCAGGCTGACCAGCACGCCGGTGAAGCCCAGACGCTGGCTCAGAAGGGCGTCAGCGAGGCGGAGAGCGTCCGGGAGGAGTTGCGGAATGCGGATAATTTCCAGACTCTGAAAACCGAGACGGTGCAATTCGATTTCGACCGCAGCCAATTGACCGATGCGGCGAAACAGAAGCTCGACGAGATCACCTCCACCGTCTCCTCGCTCAAACGCTACGTGATCGAAATTCAAGGCTTCACCGATCAGACGGGGCCGGAGCGCTACAACCTGGACCTGAGCCGCCGGAGAGCCGAATCCGTGGTCCGCTACCTGACGACGAATGGCAAGGTCCCGCTGGCCCGAGTGTACGAGATCGGCTACGGCGAAGATTCGCCCGTGGCTCCCAACAACACGCGTGAAGGCAGGGAGGAAAACCGGCGGGTCGAGATCAAGGTGCTTGCCGTCCAGCAGGCTTCAAGCCAGGCGACGCAGGCCCAGGCCGCAACCTCCGGCACAGCAGCCAATCAGTAGCCTGAATTCCACTGCGCCAGTTGCGTGGACCGGAAAGGGCGCCGACTCCTCTCCCCTCGCGGGAAGAGTCGCGGCGCCCTTTGCAGGGTTTGTAGCTTAACTCCCTTCCCTTCCTCACATCTCGTGGCTCCCTCCGACGCGATGAAGCCTGGATTCATGTTATAGTGATTTCTCGCCCCAAGCGGCTAACTTCGCGACGAGCGTGTGGCGCTTTGCGTGGCAGGGTTTTTTCCACGGAAAACTCTCAGGAGGAAATGGACTCTTGGCTGAAAAGCGCGAGAAGGCGGAACCCGGAACAAGCGAAAAACGGCAGTTTGTGAGTTTTTCCTTCTACAAGGTGGACCCGGCATGGCGCCGCCTGCCCGAGGAAGACCGCAAACGCGGTAAGTGCCAGTTTATCGACGCGCTCAAGTCTTACGAGCGGGACGTGATCGTAGTGGCGTACTCGCTGGTGGGCATTCGTGGCGATTGCGACTTCATGCTGTGGCGCATCACTTATGACTTGCCGAAGTTTCAGGAGATGACCTCCAGGCTGTTGGCGACAGATCTTGGCAAATACTTGACGACCCCATACTCCTACCTCTCCATGACCAAACGCTCGGTCTATGTCGACAAGCATATCCACGAGGATCAGGAAGGCCGCCGCGTTCATATCGTGCCCGGGAAATTCAAATACCTGTTCGTCTACCCTTTCGTGAAATCCAAGCCCTGGTATCGCCTGACCAAGCATGCGCGCCAGGGAATGATGGACGAGCACATCGAGATTGGCCACCGCTACCCGACGGTGCGCCTGAACACAACTTACTCTTTCGGATTGGACGACCAGGAATTCGTCGTCGCCTTCGAGAGCGACCGGCCCGACCACTTCGTGGACCTGGTCATGGAACTTCGCCACAGCGAGGCAACCGGCTATACCGTTCGCGACACGCCCACTTTCACCTGCGTGCACGGAGAGCTGCCGGACGTTTTGGATTTGCTGGGAGGCTGAAATTCGAAAATTCATAATAGTGAATGGTGAATAGTGAAATAAGAACCCGCCTCGTGACATTCACCATTCACTCTTCACCATTCGCACTCTCTATGACCTCCGCGAAACGCAAAGGCAAGGGTGGCTACACTTCCCCGGCTCGGGTGGAGAAGATTTTCGCCGCGTTGGATAAGCGATTTCCTTTGGCGCAGTGCGCGCTGCGCCACGAAAACCCCTTCCAGCTTCTGGTGGCGACGATTCTCTCGGCGCAGTGCACTGACGAGCGTGTCAACAAAGTCACACCGGAGTTATTCCGGAAATTCCCCACGCCCCAGGATTTCGCTGCCCTGAAGCAGGAAGTGCTCGAGCGCGAAATCCACTCCACGGGTTTCTTCCGGAATAAGGCGAAAAACATCATTGGCATGTCGAAGCAACTCGTTCAGACCTTCGGCGGGCAGGTGCCCCGCACCATGGACGAAATGCTGACTCTGCCCGGAGTCGCCAGGAAGACCGCCAACGTGGTGCTCGGCACGGCCTTCGGCATCCCCACCGGTGTCGTCGTTGATACCCACGTCTTCCGCATCGCAGGCCGCCTAAGACTCTCCAAGCAGAAGACCCCCGAAAAGGTCGAGCAGGATTTGATGAAGCTGGTGCCGAAAGAACGTTGGATTTCTTTCGGCCATCAAGTTATCTGGTTTGGAAGAAAGATCTGCGCGGCGCGCAAGCCCCTGTGCGCGGAATGTCCGGTTGAGTCGCTCTGCGATTCTCGGGATAAAACAGTGTAGTTGTTGGTTGTTGCGATTAAGAAAGTCCTGTCCTTCGTAATTCGTCATTCGTAATTTGTCATTTTGCGAAGATCGCCTTCGACAGCATGGCGTGCACACCCTTCTTGCCATCCACGAGCTGGGTAATCCGCAGGTCCACGGCATCGCTCGCCAGGATGTACGCGTCGCCGCGCGTCATGTGTCGGACACTCACAAGATAGTCCAGCATCTCGTCCAACGCGATCTTCGCAGCATCTTCAAGGTTCTCGTGGAACCCCATCGTGATGAAGTGCGTGGGGGTTTCGGCGCGCGCCCAATTAAGCTTCATATCCTTGCGGACAATCAGTTGGAAAGTGCCGCGCAGCGAGGTTTCGAGCGCTGTGACGCACACTTCCCCATCGCCTTGCGCGGCATGTCCGTCGCCTACCATAAAGAGCGCGCCCTTGGCGTGCACGGGCATGTAGAGCGTCGTTCCCGCCACCAACTCCTTGTTATCCATGTTGCCGGTATGAACCCACGGCGGGCCGCTTGAGACGCGCCCGATGGCTGGCGGCGGAGCAACGCCCATAACGCCGAAAAACGGCGCGAGCGGAACCTCAATGCCATCTGAGAATTTCGCGACCTTCCTTTTGAAGTCGAGCGGAACCAGCTTGAACTTGGCATAGGGAAACTCGTCGGGAAGGAAGCCGCGGCCGGGCCGGAAAGTGTTCCAGGCGTACGGCACCACGAGATCAAGTGAGAGTATTTTGACCTCCAGCACATCGCCCGGCTCGGCGCCCTCGACATAGACCGGCCCGGTCAGGATGTGAGGTACTTCACCACGGTCTTTTACGGCCCGCTCGATTTCGAGCAGCGCCGGCTGGATCCGGTCGCGCGGGAGCCCCGAGGCTTCGAGGACGTCCGAACCTCCGGCCGCCAACGCTTCGATATCAACGGTGTCACCCGATCGGACGCGCAGCGCGGGCGGCGACTGTGGATCGAACCACCCCCAGGTGACGGTGTTTGGCGTGGGGACAAGCCTGTGAGATTCCGCCGCCATTGACGGCCATGCGACCGCGCTTACCAAGATGCAGCATCGAAATACTCCGGCGACTTTCATGTCACCCCCCTAAAACAAACTGGCGCAGACCTTCTTCCGGCCTGCGCCAAATGTAGAGACGCTCCGGGGGAGCGCCTCCTCCCACAAAAAATCGCTCACCGCGTCGTCTCTACCCCTTCATCACTACTGGATAAACCTTGCGCACCGCGGCGATGATGTCCGCCACATCCTGGTCCGTGTATTTCGGATCCATCGGGATGCCGACGTAGCGGTTCCAGATATCGATGGTCTTCGGGCAAGCCGCGGCGCCGTACTGAATCGTCTTCCCCCGCCCCACCGTAAACGTCGGCCAGCCGGGCTGCAGCGTCTCCTTATTTTCGATATGCTTCGAGATGGGGAGGATCGCCGACCCGCCCATGGGCTCGGCCGTAATGTTCTCCGCGCGCATGGCCTTAATGAACTGATCGCGCTGGTCTTTACCCTTGGTGTTGATGAAGACCCAGTTGCCGAGCCCGCCGCCGGGATCGTTGCGCTTGCGAAACTGGATGCCCGGCAGGTCCTTGATTCCGTCGGTAATGCGCGTGGTCTTGTCGCGGAAATCGCCCACAATGCGGTCGAGCTTGCGCAACTGCGCGCGCAGAACGGCAGCAGTGAATTCGCTCATCCGGAACTGCGGGCTGGCGAAATCCTTCATCCGCGACGGCGTCCCCAGGACTTTCGCGTGACCATCGCGCAGGAAACCGCAATCATGGTAGCGCGTGGCGCGCTCAAAGACGTAAGGATCGCTCGTCACCACCGCCCCGCCTTCGCCTGGCGAAATCGTCTTGTTCACCTGGAAACTGTAAATCCCCGCGTTCCCCATCGAGCCGACCGGACGGCCTTTATAGCTCACGCCGACGCTCTGGGCGCAGTCTTCCAGAATCTTCAGGTTGTGCTTTCGCGCGATTTCAAGGATAGGATCCATGTCGGCGGGCGCGCCCAGTATGTGCACCGACATGATGACCTTGGTCGCAGGCGTGATGTGGCGCTCGATGTCCGTGGGATCAATGTTCATCGAATCGTCGACTTCCGCGAATACCGGCAACGCGCCGTGGGCCAGGATTGCGTCGTAGCAGGCGTACCACGTCCACGCCGGCAGGATCACCTCGTCGCCCGGGCCGACTCCCAGGCCCGCCAGCGCGCTCATCAAGGCCGTGGTGCCCGATGTCACGGCGATGCAGTATTTGGTGTGCTGGTGAGCGGCAAACTCCTTCTCAAAATTGATGCACTTGTCGGGCGGGTGCCCCATGGCATCAAGTCCCCACCAGCGGAAGGGGCTGCGGTTCTCGAGGACATCGATCAACTCCCGCTTCTCCTCGTCGTCGTAGTACTGCGGCCCGGAGAGTTTCGGCTCGAGCATTTTTGAGCGCACCGGCGGCCCGCCATGAAGCGCGAGCGGCCCGGCAGGCGCGGGCACCACCGCGGATGGCGCAGCGGCCGCTTCGCGGCCGGTCACCAGCCACGCCGTCGAAGCCAAGCCGGTCGCGGCCGCCAGGAATTTGCGCCGGCCGAGTTCACTGTCCTTCGATACGCCTTCGTTGGGTCGTCTTGCTTCTTTCTCTGACATGATTGCCTCCCTGCCTCTGATGTAGGTTGATGGAGGCAGTACTCTAGCACCAGCGCCGTTTCGATGCCAGATGATTTCCGCCAGGAAGGGGGAAAACCGGGAGGTCAGCGTACGCTCAGTTTCGCCGGGTTGGCCATAGGGCGGGAGGGAGCGTTCTCCGATGGCCGCGATGAATACCCGCGCCGAGCCAGCTCATGCGCCAGTTCCGGAGGCGGTGTGAACGTGACACGTTCTTCCACCGTTTCGATTTCCTCGACCTCCGTCACGCCCAGGCGACGGAAGTATTGTACGACTTCGCTGACCAAATACTCGGGAGCGGAAGCGCCCGCCGTAATCGCAACAGAATCGACGCCCTCGAGCCAGGCGGGATCAATCTTGGACGCGTCCTCGATAAGGTAGGCTCGCGCGCCCGACATCTCCGCCACTTCGCGCAGACGCCGGGAATTGGAGCTGTTGTCCGAACCGATCACCAGGACAAGCTGCGCCCCGCGTGAAAGGCTCTTCACGGCGTCCTGGCGGTTCTGCGTAGCGTAACAAATATCGTCACTGGGAGGAGCTACGATCTTGGGAAACCGCCGCCGCAACACTTCGAGGATTTCGCGCGTATCGTCAACCCCGAGAGTGGTCTGGGTTGTCACGGCTACGCGCTCGGGATCCGGGACCTGGATCTTCTCCGCCTCCTCGACGTCGCCCACCAGGTAGATCTTGTTGGGAACTTCACCCATCGTGCCCACAATCTCGTCGTGCCCCGCGTGACCAACCAGAATGATCGATCGATTTTCCTGGGCGAATCGAATCGCTTCCAGGTGGACCTTGGTAACCAGCGGGCAGGTAGCGTCGATCACCCGCAGGCGCTTGGCGGCCGCCTCCTCGCGGACCAGCGGCGCCACACCGTGCGCACTGAAGATGACCACTGCCGCTTCCGGAACTTCGCCGATCTCCTCGACGAAGATCGCGCCCTTCCCCGCCAGTTCCTCGATCACGTGCTTGTTGTGGACGATTTCCTTGCGAACGTAAACGGGCGCGCCATATAGCTCCAACGCCATATTCACCACGCCGATGGCGCGCTCGACTCCGGCGCAGAATCCGCGCGGTTTCGCCAGCAGCAGTTTGATGTGATTCATTCCACCGCCCACATCGGCCCTGTCGTAATGCAGGAAAACAGCACCCATGCTCATGCTAACAGATTCGCCCCGCACCGTCAAAAGCCGACGGCCCTATGTGAATCTTCAAACGAAACGCCGCATCTGATGCCATAATCGGGTCTTACAGCTCATGCACGGCGTGAGTCGTAGGAAACGATTCGAGGAGGAGAAGCGCATGAAGGGTGCCTTGGCAGGGCGAACACGTGGGCCCGCGATCGCCGCCAGCCTTATTTGTTTGGCAATATCGATGATTGGAATATGGACTTATTCTTTGGCCGCAGAATCTTCAGCCTTACGAATCAAGGTAGGAGGTAAGGCGCCGAACTTCGACCTCGCCGCGCCGGATGGCAAGCGCGTCCGGCTGGCGGATTTCGCGGGGCACAACGTCCTCATTGATTTCTATCGCGGCTACTGGTGACCTTACTGTATGAACGAACTCGGCGAGTTCGTGAAACGCTATGAAGAGTTGAGAGCGCTCGATGTACAGGTCCTTGGAGTGAGTGTTGACCCGCCCGAAATCAACCGCGGAGTTCAGCAAAATCTCAGGGCGCCGTTTCCCATTCTCTCCGACGCGAGGCACGAAGCGATGGAGGCATACGGGACGCGCGACACGACCATTACCCGCAAGGAGGGGACCATCAACAGGTCGACCCTGGTGCTGATTGACAAAACCGGAACCATCCGTTGGATTCGCGCGGCGGATGACTATCGCGTCCGGGCGCCGATCGAGCAGGTCCTCAGCGAAGCCCGCAAACTGAAATAGTGCGCCGCCGCGAAGGCGCGCTCGCTGCAGAGACGCGTTCACCTCGGCGAGAAACAGAAAGTCTCATCGGTCTCACCCGTCTCAAAATCCTCACTGGTCGGCCTTGCGGCGAAATCTTAACCTATTGATAATACGCAAGTTACCTGACTGGGTGAGACGTCGGATGGTTTAGCGCAAGTGGGTCAAAATGCCACACTTTCGGCCTTCTAGGTATGCACTAGCTTACCTATGTAGCGTCTAACGGATAGGGCTTGGCACGTCGACCTTTCGAGGCAGTCCCCACCCTGGCATACTGCGCGAGGATGGGGCACCCTCTCTCCCCGAAGGTTGTGCCACCCGCCCAGACTTCGTTTTTTGAAGTCTGCGGTCTCGCGCAGCGAGAGTTAGTTGGAACATCGAAGCCCGCGCAACGGAACATTAGACCCGAAGCCTGTCCGTTCGGGACATCGCAGACCCCCTACATCGGGGGGCTGCGCCAGCCGGCCTTTTACAGCCCCTAGGTGACGATGTCCTCGCCGCCATCCACGCGGATCGTGTTGCCGGTGATCCATTGAGTTTTATCGCTCATGAGCGCCGCAATGGCTTCGGCGACGTCCTGAGGAGTGGTGAGGCGCCCGCCGGGGTTGCGGAGGCGCGCGAACTCGAAGAGCTTATCACTGCCCGGGATCTTGCTCGAGGCAGGAGTGACGGTGACGCCGCCCTGGATGGCGTTGGCGGTGATGCCATAAGGCATCAACTCGAATGCCAGTTGGCGGATATGGGATTCCAGAACGGCTTTCGCCGCCGAGACTGCGCCGTAGCCCGGGATCACGCTGTGCCCGCCGGCGCTGGTCATGGCATAGATGCGGCTGCCATTGGCGAGCATCTTCCGGCGGAACATGTCCTGGACCCAATAGACGAGGTTGTTCCCCATCACGTCCACGGTCATCTCCATCTGCATCTGGGTCAGTGCGCCTTCCGTCTCCTCCGAGAGGTAGGGTTTCATCGAGCCGAAAGCGATGGAGTGAAGAAAGACCTTGATAAAATGTTCGCCGCTGACCTTCTTCCAGTGCTCCTGGATCTGATCGAGAACCTCGATGCGCTTTTCAGCGTCGGCGGCGTTAGTGTTGAAGAAAACGACGTCGCGCCCCAGCGCCTTGATGGATGCGACCACTTCGTTGACGTGGTCCATGCTGGAGCGGCGGTCGAAATGGACACCGAAGATGTTCAAGCCTTCGCGCGCCAACTCCTTGGCCGTCGCCTCTCCGAAGCCGCTGGAAGCGCCCGCAATCAGGGCCCAGCGCGTGGGCCCGCCTGTTTCGGTCATGCCGTGAATCCTTTCAGTTTATTGAGATGGGTTTGCGTTCTCCCGTGCATCCTGCTCGACCTTCGCCACCACGGCGGGCAGCAGCTCGTCCAGAACCCTGGCACAGGCGGCGTTCAGGGCCTCGACAACCGCCGGAACGCCTTTGCCCTGCGCAGCGCTTTCCGCCTGCCGGGATTGCGACCAGAGGGTTTTCCGGTCGCGTGCGCGCACCAGCGACATCTGGATCGCCACGCGGCCGCGCACACCGGTCGAGTCGTCCACTTCCTCGAAACTCATGATGCTCCCGCGCAGGACGTAGTCCACCGCATCGCGCGAAGGCAGCCGCCGGACGCCCGCGAACGCGCCGGATTCATCGAGTCGGCGCGCCGTCAGGTCCGACAACATCGTCGCCGGGTCGGCGCTCCACCGATGGTACTGATAGAAATTCATCTGCGTGGGAGATTCATAGTAAACGATGCGATCGTCACGCAGCGCTTCCGTGGCGCGAAAATGTTCAACGCCCACCACCCCAGAAGTCCGGGGATCCTTCGACTCGGGGGGAGCCGGAACTCGCAGGGTGTAATAGCTGGTCCGGGGCACGCTGCCGCATGACGCGGCGGCGAGCGCCAAAAGCACCAGCCACCGGACTCTGCGGTTACTAAGTCTCTTCCCGACGCACGACCGTGATTCGACGTTCGTCACTCGATATATGCTCCAGTTGGATTCGTACGCGAGGCGCGGGAGGATTATCCCAGAGCTTCTCGCCCCATTCAACGATAACAATCGCATCCTGCGCCCAAAGCTCGTCCAGGCCCAAGGTCGCCAATTCGCGCGCGCTTTCCACCCGATAAAGGTCGAGGTGGTAGACCCTCGGGTCCCGCCCGTATTCGTGCACGAGGGTGAACGTCGGGCTGGTGACTTCTTCCTCGCGGGCCGTGCCTAGCCCAGATACAATCCCTTTCGCCAGGGTTGTCTTGCCGCTGCCGAGCTCACCCTCAAGGAGGACCAGGCAAGGCGTGCGAAGCTCGGCCGCCAGTTCACGCCCGAAGGCCAGTGTCTCCTCGGGCGAATGGGTCACGACCTCAAGTATACCTTGCGCTTGCCCCATCGCTTGTCTCCCGCATGCTCCGTGCTGATCGGTGCCCCGCCTCGAAGTCTAATCTATCGCGTGCTCAAAACTCAATACATGTCCTCTGTTTTCAAACACATGGCAGCTTCAATTTTTCAAATTCGAGTAGTGCCCGACTGTGGTGGACTGCGCGGATGCCGCCTGCGAACCACCCGCAAGCGTCACCTGAGCGCGCTGGCCATCCCCGGCCGGGTTTAAGGCAGAAACCCCGAAACAGGCAACGACACAAGTAGCCTACTACACTCCAACCACGACCGTCACGTGTCCTTCCCGCGGCCCTGCCCGGAGACCCCCATCCTTTGCCAGAGGCTAGACCTCTCGCAAGGCGCGAAACGCCGCGGGCACGGCATCGAGAAGGTCGCCCGCGATCAGGGAGGTCTGGCCCAGTTGCTGGGCGGCGAGGTCCCCCGCCACGCCGTGCAGAAATACTCCTGCCCGGGCGACTTCCGAAGGCGGGCGGATCGGGTACTGCGCCAGCAATCCCGCAATCAAGCCGGTCAGAACGTCACCCGTACCGCCCGTGGCCATTCCGGGGTTCCCGGTGGAATTGACCCAGACCTGCCCGTCAGGAGCCGCCGTGAGTGTCCTCGCGCCCTTCAGCACCAGAGTCGCCTGATGCCGCTTCGCGAACTCGCGCGCGACTTCGACCCGCTGCGCCAGAATTTCGCGCGTCGTATTCCCCGTAAGCCGCGCCATCTCGCCGGGATGCGGGGTCAGGATGCGAACGCGACCCTCGGGACGAAGCGTGTCCATGCATCCGGCAAAGGCGTTCAAGCCGTCGGCATCAAGGACAAGAGGAACGTCGTAGCGATTAACAACCGTCCTCACGAATTCCGCCGTCTCGCGCGACGCGCCGATCCCCGGTCCCACGGCCATGACCGTCTTCCCATCCACGAGCTGATCGAGCCGGCCATAATCCAGGGCGCGAAGGGAGACGGTTCCGGCATCAGTTTCAGGCAGCGGCTCGGTCATGAATTCCATACCCAGCGACGCGACAATCGGCAGCGCGCTTTGCGCCGTGGCGACGGTCACCAGGCCCGCACCCGCGCGCAGCGCCGCTTTCGCAGCCATGGCGGCTGCTCCGGTTTTGCCCAGTGATCCAGCCAGAATCAGTACGTGCCCAAAATCACCCTTGTGGGCATCGAGCCTCCGCGGCTTGGTCAGCCATTGCAATTCCTCGCGGCGAGTCAGGTTGAGAAGTAACTCCGCGTCGCCGTCGACCCCCTCGGCGGGGGTACCGATCTGTTTGACAACCCAGTCGCCCGCATACTCGCAGGCGGGCGGAAACACGTGCGCGTTTTTCGGCGCGGTGAAGGTAACCGAGGCATCGGCGCGAATGCACGCTCCGATTAAATCACCCGTGTCCGCGGAAATCCCTGAGGGCAAATCCACGGCCACGATCTTCGCGCGAGGGAACCCGGAATTGGTGTCTCGGACGACTTCCGCGAAGAAGCCCTCAAGCGGCTTCGTCAGCCCCGTGCCGAAGAGGGCGTCCACGACCAGTGTGGCAGGCGATATTTCGGGCAAAACCTTCTTCCACGCGGCGGTGTCCGCCACGACCTCCGGGGGATCCGAGGCCAACTTCTCCCAATTCGCCTGGGCATCGCCCTTCAGGCTGTCCGGGGCGGCGAGCAGCAGCACGCGCGGCCTGATTCCCTTCTCTCGGAGCAGCCGCGCCACCACCATGCCATCGCCGCCGTTATTGCCACGCCCACAAAGGATGACAATCCTGTGGGCGGTCAGCGGCGAGAACCGGTCGGCAAGAAACTCGAGAAATCCGCGCCCGGCGTTCTCCATCAACGTCAGGCTCGGGACGCCGTAGCGCTCCGTCGTCAGGCGGTCGATGCGCTGCATTTGCGCGGCGGTGAGGATTTTCATCGTCAAACGCCCGCCAGAGTCTCAAGTTCTTTCAGCTTGAGCGAATCGCCCATGGCAATGAGGCAGTCGCCGGGGGAAACCGTCTGGCCGGGGCCGGGATTAAAGTCCAAGTGCCCATCGGCGCGGCGGATGGCCAGGACGATGACCCCCAGTCGGCCGCGCAAGTCCGCGTCGCTCAGGCTCGATCCGACCAGCCGCGATTTCTCGGCCACGCGTACTTCCTCGATTTGCAGGTCGAGGTCTCCGTCGCTGAGTGATGAAAGGGCAACGTCGAGGAAGCGCTGGACATTCGGACGCGTCAGCATGCGCGCCATACGCTGCCCGGCATAGTTGTAGGGCGAGAGGACGGCCGTGGCCCCGGCCTTGATGAGCTTCGATTCCGCAGCTTCCTCGCTGGCGCGGGCAACAATGGGCAGGTTCGGCGCCATGCCATGGGCGGTCAAAACGATATAAACGTTCTGCGCGTCGGAGGTCACCGCCGCCGCCAACCCGCGCGCCTGCTCGATCCGCGCCTGCTGAAGCACCGATTCGTTTGTGGCGTCACCTACCAGTACGGGCAAATTGCGATCCTGGGCCCATTTCGCCTTGGCAGGATCCTGTTCGATGATGACGACGGGAATGTTGCGCGCCGTGACTTCCGCGGCGACGCGCCGCCCCACGCGGCCTACCCCACACACAATGATGTGGTCTTTCAGCTTGGCGATTTCTTTTTCCATGCGACGCCGGCCAAAAAACGTTCCGAGTTCGGATTCTATCACCGCCTGCGTCAGGGTGGCCACGACGAAGCCAACCGTACCCACACCCAGGAAGATCAGAACCACATTGAAAATCTTGCCCTGATAGGAGAGTTGGTTCTCCGGCTCCGCCCCGATGGTCGAGACCGTCATGAGCGTGGTATAGAGCGACTGAAACCACGGCCAATCTTCGATCAGATGGAAGCCCACCGTCCCAATGGCGAGAAGAACGAAGATGAAACAGAAACCCACGAACGGACGGCTGAAGAGCCGATGGCCGGGAACTTCTGCGGGGGGGTCGAGTTGCGCGAAGGGAGAATGACCCGGGCTGAGTCGGGGCGCACTCGGCCCGGCACTCACAGCATCCACCCACCACTGACGTTCAGCACCTGGCCGGTGACAAAGCACGCTTCCTGCGACGCAAAGAATTTGACGGACTCGGCAACGTCCTGCGCGGTGGCAGGCCGGCCCACAGGGAACCGCGCATCGGCGATGCGCACGGCCTCCTCGAGTGAAAGTTCCTTGTCGTCGATGATCGGGGGATTGACAACATTGACAGTGATGCCGTGGCGGGCTTCCTCCAGGGCCAGCGACCGGCTGAAAGCCACCATGCCGGCTTTGGCGGCGGAGTAGGCTGATATCTTCGCCTGGCCGAAGGCGCGCTCCGCGCCGACCGCACCCAGATTGATAATCCGCCCCCAGCGTTGACGACGCATGACGGGCAGCGTGTACTTCGAAACATAGAACACGCTGAGAAGGTTCGAGGCCAAGATGGAGTGCCATTCCTCAAGCGTGGATTCGAAAACCGGCTTCCACTCGAAGTCGCCGACGTTGTTCACCAGAATGTCGAGTCTTCCAAAATGACGAACCACGGCGTCCACCAATTCCTTCGAGCGAGCCGGGTCGGTGACATTGGATTCCACTGCCCAGCCATCGGTCCCCGCGCTGCGGAGCGTGTTGGCGACTTTCTGAGCGCCCATCTTGTTGGTGCGGTAAGCAACCGCGACACGGGCGCCGTCACGCCCCAGCGTGAGCGCGATCTCCTTCCCGATTCCACGCGCCGCGCCGGTCACCAGGGCCACTCGGTTCTGTAGGGACACTCTTCAACTCCCTGAAAAGACTGCGCTTGGCTACAGTGTAGCGGATTTCTTGGGGCTTGGCAAAGGATTGTCGGTCCGTCCCGGCCTCTCCTTCCACATCCCTCCCTGAGGGCAAAGCGTGAAGCGGCGGGAGAACCCGGCGCTACCTGGTCGCCCGGGCCACGATCAGAGTCATGTCATCCTGCAATTCCGGACTGCCCGTCCAATCGTTGACGCTGCGATAAATTTCCTGGACCATGACATCCAGCGAACAGTTCAGCGCCCGCTGGGCGACTTCCAGCAAACGCTCCTCGCCAAACTCCTCGCCGTAAATGTTCTCGGGCTCCGTCAGCCCGTCGGTGAAGGCCAGAAATACGTCGCCGGGCTCAAGCTCAACGGTGGCCTGCTCATACTCCATCGGCGAAAACAAACCCACCACCGTGCCACCTTCCTCGAGCCGTTTGATTCCGCCGTGCCGGAAGAGAACCGGGGGGAGATGGCCGGCATTGGTATAGGCCATTCTGCGCGAAGTCCCATCGTAAATCGCATAGAAGAAAGTCGCGTACTTTTCGGTGGAAGTGCTCTCATAGAGTTGCCGATTGAGCCTGCGAACGATCTCTGAGGTCGACGGCAGATGGCCATCCGTCTTGGTGAGGGGTGAATGTCCGTTGTAATACTGCGCCCTCAGCGACGACTGGATGGCGGCCATCAGCAGGGCCGCGGAAATCCCTTTGCCGGCGATGTCACCCAGCACCAACCCCACGCGATTTTCGTCGAGCTGGATGAAGTCATAGTAGTCACCGCTGACCGTTCGCGCGGGATTGCAGACGCCGTATAACTCCAGACCTCCGACCCGGGGAATCTCCTGCGGAAAGAGTTGTCGCTGAACCTCGCGCGCAATCTGAAGTTCGCTCTCCAGCCGCGATTTTTCCTGCGATTCCCGCAACAGGCGTTCCACCGAAGCGGTCATTCTGTCGAATGCCTCCCCCAGCGCGCTCAACTGATCCCGGGAACGGAGGTTAATGCGGTAAGAGAAGTCGCCGGCGCGGACGCGCTCCGTAGCATCGTAAAGGTGATCCACCGTGTCAGTGATCGAGCGCGTTAACCGAATTCCGATTATCAGCGCGAACCCCTCGATGACCAGAAAAACAATCGCCACGCCCTTGAAGGCAATGACGTAAATTCGCGAGAACTCTCCCAGCGTGCCGAGCAATTGGCGGTTAAGGGTGAAGACGCGTGAAGTTACATAGACGAAAATGGGCTGCTCGAGTTTCAGTTCCCGGTCACCCCCCCAGGCGATGGGGTCGAGCGTGGAAGCGCCCAGAACCGTAAAGTCCAGGGGATTGGCGGGGTCCGGAATCGCCACCGAACGCGAGCGCACCTCGCCGGACTGAACGAATTCCCCGCTCGCCGTTTGCACGCGCAATCCCGGGGCGGGATGGTCACCGGCCCTGGCTTCCTGCCGGGTGGAGACTACGCCCACCGGCCCAATCCCCGCTCCCACCAGGTCCAGAAGTTCCGAAGTGATAGGCTGCGACAGGATGATGGCCAGGTCGCCCGCTGGCATCTTGGTTTGCTCCACGGACCGCAACGCGATTTGGCCATCGTCCATAACCACACCCGCAAATTCCTCGCGCTTGAGCCAGGAGGGAATGGTCGCGGGCTTCGCGACCGGCGTGCCGTCCAGAAGGTAAGCGCGCGTCGTCCCGCCCTGACGGATGGTGATTTGCAGTCCGGGGTAATTCGTGCTGTGCTCCTGCAACTCGGAGACAAAAAACGTCCGGATTCGCTCGCGTAAAGCGTCCGGGGATCTTGTGTTCGCGGCGCGCGCCTCATGGATGACGGTGCGATTGACCTGCTTCAGTTCGTCGTAGGCCGTACGCAGTTTGGCGGCGACGAGATACGCCGCAAGCTGGCCGTTCATGATGAACGCGCCGAGCGCCACAAGCAGGATAATAAGCAGAATCGGGACAACAGCGATGAACAGGTAGGCAACCACCAGGCGCCGGCGCAGCCGCCACAAAACCCGGCTTCTCACAAAACTCAGGAGCCGGACCTGGTAATAGATGAACGCAGGAATGAAGCTGATCCAGAAGAGGAACCAGAGCAACCCGGGGATCTGGCCGGTGAACCGCTCGACCAGCCAGAGCGCCAGACCGTATGCGACCACCCAGGCGGAAAAGCGCGCCATCCGGCGGGAGCGGTACTCCTCAAGCAGGGCCCGGGGGATCACAGGGAGAGCATATCAGCGCGCGAGGTTTCGCGCCAGATGGGGGCTGGAGAGGGACTTCGCACGTTGTGTTTTCCCACGGGCGGAACGACTACGACTACTGCGGGATCTTGCTCGCGGGAACGCCCGCCGCGGCGGCCCGCTGCACGCGGCTGTGGTGGCGGCTGTAAGTGAAATAGACAACCAGACCGATGGCAAGCCAGACCAGCAGCCGGGCCCAGTTGATCCAACCCAGCTTGATCATCATGTAACCGTTGAAGACGATTCCCAGAATCGGGATCAGGGGCACCCAGGGCGTGCGGAAAGGACGGGGGTGATCCGGGTTGGTCCTCCGGAGGACCATGACCGCCGTTGAAACCATGACAAACGCCAGCAACGTCCCGATGTTGACCATCTTTCCGATGTCGTCGATCGGGAACAGGCTTCCGACCAGTGCGGCAAGGAGGCCAACCAGAATCGTATTCTTGTAAGGAGTCCGAAACCTGGGGTGGATGGCAGCGAAGAAGCCCTTGGGAAGCAGGCCATCAACCGCCATGGAATAGAGCACGCGGGTCTGGCCGAGAAGCATCACGAGCATCACGCTCGTCAACCCCGCCAGGGCGCCGGCAGTAATCAAGTACGACGCCTTCGTCAAGCCGCGATCCAGAAAAGCACGGGCGATAGGGGCTTCGATATTGACGTTATCCCAGCGCACCATTCCAGTCAGGACGAAGGCCACGAGGATATAGAGGATCGTGCAGATCAGCAGTGAAGCGATGATGCCGATAGGCAGATCGCGTTGCGGATTCTTCGCCTCCTGCGCGGTGGTGGAGACGGCATCAAATCCGATGTAGGCGAAGAAAATGTAAGCGGCGCCAGCCCCGATCCCCGAGAACCCCATCGGCGCGAAGGAACTCCAATCGTGTCCCCAGTTGGCCCTGTCAATGTACTTCACGCCGACGATCACCACGAAGAGAACGACCGAGACCTTCAGCGCCACGATGCCGGCATTGAATCGCGCGCTTTCTTTGATTCCGATCACCAGAATGGTGGTAATCAACAGCGCGATGCAGAATGCCGGCAGGTTGAAAGCGATATGGAACCCGAAGATCTGCGGCGCCCCGACCAAATCGTGCGCCCGTTGGACGAGTTCCGGCGATTGCGCCGCGACAATGTCACCCACTTTGTTCAGGAAGGGCCGCGTGCCCTCGACCAGGGTGGGATCGGCGGCCTTGGCCATCTCCCGCGCCACAAAGTGTTCCGCGGTGCGGAAGGCGGTCCACTTGTCATAAGCCAGCCAGAGTGGGATATCGATGTTGAAAATCCTCATGAATTCGATGAAGTGATTCGACCAGCCCGAGGAAACGGTGCTCGCCCCCATGGCATATTCGAGTGTCAGGTCCCAGCCGATGATCCAGGCGAACAGTTCGCCCAGCGTGGCGTACGCATACGTGTAGGCGCTGCCCGCAAGGGGGATCATGGCGGCGAATTCCGCGTAGCACAGTCCCGCGAAGGCGCATCCCAGGCCCGAAATTACAAAAGAAAGCATGAGCCCGGGCCCCGCGTAATGCGCTCCGAGCCCGGAGAGGACGAAGATTCCCGCGCCGATGATGGCGCCAATGCCAAGAGCGGTCAGCGAGAACGGCCCGAGCGCGCGCTTCAGAGTGTGTTCGCTCGTCTCCCCTGCTTCCTGCGTCAGCAGGTCGAGCGGCTTTTTCGCGAGCAGCAGACTTGCCATATGCGGCGCTCCTCCCCGGAGATCTTAACTCTTTACCTCAAATACGCCCGCCGAGGAATTCTTCCGCCTCCACAGGAAGAAAACCGGAATCCCCAACGCGACGATACACAATCCCGCAAAGCTCCGCCCGGTTTTGTGAGTCAGTAAGGCCCACTCGACGAAAAGCGAGAAGACGATGTAAAGCGCGGGCAAAACCGGATAGCCCCAGGCGCGGTACGGGCGCGGAGTGTCCGGCTGTGTTCGCCGCAGCCAGAATACCCCGGCGATAGTAAGAATGTAAAACAGAAGCACGGCGAAGATCACGTAGTCAAGCAACTCGCTGTAAGTACCGGTCAGGGTCAAGAGCCCTGCCCAGACCGCCTGAAACATCAGAGATACGGCGGGAGTGTGGTATCTGGAATTGACGCGGCCCGCCGACGAAAAGAACAGGCCGTCTTTCGCCATGGCGTAATAAACCCGCGCGCCAGCCAGGATCAAGCCATTCAGACACCCAAAGGTCGAAATGATAATCGCCGCCGCCATCAGCCAGGTGCCCGTCGAGCCCAGCATGACTTGCATGGCGGCTGTGGCGACGCGGTCTTCCGCCGCGAACTGGATGCCGCGCTCGAGCGGCCCTGCTCCGTGGGGATTTCCATGGAAAGGCAGAACGCTCACGTAAACCCAATTGCAGATGAAGTAGAGCGTGCAAACGGTCGTCGTCCCAATCAGCAGCGCCAGGGGGAGATTGCGCTTGGGATTAACGACTTCCGAGCCCGTGAAGGTGACATTGTTCCAGGCGTCGGAGGAAAACAGGGGTCCGACGAGGGCAACGCAAACAATCGTTATGGTCGCCAATCCCCAGGAAGGTGCCGCGCCCGAAGGCGGCGCCTGAGCACTGATTGCATGCTCGCGGCCGACCCACCACAGTCCAAGGCCGATTAGTCCCAGCAGCGAACCAACTTTCAGCGTCGTAAAAACGTTCTGAACCCAGGCGCCCGTCCGCACGCCAAAGACATTCAGCACGCTCAGAAAAACCACCGCCAGAATTCCAACCAATTGTTGCGAGGAAAATGTAAGGCCCACCGAGTGCCCTGCCACACTCAGGATGCCCAAATCCACCAGAGAATTTTGCGCTGACACCCAGGGAATAAACAGACCGAGAAATTTCCCGAATGCCACTCCCACCGCGGCGATCGTGCCGGTCTGGATCACCAGGAAGAGTGTCCATCCATAAAGGAAACCGAAAAGCGGTCCGAACGCCTCGCGCAAATAGACGTACTGTCCTCCGGCGCGCGGCATCATGGCGGCCAATTCACCGTAAGTGATGGCTCCCACAATCGTCATCAGCGCGCTGATGACCCAGGTCAGCAGCAGTAATCCCGGCGTGCCCACCTGTCGGGCGATGTCTGCGGAGACAATGAAAATCCCCGAGCCGATCATCGAGCCCATGACAATCGTCGTGGCATCGAGCAGGCGGAGGCCCTTCACGAGTTCTGTCGGCGCTGTTTCGGTTGTGACGTTGATGGAGGTTGGTGTTGCCATATTCGGAAACAACGGGAATCGGGATTCGCGACTCGTAACTCGGGTTTAGGGGTTGGGGTTTGGGGATTAGCGAACGCTTGCGGCCAATTCTCCACACCGCAAAACCCTAAACTCGAATCCCTAATCCCGAACCCCGGTTTCTCCTTCTCCGAGCACTCTCAAGAATTCTTTCGCCCGTGCAGCAACGTCAGGCGCCCGGAGCAAATCCGCTATCACCGCCACGCTATCGGCGCCGGCTTCGATGACCTCGCGCGCCCGATCGAGGGTTATTCCTCCGATGGCAACGAGCGGCTTGCGCGTTGCCTGGCGCGCCGCGCGCAGGCCTTCGAGCCCCACGACCGGGTCCGGCCGCGCCTTGCTTTGGGTCGAGAAAATCGGCCCGAAGGCGATGTAGTCGGCAGAGGATCGGTCGGCCTCCACCACCTGATCGAGCCGATGGGTTGAGAAGCCCACCCACTTCCCCTCTCCAAGGACGCGCCGCCCCAGCTCGACGGGCAGATCATCCTGGCCCAGATGCACACCGTCCGCGCCCGCGGCCCTCGCAACGTCGGCGCGGTCGTTCACGATGAAAGTGCCACCCGCACTTCGGACTCGTTCGGCGAGCGCCAGGCTGCTCTCGTACAGCTCTCGTGAACTCGCCTTCTTATCTCGATATTGGATCAGCCGCACACCCGCCCTGAGCAGTGTGTCACACAGATCAACTATCGAGCGCTCCCCCGCCTGCTCGCGATCGAGGATGGCGTAGAAGCGCGGAATCGTGATCCCCATGGTCGGGAAGAAACTCAAATTCCAATCTAAACGCGACAAGCAACGGAACGCCGTCTGGGCACGAACGGCCCATTGGCCCCTCACCCGGCCCTTGCGGGCCACCCTCTTCCGTTGGGAGAGGGTTGGGCGTTTGAAAAGGAATCCCTCTCCCCTCGCCCCCCGGGAGAGGGGCTGGGGGTGAGGGAAACTCTCGTGACAACACAAGGTTCGATTGCGTCAAATCGCGCCAGCCCCATTGGGCGCGAAGCGAGTCAAGAAACTGGTGTCGAACTTCCCGGCGCGGAAATCCGGATCGGCCATCACCTTTTCATGAATCGGGATGGAAGTCGAGATTCCTTCGACGATAAACATCTCCAAGGCCCGCGCCATGCGGCTGATGGCTTCGTTACGGTCTTTGCCGTGAACCACCAGTTTGGCGATCAACGAATCATAAAATGGCGGGATGACGCACTCGGCGTAAGCGGCGGTATCCACTCGCACTCCCGTGCCGCCCGGAACATGGAATCCGGTAATCTTCCCGGCCGAGGGCGCGAATGTTTCGGGATTCTCCGCGCAGATGCGGCATTCGATGGCGTGGCCGCGCAGACCCACCGTTTCACCCTCGACAGGCAGGCGCTCGCCCGCCGCGGCCATGATCTGCAGCTTGACGAGATCGAGCCCCGTCACCATTTCCGTGACCGGATGTTCGACCTGAATGCGCGCGTTCATCTCCAGGAAATAAAGGTTCTGGTTTTCATCCATCAGAAACTCGACGGTGCCGGCGTTGGTGTAACCGATCTTTTGAAGGGCCTGCACCACCTGGCTGCCTTGCCGCTGGCGGGCGTCAGCATCGAGTTGGGTGGAAGGCGACTCTTCGAGGAGTTTCTGGTGGCGCCGTTGGATCGTGCATTCGCGTTCACCGAGGTGAACGACTTTCCCGTGCTGATCGCCGAGCACCTGGAACTCAATATGGCGCGGCGATGCGATGTATTTTTCCAGATAAACGTCGGGGGTTCCAAAGGAAGCCACGGCCTCGCTCTGCGCGGTGTGGAGGGCGCCGGAAAGCTCCGAATCCGCCTTGACGATGCGCATTCCGCGCCCGCCACCCCCCGCCGCGGCTTTAATCATGACCGGATAACCGATGGCCGCCGCGTGCTCACGGGCCTCGGCCTCCGACTGGAGGATTCCGGAACCAGGGAGGATGGGCAGGCCCTGCTCACTCATCGCCATGCGCGCGCGGTCTTTGTCGCCCATCAGCCGGATGACTTCGGGCGTGGGACCGATAAACTTGAGGTTCGAGGTCTCGCAAACCTCGGCAAAATGGGCGTTTTCGGCCAGGAAGCCATAGCCGGGATGAATGGCGTCCGCGCCGGTAATCTCCGCGGCGGAAATAATGCTCGCGATGTTCAGATAGCTTTCCGAACTGCGCGGAGGTCCGATGCACACGGCTTCATCCGCGAATCGGACGTGGAGGGAATAGCGGTCAGCTTCGGAGTAGACGGCCACCGTGGAAATGCCCAGTTCCTTGCAGGCGCAAATCACCCGCAGTGCGATCTCGCCGCGGTTGGCAATCAGAATCTTGTTGAACATCGTTGATTTCTAAATGAGTCCCGAACTTCCCGCTTAACCGAATTTCGAATTTCGATTTTCGAATTTCGAATTTCGATACTCAAACCAAGCCTATTTCTTATGAGAGGGATTGATGGCAAACAAAGATTGACCGTATTCCACGGGCTGCCCGTTTTCGACGTAAATTCGCACGATTTCGCCGGCAGCTTCCGCCTCAATTTCATTCATTAACTTCATGGCTTCGATGATGCACAAGGGCTGCCCGACTTCGACAACATCACCCAGCTTAACGAAGTGAGGCGCGTTAGGGGACGGCGACCCGTAAAACGTTCCCACAATGGGCGATTTGATGATGTACAGCTCCTCGGAGGATTCCTCGGTTTCCGTCTGGCCCATTCCACCCGATGGAGCCGGCGCAGGCGCGGCGTGGACGGGCGGCGGCGAAGGCCATGGCGCGGGAACCGTTGCCGTGAAGCCGCCCGGGCCGGAGACTTCCGCCAGCGAGTTACCCCTCTTGATGCGGATGCGGACGCCGCTCCGCTCCATTTCGAACTCGTTGATCTCGCGTTCAATCAGGAGGTCGATCAACTGGCGGATCTCCTGCAGGTTCCAGGCGCTTCCGGAACCACCCCCGCCGCGGGATGGGTTTTTGCCGGGCATCGTTTCCGCTCCAAGGGCGATTCGACCCTCGCCCCTATGCAATGATCCAGTCATCCTTCGGGGCGGGAGTCAGTATTTCCGGCTGCCCTTCCCCTACCAGGACTGTGTCTTCTATTCGGATGCCTCCGAACCCTTCCATGTAAACTCCGGGCTCGATGGTTATGACAAAACCCGGTTCCAACCGGGTTCTGTCTCGTCGGGCGACGCGAGGGCTTTCGTGAATTTCCAGGCCCACCCCGTGACCCGTACTGTGGGTGAAGAATCGTTCAAGCCGAGAATGCCTCAGGACGCGCCGCGCAGCTCGATCAATGTCCCCAGTCTCCCCGCCAGCCTCCGCGGCCTCCATGGCCCGCTGCTGCGCCTCCAGCACGGCATTATAAAGCCTCCGAGCTCGCGGCGGCGGCACACCCAGGTAAACACTTCGCGTCATGTCCGCAGCGTATCCGTTGAGTATAGCACCCAGATCGAAGATAACCAACTCATTTTTCTTCAACAACTTGGAAGACGCCCGCGCATGTGGCCATGCCGACCGAACGCCCGAAGCCACGATGGTTTCGAAGGCTGCGCCGTCCGCGCCGGCCCGCCTCATCCTGTACTCGATTTCCGCCGCCAAGTCGGATTCCCTGACCTCCGGCCGGATCTGCGACCGCACTTGTTGAAAGACCTCCGCAGTCAACCGCCCCGCCCGGCGAATTTGCTCTACCTCAATCGCGTCCTTCACTCGCCGCGCGTCCTCAACCAACCCGCCCGCCGGATACAGGCGAATGCCACGAGGCACGTAGTTCCGAAGCCGTCGGTAGCCAGCGCAGGTCAAGTTGCCGTCTTCGTATCCGGCTGCGTTTAGACGCCTTCTGCCCAGCCACTGCCCGGCGGCCTTCAGCAGTTCGCCACGCTCCTCAAAGACCGTCACGCCATGTGCTTGCTCGTGCGCCTGAAGCGTGTAGCGCGGGTCGACCCAGAGAGCAGCGTCCGAATGGGAGAACGCAGCGATTCCCGCGCTCCCTCGAAAGCCTGTCAGGTAGAAAATGTTTGTGGGATTCGATACCAAGAGGCACGGCAATTTGCGCGCCTGTAGTCGAATTCGGAGCCGCTCCTGCCTGGCGGCAATAAGGTCGGACAGAGTGTCTGGCTGCATGGCAACAAACAAAAAGGAGGAGACTCGCGTCTCCTCCGGAGAAATCAGATTGTGCTCGCCTGACGGGTGAGACTAGCCTGGCAAAACCTTGGGCGACACGAAGAAGAGCAGTTCCTGGTCGCTGTCCTGGACGTTGCTGGTCTTGAACAGGTGTCCGAGGACGGGGATGCTCCCCAACACCGGCACGTAAGTGGCGGATTTGGTCCGCGAGGCCACCGTGACACCGCCGAAGACGACCGTCCCGCCGTCCGGGACCAGCACTTGGGTCGTCGCCTGTTGAGTATTGATGCTGGGGCCGGCCGAGGTGAGCACGGCGCCGGGCTGTGCGTTCGTCACCTGAATGTCCAGGAAGATGTTGCCATCCTCGGTGACCTGGGGCGTTACCCTCAGGGTCAGACTTGCATTCACGTACTGAATACTGATGGTGTTGTTGATCGTGGTCTGGATGGGGATTTGACTCCCTTGTTGCACGGTCCCCGGAACGTTGTTCTGAGTCACAATCGAAGGCCGGGAGATGGTCTTGGCCTGGCTCTTGGTTTCCGCCGCTGCAATCGCCGCGTTGATCATGTAGCGGGTCCCGGCATTGGAGATTGCGTACACCCCAAAGCCTGAAATGTCCGACGCCTTGACCGTCCCCGGGCTCGTGCCGCCGACGATTCCGGTATTCGTGTTAGCTCCGGAAGCAGCTCCCATAACCGTAGTGCCGGTGCGGTTGTTGTAGCTGGCGGCCAACGCCACACCGAGACTCCGCGAGAAGTCGGAATTGGCGCGCACGATTCGAGCTTCGATGGAAACCTGCTTGGCCTTTTTGTCGAGCCGGGAGATGATGGACTCAATGACCGGAATCTGCGTCTGGATATCGGAAACAATCAGGGTATTGGTCCGGTCATCCACCAGGATGTTGCCGCGCTTGCTCAGTGCGCCACCGCCCACCCAAGACTTCAGCATAGTAGAAATGTTCGTGGCCTTGGCGTAGTTCACGGGCCGGAAGACCGTCACCAGGGGCTGCGCATCTTCTCGAGCTTGTGCCAACTTGAGGGTCGCTTCCTGCTCCGCGGTGATCGTCTCAACACGGGCAATTCGGAGAACGTTGCCTTCCAGCGTCTTCCCCAGGCGGTTGTTCTTAAGAACGATGTCGAGCGCCTGGTCCCACGGTACCGCGTCCAGGACCAGCGTCACGTTCCCTGTCACGTTCGGATCAACGATGATGTTGAGGCCGCTGATTTCGTGAATCAGGCGGAAGAAGTCCTTCAGGTCAACATCCTTCAAATTCAGCGAGATGGGCTCGCCGGTGTATTTGGGCTGTTCCTGCCCGGCGGGCAGGCCCTGGGGCGAGGAGTAAACGGCCCCGGCCGTTCCCATCGTCAACGCGGCCCGCGCAGCCTGAACGGCTTCGGGCGATTCGCCAGGAGCCTCCGGCTTGGGCGATGCAGCCGCTGCGGGCGAATTTCCGGAAGTAGGAAGGAGGCTTTGGATATCAACGGCAGTGTGGGATGGAATGGCCAGCGCTACGGGCTTCGGTGCTTCCTGCGCCTCGGCTGGCTTTTCAACCGGTGCCGCCGGTTTCTCGATGGACTCAACGGCCACAGGAGGCGCGACAGATTTAGCCACCTCCACGGGCTTATCCGGAGATTTCAAGACGGGGACGGACGGCGCAGAAGGGAGAGGAGCCGCGGCCGATTTCGCCGCAGAGCGCGATCTTATTTCAACGCGCACCCCACCCGGCTGTGCGTGGACGTCGAAGGAGGGATTCCCCACCAGATCGGCGACAACACGTGCCACTGCCGGCTTTTCACGGAACTGGCCCACGCGGACGGACTTCACCCACGGCGAGTTTCCGTTAAAGGAACGCTGCGCAGTTGCAGTCCGAGCCCCTTCAAAATCCAACACCAAACGCTCGGGGCTGGAAAGGTGCAGGACGTTGTAGGCGCCCGCGCGGCTTGTCGCGATGTCAACATACGTTTCGCCGGTAGGAGCGGACTTAATGGTGATGCCGGACACCGCCACCGGGCCGTCGGGAACGGGCTGGCTCGCCACCGTACGAGTTGGAGTCTTGGCAGGCGCCGAGTGCACGGGTTCCGCTACGGCGGAGGGCGAGCTTGCCTTGGAATCTGCGCCAGCGGTCAGCCGCAACCCGGACTCTTCCTTATCAATTTTGATGGACGCCGGCTGCTTGAGACTCAGTTGCAGCCTGGCGACGGGCGCGCCATTGGCATCGGAATACTGCAGCAGGTGATAGCCGCCAAACACCCCGCCCTGCAACTCGCCGTCTTTGGCGACCCCGCCATTCCTGACACCTTTCAGGTCGAGGAGCAAGGAATCCCCGGTTGCCCGAACCGGCTGGAACGAATAGGGGCCGACAATTCGCAGAAGGAGTTGCGGGGCAGCCGCGCCACTCGCGGTGGTAATGGCCCGCAGACTCGCCACCGGCGTGGTTGCAGCGTCCCGGCTCTGAGCGACGGAGACCGTCCCCAGAATCAACCCGATCATCGTGAGTGAAAGGATAGCTTTTCGTCTCATCTGCCTTCTCCAGGGCCCGGACTCAGCCGTTTGACCACGTCGCGAACGCCGGATGGACCCCCGGGTTCCGAGTAGTTCTGCTTGAAAGTGACTGAGTCAGGAGTAATCTTGCTCACTACACCGTCGTAGACCGCGTCGTTTTCGCGCAGAAAATAGGCGCGGTTCGTATTGTTGTCCACCACCGCAATCATGGTGTTGGTCGTATCCAGCCGAACAATCCCCTCCAGCCGCAACTGGTTGATCAGCAGGCCGCGAGATCCGGGCGGAAGAGGTCCCAGAACCTGCTCCGGCGCGCCTTGCGCCGCTGCCGGAGGACCTGGCAGCTTGAAGGGGTCCCTTTTAATTGCGACTGCGGCCGGGCTCAGGTCCTTGGCCGCGGTGGGCGCGACACTGGTCTTCTTGGCCGCCGCTTTCTTCACGGCTGTCTTCTTGGGAGCTGCGGCCTTGGGCTTCACCGCTGGCGCCGCAGCGGGCTTGCTGGGCGCCGTCTGCGCGGCAGCCTCCGCTTCGGGCTGCGGAACTGGCACGCCAGCACCCCAGCCTACTGTGCACACCAGTGTTCCGGCCACAAGCAGAAACCAATCCGTCCTGATTCTGCGACTTCGCCGATGTTTGACCATGTCTGTCATCCTGAGTTATTTCTTTTTCGCCGGCCCCGCAGGCGCCGCCGGTTTATTGTAGAAAGTCGTTATGACGCAGCTTGCCCCCACCGTCTCGGAAGGGAGGATCGTGAACGTCCCTCCACCCCCGGTAGCCGGCGGCCCCAAGGCCAGACCCGAAACACTGACAATCCGCTGCTGTTTTGCCAGCCGGTCAAAGAAACTCAACATCTGGTAGTAGGTCCCGTCGATCTTCACGCTGAAGGGCATTTCCATGTAGTAGTCGCGGGTCACCAGAGGCTGAGCGGTGAAATTGCGCATATAGATCGCCGAACCTCGGGCTGTGTCGTAAACCATGCGCACGAATTCGTCGGTATCGGGCTCGTCCGGAACGATCGTGCGGAGCGTCTCCAACTGCTTCTCGAGTTGCGCGATGCGGTTCAGCAGTTCGGTCCTCTCGCGCTCCACCGCCTGGTTCTTCTGGTTCTCAGCGCGCAGCCGCGTGTACTCCGCCTGCATAGCCGTCTTCTTCGCAGAGAGCGGGAATACGTACAGGTAAAAGACTGCGCCTGCCAGGCCGAGCGGGATGATGGCGAGAATCACCGCTTGGACGTTTGCTGGAAGATCATTGAAACTCTTAGCCATTGTCGTTCTCCCCTAGAAGCCCGCCTGCCGAGCCGGCGTCGCTGGCCCCGCCCCGGGTTGTCCCGTCGCCGCAGGCGCCTGCGCCACTGGCATCTTATAGAGACAGTCGATATTGAACTTGAAGGACAACCGCTGGTACTGATCGTCCTGGAAGTATTGCCGTAGTTGAACGTCCTGGAAGCGGCCGGAGCTTTGCAGATTGGCGATGAAGTTGGCAATGGACTCGACGGTGTTGGACTGCCCTTTGATAACGACGCGCGGTCCCTCAGGCGTTACGGTCAAGAGGTAAAGATCGCTGTTGTGCGTGGCGACCGACGCGAGATAAGTCATGAAGTCCACGGGCCCGGCTTTGGCGTTGAGCAACGCCTGAATCGTGTTAATGCGCCGCTCGAGTTGCTGGCGCTGGGCCACATAACGCTGGTTTTCCGCCCGGATCTGGGCCAGGCGGTCTGCTTCGCGCTTCTCGTCGGCGATCTTCTTGTTCAGATCGTTGATCTGGTTGGTCCAGATCCAGTACAGGAAGCCCACCACCCCGAAGGCGACGAGCGCGGCAACTCCGAAAATCAGGGCTTGCCGCCCCGCCGAGGTGGGCGTGGGGGCAGCTTTTACCGGCTTGGCGACTCCCAGCAGGTTGATTCTGATCATGGCGTGTCAAAGCTCCTCAAGGCCAGTCCAACGGCAACGCTCATGCGAGGCGCGATGTCGTTGATATAGCCGCTATCGAACTTGGAGGGGTTGATTTCAATCCTCTGGAAAGGATTAAGAATTTCTACCGGCACGTTGAACTCCGATTTGAACAGGTCCACCAAACCCTCGATTTTGGCGGTGCCTCCCGCTACATAGATCTGGTGGATGTTCTCGGCTGTGGTCGTCTGCCGGAAGAAATCGAAGGTCTTCTGGACTTCCAAGAGAAGGATTTCGGAAACGGATCGGATGTGGGGGGTCTTGGCATCCGCCGAAACCGTACCCACCTCCTGGCCCTGCTTGAGTTTCTCGGCGTCTTCGAAACTGAGGTCCAGCTCCTTCTGCAGCGTGTCGGTGTATTGATTGCCGCCTACGGAAACGTCACGCGTGAACAAGGGCACTCCGCCTCGAACGATGTTGATATTCATGAGGCTGGCGCCAATATTCAGTAGGGCGGTCATCCGGTCAGGAGGGGGCTCGTAGTTAACCTCATAGGCGTTCTGCAGCGAAAAAGCGTCAATCTCCACCACCCTCGCTTCTTTTCCCGCCTGGCTGACTACGTTCGTGTGATTGAGAATCTTGTCACGCTTGACCGCCACCAGCATCACGTCGAAGCCCGGGCCCGCCTGCGCCGGTCCCAACACCTCGTAACTCATGAACACGTCGGCCATATCAAAAGGAATATACTGCTGGGCTTCATAGGGAATGGCGTTGGCGACTTCTTCTTCTGAGGCGGCGTTCACCATAATCCGCTTCACGATGACGGAATGCCCCGAAACCGCGGTCGAGATAACCTTGGTCTTGATCTTGTGCTCGGTGAAGATCTTCTCGATGGCGTTGGCGACCGAGAAGGAATCCATGATGGCGCCGTCGACCACGGTGTCTTGGCCCAAGCTCTCCATCCCCAGGCTTACCAGCTCGTAATCGGAACCCTTCTTCTTGAGTTCCACGACCTTTACGGAACTGGACCCAATGTCTAGCCCTACCAGGCCTTTCGGTTTTCCCATTCCAAACATTTGCGCTGCTCCCTAACGGGCGCCCGCGCGCAGCTTTCGCCCGGTGCGCTCCTCGCGTTGCGTGCTCTGACGCTCCATCCAGCGGTCGAGGACGGTCTTCTTGAACTTCCAGCGGTTTCCCAGCTTGAAGGCGGGAATCCGCTCTTCATAGACGTATTTATATAGCGTTTCTCTGGACACTCCGAGGTAGTCCGACGCCTCGCGAATGTCCATGACCTCTCGGATTTCAGCCATAACGGCAGCCTGTGTTAAGGCCCCCCTCAACGATCATAACTGACTCAGGAATAACCAATCAGTTGAAGAACCCCGGGAAACGGGGTCGATGGCTTGGCTTATACGCTGATAGGTTTTGGGTTGTCAAGTGTTTTTTTGTATGTATTATGGGTTTCTTGGTAAATTATGGGGCTTACATGGGGGTTTTGGGGCCGATTTCCGCAAGCTGTTGTGGCCTACGCCTCCGCCGCCCCAGTATGTTGGTGTGATGTGCCTGCCAAAAAATTTTCAGTTCATGCTCCTGAAACTCTACCCTCAGACCCTGCCCCGCCAGCCTGCGTGGGCGTGATCATTATCCCCTAGCCCACATCCAATTTGCCGATAGGAATCGGGGCGCGATATTCCCAGTCGGCGGTAGGGCTCGACTTATACCGAAACAGACGGCACAGTGGGCAAACCTCCGCCACTGTGTATGTGGTCACCTGCGCCCGCCAGTCGTGGCGGCAAGTGCCCGCCAAGGGCTTATTCGGCTGACTTGGAGCTACGTCTTTATCCATCTCTCCCTTTTGTAAGCCTTTTATAGTCTGACGGTTACTGGCCTTTCGTCGCCAGTTCCCGGATCCATATATTCCGGTATCGGACCGGATGGTTGTGGTCCTGCAAGCTGAGAGGAAGCTTGTCCGGCCCAGGCTCGTACGGTGGACGCGCCTTGTGGGCGGTCGGCCCGGTAAGTTCCACATTATCCTGGGTCAGGACTCCGTTGTGCATGACGGTCACTCGCGCCGGACGAAGCAGCTTGCCGTCCTTATCGAACCTCGGCCCGTGGAAAATGATGTCATACGTCTGCCACTGGCCCGGGGGACGCGAAGCATTCACCAGCGGCGGGTACTGCCCATAGACCGCCGAGGCTTGCCCGTCCGCATACGTGACATTCTGGTAGGAATCCAAAACCTGGATTTCATAGAGGCCCATCAGGAACACGCCGCTGTTGCCCCGATCCTGATCCTCCCCGTGGGGCGGATCGGGCGAGGCCCATTCAACGTGGAGTTGGCAATCTCCAAAACTCTCCTTGGTCTGGATTGGACCGCTCTTTGCCACCACTTCCATATACCCGTTTTCGACCTTCCACTTCGCGGGCTGCCCGGTCGCGGTCTGCCACTTCGACAGGTCCTTTCCGTCGAAAAGTACGTTGGCGTCCGACGGCGGTGTGCCGGGCTTCTCCTGGGTGCTGGCGGTACCTGGGGTGATAATGGGCGGGTGCGGCCGAGTGGTATCGTGAATCTTCCAGCGCGTATCAACTTGAAACCCAAATGCGGCCGGCGCAAAGGTTACCACAAGTGCGGCAGCAGCGAACCAGCCACCGGCCTGCATCCTTGAGTTCTGCATATTAGCCTCCAACGGTCTGTTTTCCGCTCGTGAGCGGGTAGGGCATCTCAATAAAAGACCTGGAATGGCAAAGTGTACGACCTTGCGGGGAGCGTGTCCAGAGGGAGAAGAAACCGACTCTTGCATGGCCATCACTTCTCAAGGCAAGATGAGCGAGAGAAAATGAGTTTGCGGCCAGGTCCCGCCAAATTGCCGAGTGTGCTCGCAGCAGCCATTGCCTTATTGGCTTTGACGAAATCTCCTTCTTATCCACAGCTAATGCCGGAGCAGCCTGAGGAAACACTGAAACGCGCGCAGGAACTCGTGCAGCAGGGCGACGTCGCCCAGGCTCATCGTTTGCTTAATGGAGTGCGGGAAAAACTCGCGCGGCACCCGGGTTATTTCAATCTGTTGGGAGTCGTCGCAGCTAGAGAAGGCGACTACCTGGCAGCGGAAGCGGATTTCAGGCAAGCCATCCGGCTGGCTCCAAGCTTCACCGGCGCCTACATAAACCTGGGCCACCTTTATCAGGAGAACGCCGCCAAAGACCCACAAGCAACCCAGAAAGGCCTCGACACCTATCGGCGTCTGTTGGAGCTTGAACCAGCGAACGTCGAGGCGAACTACCAGACGGCCGTCTTGCTTGAGCGCCAAGGGTCATTCCAAGCCTCGCTGACACATCTCGCTCGGCTCCCTTCCGACGCCCAGGGGCGAGCCCAAGCCTTAGCCTTGCGGGTGGCGAGTCTGGCCGGGCTGGGCGAGACCGCCCAAGCGAATGACGCCGCCAAGCGCCTCTTGGGAGCTCCCGACCTCAGCGAGGCGGACGTCTTGTCCGCTCTGCCCCGGGTCAAGCGCGGCAGGATGACTGACCTGAGTATCGCCTTGCTCGAAGGGCTCGTAAATCGAAACCTCGCCTCAGCGCGTTCGTTGCGGGAACTCGCTCAGATCTACAAACAGCAGGAAAGGTGGGAAAAGGCGCGAGCCACGCTGGAGAAACTCGTTCAGGAAGAAGGCAATTCGGTGCCTCTGCTCCTCGATTTAGCTCTTGCGGCCTACAAACTGGGCGACCGGAAGGGCGCTCTCGGGTACCTTGCTCACGCCAGGGACCTTGAACCGGAAAACGCGTCGGTCCACTTCTTTTTTGGCATGGTATGTGTGGAAGAAAACCTGGCGCAGGAAGCATACGTGGCTCTCAAGAAAGCCCTCAGCCTCAACCCGAACAACCCCTACTACAATTACGCTTTCGGGGCTGTGGCGCTGCAGCGCAAGGATCCCAGTGAGGCGATTGCGCCGTTCCAGAAGTATTGCGAGCTGAAGCCGCAAGACCCTCGCGGCAACTTCTCGCTGGGCGCAACCTATTTCTTCAGCCGTGATTACGATGAAGCCAAGAAACATTTCCGGGCCGTGGCCGGATTCAAGGAGACAGCGGCGGGCGCCCACTACTACCTCGGCCGCATAGCGAATCAAGAAGGCGACAGGGAACTCGCTCAACGCGAGTTGAAACTGGCATTGCAGTCTCGCCCCCAATACCCCGACGCCCTGGCAGAGTTCGGCGTCTTGCACATGAAGCAGCGGGATTTCGCAGCCGCCCAGAAATACTTCAATCAGGCTCTGGAGCTCGACCCCGACAATTACAGTGCGAATTTCAATCTCCTGGTGCTATACCAGCGGATGAAGGACGCACGCGCCGCCGCGCAGACCCAACGTTTCGAAGATATCAAGAAACGCCGCGCGGAGCGGCAGTTGGAGATGTTGAGAACTATCGAAGTTCGCCCGTGAAATGGCAACCATGTGGATGCACCAAGAGCGAATATGAAAGGGCGCCGCACACAAACCGGATTACGCCGAGCCGCATTATGTTCTGGGGAGAATCTACCGGCGCCAGGGCGACGCGAAGAGGGCCCAAGCGGCCTGGGCCACCTTCCAGAAGCTCAAGAAAAACGACCCCAAGGAACGTCCGCATTAGCCCTGGTTCTTCAACTACCGCGGCCCCTCCTGAATCTCAGATCGTGATATGCTTATTGTTTCGCGTGATGATCGTCTACATCGCCTCGAGGGCGGCTCGTCCCTAGCCAATGGGTAATCCTCAGTGGAGCCCGCAAACCGGACGACTGCCGCGAGCAGAGTCGTGATCGCGCCAGAAGGAATCTAATAAGCATGAGCGACACACCGCGTGTGGAACCTACAGACCTGGAAATCACCGAAACCCGCGAGTGGCGGGAATCCCTCGACTACGTATTGCAGCAGAGCGGGCCGGAGCGCGTCGCGCGGCTGTTGCGCGAGTTGCAGGTCCACGCCCGCAAAGCCGGGGTGCCAATTCCCTTCACCGCCAACACCCCTTACATCAACACGATTCCCGCTGGCAAGCAGCCGCCTTACCCCGGAAATCGGGAAATCGAGCGGCGTATCAAAAGCTTGATCCGCTGGAACGCCATGGCCATGGTGGTGCGAGCCAACCGCGAATCGAGCGGCATCGGCGGGCATATTTCGACTTATGCTTCCGCCGCCACGCTCTATGAAGTTGGATTCCATCACTTCTTCCGTGCGCGAGGCGCGAACGGCGATGGCGACATCATCTATTTCCAAGGCCACGCTTCCCCAGGGATTTACTCCCGGGCGTTTCTGGAAGGGCGCATCTCCGTCGAACAGCTTGAGAATTTCCGGCGCGAACTGAAAGCCGGGGGCGGGCTTTCTTCTTATCCTCACCCCTGGCTGATGCCCAACTTCTGGGAGTTCCCTTCCGTTTCGATGGGGCTCAGCCCCATCATGGCGATCTACCAGGCGCGCTTCATCCGCTATCTCGAGGATCGCGGTCTGAAGGAACCTTCCGACCGCAAAGTCTGGGCCTTTCTAGGCGACGGCGAGACCGATGAACCTGAATCGCTCGGCGCCATCACCCTCGCTTCGCGCGAGAAGCTCGACAACCTCATCTTCGTCATCAACTGCAATCTGCAACGGCTCGACGGCCCCGTGCGCGGCAACGGTCACATCATTCAGGAACTCGAGGCGATTTTCCGCGGCGCCGGCTGGAACGTCATCAAGGTTCTCTGGGGCGACGACTGGGACTCGTTGCTGGCCAATGACAAGGATGGCCTCCTGGCCAAACGTATGGGCGAAATCGTGGACGGCGAGTATCAGCGCTATTCGGTGGAGAGCGGCGCGTACATTCGCCAGCACTTTTTCGGCGCCCACCCGCAACTTCTGGAAATGGTCCAAAATCTCTCCGACGAGCAGATCAGCAAGCTCCGCCGCGGCGGCCACGATCCCGAAAAGGTTTATGCCGCATACAAATCCGCGGTCGAGCACAAAGGCTCCCCCACCGTCATCCTCGCCCGAACGATCAAAGGCTATGGACTTGGCGAGGCCGGCGAAGGTAAAAACATCACTCACCAGCAGAAGAAACTCAACGAAGACGAACTGCGCGAGTTTCGCAGCCGCTTCGGCATTCCTATTTCCGACGAAGAAGTCGCTAAGGCTCCCTTTTATCGCCCGCCCGACGATTCCCCCGAGATGCAGTATTTGCACGAGCGCCGCCGCGCCCTGGGCGGCTACGTCCCCGCGCGCACGCTCCATTGTGTAAAGCTGGAAGTGGACCTGGAGAATACTTTCGAAGAGTTCTACAAGGGCACCGAAGGCCGCGAAGCGTCCACGACCATGGCCTTCGTGCGCATGCTCTCGAAGCTCCTGCGCCACCCGGAAATCGGCAAGCTGATCGTCCCCATTGTCCCCGATGAGGCTCGGACGTTTGGGATGGAAGCGCTCTTCCGCCAGGTCGGCATCTACTCGCACGCCGGGCAGCTCTACGAGCCCGTGGACAAGGAAACCCTGCTCTACTACAAGGAAGCGAAGAACGGGCAGATCCTGGAGGAAGGCATTACGGAAGCCGGCTCGATGGCTTCGTTCATCGCCGCGGGAACGGCTTGCCTGACATACAAGATCAACGCCATCCCGTTCTTCATTTATTACTCGATGTTCGGCTTCCAGCGCATCGGTGACCTCATCTGGGCTGCCGCCGACTCGCGCACACGGGGATTCCTGTTGGGGGGAACCGCCGGGCGGACCACGCTGGCCGGCGAAGGGTTGCAGCATCAGGACGGTCAAAGTCAACTGCTTGCCTATCCCGTCCCCAACTTGCTGGCTTACGATCCCGCGTTTGCTTACGAAATCGCGGTCATCATTCAGGAAGGCATCCGGCGGATGTACGACGACGGCGAAAGCATTTTCTATTACCTCACGCTGATGAATGAGAATTACGAAATGCCGGCGATGCCTGCGGATTCGGCTGACGGCATCCTCAAAGGCATGTACCGTGTCAGGCCCGCGGAGAATCCTTCGTCGAAATTGCGCGCGCAGCTCTTGGGCAGCGGAGCCATCCTGAATGAGGCGCTCAAAGCCCAGCGAATTCTGGCCGATCGGTATGGCGTTGCCGCCGACGTTTGGAGCGTCACGAGCTACAAGCAACTCTATCGCGACGGTCACGACACCGAGCGTTGGAACCATCTGCACACCGGCGAGACGCCGCGAGTTCCTTACGTCACCGCCTGCCTGAAAGATGCGCCGGGGGTCTTCGTGGCCGCCTCGGACTACTTGAAGGCACTGCCTGACTCGATTTCGCGCTGGGTGCCCGGGAGGCTTGTGTCGCTCGGGACAGACGGCTTTGGCCGGAGCGAGTCGCGCGCCGCGTTGCGCGATTTCTTCGAAGTCGATGCTCGTCATATCACCGTGGCAACGCTTGCCGCGCTTAGCCGAGAGTGCAAGGTCAAACCCGAGGTTGTTCAGGAGGCGATGCGCGAGTTGGAAATCAACCCAGAGAAGGTCAACCCCGTTCTGACATAGAGGGCCATTCAGACATGGCAACTGAATTCAGACTCCCGGAATTGGGCGAGAACATTGCCGCTGGTGATGTGCTGAAAGTCCTCGTCTCGCCCGGTGACTCGATTTCCAAAGACCAGCCGGTGGTGGAGCTCGAAACGGACAAGGCGACCATTGAGGTTCCTGCCCCGTCGAGCGGGACCGTAACCGCGGTCCATGTGAAGGAAGGCCAGAAACTGCAGGTGGGCGGGCTCATCATTACCATTGAGGAAGGCAGCGCCGCGAAGGCCGAAAAGAGAGAGACGCCGGCTCCGGCGGCTGGGACGGCAAAACCCCCAACGACCCCTTCGCCCGCGAAAGCGCCGGTCGCCCCGAAGGCCACGGAGAGGCCGGTCAAGGCTGCCCCCGCCCCGCCCCCCGCCGCCAAGCCGCTCCCGGCTCGCCCCGCGGCCGAGCCGAAGGCGCCGAGAGTTGCGGCTCCTGCGACTCCATCGGTCCGCAGGCTGGCGCGCGAACTGGGTGTTGAAATCGCTGCTGTTACCGGCACCGGCCCCGGCGGACGGATTAAGGAAGAAGACGTCAAAGCCTACGTGAAGGCGTTAATGACGAGGGGTGGCGCAGCGGCGCCCGGCGCGCCAACTCCGGCCGTTCCGCTTCCCGACTTTTCCCGGTGGGGCGAAATCGACCGCCAGCCGATGCGCAGCGTACGTCGCAAAACCGCTGAGCATCTCTCCCACGCGTGGTCCACGATCCCTCACGTCACTAACCACGACAAAGCCGACATCACTGAGCTCGAACAGCTTCGCAAGAAGCAGGAAGCGCGCGTGGCGGCGGCGGGCGGAAAGCTCACCCTTTCGGCCATTGCTGTGAAGGTCGTGGCGGCGGGGATCAAAACCTTTCCTCAGTTCGCCGCGAGCGTGGATTTGGGGCGCGAGGAGATTGTCTATAAGAAGTACGTCCACATCGGCGTCGCCGTGGACACGGACCGCGGCCTGCTTGTGCCGGTGATTCGTGACGCCGACAAGAAGAACATCCTCGAACTCTCGGTGGAATTGGCGCAAATCGCGGAGCGCGCACGCAATCGCAAGACCGCGCTGGAAGAGATGGAAGGCGGCGTGTTCACGATCTCGAATCTGGGCGGCATCGGCGGCACGCATTTCTCGCCCATCGTCAATTGGCCGGAAGTGGCGATTCTGGGCATCTCGCGCGGACGCACGGAACCCGTCTTCGTCAACGGACTCTTCCAGCCGCGTTTGATGCTGCCGCTGTCGCTTTCCTACGATCACCGGATCATCGACGGCGCCGACGCGGCGCGATTCCTGCGCTGGATTGTCGAAGCCTTCGAGCAGCCGTTCCTGCTGGCGCTCGATGGGTAGCGGCGAACCAAATTCTTGTGCGAGTCCCCTCACCCCTGCCCCTCTCCCAGAGGGAGAGGGCGGGTAAGACATAGCTTTGCATCACAGGCCTCTCCACGGGGAGACGGCACCGACATTGTTCTGAATTCTGGCCCTCTCCCATCGGGAGAGGGTGTCCGCCGATAGGTGGACAGGTGAGGGCAAGTATCTATATGGAGCGCAACGATGAGTGAACAATCCAATCCGATAAAATTAGCCGTGGTAGGCGCGGGACCGGGCGGATATGCCGCGGCGTTTCTCGCCGCCGACCTTGGAATGCAGGTGACGCTCATCGACGCCGAGACGAACCCCGGCGGCGTCTGCCTCTACTACGGCTGCATCCCGTCAAAGGCCTTACTCCACGTTGCCGAAGTCTTGAACGAAGCGCGCCACGCTGCCAACTGGGGAGTCGAATTCTCCGAGCCGAAAATCGATCTCGCCAAGCTCCGCGCCTGGGGCCAGGGTGTGGTCAAGAAGCTGACCGGCGGGCTCGGCCAACTTTCGAAGCAGCGCGCGGTCAAATACCTCCAGGGTCGCGCCAGTTTGGTGGACTCCCACACGCTGCGCGTTCAGAAAACATCGGGCGGCGAAGAGAAGCTCTCTTTCGACAACATCGTTCTCGCCACCGGCTCGCGGCCGGCGACGCTTTCGGTTTTCCCCAACAATAGTCCACGCGTGCTCGATTCAACCGCAGCACTCGCGCTGAACCACCTCCCCAGAACGATGCTTGTGGTCGGCGGCGGTTACATCGGGCTGGAACTGGGCAGCGTTTATGCGGCGCTTGGCAGTCATGTTTCTGTCGTGGAGATGATGGATGGCCTGCTGCCCGGCGTGGATCGCGACCTCGTAACGCCGCTTGCCAAGCGGATTGGGACAATCTGCAAATCGGTGATGCTCAACACCAAGGTGGCGTCGGCAAAGGAAGTGAAGGACGGCCTGCGTATTAAATTCGAGGGCACGGAAGCGCCCGCCGATGAGCAGGTTTACGAAACGGTTCTAGTTTCCGTCGGGCGCAAACCCAATTCGGATATCCCCGGGCTGGAAAATACCAAGGTCGAGGTTGACTCGAAGGGATTTATCAAAACGGATTTGCAGCGCCGCACGAACGATCCGGCGATCTTCGCTATCGGCGACGTCGCGGGCGAGCCGATGCTCGCTCACAAGGCTTCGCACGAAGGGCGCGTGGCGGTCGAAGTGATCGCCGGGCACAAAGTGGCGTTCGAGCCGCTCGCCATTCCCGCCGTGGTTTTCACCGATCCCGAAATCGCCTGGTGCGGATTGACCGAGACACAGGCGAAGAATGAGAATATTCCCATCAATGTCACGAGGTTTCCCTGGGGCGCCTCCGGGCGCGCCACCACGCTCGACCGCTCGGACGGCGTCACCAAGCTGATTCTCGATCCCGAAACCGAACGCATCCTCGGCGTGGGCATTGCCGGCCCCGGCGCGGGCGAGTTGATCGCCGAAGGCGTTCTCGCCGTCGAGATGTCCGCCACCGCCAGCGACCTTAAGCTCAGCATTCACCCCCACCCGACCCTTTCCGAAACCCTCATGGAATCCGCCGAAGTCTTCTTCGGCCAATCGACCCACCTCTTCCGGCCGAAGAAAAAGTAGGGCCGGTTCAATGACCGCCGAGCTTGTGGCGGGTTGTAGAGGGCAAACCCAGAGTCTAGCGAGACTTTGAGCCTGTGGTAGCGGGGTTACCCTTGCTAGGTAAGTAGTCGGTAATCGGGGCCCAAAGCGAGCCGCACTTCTTCTGGACAGCAGGCGTAACTAGAACCAAATTGAGGCCTTCCACGGCTGACTGGGACTCAGCCAAAATTTGGAGCGCGTTCTGGTACGAAGTGGAGTAAGCCGCATCAAAAAACAATATCCTTCGAACTCGAGTGCTATAGATATGAGAAAGAAGTGTCGGAAGACGGGGACGCGGAGCGCTTTCCGAATTCAAGAATGTCTGTCCATCCTCGCTAACTCGTAGAAGGATCGCTCCTCTGCTGACAGTTCCGGCGTCAGTTCCCCCACACTCCATGCTATCCAACCATACCGCTATGCCCTGGGAGTGGGGCTTCCGAGTGTAGCGGGCGAGAACGAGCCCAAGCAGGATAAGGAGCAGCGCTGAATGGATGATCCATCGGCGCATTTGTCCACCACGCTATCTGATGTCCGACATCCTTCACTTTGTACTGACACAGCGCGACCGCTCAAAGTTTCAATATTTTTTGTGTCTAGCCTTTGCGCGGTGCGCAGACATCGCTTTGTGATATCGGGAATTCAACCAGCTTTGGCGAGCTTGCGGAACTGGCGAATGGGGACTTTGCCCTCGGGAAACACGGCTTCGATGAGCAATCTCCCACCCATCGCCTCGACGACGGCCATGAGGGTACTGATATACATGTCGGCGCGGCGCTCCATTTTGGAGACGGCCGCCTGCTTGACTCCGAGGATTTCGGCCAGCCGTTCCTGTGTTAGTTTTCGGGCCTCGCGCAGTTCATCCAGCGCCATTTCCCGCTTATAGCTCTCGGCCTTCTTGCGAGCTCGCGCAAGCGACTCGGATGCCATTTTGGCACGAAGCGAATTGAATTTATGTGCCATGCTTTCTTCCCTCTTCCTTAAGTTGTTCCAAATGCTCGTCAAACAATCGATCGGCAACAGGAACAAATTGCTCATACCATTGGGAATTTCCCGTCTTGACACCGCCGATCAAAAGAAGTGCCGTGCGGGGGGGTCGAATGCGTAAAGGATTCGGATCTGACTCCGCTGCACGTGGGCACGCAGTTCCTTCATGTTCGCGTGCCTCGATGAAACAACCACGTCCGAGTGCGGCCGCGGCAAGGTCGGGCCGAATTCCTCCAGCAACTCTACTTTCGCCTCGACCTCTTCCTGCTCCTCCATGGTCAGAGTGTTCCACCACTGCTCGAATTCATCCGTGTATTCAACCTCTCATTCCACTGATGGAATATAACTCTGAGGGAATAGATTTGTCAAGGGAAAACGCCGCCGGGCTCGCCGCCCCCAGTGGAGGTATAATGCGGCCCCAGTACAAGGGCAGTTCTTTCAACACGGAGGGAAGGGCGCTATGCAATCTGTGGGTGTAATTCGTCAGCTGGCGCGGTATCCGGTGAAATCGATGCAGGGCGAGGCGAGGGCATCGACGATGCTGACGCTGCAGGGCTTTGAAGAAGACCGGCGCTACGCATTCGTTCAGGCTGCGTCGCGGAGCTCGTTTCCATGGCTGACGGCGCGTGAGTTGCCGGAGTTGCTGCGTTACCAGACCGCCGTCGAGAAGTCGGGTACCCCGGATGTGTCGGTGACCGTTACTACCGCGAGTGGCGAAAAGTGGCCTGTTGCCAGCGACGAACTTCGCAAGGCGCTCGAGGCGCGGTCCGGCAGAGCCCTCTTTCTGCTGCGCGACTACCGCGGCTCGTACGATGTCGCCCCCGTCTCGCTGATCAGCCGGCAAACGGTCGCGCGCATCGCGGAAGAAACCGGAACCAAAGAGAACGCTTGGCGTTTTCGGCCCAGCCTTCTGGTGGACCTCACGAGCGGCGAGGCGTTCGACGAATTGAAGTGGGTAGGAAGAACACTACGCATCGGTGACAAGGCGCGCATTGCCGTCACGGAAGTTGACGAGCGATCGAACCCGTATTTGAGCCTTGAGAGGGCTCCGTCCTAACCGTTAGACGATAGCGCCACAGAGGACTATTTACGTTTCTAGCATTCCGCGCGCGAAACTGTCAAGGAGGGGAGAACAGGATTCAGGATTCAGGATTCAGGATTCAGGATTCAGGATTCAGGAGTCGGGAGACAGCGGCGGAGATTTGAGATTCAGGATTTGAGATTCAAGGATTGATTGAACGATTCCCGTCGTTGGCCCTTAGCCGTTGGTCCTTAGTCCTTCGTCCTTAGTTCTTAGTCCTTGGTCTTTGGTCCTTCGTACTTCGTAATTCGTAATTCGTAGTTTCGATCCGAGGCAAGAACAACGAGTTCTACACGCTGAACCCCAGCTTCTCTGCGGCTTCCTTGTTAGTTCGCGCGCTGGCGTCGGCGCCGCCGGGACCGCGCTCGTAGCCGTCCAATTCGACGATAATCCAGCCAGCGAACTGCGTATCACGCAAGGCCTGAACGATGGCGGGAAAATCGACTGTGCCCGTACCAATCTCGCAGAAAGTATATTTCCCGCGCTTCACCGCGCCTTGACTGTTCTTTGCCAGTTCCATCGCGTCCTTCCGCACATCTTTGAAGTGCAGGAAGATCAGCCGTTCGTGGTAAGTGCGGATGACTTCCGCCGGATCGGCGCCGCCCAACGTCATATGGCCAACGTCGGCAATCAGCTTGACGTAGCGCGGGTCGGTGGCGTCCAGCATCCGCTGCATACCCACGCGCGTCTCGCCGATGGTCCCGACATGCGGGTGGTAGCCCAGCGTCAGCCCGGCATCCTGCGCGATTTTTCCCATGGCGTTCATACGCTTGCCCAATTCGCGGATGGTCTCGGTTGAATAGGTTTTCCGTGGATCGCCGCCGTCGGTTACCTGGAGATACTTCCCTCCCAACCGCTGTTGAAACGCCGCGTAGGATCGAACCTGCCCAGTTTCGTCGCGCGGATCCTCGGGCTTCAGATCCACATCGGAACACGACAACGTCACGGCCTCGAGGTGGAGGGACTTCAGCCGGTCGCGCAACTCGTCGGCGCGCGCCCCGGCAAATTTCTCGCGCACGAACCCGAGCATCTGCACGCCCTTGTAACCGAGGATCGAGATCGTCTCCAGCGCGTGATCGATCTCTCTGTCCCGCCAGGAAATCGTGGCGTAGCCAACGGGATTGGGCAGGACCTCGGAAGCAGCGTTGGCCCAGGCGTCGGGGACGCAGCTCGCCAGCGCCAACGCGCAAGCCTCTCTCATGAACGTTCGTCGATTGGTTGCGTTGCCCTTCATCTCGAGAGACGGAGCGGAGTGTGCTTCATGCCGGGCGAAGTGTCAAGAGTCAACCGTGTGTCCCAGCCCGGAACGAAACGCCGAGCTCAAAATTTGGTGAGAGACGAAAAGCTGAATTCGCTCACTTTCATGGCTGGAACGACCATCTCGAACGATTCTTCGCCCGCGGTGCGTTGCGGAGGGCCCATCAGTTCGACATGGTTGAGCATTTCGATGACGCTCTGGTTGAAGCGCAGGTTTTTCACTCCGTGCTGAAGCTTTCCGCCTTCGATCCAAAACGTGCCGTCGCGCGTCATGCCGGTAAGTATTTTCTGAAAAGGATCGACTTCGCGGATGTACCACAGGCGCGTCACCAGCAGGCCGCGCTCGGTAGAACGGATCATATCCTCGACGCTGGCTTTGCCGCCTTCCATGACGATGTTCATTGGCGCTTCGCCGAACTCGTTGGGTAGCGGGAAGCCATGCCCGGTAGGTTCCGCGCCCACCAGCTTGGCAGTTTGCCGCGCGTAAACGACGCCCTTGACAACACCCTTCTCCACCAGCATGACGCGCTGGCGTGGCATCCCTTCACCGTCAAACGGCGCGCCCGCTTGCAAAGGATGATAGACATCGTCACGAACGTTGATATTGTTTCCAAAGATCTTTTGCCCGACGCGCCCGGTGAGGCAACTGCGCTGTTCGTGCACCGCCAGGCCGCCGAAGTCGAAAAAGAGGAACCCCAGCAGGTCGAGGACGGCAGCCGGTTCCAGTATCACGGTGTACTTACCGGGAGGCGCCTCGCGAGGCTCGCGGCTTTCGAGGGCTTTGACTGCCGCTCGATCGGCTCGCGCTTCCGGCTCCAGCTCCTGGCAGTTGGGTGAGGTCTTCTTGGCCCAGCCCGAGCTGGAATCACCCAGCATGGTGACCGAGAACTCAGAGACCGTCTCTTCATGGAACGCTGCAAGGCCACGGGAATTGAAGAGACCCGTCGCAGAGCTGCCGCTGGAATAGATGCCGGCCGCGGTCAGCTTGTCCTTTTCCGCCCGAGCAATGACGTTGCGCACGGTCTCGGCGCGCGCTTGCGGCGTCAGAGCAGCGGTCTCGGCATGGAAGCGGTCGACTCCCCGGAACATCTGCGCCCCGGGCATGGGAAGCAAGTCAGGGTCAGGGGATTGCAGTCGGGCCAGCGCCAGCGCAGATTCGCAAACCTGGCGAATGGACGTTTCGTCGAGTTTATTGGTACTGGCGCGCGCGGTCCGATGATCCACAACGGCGCGGACGGAAAGCGAAACGCCTTCCTCCGTGACGTTTTGATGGATGGTGTTGTTGGCGAAGCGCGTCAGGGAATACGACGCGGAACTGATGATGGCTTCTGTCTCATCGGCCGTCGAGTACTTTAGAACCCTCTTGAAAGTCTCTTCGGCCCGCTGTCGGTTCAGGTTCATTTTTTCGTTGATTCACCGGATCGTTGGGACATTGAAAGACACCGCCAGATCCCTTCCCGCGATAGCTACTTCAAAGCATCAATGACTCAATGAGGAAATGACTCAATCCTTGTATGCCACTCCGACTTGCACCTTCCGGAACCGCGCGGGCGACGCGCCGTGACCTGTACCCATCGTCTGCATCGGCTGGCCTTTTCCGCAGTTAGGCGTTCCCCAGAGGGTCCACTCTTCCGGCCCGCAAACGGCGTCGCAGGAATTCCAGAAATCGGTCGTGATTCCAGCGTAGGTCGGATTCTTCAGAATCCGCACTTTCTTTCCCCCCTTGATCTCCCAGCCGATCTCCGTGCCGAACTGGAAGTTGTAGCGCCGGTCATCGATTGACCAACTGCGGTTGGTCTCCATGTAGATTCCGTCGTCGGTTGAGGCAATCAGTTCCTCAAGCGTTCCCTTCCCCGGCAGCAGGCTGACATTAGTCATGCGGATGAGGGGAATGCGGTTCCATCCTTCGGCACGCATGGCGCCGCTCGAACGCGGCTGGCCAATTTGGGCCGCGGTCTCGCGCGAAGTCAGATAACCCACGAACAGCCCGTCCTTGATAATGGGCGTGCACTGCGCCGGGACGCCTTCGTCGTCGTAGGCAAACGTTCCGAGCCCCGGCCCGTGCGCAGGCGTAGCGTCGGCTACGACGTTCACGATATCGGAAGCGTATTTGAGGCTGTTTAGTTTCTCCAGCGTCAGGAAGCTCATGCCGGCGAAATTCGCCTCGGTGCCCAGGACGCGGTCGAGCTCGATGGGATGCCCGATAGACTCGTGAACCTGCAGGCCGAGTTGCGAACTGCCCAGAATAATGTCACGCACGCCGGAGGGGCATTGGTCCGCTTTGTGGAGCGCTACCGCTTCTTCCGCGATGTGGGGAGCGTGGCCCAGCAGGTCCAATTCTTCGATCAATTCGTAACCCTTGGTCTGGTATTGCCCGCCGAACGAATTGGGGTAAGAGCGACGCTGGATCTCGTTATCGTGAAACGAGGTGGCGACAAACCCGGCCCCGGTCTGCGTCTTGACCTGGTAAATTTCCGAACCGATGCTGGAGAGAAATAGCTGCTCGATGCGCCGGAAGTCCATGGCCGCTTCGGCGAGCGTCACGCCCGGCACCTTGCGCAGCTCCGCGTCCACTTTGAGCATCAGGTCGAGACAATTCGAAACCGGAACCGCGAACGGGTCGATCTTGCAGGGTCCGGCGTAGTGGTCCTGGATCTTCTCCTCCGGCGCGAGCTTCGCCTCGTGCTTCTTGCAGAGCGCGCTGGCGCGCGCCACCTCCACCGCCTGCGCCGCCACCCGATCGGCATTGGCCGTGGTCAGGTCATCCGTCGAGGCAAACCCCCAGGCGCCGTCGGCGATTACGCGTACGCCAATCCCAAACGATTCGGAATCGCGGACCTGCGATGGCTTGCCGTTCTTCGTACCCAGGTAGCGTTGCCGGATGTCCATCACGCGGACGTCGGCGTAACTCGCCCCCAGGGCTACGGCAGTGTCTAGCGCTCGTTTCGCGAAGTCTTTCATTGAATCATTTTGTGATTTGGTGATTTAGCCATTTAGTGGTTTGCGTCTTCGTTCCCGAAATCACTAAATCACTCAATCGTTAAATTTCTAGGTTCCTTCCGACCAGGACGACAAATACTCTTCCTGTTCCGGCGTGAGCTTGTCGATGGAGACGCCCATGGACTCGAGCTTCAGCCGCGCGACAGCACGGTCAATGTCCTCCGGGACCGGGTAGACTTTCGGCTCGAGCTTCTTGGCGTTTTTGGACATGTATTCGGCCGACAGGGCCTGGTTGGCGAAACTCATGTCCATGACGACCGCAGGATGGCCCTCGGCGGCGGCAAGGTTAATCAACCGGCCTTCGCCGAGCAGGAAAAGCTTGCGGCCGTCGCGCATGGTGAATTCCTCGACAAAATCGCGCGTGGTGCGCTTGGAGAGCGCCATCTTTTCCAGAGCTGGGATATCCACCTCGACATTAAAGTGGCCCGAATTGCAGACCACCGCGCCGTCCTTCATGGCTTTGAAGTGCTCGTCGCGGATCACGGATTTGTTTCCGCTCACCGTGATGAAGACATCGCCAATCTTTGCAGCGTCGGACATCGGCATCACGCGGAAGCCGTCCATCACGGCCTCGAGTGCGCGCGTCGGATTTATCTCCGTGACGATAACGTCCGAACCCAAGCCCTTGGCGCGCATCGCCACGCCACGGCCGCACCAGCCGTAACCACTGACCACAACCTTTAGTCCGGCAAAGAGCAAGTTCGTCGCCCGCAGGATGCCATCCAGCGTGGATTGGCCAGTACCGTACCGGTTGTCGAACAGATGCTTGGTGTCCGCGTCATTGACGGCGATAATGGGAAATCTCAGCACTCCATCGTTGGCCATGCTGCGCAGGCGAATGACGCCGGTCGTCGTCTCTTCCGTGCCGCCGACAATTCCCGGGATGAGTTCCTTTCGCTTGGTGAGAATAGTAGTGACGAGGTCCGCGCCGTCGTCCATGGTGATCTGGGGCTTGTGTTCGAGCGCGGAAACAATGTGCGAGTAGTAGCTGGTCTTGTCTTCGCCTTTGATGGCGAACGTGGGGATGCTGTAATCCCTCACAAGCGACGCCGCGACGTCGTCCTGCGTGCTGAGCGGGTTCGAAGCGCACACGACCACGTCCGCGCCGCCGTCGCGCAGAGTAATGGCCAGGTTGGCCGTTTCGGTCGTCACGTGCAGGCAGGCCGATAACCGCAGGCCTTCCAGCGGCTTCTCCTTGATAAACCTCTTGCGAATCAGCTTAAGGACAGGCATCCACTGCGCGGCCCATTCGATGCGGAGCTTTCCCTTCTCCGCCAAGCCAAGATCTTTTACGTCACAGGGTAACTTCTTTGCGGTGGCCATCTAGAGTCCCGCTTCCTGCCGCAGTCCCGCGGCCTTGTCTGTTTTTTCCCAGGTGAACTCCGGCTCCGAACGGCCGAAATGGCCGTAAGCCGCTGTCTTCCTGTAAACGGGGCGCAGCAGGTCGAGCGACTCGATGATGCCGCGCGGAGTCAGCCGGAAATGCTTGCGCACCAGATCGACCATCGCGCCGTTTTCAATTCGCCCGGTGCCGAAACTGTTTACCATCACCGAAACCGGTTCCGCCACCCCGATCGCGTAAGCGAGTTGCACTTCGGCGCGCTTCGCCAGCCCCGCCGCCACAAGGTTTTTCGCGATATAGCGCGCCATATAGGTCGCCGACCGATCTACCTTGGTCGGATCCTTGCCGGAGAAGCAGCCGCCGCCGTGGTGCGCTGTGCCGCCGTAGGTGTCCACGATGATCTTGCGCCCCGTCAGCCCGGAATCGCCGACGGGCCCGCCAGTCACGAATCGCCCGGTAGGGTTGATGTAGTACTTCGACTTCTCATCGAGCATATTGGAAGGAATAACCGGCTTAATGACGCACTGCTTGACGCCTTCGTGCAGAGTCTCGGTCGAGACCTCCGGCGTATGTTGAGTCGACACCACAACCGTGTCCACGCGCAGTGGCTTGAAACCTTCATATTCGACGGTGACTTGAGATTTACCATCGGGGCGGATGAAATCGAGGATCTTCTTGCGGCGGACCTCCGCGAGGCGTTGGCACAGCTTCTGCGCCATCATGATGGGAAAGGGCATCAGTTCCGGCGTTTCGTCGCAGGCAAAGCCGAACATCAGTCCCTGGTCGCCTGCCCCTCCGGTATCCACGCCCATGGCGATGTCGCCGCTCTGGCGTGTCAGGTTGACCGTCACCTGGCAAGTATCCGCGCTGAAACCCGCAGTGGGATCGGTGTAGCCGATTTCACGCACCGTCTGCCTCACCAATTTCTCGATGTCGGGGTTGGCTCTGGTGGTAATTTCGCCCATCACGTAAACCATCTGATCTTTGGCCATAGACTCGCAGGCCACGCGGCCCTTGGGATCGGCAGCGAGGACGGCGTCCAGGACGGCGTCGGAAATCTGATCGCAGACTTTGTCGGGGTGACCCTCGGTTACCGACTCGGAGGTAAAGAGATACTTTTGATTTGGCCCGGACACGCGGAGCCTCCTTGATTACGATGATTGCCTGATGCGGAAGGGCCTCTGATGAACGCCTTCGCTCTGGTGCAAAACTAAAACGCTAGCACACCCCTTCGAAAAGTGTCAACGATTTCAAGCTGATACGGCGTACTTTGCAGCGAACAGCGGCTACACGGTCGCCACAAGCGAAGAAAAGCTCTTGAATGGTAGCCCTCAATTCCTGCCTCTGGCGCCCGGTTTTCGACAGGAGACGCCGGCGAGCGCTGCCCCTACTTCGTCACGGCACGGCGAGAGACCAGGTAGGCCTTGATGAACAGGTCGATGTCTCCGTCCAAAACGCGGTCCGTGTCTCCCATTTCGAGCTTGGTGCGAGTGTCCTTCACCAGCCGGTAGGGGTGCAGCACGTAGGACCGGATCTGGCTCCCGAAACCGATCTCCATTTTTGAGTCCTCAAGTTTCTGTGAAGCTTCTCGCCGCTTCAGCAACTCCAACTCGTAGAGCTTCGACCGGAGAAACTTCATCGCCATCTCTTTGTTGCGGTGCTGCGAGCGCTCATTCTGGCATTGCGCGACGGTCCCGGTCGGGATGTGCGTGATGCGCACAGCGGAGTCAGTGGTGTTGACGTGCTGACCGCCCTTCCCCGTCGAGCGATAAGTCTCGATTCGGAGTTCGTCGGGCTTCAGCTCAATGTTGATCGTGTCATCGATCTCCGGGCTGACGAAGACCGAGGCGAATGAAGTATGCCGGCGCGCCGCGGCGTCGAAGGGTGAAATCCGCACGAGCCGATGCACGCCGATTTCTGAGTTGAGCAGGCCGTACGCATAGTCGCCCGTGACGGTGAAGGTGGCGGATTTCAGGCCGGCCTCTTCACCCGCCTGAAATTCCATGAGCTGGAATTTGAAGCCTTTCCGCTCTGCCCAGCGCCGGTACATGCGCAGAAGCATTTCCGCCCAGTCCTGCGATTCCGTCCCGCCGGCACCGGGGTGAATCGTGACGATGGCATTGAGATGATCATTTTCACCGGGCAGCAACGTGGCGATTTCCACCCGCTCAATCACCGCGCGCAGAGCGTCGAGTTCGGCGCGCATTTCTCCGGCGACGTTCTCGCCTTCGCGCGCCAGCTCAAGATAAGCCTGGATATCCGCGAGCTTCTGCCCCAGGCGCTCGTCGGTCTGGATCTGCTCCTCGATGCGCTTGCGGTTGGCGAGAATCTTCTGGGAGGCTCCCTGGTCTTGCCAGAAGCCCGGCTGGGCTATCTGCTTCTCGATGGCTTCGATTTCGCGGCGGCGATGCGGGACGTCAAAGAAAACTCCGAATCTCGTTGGCGCGGGTCTTCAGGTCTTCGAATTCCTTTTCCAATTCCTCAATCACGGTTGCTCCCTTCGGGCAGGAGTCAGAAGTCAGAATCCAGACAACCTTACTTTTGACCTTTGCCTTTTGCCCCTTTACTTTTGATTTTCCGATCTTCCCCGATGCGCCATCCCAGCATTAGGGCGGCGATTCCGATACAACCCCATGCGAATACGTCGCCGTGCTCCGTGTAAAACGTCCTCCGGTCGATATATTCAAACCGGGCGGTCATGGTCAGCGCCTGATGGCGAGGCAGGCGGTCAAGCACGCGCCCGTAGGGATCGATCACGCATGTAATGCCGTCGTTCGTGGCGCGCAGAATAAACCGGTGATTCTCGATGGCGCGCATGCGCGCCATGTTCAAGTGCTGAAAGGCCGCCGCCGTGTCACCAAACCAAGCGTCATTCGAAATGTTGACCAGTACCCCCGGCCCATGGGGGACCAGACGCCGGACCAGCTGCGGGAAGATCGCCTCGTAGCAGATGAATACGCCGAGCCCGCCGTCGCGCGCCTGAGCCGTCTGGTAGACCGAGCCGGGAACAAACATGCCCGCTTCGTGAGTGATTTTCCCGACCAGTCCGGGAAATGCCCACCAAGGCACGTACTCGCCAAAGGGCACCAAATGAATTTTATCATAGGCGAGCAGGACGCGGCCCTCAGGGTCGAGGACTATGGCAGTATTCTTGGGGTGATCAGTTGTCTGGTCGGCGAAGTTAACGCTGCCAACGATCGTGTAAGCTTTCGCCTCGCGCGCCATGCGTTCCACCGCGCCCCGGAACACCGGATCACGCTCGAAATAGAAGGGCGCAGGATTCTCCGGCCAGATAAGCAACGGTGTGGAAGGGGAACTCCCTTCGCGCGTCACGCTCGCCAGGCTCATTGCCACGAGGTTTTCGAGCGGCTTGGGATTTTGCCAGGGCGCCCATTTTGCCCCGCTCTCGCGGTCCATGGGGACGTTAGGTTGGAGGAGGTGCGCGACTCGCGTACCACGCGGCATGGCGCCAGGAGTCGCCAGCCAATTCGCCGAAATGAGGAGCACGCACCAGCTCGCGCTTGCGATGCGACCCGCGAAGCGCCGCGGTTCCAGCCAAACCCAGGCAATGAGAGCGCTTGTTGTGATGGCAAGGAATGACAGGCCGTACACACTCGTCAGTGAAGCCAACTGCCTCAAGCCTTCGGCCTGCACCGCGTAGCCCAATTGATTCCATGGAAAGCCTGTGATGAGGTAGGTCCTGGCAATTTCCATCGCCACCCACAGAAACGGGGCGGCGCAGAGAGCAATGGGTTGCGACCGGCGCGCTACCCAGGCCTCTGCCAGCCCGAAGGCCGCGTAGAAGCCTCCGGCAACGACAGCGAAAAGCAGCAGAATCCCCCAAGCCAGGGTGGGCGTCACGCCGCCGTGCAATTCCACAACATCCACGAACCAGTGGCACGTGCTCGCCATGAACACGGCTCCCGCGCACCAAGCTAGAAGACAGCCCCGCCCTATATGCGGCTCACGTACCAGCGCGACCAGAAGCGGAGCACAAGCCACCCAGACCAGGAGGTTCCAGTCGAGGAGCGGAAAGCAGGCAAAGAGCATCAAACCGCTCAAAATGCTAGCAGCCAAGCGGGGCCTGAAACGGTGGACTGTGCCGCCGGGAGAATCGCCTGTGTTGTTTGCGTTCAAGGGATGAGGAAGTCGCCAGTTGCTGGTCGCGAATTGTGAGTTGCCCGTTTCCGTCCTGAGTCCTTCGTAATACTTCCTTCGTCGTTCATCCTTTGTAAGTTTATCCTTCCGATCTCGCTTTCATCGTCTGATAAATGGCTTGAACCCTTCCTTCGCAATCCTGTCGCGGACCGATTCCGCCTGCCCGCGCGTGGCGAAAGGCCCAACCTGAACGCGGTAGAGGTTGTCGCCCGTCTTGGCGTATTCCGGCAGGACGAGGAAAACCGCGTAGCCGCGCGACTTCAACTCCTTAACTAACTTTTCGGCGTCGCCCTTGTCTTTCGACGCGGCCACCTGTACCGTGAATCCCATACCAACCTGAGTCGATTTTCCCCCGGGTGGAGTCGCGGCGGAGCGATTGTGGGCGATGGCGGCACTGGGCGGCGGGAGGTCACTGTCGGCCTTCGCTGTGCTGCGCGTGATCATCGCCTCCGCTTCTTTCTCGGCCTTGGAAGAAGAAGTCGGGGATGCTTTCTCGGCGCCGGACTTCCCCCCCGACGGCTGGTCGTCAACCTGGACCGTATCGAGGGGCTGATTAATCGTGGGAGGAACCACCGACGAGGGAGTCACCTGCTCGGTCACTCCTGCGTTCTTCGACGATCGTTCGTTGTAACCAACCAGGAATCCCAGCGAGAAGAAAACTCCGCACGCGGCCACGCCCATCAGAAATACCAGTACCAGATAGCGGGCGGAAAGCCCCCGCTCGTCGTGTTTTCGCTCGCCCATCGAAGCCATAGTCCTCCCCAGAGATAAACCAGTTTTGATGCCGCCGCCTCTCGTACTCGCGAGACTATTTGGTTGCTGTCGCCGGTGGCGTTGAGCCCGGATGCTTTCCGAGCACTGCGGACAGCAATTCAACCGGCAGCGGAAAGACAATCGTAGTGTTCTTTTCAGTCCCAATCTCCGTGAGGGTCTGAAGATACCGCAGAGTGATGGCCACCGGCTCGCGGTTGATGATGTTGGCCGCCTGCGCGAGTTTCTCCGAAGCCTGATACTCGCCGTCGGCATGAATGATCTTGGCTCGACGCTCGCGCTCGGCCTCAGCCTGGCGCGCGATAGCCCGCTGCATTTCCTGCGGCAGGTCGACCTGCTTGATCTGCACCTGCGTAACCTTGATCCCCCAGGGCTCGGTCTGCTCGTCGATGATATTCTGGAGGCGGATGTTGAGCTTCTCGCGCTGCGACAGCATGTCGTCCAGCTCGACTTCTCCCAACACCGACCGAAGGGCCGTCGAAGCAAGCTGCTCGACTGCATAGCGATAATTACGCAGTTCGATCAGCGCCTTCTGGGCGGTAATCACGCGATACCAAAGCACTGCGTTTACTTTCACCGAAACGTTGTCGCGCGAGATGACGTCCTGCGGCGGAACGTCCCAAGTCTCGATTTGGAGCGAAACGCGAAACATCCGGTCGATCGGCCAGAGAATCAGAATCAGCCCCGGCCCTTTGTCGGTGGCGAGCACGCGGCCCAACCGCAGCACCACGCCCTTTTCCCATTCGTTCAGGATATTGATGCACTTGATGATCCATACCAGGAAGATGAAAACCGCGACGAGGATTGGTGTGCCTATTCCCATGCTCCCCTCCTTTTCCGGCCCTGCGGATCCGCCGGACACGCAAAGAAGAATTCCGTCTTCTCAGATCCATCGCTTGCCAGCCGCCGGCTTGTGAGGAAGCGCCGGCGTGGCGCCCAGTCTATCGGGATTCGGGCACCGACTCAACCAGCAACGTCAGCCCCTCAACCTGCCGGACTCGAACCCGGCTGCCAGCAGGGATTTTTCCTGCCGCGCGCGCGGCCCAGATTTCGCCGCGAACCATGACGGTTCCCGTACCCTCAATGTCCGTCTGCGCCACCCCGAGCGTATCGATCATGGCTGCTTCGCCCGTAACGACCTTGCGGGCGCGCGCGGCGAGCGCCAGGCGGAGCAAGACCATTGTGATGACTGCCAGCGGTACGGTCACGGCCAGCGCGGTCGAGAAACGGATGCGCGCGCCGGGCCAGGGCGAATCCACCAGGATCATGGCCCCGATGATCATCGCCAGAATTCCGCCCGCGGCCAGGGCGCCGTGGGAAACGATCTTGACTTCCAGGGCAAACAGAACCAGCGCCAGTAAGATCAGAAGGACACCCAGCGTGTTGATGGGAAGCAAATTGAAAGCGTACAACGCCAGCACCAGCGCCACCGCCCCGACGACCCCGGGAGCAATAAGGCCGGGGTGCGTGAACTCAATATATATGCACGCCAGCCCGATCGCACCCAGAAGGAAAGCGATATTGGGATCGGCGATCCAGGAAAAGATGCGTTCCCGCCGGCCCATAGCACGCGTATCGAGTATGGCGTTGGCGAGGTGCAAGGTCACGGTCGTATCATTTACGCGCTTGATGGTTTTGCCATCGAGTTTGGAAAGCACTTCCTGCGGGGTGGACGCGATGACGTCAATTAAGTTTCCCTCCAGTGCCTCCTTCTCGGTGAACGAGCGGCTCTGGCGCACGCCTTCTTCCGCCAGCTTGGCGTTGCGCCCGCGCTTATCCGCGATGCTGCGGACGTAAGCCGCGGCGTCGTTCTCGATCTTCGTTTCCATCGTCTTGCCGATATTTGCGCCGTAAATGAAGACGGGATGAGCGGCACCCGTGGTCGTGCCGGGAGCCATCGCCGCGGCGTCGCCGGCCAGGAGGATAAACATTCCCGCCGAGGCCGCGCTTCCGCCGCTGGGCGCCACGTAGGTGATGACCGGGATTTTCGAGTCGAAGATCGCCTGCACAATGGCGCGCATCGAGTTGGATAACCCACCCGGCGTGTCCAGTTGCAGCAGGATAGCGTCGGCCTGGCTGGCGTTGGCGTCATGAATGCCTCGAATGATGTACTCCGCGCTGACCTGATGGACCATCATGTCGAGCGTCAAGATCACGACCCGCGGCTGCGTAGCAGGAGGGGAACTCCCGAGAGCGAGCGCCCAACCTAATGTGGCAATGAACACGGCGAACGTTCTTGTGAAGAAATGAGTTCTCATGGCTTCTTCTCTCCGGAGGTCGCGGCATGGGGAATCCGGGCCATCAGCATTTGCGCCTCGCGGTTGGTGGGATCCAGCGCCAGAGCCGCCCGGCCTTGCGCGCGAGCGGCTTCCGGCCGGTTCATCGAGAGATATACGCGCGCCAGGCTGACGCGCGCAGCGACCGAGTCTTCGCGCCGCAGAGAGGATTCAATCTCCGCGGCCGCGTCCTCGTGACGGCCGGAAGCCTCGTAGAACTGGGCAAGCGCCAGGTGCGCCTCGCTGCTGTTCGGAAGGAGTGAGACGGCTTCGCGTAATTCCGGTTCCGCCTCCAGCAGTTTGTGATCGCGAAGGAACTCCCTTCCCCGGACGATGTGAACTTCCGCGTGTTGGGCCGCGGACTCGCGCTGCAAGCGGTCCTCCAGCGCGTTGTGAATCGCCAGCGCCAGCAGCCGGTACGCTCTGCCGTCATAATTCTTCTTCAGTCGCAGGTGCGGCAGCAGATCCGGATTGGGGTCGGGAACCGCCGTATCGCCGAATGCCGCCAGCCATCGCATCTCGCGCTCCCTGCCGCCGGCGTTCCCCGACGCGACGTAAGCCTCGGCGAGAAGCAGGTGGAATTCGGGATCGTCAGGAGAAAGGCTAACGGCTTCTTCCAGATAACGCACCGCCTCCTGCGGCCTCTTCAGAAAGGTTAGGGTCACCCCCACATTCACATTGAAGACGGGGTCAGCGGGATCTCCTTTGAGCGCGCCCTCAAAGGCCGACAAGGCATCTTCGTAGCGCTTTCGGCGCGCCCGCAAGACGCCCAGGTTGTTCCAGACTTCGTTGAGGGGTATCAGGCCCGAGAGTTCTCCAAATGCCTTTTCGGCCACAGCATCGTTGCCCAGGAAAAATTCGTCCACGCCCAGGAAGAAAAGTGACTCCGGGTAATTGGGATCTTTGTCTTCAAGCTTGCGCATCCAGCGCGCCGAATTCTCGTAGTCCTTCGCCTCAAAGTAAAACCTGCCCAATTCCAAGGCAGCGCGATGGTCGGCGGGATTCAGGCGATCCGCCTCGCTCAGGAACCGGACCTTGAGCTTGCTGTCGGTTGCGAGAATTCCACGAATGTAGTTCTCAAACGCATCGAGGCGGACAGGAAGAAAGAGTTTCTGGAAGTCCTCTTCCTTCCCCACTGTAAAAGCGGGATCCTGCGTAGCAAGCATTCGCCAGGCGAGGCGCGGCGGGAGGTCTGCCAGATCGGCGAGCTCCCCGCTGGCCTCCAGCGCGGGTGCAAGGCGCATCCCGCGCAAATCCAGCAACTGCGCGTGCGCCGTCAGGCGGTTTCCCTCGACGTTGAAGTTTCCGGTGATGGCCCAATCAGCCCCCAGCGTTTCAGCCACTTTGAAGACGCTGGCGAGCGTGAGCGGCGCGGTTGGAGCAATCGCCAGTTGCCGGGACGCCGCTTCGCGTTCGCGCCGGCCGAGCACGATGCGATCCGGAGACTCCATGCGTGAGGCCAGGAGCTGTGCGAAGCCTTCGGAGATCCAGTTCAGATCCGCGCGCCCGCTTTGGTTTTCAAAGGGAAAAACCAGAACACTGCGAGGCGAAACCGCGCCCCACATATTGCTCGCCACCAGCAGCAGAACCAAAATGCCCGGCGCCTTTTTCATGCCACCAGCCTGCTGGCATTATAGCACCGCGCCTCGGCCGCGCCCTCGTCGCGTCCGCGCATACCGCACGAAACGCGCTGGACGCCCCACGCGGCTGCCATCCTCCTTGCAAAGCGTTGAAATGGTCATTAGAATATGACCATGGTCATTTGGAGGTGTCCATGAAGCAGATGCCCGCCGGGGAGTTCAAGGCGCGCTGCCTGAAGGTGATGGACCAGGTCCGCGCCACGCGCCAGCCCATTGTCATCACCAAGCGCGGAAAGCCCGTAGCGAAGCTGGTGCCGGTTGACCCGCCGAAGAAAGATATGTTCGGCGCCCTGAAGGGTGTGATGAAGATTGTAGGGGATATTGAGTCTCCCGTGGTGCCGCTTGAGGATTGGGAGGCGTTGCGTTGATTCTCCTCGATACCCACGTTGTGGCTTGGGCCGTGGCCGAGCCGGAGAGATTGTCTCACAAGGCCGCATCGGCCATCCGTCGGGCGCACTCGAGCCACGGGATTGCGATCGCCGCTATCACTGTTTGGGAACTCGCGTTCTTATTCTCGCGCGGCCATTTGCGCGCACCGGGTACTGTGGAGGAGTGCGTGCGGCGGGTTCTTGATACCGCCGAGCCCATCGTCGTGCCGATTACTCCAGAAATCGCCGCGCTGGCCACGCAGTTCCCTGATGATTTCCCCCGCGATCCTGCTGACCGTCTCATCGCCGCCACCGCCCGCGCCGAGGGAATCCCCCTCATCACCCGCGACGAGCGCATCCGCAAATCCCCACTCCTCAAAACGGTGTGGTAGCAGGTCGCGGTTCGTTTGAATTGGAACCCGCGCGCAGTTTCTGCTGCCAAGGCCTGCTCAATCATCGCGCAGCCCATACCGCCGCAGGAGCCAAAAATACGAGGCCATTCCACCGTAGTAGCCGAACCCGACTAGTGAGACGAATCCCCCTACGCCTTCCACGATCTTAACTACGGTGCCGCGTCCCAGATTAACTATCGGTTCAGTCCCATAGTTGATTGAAACACCTAAGACCAAGAGCAGACTCAGAAGACCGAAGAACTTGGCTCTCCGAACATAATGGGGAAGGAGGGGAGTAACCCAGTGCTCCTTAACAACCGGGTTCTCCATAACACCTCCATTCTCGCAGACAGGCGGGGAATTCCTCGCAAAGGCGGACCCGCATAGCACGGGCCGGGGCGGGCGGGCCAACCACCCTATGCCGTCACTCCTTGATGGCGACCGGCGGGTTCTTCCGCAGCTCGACGTAGGCTGGGAATTCGCTGATCTTTTTCAAGTCGGGGTCATTATCCATGGCCTTCTGGTCACTGAAGCCATCTTCGAGGGCGCGGCGCAGATAGCGCACAGCCTCCTCGGCGCGGCCCTTGGAAGCGAAAACTTTGGCCATGAGGAAGTAAAACCTCGCGTCGGCGGCGCGCGCCTGCATGACGGTTCCGACGGCGGAATGTTGGGTCAGCACGTTGGGGTCAAGCGTAATCGCCGTCTGGTATTCCTCGATCGCCTCTTTGTACTTCTTTCTCTCATAGTAGGCAGTCCCCAGGTTGGTATGAAAGGAGGCGTTGTTGGGGTTCAGCTTGATGGCCTGGCGATAGTACTTAATGGATTTTTTCGCCTTGTTGTTCAGGTAGTAGGTTGTGCCCATATTGTTCCAGGGCTCGGCAAAAGTCGTGTCGAGGCGCATGGCCTCCTTGTAAGCCTTGCGCGCCGCGCCATAATTCATCGTGTGCTGGTAGGCGATGCCGAGTTTGTTCCAAAGCGGGGGGTCCTTGCGGCCTGCCGCGGTGATGGCACGGCGATAGTAGTCAATCGCGTCAGAATAGGATTTTCGCGCCATGAAGATATCGGCGCGGTCCGACAACGAGAGGTTCGCGGGCTTGGGTGGTTGAGGCGCAGCCTCGGGAATTAGGACAGGAGCAGGAAGCTCGGGTGAGACGAATTTATCTTCACCCTGCTGGCTTGCTCCCAGTGGAATGATTGCCAGAGTGATCAAGAAGCCGGCCACGGTCCACGCTATGAGCGTACGAAGTCGTGTTCTCATGATTCACCTTCATCCCTGCGAGGGTATCTCCCGGGCGCGGTCAGATTCTACACCTCCCGCTGCTAATTCGCCTTCTTGGGAGGAGGGGGTTCGTTCTTGGGAGGGGGCTCGGATTTGGGAGGCTTCTCCCTCCCTTTGAAGATGGAAAGGAATTTCCCCACGATACCTTGTTTCTTGGGCGGCTGCGGCGGTGGTGGGACATTCGCCGCAGGAGAGGCCGGCGACGCGACCGAACGCGGCGGCGCTCCGGGTGGCAATGGCAACGTCGGCGGCAACGTCGTCGCGGCGGGCGCAGCCGCAGCCTTGCCAAGAAATATCCGGCTCAGAATCCCCGAGGCCCCGGTCTGGGTCGGCCCGGCTGCCATGGGCTCGGTGCCGGCGATGAATACCTCGTCACGTGTTTGGACCGAGGCTGGAGTCGCCAACTGACTGGATTGGGCGTCGAGCGTCACCGTCACGACTCCTTCGGGAGGCGTGAAGGGCTGGGGATTGTCGTAGCCGGGGACCGTCACGGCGCGCTTCATGAACTCCGTCCACACCGGCAGCGCCGATGCCGCACCGGAAAGGCGAAGCTCGCGGTCGTCATCATACCCCACCCACACGACAGCCAAAAGATCGGTCGTGAACCCGGCAAACCAGCCGTCGTGCGAAGTCCCGGTCTTCCCCGCCGCCGGAGCCGTGAAGCCGCGGCTGCGGACACCCGCCGCCGTCCCGTTCTCGACGACGCTCTGCATCAGGCTTACCATCAGGTAGTTGACGCGCGGGTCGAGCACAGGGCGCGTTTCCTCCGGGCTCTGCCAGAGCACGCGGCCGGCCGAGTCGCGCACCGCCAGAATCGAGCGCGGCCCCTCGTATTGGCCCTTGTTGGCGAATACCGTGTAGGCCCCCGCAATCTCCAGCGGCGCGGCCACGTAAGCGCCCAGCGCCAGGGCCGGAGTCGCCAGCAAATCATGATTGATGCCGGCGGCGATTGCCAGCCGTCGCACTTTGTCGTACCCCACCATTTCCGCCAGCCGCACGGTGGCCACGTTCAGCGAGTGGGCCAGCGCCTGCCGCACCGAGACGGGCCCGAAGTATTCTTTCTTGTAATTCTCCGGTTCATAGGGCTGGTCGCCGTACTGAAAGGTGGTGGGCTCGTCCATCAGGACGGTTGCAGGAGTCACCAGGGGCAGTGTCCCGTCCGCGGCGGAACTGAGCGCGGTCGCGTAGACGAACGGCTTAAACGACGACCCGGGCTGGCGTTTGGCCAGGATGTGATTCAATTGGCTGAGGCCATAGTTCCGCCCGCCCACCAGCGCGCGAATCGCGCCCGTGACGGGGTCGAGAGCCACCAGCGCCACCTGCGGCTGAAGGGGATCGTCGGGCTCGTCCTTGGGGCGGCGGCGCTTCATCAACTCCTTGTCGACCTCCGTCATCCCCGCCTGCACGGCCTCCGAAGCCGCGCGCTGCAGATCGAGGTTGAGCGTCGTGTAAACCCGATAGCTTTCGGAGATCAGGTCGCGGTCGGGAAACTGCGCGAGCAACTGGTCCTTGACCATGTCCACAAAGAACGGAGCCTGACTGCCTTCCACATTCTGCTGCGCGACCCCAAGCGGCGCGCCGGAAGCCCGCTCCGCCTCGGCGGGCGAAATGAAGCCGACCTCGAGCATGCGGCGGAGGACGAAATTCCTCCGCTCCAACGCCCGGGCGGGGTACTTGTAGGGCGAGTCGCGATTCGGCCCGTGGATTAACCCCGCCAGCAGCGCCGCCTCCGGCAGCGTGAGGCTGCTGACGTCTTTGTTGAAGTAGGCGCTCGCCGCCTCGCCCACGCCGTAGATCGAGAAGCTCCCCCGCTGCCCGAGGTAGATCTGGTTGGCGTACATCTCGAAGATTTGCTCTTTGGTCAGGCGCTGCTCCATGAGCAGCGTCAGGAAGATCTCCGCGGCCTTGCGGCGGAAATCGTAGGCGCGCGTAAGGAAGAACTCTCGCGCGAGTTGCATCGTCAGTGTGCTGGTGCCCCGAATGCGTTCTCCGCGCTCGAGGCCGGTGACCGTCGCCGCGATCAGCCGGTAGATGTTGACTCCGCTGTGGGAGAAGAAGCGATGATCCTCGGTCGCCACGACAGCGTTGACAAGCACCTTGGGAAGGTCCTGGTAGCGCACCAGGCGCCGCTTGCCGCGATTGCGGTCGAAGAGCGTGGTAATAACTTCGGGCTCGAGCTGATAGCTGGCGAGCGGCCCGGGACGGTCCAGAGACGCGATGGCGGCGATCCGCCCATCACGGAATACAATGGCTGCTGGGCCCTCGCGGGCCGGGCCGGCTTGGAAGAAGGAGGTCGGCCCCGGACGAATCTCCAGGCGATCTCCCGACATGCGGTAGGTGCCGAAATCCGAAGCCCCGCTTCCCTCCGCATAGAGGGCGCGGCGCAGGCGCGCGGCAAAGTCGGCGGGATTTCCCGGCTGGCCGACTTTCACCTCGACCGGCGCGGCAAAGACCAGCGATGAACTCTCGAAAACTTCCCCGCTCAGCCGCGCGTCGACGAGCCGCGAGAACCGTACGTAGTAATAAACGAAGACACCGACCCCGCTGAGGACCGCCACCAGACCCGACGCCAAAAGCGCCTTCTTCCACCACGTGAGCCCGCGCAGTCGGGCCGCGCGGGATGGACCGCCGGATGAGGACGGTTTACGGGACGAGGATGGTCGGCTGGCTGGCACGGGTTATAACTGCCGGTTCTGAGCCGAGGGCGTGAAGTGGAGATTGAGCGTCCAGACTTTGAGGTCCACGGGGACGGTGTAGTCGAGATTCACCGTGACGCCCCCTCCTATTTCAACCTTGACATCATCAGGGGCAACGGGCAGGTCGAGATCTTTCGCCTTGGCGAGAATGTGATTACGGATGGCATCGGCCGGGGTGCGCTGTGCGACCCAGAAGGGATTCTGCTGCTGAATGTAATCCTGGAGTTCGTAACTGTTGACGTAGACCGGGACGATTTTGAAACCGCAATATACCACCGCCACCAGGAAAGCTATCGAGAGGTAGGCCTTCAGGGTCCCTCTGCCGGAATCTGTCCGTCGCATCGTTTTCCCCCTGCTGCTACGGGATGAACTGGCGGTGATTGAGCTATCTCCCCGATAAAGACGGTACGACATCGGCCAGCTTAACATCCTGAATCTGCTTTGTCGAGCGCCGGAAGATCTCGACCAGGCCCTGTTCGAGCTTGCGCTTGCCGACCGTCACGCGCAGGGGAACGCCGATCAGATCCGCGTCCTTGAATTTCACGCCCGGGCGCTCGGCGCGGTCGTCGAAGAGCACGTCCAGGGACTGGGCGCGCATTTCTTCGTAGAGTTCCTCGGCCGCCGAGCGCACTTTCTCTTCGTCCATGTTGGCGGCGGTCAGTATCACCTCAAACGGAGCGATGGGCCGCGGCAGGAACATGCCGTCGTCGTCGTGGTTCTGTTCCGCGGCGGCGCAGAGAATGCGCTCCAGGCCGATGCCGTATGAGCCCATCACCAGGGGAACCTCTTTGCCACCCGCGTCGAGCACGGACGCGTGCATCGCCTCCGAGTACCGGCGTCCCAGCTTGAAAACGTGGCCGAGTTCGATGCTCTTGGTCAGCAGCAGTGTCCGGCCGCAGCGCACGCAACCGTCACCCTGATTTACGGCGCGAATATCGGTGTACTCGGCAGTGAAGTCGCGCCCGGGCGTCACGTTGTGAAGGTGGAAATCGTCGCGATTGGCCCCGGTAATCATGTTGCGGCGCCCCTCGAGCGCGCGGTCGGCAATGAGGCGCGCCCCCTTCAGGCCCACCGGGCCGAGCGAGCCAAGGTGCGCACCGTGGAGCTTGAGCGCTTCCTCGGGCGTGGCGGGGCGGAACGTCGCCGTGCCTAGCGCCGCGGCCAGCTTCGTCTCGCTCAAAGAATGGTCTCCGCGCAACAGGAGCACGACCGGCTTGTCCTCGACGATGAAGTCCAGCGTCTTCAACAGCCGCGCCGGACTTTCGCCGGTAAACCTGGCCAGGTCATCAATCGTCTTCTGGCCGGGCGTCGCAAAAGGCTCGGGCCCGGCATCGCCCGGGGGATCGGTAACCGGGGTCGGGACAGACTCGGCTTTCTCCAGGTTGGCAGCAAACCCGCACTCGCAGTGCGCAATCCAATCCTCGCCCGACTCCGCCGGCGCGGTGAACTCGCTCGAGACCCTTCCGCCCATCATGCCCGAGTAGGCGTCTACGTGCAGGAACCGCAGGCCGCAGCGTTCGAAAATCCGCCGGTAGGCGTCCACGTGCTTGTCATAGCTCGCGTCCAGCCCGGCGTCGTCAAGGTCAAAGGAGTACGAATCCTTCATCCCGAACTGCCGCAGGCGCAAGAGGCCCGATTTCGGCCGCGGCTCATCGCGGAACTTTTCCTGAATCTGGTACCAGATCTGCGGCAGTTGCTTGTAGGAGCGCAACTCGCCGCGCGCGATGTTGGTCATCTCCTCTTCATGCGTCATGCCCAGGCACATATCGTGTTCGGTGCGGTCCTTGAACTTGAACATTACGTCCACGGAATCCCAGCGGCCCGATTCCTTCCACAGTTCCGCGGGATTCAGCGCGGGCAGATAGAATTCCTGGCCGCCGATGCGGTTCATCTCCTCGCGAATGATCTGCGCAATTTTCAGAAAAGATCTCTGCGCCAGGAATAAGTAGGCATACACCCCCGCCGCGACCTGGCGGATATATCCCGCCCGCAGCAGCAGTTGATGGCTCGGCGCTTCCGCTTCCGCCGGAACTTCGCGCAACGTGGGAATAAAACTCTGGCTCCAACGCATCAGTTCAACCTTTCGAAGTCAGTTATCAGTTGCCAGATGTCAGCGCTCAGCGATTAGCCCTTGGCCGTCAGCTTACAGCCGTTTTCGCGGGCATGACATATCGGAACTCGGACATCTGCTGTCGACTTTCTGCCTACTGCCTTCTGCTTCCTGCCTACTGCTGACTACCGACGGCTTCAAGACAACTCGTCATTGTTGGGGATTATTGCGCTTCTTGTCAAGGAAAGCGCCGCCTGGCAGCGCAGCATGCGGGCAGGATGCCCGCGCTCCCAGCGCCTCATCATCGGCTGGACCGCTCCGCATATTTGGCGGGAGGGACTGTAGTCCCTTCGGGATAGACTAGGATTTCGACTCGGCCACCCTCGGCGACCTGGGACTTATCCTCGCCCAGTCCGAGAGTCTTGACGCGGGAGTCGTCCATCTTGAATTTCTTCACCAGGTAGTCGCGAACCACCATGGCGCGGGCCTCGCTGAGGGCACGATTCTCGTCGGAGTCTCCCCTTTCACCCGTGGAGGCCACGACCACCGCCACCCCAAACGGATTCCCTTCCAGGAATTTGCCCGCGTCATCCAGATTTTTTTCATTCTTCAGTTTGGCGGTATCGGCCTTGTCGAAAACCTGTTTCCCGTCGAAGGTAAATTTCTTGACAGCTGACTCTTCCGGCAAATGGGCCACCTGATTCTGCGCCAGATCCTTGGTATCGGTGTAACCGCGCTTCTTGAAGAACCCGCGCAAAAACCAGTTGTGTTTAAGCGCCTCCATGTTCTCCTGGAAAGATGTGACTCCTTGCTTGGCCTGTTCCGCGGCGGCGCTCGCCTGCTCGTACATTTTTCGATCGTTGATGAGCGCCCCCACGGTTCCTTTTCCTTGGTTGATCTTGAGACTGACCTGGCGGAAGTTTTCGGTTGCCTCGCTGGCATTCTCCACGGTCTCCTTGGTCGCAACCAGAATATCGTCCGCCTTCTTAATGAGAGCGGAGAAATCCAGGGGAGGCTGGCTTCCGATTGTGTCTCCATCCTCAACGTTGGGCGCGTCTTTGGAGCCAAAGGAAATCGCGACGTACTTGTCACCCAGGAGCCCTTCGGTCTGAATCGAGCTCGTGGAATCCTTCTTGATCGTGTTGCGGGTCGAATTATCCAGCTCCATCACCACGGTCACTTTTCCGTCCGGAGTCGAGGGTAGTTGGATCGTGTCAACCATTCCCTTGTGAATCCCTCCCACGCGGACTTCCGCGCCGTTTTTCAGGCCGATGACGTTGTCGTAGGCGGACTTCAGATGGTAGGTGTGAGTGAACAAGAACTGTTTCTCGCCGATCAAGAAAACCCCGATCGACAAGATGATCAGTCCTCCCAGAATAAACGCTCCCAGGCGTACGGTCCTCCACATAATCACCCCCTAAGCCCCCTGCCGCAGAAACTGCGCGACGAACGGGTCCGGGCTGTTTTCGATCTCTTCGTAGGTCCCTTCGGCCAGAACGTTCCCTTCGTGCACCAGCGCGAGGCGGTCGGAGATGGCCCTGGCGCTGCGCAGGTCGTGGGTGACGACGACCGACGTCGCCTGCCGGTTCTCCTGCGCCTGGCGAATCAGGTCGTCGATTTCGCCCGCCGTGATGGGGTCGAGCCCGGTGGTAGGCTCATCAAAAAGCAGGATGTCAGGCTCGAGCGCCAGCGCCCGCGCCAGCCCCACGCGCTTCTGCATGCCCCCGGAAATCTGCGCGGGCATCTTGTGCAGGTGCTCTTCCATCCCCACGCGGCGGAGAAGGTCCCGCACGCGCTCCTTCCTTTCCGCGGCGGACATGCGCGTGTGCCGCTGGAGCGGGAACGCCACGTTCTCCGCCACATTCAAAGAGTCGTAGAGCGCCGCGTGCTGGAATAGAAACCCGATTTTTATTCGCACGCGGTTCAGCTTATTCGGCGACAGGGTGGGAATGTCTTCGCCGTGCACGGTGATCGAGCCCGCGTCGGGCTTCACCAATCCGACGATGAGCTTCAACAGGACGCTCTTGCCTGTGCCGCTGCGCCCGAGCACCGACAGCGTCTCTCCGCGGCCGACGCACAGGTTCACTCCGTTCAGCACGCGCTGCTTGCCGAACGACTTGCGCAGATTCTTGACGACAATCGCCGGTTCGTGATTTTCCATTTCCGACCTACGGAAAAAACACCAGGATCAGCCGCACCAGGAGTACGTCGGCCAACACAACAAAGAGAGAAGACAGAACCACGGAGCTCATCGCGGCGCGGCCCACCCCCTCAGTTCCTCCTTCCGTTCGCATCCCCTGGAAACAGGAAACCAATCCGATAATCAGTCCGTACACGCAAGTCTTGAACGTCGGAGGGAGGAAGTCATTGAAGTTCACGGTTTTCAGCCCAGCTTCGAGAAAAAGATTGAGAGAGATGGGCGAGGTGATATTCGTAGTGACCCAGCCCATGATCACTCCACAGGCATCCGCCGCAAGGGTCAGGAGCGGGAGCATCGTGATGCACGCCAGGACGCGTGTGGCCACCAGATATTTGAGAGGATCAACCGCCGACGCCTCCATGGCGTCGATCTGCTCGGTGACTTTCATCGAGCCCAGTTCCGCCCCGATGCCCGCTCCAACGCGCCCCGCAACGATCAGGCCGGTGATGATGGGACCGCTCTCTTCGACAATGGAATGGAAGATGACGGCGGGGAGGAGTGACGCGGCCCCGAAGCGAGTGAGACTGGCATGCGTTTGCAGAGCCATCACCACCCCCGTCGCGGCTCCCGCGAGCATCACCAGCGGAAGCGACTTCGATCCAATTTCGTCCATCTGGCGGACCAGTGCCCGGACTTCGTACGGCGGGGAAATTGCCGCTTTGGTAAGTCGCGCACAGAAGAACCCCATCTCGCCGAACCATTTCAACAGTGGGATCAGAATCGTCTTGTCGGCTTCCAAATCCCAGAAGCGCAAGTTCAATTTGGACAGAATGCCCTGCATTCACACCTCTCAGTGATGTCCCGCGGACGCCCGAATTCAGTTCGTGCAGGAACGCGGCCAAAGTCACGAAAATCCGGCTATGCCCTTTGGAATGTTGGAGTAATGAGTTGTGGTCGAGGCTCCGAAGAGGAAAATGTGGCCGATGCGCGGAAGATTTTGCAGACCGTCTCGCGGCGGGTTATCATCTATAATTAACGGGTTGCGGCTCGGGAATTTTGGGGCACTTCGACAATTCTTATGGACCAGTGAGGCAGGCTGTGGGATTGCTGCCCCCGGGAATTTGACTGGCGAAATCACCTTGCGCGGCCGACGGCGCCGCGCGGAGATCAAATCAAAAGGAGACAGGAAATGGCTGACAAGAGATTCATCGCGGTGGTGGGCGCGACGGGTGCGCAAGGCGGCGGGTTGGTGCGCGCGATCCTGGCCGACCCGGCGAGCGGGTTCGCGGTCCGCGCCCTGACCCGCAAGACTGACTCGGAGAAGGCGAAGGCCTTGGTGAAGCAAGGGGCCGAAGTCGTCGCCGCCGACCTGGACGACGCCGAGAGTCTCAGGGGCGCGTTTGCCGGCGCCTACGGAGCGTTCTGCCTGACCAATTATTGGGAGCACTTCCAGCCCGAGAAGGAGTTGACGCAGGCCGCCAACATGGCGCAGGCCGCGAAATCAGCGGGCGTCCAGCACGTCATCTGGTCCACGCTCGAGGACACGCGCAAGTGGGTGCCGCTCAGCGACAACCGCATGCCCACGCTGATGGGCAAGTACAAGGTGCCGCACTTCGACGCCAAGGGCGAGGCCGACGAAATATTCAAGAAGGCGGGAGTGCCGACGACGTGGCTGCTGACGTCATTCTACTGGGACAACCTTATCTATTTCGGCGCGGGTCCCAAGCGCGGGCCGGACGGCAAGCTGGCGATCACCTTCCCCCTGGACAACAAGAAGCTTGCAGCGATTGCCGTGGAAGACATCGGCAAGTGCGCGCTCGGAATCTTCAAGCGCGGCAAGGAATTCATCGGCAAGAAGGTGGGGATTGCCGGGGAGCACCTGACGGGCGCGGAGATGGCCGCGGGGCTCACCAAGGCGCTGGGCCAGGAAGTGCGCTACAACAACGTACCGCCCGAAGTCTATCGCGGTTTCGGCTTTCCGGGCGCCGACGACCTGGGCAACATGTTCCAGTTCAAGCGCGACTTCAACGACTACTACTGCGGCGCGCGCGACCTGAAATTCTCCCGTTCGCTGAATCCGCAGTTGCAAACCTTCGCGCAGTGGCTGGCCCAGCACGCGAGCCAGATTCCGCTCGAGTAACGGGGTTACGGGGGCGAAGAGGTCCTGAGGTTTCGAGCCGCCAGGCCTGGAGTGACGTCAAAAGATCAATCCTGATAAACCGCTGAGAAGCAACCAATAATCAGCTTCCCGGGGTTGTGGCACGTTTTTGTGCGTACTCATTATAAAGAGCTTACCGGGTTTGCCCGCGCTCGGCCATTTGCGGCGAAGCTGATAACTAACTGAAAAAAATAAATAGTCAGCTCTGTAGAAAAACTTAACAGTCGCTGATTCTAAACAGCTTGTCAGCTTTGCCTCCGGTTCCACGAAGTTTCCCCATTGATTCTGAATGGGTAGTCAGCTTCCCGATTTTGCGCCTTTAGGGTATGCCCCATTTCGATTCCCCTGCTCGTGGGGACAATAGGTCGGTTTCAGATGTCGCATACCCACCTGCCCGCCATCCCTTTTTGCGACTCCGTATACCGGCGGGCAAAACGCCTCATACTAGACTATTTAGATAGCATACTATTCTGGCTTTGTCAAGTCTTTTCTTGAGCCGCACGCGGAAGCGCCGGGGCGTCTCTACCCCTGGATCAATTGCTGAAGCTGTTGCCCGCTGATATCGGTGTTCACCTGGATCCAGAGCGGCAGGTGGTCAGACAACTGAAAGGTAAAGACGAACTTCGTCATCCCGGCCGGGAACAGCTCTTTGATGTGGGCTTGGTCTACGAAGAAATCCAGCACCCCGCCCGCCTGGCTGAAGTTCTCCGGGTAGTTGGCGTAATGGAGGATCTGGTCATACCGCTTGTCTTTCTCCAGGTTGCTGCCGTGCTGGCTGCCCAGGAGCGCTTTGGGCATTTGCAGCTTGTGTTTGGTGACCGCCTGGAAAAGCGGGTCGGTCAGCGACGGGATGTTGAAGTCGCCCATGCCGATCAGGTCTTTATCCTCGCAGTATTTCTCGCGCCGTTTTCCCTCCACCCAGTTGGCGAGCAACTCCAGTTCTTTCCGGCGGCCAAGGGAGTTATCCTTGCGCCATCGGAAATGAATTTCGGCTTGACATCCCCGTGTTGGGACGTTACCCTTTGCTCACCTCTGACCCGTTTATTCCTCGCTAACAGCATCTGGAGTGCTCATGTGTTCCGGCGCTGTCCCTGCATGGGAGGTTGGAATGGGCGGGCCTGCGAAGATTCCGAACCCCGAGCCCACTAAAGGGATGCCTCCAGCCGGCACAACTCCAGAATCCCCGCCGCAACGACAATTTGTCATAGGCGAAGGTTCGACCGCGCAGGAGAACTGTGCTCGTATTGGTCGGGTCTGCGCGCAAATCCGGTTCCAGGGAGGCCAACTTGAAAACCAGAATCCATCTCGATCAAAGCTGTATATTCTTATCCTGCGTAATTGCTCTTTTCAGTTTCTTGACACCCGCTCGCGCCGAGCGCCCCGCGCGAGGCGACGGGGGCACCATTAAAGGTAAGCTCGAAGAAGTCCTGGGCAAGACCGAGCAGTTAGGAGCCACTCTCGAGGGTCTTTGCGATTCGAATTGCCAGGCGACGGAGGCCGGGCAGAAATTCAAGGGAAGGGTCGATCGAATCCGGGAGGCGCAAACTCGGGCCAACCGATCCAGTAACCGCACGGATGGAAATGATTTTCAGCAGCTTGTCAGGAAGCGCGGCAGGAAGAAGAGCGAAGAATGCGATCCGCAGTTGGCCGTTTGCTTGCCGGACCAGACGGCGTCGCTCAGCATGGTCGGCGCGGAGCCGGAATTCGACGAGGAGCGCGGCAAAGACATGGTTGAGGACCTCGATGAAGTCGGGACCGAAGTCAGCCAATTGAACGAAGTCCTGGCCGGCAATGTTCCTAAACCGCCTCCGACCGTATACGCCGAACTCGACAAGGCGGAGTACTTTTTCCCGCCGTCTATGTGGCCCTCGTCAAAGGTGGCCTTCGCCGCTTTTACCGCCAACCTGGCCGCCGAGAAGGCTTCCGCCATCGCCACACACTTCTGCGATCAGACCGCCGTCGCGCTGGGCTTTGGAGGGAACGGTTCCGCCGCCTGCGCCGCCGTCGAAGGCGTCCATCAAGTGCTCGATGCCATCTATCAGATGATGGATTATATCAGCCAGGATGTTACCTCATCGGAGGTCACCGGAACCTACAAGCGCGTCGGGAATGTCTATGAGCAGCTGCTGGGGTCGAGCGGCGACATCAACGCCGTTAAAATAGTCGTCGAAGCCATGGGCCAGAAGTTGCTGCAACTGGAGGAGAACCAAAAGTACATCATCCAGCTCCTGACTACGCCCCAGGGCCAGCGGCCCAGTTTTCCCAAGCCGGCAACGGCCACGAGCAGCAAGAAGCGCGGCGGCGGTCGCTGAAACTGTCAACGGCCAGGCGGGCACGACCTTTGGGAGATTTGGGATTTTGCAGCGGTGATTTGTGACCTTCGCAGCCACGCTCTCGTGGCCGCGCTGGTGTGGGTGCTGATGACGCCAGCAGTGCGCGCCTCGCTTACGTCCGCTTGCGAATTCCGGATGATAAGGGATGGAATCTACCCACTCAGCGAGACGAATGCCTTTCCATGGCGGCACGGAGCAGTCCGTTCAGGCGGGTCTGATAACCCTTGCCCTGAGACTTGAGCCAAGCCAAAACGTCGGCATCAATGCGAATCGTCAAGGGCTTCTTGATCGGACGGTAGAACTTCCCCACCATGGCCCGGCGCCAGCGCGTCAGTTCGGGCACGTCCTGCAAGTTGATTTCAGAATCCTTCAGGCGAGCCAGGGCCCGAATTTCCTTGGCTTGCTTCTTAGTGAGCTTGCTCATAAATCTCCCTTTCTCGCGGCGTGGCCTTGCGCGCCGAAACAATTCGGATCACTTCCTCCTCATCCTCAGCCGTGTGTGTATGGACGACCAGCAATATAACGACCCCACCGACTAAGCCCAGCGTGTGCCAACGATCCTCGCCTTCCACGGTCCGGTCATAGATGCTGAGGGCAAAGGGGTCATCGAAGACGAGTGTAGCCGTTTCAAAACTGACTTGGTGCTTGGCCAAGTTACTGCGGCTTTTCTGCTCGTCCCACTCAAATCGCATTTTCACCACACTTTCGTATGTACAATCTAGCATGTACACGCCCAAATCTGCAAGCCTTGATCGCCCAAACACGCACATTCTGGAATTCCCTCGCCCCCGCACGAAAACCGATCCCCAACCCCGAGTCACGAGTCACGAATCCCGAGTCACGAATCCCGAACCGTCATATAATCCCGCCGCTATGAAAAACCAACTACTTCTCAATACCCTAATCGCCTTAGTGCTTGGCGCCGCGAGCGCGGCGGGGGCGAACCCGGCCGACCAGAAAGAATGGATTCAGCTCTTCAATGGCAAAGACCTGAACGACTGGGTCGTCAAGATCACCGGCTACGAGCCCGGCGTGAATTTCGGCAACACGTATCGCGTCGAAAACGGCGTGCTCAAGGTGGTGTACGACCAGTACGACAAATTCGACGGACGCTTCGGGCACATGTTCTACAAGCGCAAGTTCTCGCACTACATTGTCGCCGCCGAATACCGCTTTGTCGGCCAGCAGGTGCCGGGCGGGCCGGATTGGGGATGGAAGAACAGCGGCATCATGGTGCACTGCCAGCCCCCCGAAAGCATGCTGAAAGACCAGGACTTCCCCATCTCGATTGAGGTGCAATTGCTCGGCGGGCGCGAGACGGGCGAACGGCCTACTGCCAACCTCTGCACGCCGGGAACGAACGTGGTGCGTGAGGGAATTCTCTTCACACCGCACTGCCTGAATTCCACTTCGCCGACGTTCCGAGGCGAAGAATGGGTGCGTGCGGAAGTGATGGTGCTCGGAGATTCCGTCGTCCGCCATTTCGTCAACGGCAAGGAAGTCCTCACCTACGAGATGCCGCAGATTGGGGGCGGGCAGGTCAACCACTACGATCCGAAATTCAAGGAAGACGGCAAGCTGCTCACGGAGGGATATATCTCGCTGCAAAGCGAAAGCCATCCGATTGAGTTCCGCAAGGTGGAATTGCTCAGCCTCGCGGGCTGCATGGATTCGAAGGCCAAGAACTACAAAACGTATTACGTGAAGGCTGAGAACGCGAGGTGCCAGTACTAGCTCGGGGCTGGGGACTCGGGGCTAGGGGCTGGGGAATCGGACATCGATACATCGAGCTATCGGAAGGTCGGGCGATCGAGCCACCGAATAACTTCGGCGATGAATCGATCATTCGATCGCCAGATCATTCGATTGCATCAGTCTTCCGACGGCGGCGGTGGGGGCACGAACAGGCGATAGGCGGCGGTGGACCACTGACCGTCCTTCTTCACCACCACAGAAGTGGCGATGGCCTTTTGCGACGCCATGGGCTTGTCGAACCAGTCGCGCCCGCCGCTGATTTCATCTTCGGCGTTGACCACCGCGACATCGGGCTTCAGAAAGCGAATGCTCTTGACGGTGATAGCCAGCTTGGCGGTGGCGAAATCTCCCGTGTGGGCCTCCGCCAGGTAGTTCTCAATGCGGTCGCGTCCGCTGGTGAACTGACCATCGGGACTGATGAAGTCGCCGTCCTCGCTCCAAAACTTCGCCATGGCCGTGGCGTCATGATTCGTCCAGGCTTCGGCAAAACTCTGGTGCAGTTTTCGGATCGCCTCTTCGTCCTGCGCCGACCCAGCCTGCGCCAGCGCCAACCTCGCTCCCAGGGTAATCGCCACGAACATCGTCAAAGCCACCAAAACCGTCTTCCGCATCTCCGCCTCCTGCCAGGGAACCTTTCCCGAAATTGCACCAGAGATTACTTCCCCCGCGCCGCGCGTGTCAATCACCTCGGCAGTCTCTAGAGTCGAGCTTACCTCGCCACGTGGCGGCGAGTCCCCCACGTGGCGGCATGAAGCCGCCTCTACCACTGACCCGAGACGCGAGATTCCCACGATTGGCCGATTTGTGGTTAAATGGAGTAGTCGAGGCCAGAGGCTTGTCCAACAAAACTAAAATTGTTCTGGGGGCTGACCACGCGGGTTTCGCGTTGAAGGAGAAGGTGCGGGCCTACCTGGCAAGCAAAGGCTACGAAGTGGACGACCAGGGGCCTATGACTTCCGACCCGGTGGATTATCCCGACTTGGCGGAAAAAGTCGCGACGCGCGTCGCCACGAAAGCGGCCGACTACGGCGTGCTGATGTGCGGAACCGGGCTCGGCATGGCCATTACCGCCAACAAGGTCAATGGCGTCCGCGCGGCAACCTGCAACGATACGCTTTCCGCGCATTTCGCCCGCGCCCACAACAACGCCAATGTGCTGACCATGGGCGGGCGCCTGGTGGACGACACCACGGCGCAGAAAATCCTCGATGTCTGGCTGGCAACGCCATTCGACGGCGGACGTCACGCCCGGCGGGTCGACAAGATCGCCGCCCTCGATCAGAAATATCATGCGGAGAAATCATAATGAGTCCTTCCCTGCCCTACCGGCTCCGAACGCTTGCGGAAACCGACCCCGAAATCGCCCACGCCATCGACAACGAAGTTGATCGTCAGGCGCGCACGCTGGAGTTGATTGCTTCGGAGAATTTCGTCAGCGAGGCGGTGCTGCAGGCCCTTGGCTCGGTGATGACCAACAAGTATGCGGAAGGCCTGCCCGGTAAGCGCTATTACGGCGGGTGCGAATTCGTGGACGTCGCCGAATCGCTTGCCATCGAGAGGGCGAAGAAACTCTTCAACGCCGAACACGCCAACGTCCAGGCGCACTCCGGCAGCCAGGCCAACCAGGCCGTGTACGTCACCGTGCTCAAGCCCGGCGAAACGATGCTCGGCATGAGCCTGGCGCACGGCGGCCACCTGACGCACGGCCACCCGCTGAATTTCTCCGGGCGAATGTACAAAATTGTTTCTTACGGAGTTAAGAAGGACACCGAGACGATTGATTATGACGAGCTGGAGCGCCTGGCGATGGAGCATCGGCCGAAACTCATCGTCGCGGGCGCCAGCGCTTACCCGCGCGTCATCGATTTCGAGCGCTTCGCCGCCATCGCCAAGCAATCCGGCGCATTGTTCATGGTGGACATCGCGCACATCGCGGGTTTGATCGCCGCAGGCCTGCATCCAAGCCCCTTTCCGCATGCGGATTTTGTAACCACCACCACGCACAAGACGCTGCGCGGGCCGCGCGGTGGCGCGGTCTTCTGCAAGGCGCAGTTCGCCAAAGAACTCGATAAGAGTGTCTTCCCCTGCCTGCAGGGCGGGCCGCTCATGCACGTTATCGCCGCCAAGGCCGTTTGCTTCCAGGAAGCGTTGCAGCCAGAATTCCGCGAGTATCAGAAACAAATCGTCCTCAACGCCAGGGTCTTGGCGCAGGCGTTAGCCGACGCGGGATTTCGCATCGTCTCCGGTGGCACGGACACGCACCTGATGCTCGTCGATGTTTTCTCGAAGAAAGTCACGGGCAAGGACGCGCAGGCGGGGCTCGAGCGCGCCGGCATTACCGTCAACAAGAACGCCATCCCGTTTGACGTGAACCCGCCCGCCATCGCCAGCGGCATTCGCGTGGGAACGCCCGCCGTCACCAGCCGCGGCATGCAGGAGCCGCAGATGCAGCTCATCGCCCACTGGATCTCCGAAGTGCTCAACAACCTCGGAAATGAAGCGATCGTGAGCCGCGTGCGAGGGGAAGTCGAGGCGCTGACCGAGAAGTTCCCTCTCTACGAAAACCGGCGCGTGGCCGTGGCGCGGCCTGCCTAAAGGTCTGATCCGCTTCGAACCTCTCATGCTTGGCGAAGATAAGGAGACTGCGTGTCGCAGGCTGATTTCCCTCTGCCCCCCAACCTGCCCGTGCCCGTCGATGACGGCGCGGCGGAACACCTGAAAGGCATGGCGATGCCTCGAATTTCCCTCCCCTCAACGAGGGGCAGGATGGTCAGCCTTTCCGCTCTCAGCGCGTCAAGAACCGTCATCTATTGCTATCCGAGAACCGGTGTCCCCGGCAAACCGCTGCCCGAGGAATGGGACATGATTCCGGGCGCGCGCGGTTGCACTCCCCAGACCTGCGGGTTTCGGGATCATCATCAGGAACTATTGCAGCTCAACACCGGAGTGTTCGGGCTCAGCACGCAAACCACGGAATATCAGCTCGAGATGGCCACGCGCCTCCATCTACCCTTTGAGATCCTGAGCGACGCGGAATTTCGATTGTGCGAGGCGCTGCGCCTGCCGACGTTCCAGGTGGGGGGAATGAGACTACTAAAACGGCTAACGTTGATCGTCCGCAATAGTCAGATCGAGGAAGTTTTCTACCCGGTCTTTCCGCCCGACGAGAGCGCGGACCAGGTGCTTCGCTGGCTCCGGAAGAACCCGATTGCGGCACAACCGCACATCCGCGAGCCTTGACAGCCAAAATCCAACCCGCATAGAATGGGGATTCAGGCTACTCACTACAATTGAAACACGAGCGAGGAGAGCATCATGTCACTACGCATTAACGATACGGCACCGGACTTCACCGCCGAAACCACCCAGGGGACAGTCAAATTCCATGAGTGGATTGGTAACGGTTGGGCCATCCTGTTTTCTCACCCCAAGGATTTTACGCCGGTCTGCACGACCGAGCTCGGGTACATGGCCGGGCTGCAGAAGGAATTTGAGAAGCGCAACTGCAAAATTATCGGGTTGAGCGTCGACCCGGTGACCAGTCACGGCAAGTGGGCGAACGATATCGAAGAGACCCAGGGCCACAAGGTGACGTATCCCATGATCGGCGACCCACAGCTCAAAGTCGCCAAGCTCTACGATATGCTCCCCGCCGGCGCGGGCGAGACCTCGGAGGGCCGCACGCCTGCCGATAACGCCACCGTGCGTACGGTGTTCGTGATTGGTCCTGACAAGAAGATCAAGCTGATGCTGATTTATCCGATGAGCACGGGCCGGAACTTCGACGAAGTCCTGCGCGTCCTCGATTCGATCCAGCTCACCACCAGGCACAAGGTCTCGACACCGGTCAACTGGAAACCCGGTGATGACGTCATCCTCTCCGGGGCGGTATCGGACGAAGAAGCCAAGAAGCTTTATCCCGGCGGGTGGAAAGCGCCCCGGCCGTATCTCCGCATTGTTCCGCAGCCGAAGTAACAGACCGATGAACCCACGGTCAATCCCCCTCGCACGTGGATTGACCGTGGCTACGCTTCCTCCAGCACCTGCTTTGCCGCTTCCTGTCCGCTCCGCACCGCGCCTTCAATTGTGGCGGGCAGGCCTGTTGCAGTCCAGTCGCCGGCGAGAAAGAGCCCTCGAATGGGGCTTGTGGCTCGGGGCCGCAACGCGTCCACGCCCACGCAAGGCGAAAACGTCGCAAACCGTTCTTTGATCACCAGCGAGTGAACGACTTTGGCCGCGCGGCTCTCCGGAAGGAGCTGGGCGAGGTCGCGAGTCGCCGTCGCAAGCAATTCCTCTTTCGAACGCGAAATGTGATCGTGCGCGCCGCTTATAACCAGCGAAACCGCGTTTTCGCCTGCCCCCGGAATTTTGCTCCGATTGAACAACCACTGAATCGTGGTTCCTCGCAGGCCGGCGAAATCTAATGCGGTGATCGGGCGATCGAACCAGAGATGCATGGAAATAATCGGAGCGGGCCGCAGCGCGAGAATATTGGTGAAATACGGTTCCGCCCGCAACAGGTCGCCGGGCAACAGCCGCACAAACTCAAACCACGGGACTGCGCTGATGACGCTCGCGGCCTGGATCTTTTCTCCATCGACAAGGAGGGCGCCCTCGCAAATGCCGCCCGAAATGCAGAAGGCCTTGACGTTCCGCCCCGTTTCGACCCGACCGTTTCGCGACTCGACAAACGCGCGCGCCGCGTCGGCGTAGCAATCACTCAACCCCCGTCGCGGAATACCAAGGCAAGAATCCGCTGGTGACGTGAAAAGTGCCAGTTTGAGAACTCGCGAGAATATTGAAGCCGCCGCGCGCCTCGGGTCCTCGTTGAGCGCGGCAATCGAGAGTAAGTCCCAGAATCCACGCTGGAGTCGCCCCGACTGGCCGAGCGCCGTCAGCCACTCTCCCACGGTCAGTCGGTCGAGAGACTGTCGTGAGGCCTTCCCGTCGTTCAGCGCGCGGCCCAACCGTAAAATCTCCCGCTTCTCGCGCCAGCTAAAGCTATCGGAACGCAACACGCCGGCAAGCACGTGCCAGGGCGAAGGCAGGTTCGGGCACTCCAGGGTGGTCAGCCTTTCGGATGTCTCGAGAAACTGCATCCTGAGGTGGGGCTGAAGCGCGACGCTCTCACGCGTGCCGATCTCTTCCAGGAGGCCCAGCGTCGCATGGTAGCAGCCCATCAGGAGATGCTGGCCATTGTCCACGGTCGAGCCCGACGTCGGATCCGCAAACGAACGCGCCCGTCCGCCCAGATAGGGTTTCTGTTCAAGCAGGCGCACTTGACGCCCGGTCTTGGCCAGCGCCACGGCCGCTGCCAGCCCCGCGAAACCGCCTCCGATGATGAGGACCTCGTCCGCCATCGATTTGCGATCTGTGATTTGTGATTTTGGATTTCAATTCACAAATCACAAATCAGAAATCACACATCCTGTTTGAACCACTCATAACCAAGATACACGGACAGCGCTGTCCAGAACTTCAGCGGGCGGGAGATGCGCACCCGCTCGCCGAAAACGTTATAGCGCCGTTGACTGATACGGCCGAGTACGCGCCAATAAATAGCCCCCATGATTTCCGCGGCAATCATAGAGCGCCTGTCCTCAGGGGCCAAGGCTTGGCGTGCGGCGTCGAAAAACCCCCGCGCCCGGTCGCACTCGAATTGCATGAGCTCGATAAACGGGTCGGTGTATCGGCCCTCCAGGATTTCCGGTGGGCGAACACTGAAGCGGTCGAGATCTTGCTGGGGCAAATACACCCGGCCACGCCGGCCGTCGCTCTCCAGGTCGCGGAGGATATTGGTCATTTGCAGCGCCTTGCCCAGGTTCACCGCGTATTCGCGCGCGCTCGGATTGCGGTAGCCAAAAATCTCAATGGAGATCAGCCCGATCGTCGAAGCCACACGATAGCAATAGAGCGAGAGCTCATCGAAAGTCCTGTACTTCGTTGCGTTCAAATCCATTTCCAGGCCGAGGATGAGGTCGTCAAACGGCTGGCGCGGGATCTTGAAGCGCGCGATTCCCTCAGCCAGCGCGGCAAGCTCCGGCGTCGCTCCGCGGCCGGCGAAACATTCGTCGAGTGCGCTGCGGTAGTCATTTAACTCCCTGGCTGACTCTTCACGCGTCAAACTGCCGTCGGTGATGTCATCGCCCCGGCGCGCGAAGTGGTAAACCGCCTCGATAGCCCGCCGCTTTTCGGTTGGAAGAAAGATAAAGGAGTAGTAGAAATTCGTGCCGGAGGAAGTGGTGAAGTAACGCTTACGCATGGGTCGTGGTGCCGACCTCGTTGGGAGTGGGACCGCCGTACCGAACTCGCGAATCATTCGGGCCAAGTGCCGCCCGGCGCTACAAGGGCTTTCCTGCCTGGAAATACATTCGCACGAAATCCCACTTGTTAAGCCTGGGACGATGATGAAACACGTCGAAGCCCGCGGCTTCGATTCTTCGGAGAATTGTTGTACCGCCCAGCCAGGTCAAACGAAGCTGCCGGCGCAATTTCGGCGTCACCAGCTCCGGCAGGGGTCTGCCCTTTTCAAACAATTCCCAGGTGCGTGAAATTTCAAAGGTCATCAACTGCCGCCATCGGTCATCGACGCGATGTGCGCGCAGGTCGTCGAAAGAGTAACCGAACTTCGTCATGTCGTCGAGGGGCAGGTAAACGCGGTCCCGCTCCAAATCAGTCGCCACGTCCTGCCAGAAGTTGGCGAGCTGTAGCGCCGAGCAGATGAAATCCGAAAGCCTGAATAACTCGTCGTCGCGATGATCGAAAAGCTCCAATACGAGTCTTCCCACGGGGTTCGCCGAGCACGTGCAATAGGCGAGCAGCGAGCCAAAATCCTTGTGCCGGTTGACTAGCACGTCCGACTCAAACGCCCGCAGCAGGTTCTCAAAGTGGGCCTGCGAGAGATGGAATCGTTGAGCGGCGTCGTGAAGCGCCACGAAAACCGGATGGTGGGCTTGGCCGTCGAAACACGCATCCAGGTTCAACCCCCATTCGGCGAGTTTCTCAAGCCGGCCTTCGACCCCCGGCTCGTCCGCGACGTCATCGGCGTAGCGCGCGAAGGCGTAGATCGCCGCCAAGGCGTCTCGCTTGTCGCGAGGGACAAGGAGGGAGGCAGTCGGAAAGTTCTCGTAATGGCGGCTCGCCAACTTCTGGCACTGGGCATAAGCTTCGCGGGTTGTTGAGCTTTCGGTTGGAGGCATTCGCCGCCCCAACATTATAGGGCTGAATTGATTGCGGGCACGGCTTTCCAGCTACCGCAGATACGGGATTGAGGCTCCGCCGGGCAATGTCGTCCCCTGCCCGGGCTTCACATCAGACGGGGGATAACAGTGCCGACTCTAAGGCTTCTTGCGCCGCATGAAAGCAGGGACGTCGAGATCGTCATCAGGAATCTCCGTCGTGACCACCGGCGGAGCGGTCGTGGCGGCCTCGATAGGGAGCTTTTCTTTCTTCATCATCACATTCTTGACGGTTTGTTGCACGGAGCGAACGGTAGGCGAAAAGGCCGCGCGGGCTTTCATCCCCATCTTTTCAGCCTTGATGCCGGTGGCGATGACCGTGACGCGCACCGCGTCTCTCATCTCCTCACTGTGCACGGCGCCGAAGATAATGTTGGCGTTCTCTGCCGCCGCCTTCTGCACAATCGTGGACGCCTCGTGAACTTCGAAGAGCGTCAGCTTGCTGGATCCGGTGATGTTGAGAAGAATGCCCTGCGCGCCGTTGATGGAAGCGTCCTCGAGCAACGGACTGGCGATGGCCTTGTTGACCGCCTCGACGGCGCGGTTTTCGCCGACGGCTTCGGCCGTCCCCATTACGGCATAGCCCATGCCCTCCATGATGGTTTTAATGTCGGCAAAATCACGGTTGATAATCCCCGTTATTGTAATTATATCCGAGATGCCCTGTACACCCTGGCGAAGAATGTCATCGGCGATGCGAAACGCCTCGAAAAAGCTGGTCCCTTTATCCACGTATTGCATCAGGCGCTCGTTGGGAATGCAGATAACCGTATCGACCGCGTCGCTAAGCTCGGCTAGGCCCGCTTCGGCCTGCTGCATTCGCCGCCGGCCCTCGAAGGCGAAGGGCTTGGTGACGACGGCTACCGTGAGCGCGCCCAGTTCTCGTGCCAAGCCTGCGACGATGGGGGCGCCTCCCGTGCCCGTTCCTCCACCCAAACCGGTCGTAACGAACACCATATCGGCGCCCTCCAGCGCGTCGATAACCTTCTCAGTGTCTTCGAGCGCGGCGCGCTTGCCGATTTCGGGATTGGCCCCGGCGCCCAGGCCCTTCGTAAGTTTGGCGCCAAGCTGAATCTTGATCGGGGCGTGTGAAGCCTGAAGGGCCTGCACGTCGGTGTTCGCCACCAGGAACTCGACGCCTTCGAGGCGCGCCGCGATCATGCGATTAACGGCATTACCGCCGCCGCCCCCCACGCCGATCACCTTGATCTTCGCGCCGTGCTGCAGGTTGTCGGAAAAATCCACCCGGATGCCGTCGTTGGTTTCGGGTTCGGCCATTGTCGCTCCTTCGTGCTGGTCAAGGGTTAGGAGTTGAGCGGCGAGGGCCAAACACAGCAGCCACGTCGACAGTGCTTTACTCTCGACTCTCGACTCTCAACCCTCAGCCTTCGCCTTAAACGCCTACGTCCCCTTCCCTCGGAATGCCCCCCAAAGCTTCCCCATCAGAGTCTTTTCGCCGGCTTCACGCAGCAGGCGGAGGCGATTCCCATAGCTAACCAATCCCACCACCGTGGCGAAGGCGGGGTCAGGCAGGATCTCGCCCATTTTCATCAAACCCTTTGGCCTGCCAAGGCGCACCGGAATCCCCATGACCTGTTCCGCCATTGCCGTCAAGCCGCCCAACTTTGCTCCGCCGCCGGTCAGCACCAGCCCTGCGCCCAACTGGTTTTCGAGACCCATGCGTCGCAATTCAGTTTGGATCAGTTCGACCAGTTCCTGGGCGCGCGGAGCGATGATGTCTGTCAGCGTCGAGTAGTTGACCAGCCGCGCGGGGCGCTCGCCGACGCTGGGGACTTCCACTGGCTGTTCAATCGATTCCGCCGGATCGCGCTCACCCCACAGGCGCTTGATTTTCTCGGCTTCGGGAGTCGGCGTGCGAAGTCCGATCGCGACGTCGTTGGTGAAGTGGTCACCACCCACGGGGATCACGCCGGAGTGGCGAACCACTCCCTGACTGAAGGCGATAAGTTCCGACGATCCCCCGCCGATATCCACCAGGGCCACTCCCAGCTCGCGCTCATCTTCGGTCAAACAAGACCAGGCCGAAGCCAGCGGCTCAAAGATCGTACCGCTCTCGGGCACCTCGATGCCGGCGCGATTGGCCGCGGTCACGATGTTCTGCCAGGCCGTACTGGAAGCCGTGATGACGTGAACGTCGACCTCCAGGCACTTTCCCGACATCCCCAGAGGGTCGCGGATGCCGTTCTCGGAGTCGAGCAAGTATTCCTGCCTCAGCGCGTCAATCAGTTCGCGGTCGGGCGGAAGTGAAACTCCTTTGGCGATCTGGAACGCCTTGACCTTGTCCTCGACGGTCACTTCGCGGCTGTGAGTACCGAGTGGCAGCGCCCCGCGCGAACTCATCCCTTTGATATGCGCGCCGCCTACGCCCAAGTAGGCCCATTCGAATGAGACTTTGCTTTCCGACTCCGCGGTTTCCACAGCCTTCTTGATCGCCAGCACCGCTGAGTCAAGGTTGACGATGACACCTTTGCGCCAGCCGCGCGACTCTGCCACACCTAAACCCACCACTTCCAGCTTGCCATCGTCATTGCGCTGGCAAGCGAGCGCGCAGGTTTTGGTGGTACCCAGGTCAAGCCCGAAAATATAGCGGTCTTTGTGCGCCAAAAGTGACGTTTCCTATCGTGAGGGCTGCGGCTCGCCCGCGCTGTGAGTCTCCGTCGTCTGCGGATTTACCACAATTTGATTGCGATACCGCAAATCGATGGAGTCGACCTTATTGATACTCTTGCGAACTTCCGGAAGCAGGCTCAGGAAGTTCTGGAATCGTTGCCGGAAATTTTCGTGCCCGAAGTGAACTGAAAGCGTTTCATGTCCCTGGACAAGGACCGCCCGCAGGTCGTCGGCGTCGGTCAAGTCCACCTCCGAAACCATCCACCCCGAGGTAGCGGCATCTTCGGTGATTTCCCGCGAGAACTGCTGGAACAAAGCCAGGCGCGCCACACGCTCTTCCTGCCCGCCTCCCGCGCTGAACCCTGCGAGCACAGGGAAATCGAAACTCCCTTTCTCGGGTCTGTCGAGGAGAACGCCCTCGGCATCCACCAGCCTCATTTGTCCCTCGATGTTTACGAAGGCAATCGGGGTCCGCTCGACCAGGCTCACCGCCAGGTGGTTTGGATAGGCGCGCGTCAGGGTCGCGGATTTCACCCAAGGAATCGATTCCAGTTGTTTCCGCCGGTTATCCATCGGATAACGGAAGATGCTGACGCCACGCGTCAGCTTGCCGCTCGTCGGGAAGCCCAGGACGTTCAGAATTTCTCCTCGGGAAACATTGTGATTCCCTTCCACGACGATTTCGTCGCCGGACGTAAGCATGAAGCGTGGCGAAGTCAATCCAAACAACGCAAGGCGGTAGCCGGAATAACCAACGGGCAGCAATACAAGGACCCCAAATCCCGCCCAGCGCAGAATCCGGCGCAGCTTGGCATACCGGCCCCGGCGTACCGGCACGGCCCGTTGACGGCGGCGAAAAGGCGATTCCTCTCCTTCCTCGGGGTCGCCGGGGAGCGCGATATTATCAATTTCTTCGACGGACATGGATGGAACGAGTCGAGAGTCAAAAGTCAAGAGTTGAAAGAAACCGCCGGAAGGTATCTCATTCTCGGCTTTCGACTTTCAGACTTCGCCCCCCTAGTTCTTCCAAACAATCACTTCCTCTTCCAGCTCCAGACCGAAACCCTTTAACACTCTCTCCCGAATCAAATCCATGAGCTTAAAGATATCTGCCGCGGTCGCGCCGTGGCGGTTAACAATGAAATTGGCATGGCGCTCGGAAATGACGGCACCGCCAACGCGCGTGCCTTTCAATCCTAACTCGTCGATCATCTTCCCGGTGGAATGGCCGGGAGGATTTTTGAAAATGCATCCCGCGCTCTTTTCGTTAATGGGCTGCGACGCGCGCCGCTTCTGATTGCAGAGCTTGACCCGCTCAAGTATTTCCGCGTAGGGCCGGGTGGGCAATTCCAGCGAAACAGAAAGCAGAATATCCTCGGCCGAGAAGCTAGACCCCCGGTACTCGAACCGCACCTGGTCAGTCCGCAGGACTTCGACTTCCCCGGGCCCGCCTCGAAAAACCTTTACGGCGCGGACCACATCGCCGATCTGCGTACCGTATGCACCGGCGTTCATGTGCAGCGCGCCGCCCACCGTGCCCGGCACGCCAATCAGTCCTTCCATGCCGCCCAGGTTGCGCTTGGCGCATTCCATCACGGTCGTCCCAAGGTTTGCGGCAGTAGATACCTCCACGAAATTATCATCAAATCTAATCCCGCCCGGCTCACGCAGGAGCTGAATTACCACTTCCGCGACACCCTCATCCACGACCAGAAGATTTGTACCGCCTCCGAGGAGCCGCCAGGGAATGCCCCGAGCCCTCAGATATTTCATTAACTCGGGCAGGCGTTGGTAGTTGCGGACTCGAATCAAATCCGCCGGGCCGCCGACACCCAGAGAAGTATGGTCGCTCAAGCGTTCAGCCGGCCGCCACTCGGCGCCCAACGCCACGACTTGTTCAGCGATCCCGGGTTGGTCAGCAAGGACTGACATTCCTTTGACCGTGTCGTAGCGCCGCCCGGAACTTGTCCCGTTGAAATCGGGAGGGCGGCATGCCAAGCTAAAGCCTGGCGCTACATCTGCTACGGACGCTGCGCCACGGCGGGGTCCCGCAGCGCCTCGCCCAGCGCTTCGCCCACTTTCCACACACTTCCCGCGCCGACGGTCAGGATCAGATCGCCCGGGTGCGCGTCCGCCAGAATTTCGCGAATCACCTCCCGCTCGGAAGGGGCATAGCGCGCGCTCGTAAGGCCCAACTCGTGCATTCGTTCCACCAACCGCGCTGACGTGATGCCGGGAATTGGCGGCTCGCTGGCCGGATAGATATCCAGCACGTAGACCCGCTCGCACCCGTTGAAGCATTTGGCGAAGTCGTCCATAAGGAACTTGGTGCGCGTGTAGCGATGCGGCTGGAAGACCGCACGCAGTCGCCGCGCGCCGCGGAGCCGCGCCGCTTCCATCACGGCTCGAATTTCCGCCGGATGGTGGCCGTAATCGTCGATCACGGTGATGCCGTTCCAATCCGCCTTGACCTGAAATCGGCGGTCAACGCCGCGGAAATATTCCAAGCCTTCGCGAATCTGCTGTGCGCTCAACTCCAATTCAAGGCCCACGGCAACGGCGGCGAGCGCGTTCTGTACGTTGTGCCGGCCAACGACGTTCAGATTGAACCTGCCCAGCGGTTTACCGCGTGACTCCGCCTCGAAGCTCGAACCTCGAGGGGTCAGCTCGATGGCTCCTGCGGTCACGTCGGCGCCCGGCTCCAGACCATATGTAATGACGCGGCGGCGAATCCCGGGAATCAGGCTTCGGAACCGCTCTCCCCACGGCGCGTCGGTACACCCAATCACCGCTCCATAGAAAGGCACCTTGTTCACAAACGCCAGAAATGCCGCGAGGATTTCGTCGAGGTCACGATAGTGGTCAAGGTGCTCGCGGTCGATGTTGGTCACGACTGCGATGGAAGGAAGGAGGTAGAGAAATGAGCGGTCGCTCTCGTCCGCTTCGACAACCATCAGGTCACCCTTACCCAGCCGCGCGCTGGAGTCGAATACATCCAGCCGTCCGCCAATCACCGCCGTAGGGTCGAGTCCCGCTTGCGAGAGCATCACGGCGACCATGGAAGTGACCGTCGTCTTGCCGTGCGCGCCCGCAACCGCCACGTTGAACTTCAGCCGCATCAGCTCGGCCAGCATTTCGGCGCGCGGGATGACGGGAATCTGCAGGCGCTGAGCCTCAAGAACTTCCGGATTGTCGGGGACGACGGCTGTCGAGGTAACGACGACCTGGGCTCCCCGGACATTCGCCGCGGCGTGGCCCTCCGAAAAGCGCGCGCCCAGGTTCGCCAGCCGGTCTGTAACCGACGTGCGCTTCAGATCCGACCCTGACACGCCATAGCCAAGATTCAACAACACCTCGGCGATGCCGCTCATCCCGATGCCGCCGATGCCTACGAAATGGATTTTGCGAATCTTTCCTAACATTTCCAGTTGCCAGTAGCCAGGTGCCAGTTGTTAGAGGAGAGTCGTGCTGCGTTTGTTTGACTGTTCACTGTTCACTACCCACTGTTCACTATTCACTGCTTTCTCGCCAACTCCTCAACCAAGTCCGCGATGCGCGCCGCAGCGTCGGGGCGAGCCAGCCGACGCGCGTGCATTTCCATTTCTCGCAAGCGCTCCGGGTCGCTCAGTAGATTCCACACTTCACTCATCAGCCGCTCGGGCGACAATTCCACTTGAGGAAGAATGCGCGCCGCACCAAGGCGCTCAAGAACACGAGCATTCTCCAGTTGATGCTGATCCGTGGCGCCCGGAAAAGGAATGAGGAGCGAAGCTTTCCCTGCAGCCGCCAACTCGGCAACCGTATTCGCGCCCGCGCGGGAGATGACCAGGTTGGCGCGCGCGAACGCGCCCGGGACATCGTCAATAAAGGCGTGAACCTCAGCCGTGAGCCCTCGTTCCTGATACGCCTGCCGGGTTCCATTATAGTCGCGTTCACCGGTTTGATGGATGAAAGTCACGGCCCTGCCATGCTCCCCGAACAGCGCCCGGCTCTTAACGACGGAGTCGTTGATTGCCTTCGAACCCTGACTGCCGCCCAGAACCAGAACCGTGAACGGCGCAACGTGGGCCTTGGGCGGGACTTCGAAGAATGCTTTGCGCACGGCGTGCCCCGTTACACAAGCCTTGGGGCCATAGCGACTCGCGGTCTGCTCAAAACCCACGGCGGCTTTGCGCACCACCGGCGCAAGAACACGGTTCGTGAAACCTGGAACCGCGTTGGGCTCGATCAGCAAAGTGGGAATCCTGAGCGTCGCCGCCTCGAGCATCGCTGGGCCTGCCAGGTACCCACCCACTCCCACCACCACATCCGGCTTGAAGCGGCGAATAACCAGGCCGGTTTCGACGGCGCTGCGGGGCAAGACCAGGAAGTTGCGAATCCGCCGCCAGCCCGCGATGCCTTTCAGCCCCGCCGCAGCAACTGTGCGCAAGGGAAAACCCGCGCCGGGAATCAGCCGCGCCTCCAACCCTCGCCCGGTCCCGACGAATGTAATTTCGTATTGCGCTCCGCCCGCGCCCCGCCTCTCCGACCGGGCTCGTAATTCTTCCGCCACGGCGAGGGCCGGAAGGATGTGCCCGCCTGTTCCGCCAGCTACCATCAAGACGCGCAAAGTCTCCACAGGGGGCGGCTGGGAAGCCTGATCATTTCTTCGAGGCTCCCTTTCACTCTCCGTCGGGGTTTCGCCTCGTATCTCTTCGCCTGCCACGACTTGTGTTCCTGCCCACATCTTCAATCTAGCTGGAGTGGTGGGAAATGTTGAGTAAAACGCCCGCCGCAAGCAGGCTCGTAAACAGCGAGGAGCCGCCATAGCTGATCAGGGGTAGCGGAATGCCCTTGGTCGGCATCAAGCCCAAGACAACGCTGATGTTCACTAGGGCTTGCCCCACGAGCATCACGGTCAGCCCGGTGGCGAGCAAGCGCCCGAACTCGTCCGGAGCGCCCTCTGCGGCTCGTATGCCCCGCCAGAGAATCACGCCAAAAAGCGCGAGGACCAAAACCGTCCCGATCAATCCCAACTCTTCGGCGATGACCGCAAAGATGAAGTCGGTATGAGGTTCGGGAAGGTAGAAGAGCTTCTGCTTCCCTTCCATCAGCCCCATGCCGTCAATCCCCCCCGTCCCCACGGCGATGAAGGACTGAATGATCTGAAATCCTTTCCCCAACGGATCCGAATAGGGATCGAGGAAAGCCAGCACGCGTCGATGACGATATCCAACCTGAAAAATCAACAGGTAGAGGACCGGAATCGCCGCGAGCGCTCCGTACGCGAAATAGGCCAGCCGGAGCCCCGCAGCAAACAATATCGCCGCCACAATCATCGCCAGAGCAACCGAGGTTCCAAGGTCCGGCTCCTTGAGCACCAACGAGATGATCGCTCCCGAGACCAAACCGATGGGCGTCAGCGTGTGTTTCCAGTCATTGACTTCCCCCTTGCGTGCGGAGAGGAAGAATGCCAGAAACAGGACAAGGATCAGTTTGGACAGCTCGGAAGGCTGAAAGCTCACCGGCCCCAGGTGCAGCCAGCGGTGCGCGTTGTGGCTGCGGTCGGCGAAGAGGACCACAACCAACAAGAGAAACAGCAAGCCCAGCGCGGGAAATATGACGTGGGGATTGGCCAAGCGGCGGTAATCGAAATGCATCGCCGCCACCATCACCGCGAGACCCACTCCCGCCCAAATCAACTGGCGGATCAAAAAGTAATAGCTGCTCCCAAAACGCTCCGAGGCCAGCACTGCCGAGGCGCTGAACACCATCAGTGCGCCAAACAGCACGAGGATCACAACCGCGCCAAAGAGGATCCTATCGGATTGGAGTTGCCGGGCCATACGTGTCTATGTTCCGTGCGTTCGCCCTGGGTCACTTCCATCGCTTACGCCCAGGTCCGTTTGCGATTCCCCGCCAGGCTCCTGGGCGCCGGCGGCGCTCTCGGCAATTCGCGGCTCGTCTGCGCGCGCCCCGACGCGCACTTCAAATGGGAGCGATTCGTCGTCCACGGCTTCCAAAGCTCCGGCCTCAACAATCGCCTCGAAGTCGGCCGGTGGCTCCGGGAACGCCTCCGTATCGCCGGCACGCTGATAGGGGATTTCCTCGGCGCTTACCTCATACACGTAGAGTAATTCGGGGTATTTGACTTCCGCAGCCGGCGGCGCAGCTTCTTCCCTCGCAGAAACGGTTTCTGGCGGTTGGGGCGGCTCCACTGACCGTGAGACGTCGGTTTGTGCTTCTGCTCCTGGTTCTTCCTCGACCAAAGGCTCGGCCGCAATCGGCTCACTCGTGACGATGACTTCATGAGGCACGGCGACAGATGGAATCGTTTCGGTGGCTTCTGCGCCCGATTGCCTCGCCACCGTTGGTACAGCAGGAGACTCGAAGGTCTGACCCGGCCCAGACGCGTCGATACGCGGACGACTGTCTACGGGCGGCTCAGCGGGCCTCGCCTCGAAGAGAGGCGCGGCCGGAACAACCGGCGCAAGTCGCGCCGAAGCTTCTTTCTTCTGCGCCTCGGCTTCGGCGGTCGCGGTTTCGCGAGCCAGCAGCTCCGCCAACTCCTTGAACACTCGCCCTCGATGTTCGTAATCCTGAAATTGGTCAAAACTCGAGCAGGCGGGTGATAACAGGATCGTGTCTCCGCGTACGGCCCGCTCGAAGGCGCGTCGCATGGCGGTTTCGAGTTGTCCGGCGTGGACGAGTTCGACTGCGCCGTGGAGTTCGCGCGCGATCCGCTCCGCCGCCGCACCGATCAGATACGCGCAGCGCGCACGCCCTCCCAGGAGCGGAACGAGCGGGGCGTAGGGCGCTCCCTTGTCTTTCCCGCCCAGAATGAGATGGACTCCGTGGTCAAATGCCGTAAGCGCCTTGGCGGCGGCATCGACACTCGTGGCCTTGGAATCGTTGAAGAACTGCACGCCGCGAATTTCGCGCACGAATTCCAGGCGGTGCTCGACGGCATGAAACCCTCGGACCGCCGCGCGCACCGCTTCAAAATCCGCGCCCAAGGCGCAGGCGGCGGCCGCCGCCGCAAGAATGTTCTCCAGATTAAAGGCCCCGCGCAGCCCGACTTCGCGCGTCTCCAGGAGCACCCGTTCGAGGTTCGCGACGCGATAGACGATGTGCCCGTTGGAGACGAAAACACCTTCAGGAAGACTGCGTTTGCGGCTGAAAAAAATCTTCCTAGCGACAATGCCCGGCTCAAGGGTCATCACCGTCGAGTCGTCGGCATTCAACACCGCGACATCTTCCGCCGTCTGATTGCGGAAGATTTGTTGCTTGGCGCGAACATAGGCTTCGAACGACGGGTGGCGGTCAAGATGATTCGGCGTCAGATTGAGCAGCACGGCCACGCGAGGGCGAAAACTCTCGACCGTCTCGAGCTGGAAACTGCTCAGCTCAGTCACCGCCACTCCCTCTTTAGGAAGCCGGTCAACGGCTGAAATCAACGGTACGCCAATATTTCCGCCGACGAAGGTGGGGAACCCTGAGGCTTTAAGCATTTCGCCCAGCAGCGCGGTTGTCGTAGTTTTTCCATTTGAGCCCGTGATACCCGCCAGCCGCGCCTCCAGGAACCAGCTTGCGGCTTCGACCTCGGGGACGACGGGAATCTTTTGCCGCCGTGCCGCTTCGAGGGGGGGCAATTCGGGCGGCACGCCGGGGCTTACCACGATCAGATCCTGGCGAAGAAACGTCTCTTCTCGATGCCCTCCCAACTCCATCCCGATCTTGCTGGTGAGCAGTTCGGGAATATCCACCTGAAGCTCCCAAGGGTGGCGGAGATCCGTGACCGTGACTTCGGCGCCGCGCTGGGCGAAGCATTTCGCCGCCGCCCGCCCGGACCGGGCCAGACCGACCACCAGGACCCGCTTCCCCTCCAGGTTCGTCAAAGCACGCCTCCCGTGCGGGCGCGATTGTTTCCGTTTCTTCGGAAATGGCCTTCCAGGATCTCGGAGATGATTTCCGAAAGCGATCGCCGCGCGCGCCGAGCCAACCGGCGGGCGCAAGCGAGCGTGTCGCGGTTCAGCGTCAGGCTAACGCGCGTCGGATTACGGAATGACTTCGGCCTGGCCATAGATCATTAGTGCGTATTTTATGCGCAGAAATTCCATTTGTCAAAGGTGACGGTTCTCTACCTCAGCTTCAAGGTCGTCAAGGCAAACAGCGCAAACACCAGGGCAGCAATCCAGAAGCGCGCGATGATCTTCGATTCTTTCCAACCGATGAGCTCAAAATGGTGGTGAATGGGCGCCATCCTGAAGACACGCTTCCCACGCAATTTGTAGGACGCAACCTGGATAATCACCGAAAGCGCCTCAGTCACGAAAACTCCTCCGATGAAGGGAAGCAGCAATTCCTGCTTGATAATGACGGCCACCGTCGCGATGGCGCCACCCAAGGAGAGCGACCCCACGTCGCCCATGAAGATTTCCGCCGGGTAGGCGTTGTACCAGAGAAAGCCCAAGCTGGCTCCGACCATCGCGCCGCAGAAGATCGTCAGTTCCGCGACGCGCGGGAGGTGCTCGAGGTCGAGATAATCCGCCAGGACGGCATGTCCGGCAACGTAAGTAAGCACGGTCAGGGCCGACGCCGAGATGATGACGCAGCCGATCGCCAGGCCATCCAAACCGTCCGTCAGATTCACCGCATTCGATGAGCCGACCAGAATCAGCACCACAAAGAGGAGAAATGGGACGAACGCGAGCGGGTATGTCCAGATGTTGCTCAAAAACGAGGAAATCAAGAAGTCCGGACGAAATCGCTTGAAGAACGGAAACGTCAGGTTGGTCGAATAGAGGTTGTGGGCAGAGAGGAAGATAAGTGTTATCGCGAAGATGAAACTAACCAGGATTTGAAGCAGGAGCTTGGTGCGCGCGGTAAGCCCCAGGTTCTGTTTTCGTCGCACTTTCTGGTAGTCGTCCCAGAACCCAATCCCCGCAAACGCCAGGGTGAGCGCGAGTACGATCCAAACGAAGATATTCCGCAAGTCGGACCAGAGAAGCGTCGGTACCACGACGCAGAGGATAATGAGCACGCCCCCCATGGTTGGAGTTCCGGCCTTCGTATGGTGCGCCTGTGGGCCGTCTTCACGGATATACTGGCCAATTTGAAACTCCCGCAGCTTGCGGATGAGCCAGGGGCCCAGCACCAAAGCTAGAAAGAGGGCAGTCAGACTGGCATAGGCCGTCCGGAAGGTAATGTAACGGAATAGATTGAGGATTCGGAACTGCTCGTGAAAAGCGAGGTAGAGATAGTAAAACATCGGAGTCCTGTTCAGGTCGTCGGCGCCGTCTTGGGCGTGTGCTTCGCATCGTTCCCTGACGACTGGAGCAATTCAGCAACCTTTTCCAAATGCACTGCGCGTGAGCCTTTTACAAGGACGACATCGCCCGGTTGAAGAAGCGTCCGGCAGAATTCAGCGGCGTCCTCAGCGTTTCTGAAGAATCTCCCTTGTCCCTTGGGCAGGCCGGCCCCCCACGCCCCTTCCAAGAAGAAGCGCGCATCTCCTTGCACTGCAAGCAACCAGTCAACCTTGCTGGCAGCGCATTTTCGGCCTATCTGACGATGGAATTCCGGCGCAGCCGGGCCGAGTTCAAGCATTTCTCCGGCAACGACGATCCTTCGCCTCGCTGTGGGCCAAGCCGCCAGCGTCTCGAGCATCTTCTCCATGGCCAGCGGATTCGAGTTATAACAATCGCTGATAATTGTCACGCCGGAGGGGAGTGTAAGAATTTCACTACGCTGTGGCAAAGGTTGGAGCTTGGCGAGCGCCCGGCGACACTCCTCTGCGGTGGCCCCGAAAACGGAAGCCGCCGCGATCGCTGCCAGCGAGTTTTGAACATTGTGCTCGCCCGGAAGACCTAGCTGGAACTCTCCGCTGAATCGGGGCCCCTCCACACGGAACTGCGTGCCCCTTCCCGATCCTGGTCCAACGTTCGAGGCACGAAAATCCGCCCCCGCCCCATACCCGAAGGTCAGCGTCTTACCAGCGAAAACCTCGGAGAACCTCCGCACGCGTGGGTCGTCGAAGTTCAGAACCGCGGTCGCTGATGAAGGTAGATTCTCCACCAATTCCCTCTTAGCTCGGGAAATTGAGTCGATGGAGTCGAAGAATTGGAGATGCACTGGAGCCACGTTGGTCACAATCCCGACCTGAGGCTCGGCAATCCGTGTCAGGAGAGCGATCTCGCCCGGTGCGGACATGGCAAGCTCTACGACTGCCATTCCGTGGGTCACCTGGAGGGCGAGAAGCGTGAGCGGCAAGCCATAGTAATTGTTCAGGTTACCCTGAGACTTCAAAACCGAGAAGCGCTCGCTGAGGATGGCAGCCGTCATTTCCTTCGTCGTAGACTTGCCGGTGCTCCCCGTCACCGCGACAAGCGGTTTTCCCCATTTTTGCCTGACCCCGCGGGCAAGGCGCTGAAGCGCTTCCGTGGTATTCGAGACCGGAAGCAGTCTCCCAGAAATCTCGGCGGCGTATCGATTCAGGTATCCGTGCTCGATCACTGCCCCCACCGCTCCTCGCTCAAGCGCCTGCAAGACGAAATCGTGGCCGTCAAATCGCGGGCCGCGGATTGCGAAAAACAACTGGCCCGTCGCGACCGTGCGGGAATCAATCGAATAGCCCCTCGCCAACTGCTCGGGGGCCTTGGTCGTTGCGCCAAGAATGGTCGCCACTTCACTCAAAGTTAGTTCCATAACCTGACCGGGCCGTCAATTCGAACCGCGCGCCCTCAGGGCCTCTCAGTGCCGGTTCGGCTTCGGTCGAGAACTCCCGGCATTTTCAGACCGATAGCCCATCTCTCTCAGCATGCGTCTCGCCACTTCTCGATCGTCGAACGGGATCGTCCGGTCTCTCAGAATCTGGTAGGTCTCGTGGCCCTTGCCCGCCACGACCACGACGTCGCCCTCATGCGCCGACTCGAGCGCCTTGCGGATTGCCACCTCGCGGTCAACCTCGGCGACGTAAGGTGTTCCGGTTTTCTGTAGCCCCACTAAAGCATCGTTGAGGATCATGAGGGGATCCTCGCTGCGCGGGTTGTCGGAAGTGAGCACGACGAAGTCCGCCAGGGAACCCGCCGCCTCACCCATCAGAGGCCGCTTGGTTCGGTCTCGGTCGCCGCCACATCCGAAAAGGACGATCAGCCTTTCTCGAGTGAGTTCGCGCGCGGTTCTCAGAACATTTCGCAGGGCGTCGTCCGTGTGAGCGTAGTCCACAACCACAACAAATGGCTGGCCTTCATCAACGCGCTCGAATCGTCCGGGGACAGCCGTCAACAGCGCGATTCCCTCTTGGATCTTTCCCACCGGAACCTCCAGACCGATAGCCGTGGCCGTGGCGGCCAGGATATTCATCAGATTTGCCCTGCCAGCAAGTGGCGACTCGATTTCGACCTTTCCCGCCGGGGTCAGCAAGGTAGCGTGAAGACCGGCGCGGCCATGGGTGAACTGAATGGGACGGACATCGGCGGGGGAATTCATCCCGAAGGTCATCCGCCTCGGATTGGTTATGTCGGAGAGCTTAGCGCCCCAAGGGTCGTCGGCATTAATAACCGCCAATTCCGGCGGAGTGGTCCCCAACCCCTCGAAAAGGCGACGCTTCGCTGCGAAGTAGTGGTCGAAATCGCCATGGAAGTCCAGATGGTCGCGGGTGAGATTGGTGAAGACGGCAGCGGAGAATTTGAATCCCCAAAGCCGCTCTTGGGCGAGGGCGTGCGAAGAGGCCTCCAAAACGGCGGCTTGTCCGCCGGAGCCGAGCAACTCGGCGAAATACGTCAGGAGGTCCAGTGACTCGGGTGTTGTGTTGACCGCAGAGATCGTTTTGCCGCCCAGCCGGTACTCGATGGTGCCGAAGAGGCCAGTTTGCATTCCGGCAGTGCGTAGAATGCTTTCGGTCAGGAAGGCTGTAGTTGTTTTGCCATTTGTTCCCGTGATCCCGGTCAGCAAGAGCCGGGCATCGGGCCGTCCCAGGAACGTTCGCGCCGTATCGGAAAGTGCCCGACGAATCCTTGCCACTCGAACCCACCGTGACGACAGCTCAGAGGGAGCGGGACGTTCACTTACAACAGCCGCTGCCCCTGCACGGAGGGCCTGAGGAATGAAAGCGTGGCCATCGGCTTTTTCGCCTTGGATTGCAAAGAAGAGGGTTCCCGGCTTGACGCGCCGGGAATCATAGGCCAGAGCGGTTATTTCGACGGCGGCATCCGCGCCAAATTCGAGGGTCGGCACTCCTCGCAGGAGTTCGCCCAGCTTCATTTTCCACTCGCATTAAAGGACCCGTCATTGGTCCGGGGCTCGCAGGCTGTCATTTTGGGGCTGCGAACCCGATTCCGTTTTTCCGAGCACCGCCCATAGAAAAAGGACGTTTCGAAGCTATCTCCCAAAACGAACCCAGATTCGTGACCCCGCCGGTACTCTCGAGCGCGCCGGCGGCATCTGTTCCATGGCCAGACCTGAGCCGCGGACATTGAGCTCGAGTCCCAGTTTCTGACACACCTCGGCGGCCCGACGCAGAGCCAATCCGGTCAGATCGGGAACTGTCACCAATGGCCCATCATCGAGAACCACGGTATCTGCAGGCTCGACCTCAGGTGAGCGGAAAGAAGAGTAAGAGACCGTTCGAACGGGTGAAGTGGCGGCCCCGAAGAGTCCAGGCTCCGATGGAAGGTATCCCACGGGATCGCGGCGTTGCTGGCGCGGCGACCCAGCAGGTGCGGACCTTGCAACTTGCGGCCATTGGGAAGGGTTGTCGTGCGGCACGTTGAGATAACCCAGAGTCTGCTCTGCGATGGACCTGAACACCGGGGCTGCCACTTCTGTCCCGTAGATCGCCCCTACCGGAGAGTCGATAACCACCAGAATAGTTACCGCCGGCTCTCGAACTGGGGCGAAACCCACAAAAGAGGCGATGTAGTGCGTCTTGGAATAAGTGCCGGAAGCGTCGATTTTTTGTGCCGTACCGGTTTTCCCGCCGGCCGTATACCCGGCCAGGCGCGCGGGGGTGCCCGTGCCGCTTTCCACAACCTCAGCGAAAATGGACTTCATGGTTTCGGCAGTCTGCTGACCGACCACGCGCCGGCCCGAAGCGGGCGGCGGAGATTCATGACGGTCCCCGAGGAAGATGTCGCGGACGATCCGGGGCTGAAAGAGGATTCCTCCATTGGCGATGGCGGAGTAGGCCGAAACGATCTGCAGCGCGGTCACGCCGACTTCCTGCCCCATCGAGATCTCGCCGATGGAGATGCCCGACCAGCGGCTGGGCGGCTGCAGCAACCCGCGCTCTTCCGCTGGCAAATCGACGTTGGCTTCCGCGCCAAAGCCGAATGCGCGGATGTAGCGATAGAGCCTATCCTCGCCCAGTCGCAGCCCGAGCTTGATCACGCCGACGTCGCTGGAATTCGCCATCACGCGGCTGAGGGTTAAGTTTCCGTATGGCTTATGATCATGGATAGTATGGCCTGATAGTATGATGCCTCCGTTCTGACAATTGATGACTTCCGAGGGGCGCGTAAGCTTTTCTTCCAGCGCCGCCGAAACGGCAACGATTTTGAATGTCGAACCCGGCTCGAAGACCCACGCGACGCCGCGGTTCACCCGCGCCTCGGGGGAACTTTTGCCAAACTCATTAGGGTCGAAGGTCGGATAGCTCGCCATGGCGAGGATTTCGCCGGTGTTGGGATTCTGGATGACGACCGTGCCGCTCGACATGCGCCACTTCACCGCCGCCTCGGCGAGGGCTTTCTCGGCGATGTACTGGATATTCTCGTCGAGGGTGAGGACGAGGTTTTTGCCCGGCTGCCCTTCGCGCCCGGTTGACTGGAACGACTGGCGGCGGGCGTCAGCGGCAATCAGGACGCGGCCCGGCGTGCCCTGGATCTGACGATTCATCTGGTATTCGAGCCCGGCCAGGCCGTGGTCGTCGAGGCCGACATATCCCAGAACTTGAGCCGCCAGTTCGCCCTTGGGATAGAAGCGCTTGGTTTCCTTCTGGAAGTAGATTCCCTTCAGATTCAGATTGCGAACCCGCGCGGCCTCCTCGGTAGTGACTTTCCGTTTCACCCAGCAGAAGGTTTTGAAGGCCTTGAACTTCCCCAGTAACTCATCCCTATCCACGCCCAAAACCGGCGAGAGCAGCCTGGCGACCATCTCCGGGTTGGGGATTTCGTTGGGAGTCGCGAAGACAGATTCCACCGCCAGGCTCATGGCCAGCGGATGGAGGTTGCGGTCGAAAACGGTTCCGCGCGGCGGCGAAGTCTCAACGGTACGCTGTTGTTGCCGCTCGGCGCGCGCCGCCAGGTCGACATACTCTATGACTTGCAACTGGTAGAGGCGGATGACCAGGCCGAGCATCCACACCGCAAGGAAGCCCCCAAGGAGCAAGCCTCGGGGCAGCGCGCCAGGGCGCACCTTCTTTGCCGACCGGGCCTGGAGCGTTCGAATCACCATCGTCAAGGCTCACGGGGAAGCTCGCCCGCCGACCGGCTGGCGGGCAGGTTACGGGCGAAAACCGGTTCGCTCGCGGCCTCCGGAACCGCCGCCCCGCCGCCCACCCGAATCACCTGTCGCGGGCTGGGCGAGGCGAGCCCCAAGCGCCGCCGTGCCAGGGTGTCGATGCGCTGCGGATCAGCCAGCGAGGCGTGCTGGATGCGCAGCGCGCTGTTCCATTCCGCCAGCGCCGCCCGCTGCTTTTTGACCTCTTCAATCTGATAGCCGTCCCGCACGCACTGGAAACTCTGCCACGCCACATGCAGACCAAAAAGAAAAACCAGAACGACCAGTCCCAGCAGACAGAAACATTCACGTCGCTTCTCCCGGTCCACTTCCCGCCGCAAGCGGGAGTTGTCAATGCGCTTGACAAAATAGATGTCCGCGAGGCCCGCCCGCCCACCCGCCAGATTGCTTGCGGGCTGGCTTCTCGGACGCCGTTTCGTTCTCGGGAGTGCTACTGCTACGGTCGCCATGCTCAGGATTCAGGATCTAGGATTCAGGATTCAGGGCTCGGGACTCGCCACTCGGATCGGAAGCCGGGAAACGGCTTCCTCCCGAATCCCGAATCGCGAGTCCCGAGTCCCGGTTCTTCTCCGCCGCCCGCAGCTTGGCGCTGCGCGCCCGCGGATTGGTCCGGATTTCGTCCGCGCCCGGGCGGACGACGTGCTTGGTCAAAAGATTGGCCCTGCCCTCGCGCTTCCACGCCTGAAACGCTTGCTTTATGGGCCGATCTTCCAGAGAATGGAAGCTGATCATCACCAGCCGGCCGCCGGGAGCGAGGACATCAAGGGCCTTCGAAAGGAAGGCGCCCAGGTTCTCGAGTTCCCGGTTGACGGCCATGCGCAAGGCCATGAACGTGCGTGTTGCCGGATGAAGATTGTAAAGGCCCGCCCGGGAGGGGATAGCTCGCGTCACCACCTGCGCCAGTTCGGTGGTTGATCGAATCGGACGGGCCTTTACTATCTCTCGCGCAATGCGGCGCGAGTGTCGCTCTTCTCCTAACTGATAAATCAGATCCGCCAGGTCACGCTCCGGAGTGTGATTCACAATCGCTTCGGCGGTCGTTTCGCTTTCCGGGTCCATGCGCATGTCGAGCGGACCCGGCAGGTTAAAGCTGAAGCCCCGCGCGGCCTCTTCCAGTTGCATCGAGCTCAAGCCGAGGTCGGCCAGCATCCCGTCGGCGGGCGGAAGCCCGCTTGCCCGGTGCAGCGCGTCAATCTCGGCGAAATTGCCTTGTACCGTCATTACTTTCTCGTGCCACCGCGAGAGCCGCGCCGAGGCCTGCGCTAATGCGACAGGGTCGCGGTCGATTCCCAGGAGCCTTCCCTGCCCGGATTCGAGAACGCCAAGGATCGCCGCCGCATGGCCGCCAGCGCCCAACGTCGCGTCAATAAAGACGCCGTCAGGGCGAACATCGAGGAATTCGACGGCTTCGCGGAGCAGGACGGGTTGATGGCCCGTCCGGGAGTCGGGAGTCGGGAGTCGGGAGTCGAAAACTCGGGACTCGCGACTCGGGATTCGGGGTTCGGGTTTATCAAAGTCATTGCCATCATTCACCGCTCATCCTTCTCGCCGCTCCTAGATCCAGGCTTGTTCTTCCCTACTCCCTATTCGCTACTCCCTACTCCCTAGATTCCCAGGTCGCTCAACCCCTGCATGTCCTCGTCGGTGAAGGCCTCGCGCTCCAGGTGCTCGCGGTAGCGGTCCTGGTTCCAGACTTCCAACCGGTCGAGATACCCGAGTACGGCCACTTCGCCTTTCATCACCGCCGAATCGCGCAGCATGGAAGGAATCAGCACCCGGCCCTGCGAATCCATTTTGGCCATCTGCCCCCAGTAGTTCGTGCGGTCGAGAAACTTCTTCTTCCATTTGTTCATCGAGGGCAGCACCGCCAACTTCTCTTCGATCCCCCGCCAGACATTGAACGGGTAAACTTTCACCGACTGTCCGTCGAGGCTAGTGATATAGAAGTCCGGGCCGTAGTTCTCATCAATAAAGGCTTTGAATGCGGTCGGGATCTTCAGCCGCCCCTTGCTGTCCACCGTCGCTGGATAGTTCCCGCGCAGCATTGGAAGAGCTCGATTGGCCTTAATTTCTTGCCAGAACTTGCTTCAGAATCCCACTGACGACTACTATCAGCTACTTTCTTCCACTTCTGGCCACGAAATATAGGGATGTCAGAATGTCTTGTCAAGGGTTTTTTTCAATTATTTTAAGGATTTAGGAGAAATTCGACGCTCACGCCGCCGCTAGCGTGTTTTCCACAGTCTACCACTACCCTTTGGGGGGTGTCCATCCGACGGCCTAACAGCTTTTGCCGTCTGCCTGGTGACAATGATAAAGATCCTTCGCTGCGTCCCGATGGAGTGCATCGGGACTACGCTCAGGATGACAGCCGAAGGGCTCAGCACGACGATGCGCGTCATTCTGAGCAAGCCCCGACGGGGCGCAGCGAAGAATCCTTTTCATTTTGCACCTCAGCGGCAGCATCTCACGCTCAGGCCAAATCCTGTCATCCTGAGTCCGCCGCGGCGGGCGAAGGATCTCAGCATTTTTCTTTCCCGTACCATCCCTCGCTCAAGTCTTTCCAGGTCGGGTTCGCGGCGACAATCAATGCCACTTTCTTCGCCCGCAACCATCCCTTAATCTGCTTCTCCCGCTGGATCGCGGCGCGGATGTCGCCAAAGGTCTCGTAATACACCAGCCGGTTGATGTTGTATTGCCGCGTGAAACCTGGGAGCAGTTTTCGCTTGTGCTGGGAGACGCGTTTCCCCAGGTTGTTGGTCACGCCGGTGTACAGCGTGCGGGTCTGGTTTGTCATGAAATAGACATAGTAGGTCTTCACGGGGAACTCCCTTCCCGGCAACCTTCGACGGCCTATGTCATCCCGAGCGTAGCGAAGGGTCCCTGCGTTTTCCAGTCGTGTGACGCGCGCAAATGAAAAGGATCCTTCGCTTCGCCCCGACAGGTCGGGGCTGGCTCAGGATGACAGACTGGCGCGGCCGCCGCGCCGCGTTGCTTTGCGCCGGAACGCGGCCGGGCGTATAATCACAGCATGGGCCGTGACACTGCTGAAATCCTCAAAGAAGCATTGGCGCTCCCGGCGGAGGCGCGAGCGGCGCTGGCCGACTCGTTGCTCGGCAGCCTTGATCAAGAGGTTGACGCGGACGCCGAACAAGCCTGGCAGAAGGAGATCGAGCGGCGCGTCGCCGAGCTCGATTCCCGTGCAATGAGGACGGTTACCTGGAGCGAGGTCCGCTCCCGTTTGATGGCAACCATCCGCGATGACCGGTAATCCCGTCGAATTCCATCCTGAAGCACTCGCCGAGGCCGAAGCTGCTGCCGCCTGGTATCGCGAGCGAAGCTTGCGGGTGGCGGAGCTTTTCCTGGACGAATTGGAGAAGGCCATCGGAGTAGTTACCGAAGCCCCCAACCGCTGGCCCCGTTATGACGCTCCTTCGCTGGCCGGCTGCCGGAAATATCCCCTCCATCGCTTTCCCTTTTTCCTGATCTATCGCGAAGCGGGGGGCACGATACAAGTCCTTGCCGTTGCCCATGGACGCCGGCGGCCCGGATACTGGCGCACTCGGCGGACTGGATAATCTCTAACCCCCGCTTTTTGCTTTTCGAATTTCGATTTTCGAATTTCGAGTTTCCCATTTCGAATTTCCAGTTTCCCTTGACAGCTACCTAGCCAACATGCTAGGCTCATCATATAACCTACCTATTGAGGGGAGATTTCTATGGCCTACATGCTGACCGAGCGGCGCCGGGAGGCGGCGCGCGAAAACCTGAAGAAAGCCTGGGAGGCGCACCGCGCCGGGCGGGTTCCCCGCCCCGAGCGGCCCAATAACCTCAAGCACGGGTTCTTTTCGCTCGACTTGCGCAAGAGCGTCATCCTGCTGGGCGGGGACGTCGGCGAATACGATGCGCACGTCGCGCGCTTCGAGAAGGCGCTGGCGCCGGTGACCGACCGCGAGCGCCGGATTGTGCAGCGGATGGCGGAGGCCGCCTGGCGGCTGATCCGCAGCTATCGCGCCCGCGCCAACGCTCAGGCGCGGAAGTTGCGCCGGCTGATGGAATTCGCCGCGCGGCAGGCGCCCCTCGACCCCCATCAGACCAAGACCCTGGCGGTTCTTTCAGTCAAGATTCTTTCAGACGAACATTATTTGCTCGACTGCGTGACGCGGCTGCGCAACCAGTTCGAGCGCCTCTTTCGCCTGTTGCTCACCGAGCGAACCGGGAGCGACCAGGGATTCCGCATCCACTCGCAAAAGAAATTCTCGAAGTGGGACTTGGCCGTCCCGTTCAAATAGAGGGCAGGCGATTGCGGATTTCCGATTTTCGAATTTCTGATTTCCAGTTTCTGATTTCCGGTTTCGAAAATCACGCCCAGGTGTCGGCGTTATCGGAAGGCTCGATGGGAGCCATGAGGGTCTTGGGCTGCTCGACGAGGGAGACGCGCGCCGACCATTCAAGGACGTTCAGCCCGTCCACTTGTTTCTCGACGGGATGGAAGCCGGACTTGTCGGTGAGGTGGTTGGCAACCTGGGCGCTGACCCAGAGGGTGTTGGGGGTAGCGTGCTTTTGCATGTGCCCGGTGACGTCGATGACGCGGTGAGCGATCTTCTCGAGCTTGCTGTCTTCGAAAATGGGGACCTCGCCCGCGTTCACGCCGCAGCGGACGGCGATGCGCGTGCGCAAGAGGTTCTGTGTCAGGTTGAATTTCCGCAGCTCGCGCAGGACCGCTTGCCCCGCCGCCACGGCCATATCGAGATCCAGGAAGCAGACCATGACGCCGTCGGGAGTCCAGGACTGTTTCCAGGCGCCGTGGCGCGTGAAGATGCCTTCCAGCATCTGCATGTAGGCCTGGAAGGTCACGGTGACGGCCATCTCCTGCTCGCTCTCCTTCATTTGCGTCGAGCCGGCGACGTCCACGGAAAGGAACGCGCAGCGCTTGCGACCCGCGCCCTTCAGCGCGTCAGCAATTTCCTGGTAACGCTTCAGCAGGCGCCGCCGGGCGCGCTCGGAATTGACCCGCGCGATTTCCTCTTCTTCCTCGGCGGTGGGGATCGCCAGGTCGTAATCCTGCCGCGCCGGACGCGGCCGCTTGGAGAGCCTCTTCAGGATCGGCACGAAGAATATGTTCAGACCGCGACGCAGAAACCAGGCGCCAACCGCCAGGGCCAACGCGAAGTATTCCGTCAAGCGAATTGAGGCGGGATAAAGATCCCCTGCCCAGACGATCGCGCGCACGACGATCGGATCGCCTACGGTATGCACGAGTCCCGTGAGCCACACACCGTCCCATTTGGCGGGATGTGGGAACTCCAGAATAAAGAGCAAAAGGAAAGTCCCGGTTGCCGCCCGGCAAGCCAGGTTCAGAACTCGATGCGAAATCTTGAGAGGAAAATAGAGGAATGGACGAAGGTTGATGGAAAGCGGCCGGACGTTTTCGGCTCGAGTATGAGGAAGGGCTTTTGCGGTTTCGACTTGACCATCGGCTTCGCGCTGCGCGACCTCTTCGTCAGTCTCCCAGTAGAGGGCGCTGGCGTAAAACCGCAGGGTATCGTAGAAAGGTGCGAACGTGGCCATCAGAATTGACTCCGCGTTAAATCGTTCGCTTCAAGTCCTCCCGCAATCTTCCAAACCAAATCTTGACGACTGCTAAAGTCTAGCGGGGGTGTGCCGACCTGCCAATCGTACAAAAGTACCGGAGAAGCAGACCGAAGGTACCATGAAGATAACGGGCCACCTCGCAGGCAAGCCGCGGCCCGCAAGTCGAAGCGGGTGTATAATTTGCCGTTCGGTCGTCGCGACCCGAAGGGTGAAGAGATTCTCGTACAGAGGCGATAATGTCTAGATTCTCAAAAGACCGGCGTTGGCTCTGCCGCATTGGCCTGCCCTGCGTGACCAATTTCGCGGTTCTCCTTTCAATGCTCAGCGCAAACTCCGCCCCGGCACAGGACGCCCGCCGGAGGGAGTTCCTCAAAACCGTCGATGAAGTGGGAACGCGCGGGCCGTTCCATCCCACATGGGAATCACTCGAAACCTACAAGGTCCCGGAATGGTACGAGGACGCGAAGTTCGGGATCTTTATTCATTGGGGGGCCTATTCGGTGCCCGCCTTCGACAACGAGTGGTACCCGCGGAACATGTACCTGCCCGACCAGGCCGCCTTCAAGCATCATGTCGCGACTTACGGCCCGCAATCGAAATTCGGCTACAAGGATTTCATTCCGATGTTCAAGGCGGAGAAATTCAACGCCGATGAATGGGCCACCCTCTTCCGCAAAGCCGGAGCGAAATACGTTGTCCCCGTCGCCGAGCATCACGACGGCTTCCCGATGTACGACTGCTCGCTCACCGACTGGTCGGCAGCCAAGATGGGTCCGAAACGCGACGTGGTCGGCGAGCTGGCGCGCGCTGTGCGCAAGCAGGGATTGCATTTCGGCGCTTCATCACATCGCGCCGAGCACTGGTGGTTTTTCGAAGGTGGGATGAAATTCGATTCCGACGTCCGCGATCCCCACAACTCAGGGTTTTATGGCCCCGCGCAGCCGCGCCGCCTCCCGGGCGCCGACCACGACAACCCGCCGGACCAGGCGTATCTCGACGACTGGCTGGCGCGCACGGCGGAGATTGTCGAGAAGTACCAGCCGGAAGTTCTCTGGTTTGACTGGTGGATCGAGCAGCCCGTCTTTCAGCCGTATCTCCAGCGCTTCGCCGCGTACTATTACAACCGCGGTGCGGAATGGAAACGCGGCGTGGCCATCAACTACAAGCTCAAAACGTTTCCCGAACGCGCCGCGGTGCTCGACATCGAGCGCGGCCAACTCGAAGCTCTGCGGCCATTGTTCTGGCAGACCGACACTTCCGTGGGCGAGAAGTCGTGGGGATACATTCAAGGCGAAACCTTCCGCACGCCCGACTCGCTCGTCGATCAGCTCGTCGATATCGTCAGCAAGAACGGCTGCCTGCTGCTCAATATCGGCCCGCGCCCCGATGGCACGATTCCCGAAGAGGTCCAGAAGATTCTGCTCGACGTCGGCCAGTGGCTTGCCATCAACGGCGAGGCCATCTACGGCACGCGCCCGTGGAAGGTTTTCGGCGAAGGGCCGACTCAGGTCGTCGGCGGATCGTTCAAGGACACATCCACCAAAGCCTACACCAGCGAAGATATTCGCTTTACGACGCACGGCAAGACACTCTATGCCGTGGCGCTCGCCTGGCCCGCTAACCGCAAGTTGACGGTCAAATCGCTTGCGAAAAGTTCTCCGCTCTATTCCGGCAAGATCGCCAATGTCGAACTCCTCGGCTCGAAGGCGCGACTGAAGTGGAAACAAACCCCCGCCGGCCTTACTATCACCCTGCCCGCACAGAGGCCGTCCGATTACGCGCTGGCGCTGAGGATCACGCAGTAGTCCGTAGGCAGGTGACAGAGGCAGCAGGCAGCGCAGGCTCTCTGAATAAGCCCCATGCAATGTACTACCTACCGAGGTTCCATGTTCCGGCCGTTCTTTTCCTACCTATTCCGATATAATTCGACCAGTATGGCCATACCTTCGATTCGCGGGGGGACGTTTGCAATCTAGGCTAATTGTCATGTTTCTCATCCTGGTCTACGTTGCAGGCGTTATTACGCGCCACCAGTATGGCATTGCCGTGGACGTCCGAAACGAAAGCTCCACGATCTTGCGCGGTTTCAGCGTGAAGGTTGAATCCAGGGGAAAGCGTTATCCTCTTCCCGATTTGGAACCAGGGAAAATTACTCGAGTCTACGTGGACCCGGTCACGGAATCGTCTATCAATCTGGAGTTCACGGATGCCCAGAACGAGCATCACTCCGATGTCCTGGCGGGATATGTCGAAAGCGGGTACTGTGGCACGGTAACCGCGCGAGTGCTGGTGGATAACAAGGTGATCTCAAAAGACGATAGCTTCCGCATTCTCTACTGGAAAAGCTGGCTCGAATTCCTGACCTAGTCAGGTGAATAGCAAGTAGCTAAGAGTCTCGCACTCTGGGGCTCCGCGGCGCTTCTCTGGGAGAACGAGCCGCAGACCTGTCTGCCCTGCCCGGGGCCTGCCTGCCGCAGGCAGCGCAGGCGGGCGTAGACAGGTTCCGAAGAGGCCGGAGGGTGCGCCGACAGGCCCCTTGACAAACGGCCCCTAATAATCTAGATTATTCATCTAGATGTAAGGAGAGGGCAATGCACAAGATGGGGTTGTTTCAGGCCAAGAATCGGCTGTCGGAGCTAGTGGAGCGGGCCGAGCGTGGCGAGGAAATCGGCATTACGCGGCGGGGAAAGCTCGCGGCGGTGATCGTCCCTGCCCGGCCCAAGGTCAGCATCCGTGAGATTTTCGAAGACATTGAGAATCTCCGCAAGCGCGCCAGGCTGCCGAAAGGGGTTACCGTGGATGAACTCATCGAGGAGGGCCGCGTTTGACGCGCTTCGTGCTCGACGCATCGGTGGCGCTTCGCTGGGTCCTGTCAAACCCCGTTCCCGCTTACGCTCGCCGGGTCAGGCGCTTGATGTTTGACGGCGCGCGCGCGGTAGTTCCGGCGCTTTGGCATCTCGAAATGGCCAACGGCTTAGCGGTCGCGGAACGCCGTGGCATCTTGAGTACGCCGGACGCTGACCAAGCCCTGGACAGTATCGAACTGCTGCTGGGTCAGGCCATGGAAACCGACACCGCGCTCGTCCCGGTCCGCCAAGCGCTGGTTACCGCTCGGACATTTCAATTGTCAGCCTACGACGCCTCCTACCTGGATGTCGCCCGGCATGAACGGCTGCCACTAGCCACGCTCGATGAGGATCTTCGGGCCGCCGCAGCGCGGGCTGGAGTTGCGCTGATCCACTGAGCGGAGTTACAGAATAACTCCTCGCCCCTCCATACACCGACAACATGACCCTGGCCAGATTTGCTGCCCCGAAGTCGCGCAAAATCGCGTAGAATCCCCTCGCCCGATTCCTCGCCATACTAACCGACGGAGGGTTTTCTCGAATGCGCAGACTATTATCCACGATCATTGTGGCCTTATCCGTTGTTGCTCTGGCGCGCGCCCAGGCGCCGCCGAAAATCAAAGTTCTGATTCTGACCGGAGTGAACAACCACGACTGGCGCTCGACAACTCCCGTGTTGCGCGACATTCTCGAGCGCAGCGGGCGATTCGACGTGCGAATCAACGAAGAATGCCGGGGCTGCAGCATGGAAACGTTCGCACCCTACGACGTGCTGCTGCTCAACTACAACGACTGGAAGAACTCCGGCCCCTGGTGGGACGACCAGGCGCGGCAGGCGCTGCTCGACTACGCGCGCAACGGCAAAGGCGTGGTCAGCTACCACGCTTCGAACAACGCTTTCTGGGGCTGGCCGGAATTCGACAAATTCGTAGGCGGCACCTGGCGCGACACCGCCGGCCACGGGCCTTTGCATTCCTACACCGTCAACATCGTGGACCGCGAGCATCCCGTTACCAAAGGCCTGCCCGCGACGTTCGGAATGAACGACGAGCTTTATCACCGGCTCTCGATGCAGCCCAATGTTCATGTGCTCGCCAGCGCCTTTGACGATCCAAAGAATTGCTACAAGCCCAACGAGGGCTGCGGCACGGGCAAGGAAGAGCCGCTCATCTGGACGGTCCAGTACGGCCAGGGGCGCGTCTTTCAGACAGCGCTCGGGCACGACGCCAAGGCAATGCAGAGCCCGGGATTCGTGATTACCCTGCTGCGTGGCACGGAGTGGGCAGCCACGGGCGCGGTGACAATTCCCGTGCCGGGAGATATGAAATAGCCACCACTCCCGGCCGCGGGGAGCGGCAAGCACGGTGAATGTTGGAGATTCGCGCGGTGCGCAAAAAGGGTTGGTCTGAGTTGTCGTCCGCAGCGCTGGCCGTTGTGTTCGCAGCCGGGGTTTGTGGCCATGCCACGGTGGGTGCCGCTGAGTCTTTGCCAATCCCGCCGGGACGAGTCATCCCGCGCGTGGTGTGCCAGAACGATTTGCAGCAGACGTACGCGATTTATCTGCCTTCCGCGTTTGTATCAGCGAAAAAGTGGCCGATCGTCTATGCCTTCGATCCCGGCGCACGCGGCAGCATTCCGGTCGAACTGTTCCGACCGGCGGCTGAAAAGTATGGGTACATCGTCGTGGGTTCGAACAACTCCCAGAACGGCCCCATGGGTTTGTCGGTGGCCGCGGCGCAGGCCGTCTGGATCGACACGCACACGCGTTTCCCCATCGACGACGCGCGCGTCTACACCACAGGCTTTTCGGGCGGTGCGCGCGTGGCGCTTCGCATGGCCTTGATGCTGAGCGGCCGCGTCGCAGGCGTCATCGCTTCGGGCGGACCGCTCCCGGAAGAATTCGAATCGCCTGCCTCCATCAAGTTCATGCTTTATGGTTTGGCCGGAACTCGTGATTTCAACTACACCGCGATGAAGCAACTGAACCAGAGGATGGCGACGCTTGGAGTCGCTCACCGTTTCGAGCCGTTCGAAGGCGCGCACCAATGGCCGCCGCCGGAAGCGTGTGCCGCCGCGCTGGAGTGGATGGAGATCCAGGCGCTCAAGGCCGACCCGAGGCGGCGGGACGAAACATTTCTGAATGCCCAATTTAATACGCGTCTCAAGCAGGCCGAGGCCGATCAAACCGCAGGCAGAACCTACCGGGCGTTCCATCAATACGAAGAAATCGTCGAGGACTTTCGCGGGCTAATTGATGTCGCGCCGATGGCGACGAAAATCGAGCAACTCCGAGCCAGTCGTGAATTCCGTGAAGCCGCGAAGCAGGCGGAAAAGCGCGAGCGGAAGATGGAAGAGCAGGATCTTCAGAACACACAAAAGGCCTGGGCGCTGCTATCGTACCTGACCGTGTCCGCCGGATCTTCGCAAGAGGGTCGCGACTTCACGTCCAGGGATGACGACGACGCTTCACCCAGTCTGACCGGGCCCTCGGGCCCCGACACTTCCTCGTTGGGCGAATCCAGCGAACTCGAGCGGCTGGTTATGGCGCTCAATCTCTCCGGTCAGAGGAGGAAGGCCCAAGAGCGCAAGGAAAGCGACGACGGCATCCTGGCCGAGCGGCAGATTCAACGCGTCGTGGTGGGTCTGGTCGAACTGTCGCGCGAACTCGTCAACCAGAAGAAATATCGTCCGGCGGTCTCGGCTCTCGAAATCGCTCAGCAGGCCGCACCCGACAGCCCCTGGGTGTTGTACTCTTTAGCCCGGGCGCTGGCACTGAGCGGAAAGAAATCTCGGGCGCTGAAGGCGCTCGGCGCGGCGGTCGAAAACGGCTTCACTCGCCGCGAATCCATTGAGAGCGATCACGCGTTCGACGCTTTGCGCGAGGAGCCGGCGTACAAGACCCTCATTGATAAAATAAAGAGCGCGAGCGCCGCTTCGGGATGACGGGTGATTTGCGGCCCTGATCAAGGATTAGGAGAACCCCCACAAGCAATGCCCTCAAACCCCGCAACGTATTTCGACTGTGTAATTCCCTGGGAAAAGCGCCTGGCGCGCGAAACACCGCTGCTTGAAGAACTGTCCCGCAAGGCGGGACGCCGCATTCTATTTCCGGCCTGCGGCACCGGCGGGCACGTCGTGGCGCTGGCCGAACTCGGCTTCGAAGTCCTGGGAATCGACATCGACGAAGACGCGCTGGCGATCGCTCGCAAGAAGATCGCGGCGGCGCGCTCGCCCATAGCAGCTTGCGGAGGGCACGCCGACGTTCAGATCCTCGACATGGCCAATGGCGCGACGCTTGGCCCGATTTACGACGCCGCTTTCTGCCTGGGCAATGCACTGCCCGGCCTTTCCGCGCCCGGGCAATTGCTCGCGGCACTGCGTGGCATAGCCGGCGCGCTGCGCCCCGGCGGAGTCTTCTTTACGCAGAACTTGAATTACGACCGGCGGTGGAAAGAAAAGACCAAATTCTTTCCCGTGCTTTCCGGCCAGACTCCGGACGAGGAAGTCCTTTTGGTCAAATTCGCCGAGTACGAGCCGGAATTCATCAACTTTCACGCCATGTTCCTGGCTCGGCCGAAGTCCGGCGGCGCGTGGCAATCCTATCCTCGCTCCTCGCGCCAAATCCCCCTGTTCCGCGAGCGGATGATCGAACTCCTCTCGCAGGCCGGATTCGGCGAGTCTCAGTTCTGGGGCGACTACGCGAAGACACCGTTCGACGTCGTGCAGTCCCCCGATCTCATCATCCTCACGGAAAAGGCCTAATGGTGAGGTGGCGCTTGTGATATCCCGGCTCTGGAGAAAGCAATCTACACCGGAGGCTGCCAGGCCCCTCGGACTTTTGCCATTTACTTTTGTCCTCCCCTTCTTCCCTGCGGGCTTGTGACCGAGGTGAAGAGATAGAGCGGATAGAGCCCGGCGAAGATCTTTTCGACTTGCTTCACGAAAGCGGGCGAGTTGAGCCCGCGCGCCCTCGGCTCGAAGATTTTGCGCACGACCCAGCCCTGCAAAGATTGCCAATCTTCTTCTTTCTTGGGCAAGCCAGGGTGAAGCGTCCAGTCGCGTTTTTCCATCCGGTACCAATAGGTCTCGTAGCGGCTTTTGCGGACTGATTTTTCCAGGATGCGGTCGAAAGCGGCGCGGTCTTTCGCAAGGCGTGGGCGGAAGACAGTCTCCAAGGTGCTCGCCACTCCTTTCTTCCAGGAAGCATAGATCGAGAATCCCACCGTAACGCAATCGGCGCTAAGGCCGATGTACAGCCGACCATCGGTGTCGCGCGCCCGGCGGCTGTCGAAGACGTAGAGGTAGTAATTCGATTTGTAGGGGCTCTTATCCTTGCTGAAGCGGATGTCGCGGTTGATGCGCGAGAAGTTCCGGTTGGTTTTCCCCGCCGTCTCGAAGTGCGGGTTGAGCTTCAGCAGGAACGGTTCGAGCGCCACAAGCAAGTCGCGGAAAGCGCCCGTGACGTGCCGCTCGTAGCGTTCGCGGTTCGCGTCAAACCAGAGTTTATGGTTGTTCCTGGCCAACTCACGGAAGAATGCAAACGAATCCGGACTGAACCCTCTGAACTGGTTTTTCATTTGGTCCTCCCCCAATGCAGAGCGAACCTTCGATTATAGGACGAAAAGTCAGAACAAGAGGCCTCGGCGCGGGTTGTAGTCTAAATAGACAAGGAAGCTGAAGCAGGCGGACAAGATTGCCGGTGCGATGGATGGAAAACCTGCTTGAGCAACCACAGAGAAAAATGGCGCGAGAGTCATGCGCTTTATCTCGCAACGCGGAATGTGTGGGGAGCCCCGAACCCAGCCGGGCAAAACATTCCTGGTATCGCCCTATGCACAACCCAAACAAAACAAGCATGTTAGAAATTGGGCATCGCGTGGGCGACGGCGTGTGGCTTGGAGGGCAGCAAGAATTGACTTATGGCAGGGGGATTGCCACGATTAGCCGAAAGGGAGAGTCGTATTTCGCCGTATCAGGAGGGGGTTATGGGTATCCCCCGACGTATTCGCGATTACTTGGACTCCCAGAATGTTCCATACGAATGGCTGCCCCATCCCCAAGCCTTCACCGGACAGGAAGTTGCTCACTCACTGCACGTTTCCGGAAAACGTCTGGCGAAGACCGTGGTTGTCAAGGCGGACGACCGCCTGGTGATGGCGGTCCTTCCGGCGTCTCACCATCTCGTTCTGGCCGAACTAAAGTCAGCGCTCGAAGTTCGTCACATCGAGATGGTTTCCGAACAGGAATTGGCCAGGCTCTTTCCCGATTGCGATCTGGGCGCGATCCCGCCCTTTGGCAACCTCTACGGAATGGACGTGTGGGTGGATCGCCTGGTGGCCGATTCCGACGAGATCGTCTTTACCGCCGGAACTCATGTGGATGCGGTGCGCATGAAGCTCTCCGACTACACGGCGCTGGTGCAGCCGCGCGCGAGCCGTTTCTCGGAGATCTGGGCGCCCAAGGCGGCCTGAAAGACTCGGACGACTTCGCCCGACCTGAGCAGGTGAGGGTGTGCCCTTGCCGGCCTCAAGGTGAAGCATAGGGCGGAGCCCGAAACTGCATATTCGCTTTACTGCCTAGGAGGGAAACTATGGCTAAGTTGCACGAGAAGTTGGCAAGTCAGATTCCGGCGCTGCGGTCAGGAATCCAGGCGCTGGTGAAAGAGCACGGAAACAAAGTCATCTCGGAAGTCACCATTGCTCAGGCGTTCGGCGGAATGCGCGGCGTCAAGGGCATGGTTTGTGACACCTCGGTGGTCGAGCCGGACACCGGGCTGGTCATTCGCAATATTCCCATCGGCAAACTCGCCGATAAGCTCCCCGAAGAGGTTTTTTATCTGCTTTGCACCGGTGAACTCCCCGACGCCGCGGCCCTGGCCGACCTGCAAGGCGAGCTCCGCCAGCGCGCCAAAGTGCCGGATTACGTCTGGGCAGTCCTCAGGGCCATGCCGGCGGACTCGCATCCCATGACGATGTTCGACACCGCCATCCTGGTCATGGAGCGCGAATCGGTCTTCCGCAAGAAGTACGAGCACATGCGCAAGGAAGAATACTGGGAAGCGGCGCTCGAGGACTCGCTTCAGCTCATCGCCAAACTGCCCGCCGTTGCGGCCGGAATCTATCGCCTCCACTATAAGAAAGGCGAGCCCATCCCCACCAATCCCAAGCTCGATTGGGGCGCGGACTATGCGGCGATGCTGGGCCTCCCAGACCCGAGCGGCGAATTTGCCAACCTCATGCGTCTCTATATGACCCTGCACTCCGACCATGAGGGCGGCAACGTCAGCGCGTTCAGTTGCCACACCGTGGGCTCGGCGCTCTCCGATCCTTACTACGCCGTCTCCGCCGGGATGAACGGCCTCGCCGGGCCGCTGCACGGTCTGGCCAATCAGGAATGCCTGGGATTCGTTCTGGAGATGCTCGAGAAATTCAAGGGCGTACCCACGGATGAGCAATTGCGCCAGTATTCCTGGGATCATCTGAAGTCCGGCCACGTCATTCCGGGTTACGGCCACGCCGTGCTGCGCATTACTGACCCGCGCTTTACGGCCTTCCACGATTTCGGCGCGCGGGTCTGTGCGGGAGACGACATCTTCAAGATGGTGGACGCGATCTTCCGCATTGTGCCCGGCGTCCTCAAAGAACAAGGCAAGGCCAAGGACCCGTGGCCCAACGTTGATGCCATTTCGGGCTCTTTGCTCTACCACTTCGGTCTGAAGGAGTTCGATTACTACACCGTGTTGTTCGGCGTGTCGCGTGCCCTGGGAATGTGCTCCCAGTTGGTGATCAACCGTGCGCTGGGGACGCCCATCACACGGCCCAAATCCGTCAGCACGGAGTGGCTTCGATCGCAGTCTAACTCCGAGCGCCAAGCCGCGTGAGGAGAGTTGAGTTCGTCAGCCTGCCGGGCTTCCAAAGGGGCCCGGCAGGGCTCGGAATCCGCGTCTAGGAGAATCCTATGGGCCCCATGTGTGCCGATTGCCCGGTGCTGAAAGGTGTGCTATTCCGCGGCCTTACCGACGAACAGATCTCCCGCCTGAGTTGCGTCTTCCGGCCGACCCGCTATCGCCGCGCGCAGATTCTCTATTTTGAGGGCGGAACGTGCCAGCACGTCTTCGCCTTGCATTCAGGATTGGTTAAGGTTGTGAAGTCACTCGAGAACGGGAAGGACCGTATCACGCGCGTCCTCTTCCCGGGCGAACTCTTCGGCCTCGAAGCACTGACCGAAACGAATTATCCGCTGACCGCCATCACCCTGCGCGATTGCGAGATCTGCGCCGCCTCGCGCGATGAGTTCATGAGCTTCCTCCACGAGAACCCCGACATCGCCCTCGGCATGGTGCGTTTCCTGGTCAGCGAGGTCACGCGCGTCCGCACCCAAGTGACCGACATGAGCTTTAAGGACGCGCGTATGAAGGTCGCGACGCTTCTGCTCTCCCTTGTCCAATTGGAAACCCAATCCCTACCCAGAACGTATTCGTTCCAACTGCCGTTTTCGCGTCAGGAGATCAGCGAGATCCTGGAACTCTCTCCCGAAACCGTCAGCCGGACTTTGAGTTCTATGCGACGCGAGCAGGTGCTCGATGCGCGCGGCCGGCGGGTTACGATCCAGGACACCGACCGGTTGCGCGTCGCGGCACAGCGCTGAATTCCGAGATAGCTCGTTCGCTTAGAAAAGTTGCGGTTGGGCCGTAAACCGCCCGGCATGCGACTGACTTATTGTCCGATTCTGAAGGCTTGCAGGACTCACCTTATTCATCTAGCTGTCCAATTTTGATGTAGTAGAACTCCGCAGATTGACGAACGTCATCCCGAATCATGGCCTTGATCATCGACACTCACCGCCGCCCCCCATAATCTCGCCCCTGCACGTTGGGTGTTGGGTCTGGGAGTTATTGAAAACTAGGGCCGACTGACCCTGGACCGTGAACTTCTTACCAGGGACTCGAAATCCTCGCGCAAGACTCATTCGATCGGCCATCTATCTAATGACGAAACCTCCCAGACTACTGGCCGTCATTCTTCCGAGTGCTCTGCTCGGGATGGTTGCTGCAAGCCTGCCGGCTGATTCGCAGTCGCCGGCACGGGCCAAGCGGCAGCCGCAAGCCCCGGCCTCTCACTCCTCCATAGCGTCGCAACCGATGATCTTCGTCCAGGCCCCTGTCATCGCCGGCGGCAATCTTCGCAACAGGTACCCGCAAGGTAGTCGGATTGTTCGTACGACGGGCGGAACGTCAACCAACCAGGTCATCAATCTCACCAGCGTATTCTTCGCCGCCGCCGACCCGCAAATCTCTTTCGATGCGGCCAAGGTTCTCTTTTCTGCTCAAAAGGAAACCGGCGGCCTCTGGCAGATCTGGGAGATGAATACCGACGGTTCCGCCAAGCGCCAGGTGACGCATCTTGATTTCGACTGCTTGCGTCCCGCCTACCTTGCCCACGAAGAGTTCGCCTTCACCGCCATCACAGGTCAAGCAGCGTCACAAGTCTATGTCGCGAATCTCGACGGCAGCGAGGCGCACGCCATCACTTTCGGCCCGGGGAATTTCCAGCTCGAAACGGTTATGAAGGACGGCCGCATCCTGGTCTCCGCGGCGTCGCCGCTTGAGCCCGGAGCGGCTTCGGGCGAGCTCTACGTGATGCGTCACGACGGCACGGGCTTCCAATCGCTGCGCTGCGAGCATCGCCAGCCGGCGCGGCGCGCCCAGGCCGCCGAACTCGCCGACGGCTCCGTCGTTTTCATAAAGAACACGCCCGCCGAGAAGGGGATCGGCGGCGAACTGGCGATGATTCGCCGCGGCGCCCTGAACAATTCCTCGCTCAGCCCGATGGCCGCGACGACGCTCTCACCCCGCCCTCTTGAAGCCGGCAAGATGATCGTGGCGAGAAACAGCACAGCAGCGACAAATCCGAAATTCGATCTCTACGCTTTCGACGCCGCCAGCGGCAGATTTGGCGAGCTGATTTACCGCGATCGCAAACTCTCGAGCCTCGAAGCGGTCCCCATCGCCGCCCACGCCGTCCCGCGCTGGTACTGGAGCACTCTGAATTCGCAGGCGAAGGCCGGCTATTTCGTATGTCTCGACGCGTACCACTCCGCCGATGAGCCCGACGGCCGCATCGCTACGCCCATCGCGCGCGTGCGAGTGCTGATTCTCGAAGGCATTCAGGAACGCTCGCTCGGCGAGTCAACGGTGGAATCGGACGGCTCGTTTTACGTCGCCGTGCCGCCCGACCAGCCTGTGCGATTCGAACTGCTCGACGCAAGCGGGAAGGTGATTCGCGCCCAGCGAAGCTGGATCTGGTCGCGCCCGGGCGAAGAGCGCGGCTGCGTGGGATGCCACGAAGACAAGTCTGTGGCGCCCGACAATCGCTGGCCGCTGGCGCTCAAGCGTTTCGACACGCCCGCGCGGCTCGGCGTGGAAGCGGAATTGAAGGCCGCGCATTGATGAAGACGATGACAACACGCTCAAGAAAACTCGCCCTCATTTTCGCGGCGGCAATGCTTCTGCCTACAGCCTACAAGCTCGCCGGGCAGTCCCCCGCCCCGAAGCCGCAGCCCGCGGCGCTGCCTGCGTATGAAGACGTCACAGAGAAATCCGGCGTACATTTCCGCCACTCCTTTGGCGAGGTCAAACTCAGCTCGATCATGGAAGCGACCGGTTCCGGCTGCGCGTGGCTCGACTACAACAACGACGGCTATCTGGATCTCTACGCAGTGAGCGGGCGCTTCCTCGAAGGCGTGACGAATCACTCGAAGGCCGACGGCGCCGACGCGACGAACCACCTCTATCGCAACAACGGCGACGGAACCTTCACGGATGTCACCCCGACTGCGGGTGTACCTGGAAAGGGATTCGGCATGGGCGTGACGGTCGGTGATTACGATAACGACGGCTTTGCAGACATCTACGTCACCAACTGGAATTCCTCAGTCCTCTATCACAACAACGGCGATGGAACGTTTACGGACGTGACCGCAAAGGCCGGGGTCGAGAACCCGCATTTCGGTGTGGGCGCGGCGTTCCTCGATTACGACCGCGACGGCAAGCTCGACCTCTACGTGGGCAATTACCTCAAATTCGATCCCACCGCCAAGATGCTCTACTTCACCGCCGACGCTTTCCCCGGCCCGCTCGATTACGAGGGCGACGCCGACCGGTTGTTCCACAACAACGGCGACGGAACGTTCAGTGATGTTTCGCAAAAAGCCGGCATCGCCAATCCCGCCGGGCGCGCCATGGGCATGACCACGGGCGACTTCAACAACGATGGCTGGCAGGACATCTACCTCGCCAACGACACGATGGAGAGCTACCTCTACCGCAACAACAAGGATGGCACCTTTACCAATGTCGCCAGCGATGTGAACACGGCCTTCGGCGCCAACGGCGAGGCGACCTCCGCGATGGGGCCGATCTTCGGCGACTACGATAACGACGGCTGGCAGGACCTCTTCGTCTCCGACATGCGCTATCACCGCCTGTTTCGTAACCCTGGTCCTGAAAAATTCTTTCTCGATACGACGGTCGAGACGGGCGTGGCCACGGTGTCCGGGCAGTACGTGGCCTGGGGCGACGGCTTCTTCGATTTCGACAACGACGGGTGGAAAGACATCTTCGTGGTGAACGGCGGTCTGCACTGGCTGGTGCCCATGGAGGACTCGCTCCTGCGCAATAACGGCGATTCAACTTTTACCGAAGTCTCGAATCGCGCCGGCAATTATTTCAAGGAAAAAAGTATTGGTCGCGGCGCGTGCTTCGCCGACTACGACAACGACGGATTGATGGACGGCTTCATCGTGGTGCTGGGCGGGAAAGGGATTCTGCTGCACAACAACGCGGCCTCCGCAAATCCCCGCAATCACTGGCTGACGATCAAGCTGGTCGGGACGAAAAGCAACCGCGACGGCTTTGGCGCGCGCCTGGAAGCGACGGCGGGCAACTCCAAGCAGGTGATCGAAGCGATTTCGGCGTCGGGTTACGCCTCGCAAGGAGATCCCCGGCCGCACTTCGGACTCGGACCGCGCGGCGAGGTGGACAAGCTCATCATCACCTGGCCGAGCGGCTCGGTACAAACGCTCGAACACGTCAAGGCTGATCAGATTCTGACGGTGACGGAACCGAATGCACGCTAAGAGACGACCGAACAACATGCGAGTTGTCATCCTGAGGAGTCCCGATGAAATCGGGACGACGAAGGATCTCCGTATTTGCTGGCGGAAAAGACTACAGGGATTTTTCGCCCGCCGCGGCGGGCTCAGGATGACACGCGGGGCGGTTGTTCTGTTCGCCCTCCTTCTCTCCGCCCCTGTCGCCCTGCCAACCGTCTATGCCGCCGCGCCGCGAATGCAGGAGGCGCAAGCCGAGCCCGCGTATCTCACTCCCATCGACCTCCAGCTCTCGCCTGACGGCAGCCGGCTTTACGTCGTCTGCGAGGGCGCCAATTCCCTGCTCGCCGTGGATACGACCACGCGGCGCGTTGTCGGACAGGTCAAGGTTGGGCAAAAGCCCAAAGGGCTTGCTCTCGCACCCAACGGAAGAACGCTCTACGTCGCGAACGAATGGAGCGACACAATCAGCGAAATCGATGTGGCGACATTCACGCTCCGCCGCACGCTCAAGGCCGGCTGGGGGCCGACGAGTGTTGTCGTAGATCGGAGCGGGAAACTGCTGTACGTCGCCAACGGCATCGCCAACAGCGTTTCGGTGATCGATCTCGCGACAGGCAAGGAAGTGCGGCGATTCACAACCGACCGCTCGCCGCAGCATATGGCGCTTTCGCGCGACGGCCGGCGCGTTTATGTCTCGAACGTCCTCCCGCATCTGCGCCGCTACGACCTGCCGCCGGTTTCCGAGCTGACCATCATCGACACGCAAAAGCAAATCGTCGCCGAACGCGTGTTGATTCCGGGCGTCATCGAGTTGCGCCAGATCGCCGAGGCGCCCGCCGCCGCAGGTGGATACCTGCTCGTGCCCTTCATGCGGCCGAAGAATCTGGCACCGCTCATCCGTGTCGAGCAAGGTTGGGTGGTGACGCACGGGATGGCGGTGGTGCAACCGACCCTCACCCGTCCCGATTCCATCGGGACACCCTCTCCCGGTGGGAGAGGGTCACGGCATCGTCCGGTGTCGGCCTCGGCGCGCCTCCAGCCCTCTCCCTCGGGGAGAGGGTGGATCGCAGGGCCGGGTGAGGGCGAAGCACGCGGCGCGAGCGCCACGCAAATCCTTCTCGACGACATCGACTACTACTACGCCGACGGCTACGGCGCGGCGTTCACGCCCGACGGGCGCTACGCGCTAGTGACATCGTCGGGGGCGAACGTCGTGCAGATTGTGGATACGGCGAAACTCACGCGCCTGCTGCGGCGCGTGGACTCCGTCAAGCTCGCCAACCGGCTGGATTCGGCGCGGGAATTTGTAGTTAGCCGCCTGCCCACGGGCAATGACCCGCGCGGCGTCGCGGTTTCGCCCGACGGCCGCACGGCTTACGTCGTGAACCGCTTGGACGACACGCTGACGATCGTGGACCTGGCGCGCTTTAAGATTGCATCCACAATTAATCTCGGCGGGCCGAAGGAAGTTTCGCTGTTGCGCCGTGGCGAGCGCTTGTTCCGCAACGCGCGATACTGCACACAAGGCCAGTTTTCCTGCGCCACGTGCCATCCCGAAGAGCATCTTGACGGGCTGGCGTGGAATCTCGAGACCCCGCAATTGGGCCGGGACCGTGTCGCCAACCGCACGCTGCGCGGCATCGCCGAGACGGCGCCCTACAAATGGAACGGCCACAACCCCGACCTGATTACGCAGTGCGGGCCGCGCATCGCCAAGTTCCTTTTCCGCGCGGAAGGGTTCAATACCGAAGAATTGCAGGCGCTCGTGGCGTTCCTGCGCTCGATTCCGCTCGCTCCCAATCGCCATCTCGCGGCAGACGGACAATTGACCGACGCGCAAGAACGCGGCAAGACCATGTTCTATCGCACCCGCACGAACGAGGGCCGGATGATTCCGTTCCAGAACCGCTGCGACACGTGCCATCCCGCCGATACGCACTACACGAACCGTATCAGCACCGACGTGGGATCGAAGACGCAGTACGACACGATTTCGCTTTTCGATACGCCGCAACTTGACCGCGTCTACCAGGACGCGCCTTATTTGCATAACGGCATGGCGCTGACGCTGGAAGAAATCTGGACGGTCTATAACAACGGCGACACGCACGGCGTGACGTCCGATATGCGCAAGGAGCAGTTGAACGACCTCATCGAGTTTCTTAAGACGCTGTGAGGAATTGTGATTTTGGATTTTCGAATGACGAATTTCGAGTTTCCAGTTTCGAGTTTCGTATTTCGATTTTCTGTTTTTGCCTTTTTACTTTTGCCTTTTGATTTTCCGTTTTTCGGGAGCACGAAATGAAACACCGCCACTTGATCGCAGCCCTGCTGGCCGTCGCGAGTGTGGCTGCGGCAGCCGACAATCCGCCCCTGATTACCCGCTGGGAGAATTTCACCACCGCCAACGGCATGCCCGACGACAAGGTCTTCTGCGTCGCTGTGGATGGCGCGCGCGTTTGGGCAGGGACGGAAGACGGCTTAGTGCTCATCGAGAACGGCAAGGTCGCGCGTGTCTACAAACCCGAAGACGGCCTGGTGCATCGCGTGGTGATGTCCATCGCGGTGGACAAAAGAACCGGCGACCTCTGGATCGGAACCTTTGGCGGGCTCAGCCAATTCTCGGGCGGGGTTTTTAAGAATTATACCAACCTGACGTCGGGCCTCCTGAACGACATCATCTACGGCGTCGCGGTGCAGAATAACTGGGTGTGGGTGGCGACGACCGCGGGCATCAGCCGGCTCGACACTTCGACCGGCGAGTGGCGCAACTGGAGCGAGTTCAACGCGCCCTTCCACGAGCCCTGGGCGTACGGCATCGCGCCCGCGCCCGATCTGGGCAAGGTCTATTTCGCCGTCTGGGGCGGCGGCATGATCGAGTACGACATCGCCGGCGACTGGATGAAAGCCTATACCGATCCCGACGAAGAGATGGAACTCGTCCTCTTCCGCAACCAGGGCCTGGTGCACATCATCGTTTCGAACATCGCTTACAACCCCGACACGAAGATGGTCTGGGGCTCGACGTATTTCGGCCTGAGCGGCTACGACGGCCGCAACTGGCACAATTATCTGAACAAGGACAGCGGCCTGGCCTCGGACTTCATCAACGCCCCCAAAACGCGCGGCGACGAAGTCTGGTCGTGCACGGACAAGGGGCTGAGCTTTCTCGACTACAAAACCAACACCTGGGTCACGTACCGGCCCAGCAAGCAGGACGGTCATGGCGAGGTTGAAATCACCTGGCCGGATAATAAGAAGACGGTGTTCACCGTCCCGACCTCTCTCGCGCACAACTATATTTTGAACATGGATTTTCAAGGCAAGGATATCTGGGTGGCGACGGCCAAAGGTCTGAGCCACGGAATCCGCGAACTCAAAACGGAGGCACAACTCTATGCCAGTGCAGGACTCGCTCGTCGCAGCACCCGAAGTAACCAAGGACAAGGCGCGAAAGGCCCGCAAGCCAATCCCCCGAAAGGCTATTAGCGCGCCGGGGGCCCTCAACGAAGCGCCGCATTACGGCTCGGCGTTTTCGCGCGGGCTGCGCCTGGACATCAAAGGCGTCACCATCCTTCTCATCTCCGGCACTGCCAGCGTGGATGACGAAGGCCGCACGGTCCACGCCGGTGACTTCGCCGCGCAGACCTGGCGCACCTATCAGAACATCACCGCGCTCCTCGCGGCGGAAGGAGCCACCTGGAAGGATGTGGTTCGTACGACGTGCTACCTGCGCGACATCGAGCGCGACTATGTTGAATTCAACAAAATTCGCACGCAGTTCTTCCAGGAGCAGGGCCTGAATCCCCTGCCCGCTTCCACGGGAATTCAGGCAATCCTCTGCCGCCCGGACCTGCTCATCGAAATCGAAGCGATGGCGATCTTTGAGTCGGAAACGCCCGGCTCGAATAACGGCGAGCGACAGAAGGCCGCGGCGTGACGATTTTGGATTTTCGATTTTGGATTTTGGGTTAACGAGTTTCGAATTTCGATTTTCGGATTTCGGTTTTTCCCAAGGATGGTTGCCATGCACATCGCAGGCAAAGTTGACGTGGATGACCTGCCGAGGATCTGTCCTCTCCTCAGCCGCAAGGCCAATCCGCGCTACGGCGAAAGCCAGACGCGCGCGGTGGAGGTGGGCGGAGTGCGATTTGGCGGGGAGCGCCCGGTGGTGATTGCCGGGCCATGCGCCGTGGAGAGCCGCGAGCAGACGCTGGAAATCGCGCGCGCGGTGAAGGGCTCCGGGGCGGACATGCTGCGCGGCGGCGCTTACAAGCCGCGCACCTCCCCGCACGACTTCCAGGGACTCGGCCTCGAGGGATTGAAGATTCTGCATGAGGCCAGCCGCGAGACGGGCCTGCCGGTGGTCACCGAGGTCATGGACGTGCGCCTCGTCGCGCAGGTGGCCGAATACGCCGACATGCTTCAGGTGGGCTCGCGCAACATGCAGAACTATCCCCTGCTCGTCGAGGTGGGCCGGGCGCGCAAACCCGTGCTGCTCAAACGCGGGATGGCGGCCGGCCTGTGCGAGTGGCTGGGCGCGGCCGAATACATCGCCAACGAAGGAAATTTCGAGATCGTCCTCTGCGAGCGCGGCATCAAGGCTTATCCCAACGGCGAGTACGCGCGCTATTCGCTCGACCTGAACGTCATCCCGGCCGTGCAGGCGGAGACGTTTCTGCCCGTGATTGTCGACCCCAGCCACGCGACGGGCGTAGCGGCGATGGTCGAAGGCGCCAGCCGCGCCGCCGTCGAATTCGGCGCGCACGGGCTGATCATTGAGGTGGCCAGCGACCGACTGGACGCCGTGAAGCCGCGCTGTGACGCGGCGCAGGCCATCGGCCCTCGTACGCTAAGACGAATTATCCACTATATTGATACGCGGATTGAGTATGTTCCAGAGAAAGTTCACGCCGCCTGACTGGACATTCGACATGAGTGTCATCCTGAGCGAAGCGAAGGATCTTTATCAGCCTTCCTCATTCAACTGCTGCGATGCTTCGCTGCGCCCAGTATGACTGTTCGGAGACGACTGCTTATGAAATACCCGAGACGCCCGCTGATCCTCCTTATCTTCCTGGCGGCGCCCGTCTGGCCGCAATCCGCCGAGGCGCCCCAGGCGCCGGCGGAGACCGAGAAACGCTACGCCAACATGCCGGCTGAGGCCGTCCCCTACCGGCGCTTCACCAAACCCTATTACGAATGGTTCGTGGAAAAGAACACCGTCGAATACAACGGCGCGGCAAGCGATCGGCCGGATGGGGACATCACCAAACTGAACGAGGTTGCAATTGGCTTTCTCGGGCCACTCGAAAACAACCCCGAATCGATGTTCGGGATTCCCATGCTGCACGCCGCGCAGATGGCGCTGGAGGAGGCCAACGCGCGCGGCGGCTACCAGGGCAAACCGTTTGCGCTGAAAATCTACAACGACTCGGCGCTCTGGGGCGCGTCCTCGACGGTACTGCCCTCGATGCTTTTCAAGGACAATTGCTGGGCGGTGCTGGGCTCGATCGACGGCCAGAGCACGCACATCCTGATTCGCGTCTCGCTGAAGCTGGAGGTCCCCATCCTGGCGCCCGGGGTCACCGACCGCACCGTCACCGAAACGCGCATTCAGTGGATTATGGGCAATTTCCCCGACGACCGGCTCCAGGGCTACGCCCTGGCGAACTACATCTTCCATGAACTGAAACTGAAACGGATCGGTGTATTGCGCACGCAGACGCGTTACGCGCGCATCGGCGTGGGCGTGTTCAGCGACATGGCGCGCCGCATGCAGCGCCAGCCCGTTCTGGAAGTGAAGTTTGACCGCGGCGACACGGATTTCTCGCGCCAACTCCGTATGTTGCGCGACGCCAACATCGAAGGCCTGGTCATCTGGGCCGAGTGGCCCGAGGCGGCGCTGGTCCTCAAGCAGATGCGCGAGATGGGAATGAAGCAGCCGGTCTTCAGTTCCAGCCGCACCGCCTATCCCAAGCTTATCGAAACCGCCGGGCCCGCCGCCGAGGGCCTGGTGACCGCCTGCGCGCTCGACCCCACGCGCCACGACCCGAAGTGGACGGATTTCCGCGCCCGCTATCGCCAGAAATACGGCGAGGATCCCGACGCCTACGCCGCCTATGCCTACGACGGCATGAACATGCTCGTCGCCGCGATTCAGAGGGCCGGACTGAACCGCGGGCGCATCATGCAGGCGCTGCGCGATTATCAACTGAAGGAGTACGACGGCGTGGCGGGGCGGGTGCTCTTTGACCTCACGCTCAAGAACGTCTCACCCGTGACGCTGAGCCGCGTTGAAAACGGCAAGTTCGTTTATTGGCAGGCTGCCTCGAGCGAGCCCAAGGCGGGCCCGGTCGTGGCCGAGAAAAAGTGACGCGCGTGCGAGTGCCTGGAAGCCTGATCGTCGTTGTGATGCTGATCGGGGCAACAGCTCCGCGCGCTCAACAGAACCCTGGCGATTCCGCTCCTTACGCTGCGATCAACCGCTCCGCCATCGATTACAGCGGCCCCGACCGCGAAGCGTCGCGCGACCTGGCGGAGACGGAAATTAAGATCGGAATCCTAGCTCCGCTCCAGGGCTTGCGAAAAGCAGAGGGTGACGCCCTCGTCGCCGCCGCGCAAATGGCTGTCGAGGACGAATCCGCGGCGCCACTCGCGGCCGGGAGACGCCTCGGTCTCGCCGTGCGTGATGAATCGGGGCTGTGGGGCCGGGCTTCCAGCGACCTCGTGAAGCTGGTTGTCGACGATCGCGCCATCGCGCTCATCACCTCTCCGGACGGCCGCGCCGCGCACCTCGCGGAGCAAGTCGGCAACCGGCTCGGCGTACCCGTCCTCAGTTTGGCCACCGACAGCCAAAACACGCGGATCAATATTCCCTGGTATTTCCGCATGGTTCCCGACGATGCCGTCCAAGCGCGCCTGTTCGCCGAAGACATTTACCGGACGCGCCGCCTGGGAAGAGTATTGCTGATCACCGAGGACGACCACGACGGCAGGGTGGGTCGAGAAGAATTCGAAAAGGCCGCGCGACGATTGAATGCCCCTGCGCCCGTCGCGGTCGGAATTCCCGCGCTGGATGTCAGCGCGGAATCCGTCACCCCTCACATTAAGGCGACCCAGCCGCCGGCCATCGTCATCTGGGCCAGCGCGGACACGGCGGCACGCGTGCTCGCCACGCTTCCCGAGTCGAGCGCGGAAATCTACGTTTGCCACAAAGGCCTGCGGGAGCCGTTCCTGAGCGCAGCGCGCAAAGCCGATGGCATACGGGTGTGGACCGCGTCGGCGGGCACGCGGACTGATTCGCGCGATCAATTCGACCTGCGATTTCAGTCGCGCTTCGGCTCGCCCATCACGCCCGCGGCGCGCGAGATGTATGACGCCGTGCGGCTGATCGCCGCAGGTTTGCGAGAGTCCGGCCCCAACCGCGCCCGACTTCGCGACGCGCTCGCTGCACGCGGCGAATTCCGCGGCGTCTCCGGCGTCATCGCCTTCGACGGAGCGGGAAACAACCAGGCCGAAAGCGCCCTTATTCCGCTCAGGTAGGGCAAGTCGCGGATTGTTCCACAGTTGCTTTCAATTGAGGTATCCGCCATGGACCGTAAACAATTCCTTCAGCAATCAGTTCAATGCGGGCTGGGTTGCTGCGCTTTCCTGACTTTTGACCTAGCGAATCCGCGGGCCGGTGGCGCGTCCGAATCCACCGAGGACACGCAACGGGTTGAGTTCGAAAGGAATTTTCTTCGCAACTGGCTTGTCGATTTACTGGAGGCCGCGCAAACAGAGCTCGATCGTGAAACCCAAGTGAAGCTGATGGAAGCCACAGGGCGTGGCTGCTTCCGCCGTCATCAGTTCAAGCAGGATATCGCCCTGCAGGGGAAAAACGATCTCGACAAGCTGATCGAAGCTTATAAGAAGAATTTTGAAATCTGGAAGGACGGCGAGCGCGTCCATATCCGCTATGGTGAGATATCCAAACTGTGTTATTGCCCTGCCGCAAATTATCGGCCGTCAAAACCCAACGATATTCATTGCGAGTGCACACGCACGACTCACCAGACAATTTTTGAAACGGCTCTGGGACGGCCATTCAAGGTCGATATCGTGGAAACCCTTCGGCGCGGGGGGAAGACGTGCCACTTCGTCGTGAATTTGGGAGGCGAGTCGAAGATGGATGGTTAAGAGTTGAAAGTCGAAAGTTGAAAAGTCTAAGGAGAAAGCGTCCGTCGGTTCAGGAGTGGTCAAGATGACAAGCAGAGAAGACGTCGCGGATTTTGTGGCTCAGCGGAGGCTGGCGATTGTCGGCGTGTCGCGTCGAGGCAGGAAGTTCGGAAACTTCGCCTTCCGTGAATTGCGGTCAAAGGGCTACAGGATGTTTCCGGTTCATCCGCAGGCGGAAACGATCGAGGGCGAGCGCTGCTATGCGAGTTTGAGCGCCTTGCCCGAACCTGTGGATGGCATTCTGGTTGTTGTTCCACCCGCACAAACCGAGCAGGTCGTCCGCGACGCGGCCGCAGCAGGCATCCGGCGCGTCTGGATGCAGCAGGGCGCCGAATCTCCCGCCGCGGTGCAATTCTGCCGGGAAAACGGCGTCCGCGAAGTCCACGGCGAGTGCATTTTGATGTTCGTCGAACCCGCCGCCTGGTGGCACCGCGCCCACCGCTGGGTGTGGGGCCTGCTCGGCAAGCTGCCGCGATAGCCACGCCTGACTTACTTCCCTCCCTCGATGACGTTCCCGTCGGCATCCATCAGCTGCAGCGTGCCCAGGTTCAATTGCTTGATCACCGGCTCGATCTTCTGGCGGTCGCCGACGACCACCCAGGTCAGATTGTTGGGATGGACGACGGTCTTCGCCGCTGCGTTGATCTCATCCATCGTCAGGGCATTGACCTTCTGAGAGTACGTGTCGAAGTAGTTGTCGGGAAATCCGAAGCGGACGATTTCGTCGATCGAACCGCCGACCGCGGCCATGGTCTCCCACTCGCCCGGCAACGTGAGCGCGCGCGTGGCCTTGGCGCGCTGAAACTCCTCGGCCGTAATCGGCGTTCCGCCCAGAATGCCCTGCAATTCCTTCAAGACTTCGCTCATCGACTCGCTGGTCTTGTCGGTCTGCACCGGCGCGAAAGTGATGAACGGCCGCTGCCCGCGCGCGTCCCAAAGGAGCGAGAACGCCCCGTAGGACCAGTGCTTGCCTTCGCGCAAGTTCATGTTGATACGCGAGGTAAAGCTCCCGCCGAGAATTTCGTTCATGGTCTCGATGGCGATTTCCTGCGGGTTGGCCTTGGGCGGAGCAACGTGCGCCGCCAGGATCACGGACTGCTGCGCTCCCGGCCGGTCCATCAGATAGACCATCGATTTATCAGGTAATGTCACCGTGCGAATATCCTTCTTTGGAACGTCGCCTGGTTTCCAGCCACTGAAGAGTTTTTCCAGCTTGGGCTGAATTTCCGCGAGCGTTGTGTCGCCCACAACGACGATCGTGGAATGATCGGGCTTAAACCAGGTTTGATGGAATTTCTGCAGATCACTCACACTCATCTTACTGGCGGTTTCTTCCGTCCCTGATCCCGTGAGCGGGTTGGAGTAAGCGTGTCCCGAACCGTAAAGGAGCTTGGGGAAAACTCGCAGGGCCATCGAGACCGGCCGGACTTTTTCCTGCTGGATCTGCGCGAGGCGCTGTTTCCGCAAGCGTTCCAGCTCGGCAGCGTGGAATGAGGGATTGAGAGTCACGTCCGCAAAGATCGCCAGAGAAGGTTCAAGCTTGTCTTTGAGCGCGGACAGGGTGACAAAAGAAGTATCCAGGTCCGAGCCCGTGCTCAGATTCGCGCCCAGCATGGCGAGTTCGTCGGAGATTTGGAGCGCGGTCCGCGTTTTCGTGCCTTCGTCGAGCATGTCCATCGCCATGCTGGCGGTGCCCGCCATTCCGAACTGGTCAGCGGCGTAACCAGCATCGATAAGCAGGCTGAAGTTCACCTGGGGAATAGAATGCCGCTCGGCCAGAATGACCTTGAGGCCATTTGAGAGGGTCGCGCGCTCAACCTTCGGGAAGCGCGCGAGAGGCGGCGCGCCAGGCTCCGGGAGCTTGGAGCGATCGACATTCGACGCAGTCGTTGAGTACTCGGGGAACGGATGAACCTCCAGGACATAGACACCGTCGGATAGCCACCGGCGGGCTGTGTCACGTAGATCTTCTGCCGTCGCAGCCATCAGGCGCTTCTGTGTGACCTTATAGAAGTCCGCGTCCCCGGCATAAACCTGGTTCTGGGCCAGCACGTCCGACTTGCCGCCAAACCCGCCAATGCGCTCGACGCCGCGAATGAAATCCGCATGTTTCTGCGCTTTGACGCGCTGCAATTCCTCCGCGGTCGGCCCCTCGCGCAGGAATTTCGCCAGTTCTTCGTCCATGGCCTTTTCGACTTTTGCCAGTTCGACCCCCGGGCGCGCTTGCGCCATCAGCACGACCTGACCGGCAATTTCCTTCGGATAAATGAACGCCTGCACGTTCGTGGCGATTTGGTCGTCATAGACCAGACGCTTGTAAAGGCGCGAGGTCTTGCCCAGCGCCAGGACGTCGGTGACTTCATCGAGGTAATCATTATCTGCGGAACCCCATTCGGGGGTATTCCACACTTTGTAGATACGCGCCTGGGGAACACGGTCCTGCATGAACTGCCGATGCTCGCCGGTCATTTTGGCGATCCAGGCCTGGTGCTTGGTAATGGGCGGGCCGGAGGGGATGTCGCCGAAGTAGCGCTCCACTTTCTGGTGGGCAGTCTCCGCGTCAATATCACCTGCCAGCACGATGACGGCGTTGGCGGCGCCGTAGTATTCACCGAACCATTGCTTGACGTCATCCAGCGACGCGGCGTTCAGATCCTCCATCGAGCCGATAACGCTCCAGGAATAAGGGTGCCCCTTCGGATAGGTATTCTCGGAAATGGTAATAAATACCTTCCCGTAAGGCTGGTTTTCGCCTTGGCGCTTCTCGTTCTGCACGACGCCGCGCTGCTCGTCGAGCTTGGCTTTGTCGATCGCCCCGACCAGGTGCCCCATGCGGTCAGACTCCATCCAGAGCACGACGTCGAGAGCCGAAGTCGGAACATTCTGGAAATAATTCGTCCGGTCGTTGTTGGTTGTGCCGTTCAGGTCGGTAGCCCCCAGGCCTTCGAGGACCGGAATGTAGTCGTCATTGTGATGCTCGCTGCCGTTGAACATCAGGTGCTCGAAGAGGTGCGCGAATCCTGTCTTCCCCACCTTCTCGTTCTTCGAGCCCACGTGGTACCAGACGTTGACCGCCACGATGGGCGCCTTGTGGTCTTCGTGCACAAGCAGGGTCAAACCGTTCTTCAGCACAAACTTCTTGTAAGGAATATCAATGATTTGTGCGTCCTGCGCCATGGCGCTGAGCGACATGCCAAGGACAACCAGAATGAGAGCAACCAACCTGCCACGAACAATAAATCGCCGGGGATCCATACGATGCTCCTTTAACCCAAGGTGCCATGTCGGGGGAAACCGCAATCAAGGCGCGAACATCTTATGCCGCGCCCCGCGGCAAGTCAACGAAAGCACTCGTTATCGTGCGCGCTACAACCGCATTTTGCGGGCGTAGACGATGAAGTCGGTCGGGGAGGGTTTGCCGCCTGCCTCGCGCACCGCTGCCGCCACCTGGCCGCGATGATACGCGCCGTGGAAGATGAGCTGCATAAGGACATCGCGGATAGGAGTCTGAAATTCCACGCCTTTGAGATTTCGGTAGGTGAGATTTTCTTCGAGTTTTTCGGGTGTCAGACTATCAAGCAGGCCCATACAACCGCGATGGGTCTCATCCATCGCGGCGCGGCACGCTTCCACGCTCAGCGCCGGCCACGGCTCGGCCGCCGGCGGTTCCGGATTCTTGAAACGTCCCAGCCAGATGCGTTGGGCGCCGATGACATGAGTAAGATATTTCCTCGCCTTCTCCGAGTCACCGGCGATCGTGCTCAAGCTCGCCAGCGCTTCGCCGTTTGCCCAGTGGTCGTACTCAAACAGTTGCCGAATCGAATCCAGAGAATCCATCTTTCATTCCTCCCATTGCATTGAAGAGGGTCTTGCCTTTTAGCTTTTGACTTTCCGGCCTCTCTACTTCGCTTCCTTCCAGTTCTTCCCCGCCCCGATATCAACGCGCAGCGGCACTTTCATGGCATAGGCTCCTTCCATCTCGGCCCTGACGATTTCACGCGCCGCATCAAGTTCCTTTTCCGGGGCTTCGAAGACCAGTTCGTCGTGGACCGTCAGAATCATGCGTGTACGCAGTCTCTCCCGTTGCAGTCGCGCCTGAACCTTGACCATCGCGAGCTTGAGCAAGTCCGCCGCGGTGCCCTGCAAAGGTGTGTTCATCGCCTCGCGCTCGGCGCGGTTGCGCGACGCCACGTCGCGGCTGGTGATTTCCGGAATGGGGCGCAGGCGACCAAAGAGCGTCCGCACGCGGCCCGTGCGGCGGGCGTCCTCCACAACGCCGGCGAGGAATTCTTTCACCTTCTTGTAACGCTTGAAATACTCATCGATGTATTGCTGAGCCTCGGTCTTACTGGTACTCGTGCGGGCGGCGAGGCCGAAGGAGCTCAGCCCGTAGATCACGCCGTAATTAATCGCCTTGGCCATGCGACGATGCTCGTGCGTCTGGAGTCCCGCCGGCACTCCGAAGATTTCCTGCGCCGTGCGCGAGTGGATGTCTTCATCCCGCGAAAAGGCTTCGATGAGCAGTGGATCCTCCGACATATGGGCGAGCACGCGCAACTCGATCTGGGAATAATCCGCCGAAATCAGCTGCCAGCCGGGTTCGGCGACGAAGGCCGAACGAATCCGCAAGCCGAATTCGTCACCGATGGGAATGTTCTGCAGATTCGGGTTCGACGACGAAAGCCGCCCGGTGCGCGCCACCGTCTGGTTGAAGTTGGTGTGGAGCCGGCCCGTCACGGGATTGATGTACTTGGGCAGCGCGTCGATGTAAGTGGATTTCAGCTTGGCGCGCGTCCGGTATTCGATGATCCTGCGCGGCAGCTCGTGCCGCTCGGCGAGCGTTTCGAGTACGGAGGCTTCCGTCGAATACTGTCCGCTTTTCTTCAGACGCCGCCCTCCGGGCAGTTTCAGCTTTTCAAAGAGAATCTCGCCGAGCTGCCTGGGCGATTCGATATCAAAAGGGCCGCCCGCAAGATCATAGATTTGCCGCGTCAGATCGGTCAGTTCCTTTTCGAATTCCCCCGACATGCGAGCCAGGATTTTCGGATCAAGGCGGATGCCCACCGCCTCAACATCCGCCAGAACCGCGGCGAGGGGCAGCTCGATATCGTGGTAAAGCGCTTCGAGCCCTTCGCGCGCAACTTCCGGCTTCATGAGGGCGGCGAGTTGGCGCGTCGCATCCGCCGCCTCGGCAATTGAATCCGACAGCCTGCGGCTCTGGCGGCGCAGAACGACCTCGCCAAGCCCATGACTCGAAGCCAGCGGCTCGAGCAGGTAGGAATAAAGCATGGTGTCGTCGGTGACGCCGGCGAGCTCGACGCCCGCTTTGGCAAGCAGCAATCGCAGGAGTTTGGAGTTGTGAACGGCTTTTGGCCGAGACGCGTCGCCGAGAATAGACTTCAAAACTCCGAGCAATTCCTTCGAGTCGCCCATCGCGGCGATTGGGACATCGGCCCGTCGCGCTCCGTCCGACAATCCCAAGCGCCCGAGCCGCCCGCCAAAGCCTTCGTCGCCATCAAAAGCAAATCCCAGGGCGAGTAGACCTCGCGGCGGGAGTCTCTCGATCCACTCGGCCAGCGATTCTCGCGTGCGAAGCTCTTCCGCCGCGACCGAGGTCGCAGCCGCTGGGGGTGCCTGCTCCAGAAACTCACGCAACATGGAAACGAATCCCAATTCCTGGCAAAGCGCCGTGAGCTCGGTGATGCGCACTTCGCCCATCTGCAATTTGTCGACGCCCGCCTCAATTTCCACGTCGGTGCGGATGGTGGCGAGATCCCGGCTGAGCAGCGCCTCGTTGCGATAATCCCGCAGTGCGTCTCGGTAGCTTTGTTTCTTGACCTGTTCGTGGTTCGCGAGAGCTTTTTCCAGCGTGCCGAACTGCTGGATCAGTTCCGTGGCGCCTTTGGGGCCAATGTAGCTGCGCTTCTTTCCACCGTCGGCGAGCGCAGGTTCCTGCCCCGGCAAGGGCCGCGCGCCCGGAATGTTGTCGCTGGGGTCCCCCGTCAAGGCCAGCCAGTCCACGACCTGCGTGGGTTCGACGCCGAGAATCTCCTTGACCTTTTCGGAGTCGCAGACGGTTTCCCCATCGCTTCCGCCGCGTGCGGGTTTGAGAACTCTTACCTTGTCATTCACAAGCTGAAAGAGGTCCTCGTCCCCGGAAACGATAAAAACCTCCAGACCGCGCGCCGCGCCTTGCTTGGCCAATGTTCCGATCACGTCGTCAGCTTCAAAGCCTTCCTTTTCGACGAGCGGAATCCCCAGCGCCGCGCAGAAGCGGCGGACGTAGGGAAGTTGCACGGCCAGGTCCTCGGGAAACGCCGGGCGGTTGGCTTTGTATTTTTCGAACAGCTTATCGCGGAAAGTCGGCGCGGCTAAGTCGAATGCCACCGCCACGTGGTCAGGCTGGTAGTCCTTCAGGAGTTTACGCAGGGTGCGAACAAAGATGTAGACGGCCTTGGTCGGCATGCCGCTGGGAGAAACCAGCGCCATCTGCATTGGCGCAAAGAACGCGCGAAACACCAGCGACATGGCGTCAATCAGAAACAGCTTCCCGCCCGACGGAGGCGCGTTCTTCTCACTTGCGGATTTAGCCAAACTTCTCTCCCTGAACGAGGGTTCAGCCATTCTAACCCAACCTCAAACGAGTGGCGGAGTTTAAGAAGCCTCGCAGAGGCGGCGCGGATGTAGCAGGCTTGCCACCTTGACCGAATAATGGATACGCCTGGCAAAGGCGGCCCAGACTGTGGTATTCTTGCCACAGGAAGGAATAAACGACGACTTCAGAAGCAATGCAATTGATTGAAAACATGGATCTTGTTAATCTAACGACAATGGCATCATCCGTGCTGGATTGGCGTTTGGACTGAAGGGAGAGAATTGACCTACCAGCACACGATCGCCTCGCCAGTCACCGTCTCCGGGATCGGCCTTCACACCGGCGTGGAGGTGAGCCTTCGCTTGGTGCCCGCGCCCGCGGGGACCGGCCTGATCTTCAAGCGCATCGACCTGGAAGGATTTGTGATCGAGGCGCGCTCCCGGCACGTCGCCCGCGTCAGCTACGCAACGAGCCTGATGAAGAAAGGCGTCCTCATTTCGACAACCGAGCACTTGCTCTCGGCGCTGGCCGCGAGCGGCGTCGACAACGTGGTGATTGAGATCGACAACCTCGAAGTGCCGATCCTCGACGGCAGCGCGCTCCCCTTCCTCCGCGCCATCCAGCAGGCAGGCCTGCGCCGCCAGCGGGCGAAACGAACTTACGCCAAGGTTCTGAAACCGCTCGAAATCGTGGAGGGCGCGAAACGGATTGCCATCCGCCCGGCGGAGGCTTTCCGCGTCACTTACCGAATCGCGTTCCCTCATCCTTTGATTGGGGAGCAGTCCCTGGATTTCGCACCGGACGAGTCGATGTACGAAGCGGAAATCGCGCCCGCGCGCACTTTCGGATTTCTGGAAGAAGTCGAAATGTTGAAGAAAAGCGGCCTGGTGCGCGGCGGCTCGCTGGAAAACGCGGTAGTCCTTTCCCGCGAAGGCGTGCTAAATCCCGAGGGGCTCCGCTTTCCCGACGAATTTTGCCGCCACAAGATTCTCGACATCATCGGCGATCTGGCGCTGCTGGGCCATCCGCTGCTCGGACACGTCGAAGCCGAGCGTGCCGGACACGCCCTGCACAGCGCGCTCGTCACCCGGCTGCTCAAGGAGAAAGACGCCTGGGCGCCGGTTCATCGCAGCGAACCCGCATCGAAGGTCTCCACCGTCCCTTCCCAGCAACTGCTCATTCCCACGCCGGCCACCTGACCGCCGGTCATTCTGTCATTCTGGATCACAGGTTGGCGCCGAATCTGTTGCCGTCGCAGGGCATCTGCTATACTTCTGCAGCCTGCCGCTCGCCAGGCCGCAGAGGGGGACGGATGAGCACCGTTGAGACCGACAAAGAGCTGAGTGTCTATGAGTCAATGGCCGCGCGATTCGATGTCGCGGCCAAGAAGCTGAACCTGGACGAGGGCCTCACCCGCTACCTTCGCACTCCCAACCGCGAAATCATCGTGCACATTCCCGTGGCGCTGGATAACGGGAAGTTGGAAGTCTTCGACGGTTTTCGCGTCCAGCACAGCATCGCTCGCGGGCCCTGCAAAGGAGGGATCCGATACGGGCCCAACGTGACCCTGGACGAAGTCCGCGGTCTCGCCGCCGAAATGACGTGGAAATGCGCGGTCGTCAACATTCCCTTCGGGGGAGCCAAGGGCGGCATCGTCTGCGACCCGCCGAAGCTTTCGCAGGGAGAACTCGAGCGCATTACGCGCCGCTACACGGCGGAGATTCTCGACTACATCGGACCGGAGCGCGACGTGCCCGCTCCCGACATGAACACCAACGAGCAGACGATGGCGTGGATCATGGACACGTACTCCATGCACGTCCGCCATACGGTGACGGCGAGTGTGACGGGCAAGCCGCTCGATCTCGGCGGCTCGCGGGGCCGCCGCGAAGCTACAGGTCGAGGCTGCATGATCGTGACCGACCAGGCGTTGAAACGCTTCGGCCGGGAGCGCCCGCAGACGCGCGTCATCATTCAGGGTTTTGGAAACGTAGGTTCCCAGGCAGCGCGATTGATGCATGAAGCGGGATACAAGATCATCGGAGTGAGCGACATTTACGGAGGCGTCTTCAACACTCAGGGGCTCGACGTTCCCGCGCTGCTCGAGTACGCAAGGGAAAACAAAACGGTCAAGGGCTTTGCGGGCGGGGAGAGCATCGGAACCATGGATATCCTGGAACAGGATTGCGAAGTCCTTCTGCCGGCGGCCACGGAAAGCGTCATCACCAGCAAGAACGCCACCCGCATCAAGGCGCGCATTCTGACCGAGGGCGCCAACAGCCCCACCTCCGCGCCCGCCGATGATATCCTTTTCGAGCGCGGCGTATTCGTCATCCCCGACATCCTGGCCAACGCCGGGGGCGTGACGGTCTCCTATTTCGAGTGGGTGCAGGACCGGCAGGGTTATTTCTGGCCGGAAGGCATGGTGAACGAGCGTTTGAAGCACATCCAGGTCGCGGCATTCAGCGACGTGGTGCGCTACGGCGAGAAGCACAATGTCAACAACCGCATCGCCGCTTACATGCTGGCGATCGACCGCGTGGCATTCAGCATCAAATTGCGCGGAATCTACGCGTAATCAAAACTCCGGAGGAAACTGAAATCATGGCGGATCTCGATGGTGCGGCGGAAACCAAAGATTTTCATCTTGATGTTCCGGCAAGGAACGAAGCCTTCTTTTTGAAAGGTTCGGGCGCGCTGGACTGGGGAATTCAAAACCGGCTGGCGCGGATATTCCGGCCCGATTCCGGCCGGACAGTGATGCTGGCAATCGACCACGGGTATTTCCAGGGGCCAACGACAGGACTCGAGCGCGTGGATGTGAACATTGTTCCGCTCGCTCCCTATGCCGACGCGCTGATGCTGACGCGCGGAATCCTGCGCTCGACGATCCCCTCTTCTTTCCGGAACGGCATCGTGCTGCGAGCCAGCGGCGGGCCCAGCATCCTCAAGGAACTCTCCAACGAAAACATCGCCATGGACATCGAGGACGCGGTGCGCCTGAACGCATGCGCGGTGGCGGTGCAGGTTTTTGTGGGAGGCGAATTCGAAACGCAGTCCATCCACAACCTGACGCGCCTTGTGGACGCGGGCAACCGCCACGGCGTCGCCGTGCTGGGTGTGACCGCTGTGGGCAAAACCCTGACGCGCGATGCGAAGTACCTGCGCCTCGCGGTGCGCATTTGCGCGGAACTCGGCGCGCACTTCGTCAAGACGTACTATTGCCCCGAAGGATTTGAGACGGTCACGGCATCCTGCCCGGTCCCGGTGGTGATGGCGGGTGGAAAGAAACTGCCTGAGCTCGACGCTCTCAGGATGGCCGCGAGCGCGGTGAACGAAGGCGCTTCCGGCGTCGACATGGGACGGAACATCTTCCAGTCGGAAGCGCCCGTGGCGATGATCCAGGCGGTCGGGAAGGTCGTCCACGAAGGCATGAAGCCCCAGCACGCCTACGACTTCTACCAGACGCTGAAGCACGAGAAGAAGGTTGAAGCGCCGGTAGGCCGCTGAAAGCCGCAGAAGGCCAATCCCATGCCCGATCACCCCACGGCCGTTCAACTTTTGCGCGAGGCTTGCCCGACGATCAGCGTCGGGATTCTCTCTGCGGACCTGCTCGCACTCGGCGCCGAGCTGGGACTTCTGCAACGCGTTGGCGCAAGAATCGTTCACGTCGATGTGATGGATGGCTGTTACTGCCCGCTGATGACGGTCGGGCCGCCTTTCATCAAAGCGCTGAAGACTCCGCTGCTCAAAGATGTCCACCTGATGATCGACGACCCGCTGGAGAAGGTCGCTGAGTACGTCGCCGTTGGCTCGGACATCGTCACAATTCATCCTGAAGCCTGCGCGCAACCCCACAGGGTCCTCCAACACCTGCGAAGCCTGCCTAATGCCCACGATCCTGCCCGTGGCGTGGTTCGCGGCGTGGCGATGAACCCCGGCTCACCGCTCGAAATTCTGGAGCCGCTGATGGAAGAGTTGGAACTGATTTCGCTGCTCGCCGTCAACCCCGGGTGGACGGGACAAAAGTTCTTCCCCTCCACCTTCAAGCGAATCGAAAAGACCCAAAAGATGATCGCTGCCTCCGGGCGTGACATCTTCCTCTGTGTCGACGGCGGGATCACCAAGGCGAATCTCGCCGAGGTTGCGCGTACCGGCGTGGACTTGATCGTGGCGGGCAGCGCCATCTTTGACGGTAAGGCGGCGGAGCAGAATGCGAGGATGATGCTGGACGCTGTCAAATCATGACCGACAAGTGGTGAATTCTGAACTTCGAATCCTTCCTTTCAGGGACCTATGAAAAACCGTTGGCGTGATGAGGAAGCAGCTCTGTTTGCAGCCGAGCACGTCCCACAATGGGGCGAAGACCTGGCTTTGCGGACTTACTCCGCCCGATTGCTGGGCGCGGATGAGGAATTAGTTCTGCACGGCGGGGGAAACACCTCCGTCAAGGGAACGCACACAAATCTTTTTGGCGAGGAGATTCCCGCCATCTTCGTCAAGGCCTCGGGCTTCAATATGGCGACGATTGAGCCCGAAGGTTTTCCCGGCCTCGATTTGGAATACTTGAAGAAATTGCGCGCGCTGCCGGATATTTCCGACGAGGTGATGCTCGAAGAATTGCGCGCCCACCTGTTCTGTGCCGGAGCGCCGACGCCATCCGTCGAGGCTCTCGTGCACAGCTTCCTGCCGCCAAAATTCATCGACCACACGCACGCGGATGCCATTCTCGCCTTGACGAATCAGGTAAAGGGCGACGTACTGGTCCGCGAGGCGCTCGGCGCGGATGTGATCGTGCTGCCCTATGTCCGCCCGGGCTTCAAACTCGCCAAGGCCGTGGCGGCCGCGTTCGAAACGCATCCGACCGCTCGTGGCATGGTTTGGTGCAAGCATGGGATCACAACCTGGGGGAAGACGGCGCGCGAGTCATATGACTCGATGATCGAGCTCGTGACGAGAGCCGAAGAGTTTCTAGCGCAGCGGGCTGCCAAGCCGCTTGCCGCGCGTGTCGCGACTCCTGTTGAAACCGCTTTGGGACGCGTGACCCATGTTGCGCCGCTTGTGCGCGGTCTGCTCGCGCAAGCGACGGACGACCAGGACCATCCATTCCAGCGCGTGATCCTTCAGCCGCTAATCACGCGGGAAGTATTGGACTTTGTCGATTCCGATCGCGGCCGCACGCTGGCTCTGACGCCGCCGCTCACGTCGGACCATCTGATTCGGACCAAGGCGTTACCGCTCCATGTTGCCGAACCCGCGTACGACGATGCCACGCGCCTGCGCGAACAGTTGGCCGTCGCGTTGAAGGAATACCAGGAACAGTACGCAGCATATGTTGATCGCCACTCGGCAAAGATGCCGGGAAAGCTCGGCCGCTTTGATCCCCTGCCGCGCGTCGTGCTGCTGCCCGGCCTGGGTGCGATCTGCGCGGGCAAAGACGTGAAGGCCGCGGCGATCGCGCGCGATATCACCGCGCATACCCTGGCCGTCAAAGCGCGCGTGGCGGCGATGGGAGCCTACGAGGGACTGCCGGAAGATGAACTTTTCGAGATGGAGTACCACACCTTCCAGCATGCCAAGCTTGGCGCGGGCGGCGAGGCGTCGCTCGCCCGAGAGGTCGCGCTGATTACCGGCGCCGCGGGAGCCATCGGCTCCGCCATCGCCGAGGAACTGCTCCAGAACGGATGTCACGTGGCAGTCACCGATCTGGCCGGCGAGCCGCTGAACAATCTGGCCGAGGAATTGAAGACCCGATTCGCTCAACGCGTCATGGCGGCCCCCATGGATGTGACCAACCCGGACTCGGTGGCGCAGGCCTTCGGCGCGGTCATACAGAATTGGGGCGGAGTGGACCTGGTCATCGCCAATGCCGGCATCGCCGCGGTCTCATCCCTCGCGGAATTAAACGTTGAGGCGTTCCGCAAGCTGGAGCGCGTCAATGTGGAAGGAACGCTTCTGGTGATTGCCGAGGCGGCGCGCCATTTCCGGTTGCAGGGAACCGGGGGAGACATGGTTCTGGTTTCGACCAAGAACGTGTTTTCGCCCGGCGCGAAGTTCGGCGCGTACAGTTCCACCAAAGCTGCCGCGCACCAATTGGCGCGCATCGCCAGCCTGGAACTTGCCGAGATGGGCGTGCGCGTGAACATGGTGGCGCCCGACGCGATCTTTTCGCACGGCGCGCGCAAATCCGGCTTGTGGGCGGAAGTTGGCCCCGACCGCATGCGCGCCCGCGGGTTGGATGAAAAAGGTCTTGAGGAGTACTACCGCCAACGGAACCTCCTCAAAACCACCGTCACAGCAGGACACGTCGCCAAGGCCGTGCTCTTCTTCGCCACCCGCCAGACTCCCACGACCGGCGCAACGCTGCCTGTCGATGGCGGCCTCCCCGACGCTACACCTCGGTAGGCGGAGAAGCCTTCTGCCTTCTGCCATCCCCTTCCGCATTTCTTCGTGTGGGTGCTACAATCGGTTCGGATGGTGAAGGTTGCGGGTGGTCCCACACGCGTCATTGGCATTGACCCAGGACTGAACGTCACAGGCTACGGGGTGGTCGAGTGGCGGGCGGGCGAAGTCAAACTGCTTGAGGCAGGAGTGATTCGCCTGCCGCGCAGCAGCGGAAGCAATCTCCCGGCGCGATTGCAGTCGTTGTTTTCCGAGATTCGTGAAGTCATGGAAGAATTTCGGCCGCAGACGATGTGCCTGGAGGAAGTTTACAGCCACCCAGCTTACCCCAGAACTTCGATTTTGATGGGGCATGCGCGCGGGGTGATCTGCCTGGCCGCGCAGCTTTCGAGTGTGCCCGTCATGAATTTCGCCGCCAAGCGCATCAAGCAATCGGTAACCGGAAACGGGAGCGCCAGCAAAATGCAGGTGCAGCGCGCTGTACAACAGTTCTTTTCGCTGCACCGCGCGCCGAACCCGCCCGACGTGGCGGATGCCCTCGCGGCGGCGCTCTGTTACGTGAACTCGCTGCGCCCGGGAGCGAACGGCGGGCGACCCGCGCCGTACGCCGCGCGACGATAGACCGTCGCCGGTGACCCCGACTTGATCGGGGGCCGGCGCTACAGCGGGAGCAATCCACTGATTTCAGAAATCATCGGCGAAGTGTTGTACGATCGCATCCAGCGTCACTCGCTGCTTGTCCGCGTTAATTCGCTCTGCTATGAGGTGTTCGTCCCTTCGGGGATTGCCGCGCGCCTGCGCCAAGCCGCCGAAGGCGAGCGGAAAAATCCCGTGACTTTGTACACGATCTACTACATCGATGGAGGTCTGGGCGGCGGCCACCTGACGCCGAAACTGGTGGGATTTCTTGACCCGCTCGACCGCGAGTTCTTCGAAGTCTTCACGACGGTGCCGGGAGTGGGCTTCATGAAAGCCCTCAAATGCCTGGTACGCCCGCTCAACGAGATCGCACTCGCGATTGAGCGCGGCGATGCGGCGTTTCTCGAAGAACTTCCGTACATCGGCAGGAAGATCGCGGAACGCATCGTGATGGAACTGCGCGGCAAGATGGCGAAATTTGCGCTGGCGCGAACTGAGGAACCGCTGTCGATTGAGAAGGAATCCGCGTCCGAGCTGAAATCGGAGGCGGTCCAGGTACTGGTTCAGCTCGAGTATTCGCGCGGCGATGCGCAGCGGATCGTCGAGGAAACCTTCGCCCGACACAAGAGCTTGAAGAGTGTCGAGGATTTCCTGCGCAAGGTATTCGAGCAGCAGACGAAGAAAGAAACATCGTGAGATATAGCATCGTAGTGTCAGAGGGGGCGGATTCTCCGCTTTCACTATTCACTATTCACTATTCACTGTTCACTATTCACTGATTCCATGGCTCGTGAACGCATCGTATCGCCCGACCTGATTTCGAAGGAAGAAGAGAGCTTCAACCGCACGCTTCGTCCGCCGACGCTGGAGGAATATGTCGGCCAGAAGAAGGTGGTGGAGAAGCTCTCGATTGCCCTTCAGGCGGCGCGCCAGCGCGGCGAGGCGCTCGAGCATACTTTGTTCTACGGCCCACCGGGGCTGGGGAAAACCACCCTTGCCTACATCATCGCCAACGCCATGGGGTCGAAGATCACAACCAGTTCCGGCCCCGCGCTTGAGCGCACCGGCGATCTGATGGGCATCCTCACTAATCTCGGCGAGGGCGACATTCTTTTTATCGATGAAATCCATCGCCTGCCTGTAAACATCGAAGAATTTCTCTATCCGGCGATGGAAGATTTCCAGGTGGACTTCGTCGTGGATAAGGGGATGTTCGCCAAGACCATTAACGTTCCCTTAAAGAAATTCACTTTGCTCGGGGCCACGACGCGCGCCGGAAGCCTCTCGGGGCCGCTGCGAAATCGGTTTGGCCTGTTCTTCCACCTGGAATTCTACGACGTCGATGAACTGAGGCAGATCGTTCTGCGCTCGGCGAAGATTCTGGGAGCGAAGCTGGAAGGCACCGCCGCGGCGACGGAGGTCGCCCGGCGGGCCCGCGGCACACCTCGTATTGCTAACCGACTCCTTCGGCGGGTGCGCGATTTCGCCGAGGTCAAGGCCGACGGCGTCATCACGCCTCAAGTCGCAATCGACGCCTTGAAACTGGAAGGAGTGGACGAACTGGGGCTCGACGATCTCGATCGGAATTTCCTCACTACGATCATTCGGATGTATGGCGGCGGGCCGGTGGGCGTCGAAGCTCTTTCCGCGACTCTGAACGAAGAGGTTGACACACTGGTGGATATGGTGGAACCATTTCTATTGCAACAGGGCTTTATCAGCAGGACTAAAACCGGCCGCAAGGCCAATGCGCCGGCCTACAAACATTTGGGGGTTTTGCTGCCAACAAAGCGCGAGCAGACGCTGTTTGAGTAGTTTTGGCTTAACGAGATGCCTGAAGCGACAATCCTTCAGCAGGAAGCACCGCCGTTGCCGGTCGCGGAGATCCATCGGCTGATTCGTGAGCGCATTGCGCCCCACTTCGCGGAATTCCGCCAGTGCCGTTCTACGACCGAACTGCGGGCTCTCCCTTCTTACCGCGCAGTGGAGGGAGACATCTCGACCGTCCTCGAAACGCCGGAAGTTGGCGACTTTAGTGCCGGCCCCGCTCCGACGAGACCGAGTTACCGTTTTGTTGCCTGGAATCTCGAGCGGGGAATCCAATTCGACGGGCAACTGGACGCCTTCCAAAACCATGCATACCTGAGAAGCGGTGACGTCTTTCTCCTGACCGAGACGGACGTCGGCATGGCCCGCACGCGCAACCGGGCGGTGGTTCAGGAACTGGCGGCCCGGTTGAAAATGCATTTCGCCTTCGTGCCCTGCTACTTGAATTTGACCAAGGGCTCGGGAGTAGAACCCGAGATGGAAGGCGAGAACACTCTGGGGTTGCACGGCAACGCTATCCTCAGCCGCTATCCGATCAGGAATGTCCGGCCGATTCATCTGAAGAACGGGATCGACAAGATGGCGGGACGCGAAAAGCGCCTGGGCCGGCAAACGGCGCTCGCTGCCGAGATTGCGTTTCCGAATTACCGCGCCACGGCCGTGTCCGTCCACCTCGACGCCAATTCCAGCCAGCGCCATCGCGCCGAGCAAATGCGCCAGGTGCTCAACGCTGTTGCAGCCGACCATCCGGTAATCCTGGGCGGCGACTGGAACACGACGACTTACAACTCGTCGCGGGCCGTCACCGCCATCCTGGGATTCTGGCTGCGCGTTTTCATGGGTGTGGACAACGTCATTCGCAACCATTACCTGCACCCCGAGCGGTATTTCGAGCGCGGACTTTTTACGATGCTCGAAGCGCGCGGCTACGATTTTCAACGCTGCAATCTGCCGGGCGAGCGCACGATTTCCTACGACTCGAATGATCCCAAGACGCGGAAGATCCTCGGCGAGTGGGTCCCGGCGTTCTGCTTCCCCTTCATGCGCTGGGCTCTGCGCAACCACGGCGGGGCGTGCCCGCTCAAGATCGACTGGTTCGCCACAAGGGGTGCGCGGGCAGAGAATCCTTTCGTCGTTCACGACCTGCGCGAAGGCCGAAGCGTCCCACTTTCGGACCACGACGCGATTGGCATCGACGTCCTTGTCGCCGACTGAGATTTCGCGCCGACGAACGGTCTGCGTGCGCAACTCGAGTCCGATCTCAATCTAAGGCTCGGCCACGCACGAATCTGAGCCGCCCCGATCATGAAGCGAGTATATCTTTCGCTGGGCTCAAACGTCGGCGACCGTGCTGCCCACCTGCAGGAGGCCCTCGAAGCGCTCGCCGCACGGCGCATCGAGGTCCACCGTGTTTCCTCGTATTACAGGACCGAGCCGGTGGATTTTCTTTCTCAGCGTTGGTTTGTGAATTGTGTGGTGGAAGTATCCACCGACCTGATGCCGCTTCGGCTGCTCAAGACCCTCCAGGCCGTGGAGCGACAGCTTGGCCGTCGTCCGGGAATCGCCAAGGGGCCGCGGCCGATTGACATCGACATCCTGCTCTATGAGAATGTCCGCGTCCGTTCGTCGACTCTGACCATTCCCCACGAGCGGTTGGCGGAGCGGCGATTCGTGCTTGTCCCGCTGGCGGAGCTGGCCGGCCCATTGCGTCATCCGGTGACGCAGCGGACAGTATTCGAGATGCTGCATGACACTGCGGACACAAGTCAGGTCGTAAAACTGAAGTCGGAATGGTGAATAGTGAATTGCCGAAGGACGAGCCAGTCTTGAGCCGGGCCCTTCAATTCACCATTCACTATTCACCATTCTGAAATCAGATTGCTCAAGACGAGAAATGGCCAACTTGCCCCGGTTCGACCCGCCTCGTTTTATCGCCATTGAGGGGCCGATCCGCGTCGGAAAGACCAGCCTGGCGGACATTCTCGCTGATCGCCTGAACGCCACTCGGCTGCGCGATATCGAGGACAACCCCTTCCTCGACAACTTTTACCAGGAAAAGCCCGGAGCGGCATTTCAGGCGCAGCTCCACTTCCTGTTGCAACGCTTCGAGCAGTTACGCGCTCTGGATCTGGCGGCCAATCCGAGGCGTGTCGTGGTCGCCGACTACCTCTTTGAGAAGGACAAGATTTTCGCTTATCTCAACCTGGGCGATGCGGAGCTTCCGCTCTACAATCGCTACTACGAGCACTTTGCCGAGCAGGTTCCGCTCCCCGATTTAGTGATATACTTGCAAGCGAAGCCGGAGACGCTGAGGAAGCGCATCGCGAAGAAGAACGTCCCCAGCGAGCATCACATCTCCGACGAGTATCTGGAAGAAGTTGTGAAGGCTTACGAGCACTTCTTCTTCCATTACCGGTCCAGCGACCTGCTGGTGATTGAAACGTCCGAGATCGACTTCGTCGACCGGAACGAAGACCTGCAGGAGCTGTTGCAGCGGCTGAGCCGCCCCGTGAAGGGAACGCAATATTTCTTGCCGCTTGGATCCGCCGCGGCGGACTGAGACGGGTGATAGGGTTCACTGCCGGAACGGCGAGCTGCCGACGGCACGAACCGGAAGCGGATAAGTTCAGACCCTCTCTGTCCAGGCCAGTGGAGGCCCACTCGGGTCCCCGGGCACTCGCGCCACGAGCGCCGGTGAGACTCCTGCGACAGAGAGGGTCTTTAATTTTGGATTTGGAATTTTTGATCTGAAATCTGGAATTCCGGAGTTGGAGGCTTGTGGGCGGTCGCGCTCCTGTTCTTCTGCCCTCAACTCTTAATTCTTGACGAAGGAGCCGCCATGGACCCGAATCCCGAGGCCGTGAGCAAGATCACTGTCCCCATTATTCTGGAAAGGAAGCTACGGGGGGAGAAGATTACTTGCTTGACGGCATACGACTACCCGACCGCGCGGCTGGTGGACGAGGCAGGCATCGACATGATTCTTGTCGGCGACTCTCTGGCCCAGGTCGTGCTGGGTTACGATTCGACGATTCCCGTCACCCTCGACGAGATGCTTCATCATCTGCGCGCCGTGCGCCGCGGGACGCACCGCGCCCTGCTCATCGTCGACCTGCCTTACGGGACGTATCATCAGGGCGTTGACGAAGCACTGCGCGCCGGCATTCGCTGCCTGAAAGAAGGCGGCGCGGAGGCAGTCAAAGTCGAGGGCGGACGGAAGCGCGCGGCGCTCATCCGCCGCCTGGCGGACGCGGAGATTCCCGTGATGGGCCACATCGGCCTGACGCCTCAATCGGTGCACAGCCTGGGCGGATACCACGTACAGGGAAAGACGCTCGAGTCGGCGACGGATATCCTGGCGGACGCCCAGGCCGTGGAGGACGCGGGCGCGTTCGCCCTGGTCCTCGAGGGCATGCCACGCGAGCTGGCTGCGATGATCACCGCGCGCCTGCGAATTCCCACGATTGGCATCGGCGCAGGACCCGATTGCGACGGACAAGTGCTGGTAGTGCACGACCTTCTCGGATTCAGCATGCAGCCGAAGGCCAAATTCGTCCGCGCCTATGCAGACCTTACGACGACGCTGCGTGATGCCTTCACGCGATTCCGCGTTGACGTTCGCGAGGGCGACTACCCCGGCGACGCAGAGTCCTATCATTGGTCTGCCAGCCTGCGCGGGCAATTTGAAAAGTGGGCGACTCAAAGAAGTGCGAAGGATGAAGTCTGAAGGATTGAACTTGCTCTTGTGAAAACGTAATCCCTCCCGTTCGGACAAGTACGACCTTTTACTTTACAGTACGGCCATCATCCTGCACACTTCATGCTTCACGATGCGTCTGATTGCCTCCATCGGGGACATGCGAGCCTTCTCGCAGCAAGCGCGCGCCGCCGGCCGGTCGGTGGGCCTCGTTCCGACCATGGGCTCATTGCACGAAGGCCACTTGAGTCTGGTGAGACAGGCCAAGCGGCAGTGTGATGCCGTGGTCGTCTCGATCTTCGTCAACCCCACTCAATTCGGGCCGTCGGAAGATCTCGCTCGCTACCCGCGTAATCTGGATCGCGATCTTGAGGCGCTCCGCCCGTTCAAGATCGACGCAGTCTTTGCGCCTGACACCTCTGCGATGTACCCGACGATGTTCGAGACGTACGTCGAGCCGGGGGAAGCAGCGAGCCCTTTCGAAGGCGCCTCGCGTCCCGGCCACTTTCGCGGGGTCGCCACCGTGGTTCTCAAGCTCCTCAATATTGTGAGGCCGGATATCGCCTATTTCGGGCAGAAGGATTTTCAGCAGGCGCACGTCATTCGGCGCGTCATCGAGGACCTGAATCTTGAGACCCGGCTGGTCATCTGCCCCATCGTTCGCGAACCCGACGGGCTGGCAAAGAGCTCGCGCAACGTCTATCTGAGTGCCGAGGAGCGGCAGGCCGCGACGGTCCTCTATCGCAGCCTGCGTCGCGTCGAAGAGCTTGTCCACTCAGGCCAAAGCGACGCCGCGGCGCTGCTCGCGGAAATGCGCGCGGTGTTTTCCGCCCAGCCACGCGCGCGGCTTGAGTATGTCACGATCGTCGATCCCATCGAACTCGAGCCCGTCGAGAGAGTCACGGCCGGGTCCGTTGCCCTGGTGGCGGCGCGCGTCGGCTCGACACGCTTGATTGACAACATGGTCCTGGGTCCGCCGGGAGTAAGTCCCGAGATGCTGATTCAACTGGCGCTCGCGGCACGAGGCGTCGCTCCCGCCCAGGCGCGTATCCCCGGGATGGAAACCGAGATCCTGCGCCTGCGAATTGAAAACTGCCGTGATTGCGCGGCGGTTTCAACCGTCCGCCTCCCCCCCATCGAGTTCCTGAGCAAATACGTCAAGCGCGACTATCCCGACCTCAACGCGGTCCGCGTCGCCATTATCGGGCGTGACGCGCCCATCCACGCCGTCAATTTCCTCTACCGCAGCCCCGAATCCTCCAACCGGTTCGTAACGGCCTTGTTCGATCTGGTGGGTGTGAAGAATTTCGACGAATTCCGGCGCCGCTTTGTGCTTACGGATGCATTGCGCTGCCACTGCACCGCCCCGCGCATCCCGGACAAAGCTCTGGCTTACTGCGTCAAACATCTTCGCGAAGAACTCAGACTCTTCCCCAACCTGGATACCGTCATTGTGATGGGCGACGACGCGTATTGGCAATTTCAGAAGCTTGTCCTGGGCCGAAGCGAGGAGCAGATCAAGCCCCTTAGCAGCCTCCTCGAAGAAAAAGGCTGGGAACAGGAAAAAGTGCACATCCCTTCGCTGATCGAGCGCGCCATCCGGGTCTTCTACTGTCACCACCCCACCTACGGCTACAAGCGCAGCCCGTCGTTGGCCTCTCTGCTGATGTGAGGTCTCAGGCGGTCCGGGCTTCGCTCACTCGGGCTTTACCGGAAGCTCGATGTGTGACGGATATGTCGCGGAACGGTACACGCGCTGCGTCGCCGATTGGTAATCGGCGTCCGCGGCCTTGAAGATGTTGGGGACGAATTTTTGCGGGTTTCTGTCAATCAGCGGGAACCACGTGCTCTGCACCTGCACCATGATTCGGTGGCCCTTGAGAAACGCATGATTGTTGCCATGCAGGTCGATCGTGTATTCCGTCACCTTGCCGGGCTCTACCGGCTGCGGCTTCTCGAAACTGTTGCGGTAGCGCGCGCGGAAAACTTCGCTGGCGATCATCAATTGATATCCGCCCATCGCCGGTTTCTTGGGATAGCTCTCCGGATAAACATCAATAAGCTTCACAATCCAATCGCTGTCGCTGCCCGAGGTCGAGGCAAAGAGGTGCGCGACGATGTCGCCCGAGGCGATCAGGTCCTGCTGCAGCGGCTCGCTCTCCCATGTGGCGGCGTCCGGCCGCAAGTGAACAAATCGCTGGTCTTCCACCAGCCACGCCGGCCACCCGGGCCCGGGGTATGTGGGCTCAATCGGGCGGCGCCGGTAAGGAACGGGATGCGCGGGGTCGGAAATGTAGCTGTCAAATTCGTCATCGGCCGATCGTTTCGGCGCATCAAATGAGAGCCCGCCGTTCGCGTGGAAATACAGGTTGCGTTTCTCAGTCCCGCGCGGCGGCCACTTATCGTACGATTCCCACCTATTCGAGCCGGTCTGAAAGGTGACGGCTTCGTTCAGCGGCAGGCTCCCCTTGTCCTTCAGCCAGTAGGCAAACCATGGTGCCTGGAGCTTCTCGCGGAAATACCTGGCAGTATCGCTGTCGAAATCGATATTCCCCAGCGACCGCCCTTCGCCGCGCGACCAGCCGCCGTGATTCCAGGGCCCCGCGACAAAGAAGTTCAGATGCTTGTCGTCTCTCGCTTCCAGGGTCTCGTAGATTTTGAGGGGGCCGTAGAAATCCTCCTGGTCCCACCATCCCGCGACATTCAGATTCGGGACCGTCACTTGCCTGAGATACGGCGTGACAGCTTGCTTCTGCCAATACTCATCGTAGTCAGGATGTTCCACAAAGGCATTCCACGTGGGAAGGCGCCCCTGGAAGTACTGCGTGTTAGCGTTCGACAGCGGGCCCAGGTTCAGATACCACTCGAAAGTGTCGAAGCGGTCGAAGTCGAACGAGAAATTGATTTTCGAAGTCTCCATGCGGGAGGCGTACTCGAATCCGTAACTGAGCCGGAACGCGCCGTTGTGATGGAAATCGTCGCCAAGGTACATGTCAGCGGGCGAAGCCTGTTCCGACGCCGCTTTGAGCGCCGGATGGGGATCGAGCGTCGCCATCACCGTCAGCCACCCGCCGTAAGAAATCCCCAGGATTCCCGCTCGGCCGTTATGGCGCGGAACGTTCTTCAGCAACCACTCAATGGTGTCGTAGGTGTCGGTGCCCTCGTCGATCGCGTTTGAATCACGCTTATCGCGCGGCGTGCGCAGCATCACGAACTGCCCTTCGGACTCGTAGCGTCCGCGAATGTCCTGGAACACGAAGATGAAACCTTCCTCCGCGAGTTCCTTGTAACTGGACCGCAGAGACGAGTGAAGGCCTTGCTCGTCGTGCCCGAGACCGTAGGGAGTGCGCGTGATCAGGAATGGCAGGCGCTCGCTCGCGACCTCGGGAATGTAGATTTCCGTGTTCAGCCGGACCCCGTCGCGCATGGGGATCATCGCCCGAATCTTCTGGAAGCTTGGCGCGACGCCCTGGGAGGTCTGGGCAGAAACAAACGCCAGAGAAAACAGCAGGCCGACCATTGCAACGCAGGCGACGGCCGGTCCTCGGAATCTTCGGTTTCGCATTCGCACTCCGTCAGGACTTCAGCGCGGCGAGCACTTCGTGGATGTGGCCATCGGCTTTCACCTTGGGAAAGACGTGCTTAACCTTTCCCGCTGGGTCGATGATATAAGTGCTGCGCACGATCCCCATCTTCTTTTGACCGTACATCAGCTTCTCCTGCCAGATGCCATAGGCTTCGAGAGTCTTGTGGGAGATATCGCCGGCGAGCGTGAAATTCAGCTTATACTTGTCGTGAAACTTTTTCAGCGCTTCGACCGAATCGCCACTCATCCCCAAAACCTGAACCTTCATCTTGTCCAGTTCTTTTTTGGCGTCACGGAACTGGTTCGCCTCGCTGGTTCAGCCAGGAGTGTCGGCCTTGGGGAAGAAATACAGGACCAGGGTCTTTCCCTTGAAATCCTTCAGACTCACGTCTGCGCCGGTCTGCGAGGGCAGCGTGAAATCCGGGGCTTTGTCTCCCACATTCAGCATTTGTTCCTCCTGTCCATAATCCTACTGACCTAACTCTCGCTTGAGAACATCCTGGACCAATTGCGGGTTGGCCTGACCGCGCGTGGCCTTCATCACCTGCCCGACGAACCAGCCGAGCGTCGCCGTTTTGCCCTTGCGGTACTGCTCCACCTGCTTCGGGTTGGATGCCATGATTTCGCGAACCACGGCGGCGATTTTCTCGGCGTCGTTGATCTGCTCGAGTCCTTTCGACGCCATCACCTCGCGCGCGTCCTTGCCCGTGGCAAACATCTCCGCGAGAATGTCCTTCCCCATCTTCCCGGAGACAGTTCCGTTGCTGACGAGGGAAATCAATCCCGCCAGGTGTCGCGCTGAAACGGGCGATTGCTCGACCTCTTTGTTCGTCTCCTTGAGCAGATAGAGGAGTTCGCTCAGAACCCAATTCGCGGCCAGTTTCGGCTCGCCGCTCACCTTCGCCACCTCCTCGAAGTAATTGGCCAGCAACTTCGAGGATGTAAGCTGGCTGGCGTCGTGATCCGGCAACGCGTAGTCCCGCACAAAACGCCCCTTGCGCGCCTCCGGCAGTTCCGGGAGCGAGCGGCGGACTTCCTCCTTCCATTCGTCGGTGATGATCAACGGCAGCAAATCAGGCTCGGGAAAGTAGCGATAGTCGTGCGCGTATTCCTTCGACCGCATTCCGTAGGTGCGCCCCGCCTGGCTGTCGTAGAGGCGCGTCTCCTGCGCGATCGCGCCGCCACTCTCAAGAATCTCAATCTGGCGGTCAACTTCATAGGCGAGGGCTTTCTGCAGAAACCGGAAAGAGTTCAGATTCTTGACCTCGGTTTTGGTCCCGAATTCGCTCGCCCCGGCGCGGCGCACGCTGACATTGGCGTCCACGCGCAGGCTGCCTTCCTCCATGTTGCAATCGGAGACCTCGAGATAGAGCATCAAAGTCTTCAGCCGTGTCAGGTAGTCATAGGCCTCCTCGGGCGAACGCAAGTCGGGCTCGCTGACGATCTCGATGAGCGGGACGCCCGTACGGTTGAGGTCGATATACGATTTGGTTTCGGAATCGGGAAAGCCCTCGTGCAGCGACTTGCCCGCGTCCTCTTCCAGATGAACGCGCGTGATGCCAATGCGCCTGCGCGTGCCATTCAACTCAATGTCGATCCAACCGTTTTCTGAAAGCGGTTCGTCGAACTGCGAGATCTGATAACCCTTGGGAAGGTCGGGATAGAAGTAGTTCTTTCGGGCGAAGCGCGAGCGCGGGTTGATGGCGCAATTCAGCGCCATCGCCGCCTTCATGGCCATCGTCACCGCCTCGCGATTGAGCACCGGCAGCGCGCCCGGCAGCCCCAGGCACACGGGGCACGTGTTGGAGTTGGGCGGATCCCCAAAGCGCGTCGAGCACGCACAGAAAATCTTCGAAGCCGTCAGAAGCTGAACGTGCACTTCGAGACCGATGACCGGCTCGTATTTCGTCCGCACCTCCGCTGCTGTGGTTGCCATATTGCTAGCCTTTCTCAGGTCGGCAGCCCGCCTGTCGGCGCCTGTCCTTTCCGACATCCGTCGGACTCTTCACCGTCTAGTGTAAGGAGCTTGCCCGCTTCTTCCGGTGCTTAACTGGCACTTCCGAAGAGTGAAAGCTGATATATTATACAAAACAAATGACTAATCAGCTTCGAAGAATTTCTTTACGCTTGTTGATTCTAAATGACTTATCAGCTTGGCCTGCCAATTCGGCGTATTCCCGCATTGATCCTGAACGACTTATCAGCTTCTCGATTTTCGAGGTTATAGGCAAATCCGGATTTGGAGCCTTTCCCCGCCAGGTGGAAAGGTCCGCCCCCTTCCCTGCCGTGGTCGCGGTTTGGCCCGCCCCCCTCCACCTCTCCCATTCCCTCCGCCCCAATGCTATTCTTCACCAGATTTCTAGACTACCGCTCTGACCCTGATTTGTCAAGTAAAAAACGCCCGCCGCCGGGCAAGGATCGCCGCCACCTGGCCGCTCAGCCCTGCGGGGGGAAGATCGTGCGCAAGTACTCAAGGTCGGCGCGAACGCTGGCTTCGATACCCAGCGGCATCTTGGTGCCCTCGATCTGCATCCAGCCGCTGTACCCGATTTCTTCCATCGCCCGTCGCACTTCAGGAAAACTCATCGTACCCTTCCCGTAGAGATCGTCGTTGTCCTTGGCATGGAATTCGCAAATGCGTTTGCCCAGCCAGCGGATTTCCTTGAAGATGTCATATCCCGCCTTCTGCGAATTCCCGACATCGTAGTAAACCTGTACGGCGGGAGAACCGACGCGATCCATGATGTCAACGTGCTGCTCGGCACTGAGCCAGCTCTCCAAGCCGAGGATTACGCCCTGTTTTTCCGCCTTGGGCGCTACCCGTTTGAGCGCGGCAACCACAGCGTCTGTCCCCATCTTGTCGTTCCGCAGGTCTCCGTTTCCGAAAAACGGCACCAGAATCACGGTGAGGCCCATCGCCTTCGCGACATCGACGCTGTCGGAAAGCCACTGCTCGGCGCGGGGATCACTCTTCAACGGAATTTCGTTCAGCGTTCCGATCGCCAGCGACGATACCGGAATCCCGATCTGCTTTTGCATTTCGAGGTATTTCTTCTGAAGCTCCGGCTTGCGGAGCGGCACATCCCGCCGCCAGTTTCCAACGTCCACCATAATCCCATCGAGGCCAACACGTTTCGCGATTGCGAGGGCGGCGGGGTCGGTCCGCTTACCAAGCGTCCAGTCACACGCGCCGATCCTGACGTTCGGAGCCGCCGCTTTCAGTTCCTTGACTTTCAGCGCCAGCCCCGCCACTGCCAGGCTGGCGAGCATTTCTCTGCGTGTCATTCTCATGGTTACTCCTCCGCCGCCCAACCTCGGCACTGGTTCAAGCCTTCAGCCCGTGCGCGTTGAACTCCAGCTTTTCATTCGCCTTCATGACTTCGTCCCATGTCACTTCCTGTCGGCGATAGGCTGCCGTGCGTCCGACGATCGTGGTGAGGTTACTGCGAACACTGGGGGCCACCGTGGGATTCGTAACGTCTCCCTGGGTGACGTTCTCGTGAAACGTCGCGATGTTACGAATCGCGCCGTTGGCATACATATTTTCCGCCTTGCCGCCCGGGTACGGATTCTTCCCGCGGATGGAAACGTCACCCGAGTAGTGCGTATCAATAGTTCCTTCCGTGCCGTACATCCGGCAGAGTATGTCGTCCCAGCCCGCGCCAAACTGTTTGGAGCAAAAAGTAACAATCAAATCGTCCGCAAAATGGAAAATCACCGAGAAGTGGTCCCAGCAGTCGCCGGCGTTGCGGGCTTTGCGTCCCCCCGCCCCGACCGCGCGAACCGGCGCCTGGTCCAAGACCCAGGCCATGACATCCAGCGAGTGGATATTCTGCTCAGTGATGATATCTCCCGAAAGCGCGCGGCTCAGGCCCCAGGCACGCAGTTGCCGCTCCGGATTCCCCGGATCGGCCAGCAACTGCGCGGCGTGCTGCGTGAAGGGATCGCCCGCGATGTAGGTGGCCTCTCCGCAGACGACGCGGCCGATCTGGCCCGCCTGCACGCGCCGGATGGCCTCCTGATAGAAAGGATCGGTGCGCGTCTGAAAATCAACCAGGAAACAAAGCTTCTTCGCCGCGGCTTCTTTTGCGCTTGCTTCAACGCTCTGGCAGCCGGCCACGTCCACGGCAATGGGCTTGGCCAGATAGACGTGCGCGCCGGCTTCCACGGCTGCCGCCGCCTGCTCGGGGTGGAAGTACGGCGGGCTCTCGATGGCCACCGCGTCAACTTTTTCTTCCAGCAATCTCTTGTAGCCGGAAAGTCCGGTAAAGCGTCGTTCCGCCGGAACGTTTAATCTTCCGCCGAAGTTGTCAACCCGGTCCTGAAAGTAGTCCGCTCCGGCAACGATTTCGTAACCGCCGTGTTTCTTGAAGAGGTCGCCGATCCATGTCCCGCGCCCGCCGCAGCCAATGATGCCCAAAGTAATCTTGGAATTGACCGCAGTCCCGCGGACCAATTGCGGTTTCATCACGCTGAATGAAAGCGCCGCACCGGCGCCCGCGATAAATTGCCGCCGGTTTACCGGAGCGGGGCTCTTCCCTGAGGAGGATGGCTGACGATTCATCGTGAACTCCTTCTTGCGAGGATCAATGAGGAAGTTTTCGCGCGGGTGCAAAGTATCAGAAGCCGGGGACTGCCGCAAGCCGTCTCGCCTTGCGGCGCGCCAGCCATCAGGGCGCAACCCAGGTGACACGAGGGCGGCCGCTCGAGGGGTTCCGGTCAACCAGCACGCGGGTACGGAAGACGCGGCTCAACAATTCCGATTGCAGCACCTGCTCGGGCTTTCCCTGCGCCAGGCAGCGCCCGGCGTCGAGAAGAACCAGATCGTCCGCCAACTCCGCCGCCAGATTCAGCTCGTGGGTAACAATGACCGCGACGAAGTTTTCCGCCGCGGCGAGTCTCCGCAACAGGCTCACCATCTCGATTTGATATCCGATGTCCAGGTTGGCGGTGGGCTCATCGAGCAGCAGGAGTCTCGGCCGCTGGGCCAACGCTCGGGCTAAGACGGCGCGCTGGAACTCGCCGCTCGAAATTTCCAGAATACGGCGGCCGGCAAGCGCCCGGAGATTCGTCATTTCCAACGCCCATTCCACCGAACGCTCGTCCTCGGGGGACTCAAACAAGCCTCGGCCGAGGTGCGGATGACGGCCCTGGAGAACGAACTCGCGCACCTCGAAGGAGAAGAGCAGGATCGTCTCCTGGCGCGCCAGGCCGACGCGTTGCGCGCGCCGGCGGGGGTCGAGCCGGTGAAGATCTTGTTGCCCGAGATGAACAGTGCCCCCCCGCGGCTTCAAGTGCCCGCTGGCGATTTCCAGGAGGGTCGATTTCCCCGAGCCGTTGGGGCCGATAATCGCGAGCAACTCACCCGCTTTCGCCTCGAAGCTCGTCGGCGCCAATTCGAAATGCGGATAGCGAAAGGTCACGCCGTCAACGTTCAGGTCGACGCCAGGTTGCATGGCCGCAGTTGCGCCATTCGTCAGGATTGTCTCTCCTCCATTCATCATTGAAGGTGTTCGTTTTCAGCCGTCAGTCTTCAGCTTTCAGCGTTCGACTTTTCAACTTTCGACTTTCTACGTCAGCCTGCGGTTCTACGCAACAAATAGATAAACACCGGCGCCCCCGCGACCGCCGTCACCGCGCCGACGGGGAGTTCTCCCGGGGCGACGATAGTGCGGGCCAGCGTGTCAGAGAGCACAAGAAAGATCGCCCCGCCGAGAGCCGAAACGGGAAGCAATGTTCTGTGGTCGCTGCCCACGGCCATGCGCCCCAAGTGCGGCACCAGGAGTCCGAGGTATCCGATCGCGCCGCTCACCGACACCGCCAGACCCGTCAGCAACGAAGCGAGAACGTAGATCGTCGTCGTGACACGCGTCACGTTGACACCGAGGTGCGCGGCCTCTTCTTCTCCAAGCAGCAGGACGTTGAGATCTTTAGCGAAGAAATAGAGCGCGGCGACACCCAAGAGGACTACGGGAAAAAGCACTCTGAGCTGGGCGTCGGTCACAACACTGAGGTCGCCCATCAGCCAGAAGGCAACGCCGCGGACGTCGCGCGTGGAAAGCATCGTCAGCACAAAGAGAATGACGGCGGAGAGAAACGAAGCCGTCACGACGCCCGCCAGCACCAGCGTGTAACTCGCCAGGCGGCCGGCGCGGCGACCGAGCAGGTAAACCCAGGCCGTGGTCGCCAGCGCGCCGCCGAACGCCACGATCGGCGAAGCCGCGGCGATACTCCCGCCAATCCAAAGCGCCACGATCGCGCCCAGCGCCGCACCGCTGGAAATTCCCAGGACATAGGGATCCGCGAGCGGGTTGCGCAGCAACGCTTGTAGCGTGGTGCCGGAAACTCCCAGTGCCGCGCCAACTAGGATGGCGAGCAGGATGCGTGGCAAGCGGATCTCCCGGACGATCGTCGTCGCCTCGGGATGCAAGCCGCTTGCTCGCAGGCCTTCCCAAACTTCACCGGGAGTCAGCCGCACGCCTCCAAACGCCAGGGCGCCGAGAGCCACCAGACCAAGCCCCACGCAAAGCGCGAACGTCAGCATCAAGGCGTTACGGCGCGTGGCGGCTACCTTCACTTTGACATCTCCTGCGCTTCACCCGGCGGATGCAGGGCTCGTGCAACTTCTTCCAGCGCATCCACGAGGCGCGGGCTGGGACGGATAATGGCCTCCGAGACGAAGTACATTTTCCGTTGCTTTACGGCGCGCATCTCCCGCCAGCCAGGCAATTTCAAGAATTCCTCCAGGGAGGGTGAAAACGACTCGGCACGGGGGAAGAGAATCACGTCCGGATCGCGATGCAGCGCCTCTTCCAGGCTCATGCGCGGCCATTCTCCCTTCAAATCCTCGGCGATCGAAATGCCGCCCGCGCGACGAATCACATCCGAGATAAACGTCTTCGGCCCCGCCGTGGTCAGCGGCCGATACCAAACTACGAACAGAACTCTGGGGCGCCGAAGCGGGGCCACGCATTTCTCCACGGCTTCGATTCGTCGCCGGAGATTTGCCGTGAGCCTGTTCGACTGGTCCTCCCGTGCAAGCACGCGCCCGAGATCTTCGATTGAGCCAAGCATTTCGTCCACGGAATGCGCGGTGACGCCGTAAAGAGGAATTCCGAAGCCGGCGAGCCGGTCCGCCGTCTCGCGCCGGTTGGCCTCGGGGCTTCCCAGAACGAGGTCCGGCTTGAGCGCAACGATTCTTTCGAGATTGGGATTGAGGATCGGCCCGACATGCGGCTTCAACTTCGCTTCGGGCGGGTAGTCGCAGTAGTCCGTATCGCCTACGATATTCTCACCTACTCCCAAGGCAAAGAGAGTCTCGGTGATGCTGGGGGCCAGTGAGACGAGCCGCTGGGGGTGCTCGGGTACTTCCACTCGCCGTCCAGTCTGGTCATCGACCCAGCGTCCGTGCAGTGAGTTCGCGAGGCACCCGAAAATCAGCGCGGCAAGAATGAGCCGTACGTATCGTGATCGGATCGCTCGACCGCGATGCCTGCATCCAGAGCCCAAGTCGCGACACAATCCATTGCGGAACATCAGTGAGTGACCCACAGAAGCAAACACCCCGCACACTCTCAAGAGGGCGGGGCGCGTTCCACCCACTCCTTCTCGCGAAGAGTGCGCGGCGGCCCGATTCCTCCAGGGAGGATCGAGCTCCATCACCCAGGCAGGTTTCCTGACTCACGGAATTCGTTCCGGCCTTGCCGCGCCTTCCCACCGTGGTTCAAATCAACGCAACCACGGGCAGTGGCTCGCCCCGCTACAATCCCGCGGGGCGGAATCGCAAGGCCCGCCGTTTACAGTGGCGGGACCGTGGCCGATTTTCACGGCCTTCCCTTTTGTGCCCCGAATTGCCGGGGACTCGCCTGGGCTGCTTGTCAGCAAGCGGTAGTCTATGCCCTGAGATTTCGTTTGTCAAAGTTCCAGCAAACATGAACAATAGCCGGTAAGATGAAACTCCGAACGCTTGCGCCGTTTTTCGTCATCATTGCATTTGCTCTCGCGGGAGTTTCCGCGGAAGAAAAGAACAAAAAGCCGCCGGCGCCGATCGGGTGGTGTTATGTCAGCAAGGACTTCGCCGAGGCGAAGGCTTCACCCTCGGAGCGAAAGAAGACCGCCCTTCGCCTGGGGCATGGCGCGCTCCTGCCGGCATTTGAGTCGAAGCGAGCCGGAGGCCGGATGTGGACTCGTGTCGACGCTGTCGATCCTGTTAGACTGACCGCCGAAACCGCCTGGGTTGAGTCCGCCAGCCTTGATTCCTTCCCTTTAAGTCAGTTTCCACGCGACTCTGGACTTCTGAAGCTCCTGGGTGGAGCGTATCTCGAGGACTTCACGGCAGCCGATATGGCCATCGCGCGTTATCTGCTTCGACAAGGAAGTGGGGAACCGGCACTTGTCTGCTTCCTCGGCTCGCCAAGATTCGCCCAAGCTCGCTTACAGGTCTTCTTGCGGTCACCCGCGGGGTACTCACTCGGGCCTTCTCTCGAGTTTCCATTTTCGGAGATGCAGGCGGGAATCTCCGCGCTTGAGGCCCGTGATCTTTTGGGCGACGGAAATGAATGTCTGGTGACCCGGGAAGGCTTCAATCTGGGACCGGCGAATTCGGGGGTGAATGTTGTGATTCGCAGGCTCGAAGCCGGGACGTTCAAACTCTTGTGGAGAGCTCCGGTAGAATTCAGCAATCTCGGTTCATTTCCGGCCCGATATCAAACGTTCACGCCGCCCCAAAAAAATATCGGGCTTCCCGGCACCGTGACCAAAGGTGATATCGAGTTTCGTGCGCGCGGCAGGATCAGCGAACCGGTATGGAAAGGCAAAGTCGAAGTCCATGTCCTGGGCCGCGATGAGCCGGTTGATACGATCAACATTGAGAGACTCTGCGGGTGGGACGGTACGAAGTTCGCGCCGCTGCAGTAGCGGCGTCGTTCGGTGCGGGAATTGCCAAGCCAAGGCCGCGTGCCGCCAGCCCCCTCGAATCCGGCTTCTAATAAATACGGACTTCATCTATGATGGCGGCACAGGTGCTGCATTGAGTGTGAGCCAGCACCGCGAGGCAAATTATCAGGGAGCGCCATCACTATGAAATCTTCCACCCGCCGGCAATTCCTCAAAACTTCGGCTGCCGTAGCGGCGACGCCGTTGTTCGCTGCGCCGAAAGACGAAAAAGGCATGCGACTCGGTCTGATCGTGCACATGACCAAAGACCCCGAAAAAGGGCTGGCGAAGGTTCACGATCTCGGCCTGCCCACCTGCCAGGCGGGAATTGACGAGTACGGCGCGGAAGTAGAGCAAAGGTTCAAGGACGCCGTCGCGCGCTACCCGATCGAAGTTACAACACTCATCACGCTCGGTCCCGGACCGTTGGTTTGGGATTTCGATCGAGGCCCGGAAACCATCGGACTTGTGCCGCGAGAATATCGCCGCGCCCGGATCGATCACTTCAAGCGGGCCGCTGAATTTGCCAAGCGCTGCGGGATTCCGGCGCTGCACACGCATTGCGGATTCATTCCTGAAAATCAGAAAAATCCCCTCTACAAGGAAACTGTGGAAGCGATCCACGAAGTGGTGGCCCACTGCAAATCGCTGGACCTGATGTTTCTCTACGAAACCGGGCAGGAGACTCCTATCACTCTGCTCCGCGCTATCCGCGACGTGGGGCTCGACAACCAGGGCATCAACCTTGACGTGGCCAACCTGATTTTATATGGCAAGGGAAACCCCGTAGATGCGCTCGATGTCATTGGCTCGCTCGTGCGCAACCTGCACGCCAAAGACGGTCGTTATCCCACGGACCCGCACAAGCTGGGCGAGGAAGTTCCCATCGGCCAAGGCAAAGTGGATTTCCCGAGACTCTTCCAGCGCCTCAAAGAGCTCAACTATCGTGGTCCTGTCACGATCGAGCGCGAGATCGAAGGCCCACGGCAGCTTGAAGACATCCGCAAGTCGATAACCTACCTTAAGGGACTGATGGCGTGACCGTGGACGCAGGTCGGAATTTGCGATGATTTCTGGAACGCCGCCTCCCTCGCCTGCCGGCACCCCTGGGACAAGTTCTCCGACTCTTCGCCCCACGCGTGTCCGCTGGCAAATGCTCGCGATGCTGACCGTCATCACGGCGCTGACGTATCTCGACCGCATGAACCTGGGAATCGCAGGGCATTACATGCAAGACGAGTTCGGCTTCGGAACCGAGACGATGGGATGGATTCTGAGCGGCTTTGTTTTGGGTTACGCGCTCTTCCAGGTTCCGGGCGGCTGGGCAGGCGACCGATACGGGCCGCGTAGCGTGCTGACATTCGCCGTAGTTTGGTGGTCGGCTTTCACGGCGCTGACGGCCTTGACGCCACGCCTGCCGTTGCGGGATTGGATGGGGCTGGCGGCGGCGTTCTTTGTTGTTCGATTCCTGATTGGTGTGGGCGAAGCATGCGCATTGCCCAACGCCAATAAGATCGTGGCGCTCTGGATGGGCGCGAAGGGCCGCGGCGTTGGCAACAGCCTCTTCCTGATGGGAGTCGGCATAGGCGGCGCCAGCACGCCGCGATTGATCTCGTGGCTCATGCAACGCTGGGGCTGGCGATTGTCGTTCTACGTTTGCGCGGCGCTGGGGGGGTTAGTCGCCCTGGGCTGGCATCTCTACGCGACCAGCCGGCCTGAACAACACCCTCGGGTCAACGCGGCCGAACTTGAGTTGATTCGCTCGAGCACCCCCCAGACCTCGCGTATACCTTCAACCGGAAACCGCCCACCGTGGCGAAAATTGCTCTCGAGCAAATCCACGCGGGCGCTCATTCTCAGCTATTTTTGCGAAGGGTATCCGAACTACATTTTCTACACGTGGTTTTACCTCTATCTGGTTCGCGTGCGCGGCCTGAGCATTGAGGAAGGCGGGCGCTGGGGAGCGGCTCCCTTCGTGGCGGTCGTTATCATGGCGCCACTGGGCGGCTGGCTCTCCGATCAGGCTGTATCGAAATTCGGCCGGCGGCGCGGTCGGCAGTCAATCGTCTGGGTCGGGATGTCGTGCTCAGCCGTATTGCTTTCTCTGGGTGCCCACACACACGACAACACGCTGGGCATTTTGCTGCTTGCTGGAGCGATGGGCTTCAACATGTTCGCGACTCCCACTTGGTGGGCAACGTGCATCGACCTGGCGCCGAGCTTCTCCGGGTCTCTTTCCGCCATGATGAACACTTCAGGGAACCTGGGCGGCTGGCTTTCCCCGATACTTACCGCCTACATTGCCACGCATTTCGGATGGACGACGGCTCTGGATTTCGCCGCGCTAGTGACGGGCTGTTCGGGTGCGCTGTGGTTCAGGGTCGACGCCGGGCGGAGCATTGAGCAGACCGGCATCCACGGGGCATGAAATACTCGCTTCTTCCTCGGCGGATCGTGGGGCCAGTGCTATAATCGCCCCAATCGTTCAAGTTGGTTCAGAGGCGTGCTGTCGCTTTGACGCCATCATCCCGGGCGAGCCAGGCCCCGCATGGACGACTTACTGCTCCCGATATTTCCGCTCGAGATCGTGCTCTTCCCCGAGGAGCCGCTTCCCCTTCACATTTTCGAAGAGCGCTACAAGCTGATGATCAGTGAATGCCTCGCTGCTAAGGCTGCCGGCTCCGCTCGGCAGGAGTTCGGAATCGTCTGCGCCACCGCGCAGGGGGTCCAACCCGTAGGCTGCGCGGCGCGCGTCGTCAATGTGACGCGAAAATACGAAGACGGGCGGATGGATATCTTTGCCGTTGGTACCAGGAGATTCGAAATTCTCTATACAAACGAAGAGAAGGCTTACCTGCGAGGTGGAGTCGCGTTCTTCGACGACGACCCATCCTGCGACGTCGCCAGCGACGAAGAGGCTCAGCCCGCCATCGAGCTCTTTCGCCGCGCCATCCAGCGCCTGCGGAAATCCGATGAGGTCCCCGTCCACCTTACCCGGCCCTACCGCTACCTGTCCTTTCGGATCGCCGGCGGACTTCCGCTCGATCTCGAATTTAAGCAGCAACTGCTGGGGATCCGCAACGAAAGCGAACGCATCAAACTCGTCAGCCGTATCGTGGAGAAACTGATCATTAAGCTCGAGGTCGTCGAGAAAACCCGGGCGAAAGCGGGCGGGAACGGCAACGCTCGAAGCCACACCTGACCACCTCAGAAAATTGACCCGCAACATCGATACTCCGCCTGCCAGGAATGGCTTCCTCCTTTGTAGATTGCAAGCACCTCTGGCTCCCATTGAGTTGGCGGGCCAGGTTGCTTATAATGAACAACGGGGCCAGGGCAAATGCAAAAACCTAGAACACTCGGAGACTTGAAGAAGTCGAACTATCGAAGTGTGCGCGTTAAGGATGAGATGCGCGCCAACCTCATCCGAAAACTTGCGGCCGAAGAGACGATCTTTCCAGGGATCATCGGCTACGACGATTCTGTCGTACCGCAAATCGCCAACGCCATTCTATCCCGGCACAATTTCATCTTGCTGGGATTGCGCGGACAGGCCAAGAGCCGCATCCTGCGGTCACTGATCAACCTCCTCGACGAAGAGATTCCCTATATCGAAGGCTGCGAGATCAACGATGACCCGCTGCGGCCCATCTGCCGTGCCTGCGTCGAGCGCCTGCAGGAGTGCGGCGACGCCACACGCATCGCGTATTTGCCGCGCGAGCAGCGCTTCGTCGAGAAGCTCGCGACCCCCGACGTGACGATTGCCGACATCATCGGCGACCTCGATCCCATCAAGGCGGCACGCGGCGGGCATGCGCTCTCGAGCGAATTGACGATTCATTATGGGTTGCTGCCTCGCGCCAACCGCGGCGTTTTCGCGATCAACGAACTGCCGGATCTGGCGGGGAAGATCCAGGTCGGACTTTTCAACATCATGCAGGAAGGCGACGTGCAGATTAAGGGCTATCCCGTCCGGCTGCCGCTCGACGTGGCCCTGGTCTTTACGGCCAACCCGGAGGATTACACAGCCCGCGGCAAAATCATCACGCCGCTCAAAGACCGCGTCGGCTCCGAAATTCGCACGCACTATCCCACGACGCTTGAACACGCTATGGAAATCACCTCGCAGGAGTCGTGGACCCAGCGCGACGGGGCGAATCAACTCCTGGTGCCTCAGTTCGTACGTGAGATCATTGAGAGCATCGCCTTCGAGGCACGCCAGGACAAACGCGTCGACAAGCGCAGCGGCGTCAGCCAGCGCCTTCCCATTACTTGCCTGGAGAATGTCGTCTCCAATGCCGAACGGCGCGCCGTCCTGCACGGCGAGCAGAAGGTAGTTCCCCGTTGTTCCGACATCTACGAAGCGCTGCCTTCGCTCACCGGCAAATTCGAACTTGAGTATGAGGGCGAAATGCGCGGCGCCGACAATGTCGCCCGCGAAATCATCCGGGCGGCGACGGCGCGAATCTTCAAGAAGCACTTTGACGGCGTCCAGTTTCATTCCGTTGTGCAGTGGTTCGAGATGGGCGGAAACCTGAAGTACCCGAACGGCGCTCCGAGCGAAGAGGTTTACGCTCAACTGAAAAGAATTCAGGGACTGCTGGAAAAGACCCAGACCCTCGGGATAAAGGCCAAAGACGATCCGGCGCTGCTAGTGGCGGGAGCGGAATTTGTTCTCGAGGGTCTGGCAGCCTTGAAGAAAATCAGCCGCAATGAAGAGCTCGGATATCACGCTGAGCAGCCCAGGGCGGGACGCGCCGAGCCACCGCTCGATGAGTTGGGCGGGCTTGGCCCCCGCCGTCGACCGATCAACTGAGACTCCGGCCGTTCCCCTCTGGGGCTGATGGCTGAACACTGACGGCTCCTATGAAGTACATCAAATATTCGAAATACGCCCCCGACCCGTTCGACGGCCTGAGCGCTGAAGACCTGCTCCAACTCCTTCAAGACTACTTGCTGGAAAGCGGATTCGACGGACCGTACTCGCAATTCTACGAAATGGACCGAGAGCGGACGATGGAGAATCTCCACAAGGCTCTGCTCGAGGCACTGCAGCGTCAGGGGCTGATTCCGCAAGAGCTCCTCAATGAATTAATGCAGAACGCGAAGAACTACCAGGATTCGCGTCTGTCGGAGTTGATGAACAAGCTCCTGGAGCGGATGGCGGAGGAAGGATACGTCACCATCGAGCAGCCGCAAGCGCAGCCAAGCCAGATCGAGCAGCCGGGCGCGGGCAAAACCATGGGTCCGGAAGGGAGAGTCAAGTTCGAGCTAACCGACAAGGCGCTGGACTTCCTTGGGTTCAAAACCCTCAAAGATTTGCTGGGGTCTTTGGGCAAATCAAGTTTCGGTCGGCACGATACGCGCGAAATGGCGACAGGTGTGGAGGCTCACGGATCGAGTCGCCCCTACGAATTTGGCGACACGATGAATCTCGACGTCAACGCCACGTTGCTTTCGGCGATCCAGCGCGAAGGGTTGCGCGTCCCGCTCGATCTCGATTACCGCGATCTGCAAGTCCGGCAATGCGAATATCAGAGCTCGTGCGCTACGGTCTTGATGCTTGACTGCAGCCACAGCATGATTCTTTATGGCGAGGATCGGTTCACTCCCGCCAAGAAAGTTGCGCTCGCACTGACTCATCTCATTCGCACCCAATATCCGGGTGACACACTGAGGCTGGTGCTTTTCCACGATACGGCCGAAGAAATGCCGCTCTCGGAGCTTGCGCGAGTTCGTGTCGGCCCCTACTACACGAACACTCGCGAGGGGCTGCGACTGGCACAACGAATCCTGGCGCGCCAGACGAAAGACATGCGGCAGATCGTGATGATCACGGACGGCAAGCCCTCAGCTCTGACTCTCGACGACGGCCGCATATATAAGAACGCCTTCGGACTCGATCCCCTGGTGATTTCCGAAACGCTCCACGAAGTCGCGCGCTGCCGTCGCAACGGGATCCTCATCAATACCTTCATGCTGGCCTCCGATTTCGGCCTGGTGAATTTCGTGCAGAAAGTGACGGAAATCTGCCGCGGGAAGGCCTATTTCACGACTCCCTATACCCTCGGCCAGTATCTCCTGATGGATTACATGCAGAAGAAAGTTAAGCACATTCACTAAGACGGACCGCCCGCCGCCGCGCTTACGTCCGTACCCCCCTTTCCCTGCTACAATGTTTTGGATGCCTGATGAGAAACCCATTCTGGTCACTGCCGGCATCATACGGAATGGAGAGAGGATTCTGATCTGCCAGCGCCACCGGTCGGACCCCTACGGCCTACAGTGGGAATTCCCCGGCGGCAAGGTCCGAGACGGAGAGGAGTTGAGGGCCTCGCTTCATCGCGAGTTATCAGAAGAGCTTTCGATCCAGGCGGAAATTGGAGAAGAAGTCTTCCGGTTGCGTCATCGCTATCCTGACCGATACGTGGAAGTCGTGTTCTTCACGGTACGACAGTACGAGGGCGCGATAAAGAATCATGTATTTGAAGCCGTGGAATGGGCCCCACGAGAGAGGCTTCCCGAATACAATTTTCTCGAGGCCGATCGCGAATTAGTGGAACGAATCGCCCGGGGGGAAATCATTTGAACCGGCGACAGAGATAGAGAGGCACAGAGAAAAGGTGATGCTGGATTCCCAGAGGAAGACTCCGGTTTGCGGGTCTCAACGCCCCTTGAGAGTGTTCACCCCCAATCCTTCATGCTTCATCCTGCTATTCATTCTGTGTTTCTTTGCCTCGGGGCGTTCTTTCCTGAACGCGCAGGTTGAGACAGTCGAAGGTCCGCCGCCCCGCTACAACTGGATAAGCCACGGGCGGTTGGAGGGCCACCTGGCGCTACAATATTCCCCCGCCGGAGCCTTCTCCCCCGACAGTTCATTGCTTGCCGCGGTCATCGAAGAGAAGGTCGTACTAATGGACCTTCGCGCCGCGGATATTCGCAAGGCACTGCGCCCGCATATTGAAGGCATCACCGAACTGCAATTCCAGTCCGCCAACTTTGTGACGCCAAGCCGCGTTTTCCTGGTGGGAACCGGGTTGTTCCAAACCAAAGGCAAAGGCGGCGGGGCGCCGACCCCTACTCTTGCCATCCAATGGGACGTGGATCAGGATGCCCTGTTCGGCAAGGTCAACTCCGTCGGGGCCGGAGGCGGGTATGGCCAGATCAGGTATTTCCCGCAAATCGGATATCTGGGGTTGTATAAGGAGGGTAATTTCGACCTCTGGCACCCCGTCACGGGCAAGGGTGGCCGGATCAACATTCCCGACCTCACGCGTCGCCCCAACCTGTTTGAACCGTCGCCTGATGGACATTGGATGTTACTCGCTCAGATGGAAGGCAGTTCCACGGCCGATCCCATCGTAGTTGATTTGCGCGAACACAAATTCGTGGATTCTCTTCGCGACCACCACGGCACGGTTTTGAGCATGACCTTTTCCCGCGACGGCAAGAGAGTGGTAACCGCGTGCGAAGATGGGAAAGTGCGCATCTGGTCGGTCGGCGATTGGAAACTACTTCAGACACTTTCCGGCCACTCGGGACCCGTACACTGGGCGGAGTTTTCAGCCGATGGCAGTTGGATTGCCTCGGCGGGCGAAGATAGGACAGCACGGATTTGGTCGGCGGCGGACGGAAGTCTGGTACAGACCCTTTCGGAAAGCTCGGAGCCGCTACGAACCATTGCCTTTTCACCCAGCGGCGAATACCTCGCCGCCTCGGGAGATCAGATCGTGTTCGTCTGGCAGCGGACGGTCGGAGGACAGTGAGCAGTAGGCAGTCAGCAGTTGGCAGTGGGCGGTTCGTAGTTGGAAATTGCAGGTAGCCGGTTGTACCTCTTCCATCGCTTCCGCAGTTTCCCTCCAAGTCAGCGTTTCGTCGTCAGCGGCGCAAATTCCCAACTTATGCTAAAATTTTTGTTCAGCTAATCTCGGTCCGATTTGCCACGGGGTCTCATCGATTATGGCGAAAGTGGGAATGGTCAGCCTGGGCTGCCCGAAAAACCTTGTGGACAGCGAAGTGATGCTGGGGATTCTTTCCCGGCAGGGATACGAGTTGACCTCGCGCGCCGAGGAGGCCGAAGTCCTCATCGTCAATACATGCAGCTTCATAGAACCCGCGAAGCGCGAATCGATCGAAGCGATTCTCGAGATGGCCGAGCACAAGAAGAACGGCTCTGCCAGGAAATTGGTGGTGGCCGGGTGCCTGGTGGAGCGCTATCGGCAAGACATCCTGAAGGAAATTCCCGAGGTCGATTTCGTCATCGGCACCAACGAACTGGAGCGCGTATTGGAGGCATGCTCGCCCGGCGCGGTGAACCGCAGCCTGGATGAGGCCGCCGCTCCTTATCTCTATCACGAATTCACGCCGCGCGTCCGGGCCACGCCACCGTACTCCGCATATATCAAAATCGCCGAAGGTTGCGACCATCCGTGTTCCTTTTGCGTGATTCCTCAGATGCGGGGCAAGTTTCGCTCGCGGCGCTTCGAAAGTGTTGTGCGCGAGGCGGAAGACCTGGCGCGCCAAGGCGTCCGGGAAATTACCCTCATCGGACAGGACACGACAAGTTACGGCGAGGACCTGGGGATCCGCGACGGATTGGCGAGTTTATTGCGCGCCCTCGGGAATATTCCCGACCTCGTGTGGATTCGGGCGCTGTATTATTACCCCAACCGATTGACCGACGCGCTGATCTCGGCCATCGCGGAAACTCCGAAGGCATGCAAATACTTCGACATTCCGCTTCAGCACGCCAGCACGCGAGTATTGAAAGCCATGCGCCGGGGATCGGGTGGCAGACCATTCCTCAAGATGCTCGGCAAGATTCGCGCCGCCATTCCTAACGCTGCATTGCGGACTTCAATGATTGTCGGCTTCCCCGGAGAGACCGAAGAAGATTTCCAGGCTCTCGTGGATTTTGTCGCCGAGGCGGAGTTCGACCACCTGGGCGTCTTTCTCTACTCGAACGAAGAGACGAGCGTGTCCTTCGGATACAACCTGCAAGTTCCCGGGAAGGTCGCGCGGCAGCGGCAGAGAAAGCTGATGTCGCTCCAGCGCAGGCTATCGCGGCGCCGGCTTCGGAGTCTGGTGGGAAAATCATTTCCCGTCCTGGTCGAGGGGCGCTCGCCGGAATCGGATTTGCTATTCCGTGGCCGCCTGGAATCGCAAGCGCCGGAAATCGACGGCCAGGTATTCATTAACGACTTTGAAGGGCAAGAGCCGCGGGCCGGAGAATTCCGCTGGGCCACGATTACGGACTCCGGCGATTACGACTTGGTGGCACGACTCGAAGCTCGCATCTTTGCCGAGCGGACTCCAGCGGCGAGGCCGGCGCATTCGATGCCACTTGTGCAGATTCAACCGCCGCTTCGTCCAGTTGCGGACCGTGGTCATGCGCTGCCCCGTCTGTAAACGTGAGGCAACCTGGAAGGGCAATCCGTTCCGGCCTTTTTGCAGCGAGCGCTGTCAACTGATCGATTTGGACAATTGGCTCTCGGAACGGTATCGAATTACCACCGCCCCTGACGACGCGGAGGCGCCGACAGAGGGCACGACGGCTCCACAGGCCGCCGAGGAGGACCGTGGCTGAACAGTCGCGTGGCGCGGCGGTTTGGATTGCGACTTTGGGAGGGATCGGCTATTGCCCAGTCGCACCCGGCACCGCAGGTTCTCTGGCCGGAGTGGTTTTGGTGGTCGCGATAGGTCGAACACCGCTTGCGCAACCGTGGCGGTCGGCGTTCCTGGCAGTCGCGGCATTCGGGGTTTTCGTTCTGGGAGTGTGGGCGGCCGGTGGTGCGGAGAGACACTTCGGCCGCGTCGATCCGGGACAGGTTGTAATTGACGAGGTGGTGGGACAGCTCCTCACCTTCCTGCTCTGGCCCAGTGCGTCATGGAAGTGGTTGATTGCGGGATTTGTGCTGTTTCGAATCTTCGACATCATCAAACCTTTCCCCGCGCGCCGCGCAGAACGATTGCCGGGAGGCTGGGGCATCATGACGGATGATGTTGTGGCCGGTGCTTACGGTCTGGCAGTGGTTTCAGCTCTGAGCCATTGGCTGACGTAGCCCTGGCGAAAGAGCCCGATAGGTCATTCCATGGATCGAGGAACAAAAGTCAAGCCGCACATTGACGGCATCACGCCGCGCGCCGCAATCTCCGGCGGAGAGATTGCGGTTCAGGGCCGCGGTTTCACTTCCAACGGGAACACGCGTCCCGTGGTGCGATTTGGCGGGCAGGTGGCGAGCGTCGTCCTGAGTTCCCCCAACCGCCTGGTGGTCCAGGTTCCGGAAGACGTGGCAAGCGGCGATCTCACGGTGGACAGCGGCTACGGCGTGAGCGAGGCGGTTTCCGTGGCCGTGGGATTCACGCTCACCAAGAACCTCCACCCCGTATCGAATCCCGCCGTCGATGCAGCGGGAAACATCTTCAGCACCTTCAGCGGCAATCGTGGGCAGAAGGTTCCGGTCTCGGTGTTCAAAATCACGCGCAACCACGTTGTGCAATCGTTTTTGAACGACCTGCTGAACCCCACGGGAATGGCGTTCGACAGCGAAGGAGTCCTGTACATTTCCAGCCGCGCCGAGGGAACAATTTATCGGGTGACTCCTGACGGCCAGCGCTCGGTGTACGCCGAAGGCATGGGCATCGCGACGGGCATCGCGTTCGACCCCCAGGAGAATCTCTATGTGGGCGACCGCACCGGGACGATCTTCAAAATAAGCCGGGACCGGCAGATCTTCGTGTTCGCCACGATGGAACCCAGCGTTGCAGCTTATCACCTGGCCTTCGGCCCGGCCGGGAACCTTTACGTGACCGGGCCCACGACCTCGAGTTTCGATCACGTCTATCGTGTTTCCCCCGCGGGAGTGGTTACGTCTTTCTACAGGGGCCTGGGACGCCCTCAGGGTCTGGCCTTCGATGCGCAGGGGAACCTCTACGTCGCGGCGTCGCTGGGAGGCCGGCGTGGTGTGGTGCGCCTGACACCGGATGCCCAACCAGAATTAGCGATTTCCGGGAACGGGATCGTCGGGCTTGCTTTCACTCCTCACCGCTCGCTGATCGTCGCAACGAACAATTCTCTGGCCGAACTGTTTCTCGACATTCAGGGCAAGGCGTTACTGCAGTGACGAGTGATGAGAGACGGCTAAGAATCCAGAAGCCAGAATTCAGAAGCCAGAAGAGAAAGCATCTGCCGTTGAATTCGCCGATTTCGACTTGTGTCAAGGATACGGGGGTCGGGTATTCTGACTTCTGATTGTGACTTGTCACTCGTCACCCGCCCCTGACTTGAAGATGGATGCAGAAATCATTGCCGTCGGCTCGGAACTCCTTACCCCCCTCAGGCAGGACACTAACTCTCTCTATCTCACCGACAAACTGAATTCACTCGGCATTGAAGTAAGGCTCAAAACAATTGTTGGAGACGATGGCGAGCGATTGGCGGCGGTCTTCCGGACCGCCCTCGGGCGGTCACAGCTTATTATTTTGATCGGTGGCCTGGGCCCGACCGAGGATGACGTGAATCGTCAGGTGGTGGCCGAAGTTCTGGGCAGACCGTTGCATGAGATTGAGGAGATCCGGCGCCGGATTGAGAGCCGGTTCGCGAGGCTTGGCCGCCCCATGCCCCCGAACAACCTCCGCCAGGCGCTTGTTCCCGAGGGCGCCGATTGGCTCGAGAACAAGCAAGGCACCGCACCGGGGCTTTGGATTGAGCAAGACGGAATTGTGATCATCCTCCTTCCCGGACCGCCACGCGAATTAGAAACGATGTTCGAAGCGGCTTGCATGCCTCGTCTGGCCAGCCTGGGACTGGCCTCCTTTATTCGCAGCCGCGTCTATAAAGTTGTCGGGCTTCCGGAATCGGAGGTGGACCAGCGCATCGCGCCGATCTACGGCGAATATTCCAATCCCGCTACGACAATCCTAGCAGTGTCTGGAGCGATTGAAGTTCACTTGCGCGCGCGCGCCGGCAATGAAGCAGACGCTGCCGCGCTTTTGAGTAATCTCGGTGACAAAATCGAAGCGGCGCTCGGCGATTACGTTTTTTCTTCGGCAGGAGAGACTCTGGAAGAAATTGTCGGCATGTACCTGACGATGCGCCAGAAGACCATCGCGGTTGCGGAGAGCTGCACGGGCGGGCTCCTCAGCGAACGCTTGACACGCGTTCCCGGCAGCTCGGGGTATTTTCTGGGGGGCGGAGTCTGCTATTCGAACGAGCTGAAGACCAAACTCGCAGGGGTCCCGGCGGACTTGATCCAGGCGCACGGCGCTGTTTCCAGGCAGGTCGCGCAAGCGCTGGGTGAAGGTATACGCCTTCGAACGGGGGCTTCGATTGGGGTGGGCGTCACAGGTATCGCAGGCCCCGGCGGAGGAACCACCGAGAAACCCGTGGGGCTGGTCTTCATAGCGCTGGCGGATGAGCGCGGCACGCAGGTTCGTGAGTTCCGCTTCCCCGGCGACCGCGACCGAATCCGCAACTGGGCCACGACCGCGGCGCTCGAGATCATCAGGCGGCGAATTCGGGATTAGGAACTGCAAAATCGGTAGTTGAACTCAGGAGACCCGGGTCGCGATTCCCGACTAAGGAACATGCGGGCATTTATCGCCATCGACCTCCCGGAAGAAATCCGCGCGGCGCTCAGCCGAAATCAGGCGGAGCTTCGCAATGCCTGCCGAGACGCCGGTTGGACGAGGCCGGAAGGGATTCACCTGACGCTAAAATTCCTTGGAGAAATTTCTGACGAACAAGTGCGCGAAATGACGGAAGCGCTGCACGCCTGCACGCCGTTTGAGGCCTTCTCCGTCGAAGTCAACGGTTTTGGATTCTTCCCTGACGCGCGGCGTCCCAAAGTGTTCTGGGCGGGCGTCCAAGCCCCGCCCGACTTGGCCAATCTTGCTGAACGTGTCGAGAGTGCGATGGAGAAGCTTGGCATCGCGCGTGAGCGACGCGCCTACAGCCCCCACCTGACGCTCGCCCGCTTCAGGTTTCCGAAACCGCAGCCTGAGCTGAAGGCGCTCGCCGAGGCACGAGCCGACACGACGCTGGGGCATTTCGAGGTTTCGGAATTCTTCCTTTTCGAAAGCCGACTTCACCCGCAGGGCGCCCAATATCTCAAAGTGGCGCGATTCCCGAAATAGCGACCCTCCCGCCCGTGGCACGTTCGGCGCAGGCGGGCGTGTTGGTCTGAAGGCTGGGCTATCCGGCAGCCTTCGAGGTCGCAGCGGTACAGAACCGATCAAAAGCGCGGGTCAAGTCCTCAGCGATTGAGAATGAATCGCGCCCTTCGATATCACGCCGCTCGAGCATGAATACCAGTTGGCCGTCGCGCAGCAAGGCGATGGACGGCGACGAGGGAGGATAGCCGGTGAAGTAGCTGCGCGCCTGCGCGGTGGCCTCGGTATCCTGGCCGGCAAAGACCGTGGTGAGGGTCTCCGGGCGAGTGGGATGCGTGAGCGCCTGGGCCACGGCGGGACGCGCTCGCCCTGCTGCGCAGCCACAGATGGAATTGACAACCACCAGGACCGTTCCCTTCGACCGGCCCAGTACCGAGTCAACTTCCTGCGCAGTTCGCATCTCCTGAAAACCGATGCGAGTCAATTCCTCCCGCATGGGTTGAACCATTTCCTCCGGATACATTCCCATAGAACATCCTCCTAGCCAGTTCGTCGTCAGGGCGTATCTTGCCTACAGCAATTTCGTGCGCTGAGGGAGGCCGTTCCCTCTCCTGTTTTCGTCGCTTTAGATCCGTTGCAGTTAGTGCCCTGAGCTTTGACAACCAGATATTATACCAAGAAATCTGTGGGGGAATCGCAACGGCGGCTGATCGCGGGCATTCACCCCCGATAAAGCAATTCGGCTCAGCAGAATATCGGACACTCAAGCCGTACTCAAAGTGCCGCCGCAATGATGCGAGTCAGAAAATCACTTCTCTCTGCGATGGGGAGTATTGCTTTCCCTCCCAGGCATGACATAAGATGGCAAACTAACAGGGCGCTATGAGCAAAGACCGCGTCGGGCGCGTTAGAATCCTCTACCTGCTGCTGGCAATCCTCATCGGCATTGGCGTTCTCCCGCTCTGGTTTTACGGCACCAAGATGATGTCGAAGAACCGGGAACTTCTCGAGCTGCAGGAGAACGTCCTGCAAACCACAACCTCGCAATCGCTGGCGCGCGAAATATCGCTCTACGTCGAAAACCTTCAGGCACGCCTCAATACTTTCTTTGACGGCGTCGTTCCGGTCGCCAGCCAGATTGACGGAACCAAGTACGAAACGGATCCACGGCTGCGCGATGCCCTTCAGCAGTTCGCCGGAGCTTGGCCCACCGTCATTTACGCCACCGTCCTGAACAAGGAGGCCCGAGGCGTCCGCGCCGGTGAGTTTGACGCTGTCGGCGACGCCTTCTTGCGCAAGGAACTCGAAAAGGCATTCACCGCGGTGCACCAGGGCGCCATCTATCAGGGCGACCCGATCATCATCGTGAGGGACGGGAAGAGCGAGCCCGTCATGGTCTGGGCGCGGCCCATCCGCGAGAACGACCAGTTTCTCGGGATGGTCGGTGCCGTCGTAACGCTCAGCCCCATTCTCCAACGCCTGGAAGAGACCGGGCGCACGGGACTCGAAGCCTACGTCGTGGACAATGCGGGCCACCTCGTCGCTTCCAACAATCCCAAAAACAACGTGGCACGCAAGGAAATGGTCCACGTTCCGATCGTGCAGAAATTTCTCGCCTGGCGCGGGCAGGCTCGCGCCACGGAGACTTCCCTCTTCTCAATGACCGAGGATGGAGTTGAGGTCCAATTTCTCGGCACGTATTCTCCTGTCCAGAATTTCCAGTGGGGCGTGATTGTCCAGAAAAAGCTCAGTGAGGCTTATCGCGCCGTCGATGAGATGCGCAGCCTGACGATGCGCCTCGGGATGGTCCTGATCATCATCAGCCTCGCGACGGCGGTGGTTTCGGCCAAGCTCATCACCCACCCGCTTGATACGTTGACGCGAACCGCGCGCTCCATTGCCGCGCGCGACTTTACACAGCGAGCCACGGTCCAGAGCCGCATCAAGGAATTTGTCGAACTGGGCGAGGGCTTCAATCTGGCGCTCGATGCTATCCAGCAGTACGTCAACGACCTGGAGCGGGCAGCGAAAGAAAACCGTCAGCTCTTTATGGAGTCCATCGAGATGATCGCCGCGGCGGTGGACGCCAAAGACCCATACACCAAAGGCCATTCCAAGCGCGTCTCGCAATACTCGGTTATCCTGGCCAAAGAACTTGGCCTGCCGGACGACGAGGTCGAAAAAATCCTCATCTCCGCAACTCTCCACGACGTCGGGAAGATCGGTGTCGAAGACCGCGTGCTGAAGAAGCCAGGTGTTCTGACCAACGAAGAGTTCGAGATCATGAAGCGGCACACGGTGATGGGCTTCGAAATCGTGCGGCAGGTAAAGCGCCTGGAAGAAATGCTGCCGGGAATTCGCTGGCATCACGAAGCTTTGAACGGAAAAGGATATCCGGATGGGATCAAGGGCGATGAACTTCCCCTGATGGTCCGCATCATCGCCGTCGCCGATACTTTTGACGCGGTCACTACGGACCGTCCCTATCAGGCCGGACGTGACTTCCCTTCGGGATTGGAAATTCTCCGCAAGCACGCCGGATCGAAATACGATCCGATCGTTGTGGACGCTCTGCACTCCGCTTATAGGAAGGGCGACTTCCGCACGCACGAGATCCGCCGGGGCAGCGTCATCCCTGTCCCCCAAGCCGCTGCGAGCTGATCGGCCGAACTTCCGCCATTCGCATTCCCGTCATGATTTGATTCCCAGGCTCGCGCCGTTCGGGATAGAATCGTGAGGATGGCAATTTCCCTGTTCGGTTCCGAGGAAAAAAAGAAGAGCGGCTTTTTCGACCGGCTGAAGCAAGCGGTGGCCTCGACCAAGGCGCAACTGGTGCAGCAGGTCGAGGAGATCGTGGAAGGTAAGACCACGGTTGATGAAGCCGTCCTCGACGGCCTTGAGGCGACGCTTCTGGCCGGCGACCTCGGAGTAAAAACCACTCAGGAAATCCTGACGCGCCTGCGCGAGCAGGTCAGCCGGCGCCGGTTGCAGGAGCCGCGCCAATTGCGCGACGCCCTGGAACAGGAAATCCTCGCCCTCCTCGAGAACCCGGCTGGCGCGCGCGCCGCGCTGCCCTCACCGAAGCGTCCGCCGGCCGGTCAGCCCGAAGTCATCTTCGTAGTCGGTGTGAACGGGGTCGGCAAGACTACCACCATCGCCAAGCTTGCGCACTTCTTCATGCAGCAAAATCGCCGCCCCCTGCTTTGCGCGGCGGACACTTTCCGCGCCGCGGCCAATGAGCAACTCGAAATCTGGGCCGGACGCCTCGGGATCGAAATCATCAAACAAAAGCCCGGCGCCGATCCCGCCGCCGTCATCTTCGACTCGCTCGCCGCCGCCAAGAAACGGCACGATGATCCGGTAATCGTGGACACCGCCGGCCGCCTGCACACGAAAGACAACCTGATGGCGGAACTCGAGAAGATGTGCCGCATCGCCGGTCGCGAAGTTCCCGGGGCTCCACACCAGGTTCTGCTCATCCTCGACGCCACCACCGGTCAGAACGGCCTCCAGCAGGCGCGCCAGTTCACCGAACACGCCGGCACAACGGGCATCGTCCTCACTAAGCTGGACGGGACGGCCAAAGGCGGCGTGGTGGTGGCCATCGCCCGCGAACTCGGCCTGCCCATCCAGTTCGTCGGAATCGGCGAGCAGGTCGAAGATCTCCTGCCCTTCAACCCCCGCGAGTTTGTCGAGTCACTTTTCGAATCCTAGCAGCGGGAGCACACGGGCCAAATCCCGCCTCTCCTTGTTTTCAATTACTTAGCGGCCTCGGTCTCTCAGATTCGGCCCAAGCGGAGAACGTGTGGTCACAGAAAGCGGACAATATGCCGTTTCCTGCGCTATCCAGGGAACATCCACGGATCTCGACAAATTGTCGTCTTGTGCCCGCCGAGGCAAAGGGCCAGTCAATCGGGCAGGAACCCGTCCTCGGCGTATCAATCGGGCTCGGGGGACTACTTGCGGGGTGGTCGAGCAGGCACAAGTTTCTGGAGCTCTACTCGGAGGGAAAATGTCTCGCCCGGGCGGACTCCGGCGTTGATCCGACGGCCGCGGTAGCCGTCCTTCTTGATTAGCACGGAATATCGCCCGGGCAGCAAGCCGAACCGGCACGTGCCGCCGACGCCGGTTGTCGAGCGATACCCGGGGACAGAAACTGTGACACCCGGCAGCGGCTTCCCGGTCTCATCAACGACACTCACATCGAGATTGCCTTTGCCGGGTGGGGGCGCTTCCTGATCCTGGTTTTGCGCGGCCAGCACGATCGTCGAGAAGAAGATCAACGCTCCTGCCACCAACCTCTTCATCGTGTTACCCATGATGATCCTTCCGGGGTCCTGCGCCGCCTCGCGCCGCTCTGGACGCCGCCCGATTTTTTCTAAGCGCCGAGATTTCCGCGGATGTTAACTCCCGATACCTTCCCACTTCCAGCCCCTCCATTGTCAGTGGGCCAATTCGCGTGCGCACCAACTTCAGCACTTTGAAGCCCACGGCCTCGACCATGCGGCGCACCTCGCGGTTCTTGCCTTCCGTGAGGACGACCTCAAGCCAGGTATATTTCCCTCGGTCTTCGAGGCGGCGAACGCTTTCGGGCCGTGCGGAATCGCCGCGTTTCATTTCCACGCCGGCATTCAGTCGCGCAATAACCTCCTCACTCAAAAGTGAGCTGGTTTTTACGATATAGGTTTTGGGGATCCGGGATTGGGGGTTTGTGATGAAATCAGCAAACTCCGTATCATTCGTGAGCAGAAGCAAACCCGAGGTGTCTTTATCCAGCCTTCCCACGGGGAAGATCCACTCTGTCACCTCGCCCAGGCAATCGTAAACGGTCTTGCGACTGTCGGGGTCACCATGACTGGTAATCACGCCTTTCGGTTTGTAGAGGAGAGCATAGATCTTGCGCCGCGCCTTCAGTCGCTTCCCGTCGAGTTGAATCGTGTCCGTTCCGGGCCGCACCCAGCAATCGGGATCGCGAACCACGCGGCCATTTACTTTCAACCGCCCCGCGCGAATCGCCTCGCAAGCTTCAGTCCGGGACGCCACGCCGTAGCGCGAAAGGACGCGGTCGAGGGTCATCGTGGACTTGGAAGTCATGGTGTGATCAAGAGGTCGAAAAGTCGAAGGGTCGAAAAGTTGAAGAGCCGAGGGCCCAATCGGAACAGACTCAAAACTGCACTCCTGTTCTGGGCCTTTCGACTTTCCGACGCTTCGACTCTTCAACTTCCTTTCAAAAACGAGACTTCATCCAGCTCAATGAAATCCCGCACGACGGGCTCGGAAGACTTATCCATATCGCTGACGGGGCCGAAGAACGCCACCCGGCTGTCGACAAGAAAGACGATGCGGTCGGCGAGTTTGCGTGCCAGGCGCATGTCATGAGTGACAACGATAGAGGTCATGCCCGTCTCGCGCTTAAGCTTCAGAATCAACTCGCCGATGGTGTGAGCCATCAGCGGATCGACCATGGTCGTGGGTTCGTCGTAGAGGATCGCTTCCGGCTCGGCGGCCAGCGCCCGCGCGATGGCGACTGCGCGCTTCATGCCTGTGCTCAAATCGGCGGGCATCAAGTCACGCATTTCGGTGAGCTCGACGCGCGCCAGGAGTTCATCCACGCGGGCCTGAATCTGGTCCTCGCTCAACCCGAACCCGCGCTCCGACCGCTCGCGAAGCGGGTAGGCAACGTTCTCCGCGACCGTCAGCGAGTCGAATAGCGCGCCCGACTGGAACACCATGGTCACCCGGCGCCGTATTTCCATCAATTCCGACTCACTCAGTTGCGTGATGTCGCGCCCATCCACCAGCACACGGCCTTCGTCGGGATGGAGGAATCCCAAAATGTGCTTGAGTGTAACGCTCTTGCCCACGCCGCTGCGGCCGAGCACCACCACCATCTCGCCGCGACGGACCTCGAAACTCACGTCCACCAGGACCGGCTGGTCGTCGAAGGCTTTCGAGACATGGACGAACTCAAAGTAAGGTGTCGACTTCTCTGGGTCCTCGAGCATGGGGGAATTATGAATGGTGAATGGTGAATTGTGAATGGCGAATTCGGAATTCTGAATTCGGAATGTCGAACTATACAATCCGGAGATTCTTTGCCGCGGAATTCTCATTCCCTCGCTGAACTCCGCATTTACTATTCACAGTTCACCATTCATAATTCCCCATTCAGAATTCACAATTCGTTTCGCCATTTCATAGTCTTCCGGTGTGTTCATGTTCGCCAGAACACGCGGCGGGAATCCCGCGCGGGAAATTTCGCGCCACGGAACAACGCGTGCACGCAGGCGATGGACGAGGTCCTGGGTCTTGTTCAATTCGGCTGCGAGGCTGGCCCTGACGACGTCCAGCGAGTGGCGCCGATAGATCGCGCAGACCGGCTGAATTCGTCCATCGTGGGACTCCGGCACGATCGCGTCCGCGGCATCACCCCACACCCGGTGAATCAGAAAACGCACGAAACGGGGATTAAGAAATGGCAAATCGCAGCCCACAATGAAGCTGGATTCCGTCCGCGCGTGAAGAAGCGCCGTGAAGATGCCACCTGCCGGCCCGCGGCCCGGCAGTTCGTCGGGCCAGAGAGGAACCTCGATGCCCGGCGTCTTTTTCCCCAAGCCGACGATCGCCACTGAGGAACAGACGTTGCGAAGGAGGCGAATTTGCCGCGCCAGCATCGTCTCGCCCCCCAGCACGAGGTCCGCTTTGGCGCGGCCCATGCGGCGGCTTTCTCCGCCCGCGAGGACAAAACCGGAGATATTGGTGAAGCGCCGAGGCATCGCAAATTGAAAATCGACAATTGAAAACTGAAGATTGTCTGGCTGATTACCAATTCCCAATTTTCAATTGTCAATTTTCAGGTATCAATTTACTTCTCTTCCCTCCGCTCCAGGCCCGTCAGCAGAAACTTCGGGCCGGGCCCGAATGTGGGCCGGTAATCGTACGTCGTCTCGCCCGCCCGGAGGACAAACGTGAAATCCTTTTCCACACCCGCCGCCGGCTCGCGCGCTTCGAAGATGCTGTTGCGAGTAAACTCCGGCCACGCGGCCTCAATGTGCGACTGGAAAGCCGCGAGGCTGAGGTCTTTGCCCTTCAAGAATTTCGCCGCATCGATCAGCGCGTAGGCGGCGCGGTAGTCATGCATGTGCAGGGCCGAGATGAAACGATAAAGTGTGTAATCTTCATTCCCTGCATACTCGGTCTTGCCGGGCACGTAGGCGCTGCCATCCCAGCTGTAGATCAAGCGCGCCGCAAACCCGCGCCGGCCCTGCTTGGAGAAAACCAGCAGGCCGGGATCAGCCCGGCCCGTGAGGATCAACTCCGAGACGCCGTCGCCGTTCAAGTCACGGAATGCCAGTTCGCCGTCTGCGAACCCCTGGTAACGGCTGTCGTCGCTGCGCGAATCCCAGACCAAAGTCACAGTGTGATCTTTAAACTCGAAAATAACCGGATAGGGGACGGCACTGCCACCTTCCTGCACGATCGCGACAATGTTGCGGCTGGTGCGGCTGAGGAGCGATTGGGTTTGAATCGTAAAACTCCATTCCGTCTCCATCAACCGTGCCGGGTTCCAATGCGCGCCATTCCACGCCAGCACGTAGAAGATCCAGACTGGGCGCGGGGAATTTGCTTCGTCAGGCTCCCCGCCCTGGGCCTCGTCGGCAGATTCGGCGGGTTCGGTGGCAGCGGCTCCGGCGGCTGAGGACTGCGTTGACAGCCCCGCCCAGCGGAGAGCCAATTCAGGAACGCCGTCGCCGTCCATGTCTCCCAGCACTTCCAGGCTGGTCAGGCCTGCGTTCTCGCCCAGGGAATCCTTTGGTTTCAGTTCCAAACCCAGCGCCTGCGCTACGGCTTCGGGGTCGGGCGTTGTTACTCCTGTCAGCGCCGCCTCGACCTCAGCAGGAGGATGTTGACTGTCAACGAATTGGGGAGGCTCTTCCTCCTCCTCTGCAGGCACGGGGGCTCCCGCTGGCGGAGGCGAAGGTCCCGGCTCCTGCGCCGCAACGGGGTCGGCAGTTGGAACCGAGGAGCACAAAACTGCCAGTGGATACGTGACAGAAACTGTCAACGCAATCAGCGCCGATACTACGAACGCTTCCCAGCGTATGTCATGCCTTAACCAGCCAAACAACGTCAACCGAAAAGATTTCAGCATCATAGGTGAGACGCAATTATAGCTGAGGCGTGGCACTTTGCGGCTAACCTTCTGGCACCCCGCATGCTCCCGGTGCGACGAGGAGAACGGCCCAATCTTTTTCCTGCAAGCCGGGGCTTCTCGCGCGTTCCAATGCCTGCAGGACAGAAGCTGGGACGAGAAGGGATATCGGTTCGCCTCGGCTTCGGGGCCGTCCGCTGTGAGGAGTCTATGTCCACGATCGTTGATCGGAAACAAGTGACCGCCGCACTACCGCGCTGGGAAGTCAAGACGCCGCTGGGATTAAGGCCGGGGTCATCCGCCAAACGGATGATCCTTTGGTTCGTGGCGGGGATAGCAATTGTTTTGTTTTTCGTCTGGCTTGCGACACCAAATCTTCTGCGCTCACGAATCGCCGCGAACCGGGCTTCAGAGTTCGGTCGCCAGGGTCAGTTCATGACCGATCAGGCAAGGCTGCAGACTTCGGCGGGCAGGGACCGATCCGCTGAGACGATGGGCCAGATCGAGCTGCCGGCACCCCTCCCCACCAAGCTTATCTCATATCAAGCCTCGATGACGATCGAGGTCAAGGAATTTGACGACGCGAAAACGAAGCTCCGACAGATCATGGATGCCGAGGGCGGCTACGTGGCGCAGGCGAATTTCGTCGAGACTCCCAACCAGCCCAAGCAGGCCAACCTGGTTTTGCGCGTTCCAGCCGCGAAGCTGGCGACCATTCTCAATCAGGTCCGCGAACTGGGCCGCGTCAGGAAAGAGGATCTCAACTCTGAAGAAGTCACCGAGCAGGTTGTGGACCTGGAAGCGCGCCTCAAGAACGCCCGCTCAACCGAGCAACGGTTGATTGACGTCCTCAACAACCGCACGGGCAAGGTCGGGGACATTCTGCAAGTCGAGCAGGAAATCGCCCGCACGCGCGAGCAAATCGAACGCATGGAAGCGCAGCGCCAGAACCTGATGAAGCGCGTCGAGATGGCGACCGTTACCCTGTCGCTTGCCGAAGAGTTCAAGGCGGAGCTTCAGCCCGCGCCCCTGGGCACGCTGCGCCAGCTCAGGAACGCCCTGGTGGATGGATGGGAGAATTTCTCGGGCTCCATCCTTGCGATCGTCTTCTTCCTCGCACGCTATGGGCTGTCACTGGTCCTCTGGGCAGGGCTCGGCTGGGTATCCTGGCGGCTTGTGCGCGGCCCCCTGATTAAGCTGGCACGCCACGGGGAATGACAGCCGTTTTGGGGGAGTGGCAGAAACGGCTGCTGAACCCTGTCATTGCGAGTGGGGCGAGGAATCTCGCGCTGGAAACCAAGGTTGTGCGAGATTCCTCGTCGCCCCGATCAGATCGGTACTCCTCGGAATGACACGCCGGAAGGATCTTCCAGGATCCCCACAGAAAACCGCTTGACAAATCGTGCTGCGCCCGAGTAGGATTAGCACTCTCAAAGGGCGAGTGCTAATCCGCATTCAACCTCTGGGAACAATAGAGATAATTGAAAGAAAAACAAGAACTTAACCCAACGCGACTAACCTCAGGACGGGCGCAGAACCGGTAGCGAGGCGGGTCACGGGGGCAAATTAAGGTTCGGGAAAAACGAAAGGAGCAAACACCGATGACAGTTAGACCTCTTCATGATCGCATATTGATCAAGCGTATCGAGGAGAAAGAAACCGTCAAGGGCGGCATCATTATCCCCGACACGGCCAAGGAAAAGCCGCAGGAGGGTGAAGTGGTAGCCGTGGGCAATGGCAAGAAGACGGAGGAAGGAAAGCTCATCCCGCTCGACGTGAAGGCGGGCGACCGCATCCTCTTCGGGAAATACTCCGGAACCGAGATCAAGCTCGACGAGCAAGAGTACCTGATCCTGCGCGAGGACGAAGTGCTGGGAGTAATCGAAGCGGCCAAGCACGCCGCAGGCGGCAAGAAGTAAGTTGCCAGTAGCCGGTTGCCGGTGGTGAGCAGTCGCCGCGGCGACGGCATCTGACAACGCAGAAACAAAGGACAAATTCTTAGAGGAAATCTTGGAGGAGTAAAAGATGGCAAACGCAAAACAGATTGTACATGGCGAAGACAGCCGCCAGGCGATTCTGCGGGGCGTGAATCAACTGGCCGACGCCGTGAAGATCACGCTGGGCCCCAAGGGCCGCAACGTGGTTCTCGACAAGAAATTCGGTTCCCCCACGATCACCAAGGACGGCGTGACCGTGGCGAAGGAAATCGAGCTGAAGGACCCCCTGGAAAACATGGGCGCGCAGATGGTGCGCGAGGTTGCTTCGAAGACCTCCGACGTGGCCGGCGACGGCACCACCACCGCGACGGTTCTCGCCCAGGCGATTTACCGCGAAGGCGTCAAGACGGTCGCGGCGGGCGCCAACCCCATGGCCATCAAGCGCGGGATCGAGACGGCCGTGCGCACGGTTTGCGGCTACGATGAAGTGCAGAAAGACGGCTCGAAAAAGCACGTGAAGGGCGAGATCGACAAGCTCTCCAAGCCCGTCGAGGGCGCCATGATCGCCCAGGTGGGCGCGGTCTCGGCCAACAACGACCAGACCATCGGCCACATCATCGCCGAGGCCATGAAGAAGGTCGGCAAGGACGGCGTTATCACGGTCGAGGAATCGAAGACGATGGAGACGTCGCTGGAAGTCGTGGAAGGCATGCAGTTCGACCGCGGCTACCTCTCGCCGTACTTCGTCACCGACGCCGAGCGGATGGAGTGCGTGCTGGAAGACGCGCTGATCCTGATCCACGAGAAGAAGATCAGCTCCATGAAGGACCTTCTTCCCCTGCTCGAGCAGATCGCGCGCGCCGGCAAGCCGCTGCTGATCGTCGCCGAGGAAGTCGAGGGCGAAGCTCTGGCGACCCTCGTCGTCAACAAGCTGCGTGGAACGCTGCAGTGCTCCGCGGTGAAAGCGCCGGGCTTCGGCGACCGCCGCAAGGCTATGCTCGAGGACATCGCCATCCTGACGGGCGGCAAGGCGATCACGGAAGACCTGGGCATCAAGCTCGAGAACGTGAAGCTCGACGACTTGGGCCGCGCCAAGAAAGTGACCGTCGACAAGGACAACACCACGATCGTCGAGGGCTCGCACGACGCCAAGCGGTCGGCGGCCATCGAAGGGCGCATCAAGCAGCTTCGCACCCAGATCGAGGAAACGACTTCCGACTACGACCGCGAGAAGCTCCAGGAGCGGCTTGCCAAGCTGGTCGGCGGCGTGGCTCAGATCAAGGTGGGCGCGGCGACCGAGACCGAGATGAAGGAAAAGAAAGCTCGCGTCGAGGACGCCATGCACGCCACCAAGGCTGCCGTCGAGGAAGGCATCGTGGCGGGCGGCGGTGTGGCGCTGGTACGCTGCATCCCAGCGCTCGAGAAGCTCAAGGCCGAGGGCGATGAGCAGATCGGCATCAACATCGTCAAGCGGGCGCTGGAAGAGCCGCTGCGCATGATCGCCCAGAACGCCGGGGCCGAGGGCGCAGTAGTCGTCGAGAAAGTTCGGAGCAACAGCAATTCCAACTTCGGCTACAACGCCGACAGCGAAACCTTCGCCGATCTCGTCGAAGCGGGCGTCATCGACCCAACCAAGGTCACCCGCACGGCGCTCCAGAACGCTTCTTCCATCGCTTCCCTCATGCTTACCACCGAAGCGCTGGTCAGCGAACTGCCCAAGGAAGAAGAGAAGATGCCGCCTGGACCTCCGCACGGCGGCGGGATGTATTAAGAGCAGTCGAAAGTTGAAAGTCGAAAGTTGAAAGTAAGAACCCAGGGCGGGGATCAGTTCCCCGCCCTTTTTGTTTGGGAATTAGCGAAGGGTACGTTGTCGATTCCTGATTTCAGAGCCAACCGGAACGTCAGTGAAATAGCGTTGAAGGTGGAGATAACTTGTCGTAAACTCAGCGAAAAGCGATGGGCTTCCGGCGAAGCCGCGGAAGGTATCCTATGGGGCGAATCTGGCGCATCGTCGCTTTCGCTCTTGTGGCAACTATTGACCCGTTGCTTGCTCAATTGCCACCGGTAGTGCCAACGGTCGATCGACACTATCCCGGTCCGCTTGAGACTCTCCTGAAGAATGCCAAGTCGCCCCGAATCGAAACCAAGGTCTTTGGGACCCTTGACGGTGCGGAAAAAACCAGAGTCACCTTTAAGGCCATCATTGCCTGGCACTCTGCCACCCCTCAGAATAAGTTGAGAGGGCTGACCATCGAATTGGCTCGAGGCGCCTGCCACCACACAGCTTACGTGGACGTTGATATTTCCACACCGGAATTCGATTGGTTGAAAGAGTCCGTAAGCAGCTTGCAGTACATCGAGGACAAGCGGGCGACCGAAAGGGATTGGAGGGCAAGGGGCTCGAGCGTTGGAGGCATGTTCGGGTCAATATTAAACGGGCTTCCGCCTTCTTTGTGGGATCAGGCACTGGCAGAAACCGTCTTGAACGTCGGCTGGTGGAAGCCTGAAGACAGCGACTTTGTTCTCTCCTTCCATTCGGGTCCCTGTCGCATGCTGCTCTTCCCCAAAGCCAACATGACCGACGTTGTCAAGGCCATGTCGGCGGCACACGACTACCTGTGGTCGCATTGAAGGGCGCCAAGGCCGATTTTTTCTCATTGTTCGACACCCCTGGGAAGTAGGCACAAAGCAAAATGCAGCAGGCAGGAAGGCCCAAGCCGGAGTCCAGTTCCCCGCCCTTTTTGTTTGGAAACTCAAACTCCGCTGAGCGAACGCCATCGGCAGCTCACCTTGACTTGATTATGAGCGGGTTATAGTATCGGCCCCGTCTCACCAATGAGGTGTCGGCTCGGCCAATGGTTGGCAAAACCTTCGGACACTACACGATTCTGGCCAGGCTGGGCTCCGGTGGCATGGGCGAGGTGTACAAGGCCCGGGACAACCAGCTTGGCCGGTTTGTAGCGCTCAAGTTCCTCCCGCTAGGACTGGCGCGTGACCGCGAGGCGTTGGAACGGTTTCGCCGCGAAGCGCGCGCGGCCTCGGCGCTCGATCATCCCAACATTCTGATGGTGTACGAAGTGGGCGAAGCGGACGGGCGCCCGTTCATCGCTGCGCAACTCCTAGAAGGGGAACCGCTCACGCAAAAGCTCCGAGGCGAACCCCTGGACACGACACTCATTGTCGATGTGGCCACCGAGGTTGCTGATGCCCTCGACGCCGCACACGCCAAAGGGATCATCCACCGCGACATCAAGCCCGCTAACATTTTCCTGACTGACCGCAGCCGCGCCAAGATCGTTGACTTCGGCCTTGCAAAGCAGGCTTCGGACCCGTACCTGACCAGCCCGGGGATCGCCATCGGCACGGCGGCTTATATGTCCCCTGAGCAAATCCGGGGCGAGCGTCTGGATGGCCGCACAGATATCTTCTCCTTCGGATGCGTGCTCTATGAAATGGCCACAGGTAAACAACCCTTCGCGGGCGCAAAGCCCCTGGACGTTTTCACGGCGATTGAGCAGGAGACTCCGATCCCGCCGACGCGTTTGAATCCCCTGCTCCCGCCCAAGCTCGAGCGCATCATTACCAAGGCGCTCGTGAAAGACCCCAACCTGCGTTATCAAAGCGCCTTCGAGATGGTCAACGACCTGAAGCGCCTGCGCCTGGAAATGGCTTCCGGGGAGGTTGCGACAGCGGGGGTTCCAGGAGGGAAGAAAAAGAATCGGTGGATTATCCCCGTTGCCATCGTATCGCCCGTCATTCTCGCGGCATTGCTTGTCGTGCTGAACGTGGGTGGAGTGCGGGATCAAGTCATCGGGCGAGGCGGAGGCACCGCAGCCACGTCATCTACCGTGGCGCCGACCAAGTCGCCGATTCGAGTGGTCTTCTATAAGGAGACCGGAGCCATTTTCAACCCATCCGCTGCGCGCGCACCCAAAGACGCTCTTGCGGCGTGGGGCGAGAAACCCGGCGACTTGATGTGGGGAATCAGCGGAGGGGGCGAGTCCTATTTCTCCTTCACGTCCGATTTAAAACTTCTGGAAAAAGTCCCAACGGCGGCTTCCGGCGGGTTTATGACGTTTTATGCCAGCCCCTGCAACCTCCAAGACTACGGCCGGCTCAAATTCGAGTGCCGAATCGCCGGTGCGAAAGGTGCCAAACCGGATTTCGGGATCATGCTGGCGTTGGATGATCCCCATGCAGCGGGCGAGCGCGAACGCATTACGTATGAGTTCCCCTCCCTTACCGAAAGCAACAAAGGCGGGGCGACAATTGACTCGACATGGCGGGAGTTCTCAGTCAACCTGGACGACTTCAGACGACTTCCGCCCCTCGCTCCGCCTCCACCTGAACTGGACAGCAACGCGGTGAACAAGATCGTTTTCATCGTAAGCTACCGAAACCTCCAAACCTGCCCCCAGGGAACCCTGTGGTTCCGCAACGTAATGTTCGTTCCTAGGTAGCTCCCACGTGCGGTCAGCGCTCGCGACTCCACTGTAACTCAACCGGCCGGCGCCAAATACCAGACGTAATACACGGTTGCCCCGGTGAGAATTGACACCCACCACAGCATGAAGGTGGCCCGCATCCAAAGTCTGTAGTTGCGAAGGCGAAACCGCTGCGGCAACAGACGTGTCCCCGCGCTGAGAACAACGTAGAGGCCTAGCAACTCAGCGGCAGCGCCAAAGAGAGCGTGAACCGCGACGACTGCAATGTACGGGCGCGTGAACACGCTTGGAGCTTTCCTCAGGAGATTTCGAGGAAAGTAAGGGAGCATGAGGGCGCCGATTACCACCAGGTTGAGTGTTACGACGGAGGCCTGGATCCTGCCGTGGGCGCGGTAGTACGTTCTGCGAACGCAAATCACGCCCACGGTCATGGCCACAGCCAACGCGGCTTGTAGGATCAGGTTCAGCTCCGCCCGACTTGGCCCGCCGAGATGTAGGATTCCAGCCATCGCCACGGTCGCCCACCTCAGATTCGACGCTCCAGTACCCCCACATCACTTCACCGTAACCTTCGCAGTCATCTTCGGATGGATGGAGCAGTAGTATCCGAAAGTGCCGGGCTTGGTAAAGGTGTAAGAGAAGCTCTCGTCGGTGTCGAGCACGGGCGAAGCGAAGAGTTTGTCGTCGCTGATGACGTTGTGCGGCACGTCGTCCTTGTTCGTCCAGGTGACAGTCGTGCCAGCATTGATCGTCAGCGTGGCGGGGCCGAAACTGAAGTTGTCGATGGAGACTTCGGTGTGCTCTCCGGATGCGCTTTTCCCGGTGGTTTCCACCTGAGGCCGCGCAGATGCCGTGGCCATCACGACCAGAGCAAGCGTCACCAGCCCCAAAATAGCAAAGTGCTTTCGCATGTTTTCCTCCTTTTGAATTGGAATTACGCTTCGAGTGTTTTATCGACCAAGCCCAGCATGTGCCTGCCTCGCGCGAACCCGACGCTCGTCAGGCCGAGAACACTGCGCAGCTTCTCCGCCGGAACTTTCATCGGTCCCGGTGACGGAGCAGTGCCAGGCGCAGGCTGCGGGAACGCCGTGGACATGGCCGTGTGGAAGGTCACGTTACCCTCGGTTTTCTGCATGGTCTGGTGGATATGTCCGTTGAGCACTGTCACTGACCCGAACCGCTTCAGGTAGGCAAGCGCCTGGGCGCTGTCCTCGGTCCCCCAGCCCCAGTCGGGATAGACCGTCCATAAAGGAACGTGTGCGAAGACCACGATCGGCGTGCTGCTTTTGAGGTGCTTTACATCGTCTTCAAGCCATTCCAGTTGCTCATGGCCGAGCGCGCCCAAGCCGCCCGCTTTCAGGCTGAGGACATTCACGAGCCCGATGAAGTGGACTCCTTTCTTGTCGAAGCTGTACCAACCGTCTCCCGCCGCCCCGCGGCCGAATCGCGCCAGGTAGTCCTTTCCGTTGTCAGTCAGGACGTCGTGCTCGCCCGGAACGTAGAAGACTTCTGTGCCCTTGATGCCCTTCAGCATTTCCTGAACGGTGTCGAACTCCCCCGGTTTGGAAAGGTGCGTGATGTCGCCTGTGTGCAGGATGAATTCCGGCAGCTTGGGGAGGGCATTGATCTTGTCGATCGCCGCCTGCAGGGTACCTGTCACATCCGGATTGGCAGCCTTGTTGAAGCCCATGTGGCTGTCGCTGATTTGAACAAAGGCCAGTTCGCCCGCCATTCCGTCCGTGCCCTTCGACGCGCGGTTGAGCGCGTAAGAAGTGAGGACACCCCCCTTCATGACGCAAAGAGCTCCCGTCCCTGCCCAGGCCATGCACTTAAGGAATCCTCGACGGTCGATGCCGTCGTCGCTCGAATCGTGCGTAATGTAGTCATCCAATTTGTCGTTCATTCCCGTGCCTCCCTCTCGAGCCAAGATTTCAGGAGCGCCCGTAGGCGTTCCGCTTTCAGTCATGGAGACAAGACCAAAGAAGAAAAATTCCTCCGGGAATAAAGAACCTAAAGGGAGAGTCTAGAGTCTAATAGGAGGATTGCTACGACAGGGAAAACGCTTGTCAACTGGAGCCCAACAGGCACGATTCGAGGAAGCGCTGCTGCCTCACCTGGATGCCGCCTACAACCTTGCTCGCTGGTTGACCGGCAATGCCCACGACGCGGAGGACATGGTGCAGGAAGCCTTCCTGCGTGCCCTCGAGCATTTCGACGGCTTTCATGGCGAGTCCGCGCGCGGCTGGATTCTGGCTATAGTCCGCAACACGTGTTTCACCTGGCTGTCGCGCCGCGGCCGATCCGATCCGGCCGCAGAGTTTGATGAAGAGCTGCACAGTGTGGAGACGGCGAATCCGGAATCTCTGATGATACGTGAGGCCGACTCGCGTCAGCTTGCTGCCGCCATGGAGCGATTATCGGAAGAGTACCGCGAGGCGATCGTGCTTCGCGAGATGGAGGGGATGTCCTATAAGGAGATCGCCGACATTACCGGGGTCCCTATTGGCACGGTCATGTCGCGCCTTGCGCGGGCGCGGGTGCAGCTGCAACGGAGCCTGCTGGAATCCGCGGGGAAGGAGCGCTAGCGTGAATTGCCCCGAAAACCGCAAACTCCTGAACGCCTACCTCGATGGGGAGCTGGACCTCGCCCATAGTATCGAGGTGGAATCGCACCTTGCTGGTTGCGGCACTTGCGCCCCCGCCTGGGAATCGCTGCGCATACTGCAAAAAGGGCTACGTCACAATTCCCTCTATTTCCCTGCGCCGCCTTACTTGACGCACAAGCTGCAGAAGGCATTTGCCAAGGCGAGTGCAAAACCAGCGCCACCCCGAGTGTGGTTTGGGTCGTGGCGATGGGCTGTCGCGGCCGCCGCCGTTGCGGCAGTCCTGATCACATCCTTGGGTGTACGACAGCAGCTTTCGCGGCGTTCCGCCCAGGAAGCGCAGCTACACGAGATTGTATCCGCCCATATCCGTTCGCTAATGGCAAACCATCTAACCGATGTAGTATCTTCGGATCAGCACGCCGTCAAACCCTGGTTTGCCGGCAAGCTGGACTTCTCCCCTCCCGTCCCCGATCTTGCTCAGGAAGGCTTCCCGCTGGTAGGCGGCCGGCTCGACTACTTGTTTGACCGCAATGTCGCCGCACTGGTCTATCAGCGCCGCAAGCATCTCATAAATCTCTTCATCTGGCCCGCAGACTCTGACCGTCTCATCCCCTTGAAACCTGCCGTTTCGAGTGGCTACAACTCGCAAGCATGGAGCAACGGAGAGATGATGTTCCGGGCTGTCTCCGACCTCAACGCCGCGGAACTCGCGGAATTCGCGCGCCTGTTCAGCGCGCGGACGAACTCTTCCAGTAGGAAGTGAAGGCACGCTCTGTAAGTTCGCGCTTTCCAGGGTCATTCATCAGAAGCTCCAAATGGTATAGGACGACGCCGTTCTTGAATGCGAGCGCGGCCTTGAGATCACTTTCGTAATGGGAGGCGGTCATGGGTGGGAACTGCGGCCCATCTGGGCCGACTTCTATGGAAGGGAGCAGCTTGTTTGCCGGGATTTCAGTAAGCAGCGACTGGTTCAGCTTCTCGACCCAGCCCGGCCCGCGACGCGTAAGCGCCGAATAGGCCATTGGGGAGACGTAATCAAAGTATGGTGCCAGCAGCCGGAAGTCCTGCCCCACGATTCGCTCGCGGGCGTGCCCGAACTCATCCCGCGCCCAGGGCACCGCATGCAGCACAATTGGCAAGCCCGGATACTCTCCACGGATAAATCCCGTCATCTCATGCGCGTTCTCTTCGATGCGCCGGATCCGCCATGCATACCAAGCGTCGCGATGTTCCTGCCATATCTCGTCGATAAGCGGACGGTTCTTCTCAAGTAAGTCGCTGACTGCGGCGTGGCGCACCTTCACGCCTCCGCTGTCGATGAAGGCCTGCAAGCAGGAGGGGTCGAAACAGAACGCCGGGAAATTCACCGGGCCGGTCTTGGGGTCAACACCCTCCCAGTAAATGAAGAACCGGAAGTAATCAAGCGTGATGCCGTCGGGCTTGAGCCGGTCAATTGCGCCCCGGATGCGCTCCAGCTTGGCGCGGCGGAAGTCGGCGCGCGCGGGGCAAATCATCGCGTCGTCACCTCGGCGGCCGGGCTTGCCATCGCGAGAAACACTGACAAGGCTGGGATCGCGCTCTGCCGCTTCCGGATCGTTGAAGGTTCGAATGATCAGGAAATACTTCAGCCCGGCGGCACGACATCCTTCGCGAAACGGCAGCGAGGTTCCCAGTTCATCGCCGACAAAGAGCGTGTTGAGCCCTACGGATTTTGCGAACGCGACAATCGCCTGGGGGGTTGCGACGGGACGATAGACTTTGGCCCCCAGAATCGGCCGAGTGTCGCCTGCCGTCGCCCTGAACGCCAACAGCAGGATTGCGGCTGCACAAAGCAATTGTCGTTTCAAGAGACTTTCTCCTTCAGAATAGGTATCGCTCCTACGATTTTCACCCGGCGCCGACGATCTGCGCTTGACGGGATTCGGAGCTGCTTGCGGGATTATAGGCCTTTCGGCCTCCGCCGGGACACCCGGCAGCTTAAAGCCTTCGAGTCGGCCGTTGGATGCCGAAAAGAGCGGAAGAGGGCCTTCTGCCGATGATTCCCCAATCCTATTCGGAGGCCCTGGAATGGCCGTAACCGCTTGAAGTGTATATATTTAGCGTAGAGTTGGGGGCGGAATCGGGATGATATTCCCTGGCCTCGCCTGAGAAGTGATGTCACTTGCGTTCCTGGCGCGCTTCGCAGAGAATGTAAGGCTCAAAACCCCCAGCTAGGAGCAATCGTGAGACTCATACCTCGCGACGAGAAATTCTTTGATTTGTTTAGCGAGCAGGCCGAGAACATCAACAAAGCCGCCCAGATCTTGGTCGACCTCTTCGAGGACTTCCGGGAAGTCGAGAAGCAAGTGGCGGAAATTAAGTTTATCGAGCACAAGGGCGACCAGCTCACCCACGGGCTGATGATGAAGTTGAACCAGACGTTCATCACCCCGTTCGACCGTGAGGACATCCACTCGCTGGGTTCGGCGCTGGATGACGTCCTGGACCTGGTCGATGCGGTCGCCGGCCGCTTGATCACTTACAAGGTTACAGGAGTAACACCCGGCGCGCGCCAGCTTTCCAAGGTCATCCAGCATGGGACCGAAATCCTCCTCAAGGCCGTAGGGGAACTGGGCAAGCCTCAGAACATCCTCGAGTACTGCGAACAAATCTCGCAAATCGAAGAAGAGGCTGACCGCATCAAAGGCGAATGCGTGGCGCGGCTGTTTGAGGACTCCATCCAGCCCATCGAGATCATCAAGTGGAAAGAGATCTACGAAGTGCTGGAAGCTACGACCGATAAGTGCGCGGACGTGGCGGATGTTTTGGAAGCCGTCGTTCTGAAATCTGCTTGAACGGACATCGGGCCCCCGGCAAGGATGTGGACCGGGGCCCGCTGCCGGTCTGAATGACGCTCGTCTAGTCACTTGTGTTCCCGAAAAAGCCTGACTGCGGCTGAAAAGCGAGGATTATGTTCTGGTTTGCGGTCACCATCATTCTGGTTGCACTGGTCTTTGACTTCCTGAACGGCTTTCATGATGCCGCCAACTCTATTGCCACGGTGGTTTCCACCCGCGTGCTCTCCCCGCGTTGGGCGGTGGTCTGGGCAGCTTTTTTCAACTTTGTCGCCGCCTTTACTTTTGGGACTGCAGTAGCAAGGACCATGGGCAAAGGGATGATCGATCTCCAGTATGTCAACCTCTATGTCATCCTCGCAGGCTTGATAGGAGCCATCCTCTGGAATCTCTTTACCTGGTACTTCGGGCTTCCCGTAAGCTCTTCGCACGCCTTGATCGGGGGCTATGCAGGAGCCGCGGTGGCCAAGGCCGGGTGGGGGGTGATCATCCCAGGAGGTTGGACCAAGACTCTCCTCTTTATCATCCTCTCGCCGCTTATCGGTCTCGTTCTGGGCGCCGCGTTGATGATTGCGGTTTACTGGATCTTCCAGAGGTGGTCTCCGCACCGGCTAGATCGATACTTCCGCAAGCTTCAGATGCTCTCTGCTGCAGCCTACAGCTTTGGCCACGGCACGAACGACGCGCAAAAAACCATGGGCATCATCTCGGGTGTCTTGGTCACGGCAGGCATATTGGATCACTTTTATATTCCTTTTTGGGTCGTTCTCATGGCGCACGCGGCCATCGGGTTGGGAACCCTCGCTGGTGGCTGGCGAATTGTCAAGACGATGGGGATGAGAATTACCAAGCTTAAGCCCGTCGGGGGCTTCTGCGCGGAGACCGCTGCCGCGACCAGTATTCTGGGCACTGCGTTGGCCGGAATCCCGGTTTCAACTACGCATACAATTGCCGGCGGCATCATGGGGGTCGGCAGCGTCTACCGACTTAACGCGGTCCGCTGGGGTGTGGCCGGACGCATTGTCTGGGCATGGATCCTCACCATCCCCGTCTCCGGCGTCGTCGCCAGCGGCTGCTTCTGGGTGTTACGGCAATTTTTCCCCGGGGCTTAAAGCCAGAAAGGAATTGATGGACCGTCAACGGCCGCTAATCCGGAAGACCTGTTGCCCCCACAAGATTATTAGCCTTCAGCCTTCTTCTTCGACGGCGTATCGATCTTCAAGGACGGGCGGATCACCTTCCACTTTTTGCGCCCGATACCGCGAATCGCCAGCAGATCCTCGACTCGCTTGAACGGCCCATGCTTTTCACGGAAAGTTACAATGCGTCGCGCAAGTTCCGGTCCAATTCCCGGCAATTTGGTGAAATCCTCCGCAGTTGCGCGATTGATGTCCACGACTATGGCCGCAGGCTCCGCCACCTTGGCCGCATTCGGAGCCTCAGGATTCTGTTGCGCGATTAATGTTGAATGGAAGAGCGAGAGTGCAAGGAATGAAACGTCAATTACCCGCATTTCGGAGAACCTTTTTAAACGCGCTCGGCGGCCGCTTTCCCGTCAATCGGAGCATGGTGGAGACCAGCGCCGCGTATGCGGGAACTACACCCGGCGCATCGCGGCGAAGCGCTGCGAAGTGCCGTCGCAGGGTCGCCCAATCGCCGCGCGCGGCAGGACCGGTCAGCGCGCGCCGACCACCCAGGCGAGTGAAATTTCCCACCGTCTCGCGCACCGAGCGGGCCAACATCGCGCGGGCGATATCGGAGGGAACTCCCGCCAATGTCAGCAGCCGCTCCGAATGGCTTAATAGTCCAAGAAGCGCCGGGCAAACCATAATACCGGAAACGTGATAAAGCGCCTTGCGCGAAGGCCGAATCGGAAATGCGATTCCCCGCAGCAGACGGACGATCTCCTCTCCAGCCGCACGGGCGGGGGCGGCACCCTCAACGGCCCAATAACACCCCGGCAGCGTTTGAACTCCGGTGGCGGGGTCCGGGATGGGCTGAAAGGGATGAATCGAACCTATGGCCGCTCCACGCCGCGCGAGGGATTGGAGGATCGACGCCGGCAAGGAGCCGCAGGTGTGCAATACGACCTTTCCCCGCCAATCCATGCCGCGCGCGGCGAGAGCCTCCGCCACAGGGCGGATGGCCGCGTCGGTTGTGGTCAGAAGGATGACCTTGGCCCGATTGATTCGGAAATCACCCAGTGCAGCCGCTTGGCCTGCGCCAATGAAGCGCACGGCTCGTCGCGCTCGTGATATGCGCCGCGCCACGACCAGCTCCATCGGCACGCCCGCTTGCGTAAGCATCTTGCCCAGTGCCTGGCCCAGCCGTCCAGGACCGATGATCGTGACACTGCCTGCGCCGCGCCGCCCTTCGAATCGCACTACTCAATCACCTTGTACTTGCCTGCCTTGTGCCAGTCCGGCCAGCTCCAGCCCTCGGCGTCCCACACAATCTTGCCGGCCCGCACCGTCATCATGCAGCGGAGCTTTTGCGTGCCGTCGTGGCGCGCGTGTCCGCTGTCCACAAAGCCGAACTTTCCTTGCTTGAGTTCCAGCACGGCAATGTCGGCAACGCCCCCTTCGGTGAGCGTCCCGAGTTCCGGACGCTTGATCTCGCGCGCGGGCGTCACTGTGGAACGGTAGATGACTTCTTCCAGCGGCATGCCGAGATTCAGAATCTTCGACATGCAATTCACCATGTTCGCCTGCGGGATCAGATAGCTGTGCTGGTGAAGGTCGGTCGAGATTGAATCCGGCCAGAAACCCTGTTGCGTGGCAGGAGCGGCAATGCGAAACCAGAAACTCCCCGCGCCGTGGCCGAGGTCGAACAGCACGCCGCGCTTGCGCGCCTCACGGACGTAGTCATTCACTCGACCGTTTTCGTCGAGGAGGGGAATGTGCTGGGCATACATGTGGGTGTGAAGATCCCCGGGGCGCATATGCTTGAGAAGCAAATCGGCATACGTGCGTGTGGGTTGGGGCTGAAAGTCCACCATCACGGGAACATTCGCCAGATTCCCCGCCTCGAAGGCGCGGTCAACGCCTTCCCATTCGGGCCCGCGATAGTGGGCGGCCTTCACGCCTACGAGAATTTGTGGAAACTTCTTGATCATCTCCGCCGTGGGTCGCGCGTCCATCTCCAGTATGCTCTGCTCGCCGACGGGATCCATGCCAACGCCCACGATGTTGAGGAAGGCCAGCACGCGGACCTTCGACTTGTCAATGACGCGCGCCTTAAAGACCTCGAAATTCTTCCACCCCGAGGAGCCCGCATCCACCACCGTTGTCACACCGTAGGGAAAAGTGCTGAGGTCCGGGTAGATGCCCCAGCCGCCCGGGTCTTCCACGAAGACATGGCTGTGAATGTCCACGAGGCCCGGCGTGACGTAGTAGCCCGAAACGTCCACCACCTTCTTAGCCTCGGCAGTCGGAATGTTCTCGGCGACGCGCGCGATCTTGTCGCCCGTCACGCCGACATCGCGGACCGCGTCCACTTTGTTGGCCGGGTCGATGACATGCCCGCCCTTGAGGAGCAGATCATACGTCTGCGCCCGGCCTAAAACCGCCGACACGGTGAGCATGACCCAGATCGCCAGAAGCACCCGTCCCAGCTTGCCATGCGAGTAAGACACATTTCCCTCCTCAGCTCCCATCAAAGTTTCTTAAGGTATACAAGCCTGAAATTCGAAGGGGTATTTTACCCCGACTTGCGTGGCGTTTCAGGAGTTTGCTGTCTCTGTCCCGCGAACCGAACTCTCTTTCTCTTTCAACGACTTGATGCGGTCACGCAATTGCGCGGCTTTTTCGAATTCGAACTGCTTGGCAGCTTCGCGCATCTGCTTCTCGAGGCCTGAAATCAGTTGTTCAAGCTGGTCGGGTGAAGCCAGCGCTTCGTCTTCGATTTCCGGCAGGGGCGCATAGTCGGCCTCGACAATGGCGGCCAGCGTCATGTCCACGGGTTTTACGATGCTCTGCGGAGTGATCCCATTCTCCTCATTGAAGCGCCGTTGTTTTTCGCGGCGGCGCGTAGTCTCGGCCAGAGCCTGGCGAATCGAATCTGTCATGACGTCAGCGTAGAGGAGCGCTTTGCCGTTAATATTGCGCGCCGCCCGGCCGATCGTCTGGATCAGCGAACCCGCTGAACGCAGGAATCCCTCCTTGTCCGCGTCGAGTATAGCCACGAGAGAAACTTCCGGCAGATCGAGTCCTTCGCGCAACAGGTTGATGCCGATGAGAACGTCGAATTCACCCTTGCGCAAATCGCGCAGGATCTTGACGCGCTCGAGCGTTTCAACCTCCGAGTGCAAGTAACGGCAGCGCACGCCCACCTCCGTGTAGTATTCGGTCAGGTCCTCCGCCATGCGTTTTGTGAGGGTCGTCACAAGAACTCTCTCGCCGGCCTTTGCCCGCGCTCGAATTTCCCCCAGCAGGTCGTCAATCTGATTGCGCGTGGAGCGCACTTCGGTCTCGGGGTCGATCAGGCCGGTGGGGCGAATGATTTGTTCGATGACACGCCCGCCGGATTTTGTCAGCTCGTAGGGTCCGGGGGTTGCGGAAACATAGATGACCTGTCCTACGCGGTGCTCGAATTCTTCAAACGTCAGCGGGCGATTGTCGAGCGCCGAAGGGAGGCGAAAGCCATAATCCACGAGCGTAGATTTCCGGGAGCGATCGCCGTTAAACATTCCGCGAAGCTGTGGCACCGTCTGATGACTTTCGTCGATGAAGATCAGCGCGTCTTGCGGAAGATAGTCAAGAAGCGTCGGAGGAGGTTCGCCCGGCAGGCGACCCGAAAGGTGCCGCGAGTAGTTTTCAATTCCGTGGCAGTAACCCATCTCCTTCATCATTTCGAGGTCGAACATCGTGCGCTGGTGGAGCCGCTGAGCCTCGACGAGCTTCCCTTGCTTTTCGAGTTCGGCGCGCCACCATTCGAGTTCGTTCAGGATGTGCGCGATGGCTTCTTCCCGCCGGTCGGCGGGCATGACGTAATGCGTCCGGGGATAGATGGGCAGGCGCGTCAGTGACTGTTTGACCTGGCCGAACAAGGGGTCGATCTGGGCGAGCGACTCAATCTCGTCGCCCCACATCTCGATGCGATAAGCGTTGTCCTCGTAAGTGGGGAAAACCTCCATCACGTCGCCGCGCACGCGGAACGTTCCCCGGCGGAAATCCATGTCGTTGCGCTCGTACTGGATCTCGACCAGCCGCCGGAGGATGTCCTGCCGAGAGATTTTCTGGCCCTTTTCGAGCAACAACAGCATACCGTAGTACGCTTCAGGCGAACCCAGGCCGTAAATGCAGCTCACGCTCGCGACAATCAGGCAATCCCGCCGCTCGAAAAGCGAGCGTGTCGCGGACATCCGCAGCTTGTCGAGCTCATCGTTGATGGTGGCTTCCTTCTCGATATAAACATCACTCGCGGGCATGTAGGCCTCGGGCTGGTAGTAGTCGTAGTAACTGACGAAATACTCGACGGCGTTTTGGGGGAAGAAGTGGCGGAATTCGTGGTAGAGCTGCGCCGCCAGGGTCTTGTTGTGCGCCAGCACCAGCATGGGACGGTTGGCGGCCTGAGCGACCTTGGCCATCGTGAAGGTCTTGCCGGACCCCGTTACGCCCAGCAGCACCTGGTGCTTGTCGCCTTCTTCGACACCGCGCATCAGCTCGTCGATTGCTGTGACTTGGTCACCGCGCGGCTGATAATCGGACACGAGTTTGAAGTCCATAAGGCTCAGTTTGCCCCGACGTATGCAAAGTAAACCATACATTATATCCTGCGCGCACAAAGAACCTCTCGTCCTCCGATTGAAAAGCCAGCGCGCGAGCCGGGAGGCATGGGAAAATCCCGATCTCAAGCAATGCGTGCTAGAATTACATGTTTGTCCAGGAGTCGAAATATCGAGAGAGGGCGGGCAAGATGAACAGAACGCGTATTCAAACAACAATCGCGGCGGCAAAGGCAATCATCCTGATTGGTTTCTTCACTCTTACGGCTTTCGCTCAGCAAACCGCGCCGGCACCGTCCGCGCCGGCTCCAGCGTCAAAACCCGCCACAAGCGCGTCGGAAACTTCCGCTCTCACCTCCGCGCCGCAGGCGTCAAGTGGGAAGGTTGTTCTGCGTGTAGGTGGGAAGGAAGTCACCCAGGCGGAGCTCGATTCTCTGCTCAGCCGGCTTAATGCCCAAGTGCAGCAGACCGTTGCCCGGCAAGGCAAACGGAACTTCGGCGAGCAATACGCCATGATGCTGATCCTGTCGGATCAAGCGCTGAGTCAACACTTGGACTCAACTCCGGAGTTTCAACGCCAGTTGGCGTTGCAGCGAATGCAGATGCTGGCCCAGGCGGAGTACGAAGTATTGTCACGCCAAGCCGCTGTGACTCCGGAAGATACAAGCAAGTATTTTTCCGAACATCCAACCGAGTTCGAAGAAGCAAAGGTCCGGCAAGTGGTTATCCGTAAAAAGGCGGAAGGCGCTACGGCCGAAGCGCCAGGTCTCCCAATCGCCGAAGCCCGCACGCGCGCCGAGGCCATTCGCAAGGCACTTGCCTCGGGCACCGATGCCAACCAGGTGATCAAAGACTTCTCCGTACCCAACATCGTCGTGATCGACGCCGAACCTCGTACTGTTCGCCGCGGACAACTGCTGGCGGACCTTGACAAAGCCGTCTTCCAGATGAAAGAAGGGGAAATTTCGGAGCTGTTGGAGACCCCGCAGGTTTTTGTGATGGCGCAGCTTGTTTCGCGGCGCGAACTCGAACAGAAAGATGTCTCTCAAGAAATCGCAAACAAACTACGGCAACAAAAGATTGACTCCGCACTGGCCGATCTGCGCCAGAAGAATCCTATCTGGATGGACGATCAATACTTTGCGGCGCCTCCCGCGCCCGCATCGACGCCCCAACCCCCGCCGTCGAGCGCGCAACCGCCTCCCAAGTAGCAAATCACACAGCGAGTAGCTCGCTGATGCAAGAAGTTTCCGCCCGCTTTCGGCGGATCACAAATTCTTTCGAGAATTTGTCTCCCGGAAACCTTGCGCCAACCGAAGCATTTTTCTCAATGTGGAACAGGTTTTCAACACATCTGTTGAAAAGTTTGTGGAAAAGCCCGCCCGCTTCTCAGATAAGAGTCCAATTCTTAACACGTTCTAACTGTTTGCACCAATCTGTAGCATTTCTGTAACACGCCCTTTACGCAAGAGTCATCAATGCTGGCGAATGATCGAACGGCTTCAGTGAACGAGTCGGAGGAAAAATAAAATCATCACTTGCTTCGAAGAAGTTACGGGGTGGAAGGAAATTTGCCGGAAGGTAGCCGGCGCGAGGACTGCTTGTTCTGCAACTACAGCAATGGCTGCGGCTTCTTCAGCTTGACTTCGAGAACCGGATTGTCCTCTTCGATTTCGAAATCCTGCCCGAAGGACTGGTGGCGCTCCGCAGTCACAACCAGGCGGACCGTTCCTTTAGGTATGAGCACAAACTTGTATCGCCCTTGGGGGTTGGTCTTGGCGCTGAAGGAATGCCCTTTATCGCGCTTGAGTTTTCTCGGTTCTTTGAAGATGAGTGTCAGGCGAGCGTTGGGCAGCGGTTGGTCCGACGCCGCATCTTTTACCGACACCGTAACGCTCGTGCGTTCGACCGAGTCCCCCCTTGTCGTCGGCGGTAAAGCCAGCAGGGCAACGCATGAGACCAATCCCAGCGCTAGCCACTTGATCCGAATGTTTTGAACCATGGTCGGAATACCCCGTCAGGATTTGGGCGGCGCTTAACCCTCACTTTGCCCCTGCCGCGAACCTTACTCCAGTCAACATTATACCAAAGCGCCTCGCAGCTTGAAGGACTTCGGACAGGGGAGCGCTGCTCGCCATTGACTTACCCGCGTGAGTCCGCTAACTTCCCGGCTGCTATGATGTTGTCTTGACGACCAGGGCTGCCTGCGAGGCGAGGGCAGGACAGATAGTCCCAGAACGAGGGGCATTTTGCACTTCCCCGACAGCCGCCGCAGTGGGCCCGGAAAGGTACCATGGGATTCTCTACCGACGCCATTCACATCGGACAAGAACCTGATCCTGCCACGGGAGCAATCATCGTTCCGATCTACCAGACCTCAACCTTCGTCCAGGAGGAGATCGGAAAACACAAAGGCTATGAGTACGCGCGCACCTCAAACCCCACTCGCGCCGCACTGGAAAAAAACCTTGGGGCTCTGGAGGGGGGGCAATTCTGCTTCGCGTTTGCTTCCGGGATGGCAGCCATCAACGCCCTCATGACCGTTCTGAGGGCCGGGGACCACGTCGTGGCGGGGCACAATCTCTACGGCGGATCATTCCGGCTTTTCGAGAAGGTGTTGAAAGCTTTCGGACTGGAGTTCTCTTATGCCGACACGGGGCGTCTGGACGACGTTGCAAGGGCCTTTCAGCCCAATACCCGGATCCTCTTCGTCGAGACACCCACAAATCCGGTCATGGAAATCACGGACATCGCCGCAGCAGCAAAGCTGGCCCATGAGCGGAATGTTATCTTGGCAGTTGATAACACCTTTACAAGTCCATACTTCCAGCGGCCATTGGAATTGGGCGCCGACGTCGTTATTCACAGTACGACGAAATATTTGAATGGCCACAGCGACGGGGTCGGTGGGGCCGTTATCCTGAACGACCCGACGCTAGCCGAGCGCTTGAAGTTCCTCCAGAATGCCGCTGGAGCGATTCTCGGACCATTTGACTGTTGGCTTGTCCTGCGCGGGGTTAAAACTCTGGCGCTTCGGATGGAGCGGCATAACTCCAACGGCCTGGCGGTGGCGCTGCGCCTTGAAGCCCACCCTAAGGTGAAGAAGGTTTTCTACCCCGGCCTCCCAAGCCACCCGCAGCATGACTTGGCCAAGAGGCAGATGACCGGCTTCGGAGGAATGTTGGCTTTCGAAACCGGTTCGCTGGAAAAAGCCCGCACCATCCTGAAGTCAGTCCGCCTGTGCTCCCTGGCCGAGAGCCTGGGCGGGGTCGAGACCCTCATCTCCCACCCCGCGACCATGACCCACGCCAGCGTCCCCCCTGAAGACCGCCAGCGTATCGGCATTACCGATGGCTTGGTCCGGATCTCGGTGGGTGTCGAGGACGTGGAGGACATCCTCGCCGACCTTGAGCAGGCCCTCGCTAAAATCTGAGCCAAAGGAGATCTGGAAGCCAGAATTTCGCCCTCAAGGTTCATGGCTCGATGCCTCTCGGAACAGGCGCTCCCTTCTCCGATCAACCTAAACTCCGTCCATGCATGGTAAACTGCTGCGCCGATGCATCGTCGCATCAAATCCTTCCGGGCGGGGTCCCGTCGGCAGCCGGATAACCGTTCCCGTAAGCCTTTGGCTCCCTTCACGATCCTTTCGCACTTCGCGATTTGGGCGGCGCTCGGACTCATCTTTCTGACTTCGTCACCTCCAGCCTGGGCAGCCGACCTCACCAAGGGCGAGCAGGTTCTCGAGATCCCACGCGTGGAAACGCCTCCCGCCCTGGAGGATTTCCTCGATATGAAGCCCAGCCGTGCCTGGGAGGGGCGGTTGGCGAAGGTTGGGGGGTTCATCCAACGCCTGCCGAGCGATGGTCAGCCGTCGACGCAGCGCACCGACGCGTACTTGGGCTACGACGACCAGAACATCTACTGCATCTTCGTTGCCTTCGACTCCGAACCCCACAAGATGCGGGCGCACAAAACCATCCGCGATGACCTGTACGGTGATGAACGGCTCGACCTGTTTCTGGATACTTACCACGACCACCGCCGCGCCTTCGTCTTTACGGTCAATGCTTTGGGATTCCAGATGGACGGAACGTGGACCGAAGGCCAGCCGAAGCAATACGACCGTTCCTGGGACACGGTCTGGCATTCGCGCGGTAAGCTGACCGACCGGGGGTTTGTAGTTTGGGTCGCCGTCCCCTTTCGCAGCCTGCGATTCCCCAACGTCCCGGATCAGGACTGGGGGATTGTTTTGATTCGCTGGATTCCGCGCACCAACGAATCCGCCACTTGGCCGTGGGTCTCGACACGCATCGAAGGCCGCCTGAACCAGGGCGCCACCCTCAAAGGGATCAAAGGCATCAGTCACAGCCGCAACACGCAGTTCATCCCCTACGGATTCTTCCGTTCCTACCGGGCACTCGACACCCGCGACCCCACAAACCCGCATTTCGTTACGGACAACACAGATGCCACCGCCGGCCTGGACGCCAAGTTTGTCCTGAAAGATAGTTTCGCGCTGGACGCCACCGTGAATCCGGACTTCAGCCAGGTGGAATCGGATGAGCCGCAAATCACTATCAACCGACGCTTCGAGGTGTTCTTTCCGGAAAAGCGGCCTTTCTTCCTCGAGAATCCCAGTTACTTCGACACACCCATCAACCTCTACTTCACGCGCCGGATTGCCGACCCGCAGTTCGGGGTCCGCCTGACCGGCAAACGAGGTCCGTGGGCAGTTGGGGCGCTGCTCGCCGACGATGAAGCCCCCGGCAAGGCGGTCCCGCCCACCGACCCTCTGGCCGGCGAGCGCGCGGGAGTGGGAATCGTTCGTATCAATCGCGATCTCTTCCGGCAATCTTCCATCGGGGGCATCTTTGCAGACCGGGAATTGAACGGCGGGTTCAACCGTGTGGGGGGCGTGGATGCACGTTTCAAACTCAGCCGCAACTGGCTGCTGACCGGGCAAGGGATCACAAGTTCGACTCTGCTGGCGGACGGCTCTTCCAAGGCTGGCCCGGCTTACAAGGTGCGTCTGCGCCGCGACGGCCGCCAGTTCTACATGGATATGGACTTCAACGACCGCAGCCCGGGGTTCGACAGCCAGACGGGCTTCCTTGCCGAGAGTTCGGTGGAACGACCCATGAACGGCGGGCGCAACTTCGCCCGTCCCCCTCTCCGTCCCGATATCCGCGGCATCGGCGACTTCATCACCTACCGGTTTCGGCCGGAAGGGCGGCACCTCATTTCCTGGGGACCCAACATCTTCGTCAATCCCATATGGGACCACGCGGGCAACCGCCTCGACATGTACAGCGACCTGGGAGTCAGCTGGGAGTTGGCCGGAGCCACCCTGATCGAAACCTACTACATCGCCGACCAGGAGATGCTGCGCCCAAGGGATTTCAGCGCTCTCTCAGAAAACCGGACCTACTCGCACCATCGCTCGGGAATCTACTTCGAGACCGCTGTCGACCCGCGCTTCGGCCTTAACGGCCAGTACACGCGCGGCAGCATCATCAACTACGTCCCCCCCGCCGGCCAGGAACCCTTTCTGGCTGACCTGGTCCGCGGCGGCGCGGGCGCGACCTTCCTCCCCATCAAGGCCTTGCGCATCCAGAATTCCTACACGTACGAGGTGCTCCACGACCGGCAGCAGGGCGCGAGCATTTACAACAACCACATCATCCGTTCCAAATGGAATTGGCAGTTCAACAGGCAGTTATCTTTCCGCACCATCTTCCAGTACAGCACCGTGTTGGCCAACCCGCAGTTCACGTCGCTCGAGACCACCAGGAACTTCAACGCCGATTTCCTCTTCACCTACCTTGTCAATCCCTGGACGGCGGTTTACGTCGGCTACAACGGCAACCTGCAAAACCTCGACTTGCTTCCTACCACACTGGGCGAACAAGTCTTCCGCACCAGCTACTTCACCCACGACGCCCGTCAGTTCTTCGTCAAGGTCTCGTACCTGTTCCGGTTTTAGCTGGGCGCTGTGACGACCGTATCATTCCGAGAAGTCCCGATCTGATCGGGAGGACGAGGAATCTCGCATGGCTCCTGTTTTCGGAGCGAGCTCCCTCGCGAAGCTCGGAATGACCTAGTGCTTCGGGATCTCCCTGAGGAAACCATCTCAGGCCGCGGCGGCCTCGGGACGGAACGTGGCGGGGCGGCGCAGGCGACCGGAGATCGCCTTCAGGATGACCATCACGAAGAACAACTGGAGCCCCATCCCGATCCACACGCCCGGCGCATCGAGTAGAGACCGGCTCTGCTCCAGGAAGACCCCCCAAGGTGAGAAAAGCTGGAAGACGAATGCGGAAGACGAGCCGAGCGAGGCCACAAGGGAAATGACCGAAACCGCAAAGTAGTAAAGGCCCAGGTAGAGAATGCCTCCCATGAGCGGGCGCTTCATGCTCGTAATGTTGCACCACTGGAGGAAGAGGATATCGCGCGAGACAAAGATCAGGAGCACAACAAGCTGGACCGCGGCCGTTCCCAGTTGCCAGCGATCGATGGCCACTGCGCTCCGCATCCCAAAGGCCTCCGCCGCCAGCAGAAAATAGGCGATCAGTGCGGAGGCCACGATCCAGGGCCACGGGAGGCCGGATTCCGAGAAGTATCCTTCTTCGCCGCTGGATCGCTTTCGAGACCAGATCTTAAGCTTTTCGTGGGGATTGATTGTCGCCAGCCCCACCATGATCAGGAAGAAGCCATTCACTCCCATTGCCAGGCTCGAAACGTCCTCCGGCCTCAGGGAATGCAGGGCCGAGCCGATAACCACCTTGGGATCCAGAAAGGCGTAGAACAGCACATTCAGGAACGCGCCGAATCCCACCGCCTGCCAGCGCGAGAGCAGGCTGATCTGCTCGCGATCCTTCTTCAGATTCCGAATCATCATCAGCGCCAGCCAGGCGCCGAAGGCGGCATAAAGAAAAATCGTCAGCGGGAGAAATGAGGCCGTTATGCCGAAAACCGTTGGTTTGATCCTGGCAATCTCCGTGTTGGCTCTGTAGAGCGTGAGAATCGCCGGAAAGAGGCTCAATGAGCCGAACCCGGGGAAGGGGCTGAACGCGAAACCAAAGCACCAGGCGATGGGAAACAGCGCCAGCAAGCCCACGACTCCCGAACTCGATTTCTCAAGCTGCATCGAAATCCACAGGCCCAGCAGGCTGACGAAGAGCGCAAAAACGATCAACAGCACGTACACGCCGAGGAGCGTTCCGACATCGACGTCGCCGAGCAACCCGGCCACAAGTGAAACCGGAAGCGAACAGCCCACCACAAAATACGCCATGATGGGAGCACCCAGGATTTTCCCGACCATCAGTTCCGTTGAGGTCAGGCGCGTGGTCTTCAAGAAGTCGTAGGTCTTCAGATCCCGTTCGCGCGAGATCGCCTGGCCGCAATTCGACGCGCACCAGAAACCCAGCACTGTGAACTGAATCCCCACCAGCCAAACGTGGTAAATGCGGAAGAATCTTGTCAGATCCGTGTTCTCAGCGCTCCAGCAGCCCAGGCCGACCAGGGCGCAGACCACGAGTGCCAGCAAGCCCGCCGTAATCGCCCGGGGCGCCCGCAGCTCGGCGCGCGCGTGGCGAATGAATTCAGGATTACGCCAGAATTCCGGCACTACATCACCTCATGCTTTGAGAGCTTCATGTAGATGTCTTCCACCGTCTGCTTCACTTCTCCGAAGCTGATAAGCCGAATACCCCTCGTTACGAGCTGGCTGACCAGCGCCGCCAATTCGTCTTCCGTCCCGGCAAACTTGAAGACGCCTTCCTGGCCGCTCAGCATGATTCCCGAGACTTTGCCGTCGGCGTTCAGCCGCGACTCGAGGAGCGCCTTGGCGTCGCCCAGCCACGCCAGCCGGAGCACACGAAACTGGCTCTCCGCCGCGGTGATTTCCTCAATCTTCCCGCTGCGAACCATCACGCCCTTTTCCATCAGACCGATGGAGGTGCAGAATCCCTCGAGTTCCGTGAGGATGTGCGACGAGATGAGCACGGTCGTACCCAGGTCGCGAAGGCTGCGCAGCAGGTTGCGCAGGTCGAGCCGCGCCTTGGGGTCGAGTCCCGAGGCGGGTTCGTCGAGCAGGAGTACCTGGGGACGATGGATGATGGCGCGCGCGATTCCCAGCCGCTGCTTCATGCCGCGCGAGAGTCCCTTGATCATTTCGTCGCGCTTGACTTCGAGACTGACCTGGCTGATGACCTCGTCAATCCGCGCCGGGATGTTTCGCTCCGGCATCTTGTAAGCGTGGGCAAAGTAGTCGAGGTACTCCCAGACTTTCAGGTCTTCGTAGACCGAAAAGAAATCCGAGAGGTAGCCGATGAACTGCTGCGCGCGCTCCGGCTCCTGGTGAACATCCACGCCGGAGACGAACACCCGGCCGCCCGTGGGGTCGAGCAGGCCGCACGCCATGCGGATCGTGGTCGTTTTTCCGGCGCCGTTCGGGCCGATCAGGCCGTAGATTTCCCCCTCCGGAATGGCCACCTCGATGTCATTCACGGCTACGAGGTCGTTGAATTCCTTTCGGAGCTTTTCCAGCCGAATCATCGTGAAGTCCACCGGACTACCGTGCGCTTACATCATCTTACGATTCCTACCAGCAGGAAGTTCAATTTCCCTCACACTCGCTCCGCGGGCGCCGGCGCCTTCACCGACTCCGCCATCCACTGCAGGTAATTCCGCGAGCCGTCGATAATCGGCAGGCAGACGATCTCCGGCGTGTGATAGCTGTGGAGCTTTGAGATCGCCGCCTTGATTTCGGGAAACAATTCGCGCGTGCTCTTGATGAGCAGGACAAACTCTTTCTCGTCCGCAATCTTTCCCTCCCAGTGGTAGATCGATTCCACCGGCTGCGTGATATTGACGCACGCGGCCAGCTTTTCCTCCACCAGATGGCGCGCGATCTTGCGACACTCGCGGCGGCTGGCTGCCGTCACCATGATGACTACTTTGTCGGTCACAAAACCTCCTCGGCACCGAGGGCTCGATGATTGCGCAGGACGTGGGGCAACGATACAATACCTTTGCCATGCCCGACAACCCCATTCATTTCGGCACCTCCGGCTGGCGCGGCATCATCGCCGACGATTTCACCTTTGCGAATGTCCGCCTGGCCGCCGCAGGAATCGCCAATTTCTTGCTGACCAAGTCGGGACGGCCGCACGTCGTCGTCGGCTACGACACGCGTTTCCTCTCCGAAAAGTTTGCGGAAACCGTAGCGGAGACTCTCGGGACGTTTGGCATCGATTCCTGGGTCTGCCAGCGGCCCGACCCGACGCCGGCGATTTCGTTTCACGTCATCGCCAACAAGCTCGCCGGCGGCGTCAACATCACCGCCAGCCACAATCCCGCCCAGTACAGCGGCTTGAAGTTTTCGAGCTCGGACGGAGCGCCGGCTCTGCCCGAAGTCACGCGCGAGATCGAGAAGTTCGTGGCTCGGATCTTGGCGGGCGAACTTTCCGCCAAAGGCCCGATGTTCGCGGCGCCGCTGCGCCATCCCACCGACCCGCGTCCCGCCTACCTCGACGACCTGCGGCGCAAGGCGGACCTGAAAATCATCGGCCAGGCGCACATGAAGATTGCCTACGACCCGCTTTATGGCACGGCGCGCGGCTATCTCGACGACCTTCTACGCGAGGCGGGCGCCGACGTCACGGTACTCCACGACTACCGCGACGTGATGTTTTCGGGTGTGGGCCCGGAACCGAGTGAAAAGAATCTGGCCGAACTTTCGCAGGTCGTCCGCGAGAAGGGTTGTGCGCTCGGCGTCTCGACCGACGGCGACGCCGACCGCTTCGGCTTTGTCGATGCCGACGGCACGTGGATCCAGCCGAACTACATCCTGGCGCTGCTCGCCGATTACCTCATCGAGGTTCGAAGGATTCCCGGCGGCATCGGCCGCAGCGTGGCGACCACGCACCTGATCGACGCCGTCGCCAAGCATCATGGCGTTCCCTGCTTCCAAACGCCTGTCGGTTTCAAGTATGTCGGCGAACTCATCAAGGAAGACAAAATCGTGCTGGGCGGCGAGGAGAGCGCAGGCCTCTCGATTCGCGGCCACCTGCCGGAGAAAGACGGCCTCATCGCCTGCCTGCTGGTGGCGGAGGCGGTGGCGCGACGCGGGCTCTCGATCAAGCAGCAGCTCGATGCGCTTTTCAAAAAAGTTGGCGCATTCTACCCCGCGCGCGTCAATCTCTCGCTCGATCCCAACATCAAGAAGCGGCTGCTCGAAAAACTCCAGCGCGACTGGGATAAGTTCGACGGGCAGAAGGTCCAGAAGATCGACCGCACCGACGGCCTCAAGATGATTCGCGAAGACGGCTCGTGGGTGTTGATGCGGCCTTCGGGCACCGAGCCCGTCGTGCGCGCCTACTGCGAGGCGCCCTCGCCCGCGGAGCTCGAAAAGCTCGTGGATGCCGCCAAATCGTTCGTCCTGAATCCATGATGCGCCTGAGCTGGGAAGATGCTCGTTTTCGCCGAACCGCCCTGCTGGCGCTGGCGCTCATCATGCTCTTCCTCATCGTGCATGAGCTTTTCGGCGAGCACGGCTACCTGGCTTTGCGCCGCCGCCGGCAGGAACTCGAACAACTCCAGCTCGAAGTCAAACAACTGCAGGAAGAAAACCAGAAACTGGAAAAGGAAATCAAGGCCCTCAAGTCCGACCCGCATGCCATCGAAAAACTCGCCCGCGAACAACTCAAACTCGCCAAGCCCGGCGAACTCATCTACGCGCTGCCGGAAAAGGATCCGAAGAACGAAGCTCCGGCCGCGGCGAAGAAATAGGGAACAGGTCACAGGGGACAGGGAACAGAGAGGCACGCGAGGTTCGTGGGACTCCAGCCTATCGCTTGGCCACGTACTTCACTCCCTTGATTTTCGCGAAGTCAGCGTCCTGCGTCCAAATGACGGCGTCGTAGGCACGAGCGGTGGCGAGGATGACGCTGTCAGCCAACGGGAGTTTCAGATCCAATCCGATCTTTGCGGCGCTCAAGGCGAGCTTGCTGTCGAGGTCCACAACTTTCCCCTGCTGCATTTGCGCTACGACGCGCAGCGCCGGTCCTTCGCCTCGCTGTTGCAAGACGCGCTTGAAAACTTCAAAGAGACAGATGGTGGGAACAAGGAGGTTCCCGGTTTCCTCGACACCCGGCGCGAAGAATCCGGCATTCGGACCGTTGGCAAAGTATTCGAGCCACGCCGAAGAATCTACGAGGTTCACAGCCGGTCCTCATCGCGCGGGACGGCGGTATCGATTCCCGTGAGGAATCCCCGCATCTGTTTCATGGGCTTGATCGGGACGAATTCCACTCGGCCCTCGTACATCAATACTTGCACGCGCTGTCCTACCCTGATTCCCAGAGACTCACGGACCTCGCGCGGGATCACAACTTGAAACTTGGGTGAGACTTTGACAGTTGACATACGAGATCTCCATCGATAAGCATAGCGTAAAACTGTTGCCCGATCAATGCCCCCCTCTCGATTGAGACGCTTGCATACCTAGCGGACCACACCTTCCAGGGGGCTCGAGGCGGTGGCGTAGAGTTTCTTGGCCATGCGGCCGGCGAGGTAGGCTTGGCGGCCGGCGAGGACGGCATGCTTCATCGCCTCGGCCATGAGGACGGCGTCCTGCGCGGCGGCGATGCCGGTATTCATCAGCACCGCGTCCGCGCCCAGTTCCATGGCGACGGCGGCATCCGAAGCGATGCCGACACCGGCATCGACGATGAGAGGGACGGAGGTAATCATCTCGCGCAGGATGCGGATATTGGCGGGATTCTGGATGCCCAAACCGGAGCCGATCGGCGCGCCCAGCGGCATGACAGCGGCGGCTCCGGCGTCGATCAGGCGGCGGGCGGCGATCAAGTCATCGTTCGTGTAGGGGAGAACCACGAAGCCTTCCTTGACCAGGGTTTTCGTGGCTTCGACAAGGGCAAAGTTGTCGGGGAAAAGGGTCTTCTCATCGCCGATCACTTCCAGCTTGATCCAGTTCGAGAGCCCGACTTCGCGCGCCAGACGCGCCGCGCGAATGGCATCGTCGGCGGTGTAGCAACCGGCGGTGTTGGGGAGGATGAAGTATTTCTTGGTGTCGATGTAATCGAGCATCGACTCCTTGCTGCGGTCGGTCAGGTTGACGCGCCGCACGGCCACCGTCACGATCTCCGCCCCCGAGGCCTCGTGCGCGCGCGCCATCTCCTGGAAGCTGCGATACTTTCCCGTACCGACAATGAGCCGCGAATGAAACTCGCGGTCGGCAATTCTCAGGACGTCGTTTGGCATGATGAGTCCTTTCGTAGGCATTTTAGAGTCAAAGGTTGAAAGTTGAAAGTTGAAAGTGTCAGTCGTTCGTTGCTGGTTGTGAGTTGTGAGTTGGCGACGCGAAAGTTGTAATCCTCGCTGAGTCCAACCGACATCCCAGCACAGGACAAGTTGAAATCGCGGCCAGCCCGTGATAAACAGATGCCCACCATGAAAACCAAAACCGCGTTACTCACTCTGGGTCTCATTCTCGTCAGTTCAGCTTTGCTGGCCGTCGAACCCGGCTTCACCTCCCTGTTCGATGGGAAGACGCTCTCCGGCTGGAAGCTCGTGGGCCGACACGGCCCTGGATATATCGTCCAGGACAGCCTGCTTGTCTGCCCGAAAGAAGGCGGAGGAAATCTCTTTACTGAGAAGGAGTACTCGAACTTCGTTTTTCGATTCGAATTCCGCCTCCAGCCCGGTGGCAACAACGGCGTGGGAATCCGCGCGCCGTATGAGGGCGACGCCGCTTACGTCGGTATGGAGATTCAGATCCTCGATAACGAAGACCCCCAGTACAAAGATCTGAGGCCGGCGCAATACCACGGCTCGGTTTACGACGTGATTCCGGCCAAGCGCGGCGCGCTCAAGAAACCCGGCGAGTGGAACAGCGAAGAGATTCTCGCCGAGGGCCGTCACATCAAGGTCACCGTCAACGGCCAGGTGATCCTCGATGCTGACCTCGACTCGGTGAAAGATCCTGCGGTCCTGAAGAAGCATCCGGGTCTGGCGCGGAAATCGGGGCACATCGGTTTCCTCGGCCACGGCGCGTTGCTCGAGTTCCGGAATATCCGAATTAAGGAACTCCCTTAGCGGATTGGCGGCATCGCGGACGCAGTCCGGCTTTAGCATAGAGGTCGCCGGTGAACTGGAGCGCAGCAGATTTCAAGCTTGGATTCTGCGGATTGTTCCTTAACCCATTCTTGACCCCAGCGTGTGTAATCCATTGATAAGAAATGACTTGGTGGGTCAAACCCCCTCCCACCTGTAGCACCGTCCGGACTCGCAATTCGAGATTCGTGGCCCGTGACTCGGGGCTGACGATTCTGGATATAGGATTTCGGATTGCCGGTTTCCCGTTTTCGAGTTTCGGTTGTCGAGTTTCGTCTCGTCTCCCTTCTGTCCACGCTGACCATTCGGGGCTTTAATCTCGGTATCTAGGCTATCGTAAGTGGCCGACAATGTTGAGAGGAAGTCTAGTCGTCGTCGGGGGCGCTCCATGCGGATTGGGAGGGGCACCCTTCATGGGCGCCCGCTTCGGGCAGGGACTAGCCCTGCCCTTACATGTGCTGCGCGGCTGGGGACAAGCCATGCCGCCACGAGCCCCCTGCAGGGTGTCGCGGCTCCGGTTGCTTGCCCCACACTCGTATGCTATCTTCGCAGAGACAATATGTCCTATATCGTGCAACTCCCGTTGCCCGTCGTCGTTCACGACGCCGAGGTCGAGGACCGGCCGCGAACTGCCCACCGCCCATGGAGTGCCGCTCCGCATGAGGGTGGCTCGGCAACTTGGCTACAAAAGCGTGAAGTTCCTTTCGCGCATTACCGTCGTGGATTCAGTCAAGAACCTCGGCAGCGGCCAAGGCTCCCCCGGCCCGGACTACGGCTATTCCTGGTACGCGGGAATTTGAGAACCGTCCGCCGACACAACCCTCCCCCGAAGGCCCCTAGAAAGAAGGTGGCGTCGTACCAGAAAATATTGCTTGCAATTTGCAAGTGACGTTGCTAAGGTGGCCGGGGTGTCAGGGAAGACTCGATTAAAACGTCGTTCCGGCTGTCCGGTCAGTATCTCGCTGGAGACGCTCGGGGACCGGTGGTCGCTCTTGATCATCCGGGACATGATGGTACGCGCCTACCGCACGTTTCGTGAGTTCGAAGATTCGGGCGAAGGGATTGCGACCAACATTCTGGCCGACCGCCTGCGGAAGCTACAGGCCACCGGGATTATCACCACCGAGCCGGATCCGGCGGATCGGCGCAGAGTGAATTACCGGCTGACCGAGAAAGGAATTGATCTGGCGCCGGTATTACTGGACTTGCTGATCTGGGGAGGGCGGCACGAGGAGACGAAGGCTCCCTGCGGGGTGATCGAACAGATGGCGAAGAACCGCGAGGCCGTCCTCGCGGAAGTCCGGCGACGGTGGGAACAGCGCGATCCGACTCCGCTGTTACCCAGATTTAGCCGCACAGGCAGCGAGGCATCAGCGCCGCAGCACAAATCCTGAGGAGGGTTTATGGGCACGGACTCGTCGATCGCTGTGGCCGTATCGGGAAAACGAAATGGAGCCCCACGCCGACTCGGGCGCAGCGTGGGCGCAATCTTCGCCGGGTTTGTCGCGGTGGTGATCCTCTCGCTGGGGACGGACGCCGTGATGCACGCCGCCGGCATCTTTCCGCCCTGGGGCCAGGCGATGAGCGAAGCCCTGTTTGTGCTGGCCACGGTCTATCGCACGATTTATGGCATTGCGGGCGCCTACATTACGGCGCGGCTCGCTCCTCGCCGGCCCATGCTGCACGCCATGGTGGGATGCGCCGTGGGGATGGTTTTGGCGACCGCCGGGGCGGTGGCGACGTGGAACCGCGGCCCCGAATTCGGGCCCCACTGGTACCCCATCGCGCTCATCGTCCTTGCGCCGCCGACCGCCTGGGTGGGCGGCAGATTGCGTGAGTTGCAGTTAGGAATGTAGGTCCCGCTTCGGGACTTGAGACAGGGGCAATGAGCCCCGTGCCGCAAGATAGATCACGGAGCACGTCGGTTTCAGGGCTGAGGAACGCGGGGACGCGTTGTTCGTCAACAACTAACGAAGGGAGGTAAAGATGGGACTGAATCCCTATCTATCATTCAACGGTCAGTGCGAAAGCGCATTCAAATTCTACGAGAAGCTGCTCAACGGAAAGATCGAAGTCATCATGACGTATGCAGGGACGCCCGCGGAAAACCAGGTCCCAGCCGAGTGGCGCGGCAAGATTCTTCACACGCGCATGACCGTAGGCGGCAATTGCCTGATGGGAAATGACGCTCCGCCGGGCCGCTACGTGCAACCGAAAGGTTTCTCAGTGACGCTGCAGATTGCGAATCCGGCGGAAGCTGACCGCATCTTTCAAGCGTTGGCGGAAGGCGGGTCCATCCAGATGCCGATTCAAAAGACTTTCTGGGCGGAGCGGTTCGGAATGCTGGTGGACCGGTTTGGAATCCCGTGGATGATTAACTGCGAGGCGGATGATTGAGTCTTTCGACCAAAAACGAATTCCAATCTCTGATGAGAAGAAGGAGGAAGGAATGAGCAAAGTACGAGTCCTGGCGGGAACACGCAAGGGGGCATTCATTCTGACCGCGGACGGCAAACGCGAGAAGTGGGAGGTCAGCGGGCCTTTTTTTTCGGGCTGGGAGATTTACCACATGAAAGGCTCGCCCGCTGATCCCAACCGCATCTACGCCTCGCAGACGAGCGGCTGGTTCGGGCAAATCCTGCAGCGTTCCGACGACGGCGGGAAGACGTGGTCCACGCCCGGGGGCGAGAAGGTTCCCGGCCCCGGAGAATTCCCGGCCGGCATCAGCAACAAATTCGCCTATGACACTTCCGCCGAAACCGGCAAGCCGCTCACCACGCATCAATGGTACGACGGCACGCAGCATCCTTGGGAATTCAAGCGCGTCTGGCACCTCGAGCCGTCGCTGAAGGATCCCGACACGGTCTATGCGGGCGTCGAGGACGCGGCCATCTTCAAAACTACCGACGGGGCGAAGTCCTGGCGCGAATTGCCGGGATTGCGTGGGCACGGCACCGGACCCAAGTGGCAGCCCGGCGCCGGCGGCATGTGCCTGCATACCATCCTCATCAATCCCAGGAACCCTGACCAGATCGTGATCGCCATCTCGGCGGCGGGCGCCTTTCGCACCGACGACGGCGGCAAAACCTGGAAGCCCATCAATAAGGGTCTGAAATCGCAATACATCCCCGACCCCAACGCCGAGATCGGCCACTGTGTCCATCACATTGCGATGAACGGCTCGCGGCCGAACGTGCTGTTCATGCAGAAGCATTGGGACATCATGCGCAGCGACAACGCCGGCGACCAGTGGACCGAAGTCAGCGGGAACCTGCCGACCGACTTCGGCTTCGTCATCGACGTGCACGCGCATGAGCCGGAAACCATCTACGTGGTTCCCATCAAGAGCGACTCGGAGCATTTCCCCATGGACGGCAAGCTGCAAGTCTTCCGCAGCCGCTCGGGCGGGAACGAGTGGGAGGCACTCACCAAGGGCCTGCCTCAGCGCGACTGCTATGTCAACGTGCTTCGCGACGCCATGGCCGTGGACTCGCTCGACAAGTGCGGAATCTACTTCGGCACCACCGGTGGGCAGGTCTATTGCTCGCCCGACGCCGGAGATAGCTGGAAGCCGATTGCCGAACATCTTCCGGCCGTGCTGTCGGTAGAGGTCCAGACTATTTCTTGAGGAGGGACGTGATGGCTTACGTGGACGGATTTCTGTTGCCTGTTCCGAAGAAGAATCTGGCGGCTTATCGCCACATGGCAAAGATCGCCGGGAAGGTCTGGCGCGAACACGGAGCGCTGGACTACAAGGAGTGCGTGGGCGAAGACCTGAAGAAGAAGCCGTGGTGCGCCCCCTTCCCGCCATTAGTCAAGATGAAACCCGGCGAGACGGTTGTCTTCTCCTTCATCGTTTACAAGTCGCGCGCTCACCGAGATCGCGTCAATGCCAAAGTGATGAAGGACCCGCGCATCGCCGCCAGCATGGCGGACAAGCCGATGCCCTTCGACGTGAAGCGCATGGCCTACGGCGGGTTCAAAGTGCTGGTCAGCGCTTGAGGGAGGTGTGTGGTGATTCGAGTCACGCTTCCTTTCCACCTGCGCAACCTGGCCAAGGTTGAGGGCGAGGTGCAGCTTGAAGTTCAGGGTCCGGTCACGCAGCGCTCCGTGCTTGACGCGCTCGAGGCTCGCTTTCCTGCCCTCAAGGGAACGATTCGCGATCACATCACGCTGCAGCGCCGGCCTTTTCTTCGTTTTTTCGCCTGCGAGGAAGACCTGACGCACGAATCTCCCGACGCGCCGCTGCCCGAAGCCGTCGCCGCCGGCAAGGAGCCCTTCATGGTGGTTGGCGCCATCGCCGGCGGTTAGGGCACTACGAGGGACTCAACGCGACTGCTGAGACCAGGCCCTGCAATGACGCTTTCTCGGCACCACATCATCCGGGCGCGATGGACGTCCAAAAGCTCCAGAAAAAACCCCGGAGCCTGTCGATCTGGCCGGCTCCCATTCGACGTCCAGGTAGAGCCGGGGTTGAAGTGATCGAGAGCGACCGCCCCGGCTCGGAACTCAAACCTAAAAGGAGAAAGAACCATGCGATTCATGGTCATCGTCCCTGCCAGCAAGGAATCCGAAGCGGGAGTCCTTCCGGACACGAAACTTCTTGCCGACATGGGCAAATTCAACGAGGAGTTGGTGAAGGCTGGCGTGATGCTCGCCGGGGAAGGGCTCCATCCGAGCTCGAAGGGCGTTAGAGTGCGGTTCGAAGGGAAAAAGCGCACCCTAATCGACGGGCCCTTCACCGAGTCAAAAGAACTGATCGCCGGCTTCTGGCTTTGGCAGTGCAAGTCGAAAGAAGAGGCGATCGAATGGCTGAAACGCGCCCCCTTCGACGGCGGCACCGAGATCGAAATCCGCCAGGTCTTCGAGGCCGAGGACTTCGGCGAAGCCTTCACGCCCGAGCTCCGAGAGCACGAAGAGCGCCTGCGCGCCCAGGTTGAGGCGAAGAAAAAATAGCTCAAGCTGTCGAACTCGCCGCCTCTCGTTCGACGTGAGAATAGAGCCGGGACTCGAACGGCGGAGGCCACGCGAAGCCCGGCCTCGAATTCAACGTCCAAAGGAGACACAACGATGCGATTCATGATGATGGTCAAACATGCAGAGAAGCTCTCAGGCCCTCCGCCCAAGGAACTGATGGACGCCATCAATAAACTCGTCGAAGAGGACGCAAAGAGTGGCAAGACAATGGTCGCCAGCGGGGGCCTTGCCCCGGCCGCAATGAGCACACACGTCCGTATTTCACGCGGCAAGCTCTCCACAATCGATGGGCCGTTCGCGGAGGCCAAAGAAGTCGTCGGCGGATTTGCCATCTTCGATTTGAAATCAAAAGAGGAAGCCGTGGCGGGCGCCTTGCGCTTCATGGAGCTGCACCTGAAGCACTGGCCCGGATGGGAAGGCGAAACCGAAGTTCGCCAGATCTTCGGGCCGGAAGACATGGGTGGCCACAAGTAGGACCGAGGGAGCGAAAATTGCCGGGGCCTGGGAACACCAAGCCCCGGCTTGCGGTTGTTTATCGCCGTGACGGAAACAGACGTTCATCGCACGATTGAAGCGGTCTGGCGGATCGAATCGGCCCGGCTCATCGCCGGCCTCGCGCGGATGGTTCGCGACGTCGGGCTGGCGGAGGAGCTTGCGCAGGATGCTCTGGTGGCGGCGCTCGAGCAGTGGCCTCGCGACGGCATTCCGGACAATCCCGGCGCCTGGCTGATGGCGACGGCGAAACATCGCGCCGTCGATCTCCTGCGCAGGAGACAGCTTCACGAGCGAAAGGCCGAGGAAGTCGCCCGCGAGTTCAAGACGCCGCAGATGGCCTTGCCGGACTTCGATTCCGCGATTGACGATGATGTCGGCGACGACCTCCTGCGCCTCATCTTCACCGCCTGTCACCCTGTCCTTTCTCCCGAGGGGCGCGTGGCGCTTACGCTCCGCCTGCTGGGCGGATTGACAACGGCGGAAATCGCGCGCGCCTTCCTGCTCCCCGAGCCCACCATCGCGCAGCGAATCGTCCGCGCCAAGCGGACGCTTTCCGAGGCTCACGTTCCCTTCGAACTGCCGCGAGGGACCGATCGTGGCGCTCGCCTCTCGTCGGTTCTGGAAGTGATTTATCTGATCTTTAACGAAGGCTACACGGCAACCGAAGGTGACGACTGGATGCGGCCAGGGTTGTGCGAAGATGCGCTGCGGCTCGGGCGAATCCTAGCCGAGCTTACCCCGAACGAGCCCGAGGCCCACGGGTTAGTTGCGCTCATGGAGATTCAGGCGTCCCGGTCGAAGGCGCGCGTGGGCCCCTCGGGTGAGCCCGTCCTGCTTCTCGACCAGAACCGCGCGCGCTGGGATCAACTCCTCATTCACCGCGGGCTCGCCGCGCTTGCGCGGGCGGAAAAGCTCGGCGGCACGCTGGGCCCGTACACGCTGCAAGGCGCTATCGCCGCCTGCCACGCGCGCGCCCGCGCGGCCGAAGAGACCGATTGGCAACGAATTGCAGCACTCTACGACGCACTCGCCCAGCTTGCGCCCTCACCCGTTGTCGAGCTGAATCGTGCCGTCGCGGTGGCGATGGCGTTCGGCCCGGCCGCCGGGCTTGAGCTGATTGACGCGCTGACCTCGGAGCCGTCGCTCAAGGCTTACCATCTCCTGCCGAGCGTGCGCGGAGACTTGCTCGCCAAACTCGGCCGCACGGACGAGGCCCGGGCCGAATTCGCACGCGCGGCGGCGCTCGCTCGCAATGCCCGCGAACGAAAGCTTCTACTCGACCGCGCAGCCGCCTGTTTATGAGCGCGAACCACGCTTTCGGTATTCGTCGCACCGAACCTGATAAGCGTATAATGGCCCACATGTTACGCCGAACCTTCCTGGGCACCATGCTGGCCGGCGGCACGTTGACGCGCCTGACCTGCGCACAACTGCGTCCGCCGCAGGCGGCAAGCCCGGTCTTTCTCGAGCGCCCCGCGGCGGGCCAGCCCCACAAAGGGAAAGTCCTGCTCGCGCTTCAGGCGCACTCCGACGACATCCCGCTGATGGCCTCGGGGACGGTGGCGAAGCTGATTGAAGAGGGTTATACCGGCTACCTGGTGCGCGCCACAAACGACGACATGGGGGACGCGCCCGGGCTGGGCACACCGGGAACCATCGGCGAGAATGTCCTCGGCAACGAGCGCGACACCGCCCAGGTCGCCCGCGTCCTGGGCTGCCAGCGCCACTTCGACCTCAACTACAGCAACCACCGCATGGCTGACATTTCACTGAACGAATTAATCGGACGGATTATATTTTTGATACGTCTTCTCAAAGTGGATACGGTCGTTTGCTGGGATCCCTGGGCGCATGACGAGGAGAATCCCGACCACTACATGCTGGCCCGTGCGGTCGAAGCCGCCTGCTGGATGGCCGGTCGCGCGCACGATTATCCCGAACACTTTGCGGCAGGCCTGGAGCCGAAGACTGTCGGGGACAAGTACTACTACGCCCGGCGCCCGGAAATTACTCGCGTCGTGGATATCTCGAAGCAGATTGAAAAGAAAATCGACGCCAATCGGGCGAACGTTGCGAAAGGCCCCGCCGGGCACCTCGGCTCGCGCTTGCGCGCCGAGCTGGCGAAGAAAGACCAGCGCCTGCCTCTCCTCGGCGACGACGACCTGACCGCCGACCGAAACTATATCCGCGAATTCGTGATGGATACCAGCCGCGAGCTCGGCAAACAATATGGCGTCGAGTACGCCGAAGCCTTCCACTATATCCCGCCCGGCGCTTCCGGCGCCGACCGCGACCCCCGCGTGGATAGCTACGTCAAAAAACACGCCGTCCCCATCAGATAACTTGCCCCATGGAATGTGTCTGGCTTCACGAGGAACGAAGTGTCAACTTGGCGGGTTACTTGCCTTCGCGAACGAACTTATCGACACGGGCCTTCCAGAATGCCTTTACCTTTCTATTCTGGTCCTCAGTTGTGCGAACAAAATAGATTGTGCGTGCGTGCTCGGGCTGCTCATCAAATATCCTGCAGAGGACGAGCTGAATCTGTTGATCGACAATCATGTGATTGAAGGTCGAATTATCCCCAGGGTGGTCCAACAACTTCAATAGTTTTGGGGCGATGATTTTGCCGTGCTTCGCCACGGTTTCTACCTCTGGGAGGGGCCCCTTCCATTCCCACGCGCGGTGGCGTTTGCCCGCTGCATCTAGCAACTTCCGGATGTCGCGGTCCTCGGCGGCGGCGTTTCGCGTTGCGGGCGCCACGGATGCTTGGTAGGGTAAAACGAAGGCAGCGGCGAGAAGAATCTGGAACATAGTCTATCCTGTGGCCCAACCCTTGAATGGGCCGATCTCCCCAGTCCGCATCTTAAGTGAAGTCCCACGCTCTGTGCCAGCCCCTACGTCTTTAGGAACGTCCCCAGTTCGAGTTCGCGGAACGCCTGGCGGAGTTGCTCCTGGGTGTTCATAACGATGGGGCCGTACCACGCGACGGGTTCCTGGAGGGGTTTTCCTGAAACCAATAGGAAGCGGATTCCCTCGTCGCCAGCTTGAACCGAGAGTTCGTCGCCGCGATCGAAGAGGATAAGTGAACGATTGTCCGCCTCAGTGGGCGGCGCGGTGTCCGCCCATCCCGCCGGCTCGGTGGGCACGGCGAGCGGCCCTGAGGCGTTGCAGAACTTCCCCGCCCCGGCAAATACATACGCGAAGGCGTGGCGAGTCGTCTCCACCGGCAGGGTCTTGCGCTTGCCCGGTGGAACGGAAACGTCGATGTAAATCGGATCGGCGGCGATCCCGTCCACGGGTCCTTTCCTACCCCAAAAAGTCCCGCAGACAATACGGACTTGCGTGCCGTCGTCATCGGTGATGACGGGAATGTCCGGCGCCTTAACTTCCTGATAGCGCGGCGGAGTCATTTTGAGATCGGCCGGCAGGTTGGCCCACAACTGGAAACCGTGCATTCGCCCCGCGGCGTCGCCTTTAGGCATCTCCTGGTGGATGATGCCGCTGCCCGCCGTCATCCACTGAACGTCGCCGGCGGCGATAGCGCCGTGGTTCCCCATGCTGTCGCCATGCTCGACCGTGCCCGCCAGGACATAGGTAACGGTTTCAATTCCCCGGTGCGGATGCCACGGGAATCCCGCCAGGTAATCCTCGGGATTCTCATTGCGGAAATCATCGAGGAGAAGGAACGGATCAAAATCCGATGTATTGCCAAAGCCAAACGCGCGGCGCAGATGCACGCCCGCGCCCTCGAGCGTCGGTTTAGATCTGATGAGCCGTTTGATAGGTCGAAGCGACATTGTGTCCTCCAGACAAAAAGTCTACGCTGCCAAAAGCCGTGGCGCAATCGGCCACGGAGGACGGCGGTTCAGGCCGTGTGCGCCTGCGCCACAGGAACCCCAGCAGACTCCTGTCTAGAAAACTGAGCGCGCGTCCACTTTCTCTTTCGTGGCGAGAGAAAAGCGGTGTTCAGTCGTGGCGCCCTGTGTGACGAGTCGCGCGACGTATTCACCCAGCGCTGGCCCGTGCTTGAAGCCGTGGCCTGACCCGCCGCCGACCAGCCAGACATTGTCGAAGTCCGGATGGCGGTCGATGAGGAAGTCGCCGTTCGAAGTGTTTTCGTATTGACAGACACGAGTCTCAACCACTGGCGCATCTTTCAATCCTGGAAAACGTTTTCCCAGAATCTCGCGCACTTCGCGAAGCTGCTCGGGACTGACGACGCGGTTCGTTGAGTCGGGGTCATGCGGGGGTCCGTGGCGGTCGAGAGCAATTTTGAAGCCGCGACTTTCCAGGTCGGGAAAGCCGTAGTACTCGTTAGTCAAATCAATCCACACTGGCATCGCGGGCGGCGAGAATCGCTTATCACCGGGAGGAATGCCGAAGAAGAAAACTTCCTGGCGCGTCGGACGGATTCGGCCACCGAGCAGGTCGGGAAAAATCTTGGGCAGCCACGGCCCGCAGGCAAAGATGTAAATCCCGGCACTGATAGTTTCACCCGTGCCCGTGGTGACCATCGCCACGGACTTCTGGCCTCTGGGCTGCGTTATCGCGCCCACGCGATATTCTCCTCCGTTGCGAACAACTTCATCCACGACGGCCTGCACCGCTCGCCGTGCCATCAGGGCTCCGCTCTCAGGCTCGAGGATTCCCCAAGCGACGGTGCCAAAATCGATCTGCGGGTAGGTCTTCTCAAGTTCGGGGCGGGTGAGGCGCTGGTGAGGCACTTTCAGCTTCTGCAGCATGGCCAGCGAATCGAGCGAGTACTGATCGCCTTCGTGCATCATCCAGAAGACGCCGGTGCGGTGGAAGAGCGGCTTTCCGGCGCGGGCGAAGAATCCCTTCCAAAGCTCAAGCGAGCGTATCGACCAGCGCGTATAGAGCTCGTTCGGGCCATAACCCATACGGATGATGCGCGACTCGCCCCCCGAACTGGCGCGGCTGTTCGCCGGTCCGTAGGCATCCACGAGCGCCACCTTCTTCCCGGCTCGTTGCAAGTGATAGGCGCTCCAGGCGCCGAAAACCCCCGCGCCGATCACCGCGATATCGTACGGTTTTGCTGTTTCCATGGTGGGTCCCTGCGGGAAGCGCGAAGCGGCGGCGCCTGGGGCGATCACCGCAGCTCCCGCCAACGATTTAACGAATTCGCGCCGGCCCTTTTTCATTTCTTCTCCCCGCTCAAAGGCTGTTGCACACGGCCCGGTCCGCGTTCATTCAACGACCCGTGGCAAGTTGGGTGAAGACGAGCACTTCGAGTACATCTTCTCGATAACATCGCGACAGCGCTCTTGCACGACGCGCCGACGGATCTTCTGCGTAGGCGTCAGCTCGCCATTTTCAAGAGAGAACTCCCTGCCCAATAAAGTGAACTGGCGAATCTTCTCGTGCGGCGCCAGCCATCGCGTGGCCTCATCCACGAGTTGGCCGACATAGGTGCGTATGGCGGCTTGGGCCGTCAACTCCTCGCGGTTTCGGAATTCGATGTTTTGCTCGCGCGCGTAAGCTTCCAGGCGGGTGAAATGCGGCACAATCAACGCGCTCACAAACCGCCGGCCGTCGCCGACCACAACTATCTGCGCGACGTAGGGATGACCTTGAAACAGGCTTTCGATCTTTTCCGGAGAAACGTATTTCCCGCCCGAGGTCTTGAAGAGGTTCTTCTTGCGACCGGTAATGGAGAGATACCCGTCGACGTCGAGCGAGCCAAGGTCGCCGGTGCGGAACCAGCCGTCCGCGAAGGCTTCGCGGTTCGATTCATCCGATTGGTAGTATCCCGGTGTGACGTTCGGCCCGCGCGTGAGGATTTCCCTTCCCGCGCCGAAGTCCTCGTCCACCCGATCGTCGCTCAGCTTCACTTCGACGCCGGGTATGGGCCGGCCCACGGTCCCCAGCTTGATGGAGCCGGGGAAATTCACCGCAATGACAGGCGAAGTTTCCGTCAGCCCGTAACCTTCATACACGGGCATTCCCATGGCGTGGAAGAATTCCGCGATGTCGGGGGAGAGCGGCGCAGCGCCGGAAATCAGCATTCTCATACGGCCACCGAGAGCTGCGCGGACTCTGGTGCAGACGACTCTATCCGCCACAGCGTACTGCATGCTCAAGAGCGCGCCCGGCGACCGGTTCTCCAGTCGCGCCCGCGCCCGGCGCCTGCAGACCCGCTCGGCCCAGCCAAACAGGCGCCGCTTCGGCGGCGAACCCTGGCGAACCGTCTCCATCACCCGGTCCCGGATCTTCTCGAGGACGCGCGGCACCACGGCCATCACCGTCGGGCGGACCTCCAGGAGATTCTGCGGCATCCGTTCCATGCTTTCGGGATAGGCAATCGAGACACCGGCCCAAATGCAGAAATAATCGAGCATGCGCTCGAAGATGTGACTGAGCGGCAGGAATGAGAACCCCACATCGCCCGGGCCGAAATCGAACAGGGCGCGGCAGGCTTGAACATTGGAGACGATGTTCGCGTGGGTCAGAACGACACCCTTCGGTTCCCCGGTCGTGCCGGAAGTGTAAAGCAGCGTCGCAATCTGTTGCGCCTCAACCTTCGCCGCTTTTTGACGAAAGGACTCGATGGACGATATCCCTTGCGCAGCTTCTTCCTCCACCACCTCGTGCCAACCTCGCGCCCCTCGAATCGATTCCTCGAGACGATCCATCCCCAGGACGAACCCCAACTGAGGGAGCCTTGGGCGAATACTGACGACCTTTCGGAGCTGCGCCCGCGTGGACAAAACGACTCCGACGGAACCGGAGTCGCGAAGGATGAATTCCACATCGGGCTCCAGCAACGTGGGATAAATGGGAACGCCAATCGCCCCCAATCCCAGCAACGCGAAATCGGTGAGCGCCCATTCCAAACGATTTTCGGAAATGATCGCAACGCGGTCGCCCGGCGCCACTCCCTGACGGTCGAGCGCCGCGGCGAGCGCCGCCACCTGCCGCAGAGCCTCTGCGGAAGAAACACTGCGGTATTGCCTCTGGGATTTAATGAGGAACGCATCGGCCTTCGGGCGGCCATCAATCGTCCCGAGAAAGAGTTCGCAGATTGTGCGGAATTCGTTTGAGCCCATCCGTCAGGCGAGCGCCACTCGTCTCGCGACTCTCGCCATCTTAGCACAATTCACCGGACCATCCGCGGAGGAGACCGGCCAGAGCCTTCTTGGTGAAAGCTATTTTCCGGGGCGGAAGAATTTTGCCAGGCGGGCGCGGGCTTCTTCCCGATCTTCAGTCAGCTCCGCTACATAGTTCGGGTCGGGGCAGAGCGAGAGGATCCTTTCGAGTTGCTGTCGCGCTTCCTCGCGGAGGCCGAGCGCCATATAGCTGTCGGCGAGGTAGAGCATGGTAAGGGAGTTGTCAGGGAAACGGGCGAGGCACTTTTCAAGGGTTTCCATCGAGCGGCGCTTGTCACCGCCTTTGAAGAAGGGAGCGCGAAAATCCACGCGTGCAAGGGCGCGCATTCCGGCCCCTTGTTCGTAGTCGGGATCCAGGCGGACGACGGTTTCCATTTCCTGCCGGATCGGATCGACGAGACGAAGCGCTCTGATGAAATTGCGCGCTTCGGCGGTCAGGCCATAGTTGGCGCCCAACCAGAAATGTCCCTCCACGCGCTGCGGGGCGATCGCCACCGCACGCTTCCCTGCCGCCACACCTTCGTCAAGGAACCGCAGTTTCTCAGGTTTCTCGGTGTGCCGCGCCAGGAAGCAGGCGGCCTTCGACATTCGCCACCACGCCTCGTAATCGTTGGGATTCTGCGCCACGTATTCGCGCAGCAGTTCGAGCGCGTGGCGGGCGTTCTCGATGTTCTGCCGGCCCAGATAGTAGTCGTCGGCCTGCCGGACGCGCTCGGAGAGCCGGGGGGTGGTCAGCGACGCGCCGCGCGCGCCTCCGGCCGCGGCAAGACACAAAAGTACGCCAGCGGCCACGAGTTGCGGCTTTGGCAACAGCATTCCCCGCGGAGGAAAAACAGCGCTCATCGTCAGAAGATTCGGAAGGAACTTCCCAGCCAGCGAGCCATCGGGGAAACTACCACTCCTCCGTACCGGAGTCAACATCCCTGCTCCGTCGCGCGTTTCGCGCCCTTTCAGATTCAGGATTACTGGGCTAAGATTCATCCCAGAGGATTCGACCATGCCCGATCCGGTAACAACTCACTTGGCGGGTCAAGCCGGCAAAGCGCGCGAATACCGCCCCGTTCGCGCCCCGCGCGGCCCGGAGGTCACCTGCCAAGGCTGGCAGCAGGAAGCGGCGCTGCGGATGCTGATGAACAACCTCGACGAGGAAGTTGCTGAGCGGCCGCAGGATCTGATTATTTACGGCGGCACCGGAAGGGCGGCGAGAAACTGGGAATGTTTCCACGCCATCGTCAAGGCTCTCCGAGGACTCGGAAACGATGAGACTCTGCTCGTGCAATCCGGCAAGCCTGTCGGCGTGTTTCAAACACACGAGTGGGCGCCCCGCGTGCTGATTGCCAACGCCAACCTGGTCGGCCACTGGTCGACCTGGGAAAAGTTCCGTGAACTCGAGCGACTGGGACTGATCATGTACGGCCAGATGACCGCCGGGAGCTGGATCTACATCGGGACGCAGGGGATCCTCCAGGGCACTTACGAGACGTTTGCGGCGGCGGCGCAAAAGCACTTCGGCAGCGACCTCGCCGGCAAGCTTGTGGTCTCGGGCGGCATGGGCGGCATGGGGGGCGCGCAGCCGCTTGCCGCCACCCTCAATGGAGCGGCCTTTCTGGGCGTCGAGGTGGACGCAGAGAAGATCAAGCGGCGCATTCGCACCGGATATTGCGATATTTGCGTCAACGACCTCGACGAGGCGCTGCGCATCCTCAAGAACGCCGTGCGCCAGAAACAGGCCGTCTCCGTCGGTCTGGTGGGCAACTGCGCCGAGGTTATTCCCGAGCTTGCGCGCCGCGGCGTCGTCCCCGATCTCCTCACCGACCAGACGAGCGCCCACGACCCGTTGAACGGCTACATCCCCGGGGGATTGAGTCTCGAAGATGCCGGCGAACTCCGGGTACGGAATCCCGAGGACTACCTCAAGCGTTCCTACGAATCCATCGCGCGGCATGTATCGGGTATGCTGGCGCTGCAGAAGCTCGGCTCCGCCACATTTGATTACGGCAACAATATCCGCACCATGGCCTTCGAACATGGCGGCGTTAAAGAAGCGTACGACTTTCCGGGCTTTGTTCCGGCTTACATACGCCCGTTGTTCTGCGAAGGTCGCGGGCCGTTCCGTTGGGTGGCGCTTTCAGGTGAGGCGGGGGACATCTTTCGCACCGACGATCTCGTCCTCGAACTTTTCCCCGACAACGCCATTCTGAACCGCTGGATTCGACTGGCGAGGAAACACGTCAAATTTCAAGGATTGCCCGCGCGGATCTGCTGGCTGGGTTACGGCGAGCGCGCGCTTTTCGGAGAGCGCATCAACGATCTGGTGGCCCGTGGCGAATTGAAGGCTCCCATCGTCATGGGGCGTGACCACCTCGATTGCGGTTCGGTCGCTTCGCCCTTCCGCGAAACCGAAAGCATGAAAGACGGCAGCGACGCCATCGCCGACTGGCCGATCTTGAACGCGCTGCTCAATACGGCATCCGGCGCGAGCTGGGTGTCGTTTCACAACGGCGGAGGTGTGGGCATCGGCTACTCCCTGCACGCCGGGCAAGTCACCGTCGCCGACGGCACGCCGGAAATGGCCAGGCGTATCAACCGCGTTCTCACCAACGACCCTGGTATCGGCGTCGCGCGGCATGTGGACGCGGGGTATGACGAAGCGATTAGGTTCGCGGAGCAGGCGGGCGTGAAGGTTCCGATGAAACCGGTGGCGAGTGACGAGTGACCGGCGGCAATTGACGCTCGCCACTCGCGGCCGCTCACTCGCCACTAGCTCTTCTTCGACGTGACCGCAAAGAAGGCGGCCAGCTTCTGCTCGACCTTCTTGCTTTTGCATTTGGGGCAGGCGAATCGTTTCCTGTCGTACTCCTCCAGCGTCATGGTGAGGGTAAAGGTTTTCTTGCACTCTTTGCAGACAAACTCGTAGCTGGGCATGTTCAGTCTCCTCGGCGGATTTCGAGGATATTTTAGCAAAAGGGTTTTCACCGTCAAATGACGCCCCACGGCTCACGTGTCCTCTTCCTCCACAACGCCGCGCAGTTGCTGACGCTCGCCGGACCGGCAGTGCCACGTCGGGGCGCGGCGCTGGGCGAGTTGGGGATGATTCGCGACGGCGCCCTTCTGACGCAGCATGGGGGAATTCTGCGCGTCGGAAAAACTCGCGAATTGGCTCGCGACGCGCGACGTCTCAAGGCCCGCTCGATTGACTGCCGCGAGCGGGTCGTGATGCCTGGCTTCGTCGATTCCCACACGCATCTGGTCTTTGCCGCGAACCGCGTGGACGATTTCGAGCGGCGCATCAAGGGAATGACTTACGAGGAGATCGCGCGCGCGGGCGGCGGCATTGCGCATTCTGCCCGGCTCCTGCGACGGGCGACGAACCGCGAACTGGTCGCGCAGGCAGCTCGCTTCCTCGCGCAATTCGCCGCTCACGGCACGACGACCGTCGAAGTGAAATCCGGTTACGGCCTCAATGTCGCGGGCGAACTGAAGATGCTCGAGGTCATCCGTCGCCTGCAACGAGCGACGCCGCTCGAACTCGTACCCACGCTTCTGGCCGCGCACGCCCTTCCGCCGGAATACCGCGGCCGCGCCAAAGCCTACGTTGACATGATGAGCCGACGGCTGATTCCCGTGGTGGCGAAAAGGGAACTCGCCGAGTTTGTGGACTGCTTCTGCGACTCTGGAGCGTTTACGGTCGAGGAGTGCCGCCGAGTGCTCAAGGCGGGCATCGATCACGGCCTTGTCCCGCGAGTTCATGCCGAGCAACTCAGTCGCTCAGGCGCGACGCGACTCGCGATCAAACTGGGCGCCGCGTCCGCCGACCACCTCGACCATGTGACAAGCGCGGATATCCGCGCCCTGGCGGACTCGGACGCGGTAGCATCACTCGTTCCCGGCGCTAACTTCCACCTCGGACTGCACCACTATCCTCCGGCCCGACGCCTGATCGATGCGGGCGCGGCGGTGGCCCTCGCCACTGACTTCAATCCCGGCACCAGCCCCACCCTCAACATGCAGTTCATTCTTTCGCTGGCCTGTTGCGCCCTGCGCATGACGCCGGCGGAAGCCCTATCGGCCGCCACCATCAATGGCGCCTACTCGCTGCGGCGCGCCGATCGGCTGGGCTCGCTCGAACCCGGCAAGCAAGCTGACGTAATCGTGATGGACGTTGCCGACTATCGCGAGATTCCCTACTACTTCGCGCGCAACCATTGCGCGCTGACCGTGAAGCGCGGGCGCATTATCCATTCGCGGATGGAAGCTTGACTTCGACGCGCGGCATCGAGCGATTCAGAACGCTCAACCAGCGAAAGTCTCATCCGTCTCATCTGTCTCAAAATTCGCTCCAGACCGAATTCGAGTTTAAAGATAACCATTGTAGACTCAATAAGATAGAGAGTACGACCGTCGTAGAGGGGGCGTTCAGGCAGTGGGGCAAAATGCCACACTTCCGGGCTTATCTCCTCTTCATAGCCTCTTTATGTAGCGTCTCCTGATGTTACCCGGAAGCCTTCGCGCTTCCGGGCGCACGGACGTCGGGCGCCCCCCGGTCCGGCAAGTCAGTTTCCAGTCGAAGCAATTTATATTCTTGACATCAGCTTAACCGGGTGATAAACGATCCTCTGTTGCCGCCCGCCTCTCGCCGAGCGGCGCCCCGCCCCTCGCAACAACCGTTCCTTCCCCGGAGGTTGCCGGAATGGATCATTTTCAGACACGATCTTTCTTTTATGGGTGGATTTCGGCAGCGATTCTGCTCTTAGTGGGGACGCTCAGGATGCCTGCCCCCGCCTCGCGCCACGCAGATGGCCGCGATGGCCCACGCGAGCGGTCTGTTTCTACGAGCCCCTCAGGGGAATCTTCAGGCGCCATAACTTCAACCCCAACGCGTTCCACACCCCAGGCGCGCCGCGTCGGGAGCTATGGTAATCTGCCGCTGGCGTTCGAGGCCAACCACGGCCAAACCGACAAACAAGTCAAATTCACCTCCCGCGGGCGCGGGTACACGATGTTTTTGACGGGTGACACGGCGGTGTTGGCGCTGCGCGCGCGGAATCGGGCGGAAAGTCAAAAGGAAAAGGTCAAAGGGCAAAAGGCAAAAGGAGAAGCACGTCCTTGGTCCTTGGTCCGTGGTCCGCTGCAGATGCTCGATGCAACGGATGAGGACCGGCGCCCAGCGTCCGCCTTTTCAATCACAAATCACACCTCACAAATCACAAATGCCCCAGTCCCGAGTCCCGAGTCGCGAGTCCCGGATATTTTGCGCCTGAAGCTCGTCGGGGCGAATCCCCAAGCAAAAGTTGCGGGTGTGGAGCCACTGCCGGGCAGGTCGAACTACTTCATCGGCAACGATCCGAAGAAGTGGCGGACGAATGTCGCCAACTACGCCAAAGTGAAATACGAGAAGGTCTATCCGGGCATCGATTTGGTTTATTACGGCAGGAATTCAGGAGCCGGGAGTCAGGAGTCAGAAGAAGCCGCAACCCTCGGCGCACAACTGGAATACGATTTCGTGGTCGCGCCGGGAGCGAACCCGAATGCCATTGCGCTGGAGATAGAAACTGGAAATTCAAAATTGGAAATTGGGAATTGGAAATTGGAAACTGGAAATTGGAAATTCGAAAATCGAAAGTCGAAAATCGCTGCGAACGGCGATCTGGTGATTTCGACCCAAGCCGGCGAGGTGCGCTTCCACAAGCCGGTGGTATTTCAGGAGAAGTCGAAAGTTGAAAGTCGAAGGTTGAAAGTCAGCTCCCAGGGCTCATCCTCCCGGGCCGATCGGACCGTCGCGGACGGCGAGTCTCCAAATCCAAAATCCCCGAGCCCCGAATCCCGAACCCCAAATCCCGACCGGTCCAATCATCAATCTTCAATCCTCAATCGGCAATCCGTGGACGGCCGCTATGTTCTCCTCGCCGGCAACCGCGTTGGCTTCGAGCTCGGCGCCTACGATCGCACGCGCCCCCTCGTCATCGACCCGGTGCTCAGTTATTCGACCTACCTCGGAGGGGATAGCGCTGACAACGCAAATGCCATTGCCGTGGATAGCTTGGGCAACGTGTTTGTAGCCGGCCAAACGGTCTCCACTGACTTCCCGACGGTGAATCCTGTGCAAGGGATCAACGCTAATCCCAACCCGGGAGCGACTGGCGACGCCTTTGTGACCAAGATTAACGCGACGGGGGATGCCATTGTTTACTCCTCTTACCTCGGAGGTACATTCAATGACTACGCTCTGGGAATTGCCCTGGACGGGTTCGGCGACGCCTTCCTAACCGGCCTTACAGAATCCGACGACTTTCCAACCCAAAACCCCCTCCAACCCCATCAGGGTCTTGAGGACGCATTCGTGACCCAGCTCAACGCTACCGGGGACGCCCTCGTCTACTCGACGTATTTGGGCGGCTCAGACTGGGACTACGCCCCGGGTATCGCCGTAGATGCCTCGGGCAGCGCCTATGTGACGGGCTATACGCGCTCGATCGACTTCCCGATGGTCAACCCCCTCCAGGCCAACCTCGCGGGGGACGACGATGTATTCGCGACCAAGTTCAGTCCGGCAGGAGACGCGCTCACGTATTCGACGTATTTGGGCGGGAGCGGCTCCGACCGAGGTTCCAGCATCGCCGTGGACGCGTCTGGCAATGCCTACGTGGCGGGAGAAACGCGGTCAACTGATTTTCCCACGCTCAATGCCTTGCAATCTGCTCTCGCCGGCAACTCCACCGTCGCCTTTGTAACTAAAATCAATCCTTTGGGGGATGCCGCAGTGTATTCAACCTACCTCGGCGGCACCTCCGGTGACTATGCGCGAGGCATCGCTGTGGACACGACCGGCAATGCCTACGTGACGGGTGTTACATGCTCCCGCGATTTCCCCACTCTCAATGCCCTTCAGGACGATTTGGGTGACGCTTACTCTGCCGGGTTCGTGACGAAGTTCGGCGTGGCCGGTGATGCTCTGGTCTACTCAACCTACTTGGGGGGAGCGGGTCCCGGGGCTATTGCGGTTGACACTTACGGCAGCGCGTACGTCACGGGCAACGCAGGCGAAAACCTCCTCGTTCGGACTCCCGTACAGGCTATGATTTCGGGCTACACTGACTTCCCCGACGCCTTCGTGGCCAAATTCAGCCCTGCGGGTGACGCTCTCGTGTTTTCAACCTACCTGGGCGGGAGCCGCAACGAAGGAGGATACGGTGTGGCCGTGGATGCCTCGGGTAATGCCTACATCGCGGGATATACGAATTCGGACGACTTCCCGACGGAAAATCCACTCCAGCCGGCACGTCGGGATACCGGGGGTACATATGGGGACGCGTTTGTTGCGAAAATCTCCCCGCAACCCGGCCCTGCCGTCGCCCTCTCACCCCGGGCAGTGTTTTTTGACTTTCAGACTCCCGGGACTACCAGCGCCGCTCAAACTGTTTCGCTCACCGACCCCGGCGATGGACGATTGTCCATCTACAGCATCGCTACATCGGGCGCTTTCGCCCTGGGCACTCAAAACACCTGCGGTTCGACCCTGGCGCCTGGTGGGGGCTGCGCAATCGACGTGGTGTTCACTCCCACAGATACCGAGGACTACGCGAGGGGAACGCTCACGGTTACCAGCAACGCCTCCGGCAGCCCACACAGTGTGCTCCTGCAAGGCCCGCCAGCCGATTTCATGGTGAGTGGCTCCAATTCGCAGACCGTTTCCGCCGGCCAGACGGCCAGTTATGGTCTCCGGCTCTACCCGATCCCCTACGGCTTTGTCGGATCAGTGACCCTCGCGTGCACCTGGAAGAGCTCCCAGCCGCAGGGGGCCCGATGCAGCGTGTCACCTACTGCCGTGAGCCTCGACGGCATCAATGCTGCGCCGTTTACGGTCAGCGTCACGACCGCGGCGCGGGCGCTCGCGCTCCCACAAATCGGCGGTCATCCCCGCGCAGGCGGGGATCCAGCGCTGCCGAGGCTGCCGTGGGAACGCCATGGCGCGCCCTTCATGCTGGGGCTGATGGTGCTGATGCTTGCGGCTGTCGCGTGGCTGCGCGGGGGTGACAGACGACGTAGAGACGTTCCGGTGGAACGTCTCGGCAGACGGCCCATCGGGCCGCCTCTACTGGCAGCCGCACTGTTGGCGTTGCTGCTGTGGCCGGCATGCGGCGGAGAAACCGGCGGGGGAGGCGGCAACACCGGCACTCCGGCGGGAACCTACACGCTGACTGTGACCGGGACTTACACTTCCGGCTCAACCTCCATCTCGCGCACCCTCGACCTGACGCTGAAAGTGAATTGAAGGATTCAGGATTCAGGATTTAGGATTCAGGATTTAAGAGCGGTAGCCACGGCACCGGTTTTGCGCCGTGGGCTTTCAACCGTGCGTACCCACGGCATAAAGAACATGCCGTGGCTACCTCCCAACAACCAACGGCCCACAACCAACCACTCGCAGCCCACAACGCTTAGACCCGTGATAGATTGAGGACATGCAGACCCTCATCGAGTGCGTGCCGAATTTCAGCGAAGGGCGGGACGAAAAGAGAGTTGACGCCATCATCGCGGCGCTGCTGGCGGGGCCGGAAGTTTATCTCCTCGACCGCGAGATGGACGCCGACCACAACCGCTCGGTCATTACTGTCGTGGGAACGCGCGAGAGTATCGGCGAGGCGGCGCTGCGCGGGATCGGCAAGGCGGCGGAACTGATCGACCTGACGAAGCATCGCGGCGCGCACCCGCGCCTGGGCGCGACCGACGTGGTGCCGTTCGTTCCCATTTCCGGGGTGACGCTGGAGGACTGCGTGCGCATCGCCGAGTGGGTGGCGGAACAGGCGTGGGTGCGGTTCAAGATTCCCACTTATCTCTACGAAGCCGCGGCGCGCAAGCCCGAGCGAAGGAATCTCGAAAACATCCGGCGCGGCCAGTTCGAAGGCGTGCGCGAGGAGATCGCCGCGAATCCCGAGCGGCGGCCGGATTTTGGCGACGCGGCGCTGCATCCGACCGCGGGCGCGACCGTGGTCGGCGCGCGCAAATTTCTGATTGCCTACAACATCAACTTGAACACTCCCGACGTGTCTCTGGCAAAGGCCATTGCGAAAAAGATTCGCGCCTCGAGCGGCGGGTTTCCCTGCGTCAAGGCCATGGGCGTTGAATTGAAGGCCCGCAACCTGGCGCAGGTCTCGATGAATTTGACGGACTTCGAAACGACGCCGCTCGTGGTGGTCTTCGACGCGGTCGCGGCGGAGGCAGCGGCGAAAGGCGCGAGCGTTGTGCGCAGCGAAATCGTGGGGCTGATTCCGCGCCGCGCGTTGGAGGACGTCGCGGTCCAGCATCTCAAGGTTGAGAATTTCCGGCCGGAATTGATCGTCGAGAACCGCCTGGCGGAAGTTCTCGCGCAAAAGAGTTCGACAGCCGCGGCGCCGAATCTGCGCGGACTCGCGGAAGGGTTTGTGGCCGCCGTCGCCAACGCCACGCCCACGCCCGGCGGCGGAAGCGTCGCGGCGCTGGCGGGCGCGCTGGCCGCGGCGCTGGGCGAAATGGTGGCCGGCATCACCCTGAAGCGCAAATCCTCGGAGGGGCATCACGCGGTGCTGCGAGAATCGCTCGAACAACTCTCACACGCGCGCGCCCGGCTGCTCGAGAATGTGGACCGCGACGCCGCAAGCTACCAGGCCGTGCTCGCCGCCTTTCGCCTCCCCAAGGACACACCCGCCGAAAAAGCCGCGCGCGCGCACGTCATCGAAGACGCCAGCAAAGGAGCCGCGCTCGTGCCGCTTGAAACCGCGGAACTCTGCGTCGAAACCGCCCGGATGGTCAGGGCTCTGCTCCCGATCGCGCTGTCGCAAGCGGTCTCCGACCTGACCGTCGCCCTCTACCTGGCCGAAGCCGGCCGCAAGAGCTCACTCGAAAACGTCCACGCCAACCTCCCCTCGATTGAAGACCGCCAGTGGGTTGAGCAGATCGGCGCCCAAGCTCGCGCTCTCGAGGCGCTGGCGGATTCGGCATCGTCGCGGCCCAAGTAATCTCCTTTTCGCATTTCGTCCCGCGAAATGCCCTTGACGGATCACTTCTTAATTGATATAAATACAGATTGTTAACCTCGGTTAACATCCTTTCGCATCATGGCTGACACCCCCGCAAGATCCTATGACGACGCGCCGGCGGTCCCCTCCCTGCGGGAAGTCCACCGGACCGTGGCGGTTCCCGCCGCGGCGACTTTCTGGCGAAAACTCTGGGCGTTTTCGGGCCCGGGATTCCTGGTGGCCGTCGGTTACATGGACCCGGGCAACTGGGCCACCGATATCGCCGGCGGCTCGCGGTTCGCCTACCGCCTGATCTTCGTGCTGATGATTTCGAACCTGATGGCCGTGCTGCTCCAGACGCTGGCAGCGCGGCTCGGGATCGTCACGCAGCGCGACCTGGCGCAAGCCTGCCGCGACTACTATTCGCGCCCCGCAAGTTTCGTGTTGTGGATTCTCTGCGAACTGGCCATCGCCGCCTGCGACCTGGCGGAAGTGATCGGGTCGGCCATCGCGCTCAATCTGTTGTTTGGCATTCCCTTGATTTGGGGTGTGTGCCTGACCGCGCTCGACGTGCTGGCCATCCTCTATCTGCAACACCGCGGCTTCCGGATTCTGGAAGCGATCGTCATGGTGCTGATCGGGACCATCGGATTTTGTTACCTCGCGGAAATCATTCTGGTCAAACCGGACTTGGGCGCCATCGCGCGCGGCTTCGTTCCCACGGGCGAACTCTTCACGAATCGCGAGATGCTCTATATCGCCATCGGAATCCTGGGCGCGACGGTGATGCCGCACAATCTCTATTTGCACTCCTCGGTCGTGCAGACACGCGCCATCGAGCGCACGCGCGACGGCCTGAAGACCGCGATGAAATACAATTTCCTCGACTCCGCGCTGGCGCTCAATTTCGCATTTTTCATCAACGCCGCGATTTTGATAATGGCCGCCGCCACGTTTCATCGCCACGGCATGACGGAAGTGGCGGAAATTCAGGACGCCTATCACACGCTCTCGCCGCTGCTGGGGATTCCGTTTGCGAGCGCGCTGTTTGCGATTGCCTTGCTCTGCTCCGGGCAGAACTCGACGCTGACCGGCACGCTGGCGGGGCAGATCGTCATGGAAGGCTTTCTGAATATCCGGCTGGCGCCGTGGCTGCGGCGGCTGATCACGCGGCTGATCGCCATAGTTCCGGCCATAATCGCCGTGGCGTTTTACGGCACGCGCGGGACGGCGCAACTGCTGATTTTTAGCCAGGTGATCCTGAGCCTGCAGCTTTCTTTCGCGGTCGTTCCCCTGGTGCAATTCACCAGCGACCGGGCTAAGATGGGCGAGTTTGCGAATCCGCGCTGGGTGAAAATTCTGGCCTGGATCGTGGCCGCGATCATCGCCGGGCTGAACGTCTACCTGCTGGTTCAGACCGTGGCGAGCTGGCTGAGTTAAACAATAAGATGTCATGCTGAGCGAAGCGAAGCATCTCGGCAGTTGCTCAAAGACAACTGAAAAGGATCCTTCGCTCCGCTCAGGATGACAACACTGCGGCTACATTCAAAACCCGCGGAAATGGCGAAGGCATGTTTAAGAAAATCCTGGTAGCGCTCGACCGCACGAAGGCCGACCAGGCGATTCTTCCGCAGGTCAAGGAACTCGCCCGGCTGATGCAGGCGGATATTCTGCTGTTCCACGTTTCACACGGCTGGGTGGCGCGCTGGCAGCGCGATCTGAACCTCTCGGACTCGCCGGAAATCGTCGAGGCACGCGAGTACCTCGACCATGTCGAGAAGGAACTCAGCAGCGAGGGATTCCGCGTCTCGGCGCTCCACTCGACTGGCGAGCCAGCGGATGAAATCCTCAAGACCGCGCGCGCCGAGCATTGCGACCTGATCGCCATGACCACCCACGGCCATCGGCTGCTCTCCGACCTGATCTACGGCACCACCATCACCAAAGTCCGCCACGAAGCCGAAATCCCCATCTTCCTCGTCAAAGTCCAGCGCGAATAGGGTAGGACGCGCAATCCTACTCAGAGCCTGATGGCGAACATCAAAAGACAGATGTCTGTACTGGCCCAGGAAACCCGCCAAGGCATGTCACGCGTGAGGTAGACTCTTTTGGCCGGTGCGATCCCGGATTGGGTGAAACGCCGCCCTGTGGTAGGTTGATCGGCCGGAGGAGACGCTTATGCGCAATCCAATCGTCTTTATGCCGCTGCTTCTGTCGTTCGTCATCATGGCCCCGTTCGCCGCCAGAGCGGAGGAGAAGATTCGCGTCGGCTTGATCCAGATGGACGGCCGGCTTTACGACAAGGCCTACAATCTCGCGCGCGCCGAGAAGCTGATCCGTGAAGCGGCGTCGCGCGGCGCCAGGATCGTGTGTACGCCCGAAGCGTCTGTGCAGGGATACGCCCGAGTCGATTTGCCGCCCGGCGCCGAGGTGAACGCGCCGGCGCTGGTCGCCGAGCGCGCGAAAATCCTGGCGGCCGCCGAAACGATTCCCGGACCCGCCACCGAGCGTTTCGCAGCCCTGGCCCGAGAGCTCGGAATCTGGATCGTTTTCGGGATGGATGAAAATCGCGGCGGCAAGCTCTTCAACTCGGCGGTACTGATGGACCCGCAGGGACGGATCCAGGGAACCTACAGCAAAGTCCACCTGCAAAACTGGATGCTCGCTTCCGGCGTGAACCATGGCGACGGCTTCCCGGTCTGGGAAATAGAGGTTGGCGGAGTCAAGGTGAAGGTCGGAATCGAGATTTGCTACGACATCCAGCATCCCGAGGCCACACGCGAGCTGGCGCTGGGCGGGGCGGAGGTGGTTTTCAATCCCTACTGCACGGAGGATTTCTCGCGGCCTTTGCTCGTCCACCTCTACCAGACCCGGGCGCTCGAAAACCGGCTGTTTATCGTGCGCGTGAATTACGGGGCGCCACGCAACACGGGCACCAGCTCGATCCTGGACTTCGAAGGGGGCACGCAGGACGAACTCGACGAGAGTGAAGGGGTTCTGGTGGGCGACTTGAACCTCACCGCGCTCCGCGCCGTCCGGAACGACTGGAATCCCGTCTACGGCCTTCCAAACCGGCACCCGGCAGCGTACCAGCGCCTTCGCGGCGAAAAGTGAATCCGACTCCCGGCTTGCCAAGCGCGGCCAGACAGGATAAAAGATTGGTGGTCGCTGTTTTCAGGGGACCGGCCGCACATGTTGATACCAGGCTTTGCCACCTTCGAAGGGACCGAGCGTTATCACGCGCGCTTCAGGACCCGCCTGCCGAATCATTTCCGCAGAGCTCATAACCTCTGGATCTCCTCCATCGGACTCGGCACTTACCTCGGCGAGCCGACGGCGACTTATGACCAGCTTTACACCGACGCCGTGATGCGCGCCGCGCAGGCGGGCGTCAACCACTTCGACTCGGCCATCAACTACCGCCACCAGCGCAGCGAGCGCTCGATTGGCAAGGCGCTGGCGGCGATGTTCGAAGCCGGGACGCTTCGCCGCGACGAAGTTGTTCTTGCCACCAAAGGCGGGTTTCTCACCTTCGATGGCGATGAGCCCGCCGACCCTGCCGCGTATTTTGAAGAGAAGCTGATCTCGACCGGACTGGTCAAGCCGGAGGATGTGGCGGCGGGCTGCCATGTGATGGCGCCGGCGTATCTTGAAAACCAAATCGAGCAGAGCCGCCAGAATCTGGGCGTCGGGTCGATCGACATCTATTACATTCACAATCCTGAAACGCAGCTTGGCGACGTCTCACGCGAAGAATTCTATCGCCGCCTGCGCGCGGCGTTCGAAACGCTGGAGCGCGCCGTCGCGGACGGGAAGATCCGCCTTTACGGGACGGCGACCTGGAACGCCTACCGCGTGGGCCCGGAGGCGCGCGAGGCGATCGCGCTCGTCAACGCTCTCGCCGTCGCCCGCGAGGTCGGCGGCGACGACCATCACTTCCGCGCTGTCCAACTGCCCTTCAGCTTCGCCATGCCGGAAGCGCTGGTGGCTCCAACTCAGGAATGGGAAAACGGCAGGGCGCCGTTTCTGGAAGTGGCGCGCGCCCGGCGGCTGATGGTTTTCGCCAGCGCCAGCATCATGCAAGGCCACCTGGCCAAGGGTTTGCCGATGCACATCCGCAATTCTTTTCCGCGCGAGAAAAGCGACGCGCAGCGCGCCATCCAGTTCGTGCGCTCGACTCCGGGCATCACCTGCGCGCTGGTGGGCATGTGCCAGCGCGATCATGTGGACGAAAACCTCGGGACTGCCACGGTCGCGCCGCTGACGCCGGAAGAATTCCGGGCGAAGTTTTCGAAGTAGGGATTCGGGGTTCGGGGTTCGGAGTTGAGAGTTAAGAGTTGAGAATTGGCAGGCGACACAGCAACCGACAGAGCTGAATGGGGGACAAAGTCGCGAGCGAAAAGTTTCAACGGGCGATGGAGGCGCTGAGCCAGGCGGATTTTCCCGCCGCCATCGAACTTCTCGGCGAAGTCGTCGTGGACGACGCCGCGAATGGCGAAGCGTGGCTGCAGTTGGGCGTCTGCTATCTCGAGACTCAGCACCCCGACCTGGCGCTGGAGGCGCTGACGCGCGCCGTGCAGGCCGCGCCCGAACACGCCACCGCACATTATGTCCTGGGGAACGCGCACGGCTCGACGGGAAACCTGGAACGCGCCGCGGCGTGCTATCGCCGCGCCCTCGAACTCGATCCCGACCACGCCAAGGCGGAGGAGTTTCTGGTCCGGACGGAATCGCTGCTGGAGAGCCGCGAGCGCTACCGCAGCGGTTTGAAGCTGCTCTATTCCGCCGCGCCCACGGCCGGCGACTTGAACCGGGCGCTGCGCGAACTCGTGCAGTCCGTCGCCATCTTTCCGCAGTCTCCCGCGCGCGAGAACCTGCTCGAATGCGCACGCAAACTGCGGGCAATGAAAGGCGAGTATGCCGTGACCGTCGCACCACAACTGGGTTCCGGTCTCTGGGCGGCGGCGTGCGAGCGCGGCTTTCAGTGCATTCGCTTCGAGAATTGGGCGGGCGCGCGCGCCGCGTACGAGGAGGCGCTCACTTACCGCTATCAGGACGCCTTCATCCACCACGCGCTGGGGTTCGCGTTCGTCGAACTGGGCGAAGTCGACGACGCCGTCCGCGCCTGGCTGCACACCGTGGAATTGGATCCCGCGTACGATTTCACGCGTTTCGGGCGGGTGGGAACCGCGAATCGCGATTGAAAGCCGGCGGCGCATTCGCCGCGCCTTGACAAAGAGAGCCCTTTCGGATAGCTTGCCTTCTTTACTTCGACAATTTTCACGCCACAGTCCAGGGAGGCACTTTGCCGCGCAAACAGGTCGTCACGCTGATTACCGACTTCGGCCATAACGATCACTTCGTGGGAGTAATGAAAGGCGTCATCCTGGGCATCAATCCCGAGGCCTTGATCGTCGACGTTTGCCATCAGGTCAATTCCTACGATATCTTCGATGCGGCCTTCGTTCTCGCGCAGAGCTACCGCTTCTTCCCTTCCGACACGATCCACCTGGTGGTGGTTGATCCGGGCGTGGGCACGGCGCGGCGGCCGCTTCTGGCGCGGACCATGGAACACAAGTTCATCGCGCCCGATAACGGCGTGCTCTCGCTCGTCTACGAGCGCGAAGAGTCCGTGGAAGTGCGCCACGTGACGTCGGACCACTACTTCCTGAACCCTGTCAGCAACACGTTTCACGGACGCGACGTCTTTGCGCCCATCGCCGGCTGGCTCAGCAAGGGGCTGGAAGTGGACAAATTCGGCGAACCCATCGAAGACTACGCGAAATTTACGTCGCCGAAACCGAAGAAGGTCAGCGACCAGTTGGTTAAAGGCGTCGTGATTAGAATCGACAAATTCGGAAATATCACTACCAATATAACGCCGGAAGATATTCCCCAGCTTTTTCAGGAAACCCCTCCACCTTTCAAAATCCTCATCGGCCAACTGGAAGTCACCAAGCTCAACCTCGCCTACGCGATGGGCAAACCCTCCGAGCTGTTTGCCATCGTGGGCAGCTCGGGATTCATCGAGGTGTGCACCAACCGCGGTTCGGCCGCCAAGGCCATGAACGTCAACCGCGGGGCGGAAGTGGGAGTGATGTTGGGCTAGCGCCGTTCTGAAGGAAGACACGCAGTTAGTTCGTCTGCGCCGGGGCCTTGGGCGCCACGGTGGCGGCAGGTAATTTCTCGACTTTCACCTTCGCGACCCGCCGGCCTTCCATTTCCAGAACCGTGAAGCGCCGGCCGTCGAATTCGAAACTCTCGCCTCCCTGGGGAATTTTGCCCAGCCGATCCAGAACAAAGCCCGCAAGCGTTGCGTAGCCCGCGTCGCGCGGCACGACAATATCGTAATCATCGGCCAGTTCGCGCAAGCCGAGAGAGCTGTCCATGACCAGAACGTTTTCGGCCACTTTGTGGATCGCTTTCTCCTCGCGGTCGTATTCGTCCTGGATTTCCCCCACGATCTGCTCGAGCAGGTCTTCCATCGTCACGAGTCCCACGAAGGTTCCAAATTCATCCACCACCAGGGCCATCTGCGAATGACGCTGGCGGCTCTCGTCGAGCATCTGGTCGAGTGACATGCTCTCCGGCACAATCATGGGCTTGTAGAGCAGGGCGCGCAGATCCAGCGGATCGTCAAGCGGGATGCGCTGCCGCAGGCGGTCGTACGCCACCCGCAGCAGGTCCTTCGTGTTAAGGATGCCGACGATCCGGTCGGGCGAACCGTCGTAGATCGGCACGCGCGAATAGCGGTCTTCCACAATCCGCGCCAGAAGCGAGCGCAGATCCTGCGTCAAGGGAAGGCAGGTGATCTTCGGCCGGGGCACCATGATTTCGCGAACGTGCATGTTGTGGAGATCGAAGACGCTGTGAATCATCTCCTCCTGCTCTTCGCCGAGCAGGCCGCGCTTGCGAATGCCGGAGACGATCAGCTTGACTTCCTCGGAGGTGTGCGCCTCGCGATGTCCGACGGACGCTTCGACGCCTACGACACGCGCCACGCGGTTCGCCAGCCAGTCCATGAAGACAACCGGGTAGTGGGCGAAACGCATGTAAACCGTCAAAGGCCAGGCGACAAGCAGTGAAACCGTTTCGGCGCGCTCGTACCCGACCGTCTTGGGGGCAAGTTCGCCCAGGACCATCAGCAGGCCTGTGATGAACATGAAGGCGACAACGATCGCGATGCCGTGAGATGCAGCACCCGCAAACAGCTCCAACCTGCTTTCCAGCAGACCGCGAAGCGATTCGGCCAGGGAGGATTCCCCAAGCCAACCGAGCAGCAGGCTGGCGACGGTGATTCCGAGTTGGAGGCCGGAGAAGAGAACGCTCGGCGTAGCGAGCAGCTTGCCGGCCAAAATGGCTCGGGTGTTCTTTTCGCGGATCAACTGCTGCAGGCGACTGCGCCGGAAGCTCAGGAGGGCGAACTCCGCCGCTACAAAGAAAGCGTTGAGCGCGATCAGGCCCGCGATCAGCAGGGTCTTGGCGAAAGCCACCATGACCGGTGTCCCCGTAAGGATTGATTGTATCCTCAAAATCAGGAGCAGTTCAAAGGCCGGCCTGCGGAGAGGGAGCGGAAGGCCACGGCCATTTTGTACCGCCAGGACCGCTCGCGATCACCGCCCCCGCAGGGGCGCCGCGCAATTGGGGCAAAAGTTCTGGCCCGGCTCGACCGCGTTGCCGCAGGAAGGGCAGGAGATCGAGCGCTGCGGCCGGAAAGCGAGCAGCAAAACAATGCTCAGGCCGCTGAAGACCACGCCCATGGCTCCCAGAACGATGGAGAGCAGAAAAAATCCGGGCGTATATCCCGCGTTATATTGGATGTCGCGCGGATTGGAAGGATTGATGCGTATTGCGTGGCGGGTGCCCGGCGCGTAAGCATCAACCTCGGTTTTCATTTCTTCGTAACTGGAAGTACTGTAATTTGATTTTGTGGGAGTGCTGAATTCCTTACCACCCGCCGTATAACGGAACTCAATCGCTGTACTGTACATTGTCTTGCCGTCGTCGTCGCGGGAGTCGACGAGCTCGCTCTTGACGACTTCGGCCTGGACTTCCGGCCAGGACTTGATGATCGTGTGCTGGCGGTATCCGCTCCAGCCTGCGAAAGCAAGCAAGACCAACCCGATCAGAAGAAAGAGGCCACCAATATATTGCGGCATGCGTTCAGGTCGCGGCATGTGAGACCTCCTTCCGCGCCAGGGCGGCGCGGACTTAAATCGCATTCGGATTTGAGGCGTGATTCGTGACGACGCGGCGCATTGTATCATTTCACCCTCTAATCGCACCACGCGCTCCGCGACGGGCCCTGCCGGTCGCACTGGCCCTGCGGCCATCTCCATCCGTATGCTAGAATCCAGGTTCGGGCCTCTGGACGCAAAACACATGAGTCAAAACGGCAGCCAAGTTCTGAAAACCGTTTGCCCGCTCGACTGCCCCGACACGTGCAGCATCCTGGTGACCGTCGAGAACGGCCGCGTCACCCGACTCCAGGGAGATCCGGAGCATCCCATCACGCGCGGCTTTCTCTGCCACAAGGTGGCGCATTACGATCGCCGGCTGTACTCGCCGCTCCGCGTGCTCCATCCGCTTCGCCGCGTGGGCGCGAAGGGAGAAGGTAAATTTGCCCCCATGGCGTGGGACGAAGCGCTGGATGAAATTGCCGCGCGCTTCAAAGCCATCGTCGCCGAGTACGGCGGCGAAGCGATCCTTCCCTACTCCTACGGTGGCTCGCTGGGAATCGTTCATCGCCTTGCCGGCCACCGGTTCTTCTATCGCCTGGGCGCGAGCCGCCTGCTGCGCACCATCTGCGATCCCGCAGCCATGGCGGGATGGGGAATGACGCTGGGCAAGCACACTTCCACCGACCTGCGCGTGGCCGAGCGGTCCGATTTCATTCTCATCTGGGGGATGAATTTCGCCGCCACCAGCGTCCACTTTGTCCCCATCGTCAAGGCGGCGAAGAAGCGCGGCGCACGCGTCGTGCTGATCGATCCCTGCCGCAATCGGACGTCCCACCTCGCCGACGAACAACTCATGCCGCGGCCCGGCACGGACGGCGCGCTGGCCCTGGGCTTGATGCACGTCCTGGTGCGCGATGGGCTCGTCGATGAAGACTATATTCGTAATTACACGCTGGGCTATGAGCAATTGCGAAATACAGTGCTTGGGGAATATCCCGTCAAGCGCGTCAGCCAAATCACCGGCCTATCCGAAGAACAAATCGAGCGCCTAGGGCGCGATTACGGCCGGGCGCGCGCGCCGTTCCTGCGCGTCGGATTCGCCCTGACGCGTCACGAGAACGGCGGCATGGCGATGCGCACCATCGCGTGCTTGCCAGGCCTCGTCGGCGCGTTTCGCAAGCCGGGAGGAGGCGCGCACCACGAAAGCGGCCCGTGCTTTGAGTTCAACTACGGTCGCGTGACCGGCGAAGACGAGTTCAAGCCTGCGACCCGCGAAATCAACATGGTCAAACTGGGTGAAGTGCTGCTCGAAGAGAAGCACCCGCCCATCAAGGCCCTCTACGTTTACAATTGCAATCCCGCCGCCATCGCGCCCGATCAAACGCGCGTCCACGCCGGCTTGCGCCGCGAGGATCTATTCACGGTCGTGCACGAACAGGTGCACACCGATACGGTGGACTTCGCCGACATCGTCCTGCCCGCCCCGACGTTTCTCGAATATCTCGACCTCTACAAGAGCTATGGACATCACTACCTGCAGATCGGCAAGCCGGCGGTCGCCCCGCTTGGAGAGGCGAAGCCCAACCGGGAAGTGTTCCAGTTGCTAGCCCGTCAAATGGGATTCGATGACGCGTGCTTTGGCCTCAGTGAACACGACGTGATGCAGGAGGCGCTGGATTCGCCGTCACCGTTCCTGGCGGGAGTGGACTTCGAGAAACTGAAAGCGGGCGCGACGCTGCGCTTGAATGTCCCCAATGACGGTATCGGCTCAAACGGGCAGTTGGCGACGCCCTCGGGCAAGATCGAGTTCTATTCGCAGGCGATGGCCGACCTGGGCTTTGATCCTTTGCCCAGCTACTCCGCCTGCACGGAAAGTCCCGAGAACCACGACCTGCACGAACGCTTCCCGCTGCAATTGCTCGCGCCGCCGTCGGTGCATTTTCTCAATTCGACATTCGGCGCGGTGTCGGAGCAGCGCGAGCGGATGGGTCGGCCGACGCTGAAGATCCATCCTGAAGATGCGCGGGCACGCGGTGTCGCCAGCGGTGAAGTGGTTCGCGTCTTCAACGAGCGCGGCGAGTGCCAGCTCTGGGCCGAGATCACGACGGACATGCGGCCGGGCGTGGTCATGGCGGATTCCATCTGGTGGCCGAAGCATTCGCCTGGAGGTCACGGCATCAACACTTTGGTCTCGAATCGCCTGACGCGACTCGGCGGGGGATCAACCTTCCAGTGCAACCTGGTGGAAGTCGCGCGGCTGCAAGCAAAAGACTCTGTTCTGTGATGCGCGGAGGACAAATGCCCCATGTCAACGGAGTCGTTGAGACAGCGCTCTATGTTGAAAACGTAGCGCGCTCCATCGAGTTCTACCAGAAAGTCTTTGGCTGGCCCGTGATGGATTCCAACGAGAGGTTCTGCGCCCTTAACGTGTGCGATCGCCACGTGCTATTGCTCTTTAAGACGGGCGGGACGCGCGAGGCGATTTCGGTCCCGGGCGGCGTCATCCCGCCGCATGACGGGTCCGGGCAACTGCACGCGGCGTTCGCCATCTCGGCGCCCGAACTGGCGGAGTGGGAGACGTGGTTGACGGAAAAAGGCGTTGAGATCGAGAGCAGAGTCACGTGGCCGCGCGCAGGGCGCAGCCTCTATTTTCGGGACCCGGACGGGAATCTGCTGGAGCTGGCCACTCCCGGGGTCTGGCCGAATTACTGAAGCAGGATGCAGTTCTACAGTTCGCGAACCTAGACAATGGAACATTTCCTCACGGCGCGCATCAAGTGCTATTACGACTTGGAACTACCCCGAGGACATCGGGCGGGCAAACGCTGGCCGCTGCTCATCGCCTTGCACGGCTTCCAGGGAAACAAGGATTCGATGATGCGCCTGGCGCGACGCATCGCCGACGGACACATGATCGTAATTTCCCTTCAAGGCCCGAATCAATTCTTCTTCCGATTGGGGGAAGACCAGAACAAGCACAACGTGGGTTTTGGCTGGGGGACCAGCTACAGGATGGAAGAGTCGGTCGAACTCCATCACCGAAACATCTTGGCGCTCATTGATCTGGCGACCCGGAAATACGACGCGGATCCCGAAAGCGTGTTCCTGCTGGGGTTTTCGCAGCCCTGTTCGTATAACTACCGATTCGTTTTCACTCACCCGCACAAAGCCCGTGGAGTCATCGCCGTGTGCGGGGGCGTGCCGGGCGATTGGAGCGAGAATCACGTTTACCAACCATCGAAAACTCACGTGCTGCACATTGCGGCAACTCACGACCAGTGGTATTCGCGCGAGAAGAACCTGGAATTTCGCCGCCAGCTTGCCCAACGCGCGGCGTCACTCGATTTCCGTTTCTACAATTCGCCGCACCGGTTTCCCCGAACCGCCATTCCCCACATCCGCCGGTGGATCAATCAACACTTGTAAGATTCGGCCACCTCCTTTCCGGACGACCTGCTCGCTTCTTGCCCCACGCTCAGTAACCGCCGAAGAGATGCGTGACGGGCTCTGACCGCCGTTCTCCTTTGAGGCCCCCGGGCTGGGCGTCTTCGATCATGGAATTCCTGATGGCGAGTTCCGCCCAGATGGAGTCGAGCAGCTCGAGTTGCCGCTTCTGCTGCCGATGACCCAGACACCACAAGATCAGCTCCAGCCCACCAAGCGCGACGATGATTACAATTGCTTCCAGCATAGAAAACCTCGCAAGTCATATTGGTGTCAGGGACAGGTGGGCCCGTCTCCCGAGATCAAGCCGCGACCGCATGCAGCGGCAGGTGTGTCTCCAGCAGGCGCGCCATTTCCCACAAGGAAACCGGCTTCTCCAGGTAATCCACGGCCCCTAACTGCATAGCCTGCAGGTAACAGCGCATGTTGTGCCAACTCGTTAAGACCAGGACCGGCAGACAACGGTTGATGTTGCCTGCTGATTCCAGAATGCGCCGGCCCTCAAACGAGGGGCCTCCCTGACTGAGGACCACGAAATCCCACACGCCCCCTTCCAAATTCCGCAGGCCGTCCTGGAAAGAGGTGCCGGCGCTTACCTCGCAGCCCAGTTTCTGAAGAATTCCCTCGGTATATTCCAGATCGTCCACGTCGTCATCGATCAAGAGGATTTGTGGCCGGGCAATAAAGGACTTCTCTTCCCAGCCCGTTCGCTGTCTTGCTCCTTTCACGGACATGTCTAACCTCCCCGGCGATGTATTTCGGCCTATGACTAAAGCATGACCGTTCATAGACTCATGTGATAGGCGGAGGGCAGATCCCGGACGCTCCCGAGATCAGGCTTTTCTCCGGCCGCCTCCGGCTGGTAGAGGACCTCTTCGACTCTCAGTCTTCTTGTGCCCGCAGGGACTTTCCACTCGATTACGTCTCCCACCCGATATCCCAGCAGCGCCGTCCCAATGGGCGCGAGGACCGAGATCCGGCTCCTGGCGAAGTCCGCGTCGCGAGGAAACACGAGGGTGCAGACAAATGACTTCCCGGCATCCAAATCCCTGACGCGAATCTGCGAATTCATCGTGACCACGTCGGGTGGGATCTCTCCAGCCGCGACGACTTCAGCGCGGTCGAGCTCTTCCTGCAACATCTGCAAGTAGTACTCGTCCCGCTTGTGAACGTTCTGGACGGAATCCAAGAGGGCTTCGAGCTGTTCTTTGTCGGCTTCGGTGATGAGGACGGTGCGTTCTTCCAGTCGGATCATTTCAAGCCTCCTTCCTTCTCGCGACGGCTACAGCCGTGGGATACTCCCCGTGCGAACATCAGACTGCCTTCTTGCAGGACGTTTGCGGTGAGCGCCTTCACACTCGATTCACGCACTTCCGGAATAGGGGATTTTCTGCAGTTCGCCGGTCGTCCTGACTGACTCCCGGCTGCCTTTCGCCTTCTTCCCGCGGCCGACTTGGCGGCTGACACACTCACCCAAGCGATCCGCCACGCGGTCGATCGCCGTAAAAAGGCTCAGGGCGGTTTCCTCCACCACCACATTCCCGGAAGGCAGAACTTGGACACTCGCGCGGCAGGACTTGTCGACTCCTCCGCGCGGGCCATTGACATCCGATAGACGTACTTTGACGCGGCCGACCCGCGGGCCAAACCGGCTCAAGGAGAACCTCATTCGACGCTCGATATAGCCCTGCAGCGCGTCCGCAAGATCGACATTCTGGCTCCGCACCTCTAATTGCATCTTTCCTCCGTGTTCTGCCACACGCTCGTTGCCGGAAACTTCAGGCGACCAGGATCTGTGCGGCCATTTCAGCCGGGCGCGCCCCTTGCGGCAGGCATCTTCACAGACCGGTGTGGTCGGACGGTACGACTTCTGTCCGGCAGCGGTCTTGCCGCGTCACCGCGCCCGGCAACTCTATGTTTAGCAGTCCATCTTCTCTTAGAAAAGTAGAAACTTTCAAAATGACAAATCGTTTTTTTCTAACTAAACTCGGAGGCATGGAATGGCTGAACTACCATCATCTGCTCTACTTCTGGACCGTAGCTCGGAGCGGCAGCATCGTCCGCGCCTCGCACGAACTCTTGCTGGCCCCGCCGACCATCAGCGCCCAGATTGGTCGTCTGGAAGAACGGCTGGGAGAAGAACTCTTCACGCGATCCGGCCGTCGCCTCGCGCTCACGGAGGTCGGCAAAGAAGTCTTCCGATACGCCGAGGAGATTTTTGGGAAGGGCCAGGAACTCCTGGACGCTCTCAAAGGCCGCCCGACCGGCCGCGCCCCGAAGTTGCTGGTCGGCATCGCCGACGTGCTGCCCAAGAGCATCGTCTACCGGCTCCTCGAGCCCGCACTGCAATTACCCTCGCCCATGCAGATTATCTGCCGCGAGGATCCCCCTGACAGGATGATTGGCCTGCTCGCCACGCAAGAACTGGATCTGGTATTGTCGGACGGGCCCATTGGCCCCGGAGCAAGGGTTCGCGCGTTCAACCATCTGATCGGTGAGTGCGCAGTCGGCTTCTACGCCCATCCCAAACTCGCCGCATCCTTCCGGCGGCGCTTTCCACGGTCACTTGACGCCGCGCCCCTGTTGCTGCCCACCGATGGCACGTCGCTAAGGCTGAGCCTTGATCACTGGTTTCAGTCCAACAACATCCAGCCCGCTGTGGTCGGGGAATTTGACGACTTTTCCCTGCTCCGTGCCTTTGGCGAGGGACAACTCGGGATTTTCCCGGCTCCTCTGGTGCTCGATCAGGAAATCCGTCGCAGGTATGGCTTGAGCCGAGTCGGCCAGCCCGACACGGTGCGCATGCACTTCTACGCGATCTCGATTGAGCGCAGGATTAAGAACCCGGCCGTCGCAGCCATCTGCGACACCGCGCGCCGGGAGCTTTTCGCCGCCCCCGGCCCGACTCCCCGAAAGGCCGAAGAGAAATAGGTGTGGGGCATGGACCACAGCCCGGGGGGACTGGACCTAAAGAACCCTTTTACAAATTTCAGTGGGGTTCTGCTAGCATATTCTGGATGTACGACGAAATTGTGCCCGTCACGGAAAACCGGCCGCTTACCGGCGGGCATTTCCTTCTCAGCGTTCGCGCTCCGCGCGCGGCACGCGTCACTCGCCCTGGACAGTTCGCCATGATTCAACTGCTCGGCCGTTCCGACGTTCTGCTGCGCCGGCCGATGAGCATCTACGACGTCACGGCGGGCAACGGGCGTGGAAGCCGGAGGCTGTCCGCTCCTGAAACCCTGCAGTTCCTGTACAAAGTCGTCGGCCGGGGAACGGATTTAATGGCCAGGCTGCAGCCGGGCGACAAAGTCGGACTGCTCGCGCCGCTCGGACACGGATTCTTCAAGGAGGATTACATCGCGAAGGCCCGCGAGGCCGATGAAGTCCTGCACGTCGCCGGCGGAATCGGAATCGCCGCGCTTCTTCTGCCGGCGAGAGAGATGGCGCAAGCGGGAATTCGCCAGCGGCTGTTCTTTGGCGGACGGACGAAAGCGGACCTGGTCGGAGTCGAGGATTTCAAACCGGTTGTGGAGCAAATAACCCTCGCGACCGAAGACGGTTCGCGCGGCCACCAGGGCTTTGTGACGCGGCCCCTGGAGGCTTTCCTCGCTCAACACGCCAAAAAGAAATTCCTGCTGATGGTTTGCGGACCTTGGGCGATGCTCGAGGCCGCGGTACGCCTCGCGCACACGTATGACCAGCCGTGCCTCGTGTCGATGGAAAACCGCATGGGGTGCGGGCTGGGCGTCTGCCTGGGATGTTGCATTCACGTGGTGGGAGAAGGGCACGGGACTTATCAACGCGTCTGCACGGAGGGGCCGGTTTTCTGGGCGGAGAAAGTCGTCTGGGAGCGCGAGGGTATTCCAAAGACTTAAGCGGGAAATAAAAAGGCAAAAGAAGAAAGTCAAAGGGCAAAGGCAAAGCCCTATGGCCAAGACGACAGCAACCAAAAAAGCTAAAGTGAAATCACAAGACGGCAGAGGAAAGCTCTCTCCGCGGCCGGATTTCGTTCCGAAGCTCGACGTGACGATTGCAGGAGTGCACTTTCAAAACCCCGTGATGACGGCGAGCGGAACTTTTGGCTATGGGCAGGAATTCGCAAACCTCATCGACCTAAATCAGTTGGGCGGGATCTGCGTAAAGGGGATTTCGGCCGAGCCCATGGCGGGGAATCCCCCGCCCCGCATTTACGAAACGGATTCCGGCATGCTGAACGCCATCGGGCTGCAAAACGTCGGCGCCAAGAGATTCTTGGGCGAGAAACTCCCATTCCTTCGCACCTTGAAAGCCCGCTGCATCGTGAACGTTTTCGGATATTCCACGGAAGACTACGTCCGCTGCATCGAGATACTGAACGCGGGGGAAGGCATTGACGCCTACGAGCTGAATATTTCCTGCCCCAACACACGCTGTGGAGGGATGGTGTACGGGAACGATCCCAGGCTGACCGAGGAGGTCGTCGGCGCTTCGAAGAAAGCGGCTCGTTTTCCGGTAATCGTCAAACTCTCGCCCAACGTTACCGACATCACGCTCACCGCTCGGGCCGCCGAGGGCGCGGGCGCCGATGCGCTTTCACTGGTCAACACGTTTGTGGGGATGGCCATCGACGCGGAGACCCGCACGCCTCGCATTTCGAACCTCACCGCGGGCCTCTCCGGCCCCGCCATCAAACCCGTCGCCTTGCGCATGGTTTACCAGACCTACCACGCCGTCAAAATTCCGATCATCGGCATCGGAGGAATACAGAGCGCGAGAGACGCGCTGGAATTCATCATTGCCGGCGCTCAAGCCGTGCAGATTGGCACGGCCAACTTCTATGCTCCCGACACTTCCGTCCGTGTGATTGAAGGCATCCGCAATTACTGCCAGCAGAAGCGTCTCCACCTCTCCGAACTCGTAGGCAGCCTGAAAACACCTCAAGCCACCCTCGACATTTCCACCGCGCCCTGAAGTTGGCGGCAGGTAGGTCGGAGATCACCACGCGGGCGCGCAAAATTGCGCGCGGGAACCACCTTGCGGATTGGAAGCAGTCTTGCCCTTGCCTTGGTAGGAGGTAGAGGTCGCGGAGAGGGCAGGCCCGTTGTTTCAGTGACTTGCCGATTTTCGCGCCAGCCGACGCCGCCGCCATCGGGTTGCACTGGAGGGTGTTGGGGGCACGTGATACTGACGCGACCTGAGCCCGGTGCGTCGCGTTAAGGAATTTCGCAGGGGGTGCGGTTCCGAGTGATTCGGGCAAGTCATTTGGTTTCAGTAGAGTGGCGGGTTCCATTGACACCCTTGAACCGCTTTGTTAGATTGGAGGATTAGGAATTTGCGAAAAGAGTTTCCAGGACGACAAATCGTTGACTTCGGCGGCCTGGCACTCCTTTCTTTGACCCTGGCGGCCTCCGGTTGCGCGGTTCGGCGCGAAACGCGAATCAAACCATCTCAGGTACCGCCTCCGGCGCTGGAAGCCTCGGCTACCGACCTCGTCGCCAAAATTAATGCCCGCAGCGAGGCGATCCGCACACTCGTGGCCACGGTGGATCTCGAGCCAACGGCCGGCTCGGTCTACTCCGGGGTCATCAAGGAATACCACGACGTCCGAGGATTCATCCTCCTGGAAAAACCCGCTATGATCCGTATGCTCGGTCAGGCGCCGGTCGTCCGCACGACGATCTTCGATATGGTTTCGGACGGCCGGGAGTTCCGTCTCTGGATCCCCCCGAAGCACAAATTCATCGTCGGCGAGACAAGTTTTCGTCGTCCGTCGAAGAACTCGCTGGAGAACTTGCGGCCTCAGCATATTCTGGACGCGCTGATCGTGCCGGGCATCGATCCTGAACGCGAGAAATACATCCTGGAGGAGGCCGAAGAGGCTGGGCGGCGATACTATGTCGTGTCGGTGCTCGATCCCGGCGGCGATGGAGAGTTGGCTCTGCGGCGCAAGGTGTGGTTCGACCGCACCACCCTGGACGTTTCCCGCTTGCAGCTTTACGGACCCAAGGGTTCCTACATCGAAGACGTGCATTACTCGGGCGATCAGGATTTTCAAGGAGTCCGCTATCCAACGCGCATCGAGATCACCCGGCCAATCGAAGACTACCGCCTGGCCATCACCGTCCAGAAGGCGACATTCAACGAGCCCATCGGAGCGGAGAAGTTCGATCTCAAGAAGCCCGAAGGCGCTGATCTGGTCGTGGTCGGTAAACCGGATACCGGAGGATCGCAGTGATTAACCGCATGATCCTCCAGAATATCTTCCATCGGCCCATCCGCACCGCCGTCAGTATTCTGGCCGTGGCCATCGAAGTGGGCATGGTGTTGCTCGTGGTGGGGCTGACCTCGGGATTGGTTCACGACACGGCGAAGCGCGTGGAAGGCATTGGGGCGGACATCCTGGTACAACCCCCCGGAGCTTCTTTGTTTTTCGGGATGTCTCAGGCGCCGATGCCCATCAAGATCGGCGATCGTCTGGCCGAGATCCCACGGGTGATCGCCGTTTCGCCGACGCTTTTCCAGTTTCACTCCAGCGGCGGGCTGAACGTCATTTACGGAATTGATCTGGACAGCTTCAACAAAGTAAGTGGCGGGTTCGTCTTTCACGCCGGCGGACCGTTCGAGCAGCCCTACGACATCCTGGTGGACGATTGGTATGCAAAGGCCAATCACGTCAAAGTCGGGCAAACGCTGGTCTTCCTCAACCACGATTTCCGAGTCTCCGGGATCGTCGAACATGGCAAGGGATCCCGGCTGTTCATCCCCTTGAAAACCGCCCAGGACCTGGCGAACGCCCAGGACCGCGCCTCGATTTTCTTTGTGAAATGTTCGGACCCCGCCTATACCGATCAAGTGGTGGAGGGTATCCATAAGCTGCTTCCGCGCTACCAGGTTTTATCGGTGCGGGAATACATGTCCATGATGACCTCCAACAATCTCCCGTTTCTGCCATCTTTCATCAACGTCATGATCGGCGTGGCGGTCATCATCGGCTTTCTTGTCATTTTCCTCTCCATGTACACAACGATCACCGAGCGAACCCGCGAGATCGGCATTCTGAAGTCTCTGGGCGCCTCAAAAACCTACATCGTGGAGGCGATCCTCCGGGAGGCAGGCCTTCTGTCAGCAATTGGAATTCTAGCCGGGTATGCCGGGACGCTGATCGCTCGCAAGCTCATCCTGAAGGCCTTTCCGACCCTCTCGGTCGACCTCACCTTCGAGTGGGCCTTATGGGCTGCATTGCTGGCGATCGCAGGGACGTTGATTGGGGCGTTCTATCCTGCCCTGCGCGCCGCTCAGCTTGACCCCGTCGATGCACTGGCGTATGAATGAGGAAGGATTTGGGATTCAGGAGTCAGGATTTCGGGAGAGAGGGATTAGTTAAGCAAGAGGGAAACTGGGAACTGGCTACTGACAACTGGCAACTGTTTTATGGAACCCATCATCGCCACTGAGAATCTGAAGAAGGTTTACCGCCTGGGCAAAGTTGATGTCCCGGCGTTGCGGGGCGTGGATCTTGTCGTTCAGGAAGGAGAGTTTTTGGCGGTGGTGGGCCCTTCGGGTTGCGGAAAATCAACCCTGCTCCACATTCTGGGCGGATTGACTGGCCCGACTTCCGGCAAGGTGCTGGTGGACGGAAACGATTTCTCCACCATGAACGACAGCGACCGCACGCGTTTCCGTCGCCACAAGATTGGTTTTGTGTTCCAGCGTTTCAACCTGTTGCCCACCCTGACCGCGCGGCAGAATATCCACATCGCCCAGGACATCCAGGGAAACGGTTTCAATCCCCACCGCTTCGACATCGTCGTGGACATGCTGGGAATCCGCGAGAAGCTCAATCACAAACCGTTTGCGATGTCCGGAGGCGAGCAGCAGCGCGTGGCCATCGCGCGGGCGGTGATTTGCGAGCCCAAGATTCTGCTGGCTGATGAGCCCACGGGAAACCTCGACACGGAGAATTCTCAGATCGTTCTGAACATGATGCGGATGCTGAACCGTTCCTTTCGGCAAACGATCCTCATGATCACCCACAACCCCGAGGCCGCTGCGGTCTCCGACCGCGTGGTGCGCATGCGCGACGGACGTGTGGTTTCGGATTGATTCTCGCAGCGTTTCCCGCTATTTTCTTCCTGCGCGACCCTATGGCTCAAAGTACCCAACTCGGCGACCACGCCCTGCCCCGTGACGAAGCGCGCCCGGAAGCCGCCGCCTCCGGGAGCGCGTGGGAGAAGTTTAAGCGCGGATTTGTACGCGCGATTTTCTGGTCCTATGAGCGCGGGTCGTGGCAGTACGACGTGATTGTCCTCGCCATCCTGGCCTTCATTTTCCTCAGCCCGCGCGCCTGGTTCCAGGATCGTCCGACGCTGCAGTTGACCGACCTGCGCCACGTTCAGGGATTTGTAGAAGTGGCGAAGGGAAAAGACACGGCAAGCTACCTCGTCGATGCGCGCCTGGTCGAAGCGCAAGCGCCGCAGAAACCCGAGGACGCCATCCGTGAAATTCTCCGCCAGCGTGTGCAAAAACCCCTGACGCTGAAATCCATGGATCCCATTCGCGACCGCAACCACGTCCTTTTGGGTTACACGGTCGTGGTAGCCTTCGAGTGAGGCGACGCGCGTCCCGCTCGGCGGCCGGGAAGAAGTGATACTCCATGCAGAGACGATCGATCACCGTGCGTGACTGCCTTGCCGCCGCGCTCGCGGTCTGCACAATGACCGTAGTCGGGGTGGCCGGCTTCGCGGCCCGAAAGGGCAAGATGCCGCCCAACCTTTCCGAAATTCTCTCGCGCATGAACGATGCCGCGAAGAATCTTCGGACCGTCTCCGCCAGCCTCGAGTACACCAAGGTCACCGCGTTGGTGAATGACAAATCCACCGAGACCGGCCAGCTCTTCTTCCGCAAGAGCAAAAGCCCCGAAATCCGAATCGATATCAAGAAACCGGAGAACAAGAGTATTTTGTTCAAGAAGGATGGCGCGGAAATTTTCCTTCCCAAGATCAATCAGGTCCAGGAATACAACCTGGCGGGCAAGAGCGGGTTGGTTGAACAATTCCTTCTGCTGGGATTCGGGACCGAGACGGGTGAACTGCGCAAGAACTATGACGTGAAATACCTGACCGAAGAAGACCTGGACGGCGACACCACGGCCGTCCTGGAACTCACTCCGCTCGCCGCCAGCGTTCAGGCGCAGATCGAGAAAATCCACCTTTGGGTCAGCGAGGAATCCTGGATTCCCGTGCAGCAGAAATTCTTCCAGCCGGGCGGAGATTACTTCCTGGCGCGTTATACGGCCGTGGTAGTCAACCGGCGATTGCCCGCCTCCACTTTCCAGATCAAAACCCCCGCGGACGCCAAACGCGTCAAGATGAACTAGCATCCACTGCCGAAGTTGACTCAAGATCTGCTCAAAGCATCAAGAAGAGCGAAGAACCTGAGGGGCGGTGCAGAGTGCAGTGCGGCGACTTGGATATGGAATGCTCGAGATCTTTCGGAATTCCGGGTATGAAGAGAATCAGTACGGTGTGTGCGATTGTCCTTGCCCTCGCGGCCCAGGGTGGCCGGGCGCAACAGGGACCTGTCGCGGGCAATCACGGAACAGCCAGTAAGGAAACAGCCGACAAGATTGTCGTCTTTAAGAAGCAGCGCACCATGCAATTGCTGAGTCAGGGGCGGATCCTTAAAACCTATAAGATTGCGTTGGGGGGCAATCCCGTAGGACCCAAGCAGATGCAGGGCGATCACAAGACTCCTGAGGGGGCTTACACCATCGACTCCCGAAACTCCAAGAGCCAGTTTTACCTGGCGTTGCATATTTCCTATCCCAACGCCGACGACCGCGCGCGGGCTCGCCGCCTCGGCATGAGTCCGGGAGGAGCCATTATGATCCACGGCTTGGGCAAGAAATTCGGTTGGATCGGAAGCAGTCACACGCTTACCGACTGGACCGATGGCTGCATCGCCGTGACCAATGAAGAGATCGAAGAAATCTGGCGGCTCGTCCCCCTTCGCACGCCCGTTGAAATCCTGCCTTGAGGCGCGCTGAAATACTCCGCCACTCCGAACCTTTCTGGGGTAATGGAGAATTCCATTTCCCTATCGGTCTTCGACAAGGAAACCCTGGTTCTGTAACTCGAATGGTTTTTGAAGTGAACGGATCAGCACTGACTTGCCCGGCCGTTGCGGGCGAAGACGCGGGACCTGAGGTTGTCTTTGAGCAGGGTCCAGAACGAAGCGTCCAGGTAGGCCCGAATCGAGACGTAGCATCCTCCGCACGTATTGCCTGCAACGAACTTCTCCATCACTTCGCGGCGCGAACCGTAAGTCTCGTCAAACATCGAGCAGGCGCGCAGCCCGCCGTCAGGCGTTACGACCATGAATCGGCGCCCCGCCTGGCAACCCGGAATGCTGCCGGACTGGAAGAAATTGGGGATCCCCGAAAGTGTCCAGGGGGAGTTGGTGATGTGTCCGTTCCTGGCCTGCAATCCCAGCAATTCGTTCATGGTGCATCTTAGAAGATCCAGATCCTCTGCGGAGTCGATGTAATGCTCCATGCTGCCGGTGCGCAGTGGAGTGTAACAACTGTAGGAGATTTGAACACCCCACTCCTTGGCTAATTCATAGCCCGCGCGCAACGTGGGCAAGTTCTCGCGGGTGATCGCGGTGTTCAAAACCACGTCGCCATAGCCATAACGGCCAAGTCTTGGGACCAAATCCTCCAAATGGTGGAATAGGCCGGGCGAACGGCGAAATTCATCATGGCGCTCGTCGGGGAAATCGAGCGAGATCGAAAATTGATTGACGCCCAGCCTGCGCAACGCGAGGTACTTCTCCTCCGTGAAAAGGCGGCCGTTTGTGACCAGGATCGTGTATGGAAGGCCATTCGGTTCCTTGATGGCGCGGACGATTTCAGCAATGTCTTTTCGCAACAAAGGCTCGCCACCCGAAAGCTGGACGGCCATGGGCTTAAAGTCCGAGCGCAAACGGCCGTAGTCCTCGGCGGTGAGCGTCCCAAGCGGGCCGGGCTTGATGCCGCCTTTGTCGCAGTGCCGGCAATCCGCAGTGCAAGAGTGCGTCAGCTCGAATGAAATGACGAGGGGCCGGTCCGTGCAAAAGCTCCAAGTACCTCGAGCAATCATTCTGACAGCGCGTGAGAGGGGGATGGACGGCACGAGCACTCCTTAGTGGAACCTGGAGATCCAGAACTTGAGAGAGTCGAAAAATACAGTGTGTCAGACTTCGAGTCCGAGATGTGCGGTCGCCCGCACTGCGAGGGAAGCCTACATTACTCCCAGGCCCACTCAGACGCAAGGGATTAGAGCATTCCCAGTGCCGTCAGGCGCTCGACCTGGGTTGCGTTGCCGGGTAGCGTCCGTGGTGAGTTCGCTCGACACCCAAAACCACCATTTCGGGTGTCTGGAATCCCCATTCGGCCCTTTCCAGTTTAGTTTTGAACGCCTCCGCTGTATGCTAACTGGCTTGTTTACAGGCTGCTAGCAGGTGCAGCGGCGAAACCCAATTGGGCATATTGACGCGCTTTTCACCCACGATGTGGGTTACAATACCCACGGGGGGATCAAGATCGAACAGGGCAACTCGACAATTGAGCCTCTGACGATGGTCAGAATCCGCCGGGCCTTGCGGTTCGTCAATACCCGTCTCCGCGAGTATCGGATGATCGCCAAGGGACTTCTCTCCCGCGACCATCCGGTCCTGGCCCACCTGATTCCCATTCGCCGATGCAATCTCGCCTGCGCCTACTGCAACGAGTTCGACGACTTCTCGAAGCCGGTCCCGACGGAAGTGATGCTCGGGCGCGTAGATCGCCTGGCCGCGCTTGGCACGACGATCATCACATTGAGTGGCGGCGAGCCGCTGCTCCATCCCGAACTCGAAACCATCATCCGCCGGATTCGCAGCCATGGCGTCCTGGCCGGGATGATTACCAACGGCTACCTGCTGACGCCGCAGCGCATCGATTGGCTGAACCGCGCCGGGCTCGACCACCTGCAGATTTCGATCGACAACGTGATGCCCGACGACGTCTCGAAGAAGAGCCTGAAGGTTCTCGACCGCAAGCTCCAGATGCTCGCCGAGCACGCCATCTTTCAGGTGAACATCAATTCCGTCATCGGCAGCGCCGTGCGCAATCCCGAAGACGCGCTGGCGGTGGCTCGACGCGCCATCGAACTGGGCTTCACTTCCACTGTCGGCATCCTGCACGACCATACGGGCCAGCTCAAGCCGCTCGGCGAGCGCCAGCGCGAAATCTACGAAGAAATCATGCAGATGGGGAAGCGCTCCTACGCGCGCTTCAATCAATTCCAACGCAACATCTCGCACGGCCTGCCCAATGATTGGCGCTGCCGCGCCGGCAGCCGCTACCTCTACATCTGCGAAGACGGCCTGGTGCATTACTGCTCGCAGCAGCGAGGCTTCCCCGCTATCCCACTCGAGAAATACTCGCCCGCCATCCGCGAGCACGAATACCACACCCAAAAGTCCTGCGCGCCGCGCTGCACCGTGTCATGCGTGCAGCAAGTCGCCATGCTTGACAACTGGCGCGACCCGCAAACCCGCCCCGCGTTTGTGCCCGTTGAACAACTCCTGCAGGTCACCGCTTCTGTGGAAGAATCGTAATTCCCCGCCCACAACAGATGATGTGTGATTTGTGAATTGTGATTTGTGATTTAGGTCTTCGAGGCCTTGGCATTCTGCATCCGTCTTCGGGGCGCGGTGGTAGAATGCAGGCGCTGACCAAATCCAAATGCGAGGTGTCTGATGATTCGCCCCGGATTCATGCCGCGTTTAGCTGGGTTTCTTGCCGGAACATTTCTTGCCATCTCGTATGTTGCCCCCTGTCGCGCCCAGGCGCAGCCGGCGCGCGAATGGACGCGCATCACGGACATGACCGACGCCAACATCTTCGAGCCGGCGCTGGCGCGGACCGCGGATGGAGTGCTCCACGTCGTGTGGCTGAGGAAGAACGGCTCGAACGCGGACTTCAAGCACACGGCAATCGGCAAAGACGGCAAAGTTACGGGCGCGCCGGTGACGGTCCTGGACGCATGGGCATCGCTCAGCAATCCGGATCTGATCGTGACCAAGGAAGACGGGTTGCGGCTGCTTTTTGGCGGCCAGCGCACGACGGACTCGAAGGACCCGTACAGTCAGGGTTCTCTTTACAGCGTCACGGCAACCGCCGGCGGGGCGACTTGGACACTCGAGAAGGGCGCGCACGCGCAGTCGAATGCGGTAACGTCCAGCCCCGTGGGCGCGGCTTTGCTGCCGGATGGAACGCCGGCCGCGGCATGGGCGGTCTCGTTCGCTCTCCAGGCGCATCTCGGATTGAACTCGAAGACGCCAGACCTGAAATTCCAGACGGCGTGTTGCTCTTATCAGCCCGACATCGCTGTGGACACGGTGAGTGGCGAAGCGGTGCTTGGCTGGTTTTCCAACGCGACTAAGGAAAACGGCTTGTACACCCAGACGATTGCGCCGAAGACGGGAGAAAAGCTTTTCGTCCCGGACTCCGCCACGCCGGACCGCAACTCGTCACTTTCTCTTGATCAGCGCATGGGGATCGCCGCACGACTCGGTGCGCCGGGAGTCTACATTGCCTACGGCGCAGGTTACCCCACGTTCAAGACCGTCAACCTGTGGAAGCACGGCAGCGCGGATGCAACGATCGTCGCCAAGGCAGATAGGGCGCGCCTGGTCAACATTTCGCCGGGCCCGGAAGGCAGGCTTTGGGTAATGTGGGAGCGCAATCGTCGCGCTTACGCAGTCCGCTCGAACCGCGCCGTGACGAAGTTCGGGCCGATCTTGGAAGTGACGCCCCCGGCGGGAAAGGCTGAGTCAGGAATCTACAAAGTGAAGGGTGAAGGCTCACTCGGCCCTCTGGATTTATTTCTTGCCTGCCAGTCCATCAATGAGCTGGCGACTTACCACACGCAAGTGTTTCCGCCGCTCGCGCTCAGCGCGTCTCCGGCGAAACTAATCGCCGAGGACGGTGGGACCGTGACGTTCATCGTCAGCGATGTGGACGACCCCGTCGAAGGCGCGACGGTGAGCGTGGGCGGCAAAGCCCTCACGACCGACGCGCAGGGTAAGGCCACGATGACCGTCCCGAAAGGGAGCAAGCCCGGAGCACTCGCCGCCATCGCCAGGAAAGAAGGCTACACCGATGGCTCGGCAAAGATCACGCTCGCGCCCAAGCCGCCGGCGACGAAGCCCAAGACGTAGAGCCGCAAGTACGGGATTGGTGATGGTTGAATGGTGATTTGTGATTGCGGCCATGCCGCAACTCTCAGGAAGACCTAGCGAAGAGCAATCTCGAGCGGGGCTTTCTTGAGAGAACTGACGCGCAATACTGAAAACCCGATGACGTTCCCTTCCTGATCGACTTTCTCCATTACTTGATCGTTCTCCGTTTCACGGAAGAAGCCTGGCTTCTGTTCGAAAGTGACTTCAAGAAAATCGGCTTCGGGGTCAAACCACATCTTCACAACTTTTCGGGCCATATAACTCGCCCCCTCTTCACTCGATCGGTAAGGTAAGCCGTCACAAGGAAGGCATCTTCTTTCCCCAACTTCACGACAGCACAGAGATATTTGCCGTCTACCATTGTACGATGATAATAACGATAGTAAAGGCGCGCCGCTGAATCGCTGGCCGATTCGTTCACAACCTCTGGCGCCCGTAACGTCTCCTCCAGGGCTCCACGCATCCCAGCCATCTCTGGGTGCTCGGAGATGTGATTCCACCGTTCCTCTGTAAGTCTAATTGCACGGCCTTCGAAGTCGATGAGAACCGCCACGCAGCCTGGAGAATATCACTCGCTCATCGCGATGCGCAAAGCAAAACGGAGAACATGGGGGCCTGGTTGTCCCGCCCGCGAGCGGGAAGGCCGCCCGGGCCCCCAAGCATGGCTATTTATTCACCATATTCCCCACGCGGGCGAGGAAGTCACGGTGGCCCTTCCAATCGACGGAGGCGTTGGCGGCCGACTCGAGGGCCGGATCGTTTCGGAAAGCCGCGATAATCGCGTCCTCGACTTTATCAACGCCCGCGGCGTCCGCGACGGTATAGACAAAGGTGACGCGCCCGGGAGCTTCCTGATGGAACTCCTCGCTGTCCACCGAATAGGACGTGACCACCCCGTCGGCGAGGAGCTTTTCCATAATCGGGACGATGTTCTTGTTCATCACCTCATTAAAGGCCTTTTCCTGACCGGGCTTCACATCGAAGCCGCCGCCGGATAGATACCCTCCCTGAAACTTGCCGGAACGCTCGCCATGCGCGCGGCTGACGACCAGGAAGTCCCAGTGCTTGGAATTGGCCAGGGCCGGGAAGGTCACTTGCGGGAGCTTGTAGATGGCCTCCAGCGCCTTCAGAAGACCGGCGCGCGAAGTGGCGGTAAACCAACTTCCGTGCGTTGGGTGTCCGTCCTGGTGAAGGAGAACTGAGAATTCGCCGTAGCCGACCAGCGTGCCGTCGGCAACCAGTTGATCCATCGCCGCCCGCTCATCGGCCGTAACCTTGGCGTAGTCGCGCCACTGCTCGCGCGGCACGGCCCACTCCGCGATGTAAGTGTAGGTGGGCGACTTCGCATCCGCCGCCTTGGCCCTCACAGGCCACGCCGCCGCGAGCGCCAATGCCAGCAAGCAACCGATACCCCAAACCCGTTTCTGCATACTTCCCCCTTGACGTGAAATTCCGGCAAGGCGCCCTCGCCGGGGTCTTTCCAAATTGTGATATGCAATGTCCCTCGGGATTTGCACAACTAAGCTAGGTCAACCTGGACGTGGTGTCAAGAAGGATATGGCAAACGCAAGCACGCCGCTACGAACCTGACTTCCATTTCGTCCGCGTGTAGGCCACTCGAAAGCCTCGGCGCTCGGCGTTGCGTTGGGTGGGGCCACCCGGTTCGGCGACAACCATGGCCAAATCGCATCCGGCTTGCAGGGCGTATTGCAGGCGCGATTCGAGCAAGGCCTGCTGCGCGCCTCGGCGTCGCCATTCGGGAATCGTACTCGCCCCAGCGAGGATTGCGACGCCTTCGTGAATCGCCAACCCACCGGCAGCGATGGGCTGCCCGTCCAAGTATGCCAGAAAATCGACGCTTCCATCCGTGGATGCGGAGACACGCATCAGTTCGTACATCAAGTCCGCGAACTCGGTGAACTCGCGCCAGCCCTCGGTAGCGGTTCGAGCCCAGAGTTCCCGCTCGCCCTCGTGCACCACGCGGACCTGCAAAGGATTGCTCGATACGCTTGCCTCGGTGGACTTCGTGAGGAGCGGCATCAGAAGGACATTGCTTAATTCAATTGGCCTGTAGCCGCGTTCATTGAGGAGGGGCAAGAGCGACTTATCGGCATGCGGGCACACTTCGTGGAAGACCGGCGCGCTCCGCTCCCGGAAGAATCCTTCGATCTTTTCCATGTCGGCAGGTGTCGGGGCTTGAAAGATCCCGAGACCAAAGGTCTGCGTGCAGGGCGACCGGACCCCGTCGAACATGGCATACGCTCCAGCGACTTCGATCCACCGCGCCCCGGATTCCGGCGAGATGCGGGCGCGGGCCTCGACAAATCGCGCGTTGGCGGCCGCCTCCGCGCGTTCGAGACGGCGAGCAACATTGTGATCGGTGACGAAAGATAAGCCCATTTGGAGCGGCTACACAATATCACGCATTTCAATCACGAGAGAATTCTGGTCCAGGCATTTTAAGCCCCCACTCAATCTGCGCCAACACGCCGCCGATGATCCGAACATCGTTATTCGTCAACCCGACGTCGAGAAGAACCCGGCGAAGCTTGACGACCGTCGCCGCGCGGCTTTTGGGTTTCAGGTAACCGACGTGTTCGAGAACGCGCACGAGGCGTTCAAAGAGGTGCTCGAGCGAATGAAGGTTGGCGTGATCAGAAAGGAAGACTCGCGAGGAGGGCGGCCGCGCGGCAACAGCCTTGGCGCGCGCCAGCTCGTAGCAGCAGACCGCAACCGCCTGGCCCAGGTTCATCGAAGGCGTCTCGGGCGTGGTGTGAATGCGGACGATCGCGTGGCAAAAACTCAATTGATCGTTCGAAAGTCCATGCTTCTCGGACCCGAAAAGCAGTGCCGCGTGGCCACGCTTCGCCTCGCGCGCTCGGAGCCAGGCGGGTAATTCCTGGAGAGGAATCAGCTCGCGGTCGAGCGTGCGGCGGGAACCGGAGGTCGTCCCGATCACCAGGGTCGCGTCGCCAATCGCCTCCAGCAGGTCGTCCACAGCGCGGGCGGAGTTAAGAACCTCCTCCGCTCCGACCGCCGAGCGCGCTTCCTGCCAGGTGGGAGCGTAAGGCGCCACGACCATCAGGTCGCGAAACCCGAAATTGGCCATGGCGCGCGCCGCCGCTCCGATGTTGAGCGGATTGCGCGGGCGGACGAGCACGATGCGCCAAGCCAGGGTGGCGGATTTCATGCTGGGAGATTGTAGCAGGTTGTATGCGCTGTGCGGCCCCGCCCAGAGAGAAGCCGATTGGTTGTTCGAGCGGTTTCCCGCCATCGAGCAAGGCAGAGCTTCCGAATTCCCAACCTTGTTACTTGTTCGGCTTGGCGGGCGGATTGGGCGGATTGCTGGGCGAGTCGGCCACCTCGGTCGAGACGATCCGCACCTTCGACTTGAACTGCTTGTAGTCGGTGTAGCGAATGGTCTGCTTGATGTCGACAGCCCCGCTGGAAAAGTAGAGCGTATCCTTCGCCATCGTATAGGTGGGGAACCAGAACTTGCCGTCGATCTGCTCGCGATAAGTAGTAAACCGCGGGAAGAGATTCTCGCCCTGTTTGGTTCTCAGTTGTGGAACGATCTTGCCGTCGGTCTTGACGATTTGCAGATCGCGGTCATCAACCCAGGCCATCCCCTGGAAATAGAGGCGGTCCTTTTTGATTTCCTTGGGCCGAATCGAAAACACGTAGGCGGTGATTTCATCCAGCTTGACGTGGCCAAGATACTTCACTTCGTACTCAGGCAACTCGTCCGTGGAGAGAACGAAAGGCTGGATGTTCCGCATCGCGTCCAGGTCTTCCTTGGTGACGATCAGGTTCTTCAGCGTGTCGGGTGGCGCATAAGTGACGCGCTCGATGCGTTTGCCGCTGTCGTCGTACAGGATGTCCCATTCCTGCTGGAAGGTCCCGACCGTATTCCCGTCGGGGTCCAACTGCTGTACTTTGTTGATCTGATGGTAGGTATAGTTGTTGCGCGCCTCCCGGAAGATCTTCTCCTTGGCGGCAAATTCCCTGATGATGTTATCGATCTCGGCGGGCGATGGTTCGGAGAGCTTGGAAGAGCTCTTGGCCCCCGAAGACGAAGCGGCGACGGGAGTCGTGGGAATGGAAGGCGCTGCAGCGGGCGCGATTCTGGGCTGCGACTCGGCGTTCGCCTGAGTGGGTGGAGAAGGGGTTCTCTGAGGTGGCGTTGCCGGAGCCGCCGAGACGGCCGGCTGGGCTTTCATGCCCGCTTTTTGAAGCTTTTCGATGACGATATCGTCGGCCCCCGCGTCGTGGAATTTCTTGGCGAGGTCCGGAGTCATTTGGAAAGCGACGCCGCGCTGATCGATCAATGCCACCATGCGGTCAGTCGTGGCCCCGCCGAGGAGCAACAACGTCACGTCGTCAACGTCCAAGGGCTTATCGGCAGCGCGCCCCGCCACCGCCATCAGGCTGGCTAGAAACAAGACCGCAAGTTTTCCCAGCGCTTTCTTCGGCACGAAACTATCACCCTTTTGTGAACTCAGGCTTTCCCTCCCCCAGACTCTTCCCGTCAGAGGCCCACTACTAAATAGAGTCTAACACGCGGGCAAAAGTTGTATGTCCGGAAATCAGGCGGGAGTGTCCGGGGCGGTAATTACCACCGGGGTCAGGTCAGGAGCTGCGTGCCGCTCCACGGGGTATCCGAGCGCCATCCAGGCGTCGAATCCGCCCAGCAAGGGGCGAACGTCCGTGTAGCCTCGATCGTGCAGGAGCCGCGCCATCCTGGCGCTGGTGGCTTCGTTGGGTCAGGTACAGTACATCACGACCGGCCGGCCGGGAAGGATTTCGCTGAATCGCCGGTTAAATTCACCGGGGGGAATGTGGACAGCCCCGGCGATTTTGATTCCATCCGCCTGGTAGCCGAAATCCGAGCGCAGGTCCACGATGACGACACTCTCGCCCCGGTCGAGCATGGCCTTGAGCTCGGGGGCTGAGATTCTTGAGCGTTCCAACAGCTTGTAAAAGCGGCGACGCTCGATCCACTTGAGAAGGATCCAGCCCGCGAAGACTAAAGCGACGATTACAACCCCGGCGCGCCCGAAAGCCGACAGCCATTCGAGGAGCCATTCAACCTGCGTGTGGAACACCTGGCCCAGAATCAGGGCTGCCCCCACCCAGATGGCAATTCCACCCAAATCGAAAAGCGTAAAGCGCAACACCGAGGTCCCGAGAAGTCCGGCCAGCGGGGGCGCGACCGTATTCAATCCGGGGAAGAACTTGGCCACCAGCAGCGACTTCAGGCCGTGGCGGCCGAAGAGATCCTCGGTGCGGCTCACGCAGGAGTCAGGGTTCAGCGAAAGCGAGCAGAGGGTCCGCAGAATGGGACGCCCGCGGTACCGGCCCAGCACAAACCACACGCCGTCACCAGCCAGAGCGGCGGCCATGCTGATCAGCGTGATGCCCAGCATGCTGAGTCCAAGTTCCTGGGCCAGCGCCACGGCTACGATCACCAGGGCGTAGCTGGGAATCGGCAGGCCGAGGTTCTCCACCAACACTGACGCAAAAAGCAGCGTGTAGCCGTATTGACGGAGAGTGTGAATGAGAAGGCTGTCCATACCTCAACCATCGGATGCGCCGAGCCTTGGCGCGGGTTCAGGCTATTTGAACTCCGACACCCGGGCCGCTTTGCACGACACTCCAACTCAAGCTAAGTCCGAAGGCGCCCCCAAGGCGCCCTCCCGGCTTGGAGACACTCGCTCAGCGAGGAGACGGCGGAATGTCGCGCCAGTTCGCCCTCCGCCTCGGAGTTACCGGCCGCGCCGGCGGCTCTTCAACCGCATCTGACGCAGCTTATGCTTTTTTCGTTTGGGTTTGGAGATTGCGAAGGTCGTTGTGCCCACCCGCTTGACCTTCCATTCGCCAGCGGGGGGCGTGTTGCTCCCTGTTTCCATTCTGCCTCCACGGAATTTTGCTACCCTTGCGGAACAGGGAGATTATATCAGCATCGCTCGAAACATGCACATACGCCCCCAAGCGTTCACCCGATGCTTTGCCTTCCCGCGCGCGGAGACGCCCGAAGCCTACTTCGCCGCCTCAATCGAAGTGACCTCAATCGTGTCACCCTTGAGCGTGCCGGAGACCTTTACCTTTTCACCGGCAAAATTCCGGGGTTTTTCCTGGTCGCTGAGCTGGTAGACTTTGTTGTGGACCGTGTCGGCGAGCACGAATTTGCTTCCGGCCTTAACGCATTCCAGCGCACAGTCCTTGTCGTTCTTTCCCGGCATCATGTGCTTCAGCCCGCACATGTCATCGCTGATGCTGCCGACAAAAACCTTACCCTTCGGCGCGGCAAAAGACAGGCTGGCAGCCAAAGTCATGATGAGAAGCAGATACGCCATTCCCTTCATTCGTTTCCTCCACTCATTGAATTCAGGATTTATGGGAGCCCTCGACCGCAGCGAGCGCGATTTCTTGCTCCCGAATGTCCAACGCATAACCTGTTAGATGATTCTCGAACTCGCAGGTTGCAGGAGTTTCAGGGCTCCCAGACAAAAGGAAAGCACTCCACAAAAACGCGAGCCAGCCCCTCAGCCCGGAGCTGGCTCCCGTTCCCAATACCGTCAAAGGTTGACGGAGTCGGATGTTACTTCGCTGCTTCCACCGATGCTACCGTGATCGCATCGCCCTTCATCTCGCCGGAGACTTTCACCGACTTGCCGGCGTAATCAGCGAACTTGTCCTGGGCGTCCAACTGATAGACCTTGCCCGCGGAAACCAGGACGTACTTGGCGCCGCCTTTGACGCAGCTTGCCACGCATCCCGCCGCCGCGGCGCTGGCTTCCGAGTGCTTGGCGCCGCAATGACTGTCGCTGACAACTCCCGTCCATGATTTGCCGCCCGCCCACGCCAGGCAGGTCGCGGCCAGGAACGTAACGGCCAACATCACCAGTCTCTTGCTCATGGAAATCTCCTCCTCTTGGTCAGGCAGAATTTTCAGTTCAACCGTGTTTGAAGATACGTTTCCGCAGCAAGCTCGCTGACAGCACAGACAGAAGGCTCCTCGCTGCGGCAGAAGGCCCCCGCCATATCCTGTGCCAGATTTTCCTAAGCTCAGCCCCGACGCTGTCTATTTTAATGGGGTGGCACCTGAACTTCAATGCCGCGGCCGCGATTTTACAGAATTTTTACGTCCGGAGGATGGCCGGCAATCGAAGCCATGTGAAGGAACGCTGGAGCGAGTCTCTGCGGCGTTTGCGAAAATCCCGATATGACATGCCCTTGAGACAACTACTTGTTGGCGGAAACCGCCGGCGCGGTTTTTGCGGCAGGTATGAGGGAACCAAACACGCTGTTGAGCCACCGGTTGACACTCGCTTGATCCTGGAGAGCTTCCGAAATGGAATAGTTGCGGAAGTTGTCGCCCACGCCTCTCTGAAGTGCCAGCACACAAAACCCCCGACGGTTGCTCCACAGCAGTCTCCCCTGCGAGTCATACAACTTCAGGACCACCGTCGAGGCCGGTACATGGCCGTCGATTGGCAGTGGGGAAATGAAAGCCAGCGCGCGCGACTTGATTGAGGCGACGGGTTGCGACACGCCGTCCCAGACCGCCTTTTGGGATCGGAAGTTGACCTGCACGACCTCAATCCTGGTCTCCATCACAGCATCAACTCGCGTCGTGGAGGCGATGCGCTGGATCAACTTGCGGTGCGACTTCGCGTAGGCTTCCAAGTCCATCTTTCCCGTCTGCGGATCAATGTACTTCAGCGCGGAATTGGCCTTCTGGGCGCGGTTGCGGATTTCCTCCGCAAGCATCCGATGGGCAGGAAACCACTCGATCCGGGACTGGAGAAACTGTTCCACCGCTTCGTACAGGCCGTCAGCATCCTGGACGTCGGAGTTCGGCAGGAGGATGATCCGCTTGATTTGCGGGCGAAACTGCGCGGGTGATACGAACGCGTTCTCGAGAGGATACTCCAACCATTGGAGCTCGTTCGTGTCGCTTCCCGGGAAATACCACGCCGTGACGGCTGAGCCGACCGCCACCTTTTCGGTGAAATCTTCTTTGGGCTTGATGGTGACTTCGCCGCCGTTCTTGTCGCGGACGGTGACGCGTGTGGGTTCGACTTCCGTCGTGATGCCCGCAATCTTGAGCGGTTTCGGCTGTTTATCAGCAGCGTGACTCGTTCCGACGAGACCCAGGAGAAGAGCAATTCCCACTAACGTCCAAACACGATCCCTCCCGCTCTGTCGGCGAATTCTGTATCGTTCCGTGGCCAATCACTCTCCTCGCTAATTTCCGTCTTCGATGCTGCCCCCTCGCGCGCCTGCCTGAAACGAAAACGACCGGTGGCGAAAGATCCTCTGCAATTCTAGTCAGGCCAGCGCAGGGTGACAAGTCCGGAATTGGAAGGGATACACCGGATGAAACCCTGACGAGGGTCCATCAGAGGAAACGCCGTGCGATTCTCGCAACGGCAGACGTGGCGTGGCCCGTTGAAGTCCGGCGGGGCGGCGCAATCAACCGCCCCGCCCGGGAAGCAGGGGATTTTACTTTACTTCCAGCCAATTCTTCCCCAGGTAGAGCTTGGCCGGCCCGCCTTTGGCGGCCACGACGTGCAGGGGCACCGGCTGTTTGAGCTCCGCATCCTTCGTCATCGTGCACTCGCCGACCTTGCCGCCTGCCTGGTTGTAAACGAAAAACTTGGCCGCCTCGGCGCTCGTGGCCGCGGGCTTGGTAAATCCGAAACCGTAGCTGCCCACACCCAGCGCGACGCCACAAACGGCGACTTTGGCCTCGCTGATAATCATCCCTTCGTATTTCTGCTGGATTTGCGAGCTGTAGCCCGTCGTATCGATCAACGCGAAAAGCACCCGTGCGCCGGCGGGAGTCTTGACCAGCGCGGCGTTGCGCTTTTGGGTTGGAATCGCGTTGCCTTCCAGATAGAAATCTTTCGGCACGGCGGAATCGAACGCCTTCCCGCTCACCAGCTCGAATCCGCCCTGCGCGTGCGTGGCGCTCGGCCACATGGCCAGCGCCACTACTGCCAGAATCATCGCTGCCATCGAACTGATTTTTCTCATCGCATTCCTCCTCCACCTACTTCCCCGACATTGCCCGGCGTACAGGCTCCAGGAGAGCAGGCAGAGTCTATCACGGTGTGCCCACGATGGAACGGGCAATTCCCGGCGGGGGCGGATGGTCCCGGAAGGGCGTCATTCTTCGCCTTGAATGCGCGGCGCCAGGCAGGTAGGATTTCGCGGTGATTCGAACCCGACGATTCCTGCTGGTGCTCTCATGTGCGATGGCCCTCACGGGCTTCCAGCTTCTCCCTCCCCGCTCCCGCGCAGCCGAAACGCCACAACGCTTCGAGCTTCACTTGCCCGGCCTCGGAGCGCCGGCGGAAGTGTATCGCGACCATTCCGGCATTCCCCATGTCTACGCGAAATCCACCGAGGACGCCTACTTCGCCCTCGGTTATCTTCACGCCACCGACCGGCTGTTTCAGATGGACCTTTTTCGCCGCCGGGCCTCCGGGACGCTCGCCGAAATCTTCGGAAAACCGGCGCTTGAGGAAGACCTCTTCGTTCGCCAGCTTGGGCTGCGGCGGGGCGTTGAGACCGTGTGGCGCGACCCGCGCTTCGAAACCAAACTCAAAATGGAAATCGTGGGGTACTGCGCGGGAGTCAACGCGCGCTTGCGCGAGTTGGAGGCGCGCGGCTTCCCCGAGCCTTTCCGCAACCTCGGATTCACTCCCGCGGCGTGGACGCCCGTAGATGCGCTGGTCTTCTTGAAGTACATGGCCTGGGATCAATCGGGCACGGATACTGATGTTTGGATGGGAATGCTGGTTCAGAAACTCGGTGTCGATACGGTCAATGAACTTTTCCCGCTCGACCGGCCATATGAAATACCCACTGTCGTGGCGGTCTCTGACCGCCGTCCCGCCGCGGCATCTGGCGACGCCAGATTTCCCGCCGGTTACGCCGATGCCGCTCGCGAGCTTCACGCGCGCTTCGTGAGCGGACGCTTCGGAAGCCCCTTCTCGTTCGGCAGCAACAACTGGGCCATCGACGGGAAGAAATCCGCGACGGGGAAACCGATTCTGGCCAACGATCCGCACCTGGGCTTCTCGTTGCCATCGATCTGGTATGCCGCGCACCTGGTCGCGCCCGGCCTGAACGTGATGGGCGTGACCTTCGCGGGCTCGCCCTTTGTCATCATCGGCCACAACGAGCGTATCGCCTGGGGCTTTACCAACCTGCAGGCCGATGCGGTTGACTATTTCATTGAGAAGATGGATGCGCAACATCCGCATCAGTATTTCTACAAGGGTGCCTGGCGCGACACCGAGCGCCGCGCCGAAGAGGTCAAGGTTCGTGGCGAGCGGCCCGTGCAATTGGAGATTGAGTCCACCGTGCACGGCCCCCTCGTGACCCAGCACGGCGTTCGACTGGCACTCGCGTGGACAGGCCTTGGCCCCACGCTAGAATCGATGGCCATCGCCCACTTTTCGACGGCAAGCAATTTGCGCGATTTTCGCGAAGCCCTGCGCGATCTGAAAGTCCCGGCGCTCAACGTCGTCTACGCCGATGCCGACGGGAACATCGCCATCGCCCCGCACGGCGCGCTGCCCATCCGCAAGCGCGGCCAGGGCCGCTGGCCGGTCGATGGCTCTTCCGGCGAATTCGATTGGGCGGGAACGATCCCCGACGAGCAACTGCCCTGGGCGCTCAATCCGCCCCAGCATTATGTCGCCTCGGCCAACGGCCGGCCCGCCGGCGTTGGCTACCCGCACTACCTCGGTTGGATGTGGGACGCAAGCTACCGCACGCGCCGGATTCACGAACTGCTCAGCAGGCACGAGCGCATTACGGTCGAGCAGATGCAGCGATTCCAGATGGACACGCACGACGTGGCCGCGGAGGTCTTCGTACCGGTGTTAGTTGCCGCCTATGATCGCACGCCCTTTGGCGACGCGACGGTGAAAGCCGCGATCGAGGAGCTCCGTCACTGGAACTATGACGCCACGCCCGATAGCGCCGCGACGACGATCTGGTGGGCGTGGTTCAAGAGATATCCCGAAGCGGTCTGGGAAGACAACCTTGACGCTGCGGGTGTGGAGCATTGGCCCGGTTCATGGGGATATAGCGGCACGAACGGGCGATTCCCGGCCGTGGAGGTGCTCGAGTATCTGACACGACAGAATCCTCTTTCCATGTGGTTCGACGACGTGCTGACACCGCAGGTCGAAACGCGTGACGACATCATCGCGAGCAGCTTCGTGGCTGCAATCGCGCAACTGGCCAAGGAACGCGGGCCGGATATCCGAGATTGGAAATGGGCAAAGACGAATGTTCTTCGCCTTCATTCTCTATTACAGAAACCGGAACTTGACCGCGGCGGCATGGTGGTGCGCGGCGACGGGTTTACGCTCTGCCCCGGCGGCGAAGGCAGCGAAGTTTCCGGCGGCGCGTCATGGCGGATGGTAGTTGATCTGGGAAATCCCGCGCACAGCTTCGGCGTGTATCCCGGCGGGCAAAGCGACGACCCGATGAGCCCGCATTACGACGACCAGGTCAAACCCTGGGCCGAGGGGAATTATCTTCCACTCTACTTTTACAACTCTCCGGAAGGTTTCCAGACCGGAGAGGTGGACTCGGTCCTGTCGCTCAAGCCGTAGTGGCACCTTTCAACGCGGCAGGCGGAGAGTCTTGCCGGGCTAAAGCCCGGCGCTACTTTGCCGCGAACGCCATCGTGGTCATCAGCGAGAGCGCGGGTTGAGTCGTATCCAGGCGAGTGTGCTGGACGACGATCTTCACGTTGCTGCGGACCCTCAGAGCGAACGGCTTGCCCGTAGGAATGGTCTCGCCCTTTGGATTCTTCAGCGTGTTGATGCGGATGTGCATGGTGCGCTGGGGCGGGCAGGTAGCGCGCAAGCCCTTGATCGGCGCGCGGTCTTCAAAAAAGGCGGTCAGGTTGATGGTCGCGGTTTTCGCGCCCAGGTTGAGCACACAGGTGGATTCGTGGCTCTCCATACCGCCGGTGCTCTTTTCGGGAAGGTAGCAATCTGGAATCAGCCAGAGCTTTGCGCCCACGGATCGTTTTGCCATAAGGCCTCCATTAATCGCTGTCATTCTGAACGGTGTCCCGATTTGATCGGGACGGAGTGAAGAATCTGAAGTTGTACGGCGAAGAAAAGCCACTGCAGATCCTTCTCCCGCTCAGAGCGGGATCAGGATGACATCGACAGTGCCGTCCGCCCCAACCCTCACAGTCCGTCCGGCTTGAACTGGCTCACAATTCCTTCGAGATCGATTTTCTCCGTCGGACCAATAATGCGCCCGCCCGGTTTGGGAGCGATCAATTCCCTGCCTTTCATGAAAGCCACGCGATAAAGCTCGGCGAAGGGAAACGCCGGCGCCGGTCCTCCCTGCCCTCCGACGACTTCCGCGCCCAGCCGCACGTTTTCGATCATGCGCGCCGGATGGCGGACGTGATAGGGATTGCGCGCCACCTCGCCCCCGTGCTCGGCGGTGGCCATTACCAGGATGGCCTCGACCTCCGCCGAAACGCCGACCATCAAGTTCGGCTGCGAGTTCTCATGCCAGAATTCCGTTTCGATAAAAGGGATTGGTCCTCGCCCGCTGCGTCCGAGGTAGTCACCAAGCGCGTCGGCCGCCAGGTAGTGAGTTCCGACATGCGCCTTGTTCCAATCCAACGCATGCGGTGCGAAAACGACATCGGGTTGCAGGTCCTCAAAGCAGCGCGAGAGCACGGTGACTTTCTCCGCCCACTCCGCGGGCTTCTCCGTGCGATTGGCGAGGCTGACAAGGTCGAAACCCAGGGGCAGTTTGGGAATGCGCAATTCGAAGCCCAGAACCCGGCAGGCGGATTCGAGTTCGCGCAGCCGGCGCGCCCGCTGTGTCAAGTTGCTGCCGAATGTGATCGCGCAATCGGTCACCTTCGCGCCGTTTTCTCGAAGCAGCCGGAGCGGCAGCGCGCCGATCAACGCTTCGTCATCCGGATGCGGCGCGCAGACCGCCACTTTCAGGGGCTTCGCCGATGTCGTCGTCACGGCGGGCGGCGCCAGCGGCTCGGCGCTTGGGCCAACGCGAATCCTCTCGCCCGCTTCGATATGTTTGATTGCGCCCTCCACGTAGCGTAACCATTCCGCGTGGCGGTTCTTCCAAGCTTGGTCGTTAGCCATCCTTTGAAACCTCGCCGAAGGTGCAGTTGTTGCGAGGCCGTATGCTATGCCAGGCCGCGCGAAAATGAAAGCGCCAGGCGGGGGGAAAGTGCCCTGCCCCGCGTGGACGACACGTTGTCAGCCTGGATAGAATCTCTCTTGTGGGAGAGGGTTCGAATCAATACAATGGACACCCGCAAAAGAGGAACATCATCCGAAATGAGGTGAAGCATGTTGAAACGCTCGATGCTGATACTCGCCATCCTGGCTTTTGCGTCCATCGCCGCGGGCGCGGAGAAAGGCGAATGGAAGCAACTCTTCAACGGCAAAGACCTGACCGGCTGGAAGCACGTCGGGCCGGGCCGCATGTATGTCGAAGACGGCCTGATCAAAACCGAAGGCGGCATGGGCCTCCTCTACTGGACGGCCGGCCCGGTAAGTCATTGCGTGATCCGGGTGGTCTTCAAGATGCGCGATAAGAACGACAACTCCGGAGTCTTCATCCGCATTCCCATCGAGCCGCGCGAAGAATGGATGCCCGTGCATTACGGCTACGAAGTCCAGATCGACAACGAGCCGGAAAAATCCAATGAGGACGAATATCACTACACGGGCACGCTCTACTCGCTGACCAAGCCGATGGCCAAGGCCGGCAAGCCCGGCCCGGAATGGAACACCATGGAGATCACCCTCGATGGGCCGCGCACCATCGTCGTCGTGAACGGCCAGAAGGTCACCGACTACACCGAGGGCCAGCCGGTGCCGGAACGCAAGTTCGATTTCGAGCCGCAGCGCGGACGCCGACCCGTGAAAGGCTGGTTCGGATTGCAGAATCATAGCAAGGATGACGTGGTCTTCTTCAAGGAAGTGGCAATGAAACCGCTGAAGAAATAGGACATTGCCGGTTCACAAGACCGAGGGAAATCGTTACCGCGAGTCTCCAAGGAGAATTTATGAAGCGACGATTCATCACGCTTTTGGCCGCGACACTCATGGTTTGGTCTGCCTCCCCCGTGATGGGCGCGGAGTGGAAGCAGCTATTCAACGGCAAGGACCTGACCGGCTGGAAGCAGGTCGGACCCGGCCACTTCGAGGTCGAGAACGGCATGCTCAAGACCGTGGGCGGCATGGGCCTGCTCTATTACACGGGCGGCAAAATCGGCAACGCCACCATTCGGGTGGTCTTCAAGGTGACCAAGCCCGATGACAATTCCGGCGTGTTCATCCGTATTCCCATCGAACCGCGCGAGGAATGGATGCCGGTCAACTACGGCTACGAGACTCAGATTTACGATGCCGGCGACGAACACCACTGCACGGGCGTGCTCTATTCGCTGACCACGGCGGCGGCGCGCGCCTCGAAGCCGGTCGGCGAGTGGAACACCATGGAGATCACCCTTAACGGCCCGCACACCGTGGTGGTGCTGAACGGGACGAAGGTGACCGATTACACCGAAGGCCAGCCGGTGGCGGAGCGCACCAAGGACTACGAGCCACAGCGCGGCCGCCGGCCGGACGCCGGATACATCGGCCTGCAAAACCACCCGCGCGAAGACAAGTCGGATTCAGGGGTCTATTTCAAGGAAGTCGCGCTCAAAAAGCTTGGCAAGTGATTCAGTGAGTCCGTGCTTTGATTCGAAGGGAGATTAATATGCAGAGTTCCATTCGCCGTCGAGATTTTCTCAAGGTCACGGGAGCAGCCGCCGCAGGGTCGCTCGGAGCGCCCTTCAGCGTAAGCGCGCGCCCGGAAGAAAAATCCTCGGGCAAGCCGCGCCTCTTTGTAGGCTGTTGCGCCTATTCGTTCGCCGGCTATCTGAAGAGCGGCAAGATGACAATGGAGGATTTCATCCGCAAAGGCGTCGAGATGGGAGTGCACGGTGTGGACATCACGACGTATTGGCTGAAGTCCACCGATCCTGCCTATCTTTACCAGCTCCGGAGTTACGCCTACAAGAACGCGATGCCGTTTTCCGGCGCCGCCATCGGCACCAACATGTGCCAGCCTGACGCCTCGAAGCGCGCGGGAGAACTGGACAAGATCAAGCAGTGGGTGGACCGAACCGAAATCCTCGGCGCGTCGCACCTGCGCGTCTTCGGCGGAGAAATTCCCGCCGGCGCCACGGACGAGCAAGGGGTGGGATGGGTGGTGGAAGTAATGAAACCCGCCTGCGAGTATGCCGCCACCAAAGGGATAATTCTAGGAATAGAAAGCCACGGAGGAATTACCAGCAAGGCGAGCAATATCCTGGCAATCTTGAAGGGCGTGGACTCGCCCTACGCGGGCTGCAACCTGGACATCAGCAATTTTCCCGAGAACCCCTATCCGCAGATCGAGGCGTGCATTCCCTATGCGACGCATACGCACATCCGGGATTATTATGGCGAGCGCAAGGAACCGCTCGACCTGGACCGTATCTGGCAAATGTTCGCCAAAGGCGGGTATAAGGGTTATATGTCCGCCGAATACGAGGCGGAAGAAGACGCGATGACCGGCGTCCCCAAGCTCATCGCCAAGATTAAGACGCTCTGCCAGAAGTATTCCAGCGTGTGACCTCGTTAATTCCGCCGGCGCGCGGATCGTCGCGTGACTCCGGCCGATCGAAGCCTAAGGAGGCGCTCTATGTCGAAACGCCGCGAATTCATCGGCCAGGTTCTGAAAGGCACGGCGGCCGTCGCCGCCACCCACTTTTTCCCCACTCGTCGAGTCCTGGGCGCCAACGACCGCGTCCGTGTGGCGTTGATCGGCGCGGGCGGGCGCGGCCAGGAAATCTTCAAGGCCGCGCTGCGTTGCCCCAACACCGAGGCCGCGGCGGTGGCGGACGTTTACACTCGCCGGCTCGAGGAAGTGAAGAAATTCGCTCCGCAGGTGCAAACCTATCAGGACTTCCGCCGCCTGCTTGATGACAAAAATGTCGACGCGGTGCTGATCGCGACCCCGCAGCACCAGCACGCGCTGAATTTCGTTCCCGCGATTCAGGCCGGCAAGGACATCTATCAGGAAAAAACCATGGCCTTCAATCCCGACCACGCCAAGCGCATGCGCAAGGCGCTGGAAGGCTCGGGGCGCGTCGTGCAGGTCGGCATCCAGTCGATCAGTGGCGCGGAAGCGGAACAGGCGCGCGCATTTCTCGGGCCAGATAAAGTCGGGATGATTACCCAAATTCACACGCATCACTATCGCAACGCGCCCTACGGCGGGTGGAAGCGCCAGATCCCGCCCGACTGCGACGCGCAGCACGTCGACTGGAAAATGTTCCAGGGCGAGGCGAAGCAATTTCCCTTCGATGCCAACCGTGTCATCAACTGGCGATTCTTCTGGGAATACTCGGGTGGAAACGTTTTTGAGAACATGGTCCACCAGGTGGGCTTCTGGTACAAGCTCCTGGATCTGAAGGTCCCGCAGGCCGTCACGATGACGGGCGGGAATTATCTCTCTCCCGAAATGCAGGTTCCCGACATCATGGATGTTTCGATGGTCCAGCCGGAAAAGATGCTCTTCACATGGAACTCGATGTTCGGCAACCGCCACTTCGGCGAGGGCGACGACGAAGTGTGCGGCAACAAGGGTACCATCCTGCGCAACGAAGACGGCGTGGTGCGTTTTGTGTCCGAAGATCGCAAAGCCGCCGCTCCAAAGTCCGAGGAAAAGGCCGCGGGAAAATCCGCGACGCCCGACCTCGTAAGCTCCGGCGACACGACCCAATTACACATGCAGAATTTTATTGACTGCGTGCGCAGCCGCAAGGAACCCAACTGCCCGCTCGAGATTGGCTTCCGCTCCGCCATTGCCTGCCAAATGGCCATTGCGTCCTATCGCCAGGGCCGAACCGTGAAGTGGGATGAGAAGCGGGAAGAGATTGTGTGATTTGTGATCTGTGAGTTGTGATTTATGAGTTTCCAGTAGCCAGTCGTCAGTCGCGTCTTTAGAGTTGGGCTGCGAAGGGTGGGCGGGTGCTGCGAATGCGCGCAGGCCGAACCGCGATTGCACTATCCACGCTATTCATCGCTCACCATGCCGCAATGCCGACCACCCACATGGACGCCAGAGTTGAACCGGCTGAAACCATCATCCTCGATGAATCCTTCAACAGGCCGGCCATTGACCCGCGCTTGCGCTGGATGAATTCGCCGCCGGGCGTTGAGGCCCGCGACGGCTGGCTGGCGTTCGCGCCCGGCAATAAAACCGATTTCTGGCAGAAAACCTTCAGCGGCGATTCCAACGACAACGGCCACTTCCTCTATCTGGAACTGAGCGGCGATTTCATTGCCGAGACAAAAGTCACCGGGGACTTTCAGAATCAATACGATCACGCCGGCCTGATGCTGCGCCAAGACGCCACGCACTGGATCAAGGCCGACGCCGAAAACGATCCGGTGGGAACTCCGACACTCGGCGTTGTGGTCACACGCGGGACCTCTGACTGGTCGGTGTCGCGCCCCGCGCCGAAAGAATTCATCCTCCGCCTGGAGCGCCGAGGCGACCTGGTCGAAGTGAAAACCACCTCCGGCGGCCAATCCTGGTCGCTCCTCCGCCAGACAACTTCCCACTTCGACGATCCCGTCAAAGTCGGCCTCTTCGCCGCTTGCCCCGTCAAAGCCGGCTTCCGCGTGCGGTTTGACTATTTGAGGATATTCCGGCGTGCCGGCAAGAACTAAGGGACGCGCGCAGGCCACAGCGCGCGGATGTAAACCGTGTCCTCGATGACGCGATAAAAAACCAGCCAGTTACCCGCAAAGAACCACCGAAAACGGCGAAACCGTCCTTTACCGCGGATCGGATAGAGGTTGGGAAATCTCTCCAGCCGGTCAACCTTCTCCAGAATAAGATCGCGTTCCTTCCTGGAGATTTCCGATAGAACATCCAAGATCGTTTCCGGCCAAACGATCCTCGCCATTACTTCTTTCCCCTCGCTGACGACAGGCGTTTCTTGACTTCCGCCTGAGTCAGCACCCGCCCGGCGCGGATATCGGTCGCGGAACGTTCGATCATTCGCTGGAATCCCGCGTCAGCTTCGATTTCTTCCAGCGCCGCATCCAAAGCCGCATAAGTCTCGATCGCTTCGCGCACCACGTAGCTGCGATTTCCCGCGCGGGTGGCCGCAAGTTCATCGAGCAAGCGGTTGGTCCGCCGGTCGAGCACAAACTGATAGCGCATCGGTCCTTCCCTCCTTAAGCCAGTATATGCCCCCCGGTGAGGTTCATCAACATTGTTCATGAATGAGATTGAGTAATGGTGATTTATTGGCAGCCGGGACAAACGGTCCCACTGCTTCCCCATATGCTTGACTGACGAAGTTGACCAGCCTACGATGCAATCGAATTCATATCCGGGAGGCATTGTCATGAAGGATCCCAACATCAATCGCAGGGAGTTTGTCGGAAAGCTGGCAGCGACGGCGGCGCTGCTCGGGCCCGCCGCGCAAGCGGTAGCCCGGCCGCAGGAGGCCGCGAAGAAACCCGGGATGAAGGTGGGGCTTTACAGCATCACCTATCTCGGCATCTGGTATCAGGACCGCGCGCTGACGCTCGAAGAAGTGATCCAGCGCGCCAAGAAATACGGCTACGACGGCGTGGAATTCGACGGCAAGCGGCCGCACGTGAATCCGCTCGACTGCCCGCCGAACCGTTGCCGCGAGCTGCGGCGCATCGCCGACGGCGAAGGCATCGAAATTTTCGGCGTCGCTGCCAACAACGATTTCTCCAGCCCCATCCCTGAGCACCGCGAAGCGCAGGTCTGCTATGTACGGCACCTCGTCAACTGCGCCTCGGAAATGGGCGCCAAACTCGTGCGCGTGTTTTTCGCCTGGCCGGGCATCACCAAGCATCCCCAGGTCGCCGACTATGACGTCGCCAAGCGCATCTGGGCCTACACGCACAAGCCGTTCACCACGGACGCCGCCTGGGCCTGGTGCCGCGAAGGCTTGACGGAGTGCGCGCGCTACGCCTCGGACGCCGGCGTCACCCTGGCGCTGCAAAACCACAAGCCCATGATGAACGATCACAACGATGTCCTGCGCATGATTCGCGAAGTCAATTCGCCCGCGCTGAAGATGTCGTTCGATCCCTGGGGGCTGCCGATCAAAAAGCCGGATTACATTCTGAAGGCCGCGCGCGAGGTCGGGTCGATGCAGGTGCTCTGCCACTTCGGTGGCGTTTACGAGCGCGGCGCGGACGGCAAGGTGAAAGGCGAGGCGCACTTCCGCCCCTTCGTCGCCGCCATGAAGGACATCGGCTATCAGGGCTATTTGAGCTACGAGATGTGCTCCGAGCCGCCGCGGGTGAAAGGCAAGATCGAGGGCCTGGAACGCGCCGACCGCAACGCCCAACTCGCCGCGGAATTCCTGCGCGGGCTGATTCAGGAGGCGTGAGACGCGCGGAGTTTGCATCGCCGGAATTGCAGGCATCAAGGGAGAGTGTGTAGCGCTGACCTCCGTTTCTGAGGTCAGCGGCTCGCGTATGAACCACGGGCCTGAACGACCCAGGTCCGTGGCACGAATGCGTCATGCCCGCGAAGGCGGGCACCCAGCCTGGATTCCCGCTTTCGCGGGAATGACCATGGGCGCGGGCACCGTTGAAGGTCAGCGGACAGGTCCTGCTAGGCGGCTTGAATTGCCGCAGCGGGGCCGGTGGATTCGCGGATGACGAGTTCGGGATCGATGAGGTGCTCGCGACCCGGGGTTTGGGAACCTTCGTTTTCCGGAACCAGCGCGGAAAACGCCAGGTGGCCGATCTTCTCGCGCGGGATATTGACCGTGGTGAGCGGGGGATAGGCAAACTCCGAGAGGCTGATGTTGTCGAAGCCGGTCACCGAAACATTCTGTGGCACGCGCTTGCCCTGTTCGCGGAGTTCCTTGACGACGCCCAGCGCCATGAAATCGTTGACGCAGATGATGGCCGTGGGATTGAACCCCGAAGCGAGCAATTGCCGCGTGGCCTGCTGCCCGCCCGCCGGGCCGTCGCGGTCGGTGGAGATGGAGTGCTCGACTTGCCCGGCATAACGCTTCATCGTCTCGAGAAATGCGCGCTTGCGTTCCTGCAGCGGATCGAGCTCGGTATGATGCCCCACAAACGCCATCCGCCGGTGCCCGACCGAGAAAAGGTACTCCACAACTTTCTGAATGCCGCGTTCGTACTTCACCTTGATGTTCGAGATGTTCCGCGCCGGAGTTCCGACGTCGTAGAAGCAGATGGGCAGGTTGCTGTCCACCAGTTCCTGGATGAGGGGCGGCTCCATTTCCGAGACGATCACCGCCAGGCCCGCCAGGCGGCGGCCGATCATCAGGTGCACGCTCGACACCAGGCGGCGGGGCTGGTAGTCGGTGTTGGCCACCAACACTTCGTAGCCGCGGCGGTGCGCATCCGACTCGAGGGCTCGGAAGATGTCGAGGAAGAAGGGATTCTCGAGATTCGAAACGATCATGCCCAGGGTGCGGCTCTTGCCGCCCGCCAAGGTCCGGGCATGAAGGTTGGGATGATACTTGAGTTCCTTGATGGCTTTGAGCACCCGGGCGCGGGTGGCGTTCTTCACGGGCCCGACGTTGTTAACGACTCGCGAGACGGTGGCGATGGAGACTTTCGCTTTCTCCGCGACATCCTCCAGTTTCATGGCAGGCTCAACCCCTTTGGCGCAGGAAAATCATGAAAGCGCTTATCTAATTTAACTTTCGACAGGACAATAGCATAACAACCGCGATGGTTGCAAGTTGACGCTTCTTACAATGGTTTTCAGTGCTACAGGCTGGAAACGAGAGAAACCTTTCGAGGCTAGTCTTGACCTGGACACAGCCGCGCGTCGAGCCGGCAGGCTTCCTTTAGCTCCGCCTCCCCTTCCGCGGTTTGACCCCTCTGCTGGAGGACGTGGCCCAGCGCGAAATGCGCGTCCGCCCGATCGGGTCGCCGGCCGATGACGCGCCGGTAAAACTGCATGGCGCCATCCAGGTCTTTCCGCCGCTCAAGCGCCCGAGCCATGTTGAAGTAGGCTTCGGTGAATTGTGGCCCCAGGGCGATCGCCTTGCGGAATTCCGTGACGGCGCGGTCCACTTCGCCGGTTTCCAGGAACGCCGCGCCCAGCGAATTGTGCGCGGCGGGAGATTTGGGCGCGTATTTCACCGCCAGCCGAAACTGCCGCACCGCGCCGGACCAGTCGGCTTTCCCGGCCGCCCGCATTCCCAGTTCGTAATACCGGGCGGCGAGCGGATGAGTTTCGGCGGAGGGAGGCTGCTCGGGAGGCCCCGGCTGCGCCCCGGTACCGGCCTGCAGGAGTGTCAAGAATAGAAGGAGAACTTGCATGCGTGTCTCGCGCGGACGTTTGCTGCCCGCGAGTTCCGTCACACGTCCTCCAGCATAACCCGGAGGCGAAAGCGGTGGCTAGCCCATTTCCCCGCTGCCGCGGGGCGCCTCTACAAACCGCGTGTTCCGATGTAACATCAAAGAAGGGGCCTTATGATGCGACACATCTCTCGATTGCTCCTTCTTGCATTCGCGCTGGCGTGGATCTGCGCTCTTCCCTCGCCCGCGCAGGAGGCGGGCGCGCGCGCGACGCTGCCGCCGCCGGAGGACGTCGCCCGCGCCGACACGCTGATCAATCAAGGCAAACTCGACCAGGCCATCGCGCTCCTGAACGATCTCGCCAAGGCCAGCCCCGGAATTCGCGGCCTTGAAGCGCGCCTCGGCAAGGCGTATTACTCCAAGCCCGACTACCCCAACGCGGCGGCGCATCTCGAGGCGGCGCTGCGCGAGGACCCGAACGACCTCGAATCGACCCAGCTTCTCGGACTCACCTACTACCTGACGGGGCAGGTCCCCAAGGCCATCCCGCTGCTCGAAAAGATTCAAAATTCCATGGCCCATCCCGACGTAACGGGCTCGTACGTCCTGGGCATCACCTACCTGCAATCGCGCCAGTACGACAAGGCGCGCGCGGCGTTTGCACGGATGTTTTCCGTCGCCGCCGACTCGCCCAACGCTCACCTGGTTCTAGGGCAGATGATGCTACGCCAGGAATATGACGACCAGGCATTACCCGAGCTCACAAAGGCGCTCGAACTCGACCCGCGCATTCCCATGGCGCATTTCCTGCTGGGCGAGATTTATCTCTTCCGCTCGCGCACCGGGGAATCGCTGGAAGAATTCCGCAAGGAGCTGGAATTCAATCCCATTTTGTGGCTGGTCTATTGGCGCATGGGCGACGCCTACACGCGCCTGGAAAAATGGCCCGAGGCCGAGCAGGCGCTCAAGCAGGCCATCTGGCTGAACCAGACTTTCACCGGGCCGTACATCCTGATGGGCAAGGTGCAGATGAAAAAAGGCAGCCCCGACCTCGCCGCCGGATTCCTCGAGCGCGCGCTCAAGATGGATCCCAACAATTACCTCGCGCACTACCTCCTCGGCCAGGCTTACCAGGCGCTCGGCCGCGCCGACGACGCTAAGCGCCAGTTCGAAGCCACCCGCGCCCTCCGCGAAGTCAAAGAACAATGATTTTAGATTTTAGATTCGCGATTTTAGATTTTGGATTTGTGATTTTGGATTTCGCTCTGTTGCTCGTCATTCCCGCGCACGCGGGAATCCATTGGGGCCACGGTCAGCGCCTTCCTGGCCGCGGATCGCTGACGCCTAGAAAAGCCCACAGTCAATCACAAATCGATTGACTGTGGCTACCAGCTACCAGCTTGGACAGGTCATGGATGGCACGTGGCGATCTGAAAGCGTCGCTACGCGCCTCACCCGTCCCGGCATGCCGGGACACCCTCTCCCGTGGGGAGAGGGCCAGAGCCCGAAAGTAGCTTTTCCCAGCCCTCTCCCTACGGGAGAGGGGTAGGGGTGAGGGGGTGTCGCCAGCAAGAATCCAAAACCCCAAACCGAAATTCGAAAATCGAAAGTTGCTGGGTTCCTCCCGCTCCGAGCGGGACGGGAATGGCGGATGGGAAGGCGTCGTGCGTCAATCCAAAATCCCAAATCCAAAATCCAAAATTGCTAATGCTCGATTTCGGCCAGCGAATCGCCGGGGGGATTGAAGTCGGGCGAGCGGAGGACGATGCTCTTGAAGCGCTGGGGCGCGGGGGCGGGGGGATAGAGGATGACGAGCAGGTTCGGATGGCCGGCGACGTAGCGATGGCTACCCTTCGAGCCCATCACGAAGCAGGCGGTCGAGAGCGCGTCGCTGGCGGCCGCGGTCGGGGCCAGCACGGCCGTCTGGAGCATGCCCTCGACGGGGAGCCCCGTGCGCGGGTCCATGATGTGGGCGTAGGTTTTGCCGGCGACGGTGAAGAACTTCTCGTAGCTGCCCGAGACGGCGAGCGAATAGTTCCGGAGGTAAACCGTGTCAGCGGCTTTCCCGGCTTCGAAGGGATCGCGGATGGTGACCTTCCAGCCGCGTTGGTCGGGCGGCGAGCCCAGGGCATAGACGCTGCTGGTGCCGCTCGAAATGAGCGCGCGCTCGACCCCGTTCGCGCGAAGGACCTCCGCCGCCACGTCCACGGCGTAGCCCTTGGCAATCCCGCCCAGGTCGAGCTCGACGCCTTCGCGCTCGAAGCTGACCGTGCGCCGCGCGCGGTCGAGCTGAATGTGCCGGTAGCCGACGCGCGTCATCACCTGGGCGAGTTCGTCCGTGGTGGGCACGCGCCCCTGGCCGCGGAAGAATCCCCAGGCCTTCATCAGCGGGCCGACCGTGATGTCGAACGCCCCGCTGGTCTCCTCGCTGATGCGAACGGAGTCGGCGATCAGGGCAAAGAGTTTCGGCTCGACCAGCGCCGGGCGCCGCGCCGCGGCGCGGTTGAGCGCCGAAAGCTCGCTCTCCGGCTGGTAGTTGCTCATCTGCCGGTCGATCCGGTCGATCTCCTCGAAGGCCTGGTCGGCGGTCTCCGCCAGCCGCCGCTCGTTCGTTCCATAGGCTACTATAGTAAATGACGAACCCATCGCCCGGCGCGAGGCTTCGTAGCGCACGGGCAAATCCTGAGCTTGGATGGAAACCGCGAAGAGGATCGCGGCGATTCCCGCGAGCGGCCAGCAATATATTGATAATACAGTACTTATAATGTCGCGATGAGAAGGCAAAAGGGGTGGGTGGAGTGGATTCTTCAAGCTAACGACCTATCACGGAATTCACGCCTTCTTGGGCCAGTAGACTCGCTGGCCGGTATCGACTGCGCGGTTGGCATAGATGACTCCCAGCGCGTCGGCGGCGCCGACTTCGAGCGGCGCGGCGATCGGCTTGCCCTGCCGGATGCTGGCGAAGAAGTTCACCATCTCGCTGTACCACGGGTCGTGCGGCTCCTCGTATTCGTAGATCCCCATCGAGGCCAGCCAGCGCTTGGCGAATCGCGCCTCGCGGTCGAGGAAACCTTCGCCCGCCGCGGGCTCCTCGGGAAAGATCGGGATGCCCTTCTGCGCCGCCTCTTCGCTGACCGTCGCGCCCGCCCACCAGCTTTCCTGCCCCGTGCCTTTCGTGACCTTGGCCACGTTCTCGCGGAAGTACATTCCTTTGCCCACGGTGATGACCAGCGTGCCCTGGTCGCCCATGATCTGCTCGTCGAAGCCATGATGGCCGTTGAAGAGCACCGAGGTGAAGACCAGCTTGCGCCCTCCCGGATACTCGAAAATCGCCTGCACGTTGTCGCAGGTCTCGCGCCCGTCTTTCCAGTAATCGATCCCGCCCGTCCCAACCACCGAGAGCGGCTCAGCGCCGAAGGCCCAGTTGGCCACGTCAATCTGGTGCGAGGCGAGCTCGGCCATCAGCCCGCCGGAATATTCGCGGTACATACGCCAATTGATCAGGCGCTCGAATTTCGGGTCGGGTACCGGCCGACGCCAGTCGCGGTTGCTGTGCCATTGCGTGCGCACGAACATGACCTTGCCGAGCGCGCCTTTGCGGATCATCTCCATCGCGATGTTGTAGAGCACGCTCGAGCGCCGCTGCAGGCCGACTTGCAAGACCTGCTTAGAATGCGCCGCCGCGGCCTGGCGAATCTGCTCGCCTTCCTCTTCCTTGAAGAACATGCTCTTCTCGACGAAGACGTGCTTGCCGGCGTCGAGCGCGTCCAACACCATCTTCGCGTGCCGGTCGAGCGGCGTCGCGATCATCACCGCGTCGAGGTCTTTGCGATCGAGAAGCTGGCGATAGTCCTCACAGGTCTGCGGATTCGAGCCGATAGTCTCAACACCCTTCTTCAGGTTGGGTGGATAGATGTCGCAGGTAGCGAGGCACTTGCCCTCGGGAATCGTGCTCAGGAACTTCAGCAGCGTGCAGCCTTCGGTGCCCGTGCCGATCATCCCGTAGCGGACCGCATCGCTTGGTCCGGGATTCGCCAGGATCGCCGGTGCGCCCATTCCCGGAAGCGCCGACGCGGCCACGCCGGCGGCCGTCTTCAAAAAGTCGCGTCGCGTAACGTCTTGCTCTGATCTCATTTCAAAAACTCCTGTCCTGATTGTTCGGGTCTAGGCGAAGTGCATGGTGAATTTTTCCACACTCCCTCTCCCGCTCGGACATTATGAGCAGTTCAATCGCCAAAGGGATATTGCCTCTATCCATTTGAAAACAAGCCTCGCCAGCCATTCCAGGGCCAAGATCGGACTGTACGATGAGGAAGGGCCCTCTCACCGCAGAGACGCAGAGGAATTGCGTAGAGTTAAGACAGCAAAAACTCCGTCAAGCCCTCTCAGTTCTTGCTCTGCGTTCTCAGCGTCTCTGCGGTGAATAGCGCGCGGGGCATTTATCGAGCAAGCCGGTAGGTTATACTGAACGAGGAGGGCCACGCGCAGCGCTTGCGAGTTCGGGTTGCCATCATTCGAGTTTTTCTGTTCGCCGGATCGCTTCTACTGGTCGCTTCCCTGCCCCGCGCCCAGGAGCAAATCCCTGACGACGAAGTCACTCACGAGACCCTGAAGTTCACGCAAATCTACGGCGTGCTCGAACAGAATTTCATGGAGCCGCTGGATCCCGACCGCGCGGTCTTCGATGGCGGGATTCGCGGCATGCTTTCCGCGCTCGATCCCTTCTCTAACTTCTTCGATCCCGAACAATTCGAGCAGCTCAAGCAGTTCACGCAGGGTAAGGCGCGCGGTTTCGGCTCAGTGCTCTACGTCTCCGCGGGGAAGATTCTCGTCCTGCAAACGGCGGAGGGCTCCCCGGCGCGGCGGGCCGGGCTCGGGCCGGGCGACGAGATCGTGGAAGTGAATGGCACGCGAATCGATCGGCTCGACATCCGCTCGCTGATCGAGCTTCTGCAGCGCGCCCGGTCGCAGAAAGCAAAACTGGGAGTGATCCGTCCCGGCAAAGTGGTTTCAGAGGATTTTGAGCTAAGCCCCGCCGACGTCCCTAATCCAACGGTGGATCGTGCCTTCCTGCTCAAGCCCGGCGTCGCGTTCCTGCACGTTTCGGCGTTCGATCAGAAGACTCCCATCGAGGTCAACGAAGCGATTTCCAAGCTCGGCGGGGCGGCGCTGAAGGGAGCGCTGCTCGACTTGCGCGACAATCACGGTGGTGTGCTGGACGCTGCGGTGGCGCTGGCAAGCCTGTTTCTCAAGCCGGGCAGCATTGTGCTGACGCAGCGGGGGCGCGCCGTGCCGCCCCAGCAGCACGTGACCGTCGAAGCTCCGGCGCACTACGACTTCCCGCTCGTGCTGCTGGTCAATGGCAACACCGCGAGCGCCGCGGAAGTCTTCGCCGCCGCGCTGCAAGAGCACGATCGCGCCGTCGTTGCGGGCGAGCCATCGTACGGCAAGGGCGTCGTGGAGTCCGTCAGCGCGCTGAGTGGCGAGACGGGACTGGCACTGACCACCGCGCAGTATTTCACGCCCAGCGGCCGGTCGATCCAGCGCCCCCTGCCCGGCACGGCGCTGGCGGTCCCCGACAAGGGCCTTTCGGATAATCCCCAGCCGGAATTCCACACCGACAACGGCCGGCCGGTCGCGGCGGGTGGCGGCATTACGCCTGATGTCGAGCTACAGGCGCTCGAGCGCGACCCGTGGGTCACGTTCCTCGAACAGCGCGGGGCGTTTACGAGTTTTGCCTCCGACTACCTCACGCTGCGCGGCAAGGTCGCGCAAGACTCCGAGCCGGACGCCAAGGTGTTGGGGGATTTCCGCACCTTTCTCGAACGCCAGCGCGTGCGCGTCCCGGAAGAATATTGGAAGGCCGACCAGGATTACTTGAAGCTTCGAATCAAGATCGAACTCTTCAGCCTCGTCTTCGGCCTCGAGTATGGGGAAGAGGTCGAGACGCGCAACGATCCCCAGGTCCAGAAAGCCGCCGCGCTCTTCGCGCGCATTCCCGCATTGCTTCAGCCTCCCGCCGCCCACCGCCCCGTCCGCGTCCGGCCGAAGTTCTCAACGCGGTGATGCCTGCAATGCACACCAACCTCACCACGCTGTCATCCTGAGTCCCGACGTTGTTTGTCGGGGCGAAGGATCTCGGCATTTGCCTCGAATGCAGAGATCCTTCGCTCGCATTGCTCACTCAGGATGACATTCGGGCGGCCCCAAAAAAAAGCCACCCCGGAAGCATGGACATTGCTTCCGAGGTGGCTCACTCTGCTTCACCTCGTATGACAGCCGAAGCTTAAATGGGAGGCCCGCCGGGGCCAGGGCCAGGTCCGCGGCCCGGGCCGGGGCCTAGACCCAAACCTCTGCGGCGGACGCCCATTTCGGACCGGCGCTCATCGCGCATCGCCTGCAGTTTCTTCCACTGATCCACGGTCAACACGCGCCGCATGCCGAGCATCATCATGGCGTGTTCTTTTTCCAGGCGGCCGCGCGCCATGGTGACCTGGTCGATCTGCGCCGCCACTTTCGCCTCGTCGGGCTGGTCGGCGTCGAGCAGCGGGCTCAACTGCAGCTCCTGTTTTTCGAGGTCGGCGCGCAAGTCCACGAGCTTCAGGCGATGGTTGTAATACGCCGCCTCGATTTTCTTCACCTGGTCGTCCGACAACTGAAGTTTCGAAACCACGTCAGAATTCCTCCACCACGTTCCGAGGCCTATGCCGGGCACATTGACCACGCTGTCCAGACGGTGCACTCTCATTCTGCGGCCGGCACGGAATCCGCCTTGGGGGCCGGGCGGCGGGGCGGGCGCCGTGCTCGGCGGGCCCGGATCGGGCTGATCCGGAGGATCGTCCTGCGCTCGCGCGGGGAGCGAGAGCAGCACGCAAATTCCCAACACGCTAAGAGCCTTTTTCATTCGAAGTCTCCTTCTTCGCCGGGCTCTTCTCCACCGCCCGGTCGATTTCCTGCGTCAGTAACGTCACGGGTTCGAGGGCCTCGGGAACGTCACTTTCCAAAGATGTCTGCACGCTGAGCAGCAGCGCATTGTCGTCCACGATGGGCGCGGTCCTGACGGGCGCGGGGGCGCGATAGAACACCGCCGCCAGCACAATCAGGGTGAGCGCGGCGGTGGCGAGCGCCCAGTTCTTCCAGCTCAGCTTCGGGTGGGGCGCGATTCGCCCGGCGATGGCTTGGCGCTGGCGCCGCCAGAAATGCTCCGACGCGCCCGCCGCTCCGCGCACGTCTCGAACCCATTCGCCAATCGAGCCGCGCAGCGATTCGATCTCCTGGCGGCAGCGGGAGCATTCTCCGAGGTGCAGTGTCGCCACGCGGTCGGATTCGCCCAGGGCCGAGGCAATCAGTTGTTCGTCGTTCAAATGGCCGTTCATCGTGCTTCTCCTCTCCCCACTTGCTTCTTGACCGCGGCGACGGCGCGGAACAGATGCGCCTTCACGGTGGCGATTTCCAGGTCCATCACGTCGGCGATTTCTCTCAGGCTCATCTCGCCCGCAAAGCGCATTGAGAACACCGTGCGCTGCTGCCGCGGGAGTTGTTCGATTGCCGCCCAGACCGCATTCAACTGCTCGCGCGCCAGGAAAGCTCGTTCGGGCGATGGCGCGGGGTCGCTGATTTCCGTGGGTGGCTGGCCAGCGCGTTCGTCCGCATGGCCGGCAAAAAGCGTCCGCCAGAACGCCAGGCGGCGGTTTCGCGCATGGTCGCGCGCCAGGTTCATGGCGATCCGGATCAGCCAGGTCGTCACGCTCGACTCGCCGCGAAAAGTTTGGCGTTTTCGGTAAGCTCGCAGAAAGCATTCCTGCGTCAAGGTGTCGGCGGCGTCGCGGTCACGTACCAGCGAGAAGAGCACGCGGAAGACGCGCTGCTGGTTCGCCAGCACGATCCCATCAAACTCTTCCGCGCTGATGCCCTCCAGGCCGCGGGCCGCAGCAGCCAGGTCGGTGTAAGGCATCAAAGGGCTCCCGGTGATCTCTTCGGCGTCCACACCCGTATAGACGAAATCCCGGCGGCGGGGATTACGGTCGCACAGGATTTTTGTTTGGGAGGTGTGGGCGAAGCCAGGGGAGAAACGTGCTGTCTCGGGACCCTCGGTGTACCGGGCCCAACTCATTGCGAGGATTATAGTTAGACGACCGCCTCCGCCTCGATTTCGACCAGCATTTCGGGGTCAACAAGCCGCGAGACTCCGATCATGCTCGTAGCCGGGTGGACTTCGCCGAAGAACTCGGCGTGAGCGCGCGCCGCTTCCTCCCAGCGGTCGATCTGGGTCAGGTAGATGCGCGTGCGCACAACGTGTTCCAGGCCGACGCCGAGCCGCTTGAGGGCGTTCTCGATGTTGCGGATGGTCTGGACGGTCTGCGCGTACACGTCGCCGGGATTCAGGACCTTGCCGGAGGGATCGGTGCCCGTGGTGCCGGAGACGTGGATGGTCTCACCGACCTGGACGGCGCGGGCGTAGCCGACTTTGGGCTCCCAGGGAGTTCCGGAGAAAATCTTGGTTCGCTTGTGTTTCATGCTCGTCTCCTTACCGTGACCCGGCGAGCCTGTTTGCCTGCCGGTCGCAGGAATTGGGATGCGCGCCGCGCAGGCGGCGCTTTCGGCTGTCAATCGAAATTGCGGCGATGCGAACGCGTCGCCACCGCCAAACGATGACGGCGTCGCGCCAGGGCCTCGCGGTAGCGGCGCCGCTCTTCGGCCGTACGCACCAGGAGCGGCGGTGCGGCCGTGGGCCGGCCCTCGCGGTTCAGCGCCACGTAAGTCACAAAGGCGGAACTGGTTTGGCGCGTTTCGCCCGTCAAGTAGTCTTCCATGAAGACTTTCACTTCCACTTCCATCGAGGTCCCGAAGGCGCGGGTAACGTAAGCCTTCAGGCGGATAAGCTGCCCGACGCGAATGGGATGAACGAAATCGAGGTAATCCACCGAAACCGTCACCACTTCCCTTCGCGAGTGGCGATGCGCGGCGATCGCGCCCGCGATATCGATGAGATGCATCACCTTGCCGCCCAGGATGTTTCCCAGCGGGTTGGCATCGTTGGGCAATACTACTTCCACCATTTCCACCGTGGAGTGCGCCACGGTTTTGCCGCTACGTTTTGGCATTCTCTCGCGATTTGCTTCGCGCGCCGCAAGGCTTGCCGCGCGGCTGCTCAGCCGGCTTCCGATGAGAAGTTTTTGCGTTTCCGAATCCGGCCACCTATACTATTTCACTCACTGGCCCATTGCAACACGAATCATTATGGGTCCGTGGTATGGGAGCATTCGCTCACTTTCCCGCGAAGAGCCGGGGTGGCTGACTGGGTTCGCCGACCTCCTCGAATTTCAACATGGCTCAATCCCGTCTCACATTTTTGCAGGACGCTCTGAATAAGAATCCGGATGACACCTTCGCGCGCTACGCGCTGGCGATGGAACTTGCAAACGGCGCGAGTGCTGAGGCGGCGTGGGAACACTTCGAGTATCTTTTGACGCGCCACCCCGACTACGCCGCGACTTACTACCAGGCCGGAATGCTGCTCTGGAAATTGGGGCGGCGTGAGGAGGCACGCAAGGTTTTGAGCCAGGGAATCGAAGTTACTCGCCGCCAGGGCAAGAGCCACGCCGAAAGCGAACTCCAACGGGCGCTGGAAGAATTGGGGAGCGAGATTAAGCAGGACGGTGGCTGAATCTTGTCATTCCGAACGAAGTGAGGAATCTCGCCCCGGGACAGGGGCCTTGCGAGATTCCTCGTTGTCCCGATAAAGAGCATCGGGACTCCTCGGAATGACAGGTCCGAGGGTATTCGACCGGGGCTGCAGATGCTGAACTGGGCCGGAGTCGTGCTGGCGGGGCTGCTCAACGGCAGCTTCGCGGTGCCGCTCAAAACAACTCGAACCTGGAAATTCAACCATATCTGGATGGTGCACTCGCTGCTCGCGATGTGCGTGCTGCCCTGGATCTTCGCGATTGCGGTCGTCCCCGATTGGAGCGGGATTCTGCGGGCCGTTCCGGCGTACGGCTGGCTCGGCTTGATGGGCTGGGGCGTGCTGTTCGGAATCGGTTCACTCTTATACGGCGTGGCCGTTGATCTGCTTGGCATCGCGCTGGGATTCGCGATTCAACTCGGGCTCTCGATTGTTCTGGGAGCGTTGCTGCCGTTGATCTGGGCCGGCGTGTTTTCGCTCCGGACGCGTGACGAATGGATCTTTCTGGCTGGCTTGGCAGTGATGGTGGCCGGCGTAATTCTCTGCGCGCAGGCGGGCGGGGCAAAAAGCGCCACGGCCGGCGCAAGTGGCGGGCGCTTTCGTAAAGGCATCATTATTGCCATCGTTGGAGGAATTCTGGCTCCGACGCTGAATTTCGGTATCCAATACGGCACCTCCCTGCTTGCCTCTACAGGCGATGGTTCGGCGAGCGCGCAGTTTCCCGTCCGGACTTACCTGGCCTGGGCGGTGTTTCTGTCCGCGGCAGCGTTGATTCAAGCCGGGACCTGCCTGGTTCGGATTCTGCGCGCGCATCAGGCCGGAGTCTTCGGCGCTCCCGGCGCGGTCCGTGATGTGCTGCAAGTGCTTGTGATGAGCACAGTCTGGATTGCGAGTGTGTTCGTCTACGGCCGGAGCGCCTTTGGGCTGGGCCGATTGGGAATCAGCGTCGGCTGGCCAATTTTCGTGGGACTGATCATCCTGGCCTCAAACGCCTGGGGCGTGGTTCTGGGCGAATGGCAAGGAGCTCCGCGCGCCACGTTCCGGAGAATGCTTGCCGGCAGCGCGGTGCTCGTGGTTGCGGCGTTCCTTATTGGACAGGGGAATCCGGCGAAATAGGCTGGAAACACTCTGGCTCTTAGGGCTCGGCAGACCTGCGGAGCTATAATCATCTACCGATGGTGACCACGCGCCAAGTTACCGCTTCCGCGAATATCCCAGCGCAGGAGAAGCAATCCGTTGCTCTCACCTCGGTCCTGGCCGCGTGCCTGCTGACCGGGCTGAAAGTGATTGTGGGCGCCACGACGGGCAGCCTGGGAATCCTTTCGGAGGCGGCGCACTCGGCGCTGGACCTGGTAGCGGCGGTGGTGACCTGGTTCTCGGTGCGTCTCTCCGACAAGCCCGCCGATAGCAGCCACCCGTTCGGCCACGGCAAAGTCGAGCACCTCTCCGCCTTCATCGAAACCGCCCTGCTCCTGATCACCTGTGCCTGGATCATCTTTGAGGCGGTTCGCCGACTTTTCTTCCGCGACGTGCACGTTGACCCGTCGCCCTGGGCATTCGGGGTAATGCTGATTTCGATCACCATCGACACGTTCCGCTCGCGCGCGCTTTTCCGCGTCGCCAAGAAATACAACAGCCAGGCTCTGGAGGCCGACGCGCTGCATTTCTCGACCGACATTTACAGCTCGAGCGTGGTGATCCTGGGGCTGGTCCTGGTTTTGGCCGGAGAGCAATGGAATATCTACTGGCTGGAGCGCGCCGACCCGATCGCCGCGCTGGTGGTGGCAGGAATCGTGGTCTGGATTTCGCTGCGGCTGGGCAAGCGAACGGTCGATGCGCTGGTGGACGCCGCGCCCAGCGGGACTTCCGCGCGCATCGCCGAAGCGATTTCCGGCGTGCCCGGAGTGCTGAATCACGACCGCATTCGCGTGCGCCAGAGCGGCAGCCGGCTGTTCGTTGACTTGCGCCTGACCCTGGAAAGCAACATCCCTTTTGAGCACGCGCAGTCGGTGGTGGATGTTGTGGAATCGCAGATCCACAGGCAATTTCCAAATGCCGACGTGGTGATCCACGCCACGCCGCGCGAACCGGCCTCGAGCGACCTCGTAGAAAAGATTCGCTCCATCGCCCACCGCGACAACTTCCTGGTGCACGACGTGACGGCCTATGAAGTCAACGCCCGGGTGAACGTCAACCTGGACCTGGAAGTCGACCCGCATCTCAGTTTGGAGGCGGCGCACGAGCAGGCCACGCGGCTGGAGGCGAAAATCAAGAAGGACCTTCCCGAGGTTCATGAGGTCAACGTCCACATTGAACCGTTGACGAGGGACGTGGAGAGCGGTGACGAGGCGCGCTGGGTGGATTCGAAGATGGAACGGAAGCTTTCGGAAATCGCGCGGAGTATGCCCGGCGTGCTGGATTGCCACTCAGTTCAGGCGCACAAGGTCGCCGGGAATATCGTCGTCCGTATGCATTGCACCGTCGAGCCCAACCTCTCAGTGGCCAGCGTGCACGATATTCTGGAGAAGCTTGAATTCAAATTCCGGAAGACTTTTCCGCAGATCTCGAAGGTCAGCATTCATCCCGAGCCCAGGGGGCAGTCGTAGGGATCGCGTGGACCGTGCGGCTCAGGCCTTTGCCCCGCCGGCGAACCGGGGAGAGAACACCACGACCACCACCCGCGTCGTCACGGGTGGTGGTCGGCACTTTCGAAGGTCGAGCTTCCGCCGGGTCGCTTATTGCTTCGGCTTTTCGACCGGCTTGGCCGGCGTGGCAGGTTTGGGAGCGGGAGCAGCAGGCCTGGCTGCCGAAGGCGCGGGAGTCGTTCCGGCCGCCGGGGCCGCGCCCTCGACGGGGTAAGCCGCGTCGTAGCGCTTGATCAACTCTTCGGTGATATCGATGGGGGCATAGTAGACCGGGATCTGCGGATAGCCCTCCATGATCAGCGCGAAGCCGTTCGATTGGCCGTACTCGTTGATCAGCCGGAACATCTTCTGGCCGAGGCGCTGGACGATCTCCTGCTGCTCCGCCTGAATATCCGCCTGGTAGTCTTCCTGGCCCCGCTTGAAACGCTTCTGCTTGTCTTCAAGCTCTCGGGCCAGCCGTCGCTGCTCGTCGTCGCTGAGCGTAGCCTGCTGCTTCTGCAACTGCTCATTCAAGTTCTGGATTTCCTGCTGTTGCTGTTGCAGGTCGCGGGTGCGCGGCTCGTACTTCTTCTGCAAATCCTGGACAGCCTTCTTCCCTTCGGCGGTGTTTCCAATCGCGCCCTGGAAATTAATCACGCCGATCTTGGTTCCGGCGGCCGCCGGAGCCTGTCCCCAGGCCACGATGGGGAGGACCAGGAAGGCCGCAAGGACAATCAGACTCGAAACTCGGTTTCTCATTCAAACTCCTTCGGGGGATGACGATACGAACGAAAGCGCTAGATTCTACACCAAATGCCCGCCGATTAGAAGGTGCGCGCAACGGTGAAACCGACTCTTGATTTGCGGTCCTGAAGCTGAAAGCCCCGGAAGGCGGGCAAGGCCGCTTCCCAAGTCGCGTGGTTCGGGAAGATGGACTCCGGCGGCAAAGCCTGGGGAGGAATCACGGTTTCGTTCAAACGCAAGAAGTTATAGCCATAGAAAACACGGAAAGGAGCGTTCACAATCGGCAACACGACCTGCACTTCGATACCGGTTGAAGCGCGCGGGCGGAAATTGGTGGTCGCGATGGCGTGCAATTCCTTGGGCGTCTGGAACCACGGGAACTCGGTGTGGATACTCTCCAGCGCCGCCTGTTGAATCTTGAGTTGGCTCTCCCGCCACACGAACGACGTCCCCACATCCACGAAATACGCCAGGGTCACAGGCCCGGCAATGGGGACGCGGTATTCCACGTTGCTGACGAGCATGGTGTCTCCGCCTGGGTAGATGACCGTATTCGCCGGGAAGCGCGAGAACGAGCCGCAGGCGGCCAACTGCCTCCCGCTGGAGTCGAGCAGAGGAATGTCCTTCCCGGCAGCGTCCTTGTTGCAGACCTGGCTGATCGTCGGATAGAACGAAACCGGGCTGATACTCCGAATGTAGAAACCCCGGATGTCATCTTCTCCGCCGATATAGAAGCGCGAGAAGGGCGGAGGCACGCGCCCTCCGAATCCGGCGACCGTCGAACCCATGAACCGCATGGCCAGAACATGCGGGTGCTCGGCCCTCTTGCGCGCCACGGGGCGGAAATACTTGGCCTCGACGATCGGGCGGATCGTGTTCACATTGCCGCCCAGAAAGCTGCCTGAGAAAGAGATGGCCGCGTAAAGGTACTTGCCGCTCGTCGGGTCGTAGGGATGGTTGGTGGTGTTATAGAGGTAAGTGGGCATGACCTGGCTGGTGGTGATCCCTGAAAGGGCATTTGGCCCTTCCAACCCCCGGAAGTTGAGCGCCTGGAAGAACGCCTGAGATGCAGAACTGAAGGCCTCGAGACTGCTGACCGAATAACTGTACGTAAGCCCCAGGCGCGCAAAGCTGCGCCGCAATGGGTAGCTGGCAAAAACCGTAAAGCCGGAAGAGTTCTGCTGGTAATTCTGGAAGATTGACCCGCCTCCCGAGAGGGCCTGCAGGGCGCCGGGGCTGAAGCCGGCGTAATACGCCGTCTGTCGGAGCTGGTCGTAACGGAAATCGCTTTTGAAGATCGTAAACCCGGTGGTGATGGGGCGGTCGAAGAGGTAGGGTTCCGTGAAGCCGAAGGAGTACATCTTCATGTACGTGCCCCATTGGAACGAAAGGCTCAGGGTTTCACCCAGGCCCAGGAAATTGTTGGTGGCGTAATTGAGCCCCACGAAATTCCCGGCCAGACCGCTCACCCCTCCCGAGAACCCGATAGAGTTCCGGCCCTTTTCCTTCACCTTGACGATGATATCGACGTTGGAGTCCTTCTTGTTCTGCCGGATCTCATAATCCTCTTTCTTGATCTGGTCGAAGAATCCGAGCTGGTTGACCCGCAGCACGCTCAAGTCCCACAGTTCCGAACTGAAAATATTCCCCTCATCGAGGAGCAACTCGCGCCGGATGACCTTGTCCCTCGTCTTGGTATTGCCCGAAAACTCGACGCGGTGAACGAAATACTGCTTCTCTTCCTCGAAATCCAGCGCCAGGTTGATGACTTTCTTCTTGTTGTCCGGTTCGATGTCGGGGGTGGCGGTGAAATTAATATATCCGTACGCTCCGTAAAGCTTCTGGAAGTTTTCGATGCTCTTCCGCACCTTTCCCAGATTAAAGATGTCGCCCGGCTTGAGTTGCAAAACCGGCGCCAGTTGCGCCTGCTTGAAGAGTTTGTTGCCGCGAATCACGAACCTCCCCAGCCGGTACTGTACGCCCTCCTCCATCGGAATCGTCACGTCCACCTTCTTGCCTCGTCCCCAGCTAAAGAAGAAAAACGGCCAGCGACGCTTGGTGTCGGTCATTTTAGTTTCCGGCTCTTTCAGCACGACGTAGAAGTAGCCGTTGTCCTGGTAGAGTGTCCGGATATTAAGCTCCAAGTCGGCCAGGATCTTGTCTTTGTCGTAGGTCTTGTGAAACCAGTAAAACCAGGGGGGCGCTCCGGCCGGCCGAGAATACTTCATGGCCCGCACCAGTTTGCGATTGGAGAAGACCGTGTTGCCCTTGAACCGGATATCCCCGATTTTGACCTTCGGACCTTCCGAAACGATAAACGTCAGCGCTACGGAATTGGGCGGAATGTTGCGCGTCCGGCCGCGCACCGTGGCAAACTGCCGCCCGTGCGCCGCCAGGAGCTCCTGCAGCACGACCTGGGCGCGCTTTACCACCACGGGGTCGTACTGCGACTGGATGGAGAGACCCACCTTGCGCTTCTTGAACTCGTCCAGCACATCCGACTGCTGTACGGTGTTCAATCCCTTGTAGTCTATGCTCCGCACCAGCTTCTTTTCCCGCACGTAGAACGTCACGATCTTGCCGTTTTCGCCGTCCGTGACTTCGCACCGGATGTCATCCAGGAACCCCGTATTCCAAAGCGCCATGAAGTCCCGCTCCAGGGCGTTCTCGTCATAGACGTCGCCTTTGTGCGAGAACACCCGGGCGCGCAGGGTCGCCGCGGGAATGCGCCGGTTGCCGCGAAAGATGATTTCATCAATGACCGCCGGTTTCTCCTCATGGATGGCAGGCGCCCCCGGCTGGGCCTTGGCCCCGGGAGCCGGCGGCGGAGCTTCGGGCGGAGGAGCCTCGGTCGGGGTCTCGAGCTGAAGTTTCCCGGGCTGCTGAGTCGATTCCTCCGGTTTCTTTTCTTCAGGCTTCTTTTCCGCGGCCTTCTGCTCCTGCGGAGATGCGGTTTTGGGCTGTTCCGCGGCGCGCTTTTGCTCCTGACCGGCCTCGGGCTTCTCTTCCTTTTGCGCCGAGCTTGCGGACGACTCGCCCGATGGCTTGGCTGGAGTCTCCTGAGCGTTGCCGGCCGCTCCGCTGGAAAGAAGCACAGCCAGCGCGGCCAACAGGCCGCCCAGCCACAACTTTTCCCCACTGCGCTTTTGAGGCTTCACTGACAACGAACAGTCCTCTCCTCCCAAATCGTTGCGCTTAGACATTCCGATGCCTTGATTCCGCCAGAAGTTGGCCCGCAACCCGGCATCTGAGCAAACTCTTTTTCCTCGGGGACGGGGCGATCGAGGAACCAGGTGTTCCGCGCTCCAGCCTACCCGGGCGGAACCCCTAATGAGAAAGGGGCGTGGCCGAGACCAGCTTGTCGTTGACAGACCGGTAATAGAGCGCTTCGTTCTCAACGATGACTTCCAGGACCGAGGGAGCCTGAATCTCGCCTTGGATCAGCGCCTCGGAGAGCGGGTCCTCGACGTGCTTCTGCAACGCTCGCCGCAGGGGCCGAGCCCCATAGGAGCGGTCCCCACATGTTTTCTCCAGAATCCAACGGCCCGCCTCCGGCGCCAGTGTGATGGATATATTCTTGGGAGCCAGATTCTGATTGATCTGTCCCACCAGCAAATCGATGATCTGCAACAGATCATTGTCGGTCAGGGCGTTAAAAACGATGGTTTCATCCAGGCGGTTCAGGAACTCGGGGTTGAACAGCTTTTTGACCTCGCCCATGACCAGCTGCTCGGCTTGTTCCTCTTTCATCGCCTCGTTGGGCGAGAGCAAGCCGATCGGCCCGCGCTTCAGGTGCCGCGCGCCGATATTCGAGGTCATGATGACAATCGTGTTCTTGAAATCGACTGTGTTGCCCAGGCCGTCGGTCAACTGGCCGTCCTCGAAGACCTGCAGCAGGATATTGAAGAGGTCGGGGTGCGCCTTCTCGATTTCGTCCAGCAAAATGACCGAATAGGGCGATCTCCGCACGCGCTCGGTGAGCTGCCCGCCTTCCTCGTATCCCACGTAGCCGGGCGGCGAGCCAATCAGCTTGGAGACCGAGTGCTTCTCCATGAATTCCGACATGTCGAACCGGATCAGGGCGCGCTCGCTGCCGAACATGAAAGCGGCGAGGGACCGCGCCATCTCGGTCTTTCCCACTCCGGTGGGGCCGAGGAAAAGGAATGACCCGACGGGCCGGCTGGGCGCCTTGAGTCCCGCCCGCGAGCGCCGGATGGCGCGCGCCAGCGCCGAGATCGCCTTGTCCTGGCTGATAATCCGCTTGTGCAGCTCCTCCTCGATGCGGAGGAGTTTCGACATCTCCTCTTCCTTGATGGCCATGACCGGAACGCCGGTCCAGCGCGAGACCACTTCCTCGATGTCTTCGCGGCTGACCACGCCCATCGCCGTTTCATCGATGTTGTACTTCTCGCGCAACAGGCGGAGATTCTCACGTTCCTTCCGTTCCTCGTCGGAATAGAAACGCGCCTTCTCGAATTCGTGGTTGGCGATGGCGTTTTCCATGCGATGCACCACGAACTTGATGCGCTTCTGGACGTCGATCATCTCTTCCGGAAGCGAGCTTTGGCGCAGTTTCACGCGTGCCCCGGCTTCATCGATCAGGTCCACTGCCTTGTCGGGGAGAAAGCGGTCCGGGATGTAGCGGTTGGAATGATAAACCGCGCCGTTCAGCGCGTCGTCGGTATAGGTGACGGCGTGAAACTTTTCGTAGCGGTCCTTGATCCCAAAGAGAATCTTGATGGCGTCAGCCTCGCTGGGAGGAGGAACCTTGATGGCCTGGAAGCGCCGTTCGAGCGAGCGATCCTTCTCGACCGACTTGCGGTACTCGGCAGGAGTGGTGGCGCCGATGCATTGAATCTCGCCGCGCGAGAGCGCGGGTTTCAGGATATTGGCAGCATCGAGCGAGCCCTCCGCCGAACCGGCGCCCACCAGCGTGTGCAGCTCGTCGATAAAGATGACGGCGTTCTGCGCCTCCATCAGTTCTTTCATAATGGTTTTCAGGCGCTCCTCAAATTGCCCGCGGTATTTGGTGCCCGCGACGATCAGCGAGAGGTCGAGCGCGAGAATTCGCTTGTCCGCCAGGAAGGACGGCACGTCGCCGTCGGCGATGCGTTGCGCCAGGCCTTCGACGATGGCGGTCTTTCCGACGCCCGGCTCGCCGATGAGGACGGGATTGTTCTTGGTGCGCCGGCAAAGGATCTGGACCACACGCTCCAGTTCCGCCTCGCGCCCGATGAGCGGATCAAGCTGGTTCTCCATCGCCGCTTGCGTCAAATCGCGGCTGAATTCGGAGAGCAGCGAGGTCTCCTTGTTCCGGCTGTTCGAGACCTTCTCGCTCTGGACGCGGGTCAATTCCTCACGGATAGCGGAGAGGCGCAGCCCCCGTTCGTGGAGGATCTCAGCGGCAAACGACTTGTCCTCGCGCAGCAGGCCCAGCAGGAGATGCTCCGTCCCGATGTGCTTGTGCGAAAGGCGCTCCGCCTCTTCCGCCGCGTAGGCCAGCACGCGCTTGCACTCCTGCGAAAGCGGCAGGTCCACGGAAGTCGAGACTTTCTCGCGGATGGTCGTTCGCCCTTCGATCTGCTTGCGGATCGATTCGATGGAGGCGTGGGAGCGCAGGAAGCGGTTGGTCAGCGCCTTGTCTTCGCGCAACAGCCCGAGCAAAAGATGCTCGGTTTCAATGTAAGGGCTCCCAAACTGGCTGGCTTCGTACCGGGCAAAAAATATGACTCGGCGGGCCTTCTCCGTGTATCTTTCGAACATAGCTCCTCAGTTCGTCGGTTGAACCTTCCTGCCCGTCCTCGACGTCCTCCGGCGGCCAGGAGGTTAGTGAACTTCGGGAACTACCGTCTCCGTCAGTCTGCCGTCACTCAAGCGCAACGTGCGTGTCGCCCGTTGTGCCAGCTCCAGGTTGTGCGTTGCCAGCACCGAGGTGAGCCCGTGAGCCCGGTGCATCTTTTCGATTAATTCCATCATCCGCACGGCCGTGCGGTGATCCAGATTCCCGGTGGGCTCGTCGGCCAGCAAGAGCGCCGGTTGGTTCGCCAGCGCACGCGCCAGCGCCACCCGCTGCTGCTCGCCGCCGGAAAGTTCACCCACCCGGCGGGTCGCCATGTTTTCCAGTCCCGCTTCCTTCAGTAGCTCCAGCGCACGCGGGCGAGCGGTCGTAACGCTGATGCCCCCGATTAACTGGGGCATCATCACGTTCTCCAGGGCGCTGAACTCGGGCAGGAGGTAGTGCATCTGCCAAACGTACCCGATTTTCGAATTGCGATAGGCAGCCCGATCTTCCTCCCCGAATTCATTCACCCTCTGCCCATCAAAGTATATCTCACCTCGCGAGGGAGTGTCCAGACCGGCGAGGAGGTGCAAGAGGGTCGTTTTGCCCGCGCCCGACTCGCCCAGCAGAGCAATCAGTTCACCGCGGCGGATCTCGAAGTTGAGGTCCTCAAACACCACGACCTGCTCCTCGCCGGAGTGATAGATCTTGGTGAGATTTTCAGCCCGCACCATCAATCGCCACCACCGAAGCACTCGTCGGCTACTCGTATCGCAAGATTTCCACGGGATTCAGTTTCGCCGCGGCGCGTGAGGGATAGACCGTCGCAATCAAGCTGATCGTGAGCGCGGCGAGGGCAATCCAAATTCCGTCCAGCGGCTGGGCGTGGAACGGCACAAAGGGCAGAGCGTAAACCTGCTCGTCCAAAGGAATGAACTTGTAGCGTTCGCCGAACCAGGCCGCGCCGTAGCCCAATCCCAGGCCGAGCAGTGTGCCCACCGCGCCGATCAGGAGCCCGTGCAGGGTGAAGACCGCCCACACCTGGCGCTTCCTCGCGCCCATCGACATCAGCACCGCAATATCGCGATTCTTCTCCATGACCATCATCGTCAGAGTGATGAAGATGTTGAGCGCCGCAACCACTTCGATCAGGCCGATGGTGAGAATCGCCACGATGCGCTCCAGGCGCAGCGCCTTGAACAATGAGCGGTTCTGCTCCATCCACGTGCTGCTTTCGAAGCCGGGGCCCGCGGCCTGGCGGATGGCCTCCGCGACACCTTCCGCCTGGTAAAGGTCATCAATCTTGAATTGAATGACCGAAGCGACGTTGGGAAGGTCAAAAAGCCTCTGCGCTGCTTTCAGATTCGTGAACGTCCACGAAGCATCGTAGTCGTAGAAGCCCGAGTCAAAAACGCCCACGACGCGGAAATGACGGAATTTGGGCACAATCTCCAGCGGCGTCAAATACCCTTGCGGGCTCGTAATCATCAGCGTGTCACCCACCGAAACGCCGAGCGATCGGGCAAGCTCTTTGCCCAGGATGATGGGGTCGGCATCGGAAAAGGTCTGCGCAAGCCCTTCAACCGAACCTTCGCGCAGCTTTTTGAGGACGTCGGAAACCTGAGGCTCCCGCCGCAAGTCAACGCCCTTCAAGATGACGCCCTGGGCCCTCGAGTGGCTGGAAATCAGCACCTGCTCGTAGAGGGCCGGAGATGTAGCCACTACATGGGGAAGGCGAGCTAGACGGTCGCTCAACTCCTCGTATTGAGGGATTCCCTCGCTGGAGGCTTTCAACAGCGTGACATCAGCGCTGGCGCCGAGCAACTTCTGCTCGAGTTCGCGGCGGAAGCCATTGTTTAGCGCCAGCGCGATGACCAGCGCGCACACGCCCACCATCACACCCAGTACGGAGATCAGCGTAATGATCGAGATCGCCGCCTCGCGCCGCTTGGCCTGCAAATACCGTAGTGCCACGAAGAACTCGAATCGCATGCGGGACTACATTAGCAGCAATCAAGCGGGACGGGAAGGAGGGTTATGCCCGACGAGGAGACTACCAATCGCCTCGCTGGCGCACGGTCTCGATGCTCTTGAACTTGGCGGCGAAGGCGGGCGGTTGGTCGCTCGCGGGCGGCATGATGGTGCGAACGACTTTTCCGCGGGCGATCAAGAGTTCGCCACCCTTGAGACCGACAACCGGCGGAGCGGTAAACTGGATTTCCACGGGAACGTTCAAGGGGATATTCGTGCCGGCGGCAAAAAGCATCCCGGAGCGGCTGATGTTTTGCATTTTCCCCACGGTCCACCCGAAATCGCCGGCCTTGCGGAAGTGCACAGGAGAATTCACGGCCAGACGCGGCGCGCGATCGACGGTGGATGATTTCTTCTTACCGAAAAGACCCCACATGTTTCGTTCGCACTGGCTCCCCAAAAGCTGACTGACTTTGCAGGATACCACAAATGATTCCCCCGCGAACATTCCCGGGGCCGAAAAGGCGATCGGTGGAACACGTGGCGGGAGGGAGACCCGACGAGGGCGCCCCCGGTTCGGACAAAACTTCCGCTTGACAGGGATGGCCAAGTGTGCTAGTCTATACCCGTAAACAATAGCCCAGAACGATCAGCGAGAAGAGAAGACAGAATTTGGAAGACGCGAAACTCGACATCGGAAACGCGAAACGTGAAACCCGAAAATCGAGAATGGAAAACCTGCAATCCAAAATCCTCGATCCAAAATCGTCTGCCCCGACCGGCGCAATACAGGGCAGAAGGCTTAACCCACCAGGGCATTTAGAATCATGGGTTTATAGATACTTGGGTTAAGCAATCTTGTTTATCTTATTGAAAACAAATAAATTAGCTAAAAATCCTCTTAACCCATCATGTAGCTTATTATCAATAGTTTACAAAATCTTGGGTTAAGAGTGGGTTAAGAAACGCCACTTTGGCCCATTAAGATGCTATTCGTGCATGCGGCAGAGACCTCTCATTCAACGGTCATGCCGTCGGCTTTTCGGGGCGCAGTAACGGAAACAGAATCACGTCGCGGATGGACCGCGAGTTGGTGAAGAGCATGGTAAGGCGGTCGATGCCGATCCCTTCCCCGCCCGCCGGCGGCATGCCGTAGCTGAGAGCGCGAATGTAATCTTCGTCGATGGCATGGGCCGTCAGATCGCCCTTCTCGCGCAGCATCTGCTGGTACTCAAAGCGATCGCGCTGCTCGGCGGGATCGTTCAATTCGCTGAAGGCGTTGGCGATTTCCATTCCGCCGATGTAAAGCTCGAACCGCTCGACGAAGTTGGGGTCATCCGGTTTCTGTTTGGAAAGCGGCGAGACCTCGAGGGGGAAATCGTAGATGAAGGTCGGCTGAATCAAGTGCCGCTCCGACACTTGTTCGAAGAGTTGCTGGAGGGCCATGCCAGGCGCCGTTCCGGCGGGGAGCTGCAGCGGCTCATGGGCGTTTCCCTCCTGTGCCGCAAGAGCGTTGTACGTTTCAATCCAGGGGAAAACGGCTTTGGGCGTTGCCAGGTCTTCCACGGTCGGGCCTTGTCCCGGCTCGGGCCAGAACTTGACGACCGCTTCCTTCATGGTGTAGCGGTGAAATTCGGAGAGCGAAATCCGTTCTCCGGCAAATTCAAATTCCAGCGAGCCGAGCACGGCCTGGGCCAGGTGTCGCATCAGCCGTTCCGTGAGGGCCAGCATGTCGCGGTAGTCGGCGTATGCCTGGTAGAACTCCAGCATCGTGAACTCGGGATTGTGCTGGGTGGAAATGCCCTCGTTGCGGAAATTGCGGTTGATCTCGTAAACGCGGTCGAGCCCGCCGACCGTCAGCCGTTTCAGATAGAGCTCGGGCGCGATGCGGAGGAAGAGGTCAATATCGAGCGCGTTGTGATGCGTCATAAACGGCCGCGCCATGGCGCCCCCGGCCAGGGGCTGCATCATGGGCGTTTCAACTTCGAGGTAGCCCTCGGCATCGAGAAACTGCCGGATGGCACGGACAATCTGCGTCCGCCGCTCGAAGACGCGCCGGACTTCCGGGTTCGCCATTAGATCGACGTAGCGCTGGCGGTAGCGGATCTCGACATCGGTGAGGCCGTGCCACTTTTCGGGAAGGGGAAGCAGGGCCTTGGCCAGAAAATGCAGGCGCTCCGCGTGAACCGTCAGTTCGCCGGTCCGGGTGCGGAAGAGGTAGCCCTCCACGCCAATGATGTCGCCCAGGTCGAGAAGTTTATAGAGTTCGAAATCCCGCTCCCCGACCGCGTCCAGGCGCACGTAAACCTGCAGCCGCTCGCCGCCGCCCGCCAGGTGTGCGAAGCCCGCTTTCCCGTGCAGGCGGATGGTCATCACCCGTCCCGCGACGCGGACGGGGACCTTTTGGGCGGAAAGCTCCTCACCCGTGCGCGGCGAGAATTCCGCGACGACCCGCGGGATCGCGTGGGTGAATTCAAATTTGCGGGGATAAAGCTCGAAACCCAGATCGGCGATGGCGCGCAGTTTCTTTTGGCGCTGTTCGAGAAGGCTTTCGGGTTCTCCGGTTGACACGCGCGGCTCCTCCCGGCACCATTGGACGGCGGTGCGGGGAACAAAACGCAGCATTATAGGGACGCCGGGAAAACCCTGTCAAGGAAGCTCCGGCCGCGCCCCGATTCGCTAATAGCAATCTTAGTAGCCTACCCTACGAAGGTGCCTGCCGCCGCGGCACCGGACCTTCCCGCCCCCGACCAACTTGTGGTAGAATCCCCGCCAGTCGGTTCTCCTGTTCGGGAGCGAGATCACTGGTGAGGCGACGCCACGTCCGCAAGTACCCTCGTGTGCCGGCAGAATTCCCCGTCGATTGCAGCACGGAGGAGAAGACGGTCCATGGGCGCGCCGCGACGCTGGGGGGCGGCGGGCTCTTCGTCCAACTCCCGGAGGATTTTCGCCAGGGCGCCGCGATCGACGTGCGCTTCCGCCCCGCGCGCCACCTGCCCTTCCTCGAGGCCAAGGGTCGCATTTGCTACGTGATTCCCGGGAAAGGCAGCGGCGTCGAATTCGTCGAGATCAGCCCGGAACAGCAGCACCTGATCCTGCGTTTGATCCACCACAAGACCGCGAACCGCCGCAAGTTCCCGCGCGTCTCCCTCGCCACGCAGATCTACACACAGGATGAGATGTCTTTGGCATTCTCGCGTGACGTGAGTATGGGCGGAATGTTCATCGAAACGCAGACGCCATCTCCCCTTGGGACCGAAATCGATTTGCGCTTTCATCTAAATGACGGCGAGCCGATCGTTGTCGCCACGGCGGTGGTCAAGTACCATGTCGCCAAGCTGGGAATGGGCATCCAGTTCAGCGAATTGTCTCTTGACGATCGCAAGCGCATCGAGGCCTACATTGCCAGGATGCCGGCGCTCCCGGAGCCCACGGAACCCTGAGCCCTTTCGGAAACCCCGCCACGTATTCCCCGAAACGCCAGGATCGCCTGTAAGCCGTCAAAGCCTTCCCGCGGAGGGCATCAAGTGGACTTCTTCGATGGTCGTGCGGGTCGGCTGGAGGACTGCGGCGAGAACGGCGTCGGCGATGTCCTGGGGCTGAATCAGCTTGGTGCGATCCACCGGGAAATCGAAGGCTTTGGCCATGCGCGTGTCGGTGGTGCCGGGCAGGATGGCCGTGACCCGAATGCCCTGCGGCCGCAGTTCCTTGCGCAAAACGCGCGTCAATCCCAGCGCGCCGAACTTCGCCGCGCTGTAGGCCGAACAGTTAGGAAAGGCAACGCGACTCGACACGGAAAGGATATTGACGATCTGCGGAGCGCGGCTAAGCCCGAGCAGCGGAAGGGCGGCGCGTGTGACCAGAAACAGCGACGTGAGATTGGTTTCGAGGTTGGAGCGCCACTCCTGGAGGGTGGTTCGAACAAACGCCTTGTAAGTGAAAACGCCGGCGTTGTTGATCAGGACGTCGAGCCGCTTGTGGTGACGCTGAAGAGTTCGAAAGAGGCGGGTGACATCCGCGGGGCGCGCCACGTCTGCCGCTAGCCCAAGAGGATGGTTGTCGAATTTCGCTTCCGCAATCCGAAGCGCCTTCTGGTCGCGGGCGACAAGAACCAGCCGCGCTCCCTCGCGTCCCAGAGCTTGAGCGATCGCGAATCCGATGCCCCGGCTGGCGCCGGTCACCAGGACAACTTTCCCCGTGAGACGTTCCATGGCCTCGCCCTGCCCGGGCCCCTTACGCGAGACCCGGGAAGAGCTCAGTCTACACAATTCCGGCTTAAGGACCGAACGAAATTGGAACGATCGGTCCTCCCGGGGCGGCAGGATCGATCGTATCCGCAGGTTGATGAGCCGCGTCGCCTGAAGTTCCCGCTCGCTCGAGCGAGAGGAAACCCTGCATGTCAATCTGCAGGGCGCGACAACTCGTGGCGTAGGAACCGCACCCATCGAGGAGGTAACCGAAGGGCTTCCCTGCTCCGAGGTTGAACACCGCCCCGGCAGCATGAGGGTCGCCGGCGTCTGAATAAACTCCGAGTGCGACCGAGGACCCCAGATAATACGTGCTCCAGTCACTCAGCCCTGCCCACGTCCCGCCGGCCGGCACGGACGTGGGATCCTGTAACTGGCCCACTCCCATGTAGGACGAGTATCCCGCCATGAAGAGGGCAAGGTGCGTGCTGCTGTCTACGGCCGAACCGGAAAAAACCGCCGACCCGAGGTAGGCGCCCGCGAAGCCATCGGCGGCGGAAACGAAAGTGTTGGGCTCGCCGCTGGCTCCGTCCGTCTTGGTGATTGTCGACAAGTTGACAAATGCCGCGGTGCCGGTGTCCTCAAAAGTGAAGATCCCAACCTGGTATCCGCTGTCCACCGAGTTCGCGTCGATAATGCCGCCGTAACCCGCGCCGATCGTCGTAAAGTGGTCTGCGTAGTATGTTGGGTCCATGTTGTAGGACTTGCCCGCGAGCAAGTCAACGAGTTGAACGGCGCCCCCGTAGTCCGCAGCATAATTGCCCGCCAACAGCAATCCGTGCCCGATGTCTCCACCCAGGTTCTCCGCCAACATGTTCGTGGAATCGATAGGAAAGGCCGTTGTCAGAGAGTTGGTGACCAGGTCGAAGAGGATGTAGCCGTCCGTCGTCGCCAGCCAGACACCCTTTCGGCCGTTATCGGGGATCCCGCCAGCGATGTAGGCCGAGCCGCCGCTGAATCCAACGATGGAGCCCACCAGCGGAAGGTCCGCCTGGAAATCGATCAGGCTGCCATCATCAACCCCTGGCGTACCTGTCGCCAGAATCTGCGCATTGAGCAGGGCAACGTGCTTGCTCCCATAAGCGAACGCCAGTACCTGAGGGTGAGTTGCCGTTCCAACCACAGGGATGACACCGCCCACGTCATTGGAGCCAAAGATGTCGGTGTAGACCGAAATCCAGTGCTTACCCACTGGGGCGGCCGGGTTCGTCACGTCAATCACTGCGATGCCCTTCGACCTCGCGGCGATGAACACGTATTGCCTCCCGCCAAACGACATGGACCCAATGGCCCCTGAGCTACCGGCGGCCAAGCCGACTGCCGGGGGTGTAAGCGAACTCGTCGAGACGCCAGCGGAAAGGTCCCCGACCTCGCCGGAAACGTCGTCCGAAGTGATGCCATTGTCGGTGAGGGTGGTGCAGTTCGTGATGCAGTTGTTCAACGACGTCAGGAAATCAGTCGTTCCCGCCGTGGGAGGAAGGGTGCCGCCCCCGAGGGAGACCGGCGCGCCTGTATCGTCGTGGCCATCGAACACTCCGTCAGAAAGGTCGTTGGCAAGCGCTCCCAACAGGTCATCCGGAGATGAGGGCGCGAGCGCTGCGCCTTCCAGGGCAAGCGTGGCGGTTGCCAGGCCCACCTTGAAGCCATCCGGATCGGCGGTGATATCGCTCTTTCCGAACTTCGGGTGGAGGGTTTCGATGGGGGATGCGCCCGACAACCCGAAGAATTTCGCCACCGCGGAGTTTGCCGCGGCGTGCTCGGTTGCGGAGGCTCCCACCGCCGCCAGCGCACGCCCTCGGCGCAACGAACCTCCCCCGCTCAACCGACGCCGAGTCAAAGTGCTTACAAAATTCGAGAGGGGCGTAACCGCAAGCCCGCTCACGTTCGAGGTCACACTGTCAATCAAGGAGGCGATCTCGCTCGTCCCCGTCACGGTGCTGCCGGTCGCTTCACTCTTGTAGCTTCCTCCGCTTGCCACCACGCGGACCGGGCCGGTCTGGGAAGAAGAGAGGGTGATGCTGAAATTGCCTGAGCTATCCGTCACTCCCGAAGCCAATTCCGTGCCGTTCGACCCATTGGAGTTTACGGAGTAAACTCTGACAGTCGCGGCTTTAAGCGGGCCCTTCCACACCGTTCCAGCGATGACCGGCCCCTGTTCTGGCGGCGGAGGTGTGGTGGTTGTCGTCGTTTCGTTGCCACAGCCAACCGTCCAGACCAAGAGCGAAACCACAATCAAAATCCGCGCGTAACGAAACATCGAAGCCTCCTTGGGAGAGAATGCCGACGGGCGAGATGGACGCAGGCCTTTCCCACGGTGACTTTCCACGGGCCTTCGACACGGGACTCTGGAGATCATGTTTTTGTGGGAGCAAGTGCAATGTAGACATTTTGACTTCCGTTGTCAAGCAAAATGTCCCACAATTGCGCAAAGTTACCTACTCAATGGTTATCTCTTTTTGTAACAGACGGTAAGACGTAGGGGTGGACTCCAAGCAACCGGCCGCAAATCCAACAAACCAAAGGATCCGGATTGAGGATGCAAGTCCGGAGCGTAGTTCGGTCGCATGCCGGCAGAAATCTACCGAGGAAAGTGACAACTACTGAAGGGTAAATCCTGGTCAGCCCGATGCCCGGACGAGGCGCAGGAACTCCGCCCGCGTCTGGTCGCAATCGCGGAAGATGCCGAGCATGGAAGATGTAACTGCAACTGAGTTCTGTTTCTCCACTCCGCGCATAATCATGCAAAGGTGTCTGGCTTCAATGACCACCGCGACTCCCTGCGGCTTAATCTTTTCCATGATGGTCTCGGCAATCTGCGTCGTCAGGCGCTCTTGCACCTGAAGGCGCCGGGCGAAGACATCAACGAGTCGCGGAATTTTACTCAAGCCGATGACTCGCTTGGTGGGAACATAGGCAACGTGGCAGCGCCCGAAAAACGGCAGCAGGTGATGCTCGCAGAGGCTGAAAACCTCGATATCTTTGACGATCACCATCTCATCGTAAGCCACATCGTACAGCGCACCGTTCAAAACCTTGTCCACGTCAGCTTGATATCCGCTGGTCAGGAAGCGCAGGGATTTCGCGACACGCTCCGGTGTTTTTATCAGGCCGTCCCGCGTAGGGTCCTCGCCGACTTCGGTCAGCATATTGCGCACCGATTCCGCCAAGGAGTCGGACTCGCCTGGGGCCTCGACCTCTTCAGTGATGGGCGATCTATCGTGATCCATTGATCTCATCTCACTCTCTGCTCCTTCAAGTCGCGGCCATTCTCGCCCGCGTACTCAAAGAAATTGGAATTGGTTTCCTCAAGGCGGATACGCTCCAGGTGCGCCGACGCCCATCGGCCCGTGACCTTCAGTTTGGACCTGAGGATATTGAAGATCTCGATCCCGACGTTCTCCGCGGTTGGCACGTGATTCCGGAAATTCTCCGTGTCGAGATTGAGGTGAACTTCATCGAACCGGTCCAGCACTTCGCTCTGAACCACCGCATCAAGGTTCGCAAGGTCATAGACCATGCCCGTCGCGCGATCAACCGGCCCCGCCACGGTTACATCCAGGACGTAATTGTGCCCGTGACCGAGAGGGTTGTTACACTTACCATAGACGCGGGCGTTCTCCTCCGGCCCCAAGGCATCGGTATGCAGCCGATGGGCGGCGGAGAAACGGTAACGGCGTGTCAGGTAAACCATCAATCTCCGTAGTAGTCTACGAAAAGGTCGGGAGTTTCGTACAACCTGATTCGATGCAGTTTCCCGCTGGCAAGTTTCGGCACCAGCAGCCTCCATATTTCTATCGCGATATTCTCCGTGGTCGGAATGGTGGAGGCGAAAGTCGGGACTTCTCGGTTCAGAAATCTGTGGTCCATCAATTGGAGGACTTCCTGTTCGAGGAGCTTCTTCAAGTCCTTGAGGTCAAGCACCATGCCGGTGATCGGATCAATTTCTCCCGCGACGGTGACTTCCACGGTGTAGTTGTGCCCGTGCCCGTGCGGGTTATTGCATTTGCCGAAAATGCGCCGGTTCTCCTCCGGGCTGAGGCTGGGATTGTGATAGTAATGCGAAGCAGAAAACTCCGCGCGTCGCGTCACGAAAATCATCGGGTCCCCTTTGTGATTCCTGGCGTCGAGTATTCTCGCCCTTTCCAGTGAACCTTCCCACCCAACCGGTATGCGCGAGCCGAATTGAGCAAGAGCAATCCAAACACTCCTGCTCCCAGCGGCTGGTAGCTCGCCAAGCGTGGCTCGAAACCGATTCGACCGAGCGCCTTGCTATAGCTCCACTGCCGCCACACCGCAACAACGAAACACGCTAATGTGGCCAGCAAAACCGGCAGGCCTCCCAACCCTGTCGCCAGAACCGCGCCCAGGGCGAGAAGTCCAAGTGTGGGGAGGAGATCAAGCAGCCACAGCTCCGTCAGTGTTCTCAGCATCCTCGCAACGCTCTGCCCATACAGGAGGTAAAGGTTCTTTGTCCAGCCTCGCCACATCTCAGAAAGACTCCGGTACATCCGCGTCTGGACCCACTCCGCGCCGGGTAAGAAGAGAAGGCGCCCGCCCGCAGCCTTCACTCGGCGCGCCAGTTCGACGTCCTCGAGGATCGCTCCCCGCACCGCTTCGTGGCCGCCGACCCGCTCGTAGGCTTCGCGGCGAATAAGAACGTATTGGCCATTCGCCGCGGCGGCAGGCGAGTGAGGATTTGAAACCTCCTCGAACTTGTACAATCTCGCCAAGTGGACGTATACCAGCGGAATCACCGCCGATTCCCACCAGGTCGGCGTTCGTTGCCCGGGCGAGATCGAGAGGAGTTCCGCTCCCTCGGCTTGGGCTCGAGCGAGCAACACCACCAGGCTCCCTGGCTGATGCTCGGTATCTGCGTCGGTAAAGAGCAGCCACGCGCCAGAGGCCATTTTTGAGGCGGTGCTCACAGCGTATGACTTCCCCGTCCAACCCTCCGGCGGTCCCGCGATATGAATCGTCCGTAGCTTGGGGATTTCGCTCTTGAGGCCTTCGAGAATCTCAGCCGTCCGATCCTCGGAATGGTCATCAACTACCAGGACTTCGAGGATTCCTTCCTGGGCCGCCACCGAGCGGACGACGCGGGCGATATTGGCCTCTTCGTTGCGCGCAGGGATGATCGCCGTCACCCGGCCGCCGTTGTTATCCTTCATGCATACCGCATCCGGGGCATTTCCAGCCGCCCACGGGCGTGATCGAGCCACCGAAGCAGGAAGACTGTTCTCAAGGCAAACACCTATTATAATGGACGCTCAAGACATGAGCAAAAACAATGTCCTGAAGCTCCTGATTCTCGCGTCCATTGTGGGCGGGACGCTATTTTTGGCGCTAGAGTCGCATCAGCCCCAGGCGCCCGAGGTGGGCGAAACCGCGCCGGATTTCACTCTGCCGACACTCCGCGGCGAGTCCATTTCACTGCGCGAATATCGCCACGGGGTTGTGGTAGTGAATTTCTGGGCCACCTGGTGCCCGCCCTGCATCGAAGAGACGCCAAGCCTGACGCGCTTCGCCGAGCAGATGCGCGGGCTGGGTGTCACCGTCGTCGGCGTCAGCGTGGATCAGGACGTGCATGCGCTGGAAAAATTCGTCACCGGCGCGCAACTCACCTTCCCCATCGCCCGCGACCCGGACCAGTCGGTCGCCTCGCGCTACGGAACTTTCAAGTTTCCTGAGAGTTACATCATCGATCGAGAGGGAAGGATCGCCAGAAAGATTGTTGGCGCCATCGATTGGCAGGACCCGCGTGTCGTCGGTTTCGTGAGAAACCTCGCGCGTTGACGCGAGGGCGCTTTCCAGTCGCCGCCCTGGAGATCGCGGGCCTAGCTTTGCAAGGGCACGGACGGCCCGCGGTCGCCATCTGGCCGGGCGTTACTTTGTGGAAACCACAAGGATGCCCATCACGGTTCGCCACAGGTTGACCACATCGGAAACGATCTCCGATTCCGGGATATTCAACTTCGATTGTCGGTTCTGCAGCCGCGCCTGGTAGATGACCCCGGCCAAGGTCGCTGCGACAAGCGGCGCCATGGACGCTGCGAGGGAAATTGCCAAGTTTTCGGAACTGGGATTCGTTTTCGTCTGCTTTTTCGCCATATTCGCCTCACACGAAGGTCTCGTGCCGCCCGGATTCTAACATAGTGCCCCGCTCGGAGGGCGTGTCGATAGCTCCATCCGGCACATCCAATGAAAAGCGGAAGCGCGCCGAATCGATTGCCTCGCTCCTCCGGCGGAAGGCCACCGGGGGATCGCTATTTCGAATCCACTCTCGGATGCTAGAATGACTTTGAGCACAAAATGGTGACCGATCCAGTCTGCGGGATGCAAATCGCCGAAGAGGACGCGGCCGGCTGGCTCGACCACCAAGGCCAGCGGTATTACTTCTGTAACCCGTCCTGCCTCGAAAACTTCCGCGCCGACCCCGAAAAGTATCTCGCGCCGAAACCAACGCTCGTGGCGCTTGGCGCCGCCCCGTCACGTCCCCGGGCAAAGCAGGAAAGCCAGATCCATACCTGCCCCATGCACCCGGAAGTGCGCCAGCACGGCGCCGGATCCTGCCCTCATTGCGGAATGGCGCTTGAACCGCTGGCCGTCGCCGCGCCCGTCACCAAAACTGAATACGTCTGCCCAATGCATCCCGAAATTGTGCGAGACGAACCAGGTTCTTGCCCGATCTGCGGGATGGCGCTCGAACCTCGCGTCGCGACTTTGGAGGAAGAGGACAACCCGGAACTTCGCGCGATGACGATGCGATTCTGGATCAGCCTGGCGCTGACCGTGCCTGTGATGTTTCTGGCCATGTCCGAGATGATTCCGGGCCAACCTCTGCACGGCGTGCTTTCTGGAAATCTCCGCACCATGCTCGAACTGGCGTTCGCCTCGCCGGTTGTCCTCTGGGGTGGCTGGCCTTTTTTTGAACGCGGCTGGGCGTCGATCAAGAATCGCAGCGCCAACATGTTCACGCTGATTGCCATCGGCACGGGAACAGCCTACGTCTACAGCGTGTTCGCGGCGTTTTTCCCGGGCTGGTTTCCGGAATCGTTTCGTGGCTACGGCGGCGTCGTGGCGGTCTACTTCGAGGCCGCCGCGGCGATCACCACCCTGGTGCTCCTGGGCCAAGTGCTCGAATTGCGCGCGCGCAGCCGGACTTCTCTCGCCCTCCGCGCGCTGCTGGGCCTCGCTCCCAAAACGGCCCGGCTTCTCCTCGACGACGGAAGCGAAAAGGATGTGCCGCTCGAGCAGGTGCACCCCGGCGACCGCTTGCGTGTCCGGCCGGGCGAAAAGGTGCCTGTGGACGGAGTCGATCTCGATGGCTCGAGCTCAATTGACGAATCCATGGTGACGGGTGAGCCGATTCCCGTCGAGAAGCAGCCAGGGAGCAAAGTCACAGGCGGCACGGTCAATGGCACGGGAGGCTTTGTCATGCGCGCCGAGCGTGTCGGAAGCGACACGTTGCTGGCGCAAATCGTGCGGATGGTCGGCGAAGCGCAGAGGAGCCGGGCGCCCATTCAGCGACTGGCGGACAAGGTCGCAGCCTATTTCGTTCCCGCGGTTGTGCTGGTCGCTGTCATCACTTTCGTCGTCTGGGCTTTGGCGGGGCCGCCGCCGCGCCTCGCCCACGCGCTGCTCAACGCCGTCGCAGTACTCATTATCGCCTGCCCATGCGCACTCGGATTGGCCACGCCCATGTCCGTCATGGTGGGGACGGGCCGCGGGGCACTCGCCGGCGTCCTCATCCGGAACGCCGAGGCACTGGAGATTCTCGAGAAGGTCGATACCCTGGTCGTCGATAAGACCGGCACGCTGACCGAAGGCAAGCCCCGGCTCGCCTCTGTCACGACGCTCGAGGGATGGACCGATTCCGACCTGCTGCGTTTGGCCGCCAGCCTGGAGAAAGCGAGCGAGCATCCCTTGGCGAAGGCGGTCATGACCGGAGCGACGGAACGCGGCCTGAGCCTCGCCGACGTAAAGGAGTTTCAATCCCTGACCGGAGAAGGCGTAATCGGCACAGTCGAAGGACATGTCGTCGCACTCGGAAATGCCCGGTTATTCGAGCGGCTCCGGATCAGCTTGGATCGCCTACACGAGCGCCTCGCTGCGGCACGTGATGGGACGCAGACCTCAGTTCTTGTTGCAGTCGACGGAAACCCGGTGGGAATCATCACCGTCGCCGATCCCATCAAACCCTCAACGCCCGAAGCCATTCACCTGTTGCACAAGGACGGGATCAGGATCGTCATGCTCACCGGGGACAGCCGCGCCACGGCCGAGTCAGTCGCCAATGACTTGAAGATTGACGAAGTCGAAGCCGAAGTCCTGCCGCAGCGCAAAGGGGAAGTCGTGAAAAGGCTTCAGGCCGAAGGGCGCGTCGTCGCCATGGCTGGCGATGGGATCAACGACGCTCCTGCGCTGGCGCAGGCGCACGTCGGCATCGCGATGGGAACGGGTACGGACGTCGCCATGGAAAGCGCCGGCGTGACTTTGGTGAAAGGCGATTTGCGCGGCATCGCGCGCGCCCGCCGACTGAGCCGCGCCACCATGCGCAACATCCGTCAGAATCTCTTCTTTGCATTCGTCTACAATAGTGTCGGCGTGCCGGTGGCGGCTGGGGTGCTTTATCCCTTGTTCGGTCTTCTCCTAAGTCCCATGATCGCCGCAGCAGCGATGACGTTCAGTTCGGTTTCGGTCATCAGCAACGCTCTTAGGTTAAGGAAAACCGGACTGTAGGATTCGGAAATTCCGCAACAAGGTTACTCGTATGACTTTTCTCACCACTCGATACAAGTTGGCGAAAGCCACGAAGCCGCGCGACTTTGAACGGCTCAATATGCTTTCGACCGTGTACGGAATCCGTGGCGTTTCATTCGAGGGGCAAGACCTGGTTGTGGAGTACGACGCCTCGCGAATCCATGAGGCGGAAGTATTGGGAACAGTCCGTCGCCTGGGGATCGGCGTGGAGCCATCCCAGCCGATCCCGCCCGGAAGTTTTGATTACCAGGGTGAATTCAAAGATTTCGCCTGGCCCACCACAGGAATCAGCTCTGCAAACCGACCCGTGAAGTGATGCTAAGCGCTACTTGACAATCTTCGCCGCCGCCTCAACGTCCGAGACTCCAAGGATGACATTGGCCTGTCCCGCGCCCTTCAGAATCGTCGCGTAAGCAAACCGAATGTCGATGCCGTTGTCCGAGAGCTTGCGAGTGACTTTCCCAAGCGCCCCTGGCTTGTCGGAAACGCGAACGTCCAAGACCTGATCTTCGGTATATTTGAGACCGAGCTGATCGAACACTTTTTTTGCCACATCGACGTGATTGACCACCACCCGGACCGGCACCAATCCCGGCTGGTCCGGGGCCATCATACCTGCGATGTTGACCGCCTTCTCAGCAAGCTTTGTACAGAGTTCAGCGAGCGCCCCACGCTTGTTCTCGACAATTACCGAAAGTTGCGTCACGACGGCCACGGCTTATCCTCCCAGAGCTTAGAAGTCTCTCTTCACTGACTTTACGCAGGACTCTACACATAATCCTTCCCTGCTGCAACCGGACTCCGCGCCTGGTGCCGATCGGTCCTCCTGCAGTGACAAGCCGACTGAGCGCCGAGTCAGCTTGCCGGCGTTTTCAAATACACCGTCAAGCGGCTTGCCTCTTCCAAAGGCCTTTGATAGAAGATGTCTGCCGATTCGGCTGAATGAGGGACTGGCTATGTTCAAACGCGGAATCACGTCCGAGTTCGCCTCGCGTCGCCGCCTGCTGAAACTCCCCTTCCAAATCGCTGCGGCGGCCGCAGGAATGCGACTCGGGACGGGAGCGCTTCTCGCCTCGAGCCCGCCGCGCATGAAGATCACCGATGTTGAGACCTGGATCCTCGAATGCGGCTCGCTTTGGATTGTCATCCGCACCGACCAGGGCGTCACAGGCTATGGCGAATGCAGCCCGATGAACGTTCGCTCTATCGCCTCACTGGTGAACGAAGCTCTCAAGCCGCTCGTCCTCGGCAAGGATCCGCTTGATCGCGAGCGAATTTGGGATCAGATGTACTACCCGACGTACAAGTTGGGCGTAATGGGCGTGCAACCGGAAGCCATCGCGGGCATTGACATCGCCCTCTGGGACATCTTTGGCAAGGTCACCGGCCAGAGCCTTTCGCGGCTCTTCGGCGGGCAACGGCGCGAAAAGGTCCGCGTTTATGCCAGCATTGGCGGAGGCGCGGAGGCCACGCCCGTCGAGATGGCTCGCCGCGCGGCCCGTGCCGTCGAAGCCGGACACACTATGGTCAAGATGCGCATGGACTGGAACACGCGCCGCACCGACGTCAACCCCGCCCACGATTGGGCGGTGCTCAGCGAAACGCGTAAGGCCATCGGCGACAAGGTTGAATTAGGCTTCGATGCGAATAACGGTTTCTCCGTCCCGACCGCGATTCGTCTGGGGCGGAAATTCCAGGACGAACTGAATCTTGTGCATTACGAAGAACCCGTCGCGCAATACGATTACGCGGGCCTTGCACAGGTCGTCGCGGCCCTCGACGTTCCCGTAGCGGCGGGAGAGCAGGAATACACTCGCTGGCAATTCCGCGACCTGATTACCCAGGCGAACGTTGATATCGTGCAGCCGGACCTCGTGAAATGCGCGGGAATTACGGAAGGCATCCGCATCGCGGCGCTCGCCAGCACTTACAACCGGATTCTCGTGCCGCATCAGACGCAGCCCGCCCTCGGAACGGCGGCGAATCTGCACTTTACCGCCTGCTTTGCGCGGGAGGACCGTGCGCAGGAATACGACATCAATTCCAAGCGGGCCATTTTGAATCGTGTCGTCCGTCCCGCCCTCGAACAGAAAGATGGTTTCCTCCCCGTGCCTGACGGCCCAGGGTTGGGAATCGAAGTGGATGAAAGCGAATTGCGCAAACTGCGCGTTCCTTGATGATGAGAGGGCCAAGCATGAGATCGCGCCTCATTGCCTTATCGACGTTCCTGATTAGTTTACCGGTCCATTCATGGGCGCAATCGCATATTGCCCAACCCTGGTATCAGCAAGCCATGCGCTGGGGCCAAGTCAATATCAACGAGCTTGATGCGCAGGGTTTTGACGTGAAATGGTGGATGAGCTATTTCCAACGTTGCCACGTTGACGGCATCACGGTCAATGCCGCAGGTTTCGTCGCTTACTATCCGTCGCAGGTGCCCCTCCATCCGCGCAGCAGATTTCTGGGCAACCGTGACCTATTCGGCGAAATCGTAACGGCGGCGCGGAAGGCCGGCTTGCATGTTCTGGCGCGCTTCGATCCTTCCTATCAACGCCAGGACTTTTACGCCGCTCATCCGGACTGGTTCAGCGTAGACAGGACCGGCAAACCCAATCTTCTCTCCTGGCCGCCAGAACCGCGAGAGAAGCTCTACATGATATGTCCCAACAGCCCGTACTTTTGGGAGTATATGCCGAAGATCTTCGAGGAAATTCTCACCCACTACGACGTGGACGGGATCTTCGGGAATGCCTGGAACGGGTATGATGACATCTGCTACTGCGCTTATTGCCGAAGCCGGTTTCAGAAAGACACTGGCCAGATTCTGCCAAACGCTGAGGATCGCTCTGATCCCGTCTATCGCGCCTGGGTGACCTAGCACTATCGCCGCCTGGCGGATGTTTGGCAGCACTGGTCGCAAACAGTCAAGCGCCTGAAGCCTGGCGCCATCTTCATCCCAAACCAAACCAGCATCGCGGGAATGCATGGCTTCATTGAGCGTGGGCAGGAAGTGTTGCAAGTCGAGAACCAGGGGCGCGGTCCCAATACATCACTCTGGCAAATCGGCATGACGGGTAAGCTGCTGCGCGCGCTCAGCGGTGGAAAGCGCCCCTACTGGATCACCATCGGATACTACCTCCCGGGATGGCGGCACATCGCCAAGCCCGAGGCCGAACAGCGCGTTTGGCTGGCGGAAGCCCTGGCAAATGGCGCACGTCCCTGGTTCCACGTGGTCGGCGCCGCGCAGGAGGACCAGCGCGGGTTCAAAGCATTCGAGGACTTCTTCTCCTTTCACCAGAAAAACCAACGTGCGTTCCAAAGCCTGAACTCACGGGCTGACGTCGCCCTCGTCTATTCTCAAGCGACTTTGGATTTCTATCGGCTCTCTTCTGAAGCCACACCGTTGGGCGCCCCGCCCGCTATGGCGGAGAGCGTTCGTGGTGCGTATCAGGCTCTGCTTGAATCGCGCACCCCATTTGACATGCTGCTCGAGGAAGATCTCGCAAAATCCCTGCCGGGGCGATATCGCGTGGTTGTACTTCCCAACGTGGCCATGCTCAGCGGGGAGTCCGCAAAGGCGATCCGAGAATTCGTCAGGCTTGGCGGCGGGTTGGTGGCAACGTTTGAGACCTCTCTTTACGACGAAACTGGAACACGTCTTCAGGATTTTGCGTTGCATGACCTCTTGGGTGCCCACGCAATCTCCGAGCGCGTCCTCGGCCCGCTCGGCCACTCATACATGCGGATCGAGAACGAGAAACTGTTGGGAGAAGAGTTCGCGGGGACGGCGGTGCTTCCCAACACCCGATACCGAGTCCCGGTCAAGGCGGAAGGGGCAGCCGAAACACCGTTGTCGCTCATTCCCGCCTATCCGGTCTATCCACCGGAGACTTCCTGGACGCAGACCGAAAATCGTGACGTCGCTCTGGCCTACTTCCGCGTGGAGGGCAAGGGCTGCGTCGCGTACTTCCCCGGCGATTTGGCCGCAACGTTCGGCGCCAGTCACCTGCCCGACCACGGCCGCTTGCTGGAACGCGCGATCCGCTGGGTACGCCGGGATCAGACATCCCCGTCGGTCAGCGGCGCAGGCCTGGTGGATTTCGCGATATACGAATCCGAGCAAGGAAGGCGGTTGGTCGCGTTCCTCGTCAATCTCACCAACCCTGCTGCATGGCGGCCGCCCTTGACAGAAATCATTCCCGCGGGAAAACAGGTCATCTCAATTCCCATCCGTCCGGGCCAGCAGTGCCGCTCAGTTCGGTTGCTGGTGGATGAGCGCGAGGGAGAATTCTCTCAGTCAGGTGACACGCTCCAAGTCACAGTGCCGAACCTCCGCGACTTCGAGGTTGCTTTGGTTGATTTGAAATAACCCCGCAGCCAATTCGGGCGCCCACTTGACGAACGGCTTGTCGCGGAGTAAAGGTTGAATGATTATGGCAGTGGACGGAAACGTTCATCTCAGCGCATTTCACCTCATCGAGCGGACTGCGCCGACCGTCCAGGCGCTTGAAAACCTCGATGAGGAAATCCGTCAATCTCTTTCGGGCCTGAATCTCCCTGCCCAGAATCTGCGTGGGAAGCAGATCGCCGTCGCCGTCGGGAGCCGCGGCATCGCCAACCTGCAGCAGATGGTGCGTGCCGTTTGTGGGTGGTTGAAAGCCCAGGGCGCGAATCCATTCATTTTCCCTGCCATGGGGAGCCACGGCGGCGCGACGGCGGAAGGCCAGCTAAAAATCCTGGCGGAATATGGGGTCACTTCAGACCTCATCGGAGCCGAGGTCCGTTCCTCAATGGCCACAGTCTCTCTCGGCAAGAGTCCGGAGGGCTTTCAAGTTTTCATGGACCGCCAGGCGTGGGAATCCGACGGTGTCGTGGTCATCAACCGCGTCAAGCCGCACACGGATTTTTCCGGCAAGACCGAAAGCGGGCTTCTCAAAATGATGGCCGTCGGGATGGGCAAGGAAGAGGGCGCGCGCGAGACGCACTACTGGGGCTGGAAGCACGGCTTTGCGCAGGTTATCCGCGCGATGTCGGCAATCGTTCTGGCAAGCCGGAAAATCCTCTGCGGCCTGGCGGTGGCGGAAAACGAAATGCACCAGACCTGCGCCTTGCGCGCGGCCCGGCCGGATCACATCGTGTCGATGGAAGAAGAGTTGCTCATGTTTGCCCGGCCGCTGTTGCCGCGACTCCCTTTCTCAAGACTCCACCTTCTGATCGTGGACGAGCTGGGCAAGAACATCAGCGGCACCGGAATGGACACAAACGTCATTGGCCGGGGCTTTGAAATGTACCCCGTCGAAGGGCCGCATATCGGCATGATTTACGTTCGCGACCTCACTCCGGAAAGCGGCGGCAACGCCGTCGGTATGGGCCTGGCGGATGTGATTCATGACCGGTTCTACCAGAAAATTGATTTTCAAAAGACTTACCTGAACTCACGCGTCTCGCTGAATCCGGCCCCGTCGAAACTGCCAATGCACTTGCCTTCCGACCGTGACGCGATCGGCTTGGCGCTCGGCCATCTCGGGAGGCCCGACCCTGCCGAGCAGCGCGTGGTCTGGATCCGGAACACCCTCAGCCTGAACCGTCTCGCTGTCTCAGCGCCGCTTGCCGAAGAGGCGTCGCGGCTGGCCGGCTGGTGTATGGAATCGGATGCCCGCACCCCCCAATTCGACTCGGCGGGGAACCTTACCTCGCCGCTTTGATTGGCTCGTCGCGATTTCCTCTCGCCCGGGCTGCGCTTGAATGGATCTCGAGTACCGGGAGTACCCGGAATCTGTTCCCAGTTCCTCGCATGCAAGCGATTTGAACATCGGAGGATCCAATGAGCAACGTTTTCCGCACTATTCGTTTCGTTCTCCCTGCAATTGTCATTTTCTTCACCACATTGGCTCGGCCCTTCGCCCTCCCGCCGGACGCCGCGAAGCCCACGGTGGACCTCGCAATTTACGGCCACGTCGTACAGGTGGGTTGGGTCGTCAAAGACCTCGATCGGGTTGTGGCCTACTGGGAAAAACTGGGACTGAAGAACATTCACCGCGATGGGGTCCAGGAATTCCCCGACGTCACCTACCGGGGCAAGAAGGCTCCCCTCAGCATGAAGATGGCGTTCGCCGACATCGGCGGTGTCCAGATTGAATGGATCCAGCCCGTTAAAGGCAAGAGTGTCTACGACGAATTTCTCAGTCGGCACGGCGACGGGGTTCATCATCTCGCTTATGCGGTTTCAAACCCCGCACAGTTGGAGGAGCAAAAGAAGTATTTCGAGGGCAAGGGCGTAGAGATCGTCCAGTACGGAAGCTGGGAGGGCGACAAAGGGAAGGGGTTGTTCGCCTATCTCGACACGGCGGCGAAGGGCGGTGGGCTGACGATAGAACTCGTGTACAACCCCGATGCTCCCGCCGCCGGAGCCGTTGCAGAGTCTAATAACGAAGACCCCTTCAACAAGATCGTGCAATACGCGCTGGTTGTGAAGGACGCCAAGAAGGTGAGCGACTATTACCAATCGCTGGGCCTGGGCGCCATGCCGATTGATCTCAACAAGAGCATTAACCGGAGCTTTCGCGGGCAGCCCGGACGATTCGAGATGTACCTCGGTTGGTGGCACTGGGGCGATGTGACGTTTGAGTGGATTCAGCCCCTGGTCGGCCCTAGCGTCTATCATGAAGCGCTGAAAAAACACGGCGAAGGCTTCCATCATCTCGCTTTCAGCGTCAAAGATATGGATGAGGCTGTGAAGGCGCTGGAAACGAAGGGCGCGCCAACATCACAGAGCGGCGGATGGGACACTCCGACCAGCAAGGGTCGATTCAGCTATCAGGACACCGAGCCCTGCGGCGGGGTCACAATCGAACTCCTCTGGGACCAGCCTCAGAACAAATAGCGGCGCGTTCACGCCGCCTTGGCCGATCGTTGAAGCGGCGGCCCTTGACTCACGTTCCGAGTTGGCCCCAGAATGCTTGTGGGGTTGCTTTCAAGATGCCAGGGGAACGCGCGTGAAAACGGGCAGGTTCGAAAACTGTCTTGCGGCGGTGTTGCTCGGATTGTTCCTTTCCGGAAGTTTGTGGTCGCAGGAAACCGAGAAGAAACCTGAGCCACCGAAGACCGAAACGCGCAAAGGCTCATCCAAGCCTGTCTTGGCCGAGGCCACCCGCATCAGCACCGACGCTGCCATCAAAGGCGCTGCACAGAAGAAGGCCAAGGGGGATGAATCGGACGAGGCTTTGGCCGAGCCGGCTGATTCTGCGGTAACCGAGTTGCATCCGGCTGCGCAGAAGGATGAGAAATCCGCCGCCGATAGCGAAGCGGTGGAGACAACGAAGAAATCGCCAACCCGAAACATTCACGGGAGCGTTTACGGCGCTGCAGGCGCGGACGGAGGAAGCACGCGGAGGACCGGAGGCTCCGTGGGCGCCAGTTCAAAGACCGGCAAAACCAGTGTGTACGTCGAAACGAACAGGTCGCGTGATTCGTTGCCGACCAGATAGACTCATGATTTCCAATCTCAAAACTGTACGAAATGCGGCCGTGTTGGGTGCGGCGATTCTGGTGGCTGCATTCTGGCCCCGCCCCGCTTGGGCGGCGGGTTTAGATTCCCGGCTCGAATGTCAGGCGATTCCGAGTTCCATATTGGGGCGGTCGGTGAACGTCTGCGTCGCGCTGCCGTCCGACTATGCGGCCTCGACCTCGACGCGCTACCCCACGCTTTATTTCCTTCACGGGCTCTTCGAAAACCAGACGAGTTGGAGCGACCGCGGGGGACAGGAGGTCTTGAACGAACTCCTGGCCAAGGGCGACATCGGCAAGTTTCTGGTGGTCCTGCCCGACGGCGGGAAATCGTTCTACATCAATTCGCAGGATGGCCACGAGCGGTACGAGGATTTCTTCATCCAGGAACTCGTTCCGGCTATCGATCGGAAATATCGGACGATGGCCGATCGCTCGGCGCGCGGCATCAGTGGAACTTCGATGGGAGGATATGGAGCCCTGCATATCGCGATGGATCACCCGGATGTCTTCGGCTCTGCCAGCGCCCACAGCCCCGCGCTGATTCCCAAAATCCCGAACCCCCTTCCCACCGAAGGCCGGTGGGGATTTTACGCGCGCGTGTTGCAGGGGCCATTCGGTTCCCCCCTCAACCAAACCTGGTTTGATAAGAACAATCCGCTCACCCTCGCCGAAGATCCCGCCCGCTTCTCGCCCTTGAAAATTTACTTTGATTGCGGCGACCACGACCGCTACGGATTCCAGGAAGGCGCAGAATTGCTTCACGAAAGGCTCGCGGCTAAGGGCTTTCATCACGAGTTCGCTCTGCGCTCCGGCGACCACGGCTGGAGTTACTTGACGCAATATTTGAAATACTCCCTTCTCTTCCACTGGCGCCAGTTTGAGCAGGCCGAGCGGACCGTCGCCGCGCACGGCGGGTCGGGAGGAACGCATTGAGATACGGCGCGGCCTTCCGCTTGGCAACTGTTGCTGCCGGGGTCTCGCTTCTCTCCTTGCCCGCCAAGGCGCAGACTGAGGCCGAGACACGCGTGCTCGATTACGTCCGCGAGCATCTGCAACCGGGACAACCACTCCTCGTCACCGAACTCTACGGCAAGGTCTTCACCCAGCCCGACGAGCGTCAGGCACTTAATAAACTCTATAATGCCTTCTTTAGAATTCCATTGTTTGCGGTTCAGTATCAGGAAAAGTTCAACCACCCGCCCAGCCTCAAAACCATCGTCGAACAATTCGATCTGGGAAAGCCCGCGGCTGCGGAGGTGCTCCTGCGGCTGATGGAATCCGACCCGCGCGTGCCGCGCTTTCTCACGCGTGATCCGAAAACCGGTGAAATCACTCACGTGGATGTGGAGAAGGTGCGAAGCGATCCGCGCTTTGGACAGGTCATTGAACGGCAATTAGGCGGCTGGGAAGGCCGACCCGCGCCCGAGTTTACACTGCCCGGACTCGACCGTGGCGACCTCGCTTCGCAGGAATTGCGCGGTAAGCCCGCGTTGTTGTACGTCTGGTTTACGGGATGCCCGCCGTGCATGAAGGAGACGCCGGACCTCGTCAAGCTGGATAAGGAATTCGCCGGCCGCGGGGTTACGATCGTGGCGGCCAATGCCGACCGCCTGCTGGGTTTGAGCTACGACGACACAACACGCCGGCGCTACCTCGCCGAACTCGGTGTACAATTCCCTGCCGCACATTGGACGAAAGAAAGCGACCACGCCTTCGGGAGCATCGCGATTTTTCCGACTTTGTTCCTGATCGACGCGAAGGGAGTTATCATTCGCCATTGGGTTGGATACGTCAACGCCGAGGAACTGCGCGCCGCATTCGTGAATGCGCTCAAGCCGTACTAGTTTTGGCAGGACCCAAATCGTCGCCGGCCCGGAAGACTGCGCCGGAAAACAAAATGTCGGGAGGAATCAAGTCTATGAAGAAATCTCGCTTGCTGACCCTCGCCCTCAGCGGCGCCCTGGTCTTTGTGCTTTCCTGCTTTACCGCTCTGGCGCACGGCGCCGACCGCGGCGAGGCTAAGGCGACTATCGGCAACGCCAAGGTCTCGATCGATTACGGCCGGCCGTCGCTTAAGGGACGGGACATGCTGAAAATGATGCCCGTCGGAGGCGTCTGGAGAATCGGCGCCGACGCCGCGACGACCATCACCTCAAACGTGGACCTCGACTTCGGCGGCACCCGAGTCGCCAAGGGCAGTCACATTCTTCTCGCGCGACTCGCCGAGCCCGGGAAGTGGTCGCTGGTCGTGTCCGCAAAGGGGGCCATGCAATACGAACCCAGCGCCAAGCTGGCGGAAGTCCCGATCGATTTTCAGGACGGAAAAGAATCCGTCGAAGACCTGACCATTACGCTGACCAACAAAGATGGTCGCGGCGTGATCGAGATCGCCTGGGGGACCGCGCGCCTCACGGCTTCCTTCGCGCCGGCAAAGTAGCAACGAGAATCGCCGCTCGGGAATCCCCAGGCCGGGTTTCAGAAGGCTCAATTCTCGAGTCTGAGCTCTCGACCCGGCGTTCGTGATTCGCAAGATGCCCTCACCACTCACTGTCCTCGCGCTGTACGCGCACCCCGACGACGCGGAGTTTCTCGCCGCGGGAACGCTGGCGCATCTGGCCGCGCGTGGCGCCGCTATCCATATCGCCACGATGACGGCGGGAGACTGCGGCAGTACAATTTTGCCTGCCACCAAGATCACGCGCCTTCGCCAGAAGGAAGCACAGCGCGCCGCGTCGCTCATCAATGCGACTTACACCTGCCTGAAGGAACTCGACCTTCTGGTCATTTACGACGCGCGGACGATCAAGAAGGTCATGGAGTTGGTTCGCCGCGTGAATCCCGACCTCGTCCTGACGCATTCTCCTGTGGATTACATGGTGGATCACGAAATCACCAGCCGCCTTTGCCAGAGCGCCTGCTTCGCCGCGATGGCTCCGAATTTCAAAACCGGCGCGCGGCGCCCGGCCAAGGCGGTGCGGAGCGTTCCTCACCTTTATTACGCGCAGGCGTTCGGTGGCCATGACATCGTGGGCGATCCCATTCGCCCCAAGCTGTGCGTTGACATCACGACGACGATTGAGCTGAAAGAAAAAATGCTCGCCTGCCACGAAAGCCAGCGCGCCTGGCTGCGCGCCCAGCAGTCGATCGCGCAAATCGACGACCCGCTGCGGCAGATGGCCGGGCAAGCCGGGAAGCTATCCGGCTTCGTGTGGGCGGAAGGTTTCCGCCAGCACCTCGGCCAGGGATTCCCTCAAGACGATCTGCTGGGCAGCCTGCTCGGTGAACTCGTGCGCCCGATCAAGACTTAACCGCCCCGTTCGAAGACTCGCCGCTCCCCACCCGGAGGACCGATGCCACCTGGAATTTCTCTCAAAGAACTCGAAGCGCGAATTCGTGATGTCTCGCTCGACCTCGACGCGGAAGCGATGCGCCGCGCGGGATATCGCGTGGTGGATTGGATTGTCGAGCGTCACTCGGCGATTCGAAAGAGCAACCTCGGCCGCGAATTGCGCCGCGAGGAAACCGAAGCTCTTCTGCGCGAATCGCTCCCTGAAGATCCGATTGGATTCGATTCGGTTTTCGAAGCCTATACGAAGAATGTCGCCCCCAACGCGATTCATCTTGACCATCCGCGATTTTTCGCGTTCATTCCCAGCGCGCCGAATTTTGCCAGTATTCTCGCTGAGGCCCTCGTCGCGGGGACAAATGTTTTCGCCGGGACGTGGCTGGAATCCTCCGGCCCGAGCCAGGTCGAAATCGTGGTTATTGACTGGTTCAAAGCGATGCTGGGGCTTCCCGCCGAAGCGGCGGGATTGCTGGTGAGCGGCGGATCGGTCGCCAACCTGACGGCGCTGGCGGTGGCCCGCCGCGCCGTTCTCAAAGACGATATCAAGGACACGGTCGTATACCTCTCCGACCAGACTCACGCGTCACTCGATCGCGCGCTCCGCATCCTGGGTTTCCGCGCCGGGCAACTGCGGCACATTCCGGCCGACGCAGGTTTCCGCCTCGACACCGCAGAGCTTGAGGCGCGCGTGAAGCACGACCGCAAGGCGGGCCTCCGGCCCTTCCTCGTCATCGCCAATGCCGGGACGACGAACACCGGCGCGGTCGATGCCATGCGCGAGGTCGCGCGAATCGCCCGCGAGCAGTCACTGTGGTTCCACGTGGACGCAGCTTACGGCGGCTTCGCCGCGTTGACCGAACGCGGCAAGGTTCTATTGGCGGGGATCGAGCACGCCGATTCCGTTGTCCTCGACCCCCACAAGTGGTTTTACTGCCCGTTCGAGGCGGGGTGCGTCATCGTGCGCCGCGGCCGACTGATGCGCGAGACGTTTCGAATCCTCCCCGAATACATGACCGACGTCGCACGCGAAGAGCGGGAAGTAAACTTCTGCGATTACGGATTGCAGCTGACGCGGGGCTTTCGCGCCCTGAAAGTCTGGATGAGCGTCAAGACATTCGGCGCGCGGCGCATCCGCGAAGTCATCGATCAGTGCCTGGACCTGACGGAATATGCCGCGCGGCTCTTCGCGGAATCGCCGCGCATCGAAATCGTCACGCCGCCGTCGCTGGGGGTGTTCACGTTCCGCTATGTGCCCGAGAAGCTTCCCGCCTCAGGCGCGGAAGAATTTCTCAACAAGCTTAATTCCGATCTCGTCGCGCACGCCATCGCCAGCCGCGAAATCATGCTCTCCTCGACGCGCCTCGGCGCGCGCCAGGTGATTCGCTTCTGCGTGCTCAACCACCGCACGCGGAAGGAAGACGTCCGCGAGGCGCTGCGCCTCATCGAGCGCTTTGGGCGGGAAGCGGAAACAAATTTACTGTAACCACCCCGCTTGCGGCCACTCCCCGCCTCTCTCACCTTTGTCTCCTTGACAACTTTTTTGCAGCGTAAGGGACACGCGATGACACTCCCTCCCCGCCGCGCGCCTATTCTGGCATGGGTCATTAATCGAGCGTCAGGGCGTGATGGTCTGAAGATGATTCTGAGAATGTCGAGCTGAGGCCTTCGCTGTCGCGCTGAGCCCGCCGCGGCGGGTTCAGGACCAGGATGACAAGTGAAGGAATCAGGACAACAGGAGAGGTTCAGGCGTGAGACCTTCAAAAAAGATTGTCTTTTTCTTTCCGGCGTTTTCCAGCCAGGAGGCCACGGCGCCACTCGGCATCCTGGCTGTCTCCACGCCGCTCCTGCGAGCCGGGTACAGCATCAAAATCGTCGACTCAACCATCACGCCGCATTTTCAGGAACGTGTGCTGGAAGAAGTGAAAGACGCGCTCTGCCTGGGCATCTCGCTCGTGACCGGGCCGATGATTCGCGAGACGGTGCAGATCGCGCGCGCCGTCAAAGCCTGGAACAAGGATTTCCCCATCATCCTGGGCGGATGGCACCCCTCGCTGCTGCCCACGCAGACCCTCGAAGCCGACTACGTCGACGTCATCGTGCGCGGCCAGGGCGAAGACGCGATGCTCGAAATTGTTCAGCGGCTGGAGTCCGGTTCCCCGCTCGACGACGTTCCCGGCATCGGCATCAAGCGCGATGGCAAGCTGATCTACACACCCGAGCGACCGCTCAAGCCCATCGTCGACCTGCCGCCCAAGGCTTACCACCTCGCGGACTTCGACGCCTACGAGCGCCTCTGCGGCCGGCGCTGGGCGATGTACACCTCCAGCCAGGCGTGTCCTTACAACTGCTTCTACTGCACTGACGCCGCCGTTTACGGTCGCAAATGGAACGCCCTGCCGGTGGAGCAGTTCGTGGAAGAGACCGTGGACCTGACGCGTCGCTATCGCCTGGAATTGCTCTGGGTGGTTGACGACAACTTTTTTGTGGACATCGAGCGCGGTCTCAAGATCGGTGAGGGGCTCATTCGCGCGGGCGCGAACTTCCGCTGGAGCGTTCAGACCACCACCAACCTGACCGCACGGTTGAGTGTCGACCAGCTTCGCATGATGCGGCGTGCCGGGCTGGAACAAATCTGCCAAGGCGTCGAATCCGCCTCGCCCAAAGTCCTCAAGCTGATGAACAAAGGATTCCAGAATTTCGCCGACATTTATCAGGCTACCGAGCGCTGTTTGCAGGCAGGTATTCGGCCTTCGTTTAATATTATCTTTGGTTATCCCGGCGAAGGCGCGAAGGAACGCCAGGAGACGGTGGACTTCATCCTGGATGTCTGCGAGCGCTTCCCGGGCGCGGAGTTCTGGACCAACATCTTCACACCTTATCCCGGCGCACCAGTCATCCACCGCGCCGAGGAGCTGGGCATCGAAGTGCCGAAGTCGCTGGAGGGCTGGGCCGATTACTTCCCGCGCTACACGGTGCTTCCGTGGCTGAAGGGCAAGGACCACGCGCGCGTGCAGACCATGCGCGAGTACCTGCGCATCGCCTTCGACCGGATTCCCATCATCGCCGACCGCCGCGACAGGTTCCGGCGGCTGCTGCACCGGTCGGTCGGAGTGCCGGCGCGCTGGCGCCTGCGCCACGATGTTTACGCGTTTCCTTTTGAGCTCTGGGCGAGGGAGAAACTGAATCGCCTCGTCGCCCTGGCCAAGCCCAGCGTGGATGCCAAGCGGCTGGAGCCCGCGGCCCAAACGAGTTGCGCATGAAGAGCCCCAAAGTAGTTTTGTTTTTTCCCCCCTACGCCGGCAAGCCGCTGAGCCCGCCGGCGGGTGTGCTGGCCATCGCCTCCCCCCTGCTGGCGGCGGGATATCGAGTCACGATCGTCGACGGCTCCATCGAGCCGGATTTTGTGCGCGCGGTGGCGCGCGCCACCGATGACGCACTGTGCCTGGGAATTTCGCTGTTTACCGGCCCCATGATTCGCACGGGGCTGGACGTGGCACGGCGCGTTCGCCTCGCCCATCCGAACCTGCCCATTGTATTCGGCGGTTGGCACGCCAGTCTTGCTCCCGGCCAGACGCTGCAGTCTGAGTTTGTGGATGTCGTGGCGCGCGGCCAGGGCGAGCTTACCATGCTCGAACTCGCGCAGCGCTTCAGCGACGGGAAAGGTCTGGCCGGTGTGCGGGGGACCTCCTGGAAACGCGACGGCGAGGTTGAGCACAACCCCGAACGTCCGGTCGAAAACATCAACAGCCTTCCCGCGCCCGCTTATCACCTGGCGGACATCGACGCTTACGAACGCGCCTGCGGCGCGCGCCGCATCGGCTATGCGTCCAGCGTGGGATGCCCTTACGCCTGCAATTACTGCACCGACATGGTGTTCTATAAGCGGCGATTCAACGCCTACCACGCCGAGCGCGTGGTGAGCGATGTCCTCGAGCTCGTCAAGCGTTACCGGCTCGACGAAGTCGTCTTTCTGGATTCCAACTTTCCCGTGGATATCCGGCGCGCCGTCGCCATCGCCCGCGGGTTCGTCGCCGGCAAAGTGAAGTTCCACTGGAAATTCCAGGCTTCGACCGATTTCCTCTCGCGCATGAGCGACGACGATGTCTGCCTGCTCGCCGAGAGCGGGGTCCATCACATGGGCTTCGGCACCGAGTCGGCGTCGCAGGGGGTTCTGGCCCTGATGAATAAGAAACATCAGCGCTTGAACGAAATGCACGAGACAGCGCGAAAGTCATATCGCGCCGGCATCCACGTGACGTTCAATTTGATCTTCGGCTATCCGGGCGAAACCGAAGTCGATCGCTTGGAGACGCTGCGCATCATGAGCGACGTAGCGCGACAATACCCCAACGTCACCTTCTCGCCGAACGTTTTTACGCCCTATCCCGGCCTTCCCATCTGGCCCCAACTTCGTGAGATGGGCGTGCGAGAACCGCAGTCGCTCGAGGAATGGGCCGACATGCCCTTGGGCAGGAATGTCCTGCCGTGGCTGCAGGGCGAAGAACGAACCCGCCTCGAACGGATGCTGGAGGTTTTCCTGCTCGACGATTCGCTCCGCCGGAGCAGCTCGCGCCTGGCTTGGCTGGGGAAGCGGGTGCGTGAGGCTCTGGGCTCCCCGCTTCGCCTGCGCCTGCGCAAAGGGCGCTTTGGATTTCCATTAGAACTCTGGATCGCCCGGGCGGCGGAACGCCTCGTCACCCGGCGTTCGTTGATTACCGGCCAGGCCCTGAGCCATCGCATGGAAGACGTGTGCTGAATGGGTGTCCGCCTGTCTTGTTACATTATGGGAGAGATAATACGTGGCTGACGTATTGCTGACTCACTCTTACCACCTCGCTTATGATCGCAAGCAGGTCCGCAAGATGCAGCCCTATCCGCCGCTGGGAACGCTCTATGCCGCGGCGGTGCTGCGCTCGCACGGCTTTTCCGTGGCCCTCTTCGACAGCATGCTCGACGATCCCGAGCGCGGATTCCCCGCCGCCCTCGCGCGGCACCGGCCTCGCCTGGTCGCAGTGTACGAAGACAATTTTAACTTCCTCACCAAAATGTGTCTGACCCGCATGCGCGAAATTGCTTTTCGAATGGCGGAGGCAGCGCGCGCGGCGGGCGCGAAGGTCGTGGTCAACGGCTCAGACGCCTCCGATCATGTCGCCGATTATCTCGCACGCGGTTTCGATGTCGCCCTGCTGGGTGAATCGGAATTTACGCTCCTGGAGCTGGCTCAATCCCTCCTCGGCGAGAACCAGCGTCAACTGGCGGAGATTTCGGGGCTGGCGTATTTCGATCAACAGCAAGGAAACATCCAGCGAACTCCGCCGCGTGCCCTCATCAGGGAACTCGACACACTGCCCTTTCCCGCGCGCGATCTGGTTGAAATGGATCGTTATCGACGGGCCTGGAAATCGGCGCATGGTTTCTTTTCGCTCAATCTCGTCGCCAGTCGCGGCTGTCCGTACCGGTGCAACTGGTGCGCGAAGCCGATCTACGGCGACTCGTTTCACCTGCGCTCGGCGGCGAGCGTCGCCGAGGAGATGAGGCAGCTCAAGGATGATTTCGGCGCGGAGCACCTCTGGTTCGCCGACGACATTTTTGCCTTGAAGGCGAGCTGGGCCGGAGAGCTTGCGAATGAAGTCGAGCGCCGTAATGCCCGTGTGCCCTTCAAGATTCAGTCGCGTGTCGACCTGATGACCCCCGCAACGGTCGCAGCGCTCAAGCGCGCGGGCTGCGAGGAAGTCTGGATGGGCGTCGAATCGGGCTCGCAGAAAATTCTGAACGCGATGGACAAGGGCACGCACGTCGAGCAGATTGGCGAGGCGCGCGAGCTCCTTCGGCAGCACGGAATTCACGCCGGCTACTTCCTGCAATTCGGTTATCCCGGCGAGACGTGGAAAGATATCCAGCAGACGATCCGGCTCGTGCGCCGCACGCGCCCGGACGAAGTTGGCGTCTCGGTTTCGTATCCGCTGCCGGGAACGAAGTTTTACGACCGTGTACGAGAGGAAATGGGCACGAAGCGAAACTGGCTTGACAGTGAGGATCTCTCGGTCATGTTCCAGGGAGCTTATACGACGGAGTTTTATCGCGCTTTGCGCGATGCGCTGCACGCGGAAGTCGAAATTTGGAGCCCCAAGGCGCGCCGCGAATCGGCGCGGCTCTCGCAAGAGCCGTGCGACGTCTCGCGCCTTCCCGCGCGCGCCCGAGCGCTCTGGGCGCGCGTCGAGGCGATGGAGCAGTCGTGCCGCAATTCCGAGCCGACGCTTCTCCCCGTCCTCGCCTGTTCGAACGCGGTGTAGCGCCGCCTGGCGGGGCGGCAACCGGGAGCACGGCGGTCCCGACCGCCGGCGGGCAAGACGCCCGCGCTGCCAAAATCTCTATGGACCTGCTTCTCACCCACGGCTATTTCCTCAACGAAGACGCGAAGGAGCTTCAAATCATGAAGCCCTACGCGCCGCTGGGAATCCTTTATCTTTCATCGCACCTTCGCGGCAAGGGCTTCGACGTTGAAATCTTCGATACCACGTTCGCCTCGCGTGCGGAACTCTTCCGTCTGCTTGATACTTCTCCGCCGTCCGTATTGGGTATTTACTCTAATCTAATGACCCGCCCGAATGTTATCGAGATTCTGAAAAGAGCGAAGGGCGCGGGCTGGAAGACGGTTGTGGGCGGCCCCGAGCCGGCTGCCTACATCCGAGAATATCTCGACGCGGGCGCCGACGTCATCGTCATCGGTGAAGGCGAGCTGACGCTTGAGGAACTTCTCCCCGCGCTACGGTCAAACTCAGCCGCGTCGCTGCGGCAGGTGAACGGCATCGCCTTCCGCGACGACTCCGGCGCGGTCTGCCAAACTCCCGCCCGCGCGCAGATCGCCGACCTCGACGCTCAACCCTGGCCCGACCGCGAGCGAATCACGATGGAGCGCTATGTGGAGACGTGGCGCGAGCACCACGGCGCGGGCTCAATTTCACTGATTACGGCGCGCGGCTGCCCCTATCACTGCCGCTGGTGCAGCCACGCGGTGTACGGCAAGACGCACCGGCGCCGCAAACCCCTCGCCGTCGTGGATGAGCTCGAGTGGCTCATCAACCGCTACCAACCCGACATGGCATGGTTTGCCGACGACGTCTTCACCATCCATCACGGCTGGCTTGATCAGTTCGCGGCAGAGATGAAGCGGCGCGGCCTGAAGATTCCTTTCGAGTGCATTTCGCGCGCCGATCGCGTGAACGCCCGGGTCGCGACGACGCTCGCGGAACTCGGGTGCTTTCGCGTCTGGATCGGTTCGGAAAGCGGTTCGCAGCGCATTCTCGACGCCATGGAGCGCGGCGTGACGGTCGAGGAAGTCCAGTCGGCGGTCGCGCTGCTCAAGGAGCAGGGGATCGAGGTCGGCATGTTCCTGATGTGGGGCTACGCGGGCGAGCAGTTGGAGGATATCGAGGCGACGGTGCGCCACGTAAGCCGCAGCCGGCCCGACATCGTGCTCACCACGGTCGCTTACCCCATCAAGGGGACGCCATATTTCGACGAAGTCGCCGCGAACGTCGTGAGCGGCCGCGCCTGGGCGGAAGGCTCCGACCGCGACTACCGGGTTCGCGGCCGCCACTCCCGGGAGTTCTATCGCCACGCGGACCAGCTTCTGCGCAACGAATATGCTCTCAGTAAGCTCGCTCACGGCAACAGTCGTGATGCGGCGCTTAGAAGTGAGCTGGCGATAAAGATCGCGCAAGCGCGCGAAGGGATGAGCGCCACGATGGCGGAAGTGGAGTCGTGATGGCCATGGCCAGTTCGTACGATGCCCCGTTCGACGCGATTGCCGCCACCTATGACGAGTCCTTCACGCATTCGCTGACGGGCGAGGCCCAGCGCCGTTCGACCTGGCGCGAGTTCGGCCACGCCTTCCATCCCGGGCAGCGCATTCTCGAACTGAATTGCGGGACGGGCGTTGACGCCGTTCATCTCGCCGACCGAGGTGTCGAAGTCGTGGCCTGTGACGTCGCGCCGCAAATGATCCAGGTGGCGCGCGCCCGGCTGACCCGCGTGGGGTCACGAGCGGCAATTGATTTCCGCGTCCTCGCCACGGAAGACATCGCCGAACTTCAGCGCGAGGGCCCCTTCGATGGCGTGTTCTCCAATTTCGCGGGGCTCAATTGCGTCGAGAATCTTCGCCGGGTGGCCAGCGACCTCGCGGGACTTCTCAAGCCCGGCGCTCCGGCGGTGCTTTGCTTTGCCGGGCGTTACGTCGCCTGGGAAATGCTCTGGTACCTTGCGCAGCGCGACACGCGAAAGGCCTTCCGTCGCCTGCAGCCGGGGCCCGTCACCGGGCATATCGCCGCCCGTGTGAGCGTGCAGGTTCACTATCGCTCGGTCCGCCAGTTGTCGCGAACCTTCGCTCCGGAATTCCGCCTGAGGAGGTGGAAGGGCGTGGGTGTCGTTGTACCCCCGTCGTACCTGGAGCGGCACGCGCGTCAATACCCGAATGTGATGACCCTGCTGGAGTCGGTCGATCGCCTGGCCGGCCGCTGCCCGCTGGTTCGTGGCCTGGCCGACCATGTGCTCCTTACTTTCGAGCGGCGATAGCGCCGATCTCTGGCCGGCAACCTCGCCGTTCACAAGGCGGCGCTGCACTAAACCGAATACCATGATCGCCCTCTACAACCCGAAGGTGACGAAACCGCGGAACCGGCGGTTCCCGCTCTCGGTGCTTTCCATCGGCGCGATGCTGGAGGGCAAGGAAGACTACGCCGTTGTGGACGGGAATCTCGATCCCGCGCCGACTGAAACCATCATGGGGCTCATTCGCGAGCGCGGCGCGCACCTGCTTGCCGTCACCGTGATGCCTGGCCCGCAGGTGGTATCCGCCGTCGCCACATGCCGCGAGATCCGCGCGCGTTTTCCGGGCGTATCGATTGTCTGGGGCGGCTACTTTCCCTCCCTCTACTCCGACGCCGCGCTCAACGCGCCCTATGTGGACTATGCGGTGCGCGGCCAGGGTGAGGAAACCTTCATCGAGCTCGTCGAGGCGATGCGCGGCGACCGCGACACCGCCACCATTGCCGGACTTTCGTACAAAGACCGCGACGGCGCCCACCATCACAATCCGGAAAGACCCTTCAAAAGCCCTGACGATTTCCCCTGGCTGCCCTACCATCGAATTCCCGCGGAAAAATACCTGGCCCGCACGTTTCTCGGAAATCGCACCGCCGTCCACCAGGCGAGCATCGGATGCCCCTACGCCTGCAATTTTTGCGGCGTAATTTCCGCTTACGGCAGCCGCGAGAAATTGGAGTCACCGGCGCGTACGGAGGCGATCCTGCGCCATCTGGCCTCGACCTACGGGGCCGACTCGGTGCAATTCTTCGACAATAACTTTTTCCTCCGCGAAGACCACGCTCGCGAGCTGGCCGACAGAATCGAATCCCTTCGACTGCGCTGGTGGTGCGAGGCCCGCATCGACATCCTGCTGCGTTATTCCGACGCAACGCTCGAGGCCATCCGGCGCGCCGGCTGCGCCATGATCTTCTTCGGCGCGGAATCGGGCTCCGATTGGGCGCTGCGCGAGATGAACAAGCATCTGACCACCGCGCAGACCCTGGAACTCGCGGCGCGCATCCGCCGCTTCGGCATCGTTCCGGAATTCTCCTTCGTGGTCGGAAACCCGCGGGATCCCGAGCGCGACACGCGCGAGTGCTTGGCCTTTGTGCGTAGGATCAAGAGTCTTAATCCTCAGTCGGAAATTATCCTGAACCATTACACGCCCGTCCCCCAGCGCGCGGAAATGTATGGAGGCGTGGAAAGGAAGATCACCTTCCCCTCAACTCCCGATGAGTGGGCGACGGAACGCTGGGTGAATTTCGTGACCCACAAGGATCCCGCGACACCCTGGCAGCGGAGCCGCGCCAAGCGCCTGCTGGACGATTTTGAAATGGTCGTCGCCTCGCGCTGGCCGACCCGTCAGGACATCCGGCTGCCCGCATGGGGCCGGCACGTGCTCCAGGCGCTCAGCGCGTGGCGCTACCGGCTGGGGATCTACGCCTTCCCCGTCGAGCTGCGCTGGGCTCAACGGATGATCGATTTGAGAAAGCCCAAGGAGGAGAGCCTGTGAGCGCGCCGTTGTACCGTGATGCGCGCGCTCGCGAGTTCGGCGGCGTGGCGACTGACGGCGCGGGCGCGGAGCGGCGCGTCTCGCTGGTCGAGGCTTACAACCGCTGGGCGGCCCGCTACGACGCGCCCAATCCGCTGCACGCACTCGAAGAACGCGTGCTCAAGCCCCTCCTGCCGGCCGTGTCGGGCAAGCGAGTCCTCGATGTTGCCTGCGGCACCGGCCGCTGGCTGGAGAAACTCCTGGCCTGGGGCGCGTGGCCGGGTTCCGGCGTGGATCTTTCGCAGGGGATGCTCGGCCAGGCGTCCGCCAAGCCCGCGCTTCGTGGCCGCGTCGTTCGCGGCGATTGCGTGGCGCTTCCCTTCCCCACTTCGAGCGCCGACCTCGTCTTGTGCTCGCTTGCCGCCGGGCACCTCCGCGACATTGACACTCTGGCACGCGAATTGGCTCGCGTGGCGGCGCCCGGGTCCGACGTCCTCCTAAGCGATTTCCATCCCCTCGCCCACGCGCGCGGCTGGCGGCGGACGTTTCACGACGGGGCGGAAGTTATTGAGGTTCCGAGCCATGCCCACACCCTCACGGGCGTGCGGAAGGCCTTCGAGCAGGCGGGATTTCGCGTAGTCCAATTCGCGGAGCCGCGCTTCGGCGAGCCCGAGCGGGAAATCTTCATGCGGCGCGGAAAGCCGCACTTGTTTTCCGCCTCCTGCGAGGGCCCCGCTCTCTACGTCTTTCGTTTCAGCCGCGTGTCCGCAGCCGGGGAGGAAGTCGAGTGAATCGCCTCGCGGTCGAGCCCGGGGTCGAGAATCACCAAGCGCGTTCTCGTACCGGCACGCTTCGCCTGACCGGGGCGCGTGTGGCGCTCGACGCGCAAACCGCCGTGCGCGCCGATGTCGTCATCAAAGACGGGCGCATCCGCGAGATTCTCCCCCAACCGGCGGGGCATTCGGCCCGGGCAAAGCGCGAGGAAATGACGGTTGATCTGCCGGGGTATTTGTTGCTTCCCGGTTTGATCAACGCCCACGATCATCTGGAATTCAACCTCTTCCCGCGTTTGGGCAGTGGGCCTTATGCGAATTTTCGGGATTGGGCGGGCGATATCTTTCGGCCCGACGAATCGCCGGTGCGTGAGCACTTGGGCGTGCCCAAGCGCGTGCGGCTCTGGTGGGGCGCCATCAAGAACCTGCTCTGCGGCGTGACGACGGTCTGCCACCACAACCCCTACGATGAAGAAGTTTTCGGCGGGGATTTTCCCGTGCGGGTCGTCAGCCGTTATGGCTGGGCGCATTCGCTGGCGCTCGAAAAGGATATTGCGGCGCGTTTTCGCGCCACGCCTGAAGGCGCGCCGTTCCTGATTCACCTCGCGGAAGGCACCGACCAGACGAGCGCGCGGGAGATCTTCACGCTGCACGAACTGGGCGCGCTCGATGCGCGCACAGTCATCATACATGCCGTCGGGCTCGACGCGCGAGGGCGGGCGCTCGTTGAGGCGCGCGGGGCCGGCATCGTCTGGTGCCCGAGTTCGAACCTGTTCACGCTCGGGAAGACGCTCAGCTTGGAGGAGCTTCGCCGGCACCGGCGCGTGGCACTGGGGAGCGATTCCGCCTTGACCGGCGCGGGCGACCTGCTCGACGAGATGCGCCTTGCCAGTCATACTACATCTGTAGGCTCACACCGACTCTACGGGATGGTCACAGAAGAGGCGGCAAGGGTATTGCAATTGGGGGACGGCGAAGGGCGCTTGGAGGTCGGCTCGGTGGGGGATGTCGTCGCGGTAAGAGACAAAGGTGGGACGCCGGCCGACATTTTGGCCGCGTCAAGCGTCGAAGATGTGGAGTTGACGATTGTGGCTGGAAATCCACAGTCGATGTCAGATGAATATCTAAATCGTTTCCCTTCAGATAGTTGGATTGGCTTCTCGGCGATGCAAACCGGCGGGGTCAAACGGTGGGTCCGAGCCCCGCTGGCCCGACTGTTTGAGGAGACATCAGCCCACCTGCCATTGCCCGTCCGACTGGCCGGTAGGTCGGTAATGCCAGCATGAACACCCCGCTTGGTCAAAATTCGTGCAGAACGAGCTATCACGGAATTCATCGCATCAGCTCGCTTCCCGTTCTCGTCCTCTTGCCTCACAACCGCTGCAACTGCCGCTGCCTGATGTGCGACATTTGGAAGATCCGTCAAGTCCGCGAAATAACCGCTTCAGACCTCCAACCTCATTTGGAATCGCTGCGGGCGCTGCATGTACGATGGGTCGTCTTCTCCGGCGGCGAACCTCTGATGCACTCTGACCTCGCGCAGCTCGCGGCGGCGTTTCGCAAGGAGGGAATGCGGTTAACGCTCCTGACGGCGGGACTGCCGCTGGCGCGCCATGCCTCGATGGTGGTCGATCACTTCGATGATGTCATTGTCTCTCTCGATGGCCCGCCTGCGATCCACAACCAAATCCGCAATGTCCCGCGAGCGTTTGAGCGCCTGGCAGAAGGAGTCAGAAGTCTTCGCAGAATCCGCTCCGAATTTGCTGTTCATGCGCGCACGACGATTCAGCGAGGCAACTGCACACACCTTCGCGAGACCGTTCGGACAGCCAAAGGGATGAAACTCAATTCCATCTCTTTCCTGGCGGTTGATGTGACTTCACACGCCTTCAACCGGCCCGAGGGTTGGACGCCAGACCGCCAGAATACCATCGGCCTCGGACCGGCCGAAGTCGAGGCTCTCGGATCGGAGATCGAAGCTTTGAATCGCGAGAATGCCAACGACATTGACTCCGGATTCATTCGGGAGAACGCCGGCAAGCTGCGGGGGATTGTCCAACATTTTCGGGCTCATCTCGGCCAGGTTCCGCCAACAGCCCCTCGCTGTAACGCCCCTTGGGTTTCGGCAGTTATCGAAGCCGACGGCACCGTCCGGCCATGTTTCTTCCAACCATCGATTGGGAACCTCCAAGACGGTCCTCTCACCGAAGTTCTGAATGGTCAGGAGGCGATGCGCTTCCGCGCAGAATTGGACGTTCCCACTAATCCCATTTGCCAGCGTTGTGTTTGTTCCCTCTACGTGCCGGAAAGCGGCATGCCCCGATGGCAGGCGAATCCCAGCTTGTGGCTAACGCCATAGCGGTGGTCCGACCTTAACCCGCATAAAATCCTAACTCCATGGCCCTTCTGCGGCGCATACCGACGTATAATGATGAAGTCCGCAGTTCAGGACTCTCTTAAGCCAGGAGTGAGGCCGCATCTCGCCGTCCAAACGCACGGTCAGCAGTTCTAAGTTTTTTCCCCTTGTCGAGATCCCTCCCGACAAGTCTTCAAGACCATCCGTGGTCTCGATCCTCGCCATGTCCTCCCTCTGCGTGGCAATCTTTTTGGCGGGAGCAACTCAACCGGCCTTGGGACAAGATTCTGCGGACAATGCAAGCTGGGGCAAGCTGGTCACTCGAATTCGGCTCGATTGTGACGCCAATCTTCGCCTCCAGGATTTTGCCTCTGCGGTTGTGCAAAAGACGGGTGAGCCTCTCGACAGAGAGAAGATCAGGCAGACGCTGAAGAACCTTTACGCCACGGGGCGATTCCAGGAGTTAAGAGCCGATACTCACCCGACGGAGGGAGGAATTGAACTCGTGCTCGTCGCCCGCGCGACATTTTTTGTGGGAGTGGTGCGGGTAGAGGGCGCACCCGACGACATTAATCCCAGCGTGCTGGTCACCGCGTCGCGCCTGCGACTCGGCGAGCCGATCGAAACGAGCAAGCTGGACGAAGGGAAGCAACGGTTGGCGGCGGTCCTCACCGAGAATGGGTACTATCGCTCACAGATCGTTCCTAACGTTCGACCCGAGGCAGAGACGCAAGTGGCCGAGGTAGTCTTCTCAGTCGATCCGGGCGTTCCGGCGCGCTTGAACAAAGTTGAATTTCGTGGCAATGCAACAGTACCCTCGGCAAAGCTGGCTTCAATTTGCGGCTGGCGCCGAAAATCACACCTCAATTCCAGCCAGCTCGAGCGTGGGCTTTTCCGGCTCCGCCGATTTTATTCGGCGCGCGGGCGATTACAGGCAACGGCGACAAATGTCAGCCGAATCCAAACCGACGAGGGGAGAAGCGAAGATCTGGTCGTGCAAATCGATGAAGGACCCCTCGTCCGCGTCAAGGTTGTGGGAACGCGAGTATCAAAGGGAAAAATCAAGGAACTCCTCCCGTTCTTCCGGGAAGGAACGATTGACGATACGGCAGTGGGCCGTGGCGGTGAAATCCTGCAAAACTACTTTGAGCAGCAGGGTTACTACGCCGTAAAAGTCAAGACAGACTACTCGGTCCAGCAGGCGCCTCGGCAAGTCGATATCATTTACTCAGTAGAGCTCGGACAGCAAGGAGAGTTTGCAGGCTACCAATTCGAAGGCAACCACCATGTTCCTTCCAAAGATCTCATCACCGTGCTATCTATCCATCCGCGAGATTTCTTTCGTGAGCGGGGGCTCTTTAGTCGCGAAATGCTTCGGCGGGATAAGGAAGCCCTAAAAGCCCTCTACGAATTCCGGGGGTACCTCGAAGCCCGGGTCGACAGCCGTGTCGAGTATCCCAGCGCGCACTCAATCAGGTCACTTTCGGTCACCTTTATAATTGACGAAGGTCCCCGCACTGTTATCCATCAGCTCATGATGACGGGGGTCGATATAGACCTCCGGAAAGACATGTGGCAGTCTCTGTTGTGCAAGGCGGGGCAGCCCTATTCCCCCTCGCGGGCGCAAATCGATCGTGAATTTATCCTCAACTATCTCGCCGACCGTGGCTTTGCTCGGGCGACGGCAAATTGGAAAACCGCGCCTGCCAGCAGCGATCACCAAGTAGACCTACAGTTTGAAATTGAGCCCGGGCCACAGGAGAAAATTCAAAGGATCGTCATCATGGGAAACGAGCACACGCGCGAGGGAATCATCCGGCGAGAACTCGACATCCACCCGGACGAACCCCTGCGGCAGAGCAGCGTCCTGGAGTCTCAGCGCAGGCTTTATGATCTGGGGACGTTCAGTCAAGTCCAGATCGCGGCACAAGACCCTCAGGTACCGGAAACGACCAAAACGGTTCTGGTGCATGTGGAAGAAGCGAGGCGGTGGACTGTCGGGTACGGGTTTGGGATCGATGTCGGCCGACTAGCGGGGAACGAACCCCAGGGACAATTGAAGGCCAGTCCCCGGCTATCATTGGAGTTGACGCGGCTGAATGTCGGAGGCCGCGCGCAGAGCGCCAGCCTTCGCGGACGTCTGTCCACGCTCGACAAGGGGGGCGCTTTCAGTTACTTGATTCCGCGATTTCCGACGCGGCGGGATTTGAATCTCCGGATATCGGCCCTTGGGGAGAAGAGTCAGAACATACTCACATTCGCCGCCGAACGCGTCGAAGCCTCGGTGGCGGTGGAGAAGCAGTTCAGCCCCGCAGCTTACATCCAGGGTCGGTATACTTTCCGGCGTGTGCGGGTTGATGAAAGTTCGCTTCGAATCCGTCCTGAAGAGATCCCTCTGGTCAGCCGCCCGGCGCGTGTGGCGATGCTGGGCCTAAGCTATGCCAACGACCATCGCGACGAACCGACGGACGCCACCGATGGCTCATACTCCCTTGCTGACGCCGGAGTCTCCTGGAAACAACTCGGGTCGCAATCGAATTTCGTCCGCTTTTCAGGCCAGAACGCCACCTATTACCGCTTGACGCCGCATCTGACGTTCGCTCGCAACACCCGCTTTGCGGTCGAGTCCACTGTCGGACCAGTGACCGCCACGGGAGAAATCCCCTTGCCCGAGCGTTTCTTCATGGGCGGCAGCGAATCACATCGCGGCTTTTCCGTGAACCAAGCTGGCCCCCGAGACCCCGTGACCGGTTTCCCTATCGGAGGTAACGCGCTTTTTCTGAATTCGCTCGAGCTCCGCAGCCGGTTTGCAGGAGGACGGTTTGGCGTGGTGCTCTTTCACGACGCCGGAAACGTCTTCTCCACCATCCGGCGCATGAGGCTGTTGAAATTCGTGCAGAATTCGCCTACCGACCTTGATTACACTTCGCATGTGGCGGGTCTGGGAATCCGCTACCGGACCCCTGTAGGGCCGGTGCGCTTTGATGTGGGCTATAACTTCAATCCGCCCCGCTTTCAGATCATCGACAAAAGCGTTGATCCGGCGGGGATTGCGGAGGTCAGGCGATTAGCGCATATTCAGTTTTCGTTGAGCATCGGCCAAAGCTTTTGATACTCACTCGAGTGGTGCTTGCGACGGTTGCGATGACCTGCTGGCTTACGTCTGCGGATGCGGAGACTCTCGACCGCGTTGCAGCCTCAGTAGGCAACGCCGCGATCACGGAAAGCGATGTCAATGCAGAACACCGCTTCGAACTCTTTCTCAAGGGTTCTTCGAATCCTGAGACGCTCGACTCGGGGGCGTTTGAGCAGGCACGAGATCGTCTTATTGAACAAAAACTCCTTGAAGAAGAAGCCGAGGCCGAAGAAGTGGACCGTACTGGTATCACCGAAGCGGCAAGAAAAACCCTCGAAGAAGTTCGGCGTCAATATCCGTCCGAAGAGTCTTATCAAAAATCTTTACTGGTACTGGGGGCGACCGAAGAACAAGTTCTGAGCCGACTGGAATCAGAGGTTCTGACCTTGAGGCTGATAGACCAGCGCTTACGGCCGGCGGCCTGGGTCGAGCGTTCGGAGATTGAGGCCTACTACGCACAGGACTTCGCTCGCGAATTCGCGCGACAAAGCAAACAACCGGTTCCTCCGGTGGATGAAGTCGAGGCGCAAATTCGGGAAATTCTCGTACAAAAAAAGATCGATCAACTACTGACGACCTGGTTGGAGGAGCTCAAGTCAGCGTACCACGTCAAAATTCACAACTTCTGACGCGCGGTTCGATTCTGGCGGGAAAGTAACGGCATGTCGAGACGGTTCCGAAGACTACTTTATGGTTTGGGCGCTCTCACGGTCCTCGTGTTCCTTGCCGCCGGGATCCTGAGCACGCCTTGGGCTCAAGGCGTTATTGGGCGGCGCATAGTCACCGGACTGGAGAATCTGACCGGCGGGAAGATCCATGTTGCGTCATTTAAATTTAATCCCTTGCTCCTGCGTGCAACCTTTCATGAAATCGTGCTTCGTGGGAGAGAGTCCGCCGCGGATCCTCCCTTGTTTTCGGCCAAGACGATGGTTGTTCAATTACACTTATCTTCGCTCGTGCTCCGCAAGATTCTCTTGCACAGTTTGGATTGGGACGAGGCGGTTATCCACGTCTCCACGCAACCAAACGGCACCACCAATGTGCCGGAGCCGTTGGTCTCCCTGCTACCCCGAATGGATTCCACTGACGTTCTGGTTGAGAGGGTGACGCTCGCCCGCACTCAGTTCTATTGGAATGAGCAGCGTCTGTTCCTTAATGTGGAAGCACAGAATGTCGCTTTTCTGCTGCGTCAGAAAGGCTCCCTTAATTACACGGGGAGTTTGTCGACGTCCGAACTCCGCATCAAATCCCACGACCGACCACTTCCCGACATCGCGCTGAGCAGCGAATTCGAATTGTCACCCGGAAGATTCAAGGTCACGTCGTTTATGTGGAAATGCGCTGGCCTGCGCGGAAATGGCTCTCTTCGCCTCACCGACTGGGCAAACCCCACTGCCTCGCTCTCCCTTCAGGCAAATGGTGATATCAAAGGGCTGGCGAAGAGCCTTGGCCTTCCTGACCTGCGTGCAGGAACGGTTGAGATCCGAAGCGAGGTGACATACCGCAACCAAGTCTGGAGCGCCGAGGGGAAAATCGAAACGCAACAAATTTCCCTACATACATCCTCCTTCAACGTCGATGGACTGAACTTCTCCTCCCAATTCTCGGCCAATTCCCGTGAGGTCGAATTTCCCCGATTTACCGCATCCGCACTGGGGAGCGTCGCGGAGGGACATGGAAGGCTTGTACTTTTGGAGCCAGGGCCGAAATTCTCGGTGCGCGCGCGGCTGCGAGGCTTATCGCTTGCCGCTCTCGGTTCCCTGTCAGGAGCTTCTTGGGCGCGAAATCCCGGTTATTCAGCGGAGTTCAGCGGGACGCTCGACGCTGCCTGGACCGGCCGTTTTCGGGACTTTGAATCTGCCTTTGATCTCCGTTTGCAGCCGCAGCTTCCCCCGAGCCCCGAACGGGTCCCACTCACGGGCTTGGTGGTCGGTCGGGCAACGGCATCGCCGGATTTTGCCCTCGAAATTCGTGACGCCCAATTCCAGACGGCCCGTTCCACTCTCTCCGCGCGTGGCAGTGTGAGTCTCCGCCAAGCCAGACTTGCGTTGCACCTCGCATTGGCAGATCTCGCCGATCTGAGCCCCGCCCTCCGGATCTTCGGCGTGCCACCGGCATCCGTCCCCGTCAAGCTCAATTCCCAAGCGACTTTCACGGGTGAACTTTCAGGACCGCCGACGCGGCCGGAATTCCGAGGCCACATTGAAATCGGCTCGTTTCAGTTCCGCGATTCGACCTGGGACCGTGTGGAAGCGAATGTCAGAGCTGAGCCCAATCTGCTGGAGATCGCATCCGCCCGCCTCGCGCGCGGCAAAAGCGCTGTGGAATTGACGGCCAGCATCCCGCTCGCCAATTGGAGACTGGAATCGTCCGAACCCTTGCGCATCTTGGCCCGCGCTGACCGCGCGCCGCTCGAAGGCCTCCAATCCGCGCTTGCTTTGGATTACCCAATACAAGGTCTCCTCTCAGGCCGGCTCGATCTCATCGGGACTTTCGGGAATCTTTCGGGGAGAGGCGAAGCCCTCGTTGAGAAGGGGGCCGTCCTCGGCGAACCTATTGACAGGCTCTCCGCGAAACTGCGGATTGAGAATTCGACATGGTATATCAACGATGTCCTCCTGAAGAAAGGTTCTGGCGGGGTAAAAGGTCACGCCGACTTCAATCCTTTGTCGCGTGCTCTCGCAGTGGATTTGAGCGGATCTCATTTTGGACTTGCGGAATTTGATGCCCTGAAGCCCTCAGGTAAGAATTCGCCGATTGTTCAGGGTCAATTCGGATTTGAGATCCGCGGCAGCGGCACGCTCGATAATCCTAACTTCAAAGCAAGTTGGCATTGCCGGGGAGTTGGAGTGAACGGCGCCACGGTCGGTGATTTTGAGGGCCAGGCTAACTGGCAAGGGCGTGAAGTTCGACTCGAGATTCGCTCACAGGGCGAAACCGGCATCATCAGCCTCGACGGGACCGCGCTCACTGAAGCCGAATGGCCTTTCGAACTCTCTGGGACTTATACGAATCTGCGCGTTGATCCGTGGCTGCAATTACTCTCAGGAAGGAAACGTGACGCCCGTGTCTTCGCCAGCGGCACCGTCTCCCTGAGGGGACCCGTGAAAGACGCCAAACGGATCGAAGTCAGTACCCATAGTCAGACCGTGGAAGTAAGGTTCCCCAGTGTAACCTGGAAAAACGAACTGCCGGTGGACCTTCACTACGCGAACCGGAAGCTGACAGCCAATCGGTTTCGCATAAGTGGGCCGTCCACTGCCCTGGAAATCGAAGGGTCAATTCAGTTAGGGCCGTCGCCGGCGCTCGCCCTCACCGCTCAAGGGACCAGCGACGCGACGATTCTGAGCATCCTTGACCCCGGCATCCAAGCCTCCGGCCGGTCCGATGTGAAGCTTCGGGTGGGAGGGAGTCCGGAGCATCCGTTGCTCTACGGCACCATTTCGGTTCACGGCGCGAACTTGAGCTATGCGGATTTTCCCTTTCGGCTGACGGGGCTGACGGGAGAAGTTGCCTTGGATGGTGACCGCGCCACATTGCGACCCTTTCGCGGGACGAGCGGTGGGGGCACCGTGGATCTTTCGGGTTTCGTCACTTTTGCCGATACTCCCCGATTCAATTTGCAGGCAATACTCGGCCAGGTCCGGATCCGATATCCCATCGACTTAACATCCGTGCTGGATGGAACTCTCAAGCTCACTGGGAGCACGGAGCGCGCGCAAATCGGCGGCGAATTGATCGTGAGGCGGATTTCGCCCGGAGAGAACTTTAACTGGCTCGCTCGCCTTGGCGAAGCTGCTGCCACCTCTGGCGTAAAGCCGCCGGCATTAGCGTCGCCTTTCGCACCCCTTGTCCGGCTGGACATCCAAGTCAGTTCTGCTTCGCCAGTGAGGTTTGAAACCCACGACCTTCGCCTGGTGGGTGAAATCGATATGCACCTTCAGGGAACGCTCGCCAATCCAGTTCAAGTCGGCACCCTCCAAATTATCAGCGGCGAGGTCGTTTTCCGCGGAAACCGTTACCAGCTTGAGCATGGCTATATCAATCTGACCAATCCGTACCGCACCCAACCGGTTCTCGACATCGAGGCGCGTACGCGGGTTCAGCGCTATGATCTGACGGTCAATGTCTCCGGCCCACTTGAGCGAATCCGGATTTCCTACCGCTCCGATCCCCCGCTTCCAACTTCGGAAATCGTCTCCCTTCTGGCTTTCGGCTACGCCAGCCAGGAAGAAATGGCTACTCAAACCAATCAGCCGGTGCAAACGGTTGGTGCCAGTGCGCTCCTTTCGCAGGCCCTGTCCACCGGGGTCTCAGGACGAATTCAGCGTCTGTTTGGAGTCAGCCGGATCAAGGTCGATCCCAATCTCGGCGGGCTCGGTTACACTGCCGGCGGCGCCCGCGTTACCGTCGAGCAACAAATGACCCGCGATCTCACGCTGACTTACGTGACCACTACCACCACATCCCAACAACGCATCATCCAGTTTGAGTGGAACATCAGCGACCGGATATCCCTCCTTGGATTGCGTGACCAGAACGGAATCCTGGGCATGGAGTTGAAGTTCCGGCAGAGATTCAAGTGAGCAGGCTTGCGGCCGGGCTCCGCTAGCAAAGCCCACAATGCCCCAAGGCCGGTTGTGATCGAGTGGAACTCGATGGCACCGCACTTCGAATGCTGATCAACTCCCGGCGGTTCGTAGCTCACGGCGGTAATTCGCGCTTCAGCGAATCGAAACTGCGTTATTGGTCACGCCATACGGCATCATCGCCACATGAACATCAACATGTTTCGTAACTGAGTGGATCAGATTGGCGAGCAGGGGTCTTACGAAGCCAACAGGCACGGTGGCAGGTTTCAACGTCGGAAAGGGGAAACAATACGATCAACGGCGTCGCGGTTTTGCGCGAGACCTCCCGCATTTGAAATTGCACCCACTTTTGGCGGGTTTCCTCACGCAATGTTATACTGGCAAGATAGCGAAAGGAATCGCACTCTCCCCGGCTCACGGAGGGGCGAGGCTCACACGCGCGGTGCGGAGAGGTGTCCGAGTGGCTGAAGGAGCACGCTTGGAAAGCGTGTTCTCGAGAAATCGGGACGTGGGTTCGAATCCCACCCTCTCCGCCATATCTCCTGGATCCAGCTGCTTACAATTGAACCCAACCCTCCTATCAGAGCTCGACCAGCAGACCCCGGCTGTGTTGTCCGGTCTTTGATTTGGCAATGCGTCTCGGATTCAACGTACCCCGGCATGTGAGGACGCCATTCTGCCGCTGTCGGTGAGAACTCGTTCTGAGGAATCGCCGGCCCGTTGATGCTACTCTGTAAAGTAGGTCTCGCCGGAGGGATGCGAAAGGCCAGACTACCTCAGTCCGTATTCCCCTCCGGACTTGGGGACTTCGCTCCGGACAACGGAGCTAGGAAGAGGGCGTGTGGATTGAGGGAGGACGAATGATCATTACCTCAGTGGCCTTGATCAATGCTGCCGCCGTCTCGCCAACCCTCAGCTTCAGGTCATGGCATGCCCGTCGCGTGATAATCGACGTCACAACCTGGCCGCCGATATCGATAACCACCTCCGCCAAAAGGCCTATCTGCCGGATGCGGACAATCCGCCCGACGAGTTGGTTTCGGCCGCTGATGAAATGCTCCAGCCCCGTAAACTGCATGTGATCGGTGGTCTCGAGGCGAACAACCTTCCGGTGAGATGTTGTGCGGCGGGTGATTCTCGAATTCTGGAAAAGAAGACGGTTAACCTCCGACTCTGGTATTCGGTGGTGCCCTCCAGGTGTCTTTACCGATCGAATTCTCCCGCGGTAGATCCATTGCTTGAGCGTCGGATAACTGACCCCGAGTAGGCGTGCGGCGGTGCGCAATCGGAGAAGGTCCAAGGCGATCCTCGCAGGCAAGATGGTCGCTATGCGATACGGCAAGCGAGTTTATGCCCTTCGTCCACATTCAGCAATAAGCAAGCGTCTTCTAGAGCCACAGTTGAGATTCAGAATTCGAGTTTCAGGCCAATTTGGATCACGCGTGGATCTCCGGCCGATGTAATGGAGCCGAAGCCCGGCGTGCCCAGTACAACGTTTGGCGCACCCAGGAGCGGCGTGTTGGTCAGGTTGAATACCTCAGCCCTGAACTGCAGGTCCACTCGCTCAGTTACGCTCGTGCGCTTCAACAATGCGAAATCGAGGTTTCGATAACCCGGTCCACGGACCGGATTGCGGGAACTTGTGCCCAGCGTGAATTGCGGCGCCACGGCGAAGGCCCCCGTGTTGAACCACTCGGCGGTGCTGGCTCGAGAAGCGGAAACCACCGGATCGGCCAGGCGGTTGGGGCGCTGCGTTCCAAAACCCGCAAACGAATTGAAATTGGTGGCCTGCGTAACAGCTAGAGGCAGGCCTGACTGGAGCGAGAGAATCCCGGTCACTTCCCAGCCGCTGGCCAGCCTACCGGCGAACCAGCGAGGGTTAAGCCGGTGACTGGGCCCGAAGGGTAAATCGTAGGTCGCGCTGAACACAAGATCCTGGGGAATATCTCCACTTGAAACGTCCCGTTCCAACTTACGGTTGAAGCTGTCGGCGACTGGGAAGTTGGCAACTGGCCCCGTGAAGATCGTGGCGTCAAAAACCGAGGACGCCTCGTCGATTAACTTTGACCACGTGTAACTCGCCAGGAACGAGATGCCGCTCGAGAAACGCTTCTCCAGCCGCGCCTGCAGAGCGTGGTAGTTCGTATTGCCAACGTTGTTGCGGAAAAAGCTGACGGTCGTGAAGCGCGGAAAAGGCTTCAAAAGCTGGGCCCGGGCAATCGTCGGGTCACCCAGAGAGGACGAACGCGGGATTTCTCCAAAATAAGGGTTGGGAATCTTCTGGAGCAGCGGGAGGCCAATGGCCAGTTGCTGGCCCGCGAGCTGATTAATGTTCGTGTCGGGGATTCCGACGTGCGTGATTTTCGAACCTGTGTAGCCAATCTGGAGCGCCAAGTTGTTGCTGAGTTCCCGCTGAATGGTGAAATTCCATTGCTGACCATAACCTGACCCGAGCGACCGGTCTACGGTGAAGACTCCCTGGCCCAGCCCTGCCTCGGGTGTGAGGGGAATCGGCGCAACGGACGGGCCGGAGGCGAGATCAAATGCCGGGTTGATGCTGTCCAAAGTCCTCTGGCTCACGGTTTGAATGAAAGGAAACTGGGGGTTCGTAAACGGCGTCGTGATGCCGGCTTGTTCGATCCAGATGAGTCCGTAACCGGAACGCAGCACCGTCTTGTCCGTGAACCTGTAAGCCAGTCCAAGGCGTGGGCCGAAGTCATGCCAATGCAATTCGCGTGACGAGCGCGGGAAACCGTTCTTGCCCAGGTAATCCAGTTGCTGGGTCTGCAAGTTGAAAACGGCCCCGTGATTGTTCACTTCCGTGGATGGAAAGTTGAGTGTCCACCGCACGCCGGCGTTGAGCGTGAGGCGGCGCGTGGCTTTCCAATCATCCTGCAAGTAATACTCCTGGATGTGGGCGCGGGGCCGGATCGGTTTCTCCTGCAAGTCAATCGAGAACGCCTGAACCTGTCCGAGAAGGAAGCTCGCGAGTGAAAAACCGGTCCCCGATGTACCGGGCAAATCCGTGAACAGGCTGCTGAACTGAAACAAACCCGTCGGCGAAGGGGGCTGGACGATATCCAGGCGCTCCCAGCGGAAGTCAATCCCGGCAGAGAGCGAATGTCGCCCGCTCTGCCAGGAGAGTTCATCAACGAACTGGGTGACATCGGTTCGGAACTTCGAGTCCGTGTTGGCGGAAGGGCCCAGCTGCTGGAAGCCGGCGATAGAAAATGTTGGCAATTCGTTGCTGAAATCCGCGTTGAATGGGACGCCGGGAAGTTGCAGGGCCTGAGAAGGCGGAGCGTCAAGCAGCAAGGCAACCCGGTTTATCGCTCGGCGCGTGTAGCCGAAGCGCACCGTATTCGTCACCGTCGGGCTGAAAACGTGAAAGTAGCTCGCCGCCACCGACCGGCCCGTCGTGGTGGCATTTCCAGTGGCGCCGCTGGTGAGGTTCCCGCTGCCGTCGGGAAGCGGGGTGACAGGAATGGCGTAGTCACGAGCGTAGGAGTACCGTGCAAATATTTGGTGGCGGTCGGATATTCGGTGGTCTGCCCTCGCGTCGGCTTGGTCCTGCGTGTCGCCCTCGTTGCCGACACGGGTGTAGTTGTTCGCCGTACCTGACGCCGTAGGGAGGGGATAGCGCTGAAGCAACAGCTCCGCCACGGGGTCAATTCGGTCAGCGGGGATTGTGTTGTCCAGAAACTGCTGGCGCGTGAACCCTCCCCCGGCAACTGGCTGCGTTGTGGCAGGATCGTAGATTTTCGGCACGCTCTTGCCAACAGCTTCGCTAAATACTCCTTGCCGTTGCAGAACAGTAGGCACGGTGGAGACCCGCACCCGGCCGATCTCCTGCCGTGTCCCCTGGTAATCCGCGAAGAAGAATGTCCGGTTCCTGACGATCGGGCCACCCAGCACCCCTCCAAACTGGTTCCGGCGGAATAGCGGCTTAGGAGAATTCGTGGGGGCGAAGAGATTGTCCGCGTTCAGCGCCTCGTTGCGCAGGAACTCAAAAGCTGTGCCGTGGAAGTCGTTGGTGCCGGATTTGGTGGTGAGGTTCACCACTCCGCCGTTGAAACGACCGAACTCCGCTGCGGGGCTGTTGGTCTCGACCCGGAATTCCTGGATCGCGTCGATAATGGGGAAAAACGCCACCGTCCCCGGCTCCGGCTGGAGGACAGAGATACCATCGTAGAGGTATTCGTTGACGCGCGGCCTGCCGCCGTTGATACGAGGAAACGAAGAGCCGGGAGGAAGCGCCACTCCAGAAGCCAATCCAACCAATGAAACAAAAGTGCGTCCGTTGAGGGGAAGGGCCAGAATGGGGCGGTTCTCAATCACCTGTCCCAGACTGCCGCTCTCCGTTTGCAGCAACGGGGACTCACCGTGAACTGTGACCGTGTCGTGGGAGCTTCCCACCGCCAGTCTGGCGTCCAGTCGCACGCTCTGGCCCGTTGCCAGACTGAGTCCTTCGCGCAAGAACTTCCTAAATCCGCTGGCTTCGAAGACCACCGAGTAAGTCCCCGGCTTGAGGTTCGGGAAAGTATAGACGCCCGCGACGGTGGTGACCGTGGTGTAAGTTTCCCTGGTCAAAGCCCTCGAGGTGGTGACTTGCGCTCCACCGATGACGGCCTCCGATTGATCGTAGACCACTCCGGTTAATTCCGCCCGCCCCGTCTGGCCGTACGCCGAAGTCAGACTACAGACAATTGCGCAGACGACGATGGAGCCAGGACGTTTCCAGGAGTAGCGGGCGGCAGCCGCAAAACGGCCGGCGGCATGAGCTGATGGACGCATCGGAAGAATTTAGCAAGTCTAACCACTTATAGTCAATAGATCTGCCGGTATCAATACGGTTCAATATGGAATTATATGATTATTGTCCAGAACTGTCGTCCAGTGGTGAACGACCGGGCAAAGTAGTATGGGAATCCCGCCTATAAACAAGCGGGAATCCTTGCTCAGGACTCGGCCGTGTTTTCAGGAAATCCGATATCTCCGAGCAAGCCACGGGGACGCGAGTATCGACGTTCGGTCCCTGTTTCCCCCGCTGGTTCTCCCACTCAACGTGGAGTTCCGAGCAGGTAGTTCAAGTACGCGATCTGGAATTGATAGTCATACTTGGCACTGGCTTGCTCTATTTGTGCTTGGGTCTGGTTCAACTGTGCCTGGCTGAGTTCGACAATGGAACCCAACCCGAGGGTGTACCGTTCCTTGGCAAGGTCCGAAGCCTTTGACGCGTTGTCAAGGAGTTGCTTCGTCAAGGCGATACGCTGAAACGCCGTCTGAGCATTCAACCAGGCCAGCCGAACGTCCCGCGCCACGCGGTCGGCCTCATCACGGAGGTTCTGATCAATGGCCTCGGCTCGCAGGCGCGCTTCCGCAGTACGCGCTGAATACAATCGGCCATTGAAGATCGGGATATCAATGTTCACAGCGGCGGCTGCGTATCGGTCTTCCAATGGTAATTCATGGACCGGAGTCACCCCCGCAGCGCCACTGAAGCTGATCGTCGGAAACCAGAGATCGCGCTCGGCCCGGGCTAAGCTGTGAGCGGCCCGACCCTCAAGGCGAAGGCTGGCCAATTCCGGCCGCTGGGCTATGGCGCTGGAAATCAAGCTGGCAACATCAGCGGGCGGAGGGCCCGGCAGAGGCTCATCAACGAGCGAGAAAATGCGGGTGCCTTCATAACCCATCGCAGCCGAGAGTTGAGCGAACGCTCCCGATACGTCATTCTGCGCGCTCGCCAGCATCAACTGCGCTTCGGAAAGGTTGACATTTGCAAAACTCACGTCCAGCCCCGACTTCAGCTTACTTTTGGCAAGCTCCGTCACCTGGTCTGCCGCCAACTGGCGATCCTTGACAGCCTGTTCTGCCACCGTCAGCAGCGCCTGGGCGCGCAGCGCCTGAAAATAGGCCCGGTCAACATCGATCAGAACCTCATCATGAGTCGCCCGGGCGTGCTCACCTTCCGCCTGGGCGTGCAATCGCGAACCGGTTACAAGGTTTTTGGTGCGACCGAAATCCGTTACCAGTTGCTCGACTCGAATGCCATTGGCGTAGCGGTTGAAGATAATGGGGTTGTTCAATGCGCCCGCCGCGATCCTGCTGCCATCCAAGGCACGCGCCCCGGTTAAATCCCCATAGGCCAGCGGGTAATATCGTGACTTGGTTTCGGTCACAGCCTGTTGTGCTGCCTGGGCTGTCAATTGCGAGGCCTGGAAACGAGGATGATTCTTCAGGGCTGTCGCTTCTGCTTCCTGAAGCGTCAATTTGGCGGGCGCCGAGGCGGGTGATTGTCCAACCAAAGGTCCGACACTCAGAATCAAGTTCAGGACTACGAGAGCGGCTCGCTTCATCATCGCGACTCCTGCATGTGGGAAGCCGGGTCGGGGTGCCATTTGTTCCTTCCGTACACGAGGACATAGGCGGCGGGAACGATGAACACCGTCAACATCACCGAAACAACCAAGCCTCCAATGATCGCCCGCCCCAGAGATGCATAGGCTTCACTGCCTGCCTCGAGTTTCAGCGCCATGGGGATGAGCCCGAAGACCGTGGCGAGCGATGTCATCAGGATGGGGCGCAAGCGGATGCGGCAGCTGGTGACGACGGCGTCGCGGACTGACATCTCAGCCTCAAGTTGGTGGGCGAATTCCACGATCAAGATGCTGTTCGAAGTGACCATGCCCACCATCATGACGACGCCCATCAGCGACATGACGTTGATGGTTGTGCCGGTCATCCAAAGGAGAATCAGAACCCCAGTCAGGCCCGTGGGCACGGCAAGGAGAATCAGGAAGGGATCAATGAACGAGCGGAACTGGGCCACCAGAACCAAATAAAGCAGGGCCAGGGCGAGAATCAGCCCGAAACCGAAACTGCGGAAGGACTGGCGCATGCCATCCACCATGCCTCGCATGACTACCTGGACGCCTTCCGGCATGTGTGTCCGGGCAAGAATCTGATCCACACCCTCGGCGACATGCCCCAAATCCTCCGTGACGGGGGTAATGTAAACATCGATCACCCGCTGGATTTGGTAATGATCCACCTCGGTTGGACCAGCCGTGTGGGAGATCCTCGCAACCTGATCGAGAAAGACCGGCCGCTTCGACGAAGCGGGGCGGATGGGGATTCCCTTGAGAGAAAACAGACTATTGATGTCGCTTTCCGGGTACTGAACGGTAAGCATGTAGTCGTTGCCTGTCCGCGGATCGATCCAGTAGCCAGGCGCAACCATCTGATTCGAGGTCATCGCCGTGATGACGTTGTCCACGACTTCCCTCTGGCTGAGCCCCAATTCCCCCGCGCGGACACGGTCCACGTCAAGCCGCAGGGCCGGGTAATCTATATCCTGGGGGATATAGACGTCGCTCACGCCTGGCAGGGCGCGAACCTTCAGGGCGAGATCCGTGGCAGCACGATACGTTTCCTCCATATCTTGACCGCTCACTTGAAGGTCGATGGGTGCGGGCAAGCCCTGGTTCAGGACTGCGTCCTGTAGCCCGCCTGATTGAACAAAAGATGAGACTTGAGGAAATTCCGAGGTCAAAGCCTCGCGAACACGGTCCATATATTCATAGCTGCCCACCTCGTGATGCTCATTCAGCGCCACCTGGATGGTTGCAGTGTGCGGCCCGGAATTGCTCGTATAGATTGACGAGAAACCCGGGATGACACCGATGTTTGAGACGGTTAATCTGAGGTCGGTGTTCTTGACGACCTTGTGGACGAGCCGTTCGATCTTGGCCACAAGCGCTTCGGTTTGCTCGATTCGAGTTCCCGAGGGGGCCTTGAGATTGATTACAAATTGCCCCGCGTCGCTGCGCGGAAAGAAGGCAACGCCCAGGAACCGGAAGATCGTGAGGCTCAGTACGAACACGCCCAGGATGACTCCCACCACACGCCAGGGACGAACGAGCAAAGCGTCGACCCTGCCCTCGTACCACGCGAGCATCTGATGGAATTTCCGGTTGAAGGCGGTATTGAAACGCTGCCCGAACCCTGCGCGCGTCTTCGAGACCTGCGCCAAGTCGGCCGTCACGGCCGTTTCAGCGGGCCCGTCAGCAGCCTTGTGGGTGCCTTTGATGAGCTTGGCGCAGAAAAGCGGGACGACCGTCATGGCGATAACGTAGGAAGCAAAAAGCGCCAGGACGACCGCGACGGCAAGAGCCGAAAAGAGAAATTTGCTCACTCCGTAAAGAAAGGTCACCGGAAAGAAGACAACGGCACTGGCGATCGTAGCCGCCAGGACGGCCATGCTGACTTCGCTTCCGCCCTTTTCTGCCGCGACTTCGGGAGGCTCACCCAGCTCGATGTGGCGGAAGATGTTTTCCAGCACGATCACGGAATTGTCAATCAGCCGGGAAAACACAATGGCAAGCCCCGCCAACACCATGCTGTTGATTGTGCCGCCACCGAAATAGAGTGCGATAAGGGCAGCGAGAGCCGAAAGTGGAATGGAAAGAAAGACCGCCGCCGTCCCGCGCAAGGTGCCCAGAAAAATGAGAACCATCAGGCCCGTCAGCAAGAGCCCGGTCGCGCCCTCGTGAATCAGAGTACGGATGGCCCTTTTTACGAACTCCGATTGGTCGAAGGCGATTTGGGCGACCAAACGCTTGGGCACGCCGAAAAGGTGAGCGGCCTTATTCTTCACCGCGTCAACGACGCTGATGGTGTTCGTGTCGCCTCCCTGTTTCATGATGGGCAAATACACCGACCGCTGCCCGTTGACACGAACGATGTTTGTCTGGATCGTGTGTGCATCCTGGGCAGTGCCAATGTCTCCGATGGTCACGTACGCCCCCCCCTCAGTCTTCAAGGGGACATTGTTAATCTCCGCGACGTGCTCGATTTGGCTATTGGTGTAGATGTTGTAATCGTAAGGTCCGATCTTGGCGTCCCCTGCCGGGAGAATGAGGTTGGCATTGTTCACGCCGCGAACCACATCCATGACACTGAGCCCGTGAGAATGGAGCTTCAATGGATCGACGTAGACCATGATCTGGCGGTATTTCCCGCCAAAGGGCGGGGGGATGGATGCTCCGGGGGCCGTGGCGATCTGATTCCGGACGGTGAACTGGCCAAGGTCGCGGAGCCGGGTTTCCGATAATCCTTGCCCCTCGAGAGTGATCAGGCAGACCGGAAGGCTGGAAGCATCGAACTTCATTACTACGGGTGGAAGTGTTCCCGGCGGCATGCGGCGAAGGTCGGCCATCGCCAGGTTCGCAATCTGGTCGACATCCGAGTCCGCATTCGTCCCTGGCTGAAAGTAGACTCTGATAATGCTTGCGCCAGGAAGCGACCGCGATTCCATATGGTCGATTCCTGACCCCAACGTGAAGAAGCGCTCAAAACGCCCGGTGATCTCGGTCTCGATCTCTTCGGGAGGCATGCCGCTGTAAAACGTGGCCACGACGACTTCCGGAATGTTGATGGAGGGAAACAGGTCCACCGGCATTCGCGCAACACAGGTGAGCCCTATTACCACCACGAAGAGGCACAAGACCACAATGAAATAGGGGTTGCGAATGGCGAAACGTGACATCACCGGCCTCCTTCCATCTCGGCCAACTGCACCAGCTTGGGAACCACGTGTTGCCCCTCGCGAAGCTGGCTTGTATTGCCCACCACAACCCGGTCCCCTTCCATGAGCCCGGAAAGGACCTCGATCATGTCCTGCGTCTGCAGGCCGGTGGTTACCGCGCGTATCTCAATGGTATTGTCGCGACTGACGAGATAAACCATCGCTTTATCGCCTTGGAGTGAAATTGCCTGGATATTGGCCGCCAAGGCCTTTTTCCTCTCTTGGACCGGAAACGAAACATAAGCGTACATTCCCGGCACGATCTCGAGTTTGGGGTTGGGGACGTCCACTTCGGTCATCATGGTTCGCGTGGAAGGATCCACCTCATCGGAAAAGCGGGCCACGACACCTTGAAATTCCTTATGGAGCGCCTGCACGTCCACGGTGACTTTCGTGCCCATGCGCACCGAGGGAACGTCCGCTTCAGGAATCGGAATCTGGAGCCGCAACAAGCCGTTCTCTGATAGCTTGACCAGGGACAGTGCTTGTTTTTCCGAAGTAGTTCCGGCGGCCAACATCGCGCCTGTATCAGCGTAGCGCTCGGTAATCACGCCGTCGAACGGCGCGGTAATGTGGGAATAGTCGAGCAGCGCCTGGACCCTCTCGCGGTTCGCGTTGGACTCCCGAAGTTGCTCCTGGGCTGCCGCCAAGGCGGATTTGGCGGCGGCCACCTGGGCTTCAGACGATTGGTCCTTCCCTTCCATTTCATCCACTTCCTGCTGGGCAATGAGTTGGGGCCGGGCCTTGATTACCTCCTCCAACCGCGAATAGCTGAGGTGTGCGACGGTATGGTCCGCCTGGACCCTCTGCAGTTCGTTATGGGCTCTGGCAACGTCCTCCGCGCTCTTTCGACTTGAGGCCTCCGCCTCAGCCAGGGAGTGCTCGAGTTCCGGCACCTCCAAAACAGCCAGGGTTTGACCTCTCCTTACCCGATCACCCACGTCGACGTAAATGCGCTTTACGTAGCCCGCAACCTTGGCATGGACGTCTATTTCTTGAAAGGGTTTGAACTCTGCGGCGATGCGCAGAACCTGCGAGAGGTCTGCGTGCCCAACTTTGGACACGGCGACGGTCACTGCGCTCCCGGTCCCTGCCGTCTCCGCTCTGGCCACTCTCTCACGCGAGCAACTCGCACTGAAACCCCACGCGAGGATCGTGAGGATGAGGAATATTCCAGCGCCCTGTCTGCGGCATCTCCGGGACACTTGGGGACCTGCCTTACGTCTGTGAAGAGTCATCTCGAAACTCCAATCGTGAACGTTTCTGCGGTTCATGCCAGATTTCTGGCATGCCTAACGCTGCCGATCCGGATCCTGCCCGATTGCGACTTTAAGAGCCTCGCGCAACGCGTCGGCAGAGGGATTGGGCAGGCTTGCCACTCGGATCACTTCCCGCTCCATGTCCGCGATTCTTGCTGCCTCGGCGGGAATGCTTCTGGCAACGGAAGTTGGAATGCTAATGATCCCGTGACGGTCTCCATGCAAAAGAGTGCCTGGAGAGACCTTCAGGCCTCCGACCTCCACCGGAATTCCGAATTCGATCATGTGAAAATAAGCGCGTGAGACCGCCACGTTGCCCGCGAACAGGCGTAAGCCGATTGATTCGACTGTGGCAAGGTCCCGTACGGCGCCGTTGGTGACCACCCCGACGCAGCCCAGCGCTTTGAAGATGTGCGAGTGCACTTCGCCGGCGCAGGACCCCAGCCCGGGACGACGGTCCATGTCCTCCAGAACAACCACGCGGGGAGCAGGAATAGAAAGCAGATAGTTCCACCAATCGGTCCGGTCCGGATAGGCCCTGCCAGTCATTGGCGGTTCCGTCGTACGAATGCGCGCGGGGACTGCGTACCCGACCATCGGCGCAAGGTTCGGGAACATGCAATGGATCGTCGAATCGGTCATGCCCTCGTTGCGCAGGCGGATGTCGAAAGACTCAATCGCGTCGGCCACTTGGCAACTGGTTAACCGGCCCAAGGATTCCAATTCCTCAGAGGTCAATGGTGTGTCCATAGATTGGGCGTGCCCTCCCCGATTGTCCATTGAGATGGCCGAACTACTTGCGTCGGCTCTCCTGGTTTCGTGAACTTGCGCGTTCTCGGATTCGACTGCAAAATCAGCATCTGAAGCTTGTTGGCTCACATCAGAATCGAAATCCCTCGTCAACCCCACTGCGCGGGTCCGACATCCTGGATTGACTTGTGTCCCGCTGGGCCGGAACTGGCATCGAGCGCGAATCGCGTATCGCATGGAGGCCGCAGTCGCCTGCCCCAAGGCAGCGCGCCAGTTCACTCTACCCTCGTGTGAACTCCGGCCTCAGCCGGGCTCCATCTGGCTGCTTTCCGACTGAGCGCCTTCATGTTTGGCGTAATTTGTCGCGCCGCCCGGGACCGACGACAATCACGCCCACGGATTCTGAAATGAAAGAGATTCAGAGAGGGACGACTAGAAAACAGGAGGAGAGCGGAGTTGGTCGGCGTGAAGCGCCAATGTGCTGAGCGGGATCAGATCTTCAAGCTGACGGAGAAACAAACTCGAACCGTCTGCCCTGATTTCGGTCCGCGGACGCGCTCTCAAAATTACGCTCTTGACTGACTGGGGCGCGGGGCAAACGGTCATCTTGCTGATGCGAGAAACCGTGTGGATCGGGTGGGAATTAGGGAGATACTGGCCAGCCTTTGCCTGGCCGGAAAGGCAAACCATTCCGGCAAGAATCAGAAGAACAATCCCATCTAAAAAGCGGCGGACCAATGTCATGGGGTAATTATTGCTCCGAGGCCACATTGTTTGCGTGTCGCGGCAGATCGCCGCGGCTATCCGATTCCTCAGGTTTAGTATGAACCTTTGAATGCCCCAAAAGTTGCCAAGGCCCTTATGATAGCGTATTGACTTCCCGAACTCAAGGATGATCACGGGGTCGTCAGTGTGCTACCAAGAGCCAGTTACGCATCAACAATAAAAAGGGGCAGCGTACTACCCGGCTGCTCCCCATGACCAGGGCCTATTTCATGGCGGGAGCAGACCCCGGGAGTGTGTAGCGCAAGTTGAAGAACACCATGTTGATGTTCGCCTCCTTCGGCTGCCCCGTGGCGACAGACCAGGGACTCCGAGTGACGTAGGAATACTGTCCCATGAAGTTCACCGCGCCCCATTTTGCGTCCTTCCAGATGGTCTGGTTGAATCCGAAGGTGCCTTCCTGAACGGCGCGATTCTGGCCGTCGGCGGAACCAGCGTATCCGTAACCAAAGGGCGTCAGCGTCGTGGTGGTCACGGGCGGAGTACCCGATGTGGTCGTCACAGGAACGATGGCGACATTCCTCCCAACATACAAGCCGCCATAGTAGGCGTAAACCAGGATGTTCTTGTGCGTGTATTCGATGCCCGAGACGGTGGAATGGGCGTGGATGAGCGAGGGGCTTCCGTCATCTCTCGCAATGAGGTCGGGGGCTTGGCCGAAGATGTAACGACCGCCGCCGTCACTCAAGAAATTGTTCGTGAGGACGCGGAAACCCTTGAACAATTCGAAATTCAGGTTAAGAAAGCCCCCTCCACCGGTTGTAGAGTAAGTGGTTTGGTCGGTTGGGTTCCAAAGCCTGAAGTTCCGTTCGACTCCGCCAATCTCGATGTGGAACTTCTTCGAGGGGTCGAACGCCAGCTTAACGATCACATCGGGAGCGACATTGGGGACGTTCAGCGTCGTGCTGCCGTCGTTCAGTTCCTTGCCCACGTAAGTGGAGGACAGGGCGGGCGGGAAAGTAACCTTCCCACCGCCAGCCGAGCCGCCCATGTACTGCTCGGGACTGTCAAGAGCTACCGCGAAAGCGATCGTGTTGGTTGGATGGTAGACGAACCGGAACTCGGGGATGCGGCCCCAGACCAAGCCCAACTGGTAGTTCACGTCGATGTTTTGCGTGAAAAAGAGATCCCCGGGCAGGGGCGAAATCCCGCTACGGCCCGGAGTAATCAAGCTCCAGGTTTGCCCCCCCAGCACTTCCCACTTGCCCCGCCTCACGTCGAGCCAGTACAACCGCGACCTCATCGTATTGCTATTGCTGCTCACTGCGACATTCCCGGGATTGTTCCCCAGGAAATCTGACTCCATATAGCCGATCACGTGGGCGCCCTTGACCATGGCGTCTGCACGGAAGCCTATACGCGAGTTTTGCATGCTGAGCCGGAACTCGCTCAGGTTGGTCTGAAAGGTGTTTCCATAGGGGATGCTTGCGAAATTCGTGCCAATGCCGCTGCCACCATCGTTGCTGCGCCAGACAGAGGTGAAATCCATAAACCCAACCGGCGTGATAGTTGCAGTGCCCACATGCAACTGAAGAGGTGCTGCCTCCTGCAGATGCTGAGCCTGCGAAAGTGTAGTCGTCGCCCCTGACGAAACCGTCCCAGTCGGCGCCGCAGCAATGGTCGATCCATTCAAGTTCTTGGGAAGCATCGGCTCGTTGCTCGCGACTTGGCCCAGATTCGGAACTGGTTGCTGAGAACCTTGCGGATTCCGAAGGACCCGCTCCAACAACTCTTTCTGGCTTTCGAGCGCCCGGCTGAGACGCTCGATCTGTTGCTGTTGTGTGGCTAGTTGCTTCTTCAAGAGTTGCACTTCAGTGGAGGAGGGCGACGCCGGGTTGTCCAGTGTCTCCCCGGCCGTATTGCCTCGCTCCGCACTATCTGTGGAAGCCAAATTCGGCATTGAGTTGGCCTGACCTGCGGCGGTCTCGGACCAACTCGCAACGAGGAAAAGGAGACTGAGAGTGATGTACGCTGCTGACCTTCGTTGCTGCATTCGCTGCTCCTTGTCGTGGATTGACACTCATCAGGCACATGGTGCTTAAGTTCCTGGCTGTGCTTTTGATTGAGTCTCTCTAAAGCAGTCCAGTCTCGCTGCCTTGAATTAAGCCGTGGTAAACGCAAGATGAAGCTTTTGTTACATGCGTGCAGGGCCTAGGTGGCCTTTGACGGCCGCTGCGTCTATCTCCGGGTCCATTGATTCCACTCAGGTTATGTCAGGCCTTTGAGAATAGTGGATGCATTGGAGGCGTCGGAGCGGTGGGGTTCCCGGGCACGGAGCAGTAGGGACACTCAAATTCAGCCTCCCCGGGCGGCGCGACAATTTGACCGAATCGTTTTCTGATCACATTGAACTTGCATGACGCTTGCCCGTGTTCCCTCTGGGCCATAAACTAGCGGGGAGTCGCTGGGGAGGATCGGCAGACTGAGCAGACTGTTTCAACTCGCAGTATGGCGTTTTGGCTCCTGGGAAGCATCTCATACAAAAAGCGGCCCTCGGATTCTCGCGTGGGCGCGTCTCTTCTCGATAGTTGCAGCCGTGCTGGTGGCGGGCCTTGATTCCCGGGCGCAGGGTAACTTACCCTCCCGACCTCCTTATGAACCGTTGCGGCAAAATGAAGACTGGTCCGTGCTGGCGAAAGCCGGCGGGGTGAGGGATTCCGATCCCTTTGATCCCCTAAAATACGTCCCCCTGACTCGGACAGGTGCGGTTTGGATTGGTTTTGGCGGGCAGCTCCGTGAACGCTTTGAGGTATGGAACCAGTTCAACTTCGGAGCGCCGGTTACGGCCGTCCACAACGACAACTTCTTGTATACCCGGCTGATGCTCCACGCAGATCTACACGTCGGCACGCACGTCCGAGTCTTCGTGCAGGAAAAGAACTCCTTTTCGACGCATCGATCTCTCCTAGGCGGTCAGCGAACCTCCGACGTTGATGAACTGGATCTTCAAAATGGTTTTGTCGATATCAGACTGCCTGTAGGCGAGAACAGTAGGCTTACTTTGCGCGCGGGGCGCCAGGAAATCTCGCTGGGAAGGGAGCGATTCGTAGGAGTCTCCGATTGGTCGAATGTCCGGAGGACATGGGACGGATTCTCCGGGAATCTCGAAACGGGAAAATCCGCCCTGGTCTTCTTCTGGGCTCGCCCGGTCAAAATCAACAAGTACGAGTTCAATCGCCCCGATAGTGCTACCCAGTTCTATGGCGTTCACCTCAACCGGAAGCTGCCGCCGCGGTGGGGCACGATGGAAGTTTATTGGTACGGATTGGAAAATCGTCTCGCTTCCTACAACGGTACCACGGGGGAGGAATCCCGTCATGTTATAGGAGGGCACGATGTAAACCAGATCGGCAGGACGGGCTTTGACTATGACCTGGGCGGAAGCATTCAGGTCGGGTCGATTGGCAATCAGGGCATCCTCGCGCACGGGATTGTCACACAACTCGGTTATACACTGCGGCAAAAGTGGAGCGCTCCTCGATTCTACGTGGGTTACGACTATGCCAGTGGCGACCGCCAGCCCGGCGGCGACGTGGGCACATTTAACCTGCTTTTCCCGACATCCCACAGCACTCTCGGATTTGCCGACGTTGTGGGTCGCCAGAACATGCAGGATGTGAACTGCGGAGTGGCTTTGGCGCCGGCGCGCAAATGGAGAATTCGGCTCGACGGCTTTGCCTATTGGCGCGCCTCGCTCAATGACAACTTCTACGATAAGCGTGGGAATGTGATCCGGGCGTCATCCCCGGGTCTGCCGAGAAAGCTGGGCGAGGAAGCCGACCTTACTCTCCGCTATCAATGGGATGCGCACACCGTCGTCCAATCCGGGTACAGTCATTTCTTCCCCGGCGCTTTTTTCCGGCAGTCCGGACCTCACGAATCCCTCGACTTCTTCTACATTTCGCTTCAGTTCACCTTTTAGCTTCGGACGAGACCCCTCGGAGCGTTTCGAGGGGCGAACATTTCATTGGCAAGACGCGTTACGTACCGCTCAGTTGTTGACCTGTAGGAATGCTCAATTGTAGGCAAGAAGCGAAGATACGTCGTTCCACTAACGTAGGGGGACGAGCTTTGGGATCACGATGGTCCCGGCGTGTAGCTGGTCCGTGCCCCGTAATCCCACCTCGTCGCCCTCTTTGAGATCTCCGAAAACCTCGATCAGGTCTCCAGCAGCGATTCCGGTCTTTACATCCACCCACTCTACCTTGCGGTCCCGGATTCGAATCACGAAGGTTCGCGTCAAATCATTCGCCACCGCCGATGCAGGGACGAACAGCGTGGCGTAGTCCCGGCGAACGGGCCAGGAGACTTCGCAAAACGTTCCCGGGTCAAGTTCAGCCCGAGGATCTCGAACATCTAGCTCGACCGGCATGGTACGAGTCTTGATGTCCACAGCACCTGAAATTCTGGCGATGGGAGCCCGAAAGATTCTTCCCGGGTATGATGGAACCGTGAAGCTGACTTCTGTTCTCTCCGGTATACCGGCCACGTTGTACTCCGGTACGGGCACTACGAGGCGGTGGCGGGTGAGCGTCTGGATTTGTACGATGGGTGTCATGGCGCCGGGCCCGCCAGCAGGGCCCACGAGCGCTCCCGGGTGAACGTATCGGGTCGTGACTTGGCCATCAAACGGGGCCGTGATGTTGAGGTACGCTTCGAGCTGCGAAATTGAGCGAAGCGCGTCTTGAGCTGCCTTCGCGCTTTTTTGGAGCGCCGCGACGTTCGCCTCGTCCGACTGAGCTGTTTTTTGCGCCACCTCCAGATCGTTCAGTGCGACGACGCCGGGGGTTTTGGCAGCCGCGCTCATCCTCTGGTAAGTTGCCTGGTCTGCGGCCAGTTTGGCCTGTGCCGCCGCGAGCTGCGACTCCGCGCTCTGGTATTTGGATTCGGCTTCGGCCCGCTGCGCCACGAGTTCAGGAGCTTCCAGGAGCGCGATCTGCTCTCCTGCCCTGACTCTTGACCCGCGGTCTACTTTGATCCACTTTACAAAGCCTGTAACTTTTGCATACACTTCCACGACTTGATAGGGTGTGAGCTGGGCCGGAAGCCTGACCGTTGTGTTCAGCTTCTCAGAAACCACCCGGGTCACTTGCACCTCCGGAGATGGCGTCGACCCGTCGGAATGGTCCGTCGGCCGTGCCGCCCCCGTGCTGTCCTGTGTGCAGGATGTGGAAAAAAGGTAGATCCCCAAAAGCGTGAGAAAAGTTGCTGTTCCCTTGAGTCTCATAACGTTTCCCTCGCCTGCATAAACATGAATTGTCGCTATCGCTCGGCATACCGGCTTGCCGGGTCGTCCGGGTCAAGCGAAGGAGACACCGTGCTCGCCCGCGCCTGGACCATAGAGAATACGAAAGGCAGCACGGTGAGATTGACCACCGTTGCGGCAGCGAGCCCGCCTATGACTGCCCTCCCGAGGGGCGCGGTGGCTTCAGCCCCCTCGCCTAGCGCCAAGGCCATGGGAACCATGCCGGCCATCATAGCGAAGCTGGTCATCAGGATGGGACGCATGCGAGTATAGACACCCCGGATTGCTGCAGCGACTGAAGACGCGCCCTGTTGGCGATACTGCTCCGCAAAGGTGATCAGCAGAATGGCATTTGCAGTCGCCACTCCAATGGCCATAATGGCGCCCATAAACGATTCAAGGTTTAACGTGGTACGAGTGATCAGCAACATCAGAATCACGCCACAAATGACCGCGGGGCTGATGGTCAGCACCACGAATGAGAGGCGCATCGACTCGAAGTTCGCGGCGAGCATCAGGAAGATTACAACGATGGCCAGCAAAAGGCCTATCCCAAGGTTCGTAAAAGTCTCCCGCATGGGAGCGATTTGCCCGCGCATGCGAACCGTGACTCCCCGCGGTGGTGTACCAGCGCGACGAATCGCATCGTCGATACGAATGGCAACAGTGCCCAGATCTTCGTTCGCCGTGTTGGCGGACAGCGTCAATAGCCACAGCCCATTGATCCGGTCGTACTCCCCCACGAGCGTGCCATGGGTGACCTTGGCAAGGTCCCCAATGAGGGGGTGTTGCGCGTCGCCGGGCATCACGGGAATGTTTTGAACTTCCTCAATAGAGGTCATCCGGGGTTGGGGATACTGAACCTGAACCTGGTAGCCAACGCCCGTTTTGGGGTCCGCCCAGAAGTTGGGCGCGGTGAAGCGGCTGGAGGCCGTTGCTTCGGAAAGCGAACGGCCCACCTGCTCCGCCGTCACGCCGAGTTGCCCCGCCAGCTCGCGATTTACTCGAACATCCACGCTGGGATAATCGAGTGGCTGCTCAATCCGGAGGTCACGCAACACTGCGAGTTTGCTCATCTCTTCGTGCAGTTTCTGCGTGTATGCGCGAACGGCTGGAAAATCCGGACCTGTCACGGCCACCTGAATGGGAGTGGGCGCCCCGAAATTCAATATCTGGCTGACGATGTCTGCCGGCTCAAAAGAAAATGAACAACCCGGAAATTTGGACGGCAGGATCCGGCGAAGCTTCTCCTGGAAAGTCGTCACGTCAATTCCAGCGGCGGGATTCAACGCGACGTTCATCACTGCCTCGTGGGGCCCGCTGGTCCAGAGGAAAACGGTGTTGATGGGATAACTTGCCGCTTGTGTGCCGACATAACCCAGACTGATGCTGACGTTTCCATGCCCTGCCGCCGTTTGAATCTCGTCCAAAACGCTTCCGACGAGGCGCGAGGACTCTTCAGCACGGGTTCCGATGGGTGCGTCGAAGCGCAGGCGGAACTGCCCAGCCGCAACGCGCGGAAACAACTCTCTTCCAACCTTCGGCCCAAGAAGTGAAATGATGGCAAAGGCTCCAATGACATAGGCGGCCACGACGACGACCCGCAGCGGCGCAAGCCGCTCCAAGGACGCAGTCCATTTCTCGCGCACCCGGTCAAACCTGCCTTTTTGGTCCTCGTCCGCGTTTCCCTTGTCATGGTTCCGGAGAATCCACGTGGACATGACGGGTACGAGCGAACTGGAGAGGAAGTAGGACGCCGCCATCGCGAAACCTACCGCCAGCGTAAGAGGTACGAACAAAGCCTTCGTCACTCCCGTCATGAAGAATGAAGGCACGAAGACCGCCAGCACGGAAAGCATGGCGAGCAAACGGGGAAGAAACACTTCTTTACTGGCATTGAGCACAGCACGCGCCCGCGGAACGCCTTGAGCAAGATGCGTATGGGTGTTCTCAATGACTACAGTGGCTTCATCTACCAGCACTCCCACTGCAAGGGCCAACCCGCCAAGCGTCATGATGTTGATGGTCTGCCCCGCGCCCCACAACGCCACAACCGCCGTCAGCAGTGCAAAAGGAATCGTGGTGACAACAATCAAGGAACTCCGCCAGTCCCCGAGAAACAGCAACACCATGAGCCCTGTTAGCAAGGCACCTAGCAGTCCCTCCTGGGCCACCGAAAGCAGTGCGTTCTTGACGTAACCGGACTGATCGAACTCATACGTGATGTCGATATCGGAGGGGACCAAGGAGCGGAAGCGGGCAAGGTTCTGTTTGACCTCATCCACCACCGTGAGTGTGGAAGCGTCCGGGCGTTTTGTCACCGGGATATAAACTGCGCGCCTGCCGTTCACCAGCGCGTACCCGGTTGGGATGTCTGTGCTGTCTGCCACCGATCCGATGTCGCGCAGGTAGACTGTGGGCCCCGCACCGACATGAATCGGCACGTCCAGCAAATCTTTGATGGTAGGGGTGACGGAATCGCTAGAGACAATGCGCAGCAAGCCTCCCGTACGCACGTTGCCGGCGGGCATCAGGATGTTGCCGGAGCTGATTGCCTTCACCACTTGGTCAGGAGAAAGATTGTAGGAACGCAAACGGTCCGGATTTACCGTGACGACGATTGTTCGCTGGTTGCCCCCAAAAGGCGGTGGCGCCGACACGCCGGGGAGTGTCGCAAAGACCGGCCGAATTCGATTGAGGGCCAAGTCCTGAATTTCCCCGATGGTGCGCGTCTTGCTGGAGAACACGAGGTATCCAACGGGCACCGTGCCCGCGTCAAAACGGATGACGAAGGGGCTTACGGTTCCATAGGGCATGAAAGCGTGGGCGCGGTTGACATAGGAGATAGTCTGCGCGAGGGCCTGGCTCATATCCGTTCCAGGGTGGAACGTCAACTTCAGGAGACCGTTGCCCTGGATCGACTTGTCCTCCACGCTTTCTATTCCATTGATGTAGAGAAAATGATACTCGTAATAGAAAACGAGGTAGCCCTCCATCTGCGCCGGGCTCATTCCGCCGTAAGGCTGAGCGACGTAAATAACGGGCAGATTCAGATTCGGGAAGATGTCCGTCCGCATCCGGAGTATTGCCAGAACGGAGCAGAGCGCGACCGCGACCACGAGCACCATGACCGTAATCGGTCGTCTCAGTGAGGCGTGAATCAGCCCCATTTGCCGCCCCTCCTTAATGGGCTCAGGAATCCGAGCCGCATTCTGGTGTCCCCCTCACGGGGTGCCGTCGCTCAACAACTGAAGAAAAGGGTCAAGACGGCCTTGCGCTGCCGCCACACCCAGTAGGCCCTGCCAGACGTTGAGGCGCGCCAGCGCATCGTCAATCTCTGCCTGCACAAGGAGCCCCTCCGCCTCAGAAACCTCGACGATCGTGGCCAAGCCGGCTTGATATCGCGCCTTGGCCTGAGTTTCGCCGGTACGGGCCGCTTGAAGTTCGATCGGGGTATTCCGCGCCACTTGCCGCGCCCCATCCAGCGTAGCGCGCGCCTGCTCGGTCTTGTCTGTCAGATCCTGGAGCGTCTGGTCGTACCGTGCTTCCTCTGCTCGCTCGTTGGCAGCGGCAATTTTCTTCCGGGCCCGGAGCGAGAAAAAGTCAAACAAGGGAAAAGTAGCCGTGATCCCGACTGCGTAGTTCATCCGTTCAAGCCCTAAACCGTTCAGTCCCTGGGCATACGTGCCGTCTGTGTTGGCGCCGCTACCCCGGCCCGAGAGAGAAGCTTGGGTGAGGAACCGCGGCACGAAAGATCGGTTCAAGGCCTGCCTTTCAGCTTTCACCTGCTCGATTAGGGCCTTCTGTGCGGCGGCCGCAGGGTGCGAAACAGGCGCCAATAGGGGAATGCTCTCTTCCGGCAATGAAGTGAGCAGCTCACCGGGATCAATTTCCACACGGGTTCCGGGCATCCCCATGATATGCGCGAGGGTGGCGCGATTCAGGCGTTCAGAAGTCTGGGCATGTATCAGTTGAGTCCTCGCCACGGCCAACTCCGCGTCAGCACGCGAGGCGTCGGCGCCGGGTCGGAGCTGATTGTCCACGAGAGCGTGGACCGACGTAGCGAAGACTGCCCACCTGTCCGCGTTCGCCTGCGCTGCGCGGACAACCTGTTCCGACGCCAGCAAGGATAAGAATGCCTGAGCCGCAGTGGTAGCAACATCGAGCTGCGTCACATCTGACTGTGCCCGCGTGATACTTTCGCCAGCTCGCGCGACGTTTACGGTCGCCCGACGATATCCAAAGTCCAACGGCTCCCAGGACACCAAAACACCGCCGGCGCTCCCCCAGACACTGCGGTTGGAGGTTACTGGCAGGACGGGGCCGGAAATGGACGGAACGGTCCCTTGCGGAAAGAGCAAGCCAAAGATGTTGTTTGTGGTGGCGCGATTGGATTGCCATAGCAAATTGGTGCTGGGAAGATAGCTTGTGGACGCGAGGCTCACTTGGCCCTGTGCTGCCCTGATTCGCTCGAGGGCTGCCCGCACAGCGGGATAATGATTCAGGGAGTAGGAGACGGTCCGCTGCAACGTAAACGCTTCGGCCTTCGGGGTCGCAACCTGCGCTGACAAAGGCCGGACGGGGGAAAGTACTGCAAGCATCATAATCAGACCAGCGTTCCGAAATAGCTTCATCTCCCACATCTCCTCGGTTCGACGCGTCGGTCCAGTACGTGCAGTTCCTCACCCAAGATTTTCATTTATCCCCGACACTTTATCTCCCCAGTAGCCCTGAGACTTGCTCATCAAACCCATTCATTACAAAACTAAATGATGCCCCTGCCTGATCGGGAAAAAGTACGGTGTCCTGCAATAGCCGCACCGAAGGTCACCCCTGCTGACCCGCAAGATTCGGGTTCATCATCGCCCTGAACAACCTTCCAAGATTGACGCACCCCGCCCCTGAGCCGCCTGGCAAAGCCAAATCACGGAGTAACCACTTCAATCGAATACTTCAACATCACCAAGGTGAAGAGGCCTCGATCCTCCGCCTTTACGTTGAGCCCCTCGACGGGGTCTTGAGACCCATGGCGTGTCCTGTCATTCGTGTAGGCCGACCTTTGAGTTCGCGAATGAGTTCGCGGTGCATCTCATTCACATGCCTTCTGATCAGCCGCAGGATTCTTCTGCCCTCGCGGGTTAGCAGGTAGTTCTTCCGCGCCCGTGGCATTTCGTGCCGTCCAAGTTTGCGCCTGAGCCATCCGTGCTGTTCCATTCTCTGAAAAAGCGGATAGAGGGTTCCCGGACTAATCTGATATCCGTGACGGTGCAGCTCGTTGATCATCCACTGGCCGTAAACGGGGCGTTCGTCAGCATGGTGCAGAATGTGGACTTTCCAAAAAGCCAGAAGGATTTCCCGAGTTACCGCATGCCCCCCTCGTGTCATATACCGGTGATCGTAGACGGTCATCGTAATAATGTCAACAAGTACTTTTCATGCCGCCACTGTCTTCCGGCCGGGGCGCAGATTCAACTGCCTGGGGAAGAAAAACCGGGGGCCGTGCAGGTGTGGGGACAAATTGGGTACGGCGTGCTGACGGGCTCATCCGCGCTCGGTTCTCGCCCACGTATGAGGGTTCACGACGACACCCAACGAAGGCTTCAAAATCGCGGCTGCTCAGGTTCCACAATTTTCAGGCGATTGATAGCCCATTGGGGGACAACCTGGCAAATCGGCTTCTCACAAGCTCATCAGTTACAGGAAGTTGCCAGAGATCGTCATCAACTCAGGCGACTGGTGACGAGAACCCATACGGAAGGATTTACGTTGGATTCAGCCTATTCGGCCTTCGCCTCCAACAGGAGGTGTTTTTCAAATTGGGCATTCCAAGTGGCCACGGGGCCGCGAACAGTACCCAATGCCTCCCCAGTTTCGTAGTTGGTCAGGCGATAATCGCGCTTCTCCAATCCTCTCAGTTCAACCTTTCCGCTCCACTGTGGAGCAAAGAAGGCGTAGTACACATTCCCGTTCTTACGGATGGCGTGGGCTTCCGGCCGATCAAAACCAATGTCATACAACATGCCCAAGTATTCGCCCCTTGGGAGCATTTCAGCCGTGTAGATCTTGATCCATTTATCCCAGATCTTCTCCTTCTGAGGGGTCAAATCCCGCCGGGGCCGCCGGGCCGAACCCACCGGCCAGGTGAAATTCGTACCCACCACGCCGCCAACTCCAATCGTCGAAGCGAAATCATCGCCGCCATCGCTCATGTCCACGTGGTCTCCGAAGTAGGCGACGGAATCCCCCATCAAGGCCTTGAGGGTTTTCCCTTTCAAGCGGACCTGCCAGGAACTCTTGGGGTCGGAAGCCACGGACATATTCATGTAGGGCATGGTGAAAAACGAATAGGCGGTGCCGCAAGGGCAGAATTCGACCAACGCGTCGGGCTTGATTCCGAGCGCCGTATCGTAAATCGCTTTGAAGAACAGTGGCAGCGCTTCCACCGCTTCCTCAGGCGAGGCGTGATGGTGGGCGGGATTGTAGCAGGGGGGCACACCGTTCATGTGTTGTCCATCGAGCTTCAAACCGTCGAAGCCCCAATCCCGCATCGCTTTGACGACGATGGCCGTGTGGTACTCGACCACCGCGGGAACGGCGGGACAGAGATACCAGTCGTTCCAATAGGAAATCTTCTGCTTCGATCCGTCGGCGTTGAGCAGCAGATACTCCGGATGTTCCTTAATCAGTTGCGTGTCCGGATGAACAGCCAACGGCGCCCACCAGAGCTGAGCTTTGAAGCCATCGGCGTGAATTCTGTCCACCAGAGCCTTGATGTCGCGGTCCCCGCCAGGAAACTTCTCCGCGTTCACGAACCAATCCCCCTCGGCGGTCTGCCATCCGTCGTCCAGGGTGACCCATCGCATGCCCAGCTTCTTCACGATGGGCAAGGCGTTGTAAACCTGCGCAGCGGTGAAGTTCTTGCCGTAACCCCAGGCGCACCAGATGGGCCCGAAAGCGTCCTCCGGCGCCGGCTTGAACGTCACGCCCTGTTTGACCATCGCCTGGCGATAATCCCTTAGGCTCCGGAAGTAGTCACCCTGATGAACGCTGACGAAGGTCCGGAACGTCTTCAGTGTTTCTCCTGGTTTCAGTTCTCGAGGTAATTTGAATTGCACGGCCACCGTGGCGTGTTCGTGGTCCGGCATAGCGACGGGAAGAGAGACGAGCTTGGGAGCCATTTCCAGGTGACCCACGGCGAGACCTATGTCTCTGCGCCAGACATCCACGACCGGCGTCCCCCCTCCGTAATCGGTGTCGTTCATGCCCAGGTAGTTTTCCTGTTCGAAGCCCACCTTCAAAGGCAGCACCCAGTCCGGGCGCTTCTCGTAAGAACCGCTCTGGTACGACCAGAACGCAGGCTCGCCGCCGTCCGGCCCCGCTGAAATGGAATAGCGCTGACTGGTCCAGCCGTCCACAGAAAGATTGGAGTCACCGGTGTTGGTGTAATGCGCTTCGAAAACGGCCATCCGCGGAAACTCGTCGTAAATCGTCACGGCAACGACCTTCTTCAGCGAAGACGCGGTCCCGGTCAGGGTAACGCGCCGCCCGGCGCCCAGGGCATCCCGGACGCTGTCACGCTTCATTCCCTGCAAAGTGAAATCGCTGATTTCCCTTCCCGCGACCGTGATGGATTCTGAGGGCGTGAAGTCGCCGATCGTGATTTCTCTGCCCGCGAATTTGGCGATAACGCGGCTGTGCAGCGATCCGTTGAACTCGATGCGGATATTCTTGCCATCCGCTTGGGCCCTTCGCGCCGCAGCGAGGCCGGGCGAACTCGCTGTCCACGCGGCAAGCCCGACAACAACCAGCATCCATAGTCTCTTCAGCATGATGACCTACTCCTGTACACTATAAGCCTTCGCGATTTCCGCACCCAACCCGCGGCAGAGCACGATCTCAAGCGGCCGAACTGGTCCGCAAAGCGAGGCATTAATTCAACTCTGCAGTCTCACCTCTTCAGAATCCGCATCCGTGCGCGCTGCAGATCTGGAGGGCTTCTCCGACTCGGAGGTTAGCACATTACTGATAGCGCGTCTGGGGTCATTTTGGCGCTGCTGAACATGGCAAGTCGTAATCGCGCAGGGCATAATTCATAAATTGCCTGGATAGTGTGCGGGTAGGCAGGATCGTCACGGTCAGACACTAATTCCCTCCCCGGCGGGATTCTCAACCTCTTTCTTATCATAACAACACTGGTGGGCGGCGACCAAACCATTGGGGTGGACGTGCGGGTGATTGTGGCCACGCATCACAATCTGGACGAACTTGCTCTGCAGCGAAAATTTTGGCAGGACCTCTTCCGTCGGGTGTACGTATTCCCTTTTGCCCTCCACCCCTGCGAGAGCGACTTCCGGCCTCGAACGCAGCTATCTCTATAAGAAATGTCAGCAGTAGGGAATTGAGCTTCGCTCTTTGCGGAAAGAGGAGTAGCAGAGTCTGTCTACTCAGTCTTCGAGCGTCGAGAGATCGCCGGTCGGCAATTTCAGTTCCCACGCCTTCAGGACGCGGCGCATAATCTTTCCACTGCGAGTTTTGGGGAGTTTGTCGCGAAACTCGATTTCGCGCGGCGCGGCATGGGCCGCCAGTTTTTGCTTCACAAACTTCTGAATCTCCTCTTTCAGCTCGTCGCTCGGCGTGTGCCCCTCGCGCAACGCAACGAAGGCCTTGATGATCTGCCCTCGCACCGGGTCGGGCTTCCCGATGACTCCCGCTTCCGCGACGGCGGGATGCTCAACCAGGCAGCTTTCGACCTCGAACGGGCCGACGTTCTCGCCCGCCGTGATGATCAGGTCATCAACTCGGCCCTGGAACCAGAAGTACCCGTCGGAGTCGCGAAACGCGCTGTCGCCCGTGACGTACCAGCCGGGAATGCGGAAATAAGCCTGATATCGCTCCGGCTGTTTCCAAATGGTCTGCATCATGCCAGGCCAGCCGGGTTTGACGACCAGGTTGCCGAGCGTGTTAGCAGGAAGCTCGTTCCCGTTATCGTCCACAATGCTCGCCGTCACGCCGGGGACCGGTCGGCCCATCGAGCCCGGCCGGATCGTCATTGAAGGGTAATTGGAAATGAGAATGTGCCCGGTTTCCGTCATCCACCAGTTGTCGTGAATGCGACGGTTGTAAGTTTTCCAGCCCCACCAGACGACCTCGGGATTCAGCGGTTCGCCGACGCTCAGCACGTGACGCAGACTGGAGAGATCGTGGCGCTTGGCCACATCCTCGCCGGCGGCCATCAACATCCGGAATGCGGTTGGAGCGCTGTACCAGAGATTCACTCGAAAGCGCTCGATGGTTTCGTACCACTCCGCGGCGTTGAATCGCCCTCCGCGTATCAAATTCGTCATTCCATTCAGCCAAGGCGAAAAGATACCGTAAGACGTTCCCGTCACCCAGCCCGGGTCGGCCGTACACCAGTAGATATCATCTTCCTGCATATCAAGCACCCAGCGGCCGGTCATCATGTGCCCAAGCATGGCACGTTGGACGTGCAGCACACCCTTGGGCTTTCCGGTCGAGCCCGAGGTGTAATGGATGATCAACGGATCGTCGAGCGTCAGCCACTCGATTTCGGTTCTGTCCTCCGCCCCTTCGACCAGCGCTTCGTAGCTGTGGTGGCCTTCCGCCAAGCCGTTCGATCCCGCGCCGACCAGGATCACGTGCTTCAGCGACGGCAACTCCCACTGTGGAACGCGGTCGAGCATCGAAGGGAGCGTTACCAGCGCCACGGCCTCAGCATTCGACATCCGGTCGCGCACGGCGTCTTCCATGAAGGCCTCAAAGAGCGGGCTCGGGATAGCGCCAATCTTAAGAATACCAAGGATGGATATATACAACTCAGGCTTGCGCGGCATAAAAACAAACACGCGATCGCCTTTCTTCACACCCAGCTTTCTCAGGGCGTTGGCGAAACGGTTGCTCTGAACCGAGAGGTCCTCGAACGTGAAGCGCGATGTGTGCTCGCGGTCGGTGTAGATCAGCGCCAACTTGTTGCGGCGGCCGCGCGTAAGGTGGCGGTCGATGGCTTCGTGCGCCATGTTGACTTTTCCGGTGCGCGACCAGTCAAATTCCTTGTGCACATCCTCCCAGCGGAACGACCCGTACGCCGCGTCGTAATCAATCAGGTGATGGCGCTCGGGAGGGTCGACGGGCTTCAGGACGTTTTGCGGTTCGGGACTTCCCTGATTAGGCATCTTCGGTTTCCTTTCAACGGGCGTTTGCTGCCGCGTAGGCTTCTTCCAGGAATTCGATCACATGCAGCACGCGGCGCCGCGGCGTGGCGCTTCCCGCCACGCCCGCGCGCAATTGCAGAAGGCAGCCCGGATTTGCCGTCAGGACGACCTCTGCGCGTGTCTCGTCGACACGTTGCATCTTGTTGGCGAGCAGACGCTCCGCCATCTCGTTATGCGCAATGTTGTAGATCCCGGCGCTGCCGCAACAGATTTCTGATTCTTTCAGTTCGATGAACTCCAAGCCCGGGACAGCAGCGAGCAACCGCCGCGGCGCGCTGCGAATGCGCTGCGCGTGGCCCAGATGGCAAGGATCCTGATAAGTCGCCCGCAGCCTCATTATTCCAAATTGCCGGTTGAAGTCAATCCCCGCCAAAAACTCAGTTGCATCTTTCAGCCGGGAAGCGAACCGGAGCGCCGGCTCATAGAATTCCCTTCCCTCCTCTTCAAACAGTAGCGGATATTCTTTGAGCACAGACCCGCAACCCGCGGCGTTGGTAATGACGGCGTCGTATTCATCCGCATTGAACGTCTGGATATTCCGTTTGGCAAGCTCGCGGGCCAGATCGCGCATCCCCGCATGGACGTGTAACGCGCCGCAGCAGCCCTGCCCGGCAGGGATCACGACATCGCAGCCATTGAGCGCCAGCACCCTCACCGTCGCCTCGTTCAGCCTGGAAAACGTCAGGTTGGCGATGCATCCCGCGAAGAATGCCACCCGATAGCGCCGCGTCCCGATCGCCGGAACGACCGTGCCCAGCTTTTCGGTGAAGAATTGGTTGTCAATGGGCGGCGAGAGGCGAGCCACACGCGCCATCCGACCTGGAATGAGATTCAAAATTCCCGAACTCAGGACGGCCCGCTCCAACCCGGAGTGTTGATAGAACCGCAGCAACTTCGCCACGAATTCAAGCCGCCGCGGGTGCGGGAGAATGTCGCGGAAGAAGAGTTTGCGCAGGAGCGCGACGACAAGCGGCCGCTTGTAGTGCTGCTCGATTTGTCCACGCGCCACCTCGACTAGCCGCCCGTACTCGACGCCCGAAGGGCAGGCCGTCTCGCAGGCGCGGCAGTCGAGGCAGAGGTCGATGTGCTTGACGAAACTCTCGCCCAGCGGCAGCCGCCCGCGCTCGACCTGAACGATTTGGTAGATCCGCCCGCGCGGCGAATCCATCTCCACACCCAGCTCGCGGTAGGTCGGGCAACTGTTCAAGCACAGCCCGCAGCGGACGCACTTCGAATACACATCGAACGTCGGCGCCTCGCCTGCGCCATAGCCGGTCTTCGTCGAAGTCTCGAGCGTATTTGTTTCCGTCGGACTCATCTAGCCTTTGTGATTACAGCCCACCCACAGACCGTCCCGGCGAGAGAATCCCATCCGGGTCCCAGAGCGCTTTCATTTTCTTCATAGTCGCAAAATCGTCGCCAACAGGGCCCCACACATCGAGTTGTTTCTTGACCTCTAAGGGCGCGCCCTCGACGACGAGCGCGCCGCCGAATTCATGCGCCGCCTTGCGAAGCCTGCCAATCAGCGCGAGAAACTGCGGATCGAACTCGGCAGCCAGCAAACAGACGTGGGCGATTCCCACCCCCGCTTGGCAGAAGCACGCCGACCGGGCCTTCTCGCTCTCAGCCTCCTGCTCGGCACGGCTGATGAATTCTTCGCTCGCCGAATCCGGCAGCGTGGCCTTGAGAATCGCCAAGCGCGGGAATTGCTCGCGCAGCCAGGTGCGGAAATCCGTGAGCCGAGCCCAGACTTCTTCAGCCTCCTCCGATGGCATAACCGAGAGCCGCGCGCCCGCGGCTTGTGCGAGCGCCTCCAATTCCTTCGCGCAACGTTCAAGGACGCGCAGCGAGCCGCCAAATTCCAGCCAGATTTCCGGCTCGTACTCGTCGAGCGGAGGAGGCGGACTACGCCGCACGAGCTTCGCCGCGCCCGCGTCCAGAAGCAACGCGCGCATCGGGGTAAGCGGCGATCCCAGAATCCTGCGGCGAATATCACGCGCGATGCCGAGCCGTCCGGCGGTCAGAACAAACGTCGCGCGATGGGCGGGAAGCGGGAACAGCTTGAGGCTGATTTCCACGATCACACCCAGCGTGCCGTAGGAGCCGATCATGAGCTTCGCAATATCGTATCCCGCGACGTTTTTGACAACCCGCCCGCCGGTTTTGACAACTTTGCCTTCCGTGGTAGCAATCTTCATTCCCAGAACCATGTCGCGCGGCGCGCCATGGGCGAGGCGCAGCGGGCCCGTCGAATTCGTGGCGACGATGCCGCCGAGCGTCGCGCGCGCGCCGCCGCGGGGATCGGCGGGGAGCCAAAGTCCCTGACGAGCAACGAAGTGCTGGAAGTCGCCAAACTTCATTCCCGGCTCTGCGGTGATCGTCAAATCCGAAGGCTCGTAGTGCCACACGCGGTTCATGTCTTTGAGCGAAAGAGCCACGTCGTAGCGGCGCGGCGGGTTGCCCACGCCGAGCTTGGTGCCGTTGCGGCACGGAATGACGGCCAGGTCGTGCTCTGCCGCGCAGCGAAGCGCCGCCGCAACTTCCTCCGCAGAGGTCGGATAGAGGATGCACTGCGGTGTAATGCCATCGACGCTCAGGCTTGCGCAAACGGCCGGGTCAATGACGACGCGCGCGGCGCCCAAAACCGGCGCAAAGGCCGCCTGGACGGACTCGATCCCCGCCGTCACAGAACCCCTCCCGTATTGATTTGCGCGCGCACCTCGCCACACATCTTGGAGGTGGGCAGCAGCTTGCCAGGATTGAGCCGCCCCTCGGGATTGAAAACAGATTTCAGCTTCCGCATCATTTCGAGATCATCGTCGGAAAAGATCAGAGGCATCAGGTCGCGCTTTTCGAGCCCGACGCCGTGCTCGCCCGTGAGCGAGCCACCCAATTCGACGCACTTGGCCATGATGGCCTCAGCGGCTTTGAGCACGCGCTGGGATTGGTCCGCGTCGCGCGCATCGAACATCAGGAGGGGATGCAAGTTGCCGTCCCCCGCGTGGAAGATGTTGCCGATACGAAGCTGCTGCGCGCGACTGACCTCGCCGATGAATTCCAGCATTTCGGGCAAGCGCGTGCGCGGAATGACGCCGTCCTGCACGTAATAGTTGGGGCTAATGCGCCCGAGCGCTCCAAACGCGCTTTTGCGACCCCGCCAGAGCAGTTCGCGCTCTTCGTTGGTTTTAGCGCGACGAACCTCGCGCGCGTTGTTTTCCCGGCACACCGCTTCGACCAGGTCGGCGCTGTCTTCAACAGCTTCGCGCATGCCTTCCACCTCAATTAACAGGACGGCCGCGGAATCCATGGGATAGCCGGCATGAAACGCTTCCTCCACGGCGCGCAGCGTGAAGCCGTCCATCATTTCGAGCGCCGCGGGCGTGATTCGTCGCGCCGTGATCGCCGCCACCGTGCGCGGCGCGTCGAGAATGCGGTCGTATACGGCCAGAAGCGTCATGGCCGCCTCGGGCTTGCGTGAGAGGCGCACAGTGATTTCCGTCACGATCCCGAGCGTTCCTTCGGAGCCCACAATGAAGCCGGTCAGGTCATACCCCGGCCGATCCCAATAACGCGCGCCGGTGTGGATGACTTCCCCGCCCGGCAGCACAACTTCCAGGCCCAGGATGTGATTGGTGGTAACGCCATAGGCGAGCGTATGAGGGCCGCCGGCATTCTCCGCCACGTTCCCGCCGATCGTGCAGGCTTTCTGGCTGGAAGGATCGGGCGCGAAATAGAGGCCGTGGTCGCTCACGGCAAATGAGAGATCGAGGTTAACGACGCCGGGCTGCACCCTCGCGCGGAGGTTCTCCAAATCAAGCTCGACGATTTTCTTCATGCGCGCGAATGCCAGGACGATGCCACCCTCGGTGACGACCGACCCGCCGCTCAGACCTGTCCCCGCCCCGCGCGCCACGACAGGGAGGTTTTCGTGCGCAGCGAGCTTGACAATCGCAACGACCTGTTCCGTTCGAGTGGGAAAGACCACGGCCTGCGGCTGGCGGGCGCAGGAGAGGGCGTCGTATTCATACAGCATCACATCTTCGCGCCGCCAGAGGACGGCGTCGACACCCACCAGACGGATTAGTTCGCGCACCAGCGGGCTTGGTTTCATGGCGAGAGGCTAGATAGCGACGCGGAGGTCCCCCTCCTCCCGCCGGGGGGAGATTTCGGTCTTCTGCCCGCGCTTCGCGCTCCGGCCCAACCCGGCAGTATATCGGACGGGCGTGAGGAGCGTCAACGCAACCTTGGCTTCCATTCCTCCGGAAATCATCGGCGAATCTTCGGGACACCGACCGCGCAATTATGGGAACTTCGACGCAAGTTGAAGCGTACTTGGATGGTGGTGGGGTTCGCCGGGTCCCCCCGAGGGAGCCGGACTCGAAATGGGCGCAGAAACGAACCTAACGTGCCGGAGCTTCGTTCCGTCTAACCTGTGACGGTTCGAAGGCTTTTATTGCGGGGTTAAGGGGATTGCCGCCGCCGACGGTTTGGCGGCCTGGGCAGCGGCAATCCCGCGCCAAGTGACGCAGCCCGGAAGGGGTGCGCCCCTTTTCGTTTAACCCCAGCCGATTCTAAGGGTGCCGCCGACATTCACGCAAGCGCAAACAATGTGGGGCAGGGCTCAGCTTTTCATGCGGCCTCTTAATCCAAAGCGGCCGGTCCCGCTGCGGGGGACCGAAATTCCCAGACAGGAGACGAGTGCAATGACAAATCGAAGGATATTCGGTAGCTTGATGACCGGCTTGGCCGTCCTGGCACTGGTCAGCGCAAGCGCCTTCGCCCGAGGTGGGCGAACGATCAGCATCAGTTACCCTGCCACTTTGGGTGGTGTGCGCCTTGATGCCGGGCGCTACGAGCTCACTTACCAGCAGCACAGCCCCGAAGCAACGGTTACTCTGGCCAAGGGAAAATCCGTGGTGGTCACCACCCAGGGTAAAGTGCAAGACCGAAGCACCAAGTATCAACGGGACATGGTGGTGTTCGAGACCAAGAGCGACGGCACTCAAGTCGTCAGCGAAATCCGACTGGGCGGCACCCATCAGGCCATCGTGTTCAACGAATGAGGTCTGAGTTCTGCCGAGGGTCGAACGTGTCGGATCTTCGATGGAGGGCGGGGCGCCTCAGCCGCGCGTCGGCGGAGTGAGGTGTCCCTCTCCTCACAGGCAGCCGTGAGCCGCGCTGATCGCCCGGCGAATTCGGTCGCCTCCCTTTGAAGTGGGAAGTGGAACCGTCACAGGTTAGAATATTCCGGCATGGTTCCCATCCCGCTTCACGATCACATCCGCCGGCAGACGTTCTGGTTCTTCACGCTCCTGCTCATCACCTTCAACGTTCTTGCATTCCTCTTCGAGCTGACACTGGGAAAAGATATAAACAAGTTGGTGTTTCTCTTCGGAATCATACCCGCGCGTTACACCGTCCCGACCATCGCCGTTCACACGCCCACGGGAGGGCTGATCGTCCCGATCTTTGCCTCGATGTTCCTGCACGGCGGCTGGCTACACTTGCTCGGCAACATGCTTTTTCTTTTCGTTTTCGGCCGCAGCATGGAAGACCGCTTCGGGCACCTTCGATTCTTGCTCATCTATTTTCTCGGAGGATTGGGCGGGGCGCTCACCCACATCGTCCTCAATGCCGGCTCGCGCGTGCCCACCATCGGAGCCAGCGGAGCCATCGCCGGGGTTCTGGGCGCCTATTTCGTCAGCTACCCCGGCGCACGCATCACAACTCTCCTCCCGATTTTCTTCTTCTTTTGGACGATCGAAGTGCCTGCGCTTCTGCTCCTGGGTTACTGGTTCCTGATTCAATTCTTCTCGGGATTCCAAATGCTGGAGATTCAGTCCGCGACCGGGAGTGGTGTAGCATGGTGGGCGCATGTGGGTGGGTTTGTGGTAGGGCTTCTTCTGGCCCTGATTCTGCCCCCGCGACGCCGGCGGCCGGTGGTCGAAGTCATGCCTTGAAACGCGGCGCTACAGCCGCTCGCAAATCCAGTCACCTACTTCCCGCGTTCCAAATCTTCCCGCAAGATCGGGAGTTGTCACTCCCTGCTGGATTGCTTCCGCCACTACGCTTTCGATCTTTTTCGCGACTTCCTGATAACCCAAATGGTCGAGCATCATTCCCACGGTAAGGATCGCCGCCATGGGGTTCGCCAAATTCTTGCCGGCGATTTTGGGCGCAGAGCCATGGACCGGCTCGAACATCGACACGCGGCCCGGATGGATGTTCCCCGACGGCGCCACACCCAATCCGCCCTGAAGTTGCGCGCCCAGGTCACTGAGGATATCTCCGAACATATTGCAGGTAACGATGACCGCGAACTGCGACGGGTCACGGACCATCTCGAGCGCCAGCGTGTCCGCATAGAGGTGAGAGGCTTCGATCTCCGGATAGCGTTCACGGATTTCGGCGAAGGCTCGCTGCCACAACCCATGGCCGTAAGGAAGTGCGTTCGATTTGTCGCTCATACAAACCCTGTGCAACCCTCGGCGTCGGGCGTGCTCGAAGGCGTAAAGGAGAATCCGCTCGACTCCCTTCCGCGTGTTGATATCTTCCTGTACGGCGACTTCGTCGGCGGCGCCTCGCTTGAAGTTTCCGCCCATGCCCACGTAGAGCCCTTCGGTGTTCTCGCGGAAGATGACGAAGTTTACTTCCCTTGCACTGCGATTCTTGAGGGGGCAGATCCGCGCGTTGAGGAGTTTTACGGGGCGCTGATTCACATAGAGGTCAAGCCCGAAACGGATTCCCAGGAGAATATCCACGGCGTGTTGGTTCGACGGCACGCGTGGATCACCGACGGCGCCGATGAAAATCGCATCAAAATTGCGGCGGAACCTTTCGAGCGCGTCCCCCGGTAACGACACGCCCTCGCGCAGGTACTTCTCGGCTCCCCAGTCGAAATTCGCAAGCTCCAGGGGAAGCTGGTGCGAGGCTTTCAGCGCCCCGAGCACCTTCACCGCTTCCGCCGTCACTTCAATTCCAATGCCGTCACCCGGAATGATCGCAACACGTTTGGCCATTTTATATGCGGGAACTCGAGACTCGAGGTTCGGAACTTCGGAGGACGAACCCTCGACGCAGGCTCAGTTCACTGCTCTTCGCCTCGCTCTCGTTCGGTCAAATAAACTCCCAGGAGTATCAAAGTTCCTCCCAGGATAATCTTTGCGGAAATCTTTTCTGCAAGCAGCCACGCGCCCAGCCCGGTGGATATCACAGGCTGGATATATGAGAATGCGGCAACGCGTGAGGCGGTCAGCTCGTTGATAGCGATCGACAAGCTCAGATACGGGACAACCGAACCGAACAGGATCGCATACACCAGGCCGACCCAGGCGTGCGGTGGGACGGAATCCCAGCGCGCGCTGGCCACCGCCGACGCCCCAAAAGGGACCATCGCCAGCGAACCGATCGCGTAGGCGGCCACATTCAGCGTCAGGACGTGATACTTGTTCGCGATTTCCTTCATCAGGATCGTGTATCCCGCGAAGACGCCACTCCCGGCGAGCAAGATCATGTCTCCAATCCAGTGCCCGCCGCCTCCCTGCCCCACCTTTCCGGTGGTCAGCACGGCCACGCCGCCGAACGAGATCAGCATGCCGGCGAATTTCAGGACCGTCAGCGCTTCGAGCCGGAGAAGGCACGAGATGACCAACACCATCACCGGGCCCAGCGCCACGATAAGCCCTGCGTGCGCCACAGAACTCCGCGCCAGTCCGGCGATGAAGAAAAGCTGGTTGAACGTCACTCCCGTCATGGCCACCAGCGCCATGACAAACCATTCGCGGGCCGTCAGCCGGATTGCCGGCCGCCCACGCCAACCCCAGAAGAGCCCGGCAAAAACTCCCGCCGCGCCTCCGATGCGCAGCATCGTGAGTGCCAACGGCGTGAAACCGTCGAGCGCTTCCTTAACCGCCACGACGTTCCCCGCCCAGCAGAACGTTGCGAGCAACATCAGCAAATGCATCAAGCGATGGCTGCGCGCGCGGCTGCGGGCTTCGACGGTCGGGGGGGAAACGGAGACGGCCTTATCCAAAGGTCTCCTTTCGCACCGTGACTTTTTCAAGACGCTCGAGATTGGGGGCAAACCCGAGGCCGGCGCCAACTGGCGCGCGGATTGTTCCCTGCGCGCTGACGGTCACTTCCGGGTCGATGATGTCCTCGGTCCAATATCGCTTGCTGGCCGAAACATCGCCCGGCAGCGTGAATCCCGGTAAGGTGGAGAGCGCGATGTTGTGCGCGCGCCCAATGCCCGATTCCAGCATCCCGCCGCACCAAACCGGCACGTTCCTGGCACGGCAGACGTCGTGAACCGCGCGCGCGGAACTGTACCCGCCAACGCGCCCCAGCTTGATGTTGATGATTTTGCCCGCGCCGATTTCCAGGGCCTTGCGCGCGTCAGCGGCGCTGTGGATGGATTCATCCAGGCAGATCGGTGTCGCGATTTCTCGCTGCAACTTTGCGTGGTCGATCAAGTCATCCCAACTTAGCGGTTGCTCGACCATCATCAGGTAAAATCGGTCGAGAAGTTTGAGGCGCGGCAAATCGGCGAACGTGTAGGCCGAATTCGCGTCGGCCATCAGCGCGATGCGCGGAAACTCGGTGCGGATCCGGTCGAGCACTTCCACGTCCCACCCCGGCTTGATTTTCACCTTGATGCGCTGGTAGCCGGCGTCGAGTTCGCGCTGGATCTTCTCCAGCAATTCTTCGACGGAGTTCTGAATCCCGATCGAAACCCCGCATGGAATCTCTTCCAGCGTGCCGCCAAGGAGCCTCCAGAGCGGAACGCCTTTCATCTGCGCTTCGATGTCCCACAAAGAATTTTCGACCGCCGCCTTGGCCATATTGTGGCCACGGATGGGTCTGAATTTGCCGGCGAGGTCGGAGGGCGAGGTCCACTCCTTCCCGCGTGCCCAGGGAATCAGAAAATCACGGAGAAGGTGCCACGCGGTCTCCGGTGTCTCGTGACTATAGAAGGGATCCTCGCCGCAGGTAACCTCACCCCAGCCGGTCAGGCCCTCCGCTTGGGTCCGGACCAAAACAATTCTCCGCACGGTCGTCCGGCCAAAGCTGGTTTCAAAGAAGTGAACGAGCGGCAGGCGGATTTCCCGAATCTCAACGCGGTCAATCTTCATAGGCATCCAGAACGTACATCGCCGTCCTTCCCTCCAGCACGAAACCGGTTACCACCAACCCCTGAGCAAACGACTTCGTGAACTGATCCCGCACTTGGGTTTGCAGATTCCGCGCTTGTTTCGCGCCCAGTCTCTTCATGGCTTCGATGTTGCCGGGGATGGTAATTTCCGCGGCGTGCCTTCCGCGGAGGGAGCGCGGCGGCTTGCCGGCAAGAGCCCGCCGCACGCGCGGCGACCTCAGCCACCACTCCGCGACCAGCCGGTCGCTGGGCAAACCCTTCTGGAGGCGGCTGTCCACCGCGCCGTAATGATCGGGAATGTAGCGTCGGCACATGGCGCCCAAACGGACGATATTGAAGAACGCATTCTTGGCGCGCAGCGGATCGAACGTCCACTCAATGCGTTCAATGCCCGTGCGAAGCGCCAGCCTGCGCTGCTCCAGTTTCAAGGCCCTCCCCAATCCCCGGTTCTCGTGCTCCGGCAATACACCGAGAGAGAGCGAGTGGTAATACTTTTCGTGATTGCGCCACGCCGGCATCGAGGCGACAAAACCCACGGCCTCGCCCGCCGGCGTAAAAGCTCCGAGCACGTGACCGCCGATTTGGGCGAGATTTACAAACAGGCGCGCGGGATAAACCTCCAGATCGGAGTAGCCCCAAATGCGCTTTTGCAGCGTGATGCAGGCGGCGAGTTCGTCGCGAGTCCGGCACGGCCGGATGACGTAGTTCACTTCGGTTCTCGTGTTTTCAATTCTTCCCAGATCGAGTCAAGCTCCGCAGGCGAGCATTCGCGGACTCGCTTGCCGCGCCGCGTAACCTCTTCTTCCATCAGCTGAAACCGGCGTTTGAATTTCTGGTTGGCGCGTCGCAGGCAGCTCTCGGGATCGGTGTGGAGGTATCGCGCCAGGTTGGCGGCGGCAAAAAGGAGGTCGCCCACTTCTTCCTCGACGGGACGGCTCCCCTGTCCGGAAGTTGCCGCCAGTTCGCCGCGCAGCTCGTGGATTTCTTCCTCCACTTTGGCCAGCAGGTCGTCCACTTTCGGCCAATCGAAACCCACCTCCGCCGCGCGGACGCCCAGTTCGTAGGCTTCGAGCGTTGCGGGCAGCGCCGGCGCAATTCCGTCCATCAGCGACTTTCCCGCCTTGCCCCCGTTGGCGGCTCGCTCGCTCTCCTTGACCTTGTTCCAGCTTCGCAGCGCTTCTTCCGCGTTGCGGGCGCGGGTTTCGCCGAAAACGTGCGGGTGACGCCGCACTAGCTTCGAGTGGACACGCTCGATCACGCCGTCGATGCTGAAGCGTTTCTCTTCTTCGGCGAGACGGGAATAGAACACCACCTGGAAGAGCAAATCGCCGAGCTCGTCTTCAAGCGCGTCGAAGTCGCGCTGGTTGACCGCGTCCACAACTTCGTAGGCTTCTTCAAGCAGCAGGCCCTTGACGGAGTCATAGTTCTGCGCGCGGTCCCAGGGGCATCCCTGCTCGCTGCGCAGGTGCGCCATCAGTTCTACCAGCTTTCGCAGGGTGTCTTCGGCCAGGTCCGTTCCTCGACAGTCGGCTTCGCTTCGCGTTGACGCGGGGATGAAAGCCTAGGTCGTTAATGTATCAGGCTGCGCGGCGGGATGGCAAGCCATGCTCCCCTGAACCCGCTGCGACATATCGGTTGCTTCACCGCCGCACCGGGGGAACTCCCAGGGCGTCGAAAGACCGGCCTTCTGATGTGCGCGTAGAAATTTCGGCGTTCGGGCTATTTGTCTCTTGACATTTCTGGCCGATTGATATAGACTACATTCATTGGGAGGTCACATGGTGAGGCTAGAGTGCGAGACCGAGAGAGAAAATCTCTCGCCAACGGCTCCTTTGTGCCTGGCAGCGCCCCACCACAAAGGCCCGCCCCGGAGGTTTGGAAGTGGGGGCCAATGGGAGTTTGCCTATAACCTCGTAAATCGGGAAGCTAGCTAGTCGTTTAGAATCAAGATGAAAATCTTTCACAAGAGCACCCAAAGCTGACAAGTCATTTAGAATCAACAAATGTTGCGATTTTCTACAAAGCTGATTAGTCATTCATTTTCAGTGATTTATCAGGATCCCCCAGCCGCCAACGCCATTCCCTGCACGCCGCTCCGGCATATCAGTCTTGTTGCCGTGTAGAGTTATTGTTACACTGGAAGGACGCGGCAAGGCTAGTTTGGACCCCAGCGCTGGAGTTGCGGAGTGCTGCTGCGGGAGGTTGCGGTGCCTGAGGAAAAGGAAGACCCATCCGGTTTCAAGGTGGTTGACCACCGGTCATTCGACGCGGGGGGGGCCCGGCGCGATGAGGCATCCGCTCCCGAGGAGAAGCCCACTGCGCGCTCGCAGATCCCTCCCTCTTCTTCGGCTGACGACGAGGCGGAACCTCTCGACGAATCGGAGCAGGGCCCCACGGGTTTCGACACGCTCGTTTCCTATTTGAGCACGACGGCGATGTTCCAGTTGGGGTTGCTTCCGGGGCCGGGCGGCGAACGAATTCCCGTGGACCTTCACAACGCGCGGCGCACGATCGATCTCCTGGAGGTCCTTCAGGAGAAGACTCGCGGCAACCTGACTCCGGACGAGGCGAAGCTGCTCGACGACGTCCTCTACGACCTACGCCTGACCTTCGTCGAGATCAACAAACGCGCCGGGCAGTCACCGCGATGAGACTGACCTTCCTCGGAACCGGAACCTCGACGGGCGTGCCGACTCTCACCTGTAGCTGCAAGGTGTGCACGTCCGCGGACCCGCGTGACCAGCGGACCCGACCTTCACTGCTCATCGAGTTCGACGGCCGCGCCGTGCTGATTGACACCACGCCGGATTTCCGCCAGCAGGCGTTGCGCGAGAAGTTACATCGATTGGACGCGGTTGTCTTCACCCACGGCCACGCCGACCACGTGCTGGGGCTGGACGACACGCGCGTCTTCTATTTCCGCGAGCAGGTCCCTCTGCCCATCTGGGCCGACCAGCGTTCGATGGAAACGCTCCGCCAGGTTTTCTCTTACATCTTCAATGGGACCTACAAGTACGGCGGCGTGGGGAAGGTCGATCCCCACAGGATCGAGGGCCCGTTCGAGCTGTGGGGGCTGAGGATGATTCCTGTGCCGGTGCTGCACGGCGATCTACCGGTGCTGGGCTTTCGGTTTGGCTCGGCGGCATACGTCACCGACTTCAGCACGATTCCGGAAACCTCCCTCGCGCTGCTCGAAGGGCTGGATCTGCTGATCCTCGACGCCTTGCGCCACAAGCCACACCCGACGCATTCGAACATTCAGCAATCTCTGGCGCTCGTCGAGCGCCTGGAACCTCGGCGGGCGCTCTTCACGCACATCGCGCACGAGTTGGGGCACGAGGCAACCAATGCGACTCTGCCGCCTCACGTGCGGTTGGCATACGACGGACAGCGCGTGGAACTTTGAAGAAAATGATTTTGGATTTGTGGTTTGTGTTTTTGTCTTTTAGCCTTTGACCTTTAGTTTTCCACAATGCGCGTCGTTCACAATCTCCGCGAACTTGACAAGGCGCCCGAGCCGAGCGTCGTGACCATCGGCAATTTCGACGGCGTTCACCTTGCCCACCAGAGACTGCTCCGCAAGGTGGTGGAAACCGGGCGAAGTTCAGAGGCTTTGCCGGTGGCGGTCACGTTCGAGCCGCATCCCATCAGGCTGCTCGCCCCCGAGCACGCGCCCAAGCTGCTGACGCCTCTCAAGCGAAAGCGCCGGCTGATCGAAAGCCTAGGCATCGAACTCCTCGTGGTCCTTCCCTTCACCAAGGATCTCGCGCACCTTTCGCCGCGCGAATTCGTGCGGCAGATTCTCGTGGGCAGTCTGCGTGCTTCTTCTGTACACGTGGGGCCGAACTTCCGCTTTGGTTACCGCCAGTCAGGCGATGTCGAAATCCTGGCTGAATTCTCGCGCCAGGAAGGTTTTCGTCTCCATGTGCTCCCGACGCTCGTCGTGCGAGGCGAGCGGGTTTCGAGCACACGCATCCGCGAACTGCTCTCGGTGGGGCGCGTGGAACTTGCGACCAGACTGCTTGGACGACCCTTCTCGGTTTATGGGCCGATCGTGGCCGGTCTGGGAGTCGGGCGGCGGCACACCGTCCCGACCCTCAACCTCGCTCCGGTCGAGGAGCAGCTTCCCAAGATCGGCGTGTACGTCACGCGCACCCGGATGGGCGACGCGCTGCACGATTCGGTCACCAACGTCGGACACAAGCCAACCTTCGGCGACCACCGGCTGACCGTCGAAACCTTCCTGCTCGATTACTCCGGCGAGGTGACGAGCCCCGACATGGAAATCGAATTCCTCTACCGCCTGCGCGACGAAATGAAATTCCAGAATCCCGCCATTCTGAAGGAGCAGATCCAGGAAGACGCCCGCCGCTCGCTGAAGTTCTTCCGCCTGTTGCGGCAATTCCGTGCGCGCAAGACAAACGCGCTCGCGGTCGAGCACCCCCGCCGCCCCCGCTGAAGCCGTACCCGCACTTCGCGACCTCTCCCGGCCCAGCCTGAAGATTCGAAGATGCGCTGGAAATTTTTTCTCCGTCCGCGAGACTGAATGCCTCCGGAGTTCACTGCGTGCAAACGACTTATTGCATTAAGTTTGTGGCACAGTACTTGCCACGAAGGATACGGGGCAATTTACGTAGGCGCGCTGTTCATCGCCATGTTGAACAGCGCGTTGAGGCATCGTCTCACCTGAAGCCTGGCCTTCGCGGCTGGAGCGCCGGGCCCAGCATGGCGCGCACGTGTTCACGTGCGAATTCACCCCCGAAACTTTTGAACGGAGAGTGCGTGATGACGGAATGGAGAAGAACGATTGTGTGGTCACTGATCTGGAGCGTTTCTTTGCTTCCCGTGAGCGACAGCGTTCTCTGGGCGAAGGCAGCGGCTCCCGTCCCGGTCGAACAGACGAAGCAATCTGTGAACCTCCTTGGCGAAGGCGCCCAGGTAAAAGTCAAGCTGACCGACGGCGCGAAATTGAAAGGCGCGATCAACCAGGTGAACGATGAAGGCTTCACGATGATGGCCGAGAACTGGCAAACCCCGCGAACGATCGCCTACGATCAAATCGCGGAACTCAAACCCGCCAAGCGGTCCTACAAGGCGTCCGGCGAGATCAACGCCCCGGAGGCACGGCGAGCGGTGGTGGGCCTCGGCGTCGGCGAGCACATCATGGTGAAGTTCGACGGCAACCGCGAACTGCACGGGAATATCAGGTCCATCGGGATGGATCGGTTCACGATCCTGCCGGATAACGAACAGACCCCCGTGGAAGTGGCTTACGACAGTGTTCAGGTCGTGCACAAGAATCTCAGTGCCGGCGCAACGCTGGTATTGGTGCTCGCCGTGGCCGCGGCAGCGATTATAGCGGCCGTGGTCGCCACGGGCTCGGACACGGTCCGAGGCGCCTACTGAGTTCACATCTCGAGCGGAGGGTGCCGCGATCGCTTATTTGAGGATAGGAAGAGGGCTTTCCGCGCTGGGTGAGGTGATCTCCGGCGGCGCGGTGTTCGTGCCCGCCGCCCGGTCGGCGATGAAGCGGTCAATTTCTTCCATCAGCGCGGGGACGATCTCTTCTTCGGTGACGCGCCGAATAGCTTTGCCTTGGCGGTAGATCATGCCGTTGCCGCGGCCGGCGGCCACGCCCAGGTCGGCTTCGCGCGCCTCACCCGGGCCATTCACCGCGCATCCCATTACCGCCAGGCTGATGGGCATCTTGATATGCGCCGTGGCCTGCTCGATCTCCGCGGCGATTTTGAAAAGGTCCACTTCCAGGCGCCCGCAGGTGGGGCAGGCGATGACGACCGGACCGCGACTTCGCAATTCGAGCGCTTTGAGCATCTCGTAGGCGACCCGGACTTCTTCGACAGGGTCGGTGGCCAGCGACACTCGGATCGTGTCGCCGATGCCCTCGGCGAGCAGCATACCCATGCCCACGCACGATTTGACCGTCCCCGAGAATTGCGTGCCCGCCTCGGTGATCCCGAGGTGGAAAGGGTAGTCCACCTGTTTGGCCAGCAGGCGGTACGCGGCCACGGTGAGTTTCACATTCGAAGCCTTCAGCGAAACGATCGTATCGCCAAATCCCAACTCCTCGAGAATTCCGATGTGGTAGAGCGCGCTTTCGACCATCGCTTCCGGCGTCGGATAGCCGTACTTTTCAAGCAGCCGGCGCTCGAGCGAGCCGGCGTTCACCCCGATGCGGATGGGAACATGCTGCTCCTGGGCACGGCGAACCACAGCACGGACTTTGTCCGCATCGCCGATGTTGCCGGGGTTGATGCGAAGTTTGTCGATCCCCGCATCCAGGGCCATCAACGCGAACTTGTATTGGAAGTGAATGTCGGAGACCAGGATGGAGTCCGGGCAGCGCTTGCGGATTTCCGGCAGCGCCTGCGCGGCTTCGATGTCGGGAACGGCCAGGCGGACAATCTCGCATCCCGCCGCTTCCATCTGCTGGATCTGCTCGACGGTCTTTCCCACGTCGCGTGTGTCGGTCTTGGTCATCGACTGGACGACAATCGCGGCATCGCCGCCAATCGTCAGCCGGCCGACCTTGACGGAGCGAGTTTTGCGACGCTGCGGGAAATGTTCCGTATCGCTGAAATTCATTGTTTACTCAATGCCCTGCGGGACCGCTTCATCGAATGATTGAGCCAACTGGCCATCGAAGAGGACTCCGATGAACCGATCATCCGATCGCTCGATGAGCCGATGGTTAATACGGCCTGAACGTCTTCAGAATATCGTTGTACATCACGAACACCGCGAGCAGGAGAAGGAAGACGATTCCGACTTGCGCGAAGCGTTCTTTTACTTCCAGGCTCAGGTCGCGGCGAATCAGACTCTCGACCGCGAGAAGGAGAATCACGCCGCCATCCAGCACCGGGATCGGCAGCAGGTTAAAGATCCCCAACTGCAGGCTGATGAAACAGACAAACATCAGGAGTTCGGGAATGCCAGCGCGATAGGCCTCGCCGGAAAGTTGGGCGATGCCGATGGGCCCGGAAAGCGAGCGCGTGGACATCCGGCGCGTCAAGATCTTCCCGAGGACATCGAATGTGGCCAGAGAGTTGCGCAAATTGTCGCGCACCGAGGCCGAAAGCGCCTCTCCCAGGGGAAGTTGCTTCACCACCATGTTGCTGCGGAACGCCACGCCGATCCGCCAGAGTTTCTCGCCGCGCACCTCGGTGAGCACCGGCTTGACGTGAAAAGTCATGTCTGAGTTTTCACGCCGTACCGCAATCTCGACTTCTTTACCTTTGGCCTCCTGGAGCAGGTAGGCGACGCGCGGCCAAAAGTAAGCCTTTCGGCCGTCCACGCTGAGGATCTGATCTCCAACTTTCATCCCCACCTGGTTGGCGGGAAGTCCCGCCTCGACGGCGTCGATGGTGCCCGGCACATAGGGATACCATCCCGCGTCGCCGATTCGGTTGGGGCCTTTGGCCTCCGGCTTCAAGGTAAGACTGATCTTCTGGCCGTCGCGAAGGACATCGACGGGGATTGCCTCGTCCACGGTTGTCAGCGTCTTCACCTCAACGTCTTCCCACTTCGGCTCGCGAAGGCCATCCAGCCTCGTAATCAGGTCACCGGGCTGGATTCCGGCGCGTGCCGCGGGCGAATCCGGCTCGACGTCTCCCACGCGCGCGGGCTGTTCCTGGTATGCGGGCTTCTGGAAATGGAAACGATATAGGCCAGTCAGCAGGGCAAACGCCAAAAAGACGTTCATCGCCGGCCCCATGATGACCACGACGAACCGCTGCCAGCGCGGACGCGACAGGAACTCTCCCGGCTCGCCCTGGCGGACCGCCGAAGGCTCGTCGCCCGCCATCTTGACGTAGCCGCCGAAGGGCAGCGCGCTGAGGCGATAGTCGGTGTCGCCCCGCTTGAAGCCGAGGAGCCGCTTGCCAAAACCCAGAGAGAATACCAGCACTCGAACGCCGAAAGATTTGGCGGCAAGGAAGTGCCCGAGCTCATGAATGAAAATCATGAAGCCAAGCACCACGATGACGACCAAAACGTTGGTAAGAAAATTCTCGAACATCTCGAGTGCCAGCTCCTCAAACTTGAAAACGCGCGGCTTGCTCCCGGGCGTGATTTCGGGCTTCGGCGTCGCAAGCCAGAACGTCTTCGATGGAATCCACTTTCGCGCGCGGCGTGACCTTCAACACCTGCTCGATCACCCGCGGGATCGAGGAGAAACGAAGCTTCCCCGCCAAAAAGGCCTCTACGGCGACTTCATCCGCGGCATTCAGCGCCGCAGGCATTCCCCCGCCCTGCCGAAGCGCCGCGCGCGCCAGGTCGAGACAGGGAAAACGTGCGCTGTCGGGACTCTCGAAGTGCAATCGCCCCACCGAAAGCAGGTCCAGCCTCAGGGAATCCCCACTCATCGCAACCCGCTCCGGATGGGTAAGGGCGTATTGGATGGGCAGGCGCATGTCGGCAACCGAAAGCTGGGCCACGACACTCCCATCTTGAAATTCTATCATGGAATGGACGATAGATTCGGGATGAATCAGGACGTCAATCTGGGCGGGCGGAAAGCCAAATAGCCAGTGGGCCTCGATGATTTCCAGCCCCTTGTTCATCAATGTGGCGGAGTCGATGGTGATCCGCGAACCCATTTTCCAGACTGGGTGGGCCAGGGCGCGCTCGGGCGTAACCGCGTCGAGGTCTGCGGCCGAGGTCTTCCGAAACGGCCCGCCCGAACCGGTCAGGATCAGCCGGCGCACTTCGCCACGATGGCCGGAGCGCAGGCACTGATGGACCGCGCTGTGCTCGCTGTCGATGGGGAGAATTTCCGCGCCCATTTCCCGGGCGGCGCGCATGACGATCTCGCCCGCCACCACCAGCGTCTCCTTGTTGGCGAGGCCGATTCGCTTCCCCGCGCGCACCGCTTCGTACGTGGCCCGGAGCCCGGTCACGCCATGCGCAGAGGAGACGACAATGTCGACTTCCGGGTGCGTTGCCGCACGGGTCTGGCCTTCGGTTCCCGCCTCGATTTCGAGTGGAGCTCGATAGCCTCTGGCCTCCAGCCTCCCGCGGAGCGGGTCCAGGCATTCGGTGGCATGGACCGAGACCAGTTGCGGATGGAACTCGTCGATCTGCTCGGCCAGGAGGTCGAGGTTCTTTCCCGCCGCGAGCGAGACGACGCGGAACCTGCCGGGATGGTCCTTCACCACGCGGAGGGTGTTGCAGCCCACCGAACCCGTCGAGCCCAGAATGCAGAGTCCCTTCATAAGGGCCAATCCTTGAGCATGAGCAGCAGCCAAAGCGTCGGCGCACCGAACAACAACGCGTCAATGCGGTCGAGCATACCGCCGTGTCCGGGAAGAATCGAGCCCGAGTCTTTCATGCCGGCGCCGCGCTTCATCGCCGACTCGGCGAGGTCTCCAATCTGTCCCATGATGGCGACAATCGCAGACAGTAACACCACGGTTTTCAGATCCGCAGCCGGCCAGAACCCGTACGCGAACGCCCCGGCAAACAGCAGGCTTCCGGCCAGCCCGGCCACGGCTCCCTCCACGGTCTTCTTGGGCGAAATCCGCGGAGAGAAAAAGTGCCGTCCCAGCGAGCGGCCGACAAAGTACGCGCAAATGTCACCGGCCCAAATCACGAGGAAGAGCAGGAAGATCAGTTTTCGTCCTCTGATGGGATCGGAAAAGCGCAGAGGCAAAAGAAAAGAAAGCGTGAAGGCCACATAGAGAATTCCGAAGATCGTTGAAGAAACAGACTGGAGATATTCCTTCAGGTCGGCGGAGCCGCGAAGGCCGAATGAGAGTGTCAGAAGCATAAGCAGCGCCAACACCGGAAGAGTCGGGTTTATTGGCAGGGAGAGGGCGGCGAACTGAGCCAGGCAAATCGCTGCCCCTCCAACGTACCCCGCCACAGGAAAGCTTTTGACGCCGCCGTTCCGGCCAATCTGGAAGTACTCGTGAAGGCTCAGTTCTACCGTCGTCACCACGGCTGCCAAGAAAAGCCACTTGGGCGACCAGCCGATCAAATATATGACCGGAGGAAAAAGAACCAGGGCAGTCAGGATGCGAGATTTCATCAGGAAATAGTCGGCGGCCCGTTGTCGGTCATCAGTCGTCAGTTCCCAGTCGTCAGATTACCGGCCGCATCAGCCGAGGCCCAGGCCGCCATAGCGCCGTTCGCGCTTCTGGAAATCAATGATGGCGCGAAACAGGTCCAACTGCGTGAAGTCCGGCCACAAAGTTTCCGTCACCCAGATTTCCGAGTACGCCACCTGCCACAGCAGGAAGTTGCTCAGCCGCAGTTCACCACTCGTGCGGATCAAGAGGTCGGGGTCGGGCACATCGTGGGTGTAGAGATAACGGCTGAAGGTGGCCTCATCGATGGGCACGGCGCCATTATGCTTGAGCTGTTCCGCCAACGCACGTACAGCGTCAATCAACTCGGCGCGCGCGCCGTAGTTGAGCGCCAGTGTCAATCGCATGCCGGTGTTACGTTGGGTTTTTGCGATCGCCGTCTGCAGGTCTGATTGCACAGCTTTTGGCAGGTCGCTCACCCGGCCGATAACCGCCAGCCGGATGTTCTGCCGGTTGAGTTCGGCGATTTCCTTGCGGAGATACTCACGCAGCAATGCCATCAAGAGTTTGATTTCGGTATGAGGGCGCTTCCAGTTTTCAACCGAAAAGGCGTAGAGGGTCAGGTACGGCACACCAAGCCGCGCGCAGGCTTCCACGGCATGGCGGACAGCGCGGATTCCGGCGCGGTGGCCGGCGATTCTCGGCAGTCGCCGCCGCTTCGCCCACCGACCGTTGCCATCCATAATGACGGCGATGTGCCGGGGAAGCCGTTCAAGATCGATTTGCGCCAGAAGTTCAGCTTCCAAAAGGTCTGTTTTCACCACGTCCTGAAAGAGTGAAAAAGTGATTTACCTCGCAAAGCGAAACGTTAACACAGCGTCCCACTCCTCGCAAGGTTGATGACCGCGACGGGCCGCGAGAATGTGAAAACTGACCGGATGTCCGCTCAAACCGGCAGCCGGCCTGGAAAGAAGGAACTCACAATGAGTAGGACAGTCAGGACGATCATCACGATGCTCGTGGTCCAGGCAATAATGTTGAAGGGCCGGCTGTTTCTGAATTCACCCATCAGGTCGGAGCGGTTCGAGAGGCGGAGCATGAAAATCAAAACGAAGGGCAGAAGGATTCCGTTGGCCACCTGCGACATGAGAATGATGGGAATCTGGCGCCGCTCATTCACGAGCATGACTGTGAGCCCGCCGAAGACGATGAGTCCTGTATAGAGCCAGTAGAAGGCCGGCGCCTCCTGGAAGCGCTTGTTGACGCCGGATTCCAGCCCCAGACCTTCGCAGACCGAATACGCGGTGGAAAGGGGGAGGATTGAGGCGGCGAAAAGCGAGGCGTTCACCAAGCCGAAGGCGAAGAGCGTTCCGGCAGCATGACCCGCCAACGGACGCAGGGCCGACGCGGCATCCGCGGCGCTTCGGATCTGGCGCCCACCCTCCGAATAGATTGTCGCGGCGCATGCCACGATGATGAAGAACGCGACGATATCGGTGATCGTGCACCCAACGATGACATCCCAGCGCGCCACCCGGTAATCCTTGACCTTAATTCCCTTCTCGACGGTCGAAGCCTGCTGGTAGAACTGCATCCAGGGAGCGATGGTCGTGCCCACCAGGCCAATGATCACGTAAAGGTAACTGACGTCGAAATGAAAAGAAGGCTTGACGGTGCTGACCAGCGCGTGGGTCCAGTCGGGCTGGGCGAAGAAACAGGAGATCGGATAGGCCAAATAGAAGACACAGGCGGCAAGAAAAACCTTTTCGACCGAATGATAAGTCCCTCTGACCACCAGCAGCCAGACAGCAAGCGCCGCGACGGGCACGGTGATGAACCGGCTGGCGCCGAAGAGTCCCATGCCGGAGGCAAAACCCGCAAAGTTGGCCACGGTGTTCCCGAAATTGGCGACGAGCAAAAGGCCCATCAGGACAAAAGTGAGTCGGAACCCATACTCCTCACGAATCAGGTCTGCCAGGCCTTTGCCGGTGACCACGCCCATTCGCGCGACCATTTCCTGAACCACGATCAAGGCCACAGTGATAGGGATGAGCGTCCAGAGAAGCGAATACCCGTGACTGGCTCCGGTAACCGAGTAGGTGTAGATGCCGCCCGCGTCATTGTCGACGTTGGCCGTGATGATGCCCGGCCCGATCACGGCGAGGAGAATCGCCACGCGCCGGCGCCAGTGCCGCAGCCGACCTCGATTTAGGAGTTCCATGCAATTCCCCGCTTGCTATTTCCTGGTCACCATCAGCTCGAGCACGTCATCGGAGGTGACCACGCCCAGCAGGTGAGCCCGGTCGTCCACCACGGGAAGGGTCACCAGGTTGTACTTGGTGAACAGTTCCACCACCTCCTTCTGGTCCGCATGGGAGGGCACAGAAATCACCGACTCGGCCGAGAGATCTTTAAGGGGTATGGACGAATCGGCCAGCAAGATCCTCGCCAGAGGCACGGCCCCGGAAAGGGCGGCATGCGAGTCAACCAGGTAGATATTGTGAATGGACTCGAGCGGACCCTCGAAGTTCCTCAAGGAGGCGATGGCGCCCTCGACGGTCGCCGTTTCCCCCACGAAAACGAACTCGGTGGTCATCATGGCGCCCGCGGTGTGCTCTTCGAAGCCGAGCAATTCGCGGACCTCCTCCGCTTCTTCTTTGCCCATGTCCGCCAGGACTTCCGCGCTGGTTTCCGCGGGCAATTCCTGCAAAACATCGGCTGCTTCGTCGGGAGCCATTTCCTCCACGATGTCGGCTGCCTTTTCGGTCGGGATGCTTTCGAGCAGGGCGGCCTGCATCCTGGTGGGGATCTCGGAGAGCGCGCTGGCGGCGGTTTCCTCGTCGAGGGATTCGATCAAGGCCTTTTGCTCGTCGCGGCTCAGTTCCTCGAGAATGTCGGCGATGTCGGCAGGATGCAGCGCCGCCAGCCGATCATAGGAGATCCGCAGCTTGACGCGGCGCGCCGGATCGGATTCGATCAGGTTAATGAACTCCCAGGGAATGATTTTTGACGGGAAAAGCGACGCAAAGCCGCGGATCTGGTGCTTGGCCGCCATTCCCTGGAGCAACCGCCGGACCGCAGCCGCCAGTCCCACATTCGCCGCTACGACGCGGAGTTCCGTGTGGCCGTTGGTGGGCTCGATGTCGAAATCCACATCGTTCACACGGACCACCTTGCGGTTGTTGACGTCGATGATCTGCTGGTCCAGGACGTCCTTCTTAATGTGTATTAGCCCCTCGTCTGGAGCATAACATCGAACTTCGTCGCGACTGACCGTGGTCTGCCCGGCGCGCACCGAAATGGATTGCATTTGCTGATGGGTGACGCACTGCACGCCCTTCTTGGGTGTCCGGACCAGGAAGGACGCCACGCGCGTGGGGTTTTGGCTGGGGTCTACACACATGTCCTCCAAGCGCCCGAGGTATTCGCCCTTTACTCCATAGATAGGAAGATTCTGGAGTTCGGTGAAGAAAATCATCGCTAGCCTCCCGCCCCATTGCCCGTCGCAGATCGAGGCCTGGCTCCTAAAGCCCTCTCAAACCAAAACGCCCCGGGGGCATGAGCTCCCCTGGGGCGATTGCTTTGGATCGGGAGTGTCCCGATCGAGAGAACCTCCTGGTGTGAGCTTTGGCTCCGCGCAACGTGCTGCCTGACCCTGCAGGGCATAGCCACCTTAGGCAAGGCCTTAATCCGGCCGTGCCTGCTCCACCCGTTGGCCCGTCTCCGGGTTTCCGGGCAGTGGCATTTATTTGCGTGGTAACCTCGCCTAACGAGGTCAACCGAAAATTGGAGATGACGCTTGGCCCTCCTCGTTCAAAAACACGTTCCAAATCTCTTAATACGAGGGAGGCAATAATTTGTCAAGAAAAAACCTCCCTGATCGCTCAGGAATTGTGTGATTGGGCCTTCAGGTCCGCGTGAGAAGCTAACTCACAGCGTTCTTCGGGAGTCGGAGGTATGGTGGCCGCCACATGGCGTGGAGGGTGTGGCCAGGGGCTGCGAAGACCCCACGGCCCTTGCCGAACTCATAGGCCCAGCTCTGCGGTCAGCAATCGGTTGCGGCTCAAAACCCAAGGAAGTATTGACCCTACCAGGTGAACTCGATAGCCCACGCTTACTTCGTCAGGCCCATCGCCCACTGGATGCCCTTCTGCAGCATCTCCTGGTAGCGGGCATCCTTCCAGACCCAGTCGTCGTGCCCCAGGCCGTTGTAGTAGACACGGCCTTTGCCGTAGGAGCGGGTCCAGGCGACCGGCCAGCCATAGTACCGGTGCATGACGCCATTCTTCTTCAGGTCAACCGAAGTCGGATCGAGCCGCAGGAGGACATGCGAGTCCTTAGCCTGAAAATCGCTGACCTGGTAAATTTCATCGTTGATCTGGAACGACTTCCCCAGAAATGAGACGAGCGGGCTCGACGGATCGGCCACTTCAATCGTGACCATCTCGTGCCACGGATGGTTATTGAAATAGCCCCCGAGCATCTCTCCGTAGTCCGCCCACATGTAGAACGTGTCCGTGGCGCTATGCACGCCCACGAAACCGTGCCCCGAACGGACAAAGTCCACGAAGGCTTTTTTCTGGTCTTCGCTCATCGGCAGTTCGCCCGTCGTATTGAACATCACAGCATCGAAGTTCTTCAGATTATCCTTGCCGAAGTCCGCCACGTCTTCGGTGACGGTGGTCTCGAAGGCCCCGGACTTGTCGCCAATCTCCTTCACAATCTGCTTGGAGAGTTCAACGCTTTCGTGATGGTAGCCCTTCGTCAAGGTCATGTAGAGCAGCCTGCCTTTCTTGGGAGATCGAGCAAAGCTACCGTCGCTGGCTGCAAAGGCGATGCATGCAATCACGGTAATGAAAGATGCGGCAATGATTCGGTGTGTGCGCATAAATGCTCCTTCTTGAGTTTCAGAGGTCCGGGACCCGAAATCTGGAATTCGGAGTTCGAGGCTCGCGGGTCATGACCCTTCCGGAACCGCGAATTCCTAACCCCGAACTCCGCTTGTCTGTGCAACCGACCGCGCAACAAGCGTATTGATGATTTCACGACAAAACGCCGGCAGATCGGTGGGGACTCGGGAAGTAATCAGATTGCGGTCAACTACGACCTCCGCATCCACGTAACTTGCTCCGGCGTGAATCACGTCATCTTTGATGGCCTTGAGGCAGGTCGCTTTGCGACCCCGCAAGATGCCCGCCGAGCAAAGGACCCATCCCGCGTGACATATCGCTGCGACAACTTTTCCCGCCTTGTCCATTTCGCGAACCAGGTCCAGAACTCGCTCGTCCTGGCGAAGCGTGTCCGGGGCCCAGCCGCCGGGAACAATCAGCGCGTCGAACTCGGCGGCCGTCACCTGGTCGATTGATTTGTCGGCCACAACGGGATAGCCCTTTTTGCTCGCGTAACTCTTCCCCGCTTCTGCCCCCACGGCGACCGTTTCCGCCCCATCCTCGCGGAAGCGAAGTAGCGGGTACCACACCTCCATCTCCTGGTAGAGGTCCGCCACCAGCACCGCGATTCTCCTGCCTTCCAGTTTCATCCGACTCCCCCTGAATCCCGAAGTCCGGCGCGTATGTTACCACAATCGTCGGCCGCCATTCTTGCTGCTTGACGCACCACGTCAGGGCGAGTATAGATAATCACGACAACCTGGAGGCGTATGATGGTCAAACTGTCCGCCGTTCCGAGTTGCGTTACTTTCTAAAGATTATCTCCTTGGAGGTGCCCTCTTGAAGAAATCTTCAGTTGTCGCCCTGCTGTCTTTTTTCTTCTGCCTTCTCGCTTTGCCGCTGGTATTCCACGCTGCGGACCAAGCTAAGGCACCCGACATCATCATCCTCAAAGGAAATCCCATGGGCGCGGTCAAATTCGATCACAAGACCCATGCGGAATCTCGTGCGGGGAATAAGTGCGAGACCTGTCACCACGTGTCCAAGCCCGAGAAACCAGCGACTGCACCGCAGCAGGCGTGCCGCAGTTGTCACGTCAAGCCTGCGGTACCGCCCATGAAGACTGCCACTCAGGCAGCGTTCCACAACCCCACGGCCAAATCCGGCACCTGCATCGACTGTCATCTGAAGGCCAACGCAGAGGGCAAGAAGGCGCCCACGACCTGCATGCAGTGCCATAACAAAGCCAATGGCTGAGCGTCGGCAGCCCGGCAATCCGATTTCTCGCCGCAGCCTCTTACAGCAAGCCGGTATTCTTGGGGCAATAGGAGCGGGGCTTGGCGTGGTCCGGCCGACCGCGGGCCGCGCGACCAAAGCACCGATTCTCGCCTATGTCGGCACCTACAGCTCTCCTGAGGGCCCGGAGGGGAGCCAAGGACATGGAGAAGGAATCTGTCTCTTTGAAATGGACCCGGTGACCGGCACCCTCACTCAGCGGGAGGTCACTAAGAACTCAGACAATCCTGCGTGGCTCGATATCGATGCAACCCGTACGCACCTCTACTCGGCGAACGAACTCTACGCAGGAGGAAGAAACGGCTCGGTCAGTGCCTACTCAATTGAGCGAGGGACGGGGCACCTCACACTTCTCAACACGGTTAGTTCCGAAGCACCCGGGCCCTGTCACCTGAGCCTGCACCCTTCCGGGAAGTTCGCATTTGTCGCCAACTACCACGGTGGAGCGATTGCCGTCCTTCCTATCGGCCCGCGAGGTGAACTCGGCCCCGCTACCGATGTCCAACGCGACCTGGGCCCGGTTGGCCCGCCGCATGCTGCCAGCGCGCCCCCAGGCAGCTTCGCGATCAGCGGCCACGAGCGCACTCACGCACACATGATCCTGTCCGACCCTTCCGGACGATTCGTTCTTTCGAGCGATCTGGGGATGGACCGAATCCTCATCTGGAAGTTCGATGCGGAGAAGGGGAAGATGAACACACACGATTCCGTCGCGCTGCCACCGGGTGATGGCCCGCGTCATTTCGCCTTCCATCCCAACGGTCGATGGCTCTACTCTCTCCAGGAAGAAGCCTCGACGGTCGTGACTTTTGACTATGACGCCGCGAATGGAAGACTCACTACCCGGCAGACGATCTCCAGCTTGCCCAAGGGTTTTGCCGGCACCAACTTCACTTCCGAGGTCATGGTTTCGCGCGACGGCCGGTTCGTTTACGCCGCCAACCGCCTACACGATAGCATCGCATGGTTTGCCGTGGACAAAACGGGCACACTGACCTTAGTTGGCGAGGAGTGGACGCGGGGGGATTATCCCCGCAGTTTCAACATCGACCCCGGCGGAAACTTTCTCTATTCGTGTAACCAGCGCGCCGACGCGATCGCGACCTTCCGCGTCAACCGCAACACGGGCCGGCTTACCTTCACAGGCCAATACACGCCTGTCGGTACCCCCGCGATCATCATCTTCCTAGCCTGAAGAGTGTTGGGTCAAGTGCCGGGCGATCTCGCCTGTAAGCACTCTAGCCTTTCTTGCGAACCAACGCATCAACGCTGATGGGGCCGGGCCCGGCCATGGAGAGATAGAGGAACAAGAAACAATAGATCACGGCCAATTCACCCCCGTTCCTGATGGGTAAGAAGCCTCGCGGGTAGTGGGCCATGAAATAGGCTACCGCCATTTCGCCGCTAAGCAGGAATGCGACCGGAGCGGCAAACAAGCCCAGCAAGAGAAGCAACCCCCCCAACAACTCCAGACATCCTGCGAACCAGGGGAGACTTAAGAAGGAAGCGGGCGCCCCCTTCCCGCCCATCCCTCCAAACAATCCCAACAGCTTCTGCGCCCCGTGTAGGGAGAAGGTGAATGCTGCGACGATGCGCAGCAGAGACCGCCCATAAGGTTGGATGGTAGCCAAGGCTGCCTTGTTCGCCTCCTCAAAGAGAATAGTCTGGGCCCATGAACGGCCACGCAACCGGAACTTTTTAGATGCAGCCAAGGCCTGCCGCGTAACATTTCCAATAGATTCGGCCTGGTAGCCACACCACCGGGCGAAGGCACTCTTCCGGGCGCCGCGTTGGCGCTCTGAAACCCCTATGTCATAATGGTAGGCTTTGCGCGCGGAACTTGCTTCTGTTGGAGCGCGCCAGATAGACCTCAGGAGACCAAGGGAATGAAAAACTCTTCCAGAATAATCATCGTCGTTTGTATTTCTGCTCTTCCGGTCTTCCCGCAAGAATCGGCTCCCAAGCCAAAGGCCGTCGCGGTGAAAGCGGCCCATCTGGTTGACGTCGAGCGAGGCCGCATGCTTGAGCAACAAGTCGTCCTAATTACTGGCGACCGAATCGAGAAAGTGGGTCCTTCCAGCGAGATTAATGTCCCGGCGGATGCCACAGTTATCGACTTGGGGGGAGCAACGCTGCTTCCTGGCCTGATTGATTGCCACGTCCATCTGACCAGTGACCCCGAAAATTCAGGATTAAAGTCACTGGGAATTTCCATTCCGCGCGAGGCCTTGACGGGCGCCAAGAATGCCCGCCTGACACTCCTGGCCGGATTTACGACAGTCCGAAACGTGGGAGCGACCGGATATTCCGACGTGGCTCTCCGTGACGCGATTAACGCCGGCGAGATTCCCGGCCCACGTATGATGGTTTCAGGTCCGGCGTTGGGCTCGACGGGCGGTCACTGCGACGAGAACCGGCTGGCGCCGGAATTCAATCATCGTGAAGAAGGCGTGGCCGACGGCCCCTTCGCCGTCACGGCCAAAGCTCGTGAAGTCATCAAGTACGGCGCGGATGTTATCAAGTTCTGTGCCAGCGGCGGCGTCTTCTCGAAGGGCGACTTGCCCGGGACGGAACAATACAGCCCTGCCGAGATGTCGGCGCTGGTGGAGGAAGCGAGGCGCCAGGGACGCAAGGTGGCAGCTCATGCCCACGGCACACAGGCCATCATTGACGCCTCAAATGCCGGCGTGGATTCCATCGAGCACGGCAGCCTGATCGACGACGAGGGCGTCCGCGTGATGAAGAAAAACGGCACATTCCTGGTGGCGGATATCTATAACGACGACTTCATTCTGGGCCAGGGGAAGAAGTACGGCTTCACGGATGAAATGCTCGCCAAGGAACGCATGGTCGGCGAGCGGCAGCGCCAGGGCTTTCGAAAGGCCGCGGAGGGTGGGGTCAGAATTGCTTTCGGGACGGATGCCGGTGTCTATCCCCATGGCTGGAACGCCAAGCAGTTCGCCTTTGAGGTGAAATATGGATTAACTCCTATCCAAGCGGTTCAGTCGGCGACCACCAATGCCGCAGAACTCCTCGGCTGGAGTGACCGTGTCGGCAGCATCGAGGCGGGAAAACTCGCCGACCTGATCGCCGTCGAGGGAAATCCTCTTACGGACGTCACGAACCTCGACCATGTCAAGTTCGTGATGAAGGGCGGGCAGATTTTCAAGAATGAACTCATTAAGTGAGTTTGTGTTACGCGGGAAGCTCCGCGTTCGAATTCGGCAATCTGACGATCACGGCCGCGAAGAAACCATCCATTGAATGTAGGTCAGGTCTGGTACGGAGATACCCGCGAGAATCGAGGAGAGAAGACAGATTCGGATATTCCAATGAAATTTCTCTGGCAGTGGACAGGCGGCAACTGGGATCCTGCTGCAGCACTGCCTCGACAACTTGCTCGTTCTCCTCGGGCTCGAGAGAACAGGTAGCGTAAACCAGCCTTCCGCCCGGAGCCAGATGTTTTAGCGCGTTTTTCAGTATCTCCTGTTGCTGTTTTGCAAGCCGGGCCAGATCACATTCTTGCAGGCGACATTTGATCTCGGGATTCCGCGACAGCGTCCCCGTGCCCGAACAGGGCGCGTCCACCAGAATTCTTCCAAACTGCCCAGCAAAGGGAAGGTCTTTAGCCGCGTCTAGCCGAACGAGTAACAGTCGAACACCCGAGGGGAACCAATGCCCCATCAATTTCGCCATCGTGCGCAGTCGGGCGCCGCTCCGGTCGCACGCTACGATTGTTCCCGTTCCGAGGGTTGCCGCTAATTGGCTGGTCTTGATACCTGGCGCGGCGCACAGGTCAAGCACACGCTCGCCGGGCTGCGGTGCGAGAAGTTGGGCGACAAGCTGCGAGGCTTCATCCTGGATGACAGCGCGTCCCTCCAATACAGGTCTCGACGTGCGGACGTTTCCCGAAACAACGTAGATCGCTGAGTCCGAATATCTGCCGAATTCGGATCGAATTCCTTCGTCGGCGAACGCCTTCCGAAATCTTTCCCGTTCCCCTACGCCAACTCGCAGCGTCAGACGCGGGGCGGATGCGCTCGCCAACGCCAGAGAATTCGCCGAGTCGCTTCCGAAACGCGCCTCCCACCGTTGCAGCAACCACAAAGGGAGAGAGCGCCTTGCGGCTTCAAGGAGGTCTGGGGCAACCGCTTTGCCAAAACTCTGCGCCCGCCTTCCTGGTTCGCATTTCCGCAGGACGGCATTGACAAGCCCGGCGGCCGATTTCTTTCTGGCGGATTTCGCCAGCTCCGCAGCTTCATTGACCGCAGCCGATTTGGGAACCTTCTTGAGAAACCCGATCTGATAGACGCCCATCCTCAAAATGGTCGCAATTTCGACGTCAAAATATCGGATGGGTTTTCCCGACAAACGTTCGATTTGAAAATCCAGTTCGCCGCGCCAACGCAAAACGCCCATGACCATTTCCGTGGCCAGGCGGCGGTCAACTTCCTTGAGATTTGAAACCTCCGATCGCTGCAATAAGTCCACAGCAAAGGCCCGCCCGTCCTCGACGCGGCGTAGAACATCAAAGGCGGCCTTTCTGGCGGGTGAAATTGGCATGGACAAGATTCTGAGAGGCGAATCAGGAATTCCGAAAACCCGGAGCCGTACTTGATTCTCCACCCGATGCAATACCGGTGGAGACTTTCTTTAACCATCCACAATTCAAGATTCAGACCAGTTTTTCGCCGGGTGCGAGACGAACGCCGTTCAGGAAATCGCGGGCCGATAGGCGCTTGCGCCCCTCGGCTTGGAGTTCTTTCACCTCCAGCTGAGTTCCTTGCCCGCAGGCGACCAAAAGCCTCCCTCCCTCAGCGGCAAGGGCACCAGGCTCCGTCAAACCCTGCGCCTCCCCGGAATGGACGGCCGCGGTCCAAATATGAAGATTCTTACCGCGAAAGGTTGCATAGGCCCCCGGCCACGGACGGAGGCCTCGGATCCTGCAGGCAATCTCCCTCGCCATCATGCCCCAATCGATGCGTCCGTCCTCTTTCTTGAGCATGGGAGCGAGCGTGGCTTGGGAATGGTCCTGCGGGCGTGGCGTAATTCCGCCCTGATTGAGGCGGTTGAGCGTCTCGAGCATCAGGTCGGCGCCGATTGTACTGAGCCGCGCGGAGAGTCTTTCCGTCGTGTCATCATCCCCAATGGGCTCCTCGCGCATCAGGAGGATGTCGCCCGTATCCATCCCGGGATCAATTTTCATGGTCGTGACGCCGGTGACTTGTTCCCCGCGAATGAGCGCCCACTGGATTGGCGCGGCCCCCCGGTATTTCGGTAGCAATGAAGCGTGGAGATTGATACAGCCCAGCCGCGGCAATCCAATCATCCAGGGCGGAATGATCCGGCCATACGCTACAACGACGATCGCATCCGGGTGGTACTTGGAAAGAAATTCCTGCGTTGCGGGATCCTTCAGTTTGGCGGGCTGAAAGACCGGGATTCCGGCTCTCTGCGCAAGTTCTTTGACTGGCGGAGGTCTCACCTCATAGCCACGCCCCGAGGGTTCGTCGGGCTGAGTAACGGCCAACTCGATCACGTAACGTTCGGCAATGAGCTTTTCCAGAGTGGGGATGGCGAACTGGGGAGTGCCGCAAAAGATGAGATTCATTCGTCCGTCGCCCGCAAGGTACAGGATTCCTCGCTAGCCGATCAGAGGCTTTGCGCGACTGGCAGTCGGCCCCCGCTCTGCCTCACCATTCACCGGCCTTCATCAGTTTCTTGACTTTACGCTTGATCGAGTCGCGCTTCAGCATGCTGAGGTGCTGAATGAAGAGAATGCCATTCAAGTGATCGGTCTCGTGGCAAAACGCTCGCGCAAGCAAACCCTCGCCCGTCAGCGTAAACTCCTTGCCGTGAACGTCCTGGGCGCGGACGGTCGCGCGCTGTGGGCGTCTGGTGCCGGCCCGGAATTCCGGCAGGCTCAAACAGCCTTCGTCCTGCGTCACACTTCCATCGGTGGAAATGATGGCGGGGTTTGCCAGAACGATTTTCGCGTCCGCCTTTTCACCCGAAGTGACATCGATCACGCAGAGCCTTTTCGCGATTCCAATTTGAGGAGCCGCCAACCCTACCCCATTCGCGGCGTACATGGTTTCGAACATGTCAGCCACGAGCTTCTCCAACTCGCCGTCGAAAACCGTTACCGCTTCCGCAGGGGTCTCGAGCACTTTCTGGCCGAATTTGACGATGGGATAGATCATTCGCGAAATCCGAAAGTCAAAACCAGGAACTCATGGCGCTTGCGAAGGAAATTGCCGGCTCTGAAATTCCATGTCTAGTACTTCCGAATCTGTTCCACGTATCCATCAAAGTTCCGGCGTGTCTCCCCAAGCGAGTCGCCGCCGAATTTCTCAAGAAATGCGCGCGCCAGGGCGAGCCCCACCATGGCCTCTCCAATCACACCCGCGGCAGGAACCACGCAGACATCCGAGCGCTCATACGCAGCCTTCACGACCTCTTTGCTATCGAGATCAACTGATCCGAGTGGTTGTCGCAGGGTCGAGATCGGCTTGAGATAGCCGCGCACCACAATGTCCTCGCCGTTGGTGATGCCTCCCTCGAGGCCGCCGGCGCGGTTGGTCTTCCGGGTGAATCGCGACTCCGCGCGGCTGTATCCAATTTCGTCATGAACGTGCGAGCCGAACGCAGCGGCGGCGCCGATCCCGCTCCCAATTTCCACTCCCTTGACCGCCTGAATCGACATTACCGACTGGGCCAACTGGCCGTCCAGCCTCTCGTCCCACTGCGCGCACCCCCCGAGGCCCGGAGGTACGCCTCGCGCAATCACTTCAAAGGTCCCGCCTACCGAATCTTTCGTCTTCAGCGCTTCGTCCACCTCCGCCTTCATCCGCGCTTCAGTGGCAGCATCAACGCAGCTCAGGACAATTTCCTCCACATCCCGTAAGGCGAGGATTCGCTCGAAAGGAATGTTGCCTTCGGCCAGCCCCACTCGACCGATGGCGATCACGTGGCTGGCGATTTCGATCCCGAACTCCTTGAGAAGGAGCTTCGCCAGCGCGCCGGCGGCGACGCGCGCCGCAGTCTCGCGAGCGCTGGCGCGCTCGAGCACGTAACGCGCGTCGCGGAAATTGTATTTCAAGCAGCCCGCCAAGTCGGCATGGCCCGGCCGCGGAGGCGAGAGAGGCTTGTACTTGGCACGGAATTCGGGACGGTCCTCTACCGCCAGCGCCTCCTTCCAGTTCTGCCAGTCCCGATTCTCGATCATGATCGCGATGGGGGAACCGACAGTTTGGCCGTGGCGGACTCCGGAAAGGAACTGCGCCGTATCCGTCTCGATTTTCATGCGACCGCCGCGCCCATATCCACCCTGACGGCGCTTCAACTCGCGGTTTACGTAGGCGGAGTCTACCCGCAACCCCGCCGGCAACCCGGAAAGAAATGCCAGGAGCGCCTGTCCATGAGACTCGCCTGCAGTGGAGAATCGCAGCATCAACTCTTCCTGCTTGCCTCACAAGGAATTACTCAAATATAGAATTCTAGCGGAATCGCCGGTGCCGGTCAAAAAATAGCGATGGTTGGAACTGTTAGCCCACGGGCGGAGCGCCGCGATGTATAATGCTCCGTCTTTCGGAGCACCGGTTGCGATACCTGATCCTCAGCGACATACATTCGAATCTGGAAGCCTTGAACCAATGCCTCGAGCTTGCCGAGGGAAGGCACGACCAGATCCTCTGCTTGGGAGATCTGGTCGGTTACGGCCCTGACCCGAACGCCGTCATCGACCGACTCCGTCCTCTGGCCAGAGTCGTAATCCGCGGCAACCATGACAAGGCTTGCTCGGGCCTGACTGACGCCGAGGAATTCAACCCCTTGGCGCGCATCGGTACCGAGTGGACGCGCTCGGCGCTGACGCCAGAGAATGTCGAGTACCTGCGCTCCCTTCCCGAGGGGCCAGCCGAGGTGGAGTGGTTCCAGCTTGTCCATGGCTCACTTCACGACGAAGACGATTATATGCTGGGCCCCGCCCAGGCGCTGCCGGAACTTCGCAACCTCAGCGTGCTGGCGGTTTTTTTCGGCCACACGCATTACCAGGGCGGTTTCATGCTGACGCCCAAAGGCCGATTCCAGTCGATCCGATTGATGGGAAAGAACGATGGCCTCACGCTGACGCTCGAGATTGAAGAAGGGGGCCGCTACTTGATCAATCCCGGCTCAGTCGGCCAGCCTCGCGATGGGGACTGGCGCGCCGGGTTTGCCATTCTCGATTCAGAGAAACGCGAAGTGGAGTACTACCGCACCCCCTACGACCTTCCCGGCACCCAGGAAAAAATGCACAAGGCAGGCTTGCCGGACCCGCTCATTAAGCGATTGGAATACGGACGATAGCTTTCCAGTCGTCGGGGATCTTCAGCACAATTCGAGCGCACTCCGGAGAATCTAAAACTGCACGGCGCGCGCGCGGATTGTGGGTGGCGCCTGGTTCCAATCTACGGGCATGTGCTCGAAGGACACCTGAAACGCGCGAGTTTCGCCGGGCTTGAGCGGAAGGATTTGGGAAGTGACAGGGCGCGCCGTTTCCCGCAGCACCACTTGGCCGAGCGTATCAACGAATGTTAATTCCAATTCAAGCTCGCGGATCGTCTTCGTTCCTCTATTCGTCACCTTCGCGTCGAGATAGGTTACCCTATGACCGAGGAAATTCTCGGCGGCGCTCATGCTCGCATCGGCGACCGTGATTTGGCGAAGGTAGGCGTTCTGTTCTTCTCCCATCGCGGAAGCGGCGGGCGACGGACGTTCGACGCCGCGGCTTAGCAGCACCACGACCGCAATAACCACGGCCATTACGGTCGCGGCGGCCACGACATACACGGCGCTGGAGCGCTCCTCGTCCACGTGCACGCTCGAAAACCGAACCTCCAAATTTGAGAAGCAAGAGAAATGACGCGCTGTCAATTTCCGAAAGTCGACTTTCGAGATCCTTCGGCCTAGGTTCCCGCCACCGTCAGCCCGCCCACCAGCAACGTGGGGGCGGCTACCGAGCTCCGAAATTCCAGATCGGAACCGATCTCTTCGATTTGGTTCAACATTCCCGCAAGGTTGCCGGCGATGGTAACTTCCTCGACGGCAAACGCAAGCTCGCCGTTCTCGATCCACATCCCGGCCGCGCCGCGGGAATAGTCTCCAGTCACGATATCCACGCCGAAGCCCATCAATTCCGTCACATAAAATCCGCTTTTGACGGAGCGGATGATATCCTCAGGTGAACGTTCACCTGCCGCGAGATAGAAATTCTTCGGGCCCACGCTCGGCGGCCCGGCGATGCCGCGAAAAGCGTTCCCGGTCGTCTTCAGGTTAAGCTTACGTGCTGTATAACAGTTGAGAAGATAATTCCGAAGCTCTCCGTGTTCGATGACAGGGGTAACAGACGCAGGCACACCTTCGTCGTCAAATGGCCTGGACCCGAAACCCGCTGGGCGCAGGCCATCATCGAGGACCGTGACATTCTCACCCGCTACTCGCTGGCCAAGTTTGCCGGTCAGAAACGATGCGCTGCGATAAATGGCGTCGCCGCGCACAGCCTCAAAAACGTGGCTCACAATTGACCGCGCGGTTTCAGGATCAAATACCACTGGCACGCGACAGGTGGGGACCCTTCGAGCGTTCAGCTTGCGCAGGGCGCGCTCGGCTGCCTTGCGGCCCACCGCTTCCGGATCTTCAAGCCCCGCCGCCCGCCTTGAAACCGAATACCAATAATCGCGCTGCATGCTGTCGTTTTGCGCGATAGGCGAAACCGAAACGGCGCAATAAGAGGTCCGATAACTTCCGCAAAACCCCAGGGAATTCGCGTAGGCTTTCGTGCCCCAACTCGCTTCGAACCAGGCGCCCTCGGAATTGCGAATACGGGGGTCCGTGGCGAGTGCTGCGTCTTCGGCGCGTCGCGCAAAATCGATCCGGTCGTCCGTAGAAAGCTCGGCGACATCCTGGAAATAGAGCTCCAAGTCGTTCTCGTGGGAGCCAAGCAACTCGGCCTGCGGCAAGCCGCTGGCGGGATCTTCCGAAGTGACTTTGGCCATTGCCAGTGAACGGTGCACCAGCCGCTCGAGCGACTTGGGGGAGAAATCACTGGAGTATGAAGTCGCGCTGCGCACGCCTACAAAGACCCGCAGCCCAAGCGCCTTCGACGCTGCTTCCTTCAGGCTTTCAACCTTACCAAGGCGGAGTACGGTCGAGAATTCGTCACTGTCGCGCACCGTGACGTCGGCGGCTGACCCGCCCGCGCGTATCGAACCGTCAACCAGGTCAGCGGCGATTTGCTCGAGAGAATTCCTCGCCATCGTCTCTAATATCTAAAGGGGAAAGGAAAGATCCAGAAAGCTAAGAGTCAAGTTTGCTTAACACTCAACTTCTCCTTTGCTTTTATCCTTCACCCTTTTCACTTCACCCTTTATTGAAACGTTTGTACCCCACGTGGCGCGGTTCCACCTACAGTCAACCGGCTGATCTTAAGAGTCGGAATCCCTACGCCCACGGGCACACTCTGGCCGTCTTTCCCGCACGTCCCGATGCCCGGGTCGAGTTGAAGATCATTCCCGACTGCCGTAACGCGCGTCAGGACAGTTGGGCCGTCACCGATCAGCGTTGCTCCCTTGACGGGCGCGGTAATTTTCCCGTCTTCGATCAGATAGGCCTCTGAGGCTGAGAAAACGAATTTTCCGTTGGTAATATCCACCTGGCCGCCACCGAAATAAGAAGCATAGAGCCCGCGCTTGACTGAGCGAATGATTTCCTGAGGTTCTTCATCACCCGCCAGCATGTAAGTATTGGTCATACGTGGCATGGGGAGGTGCTCATAGCTCTCGCGCCGGCCGTTTCCGGTGCGAGTGGATTTCATCACCGAGGCACTCAGGCGGTCCTGCAGATAGCCGCGCAAGATGCCGTCCTCAATTAGGACGGTCTTCTGGGTGGGCGACCCCTCGTCGTCCACGTTCAGCGATCCGCGACGGTTGGGAATTGTCCCGTCATCGACAACAGTGCACTTCTCGGACGCCACGCGCTGACCGATTCGCCCGCTGAACGCCGAAATTCCCTTGCGGTTGAAGTCAGCTTCGAGTCCGTGTCCAATGGCTTCGTGGAGGAGAATTCCCGGCCAGCCCGGTCCAAGTACAACTTCCATTTCTCCCGCCGGAGCTTCCTGCGCGGAAAGTTGTACGATGGCCTGTCGAGCAGCCTCGCGCGCGAATGATTCGGGCGAATTCGCGTTTCGAAAAAACTCGAGGCCCACCCGGCCGCCGCCGCCGCTCGAGCCGGACTGGAGTTTGCCGTTCTCTTGTGCGATGGTGAAAACACCCATGCGAACCATGGGCTGGAAATCGACGACGACGCGTCCGTCCGAGCCCGCCACGAGGACGTGCCGAACCTGATCGATATAGTTGACCCGCACCTCGCGAATCCGCGGATCGAAGCCTCTCGCTGCACGGTCAGCGCGGAATACCAGCTCAAGCTTCTCGGTCAGTTCGCGGTCGGTGGAGGGATGTGCAACGGGATAGAGGTTCCGTGCAGGCTCCATGGTGGTGAGCCCGATGCTTGAAACGCGTGCCGGTCCGCTGGCAATGCGCGCGGCAATGCGCGCCGCCTTAAGGATACGTTCAGGATTCAGGTCGTCGGTGTAGGCATAGCCCGTCTGCTCGCCGGCGAGCGCGCGTACGCCGCAACCCATCGAGATGCCCTCGGTGGCGCCCTTCACCAGCGACTCGTCAAGGAGAATGGACGACCGCGTCGTGTGCTCGAAATAGAGGTCCGCGTAGTCCCCACCTTCCGCGAGGGCAGCAGCAATGTAGCGTTCGAGATCCCGCTCCATGAGACCTAAGCGCTCAAAGAAAAAACTGTCACGGCTTGCCATGGTGGATTCTCAGGGTAGGATGCGCCGCGTTTGTCGATTCGACCGTCCGATGCCGAGAATCTCAAGCTAACACACGTCCATCATCGTGTCAATTTTCAGCCCCGCAGCTTGACAGCAGCTTGCCAACCTTTCGAATGTAAAGAGCGTCTAAAGGAAATGAAAGCAAATTGGGTTGCGGTCGAAACTCCAGCTAATTCACGACCCGCGAGTGATGAAGGAGGTTCAGGATGCGATACACGATTCTCTCATTCTTCTTGGGCGCCCTGATGCTTGCCTGGGGGACGCAGGACGCGCAGGCTGGAGCCATCCGCTATGCGGGCAAGAAGATCAGTAACGGCACGGTGGTCGTCGCCCAAACGACTGCCGACGCCGCACAAGCGACGGGGTCGGGCGTGGCCACGGTCGGAAAGGCGACAGGTGGCGCGACCAAGAGCGGCGTTGTGGCGGTCGGCAGCGGTGTGAAGGCCACTCCCGGCCTTGTGGCACGCGGGACCAAAGCCGTGGGCAAGGGCATCACTAAAGCCCTGTGGTAGTCGGCACGGCAGGGCGTGCCTGACCGATGCCCCGCTATCCTTCAACGTTTTTTGCGTAGTCCCCGACTTACTGCGCAACGTTCCACCCATCGACGTCGACGACAGGCTCTGCTCCTTTCAGGTCGGCCGGACGATATCTTGCATGAACCACGCGTGACTCACCCGGAAGAAGAGTAAAGTAGTTGTCCTCCCAGATGATCGGCAGGAGTTCTTCCCCACCTTTGCCCTTGACAATCTTGAGATGGACCGACAAGGCCAGGCTCGGACCTTGGTTTGCGACAGTGACACGCGCCAACCCTTCGCCGCGTTTGCTCTCGCTCACGCTTGCCACCTTCAACCGAACCTTAGGCAGGGTCTGGAGCGCCGTGTAGTCAGCGAACGCCTTGGTCGGTGTGTAATACCAGGTAGACTTCTCCCAGTTCAGTGTTTCTGGCTTGGTTGACAGCCAGTAGAAGTTCGAGCTGATGGTTTTGCCGGCGGCGTCGTTAAGGGTTAGTTTGAGGAAGTAGGTCGTACTCAAATTTTGAAGCTCCGGGATGGAAAATACCTTCGTGCTGCTGTCGGGCTCGACATCGAGATCAGATTCTTTCTTAAACCTCTCGCCCATGTCCATGTTCAGCACACGGGCCGTCACTTTCATTTTCTTGAAATCCTCATAGAGGCTGTTCACCACGACAATGGATCGGTCATCGTACGAATATTGGACGTGCAATGGCTCACAGGCCTTCTTGGTGCCGAAATATCCTCCCGCGGGACGCAAATAGTAATCGTAGAGATGCCAGATCAGCGACGGCCAGGCGTTATTGAGCATCCACTGAATCACTCCCGTGGCGGTGTATTTGTTGCGCCCGAAGGCCTCAAACATTGCGCGCTCGCCTTCGTAAGCCTGAAGTTGAGCCTTCCAGGCGTAGTCCTCTACGCTGGTAGCCTGACCGTAACGCGCGTTGAGCGCTTCGCTGAAGACGTTCAGGTTTTTGAATGCACCGCCGCCAGCATGGAAATCCCAGAACTCGTCGATTGGCCACAGGTGTTCTCTGGGTAACATCAGACGCAGGCTCTCAAAAGGCGGTACTGCCGGGCCAGGGCCGGTTTCCGTGTTGTAGCCAAAAGCCCCACCGCGTGAGGTATCGGTCAGCCAGTAGGAAGGGGCGACGTATTCATACGGGCCTGTCATCTTCAGGCCAGTCTGGCCACTCACGGTCGTAGTCTTTTGAGTTGCCGAGGATTGGAATGGATTCGGCCAATCGTAGTTCGTCAGAATCTTGATGTAGGTTTCCTCCACTGTCGGGGGTGGCGGGCCGTCGCTTCCGTTAAGCCAGTCGAACAGGCTGGGATGGCTGCGCAGGCGGCGAATCTGATCCTTCAGCGATTCTGCCGAAATCGTGTAGTCTTCGTCTTTCCAGTTCTTCCATTTCTCCCAATGGTCGCAACAGCACCAGCCGGCCTGCAGGAGAATCCCGCGACGGTCACAGATCTCGAGGAAGTGCTCGTCCTCAAGCTTACCTTCCAAGCGAACGGTATTAAGGTTCATGTCGAGGACATAACCGAGTTCCGCTTCCTGCCGCGCCGGGTCGGTCCGTAGCATCATGTCCGGGGCCCAACCCGCTCCTCGAATCAGGATGTTCTTGCCGTTGACCTTGAAGACGCGGTAGCCCTTTTCGTTCAATTCTGACGTGACCTCCCGGATTCCAAAGTTGACGGTGGCACGGTCGGAAACATTGCGTTCTGTCTCGAACTTCAGCATGCAGGTATACAGGTTTTGTGGCCCGAGCTTTGCCGGCCACCAGAGTCGAGGCTGGGAAATGTTCAATTGTGAGAACTTGTCTGGGCTGAATTTTACGACCCGGGTCTCGTGCGCACCCAATTCCACTTCCTGCGCGAACCTGATTTTATCGATTTCGCCTTCCAGCGTTCCCTTCACGGCGTGCTCAGTTGCGTTGCGAAGCTCAGCGCTCACCGTGAGGTGCGCCTTCTGAAGATCGGGGAGATCAAGCTTGCTGACCACGTGCGGCCAGCGGAGCGCCACCGGGCCGCTCGCACTCAGGTAGACATCGCGATAAAGACCCATGTCTTTGTCTGGCGGCGCGGGGTTCCAATCCACCCAGGTGATCGCAAGGTCATTCGCCTGTGGTGGGAATACCTCAACTGCGAGGGCATTCCGCTGGCCCACCTTCGCAATCCCGGTTACATCGAACTCGAAAATGCGAAACGCGCCGGCGACGTCGTTCGAATCCGCGATTTGCTTCCCATTCAGCCAGACGTTGGCCCGAAAGTTAATTCCGTCGAAGTGGAGCCAGAGGGTCTTCCCCCGGTATTCGTTCGGGATGGTGAATTCACTCCTGAACCACCAGGGCACACGAAAAGGACTTTCTTCTGGCATCGGGCGATTGGAGAAATTTTGCGCGATGGGATAGCTCGCGCCCGGGATGGAGCGCAGGTTCATCCCGAAATAGGGGTCGGGATAAGCTCCGTTTCGGACGAGCGCCGCAAGGACCGTCGTGGGGACAGAGATGTGCTGCCAACCGACCGGTGAGAATTGCGGCGTAGACAAAACTTCTCCCTTCTCAGGGACCTCGGCGGAAGACCGAAGCGCCCATCCTTCGCTGAGTCTCAGCGAGGCATTCTGCTCGCGGGCGAAGAGAGTGACAGACACAATGGCGCAAAGAACGAAGCTCAAAAGGAAGAAGCCGGCCAATCGACACTTCATAATCACCTCTCTCATTGCCGCAGGCACTCGCGGCCATTCTGCACCGGGCATTATACTCTGACCCTGAAATGCAGCTGCCGTTCGATTCCGCCTCGTCCCTGGTGGAACAATCGTTGCTTGACGCTTAACAGAGGGCCGAATAGAATCAGAAGTTCAACTTTCGATCGGACACTTCACCGAGGGAGGCGCCATGCTGGACGGCCCGATTCCGGAGGGATTGACATTCGATGATGTGCTCTTGCTGCCCGCCAAATCCGCCGTACTCCCCGCGCAAGTCGACACGCGCACGAAATTCACGCGCAATATTTCTTTGAACATTCCCATCGTCAGTGCGGCGATGGACACGGTTACGGAATCACGCCTCGCCATCGCGCTTGCGCAGCAGGGCGGAATCGGGATCATGCATCGCACCATGCCGATTGCCCAGCAGGCAACCGAGATCGACAAAGTCAAGCGGTCGGAAAGCGGAATGATCGTGGATCCGGTCACGATTCCACCTGATAGCCACATCGCCGACGCGCTGGAAATCATGAAGCGGTACAAAATCTCCGGTGTCCCCGTAACGCGCAACGGAAAACTCGTCGGCATACTGACCAACCGCGACTTGCGGTTCGAGTCGCGCTTCGACTTGCCCGTCGAGCAGGTGATGACCAAGCAGAATCTCGTGACGGTTCCAGTGGGAACGACATTGGATGACGCCGAAGAAATCCTTCACCGGCATCGCGTGGAGAAACTGCTGGTCGTCGACGACAATTTCAACCTCAAGGGGCTTATAACCGTCAAGGATATCCAAAAAAGAATTAAGTACCCGAATGCGGCCAAAGACCAGCATGGCCGCCTGCGTGTGGGTGCGGCGGTAGGGGCGACGGGGGATTATCTGGAGCGCGCCCAGGAACTCGTGAAAAACAAGGTGGACGTTATCGTCGTGGACACGGCGCACGGCCATTCGTCGCGCGTATTGGAGGCCGTGCGGACGCTCAAGGCGAGACTCCCCGAAGTGGATGTGGTGGCAGGAAACGTCGCCACCGCAGACGGCGCTTGCGACCTGATTCAGCTTGGCGTTGATGGTGTAAAAGTGGGGATTGGACCCGGCTCGATTTGCACGACCCGGGTTGTTACCGGCGCAGGCGTACCTCAGTTGACCGCTGTCGCCGAATGCGCTCGCGTGGGGCGCCAGGCAGGCGTTCCCATCATCGCCGACGGCGGCGTCAAGTTCTCCGGAGACGTCACTAAAGCGATTGCCGCTGGGGCCAGTTCCGTCATGATCGGCAGCCTTTTCGCCGGAACCGAAGAGAGCCCTGGCGAGACGATCCTTTATCAAGGCCGCACGTTCAAATCCTACCGAGGCATGGGCTCGATCGCCGCCATGGCTGCGGGATCGGGCGATCGCTACGCACAGGAAGGCGAAGTTTCCAAGCTAGTTGCCGAAGGGATCGAGGGGCGGGTACCTTACAAAGGGCTGCTTGCGGAGATGGTGACGCAGCTCGTGGGCGGGCTGCGCTCCGGTATGGGCTATTGCGGGTGCCCTACGATCGACGAGCTTCAGCAGCGCGCCCGCTTTGTTCGGATCACCAGCGCCGGCCTGCGTGAGAGCCACGTCCACGACGTCATCATCACGAAGGAAGCACCCAACTACCGGCTTGAATAGCCCGTCCGCCACCTCGTCTGCCGAGCGCTCACTCCATGGATACCTCTGGTGGGCAACCACGGTTGCGTGGGCCGCGTCAATTTACTACTTCTCGACAGGAACCTATGGCGGTTCGTTCACATCCTGGCTCCTACATCAGGTCCTTGATTTCCTGCACATCTCTCTTTCCCCGGCAACTTTCCAGTCGGTACATAATCTTGTCCGAAAGCTAGCCCATGTCAGTGAATACGCACTATTTGCCTTACTGCTGTACGGCTCTCTGCGTGGCGGGCGCGATTTATCATGGCGGTTACGCACCGCGCTCATGGGTTTCGCCATAGCTGCAGGTTATTCGCTGACCGATGAACTTCACCAGTGGTTCGTACCGGGCCGCGGGGCGTCGCTGCTTGATTGTGGGATTGACACCTCCGGCGCGGGAATTGGGATGCTCGTGATCTACCTTCGGCACCGCCTGTTCACTCCCAAGAATGACGCGCGTGCCGTTCAAGAAATTCAAGCGACTGCGAGCAAGAACGCTGAGAATAAAGCCAAGATTCCTGAAAAGTAGAAGGGAATCGCGGGCGCGTAATGCTGCCAGAGCCAGCCGGCGAAAAGACTTGCCGGAAAAGCGGTCACACCGACAACCCAGTGGAACAATCCGAAAACTGAAGCTCGAGAGTGGCTGGGGACGAGGTCGCTGATCCAGGCCTTGAGGACACCCTCCGTAAGCGCGTAGTAGAGACCGTAAAGCGGCATTAACAGCCAGACAATCTGAGCGGAGTGCGTGCGGGCAAATCCGAAATAGACTCCGGAATAGATCACATACCCAAGCACGATGAGCCCGCGCCGCGGAATCCGGTCCGAGAGTTTTCCAATGGGCCAACTGAGGAAGGTATAAACCAAGTTGAAAATCAGGCCCAGTATTGGCGCAAGTTCCCCGCGTACACCCAGGTTTTGAGCGCGCAAAATCAGGAATAGGTCCGAAGAATTGCCGAGAGAAAAAAGGGCCACCGCAAACAGGATCACCAACAGCCGACGGTCGCTGCCTCGCAGGGCGTCCAGCAATCTCGGCCGGTCAACTCCCGAGGGGAGATCCGCTGGCCGAATTTCCCGAACGGCAAACCATGCCAAGAGGATGCTGGCCAAGCCCGGCAGACTCGCCGCCCAGAAAACGTAGCGGACGTTCCCGAGAAAGACTGGGAGAAGCAGAACCGCCGCGAGCGGGCCGACAAAGGCCCCTGCCGAATCCATGGATTGACGAAATCCGAAGGCTGCCCCTCGCTTCCCGGGCGGAACGGATTCAGCCATGAGGGCGTCACGTGGCGCTGCGCGGAAGCCTTTCGCCGCGCGATCGATAAAGCGGATCCAGAAAACCTGGCCCCATGATTGCGCCAATGCAAGGAGCGGCTTGGCAAGGTTGGCAGCCGTATAGCCCGTGGCAACGAGCGGTTTGCGGCGGCGCAGGCGGTCGGAAAGCGTCCCGGAAATCAGCTTCCCGAAACTTGCCATGGTTTCGGCGGCGCCTTCCATCAACCCGAAAGCTATAGGCCCTGCCCCGAGGATGGTCACCATGAACTGGGGAAGCAACCAATAGCTCATCTCCGTTGCGGTGTCGTTGAAAAACGCCACCCAACCCAAAGCTTGGACATTTCGAGGCAGGGCCGATGACGGACGCGGCTTGGTGTCGGACGCAGGAACAGAATCGGCAGACATTCGAAAAAACAAAACCCGGCCAGGAGCAATACTCCAGGCCGGGATCATGTTAGAACTGTTTGTGATATCTCGCTACTTCTTCTCCTCGCCCTCTTCCGGCGGAGCGGGCTGCTGTTCGGCCTTGGCGGCTTCCTCCTGACGCTTTCGCACGGCCTCCGCCTTCTTGGCTCGGGCCTCAGCATGTTTCAGCAGGACTTGCGTCCCGACGAGTTCGAGGACTGCCGTGTCGGCGCCATCGCCTTTTCTCCATCCCGTCCGCACGATCCGCGTGTAACCGCCGGGACGTGAGGCAAAACGCTTGGCGACGTCCTCAAAGAGTTTCTTGACGGCTGGAGCAGTCATGCAATAGCTTGCGGCCTGCCTCCGCGCATGAAGGTCGCCGCGCTTGCCAAGGGTGATGAGTTCCTCTGCCAACCCTCGAGTCGCTTTAGCTTTCGCCACGGTTGTCTCGATGCGTTCTTCAAGAATCAAAGACGTCACGAGATTGCGCAGCACCGCGCGACGGTGCTCGGTATTTCTACTCAGTCTCTTTCCGTAGTTGCGGTGACGCATTCTCTCTGCTTCCTCTTGCGCGGTTGGCGCCCCGTGGTGCCTGCTGAGCTGCGATTCCCGTGTTTGGTGCTACACTTGCGGGCTAGGGGCTTCCTGGGCCGGCATGATGGGAGTTCCCTTCTCGTCGAACTTCATCCCCAAGCTCAGACCCATGGCCGCCAGGATTTCCTTGATTTCGTTTAGGGATTTCCGGCCAAAATTCTTTGTTTTCAACATCTCTTGTTCAGACTTCTGAACAAGCTCACGAATAGTCGAGATATTGGCATTCTTCAAGCAGTTGTAGGACCTCACCGAAAGCTCGAGTTCTTCCACCGACCTGTCCAGATTCTCGTTTCGGACCGCCGCTTTTTCTTCCGAGCGAACTTCCTCGATTTCGGGCGCCTCGTCAAAGTTGATGAAGATATTCATGTGGTCTTTGAGGAGCTTCGCCGCCAACCCCACGGCATCTGCGGGCGCAATCGCACCGTTGGTCCATACATCGAGTGTAAGCTTGTCGTAGTCGGTCATTTGCCCCAGGCGCGCCGCCTCAACCGTGTAATTCACTTTGCGGATGGGAGAGTGGACGGAATCCACGGGAATGTAGCCGATGGGCAGATCCTCGTCGAAATTTTTTTCGGCGGACACATAGCCCCGGCCGCTCTTTACGCGCATCTCGATATGCAGGCTCCCGCCCTCGCTGACGGTAGCGATGGGGATATCCTTATCGAGAATCTCGATATCGGCGTCTTCCTGGACCATCCGCGAAGTCACTTCCCCGGGCTGGTCGACGTTGAGGTAAAGGGTCTTCGGTCCCTCGACATTCATCTTCAGGGGAATCTGCTTAAGGTTGAGGATGATGTCCGTGGCGTCTTCAACGACTCCGGGGATCGAAGAGAACTCATGCAAAACCCCTTCAATCTTCACGGCCGTGATTGCTGCGCCCTCGATTGAAGAAAGCAACACTCTTCGCAGCGCGTTGCCGATGGTGGTTCCGAAACCACGTTCGAAAGGTTGTGCGCTGAACTGGCCGTACTTGTCGGTCAGCGTGTCGGTGTTCGCAGCCAACCGCTTAGGTCTCTGAAATCCTTTCCAAAGCATCTATTTCTTACCTCCCCTGCAGGAACCGAGTGATTCGGCCCCCACTGAAACTGCGATCTATAACCACAACTGGCGCGTCGTACCTCAGCGCTACTTGGAATAGAGTTCGACGATCATTTGCTCCTGAATCGGGAAATTCACGTCTTCACGTTTGGGCACCGAAAGGACCTTGCCCTTCATGCCGGCGCGGTCGAATTCCAGCCAGGCGGGAACCCCACGCCCTCCCATCAGATCCAACGCATGGAGGATGCCGGGGATGTTACGGCTGGTCTCGCGTACCGCGATTTCCTGTCCCGGCGAAACCTGGAAGGAAGGAATATTGACTTTGCGGCCGGAAACCTGGATATGTCCGTGCCGCACAAGTTGGCGAGCTGCCGCGCGTGAGGTTGCCAATCCCATCCGGTAAACGGCGTTGTCAAGCCGTTGCTCGAGGAGGTGGAGCAGATTTTCGCCCGTAATACCCTTCATGGCCGCGGCTTTCTCGAAGTAAGAGCGGAACTGTTCCTCCAGAATTCCGTAGATCCGGCGAACCTTCTGCTTCTCACGGAGCTGCAACCCGTACCCCACAAGCTTGGGCCGCCGCGATTTGCCATGCTGGCCTGGGGCGAAATTGCGTTTCTCGATCGCACACTTGTCGGTCAGACAGCGCTGGCCCTTCAAGAAAAGCTTAATGCCTTCCCGGCGGCAAAGCCTGCAAACTGCGTCACGATATCTTGCCAAATCATCCTCCTCGTCGAATCAAACCCGGCGGCGCTTGGGCGGCCGGCAGCCGTTGTGAGGGATGGGCGTCGAGTCCTTGATCAGACGCACATCAAGCCCGGCGGTCGCCAGCGCGCGGATGGCCGACTCACGGCCCGAGCCGGGGCCCTTCACGCGAACTTCCACTGTCCGCATGCCGTGGTCACGCGCCGTATTGGCCGCACGCAGCGCGGCCTGCTGGGCCGCGAAGGGAGTCCCCTTGCGCGACCCCTTGAAACCCAGCGAACCCGCGCTCGCCCAACACACCACTTTCCCGTCAGGATCGGTCACGCAGATCTGTGTATTGTTGAACGTAGCGTGAACATGCACAATGCCCGTTGGCACGATCCGTTTCTCTTTCTTCTTAAAGACCTTCTTCTTGCCTGGTTTCGCAGCCGGTTTCGCCATGTCTCCTCAATCCTAGTCGCCGAACAAATCCCCCGGGATCTAAGTCTTCGCTGTAGCCCGCTTCTTGTTGGCAATCGTTCCTCGCCGGGGTCCCTTACGGGTTCGAGCGTTCGTGTGCGTGCGCTGACCTCGCACCGGAAGGTTGCGTCGATGACGGAATCCGCGATAGGAGCCAATTTCGATCAACCGCTTGATATTCATTGCGGTTTCTTTCCGGAGATCACCCTCGACGGCTCCCTCCTCCTCAATGATCTGGCGGATCTTGTTGACTTCGTCGTCGGTCAGGTCCTTGACCTTCTTGTCAGGATGAACGCCGGCGCGAACCAGAATGGACATGGACCGCGCACGCCCGATTCCGAAGATATACGTCAAACCAATTTCCGCCCGCTTGGTTCGCGGCAAATCTATTCCCGCAATTCTTGCCATAACAACCTCTCAAAGATCGAAATTCGAAAAACCAAACTCGAAAATTGTCAGATCGTCAACACTCGATCTTCAGACGCTGGAACGCATTTCGATTTTCGAGTTTCTATACTTACCCCTGGCGCTGTTTATGCTTGGGGTTCTCGCAAATCACGCGGACCACTCCCCGGCGCCGGATAATCTTGCACTTTGCACAAATCTTTCGAACCGATGACCGAACTTTCATCGCTTTCCGCTCCGCGGACAATTCCGCTCAATCCTTTGTTCGGGCCCCACCGGGCCCATCAAGATCCACCACATTCCCGCGTTGATTGTCCCCCTCCCGGACTACTTATACCGGTAAACAATCCGTCCGCGCGTCAAGTCGTATGGAGAGAGTTCCACAGCCACCTTGTCTCCCGGAAGGATGCGAATGAAATTCTTCCGCATCTTTCCGGAGATATGCGCAAGAACCCGGTGTTTATTCTCCAGTTCGACTCGAAACATCGCGTTCGGCAGAGGCTCAACCACCGTCGCAATAACCTCGATTGCTTCTTCCTTCGCCATAAACTGCTCAACCAAATTCCCGATCCGCCGGCGGCCTTTTCCCCAGACAGGCTCAGCGAATCACCACCTGGTCAGAACATCCGGGCCGTTGCGGGTCACCGCAACCATATGCTCGAAATGGGCGGAATAGCCGCCGTCCGCCGTCACCGCCGTCCACCTGTCGTCCAAGACTCTCACGGCCGCGCCGCCCGAGTTGACCATCGGTTCAATAGCCAGGACCATGCCTTCCTTCAGAACCGGCCCGTGACCCGGAGTCCCGTAGTTTGGAACCTGAGGCTCCTCGTGCAGATCCCGGCCGATCCCGTGTCCGACGAATTCCCGCACCACCGTGTAGTGGTTCTTCTCCGCGTGCTGCTGGACTGTCGCCGAGACGTCGCCCAGGTGGTTTCCGGCACGCGCATTTTGAATCGCCAACTCCAGCGCTTCTTCGGTCACGCGCAAAAGCTTTTGCAGTGGCTCCGATATCTGTCCGACCGGGACCGTAATGGCCGAGTCGCCGTAATATCCGTCCAGAACTACTCCCAGGTCCAGACTGAGAATATCACCTTCCCTCAGCTTCCGTTCGGAAGGGATCCCGTGGATGATCTGGTCGTTCACCGAAGTGCACAGACAGCAAGGGTAACCGCGATAGCCTTTGAATGCAGGGCGGGCCCCAAGCTCTTTCAGCCTCTTTTCTGCGTATCGCTCAAGTTCCATGGTTGTCATGCCGGGCCGGATACGGTCTCGAATTTCGTACAACAACTCCCTCACGAGTCGGCCGGCGCGCCGTAGCTTCTCGATTTCAGCTCGCGATTTGCACTCAATGCTCATGCGTTCTTCAGGAACTGGACCAATTCCTGGGCGATTGGCTCGGGGTCGCGATTCCCGTTCACATCGTGGAGCAGGCTCTTCTTTCGATAGTACTCGATCAGGGGGCTGGTCTGGTTCTCGTAGGCTACCAGGCGCTGGCGGATTGTGTTCTCGTTGTCATCCGCCCTCTGCAACAGCTTCCCGCCCTCCTTGTCGCATACGCCTTCCTGTTTGGGAGGCCCGAAGTAGATATTGTAGATCTCTCCGCAGATCGAACAAGTGCGGCGACCCGTCAGACGTTTCATCAAGACATCTTGATCCACGGCGATATTGATAACCTGCGGACTCCCTTTTCCCTTCGCCGCGAGCGCCCGATCCACGAATTCCGCTTGAGGGATGGTGCGCGGGAAACCGTCCAGAATGAATCCCGCCGCACAGTCCTGCTCGCTGATCCGCTCGTCCACGATACCGCAGACAACCTCGTCAGGAACCAATTGCCCGGCTTCCATTCTGGCCTTGGCCGCAAGGCCCAAGGCGGTGCCTTTCTTGACCGACTCGCGAAGAATGTCGCCCGTCGAGATTTGCGGGATGCCAAATGCCTTTGAGATCTCCCGGGCCTGCGTGCCCTTGCCGGCCCCCGGAGCCCCCAGAAAGATCAATGCGCGTGGTTTCACAGTCTCCTCGCTTCCCCTACATCCCGGGGCGTCGACCTCTCAGGCGCCCTTTCTTCATGAATCCTTCGTAGTGCCGCATAATCAATTGTGCGTTCACTTGCTGGACCGTGTCCATTGCCACGCCAACGACGATCAGCAACGAGGTGCCGCCGAAATAGAAATTAATATTAAGCCCGTGCAGCAACCAGGTCGGCAGATGTTCGTCAAACCAAATACCGGTCGCCCCCGGAAGGTGGTTGACCCGCAGGCCTGCCAGCATCAATTCCGGAATTAGAGCGATGATGGCGAGATAGACACCGCCGACCCAGGTGATCTTGGTCAACACTTCGTCAAGATGGTCGGCCGTACGCTTACCGGGCCTGATGCCTGGTATGAATCCCCCCTGCTTGCGGACGTTATCGGCCACTTCATCGGGGTTATAGACAATCGAAAGGTAGAAGTGCGCGAAAAAGAGGATTAACAAAACGTAGCTGACCGTGTAGAGGGGCTCTCCCCAGGCGAAACTCGTCAGCAGCCAGCCGATAACGCGGTTGTTTTTCAGATTCCCAACCAATGCAATCGTCTGCGGGAAAGTCAGGATCGAAACCGCAAAGATGATAGGCATTACACCACTGCTATTGACTTTGAGCGGCAAGTGCGTCGAAACGCCCCCGACGATTTTCCTTCCCACGATGCGGCGCGCATACTGGATGGGGATGCGCCGTTCCCCGCGCTCGACGAGCACAATAAAGGCCACGACAGCGACCATGAAGGCAAGCAGCACCAAGACGATTGGAAGGCTCCAGGTCCGGCTGACAAAAACCTTGTCGTAAAGATCGCCGATGGCCCGCGGCAGTCCCACCACAATTCCCGCAAAGATCAGAAGGGACATGCCATTTCCGATCCCTCTCGCGGTGATCTGTTCTCCCAACCACATTACAAAGACCGCACCGGTGGTCAGCGTGAGGACGGTCTGGATGATGAATACCGGTCCCGGATTGGTGACCAGCGGAGTTCCCGCCGAGGTCGCGCGCTGCAAAACACCGGCGACTGTAAATGCCTGGAAGGCGCTGATACCCACAGTCAGATAGCGCGTGTACTGAGTAATCTTGCGGCGGCCAAGTTCGCCTTCCTTCTTCAGCTTTTCCAAATGTGGGAAGACCACGGTCAGTAACTGCAGAATAATAGAAGCCGTAATATAGGGCATGATGCCCAGCGCGAGCACCGTCAGCCGCCGCAGGCTGCCGCCTGAAAACATTGACAGGAGGCCCAAGAGCCCGGCCGCCAGATTCTCAAAGGCCTGTTCGAAGACGCTGGCGTTAATTCCCGGAGTCGGAATAAACGAGCCGAGACGGTAGAGCGCCAGCATCAGGACGGTAAAGAGAATCCGCTTGCGCAGATCCGGGATCTCGAAAATACTCTTGATGGACTCCATCATGCCCGGATGACCTCAGCCTTGCCACCCGCCTTCTTTATCTTCTCCAAGGCGGGCTTCGAGAAATAGTGAGCGGAAATTTCCAGCGGTGCCTTCATCTCACCGTCGCCAAGAATCTTCAGGCCATCGCCCAACTTCTTGATCAGCCCTCGCTGCATGAGGAGTTCAGGAGTGATCTTCTGTTCCGCACTGAATTCTGCGAGGTCGCGCAAGTTCACCAGGGCAAAATGTTTCTTAAAAATATTCGTGAAACCGCGCTTCGGCAGGCGGCGATGAAGTGGCATCTGCCCGCCTTCAAATCCCGGGCGCATGCTCGAGCCCGACCGGGAATGCTGGCCTTTTGATCCGCGCGTGGCGGTCTTGCCGTGTCCCGAACCCATCCCCAAACCGATGCGCTTGCGGCGCTTGTGGGCGCCACGCGGGGGGCGAATTGTTCCAACGTGAATGGACATGGTCTGGTTGCCTACTTCTTCTTCGCCTTGGCTGACTTGACCTCCTTGGCCGCCGCAGCCTTGGTCTTCTTCTTGGCTTCTTCCTTGCTGGGCTTACCTTTTACTTCTAAGGCCTTCGTCGACTTGGCCGCCTTCTTGGTCTTTGTCGGGGCTTTCGGCTCTTCCCTCTTCGCGCCTTCTGATGCCTCTGCCGGCACCTCGACTGCAGCAACTGCCTGTGGAGGCGCGCCAGCCTCGCCCTCTGCCTTCTCCGGCTCGGGCGGTTTTGGGAGGATCGCTTCCGGCGCCTTCAGCGCATATTCGGGTATCGCCGCCCAAGGAGCGGGCACTGGGGGTTCCCCCACGATTTCGACCAGATGCGGGATGCGCGCCACCAAGCCGCGAATCTGAGCCGTGTCTGGTCGCGCCACAACCTGATTGAGTCGAAGAAGCCCCAGGCTTCGCACCATTTCTTTTTGGCGGTACGTAAATCCAATCCCGCTTCGCACCCACTTGATGTGAATTGTTCGCTGAGATTTTTCAGTCACAGATCTCGCCACCTTCTAGATTTCTTCCGTTACCTTGCCACGCGCGGCCGCCACTTCGTCGGGATTGCGGAGCTTGCAGAGCGCATCCATGGTGGCTTTTACGACGTTATGGGGGTTCGTGGTCCCCAGTGACTTGGTGAGGACGTTTTGAATTCCCGCCGCCTCAACCACGGCACGCACGGCGCCGCCGGCGATGACTCCCGTCCCTTCCGGCGCGGGTTTCAGCAGGACTCTGCCCGCTCCATATCGTCCCAGCGTCGTGTGCGGAATACTGCGGCCCATTACATTGACCTTCACGAGTGCCTTCTTGGCTGATTCGATCCCCTTGCGGATCGCCATGGGCACTTCGCGAGCTTTTCCTGAGCCGTAGCCGACGTGCCCAGCGCCATCCCCCACCACCACCAATGCGGAGAAGCTGAGGTTCTTACCTCCCTTCACGACCTTGGTGACGCGGTTGATCGAGACGACCTGGTCCTTCAACTGCAGCGTATTGGCATCAATCCGATTTGGCAACTCGGTACTCCCCTCAAACTCCCTCTAGAATTTCAGTCCGGCTTCGCGCGCCGCATCCGCCAGCGCTTTCACTCGCCCATGGTAGGCGTAGCCGCCGCGGTCAAACACGACACAGGAGATATTCGCTGCCTTCGCCCGCTCTGCCAACACCTTTCCCACAGCCTTCGCGGCGGCGACGTTCCCGCCCCCCTTCAAAGCCTTGCGAATTTGTTTGTCAACGCTTGACGCCGACACCACCGTCTGGCCTTGAGTGTCGTCGATGATCTGGGCATAAATGTGCCCCAGGGATCGATAAACGTTCAGGCGCGGCATGCCGGGTCGGCCCGCGACACGAGCCCGGATACGCACATGAATCCGGCGACGCGTTTGGTTTTTGGAAGCCAGCTTCAACATAGAGTTCCTCGTGCTCCCCGTTTCCCTCGGTTACTTCGCCGCGCCGGCGGCAGCCACCGCCTTGCCAACCTTCTTCTTCAGGCGTTCGCCGGTATAGCGGACGCCCTTGTTCTTATATGGGTCCGGCGGACGCAACCCCCGGATCTCCGCGGCCACCTGGCCGACGCGCTGCTTATCGGCGCCGCTGACCACAACGTGGGTCAACTTGGCGTCCACAGTGATCTCAACGCCTTCCGGAATCGGGAAATCGATGGGATGTGAATATCCAAGCGTAAACAGAACGCTCTTGCCCTTCTTCTCGGCGCGGTACCCGATTCCCACAATATCCAGATGCTTTTCGAATCCCTTGGTAACGCCGGTCACAGCGTTGGCGAGAAGGCTGCGTACCAGACCGTGCAGTGCCGCGTGTTCGTCATCCTCCCGGCGGGCCACCAACCGACCGTCCTGACGCTCAATCTCGATTCCCGCCGGGAGCGGAACATGCAAAGTTCCCTTTGGCCCCTTGACGACTACCTCCGACGTTGCGGTCGTCACATTGACGCCGGAGGGCACCTCGATAATCTTCCTGCCAATTCGCGACATAGTGTTTCAACCCGTAGCAGAGCCGGAACCTCAGCTCACGCTGCAGAGCAACTCTCCTCCCACACCAGCCTTCCGGGCACTCTTCCCGGTCATCAATCCGCGAGGAGTGGTCAGGATATTGATTCCCATACCGCCCATGACCCGGGGGATCTCGCGCGCGCCAACGTAAACCCGGCGTCCGGGTCTCGAGACACGCTCAAGCGTCGAGATCACGCTGCTGCCATCAGGACTATATCGGAGGAAGACCCTTAACACTTTTTTCTTCGCTTCCTCGGCGACTTTGTAGTTGGCGATGTAACCCTCGTCCTTCAAGATTCGCGCCAATTCGACGCGAAGTTTGGATGAAGGCATGTCGACGCGCGGGTGGCGCGCCGAAATTCCGTTTCGAATCCGCGTAAGCATGTCGGCAATGGGATCACTGATAGCTGACATAGAGCTCCAAAAATCAGAAGTGCGCTACTTCAATCCTTCCGGCTACCAACTGGATTTAATAACTCCCGGGATATCGCCCTTCAGCGCCAGTTGGCGGAAGCACAGGCGGCACATATCGAACTTGCGGAGATAACCGCGCGGCCGGCCGCAGATGCGGCACCGATTCCGGTGGCGGATCTTGTACTTGGGTTTACTGACCAGCTTGGCCATCTGAGAAGAACGCGCCACGAGTTAACCTCCCACCTTTTCATTCGACGAACCGGCCCCGGGCTGGCGGCGCTGGGCTTCGGCGCGGAACGGCATGCCCAGATGCCGAAGGAGCGACAAGGCCTCGGCGTCGGTCCGAGCGTCGGTCACGATCGAAATATTCATACCCTTGGTCTTTTCAACCTTGGCATAATCAATTTCTGGAAACACCAACTGGTCCCGTAGACCGAGCGTGTAACTCCCGCGGCCGTCGAACGACCGCGTGGAGAGCCCGCGGAAGTCACGCACGCGGGGGAGCGCCACGTTCATCAGACGATCGATGAACTCGTACATCCGGTCGCCCCTCAACGTAACCATGGCGCCAATCGGCATCGCCTTGCGCAGCTTGAAGTTGGCAATCGACTTGCGAGCCCGCGTAATAACGGGCTTCTGCCCGGTGATCTGGCTCAGTTCGCGTGTTGCCGAGTCAAGCAGCTTGGCGTTCTGGATCGCCTCGCCCAGGCCCATGTTCACCACGACCTTGCGCAGGCGCGGAACAGCCATGGGATTCCGGTAATTGAATTCCTTCATCAGCGCCGGAACAATCTCGTTTCGGTATCGCTCTTTCAATCGCGGCAGCATGATTTCAGCTCGGCCTCTCTCCTCACTCTAGCGGTCCAGAACTTTTTCGCACTTGGCGCACACACGCACCGTAACAACCTTTTTACCTTCAGTCTTCTTTCGGTGCTGAATGCGGGTCGCGCCGCACTCGTCGCAGACCAGCGCCACATTCGAGATGTGAACGGGCCCCTCTTTTTCAAGGATCCCGCCACGAACTTGCTTGGCGGGATTGGGGCGTGTGTGGCGCTTCACCATATTGCAGTGTTCGACAAAAACCTGACGCTTGCGCGGCAAGACCTCCAGCACACGGCCTGTCTTGCCCTTATCGCGTCCGGCAATTAGCTGGACCTGATCGTTCTTTCGGATGTCGAGTCTCGTAGCCATTACAAAACCTCGGGCGCCAGGGAAACGATCTTCAGGAATTTCTTTTCCCGCAATTCGCGAGCGACGGGTCCGAAGACGCGTGTGCCGACAGGCTCGCCGGCCTCGTTAATCAGCACTGCGGCGTTCTCGTCAAACCGGATATAACTGCCATCGCGCCGCCGTTGCTCTTTCCGCATGCGGACGATCACGGCCTTTACGACTTTGCCTTTGGGAATAGCGCTGTCAGGCGCCGCTTCCTTGACGGAGGCCGTCACCACATCGCCCAGCCCTGCTTGCAACCCAACATCGCCGCCCACCGGCAAAATGCACGCCAGCCGGCGCGCGCCGGAGTTGTCCGCTACCTGAAGGATAGTCCGCATTCCAATCATACGACACCTTCCGGAACCGGGGCGACTTGTGCCGCCTTGGCGACGACCTCAATCACCCGCCAGCGCTTGCGCGCGCTCAATGGCCGGGTTTCTTCAATCCGTACCGTGTCACCCACCTGGCACTGATTCTTTTCGTCGTGGGCCAGGAAGCTCTTGGAGCGCCGGACCACTCTCTTGTAGAAGGGGTGCGTGTACTGCCGCGCCACGGTGACGACGACGGTCTTCTGCATCTTGTTGCTCGTAACGATGCCAACTTTTTCCTGACGCCTTGTGTTCATAACCTTCTGCCAGACTCCTTAGACAGGCAGGAGCCTCTCTAGGATTTCTTCGTGCCCGCCGCAGCAATCTCCTGTTCCCGCCGGATAGTTTTCACCTTGGCCAGATTCTTGCGCAGAACGCGCAGGTTGGGAAGCGTGTCCGTCTGCCCGCTCGCGAACTGAAACTTCAGCCGAAAGAGCTGGTCGGCGTACTCGCGTTCCTTGTTCTTGAGTTCGTCCGCGCCCCACTCCCGGATCTTTTCCGCCTTCAATTTCTTTTCGAATTTCATCCCATCAACCCCCGCCGCCGATTACGCCGTCACGCGCGCCACAAACTGCGTGGGCAGAGGCAGCTTGTGACCGGCCAGGCGCATCGCCTCGCGGGCCTCCCCTTCCGTCACGCCTTCCATCTCGAACAAAATCCTGCCGGGCTTCACCACCGCCACCCAAAGTTCCGGGGCGCCCTTCCCTTTTCCCATGCGGGTTTCGGCCGGTTTTTTGGTGACCGGCTTGTCGGGAAATATGCGAATCCAGAGTTTCCCGCCGCGCTTGATAAAGCGCATGATGGCCACGCGGCTTGCTTCGATCTGGCGGCCCGTAATCCAGCCGGCCTCGAGCACCTTCAGGCCATAATCACCGAACGAAAGGCTGGAGCCGCGCCAAGCCTTTCCCCGGCGGCGGCCGCGCTGCTGTTTGCGAAACTTCACTTTGCTGGGCATTAACATAATGCTGTTCTCAGTGGGGCGTTCCCACTTCTCAGTTGGAGATCGCCAAGCCCGGTCAGGCTGGTTACTGGCAACTGCCTAAGGTTCCTACGCCGCGGTGGCACTAACCGGTTCTTCAACCTTCTCTGGCCGGCGCCTCTGCTCGAGTATCTCGCCGTTGTAGATCCAACACTTCACACCGATGACTCCGTAGGTCGTCATCGCCTCGGCCAACCCGAAATCAATGTCCGCGCGTAGCGTATGCAGAGGAAGGCGGCCCTGCAAGTACCACTCCGACCGGGCGATTTCGGCTCCGTTCAAGCGGCCCCCGCAACGAACCTTGATCCCTTTGCACCCGAATCGCAAGGCGGAATCCACGGCCTTGCGCATCGCGCGGCGGAAAGCCACGCGTTTTTCCAGCTGCAACGCAATCGACTCCGCGACCAGTTGGGCGTTTAATTCCGGGCGATGCACTTCCTGGATATTGATGGGCAGAACTTCGTGTCCCGTGCGCCGCTGGATTTCCTGCCGGAGGCGGTCAATCTCGGCGCCCTTGCGACCGATAATAATTCCCGGCCGCGCGGTGTGGATCGTGATCTTCAGCTTGTTTCCCGGACGCTCGACCTCGATCGCCGCCACGCCCGCGCTGCGCAGCTGATCCTTCAGCCGTTTCTTCAGTTCCAGATCCTCGTGGAGTAGCTCGGAGTAGCCCTTCTTGGCAAACCACCGAGACTTCCACGTCTTGTTGTAACCAAGGCGGAACCCGTACGGATGAACCTTCTGACCCACCGCTTTCCTCCTTAGACTCTCAACCGCATGCTCCCAAGTTTCGTCATTCGCTGCCAGCCTCTTGCACCACCACGGTAATGTGGCTCATTCGGCGCTGGTACCGATAGGCGCGTCCCTGGGGAGCCGGCCGGATGCGCTTGGCGCGGGGCGCATCGTTTACGTACGCCCGGGACACCATCAGGCGGTCCACATCCAGGTTCTCCGACTTCTGTTCAGCATTGGAGATGGCCGAGCGCAAAACCTTTTCGATTTCGTGCGAGGCCCGCTTCTTGGTGAACCTTAAAATGTTGATCGCTTCGCCCGCGTTCTTCCCGCGAATTAAATCGACGACAAGCCGCGCCTTCTGTGGCGACATGCGAATGTACTTTGCCGTGGCCCGTGCTTCCATTCTTCACTACTCCCAGTTCCCTTTGACTTCAACCGCTAGCTGGATGACCCAGCCGCTGGAGCAGCCGGCTTAGCCGCCGGTGCCGCGGCGCCGGGCGGAGGGGCTGCCGCTGCGGCCGCTTTCTCCGCAGCCATTCGGGCCCCGTGTCCCTTGAAGATGCGCGTGGGCGAGAACTCGCCCAGCTTGTGCCCAACCATGTTTTCGGTAATGTACACGGGAATAAATTTCTTCCCGTTGTGCACGGCAATCGTATGCCCGACCATCTCCGGAACAATCGTGGAACGCCGCGACCAAGTCTTGATCACCTTCTTTTCGAACCGCCGGTTGAGCAGTTCGACCTTCTTAATCAGGTGCTCGTCCACAAAGGGGCCTTTTTTCAGCGACCTTCCCAAAGTATCCTCCCGCCTACTTCCTGCCGCGCGGCTTGACGATAAAGCGATCGGTCAGCTTGTTGTTCCGCGTCTTGTAGCCGCGAGTTGGCTGACCCCACGGCGTCACCGGGTTGCGGCCGCCCGAGGTCTTGCCCTCTCCGCCACCCAGCGGATGATCCACAGGGTTCATAGCCACGCCGCGCACCGTCGGCCGGATGCCCTTCCAGCGCTTGCGCCCCGCCTTGCCGATTGAGACGTTCTCGTGGTCGAGATTCCCCACCTGGCCGACCGTCGCAATGCAGTCCATAAAGACTTTTCGTACTTCGCCGGAGGGCAGACGGACCTGCGCGTAGTCGCCTTCCTTCGCCAGCAACTGCGCCGCACCGCCCGCGGATCGCACGAGCTGTCCGCCCTTCCCAGGCCGAAGCTCGATATTGTGAATCATCGTTCCGGCAGGAATATTCTTTAGCGGCAGCGCATTACCTACGACGATGTCAGCGTCGGCGCCCGAAACCACTTTGTCGCCGACTTTCAACCCGAGCGGGTAGAGAATGTAACGCTTGTCGCCATCCGCATAATGCAATAGGGCGATAAATGCGGAACGATTCGGGTCATACTCAATCGTGGCCACACGGGCGGGAATGCCGACCTTATCTCGCTTGAAATCGATCACGCGATACATCCGCTTGTGACCGCCGCCGCGATGCCAGATGGAGAGTTGCCCCTGGTTGTTGCGGCCCGAGATCCGCTGTCGAGGTTCCAGCAAGGGCTTGTGCGGAACCGAGGTCGTGATCTCCTCGTAGGTCAGCCCCGTCTGGAACCGCCGTGTTTCTGTATAGGGTCGGTACGTTTTGATTCCCATAACACCTTCAAACGGCGAATACTGGATTTAGGCCCCAACAAATCCAATGCTTGCCGTTCCTCGTTCTCTCACGTCGTCTCGGCGTACTCGGGCATCTTTTCCCCGGGCTTGAGTTTGACGTAGGCCTTCTTCCAGTCCGGTCGGTGCCCCTGAGTGCGCCCACGCCGACGGGTCTTGCCTTCGTAAACCGCCGTTCGAACCGAATCCACCTTGACCTTGAACACCGATTGCACGGCTTCGCGGATGTCAACTTTGGTGGCGTGACGATCCACCTGGAAACAGAGTGTCCGGGCGCGCTCCTTGGCATCCACACTCTTTTCGGTGATGACGGGCTTCTTCAAAACCTGATACGGGTTCTTGGTCATCGCAGCGCCTCCTGCAGACGCGTCAAGGCGCCCTCGGAGATCAGCAGGCGGTCATGGCTCATAACGTGGTAAGGGTGGACCTGATGATGACGTACTAACTCGCAACCATCGACATTCCGCGAAGAAAGCTCCAGATTGCGGTTCGAATGGTCACTGACGACCAGGACCTTTTTCTCGATTCCAAGCTTCTGGAGCGCTCCGGCGAAAGCTTTCGTTTTCGCTTCTTTCAAGTCGAACTGGTCCACAACCACCAACTTGTTTTCCTGGTATTTTGCCGCCAGGGCCGAACGCAACGCGCCGCGGACCATCTTCTCGGGGAGGCGGTATGAGTAGTCCCGTGGCTGAGGCCCATGGGCGATCGAACCGTGCCGCCAAAGCGAGCTCCGGGTACTGCCCACGCGAGCGCGGCCGGTCCCTTTCTGCCGCCAAGGCTTCTTTCCCCCGCCGCTCACTTCGCCGCGGCTTTTGGTCTTGTGTGTCCCGCGCCGCCGGCTCGCTAGATAAGCCTTTACCGCTTCCCAGAGAAGACTCTGGTTCGGCTTGATGGCAAACACTCCGTCCGCCAGCTCAAGCTGCTTGACCGTCTTCCCTTCGAGATTCTTCACGTCTACCGTTGCCATGGTTCCTTCTGCCTACTACTTTATGCTCTCAGCCGACTCTTACGCGTGGGGGGCCTTGGCGCGGCGCACGACCACGTAACTGCCATCGGGGCCTGGAACCGCCCCCTTCACCAGGAGCGTGTGGTCATCCGACAAAACCTGGATGACTCGGAGGTTTCGCGCCGTCACCCGGTCCGTTCCCATGTGCCCTGCAGCGCGCATGCCTTTCAGCACGCGAGAAGGGAACGCGGACGCGCCGATCGATCCCGGCGCGCGATGGAACATGGAACCGTGGCTCGCCCCGCCGCCGCCGAAGTGGTGCCGTTTGTGGAAACCCGCGAAGCCCTTCCCCTTCGAGACGCCGATGACATCCACGAGTTCGTTGACCGCGAAGTTGTCCACAAGGACTTTGTCGCCGACCTTAACCTCGCCGCTGTCGGCTTTCAGGCGTACCTCACGAAGGAAGCGCACGGGATTCGCGCCGCCCTTCTTGAAGTGGCCTTCCAGCGCTTTCGACAGGCGCTTGGGCCCGGGCAGCTCCACCAATCCCAGCTGCACGGCTTCGTAACCGTCTTTCTGAGCCGTCTTGCGCTGCACCACCACGCAAGGTCCGGCCTTGAGCACCGTGACCGGCACCACATCGCCGTTCGCGGCGAAGAACTGCGTCATCCCCAGCTTCTTTCCCAAAATCGCGTCAACCATCGTGTCACTCAGCTCGAATTCCGGTTACTTTGTATGTTCCTTCCCAAATGCCTTAATCTCGATATCAACTCCCGACGGCAAATCCAGCTTGGTCAGCGCTTCGATTGTCGCCGGAGTCGGCTCGAGCAAATCGATCAGACGCTTGTGAGTCCGAATTTCAAACTGCTCGCGCGACTTCTTATCGGTATGCGGCGAACGCAGGACGCAATAACGGTTCTTGGCCGTCGGCAAGGGGACCGGCCCCGCCACCAGCGCGCCCGTCCGCTTGGCGGTTGAAACGATCTCCGTCGCAGACTGGTCGAGAATCCTGTGGTCGTACGCTTTCAGCCGAATTCTTATTTTTTGATGTAGCATCAGTACTCGCTTATTGAATGACCTCCGTCACGCTGCCGGCGCCGACGGTATGGCCGCCCTCGCGGATGGCGAAGC